>SVHH01000011.1 GCA_015055945.1 Clostridiales bacterium
TGGTACAATATCTAAGCAATCGGGGTATGGCGCAGTTGGTAGCGCGCTTGTCTGGGGGGCAAGAGGCCGTGAGTTCAAGTCTCGCTACTCCGACCAGCAAATAAAAGCAAGTGAAATTCACTTGCTTTTTTTGTTTTTTAACAACGCACTTGATTTATTCTTATAAGTAAAGTATAATAAATTTACTAACAAAATAATTTGGAGTTTACAATAATGGCAAAAGAGAAAAGATTTATTAAAATTTATAGCCAAGGCGCTGGTTCTACTGAAATTTGGGTAGATAAAGAAACTGGCGTTAATTATTTATACCATTCTGGCGGGTATTCTGGCGGGCTTACCGTGTTATTAGACAAAGACGGCAAACCTATTATTACCCCCATCGAAAGCAACGCAGCAGCAAAATAAACTGATTAAATATGCAAGTATTATTTACTTGTAAATTTACTATTAAAAAGCACATCCCCTTTTAAAACAAATAAAAACCCCAGCGGATTTCCGTCGGGGTTTTCGTATTATTTATAGAGATTATCTCTTAAACAATTTCTTCATGAATGCAGGAAGTTCAATACCCTTTCTTTCGGGTTCTGCTTCGAGTTCTTCTTCAATTTTGTTTAAGTCGGGCGCAGATTCTACTGCGGCTTGCGCTTCTGCTTGGTCTTGTAAACGCTTTTCAGTTGCTTCGATTTCACGAATAAGCGGCGGAACAAAACTTTCAGCCTTCTTTTCGGGCTTAAGACTTACGGCAGGCTTTTCTTCTTTTTGTGCTTCGCCTTCGCCTAATGCTGCAAAACCAGTTGCAATAACGGTAATCTTAACTTCATCAACCATAGATTCATCAATGGTAGCACCGAAGATAATATTTGCAGAATCATCAATAATACCTTGAACGAGTTCAGCGGCTTCACTAACTTCGTTAAGCATAAGATCTTTACCACCAGTAACGTTGATAATAACTGATCTTGCGCCTTCGATAGTAGTTTCAAGCAACGGACTAGATACTGCTTGTCTAACCGCTTCAATAACTCTATTTTCGCCCTTAGCACGACCAATACCCATGTGTGCCAAACCTTGATTACGCATAACGGTATTAACGTCTGCAAAGTCGAGGTTGATGAGTGAAGGAGTAGCAATTAGGTCAACGATACCTACGATACCTTGCTTTAACATATCGTCCGCAACCTTAAATGCATCGAGCATACCAGTTTGAGCGGGTAAGTATTGTAAAAGTTTATCATTAGGAATAACAACTAAGGTATCAACGTGTTTTTTAAGGTTAGCAATACCCTTATTTGCGTTGGTATTTCTAACTCTACCTTCAAACGAGAAGGGCTTAGTAACAACTGCAACGGTTAAAATACCCATTTCTCTTGCTATTCTAGCAATTACAGAAGCAGCACCAGTACCAGTACCACCACCCATACCAGCAGCAATGAACAAAAGATCAGTGCCTTCTAAGAGTTGAGCGATTTCGTCCTTAGATTCTTCTGCAGCAGCTTCACCCACACTGGGATCACTACCTGCACCTAAACCCTTGGTAAGTTTTGCGCCAATTTGCAAAACTTTTTGTGCTTTTGATAAAAGCAACGCTTGGTTATCGGTATTAACAGAAATAAATTCTGCGCTTGAAACGTTGGATTCAACCATGCTGTTAACCGCATTGCAGCCACCGCCACCAACACCCATAACCTTGATTACAGCCGAATTGTTAAGTGAAAATTCTTGACCAAACATATTCTTTAATCTCCTTTATTTTTCAATTATAATTTTTCAAATTTAATTTTTTACTGTTCTAAAGCAAGTTCCATTATTGACAACAGCGACGAATCGGTCGGCTTATCCATAAGTGGGACTTTAGGCGCAGCCATTTCAACCGCGCGTTTTAACTTATTCGCAACGTACTCTTTTGCGCCACGAATATAAGAAATACCACCACCTGTAAAAGTGAAAGGTATGTAATCAGGAAGTCTGTACCCCGAACTAATAATAGCCTTTGATAAGTTATCACAAAGCGTATCCAAACTTGTAATAACGGCACCCTTGGCTTCTTCCGCCGAGTAAAAGTGCTCGTCATCATCACCTATCAAATCAATAGCAGAATTAGGTGAAAAACGGCTTAAACTAACCTTTTTCTTAACCGTTTCAGCAACGTCAAACGAAACTTCAAATTTCTCGGTAAGCGCAGCGGTAATGTATCCACCACCATACCCAAACGGCTTTTGATAAACTATTCCGTCGCCTTGTACAATCGCAAGGTTAGTACTAATATATCCAACATCAACAAGTATTGCCATTCTATCGCGATTTTCCGCATCAATAAGATATAACGCTTCAGCAAGCGCCGTTGAAACACACTCAACTTTTTTGATACCCGCACCGTTAAACGCTCTATTTACCGCATCCATAAAATAATTATCACACACGATAAACGAGAGTTTACCTTTAAGCGCACTTGCGAGCGCACCTACGGGGTTTGCCATACGGCGCATATCGTCTAACTCATAAACAATTGCCGAACGGTTTATAAGTGTAAATCTATCCGAACTTAAGTTATACGCCGATTCAAACAGTGCGTTAACGTCTTCTTCGGCAACTTTTTTCTTCTTAGCGAAAGAAACTTGTCCTTCCCTAACGAAAACTTTAGTAAAATCTCCAGGCACACCTACGTATATCGTTTCAACTTTAGATATCTTTTTAATCTTAAGCGCAATCGTGTATAAAATATTTCTAAACCTTTCGATATCAAAAAACTCGCCGTCGTTAAATCCATCGTAATCATAACTAAAGCGCGCTTTTATAACGAAGGTCTTATTGATACCGCGTTCTGCAATAACCGCCGTAACGTTTGAAGAACCAACGTCAACAACGGCAACTTCTTTTTTCTGCATAATACACCTTATTGCTTATCACTTGCCCAAACGACTTTGATTTCGTCGTTTACCAAGTACACTTTGATAAAACTATACATCTTGACGTAATCGCTTTCAGCGTTGTTGTAAGCATTAAACGCTTCAACAGCCATTTCTACGCCTTTAACTTCAAACTTGGCTATTTCTATACTAACACCCGAATAAGTTTTGAAAGTCAAGTCCGCACCAGGTACGTTGTATTTAGTAACCGTGATGCTTTCAACACAGTCAATAAGTTCTACGCTATCCGCAATTTTAAACACGGTTTTCACAAGCGAATCACTATCGGTTTTAAGAATAGAACCAACAGTAGCACTCTCAACGCTAATACCGTCAAGATTAAGATAAATCTTATCTCTGAGCAAATTTTCTTCAACTTCATTTTCTGTTGCTGTGCGCAAAACAAATCCGTCTTGAGCGGTTACGACGTAACCGTCGCCACTCTTTACAAAGTAAGTTTCTTTTCTTTCACGAATGCTTACTTTAAGCACGTTGGGAAATTGCTTGTCCACTGAAGTTACTTCAAAATACGGATAGTTGTCAACCGCATCCTTTACCTTGTCAATGCTCAAAAATACTAGGCTATCCCCCAAAAACTCATCGAGAGTAGTTTGAATTTCCATAGTATTTGCACCCTTAGAAACGGCATAGTCAACCTGGACTTTTTTAATAGAAAAAAGCCCAATAGTGCAAACTATTGCAACGAGCGCAAATACTGCCGCTATTACGATTATGGAAATTTTCTTAGCCTTAATACTCATTTTATTTTTCCGTTAGTTTAATATCCGCACCAAGCGCACGGAGTTTTTCATCAAAGTTATTATATCCACGCTTAACGTGGTGTGCCCCGTCAACTATGGTCAAGCCTTCGGCATTAAGCCCCGCTAACACCAACGCTGCGCCACCGCGCAAATCGTTTGCACACACGTGCGCACCCGCAAGCCTACGCACGCCACGCACGTGCGCGACACTGCCATCCAAGTCAACGATTGCACCCATTTTCTTCAAACATTCAAAGTGTGAAAATCGGTTCTCAAAAACCCTTTCGCTTATAACCGACCTTCCACTAGATACACACGATAAAACAGATGCCTGAGGTTGTAAATCTGTCGGAAACAGTGGGTACGGTCCAGTCGAAAAACTAAACGGTTTACCACCCTTCCCACTCTGTATGTATATTATATCATTAAACTTAGTAATTTTACAAGTATAATTAGCAAGTTTATTTATTAAATTTAAAATATTTTTAAAATCACAGTTTTTTAGACATATCTCACCCCCTGAAACGGCAGTTGCAATCAAGAACGTTCCCGCTTCGATTCTGTCAGACATAGGGGTAAATTCTACCCCTTTTAACCGCTTTACACCCTTAACTGAAACTACGCTTGTTCCAGCGCCGTAAATCTTTGCCCCTGCTTTAATTAAAAAATCGACAAAATCTTTAATCTCTGGCTCTCTTGCACAGTTGAAAATCACTGTTTCACCTTGTGCAAAAACCGATGCTAGTATAGCGTTTTCAGTAGCACCGACTGACGGATAATCAAGCGTTATATTTGTACCCTTTAATGACTTTGCACTGCACTCTATATACCCGTCTTCTTCCAAAACAGTTGCACCCAATTTTTTTAAGCATTTTACGTGTATATCAATAGGTCGCTTACCTATACTGCAACCACCAGGGTATGCAATTTTAACTTTTTTAAAACGCGAAAGCAGCGCGCCCAACATGCACACGGACGCGCGTAGTTCTCCTGCTAAATCTTTTCCTATTTCGCAGTTATTCAAACCATCACAGTTAATTTTTAAACCACCGTTTATAAACTCCGCCTTTGCCCCTATTGACTTTAAAATATCAACTAGGCTTATAACGTCGTTAATTTTAGGACATTTGTTTATAAAAACATTCCCGTCAACGAGCGCGGATGCTGCGATTATGGGCAGTACGGAATTTTTTGCGCTGTCAATTTCAACTTCGCCATACAATTTTTTACCGCCGATAATTTCGTACCTTTCCATAAAATTCTCCTTACCCAAGATATTTCATTTTATGGAAAACGCGCTTAAAAAGTTAACGTTCCCTTTGTAGATATATTATAAAGCACACCCATTTCAGCCATAAAAATTATAATCGAAGTATTTCCGCTTGAAACTAGCGGCAGCGGCAACCCCGTTGGCGGGATACTTCCCGTTACAACTAACGCGTTCACTATAACTTGGATACCAAAAATCATTGTAATCCCCACGGCAAGTAAATACCCAAACACGTCTTTTGCTTTGGATGCAATTTTTAACCCCCTAAAAATTATAAAACCAAGCAAAGAAAAAAACAATACAAGCCCAACAAAACCGATTTCTTCACCGATAACCGATAGAATAAAATCTGATTCCGCAAACGGTAAAAAAGAATATTTTTGTCTTGATTTAAATAGCCCTACGCCAAACCATCCCCCCGAGCCAAGCGCATATAGCGACTGTAAAAGTTGATAGCCTTCACCTTTAGGGTTAGACCAAGGGTTTATAAACGCCATTAACCTACTAAACCTATAAGGTTCGGCTATTATCAATATTACGCCTACAACAAGCGCAGGCACTAACATAACCATTAAATGCCATATTTTCATTCCTGCGGCAAATAGCATAGTTACCATAAGCAACGCAACGCATACTGTAATCGACATATTCGGTTCTAAGATTATAAACACACACGTTATTCCGCCAAATATTAGAACTGGTAAAATCCCTTTAAAAGTACGCGCTTTTTCTGGGTTTTTTGATAAAATGGTTGCGCTGAATAAAATTAGTGCAAACTTAGATATTTCCGACGGCTGAAGTGTTACTCCGCCAAAGCCTATCCAGCGCTTTGCGCCGTAATTTTCAACGCCTATCCCTGGAACGAAAACAAGCCCTAATAAAACAAAGGACAAAATTGCAATAACTGGTGTAAACTTCTTTATTTTTCTATAATCAAAAAGACACGTAAAAACCATGGCTACCGCACCTAAAGAAACACCTATTGCTTGTTTTTTTACAAAATAAAAAGCATCTCCGTAAGTTTTATATGCGGAATAATTGCTTGCCGAATAAATAAATACAGTTCCTAGCACGGCGAGCATAAATACGGCAATCGGCAAAAGAAAATCTCCTTTTGCCGATTTTTTTAGTGGTAATTTATTCAATTATAATTCCCCCACAGCATTTATAAAAGCGTTGCCCCTATCTTCAAACCCATTGAAACAATCGTAACTTGCACACGCTGGGCTAAGCAACACCGCATCACCTTCACAACTAACTAATTTTGCAATTTTAATCGCCACAAAAAAATCATCGGTCAGCGTTAAGTTTTCAACACCGTTATTTTTTGCCGCTTCAAGCATGCTAAACCTTGACGCACCACAAATTATTACGCGCTTAACTAGACTGCTTTTAATCTTTTCAAAAAGCAAATTATAATCTTCACCCTTTTCACTCCCACCAAGTATTAAAACAGTGGGCTTTTTCATACAGTCTAGCGCAACGATAGTAGATGCAGTGTTTGTTGCTTTTGAATCGTTGTAGTATTCCACACCATATTTTTCAGCAACAAATTCAACCCTATGTTTAACACCTTTAAAACCCTTTAATGCACTTGCAATTTCCGTGGTGTTTATGCCTAACAACTTTGCGCAAGCAATAGCAAAAAGTGCATTTTGAACATTGTGTTCGCCTGCAAGCATTAGTTCGGCTGCGTCTAAAACGTATTCATTATTATAATATAGTTTTCCCCCGTCAAGATACGCCCCGTCAACCTTTCCTTTTATTGACACCCATATAATTTTTGCTTTACACTCTGTGTAAAAATTCTTCACCGTTTGGTCGTTAAAATTTAAAACGCAGTATTCACTCTCTTTTTGATTTTTAAATATGCGTTTTTTTAAGTATATGTAATTTTCCATTGTGTAGTGGCGCTCTAAATGGTCGGGTGAAATATTGAGCACGCAAGATATATGAGGACAAAATGAGTTTATACTCTCTAACTGAAAACTTGAAACTTCCGTTACACAAACGGTTTCCCTATCAATGTCATTTAATTTTGCAGTAATCGGCACGCCAACGTTACCCACAAGTTCTCGCTTTACACCAGCGCGTTCTAAAATTTCATCTATCATCGTAACGGTTGTAGTCTTTCCGTTTGTACCCGTTACCGCGATTATAGGCGGCAGCATCGCATCATATGCAAACTCTATTTCCCCCATAATTCTTTTGCCCATTTGCTTGGCTTTTACTGCTAATTCGTGGTTTATCGGCACGCCTGGGCTTAAAACTAAAACGTCTATTTCTTTAATGAGTGTTTCCGCTTGTTCTCTCGCTAGGTTTTCAATACCCAAAGTTTTAAGCCTGTCTATTGCTTGAATTGCTTTTGCTGACTTCATCTCTTCATAAACACGGCAAAACGCGTTGTTATCAACAAGATATTTAGCAACGGCAAAACCGCTTTTTGATGCGCCAATAATTAAAAATTTTTGGTTCTTTACGTACAATTAACACCTCACGCGTAGGCTATTAACGAAAGTGCGCCAAAAAATACGGTAACAACCAAATATCCGTATGAAATTTGCGTTTCGCTATACCCACTTAATTGAAAATGATGATGCAATGGCGACATTAAAAATATTCGTTTTTTCGTTCTTTTATAATGCAACACCTGCATTATTACCGATATGCCGGATAGTACAAACATTATTCCTATTATGGGAATAAAAAAACTGTTTGATGAAAATATACTTATCGCCGCAATAAACCCCCCAAGCGATAACGATCCAGTATCCCCCATAAAAACACTCGCTTTATTTACGTTAAACAGCAAAAACGCTAATATCCCACCGCTTAAACAAATAGATAACAATCTTAAACTTTGATATTCGCCTGCTTTTAAGTATATGTCAGGCATAAACTCCACTTGTAACCCTATTAAAATAGTAATAATTATAAAGTATATTACGCTTACGCTACTCGCGAGCCCATCTAATCCATCGGTAAGGTTTACACAATTAGTAGTTGCAATAAAAATAACGGCAACAAGCGGAATAGTTCCCCACTGTAGGTCAATACTTTTTGCAACAAATGGTAAGTGAAAAACGGTTATACCATTTTGATAACAAAAAACGCCCGCAATCAACGATATTGCAAGTTGAAATGTTATTTTTTGATAAGGCTTTAACCCTTCGTTATGTTTTAATTTTATTTTAATAAAGTCGTCAATAAAACCGACCAACATAAACGCTAGACCTATTACAACGGCAACGTTTGCTATACGCGCTTGTCCAGCGATAAAATAAATAATAACCGAAGGCAAGATAAAAAGCAGCCCACCCATTGTGGGTGTGCCGTTTTTATGTTTATGTTCCTTTACGTAACCGAGCACCGTTTGTCCCGCTTTAATCTTTCTAAGTATAGGCAAGCCTACAAACGCGCACGAAACGCTTAGCCCAAAAGACAAAAGCGCCGCTATCAATAAGGTTTTCAATCTGATTTTCTCCGTACAATTTCTTCAATGGCGTTCTTATCATTGTATAAACGCTTTACGCCAAGTATTTCTTGATAATTTTCACTGCCCTTTCCAGCAACGACTATAACGTCGCCAGCCTTGGCCATATTTATTGCGTACTCAATAGCATCAAAGCGGTCTTGAACAATAACGTAATTATTACAAATTTTAAGCACGCCTTTTTCTATCTGATAAATTATATCCATAGGCTCTTCATAACGCGGATTATCAGAAGTAATAACTGTAAAATCGGCATATTTTGCGCTTATTTCGCCCATTTTCGAGCGTTTACCTTGATCTCTATTACCACCACAACCAAACACGTTTATAAGCCTATTTTTTGCTTTAGACTTTAGTTCTTTTAAAACGTTTTCAAGCCCATCGGGTGTATGCGCGTAATCTACGTACACCTTATATTCTTTATCTATTATGCACTGCAATCTTCCATCAATAGCGTTTAATGAATTTAATTGCGTTAAAACTTCGTTTGGCTTTGCACCGATTAAAGCACAAGCGGTTGCTGCGGCTAACGTATTGTATACGTTAAACTTACCGATTAATCGGTTTTTAACCTTACCCACACAGTCAAAAAGGTTTATTAAATATTCAGTTTTAGTGTTAGTTTGTTTTAAGTCTATTGCAAAAACGTCCGCAGGATTATTTATTCCGTAAGAAACCGTTCTTTCAAGTTCGCCTAATAGCTGAGCACCAAGATTATCATCGGCATTTATAACGGCAAAATCATATAAAGTTTTGTCGAAAAAACTCTTTTTTACTCGCCTATAACTTTCCATATCCTTAAAGAAATCCAAGTGGTCTTGTGAAAAGTTTGTAAATACCCCTACCGCAAATTTTATTCCACAAATTTTTTTATAATAAACTGAGTGGGCTGAAACTTCCATAACAACAGTATCGTAACCGCTAGAATACATTTCAAACAAAGTTTTATGAAGAATAATTGGGTCGGGCGTAGTAAGCGTTGGCTCGTAGAAAACGTTGCCAAAATAAGTACCAAGCGTCCCTATAACACCGCATTTAATTCCACTCTCGTTTAATATTTTGCCTATTAAGTGCGCAGTTGAAGTTTTACCGTTTGTTCCAACAACGCCTATTATCTTCATTTTGTCGCAAGTATTTAGATAAAACGCTTTAGCAATTAAACTCATAGCAGTCCTTGCATCTTTAACGATAACTTGCGGCAAACTTGTATTTATTTTTGTTTCCGAAACAACTGCTTTTGCGCCGTACATTTCAGCAGTGCGTATAAAACTTGCGCCGTCAAACTCTTCGCCTTTTATACAAATAAACAAACTGCCGTTCGTTACTGAATTACTATCGATTACGACATTCTTTATGTCTGTTAGAACATCTCCAATAACTTCAATTACTTCTACATTTTCAATCAATTTTGATAATTGCATAACCACCCCAAAAGTTAAGAATAAGAAGGAATATTTTTAACTTTAATAATATTTTCAAATACTTGTTTTGCGTAAGGCGCAGCAACGGTTGAACCGTAATACTCACCCTTTGGCTCGTCTATAATTACAAGTGCAAGGTACTTTGGATCATTTGCTGGAAAATATCCAACAAAACTTGAAACGTACTTGCCTTGAGCAATTATGCCGTTTTCATACTTTTGCGCCGTACCTGTTTTGCCTTTTTCTTGTGTAGCACCCTTAAAATCATCAGTAAAATCAACACTTTTTTGTTTTGGGTTTTTAGCAAAAAAACGGCTAATCTCTCCCCTTTAACTTGTGTATTAGTTTTTTTCACACTAAAATGAGACAAAACATTAAATATTTTCACGCAAATATAGTACATCGATGTTAATTTTTTTATGTGTATTTAATTTAAATTGCATCTTTTAGTATCATAAATTTGAAATGAAAAAATCCTATAAACATTATATAATATATAATAGCTTATAGGATTAAGTAGAAAATATTAAGTTATGTCATTTTATGCCTCATTTTGTCTTAGACTGCTGGGCATAAATTCCTAACAAAAAAATTTGAATGTTCTTTTTTTTGCCCTTTTGATTTTTTCTTCAATTCGCTTATAAAGAGCTCTACGCCACAATCACGAACTGTGGTATAGATTTGCTTATAAACAAGAACGTCTCTAGCCAACATATATGAATCCAAAGTAACAACCATATCTACTTCTTTCTCTTTACAAAGTTCTAAAACTCTATTCAAACCAGGACGTTCAAACTTACGACCACTTACACCATAGTCGTATACTTGGTCAACAATCTCCCAATCATCATGCTCACTAAGCAACTCTCTCAACTCTTCAGTTTTTCTAAAAATAGAAGCCTGCTCATTAGCAGCAACTCTCAAATAAGTAACAACCTTAATTTTCTTTTCTTTCATAATTTCACCTCAAAAAATCTTCAATTTTATATACAACCGTCAAGTTGCATTCGTTTGCCCCGACTTTACCAATTTGAATTCTTGAAACAACTGCTCGTATCAACGATAATTTATCCATTGGTACAGTCTTCAATTTATGTAAAAATTTTTTAAACTTCAAGTCATAGACTTTTAGCTTTGCTGCAATATTGTTCGCATCAGATAACCTACTTTCTAACTCTGTAATTTTATCTCGCAATTTTTTTAGTTCTTTTTGATATACAAACTCAGCTAATTTTCCTTCAAAATATTTTTCTATAACCTTGGAATATTCTATATTTGTTTTTTCAATTTCCGCTTCTATTTTAGGCACCAAATATTCTTTCCCGTTAAACAGCTTTCGTTTATAGAACTCATAGAACCTTTCTTGATCAAATCGACATCGTTCAACAAAAGTTACTGCATCTTGATACAACATATCTTCAAGTTGCCAAGCACGAATAGAATATTGTTGTAGATTGTTTATTCTTAAGAAATAAAACGAATATAACTTATTCTCTTTATTGCTTGCAAATAATAAATGTCGGCCCGTATCATTATCAATCAACAATTTTCCTATGTGGTCTAAACGCTTTTTTAATTTTGAGCGACTTTCAATAATTGCTTGAACTCGCCAATATAAGTCTTCGTCTATAATTGCAAGATGAGTGTTTTTTAATAGTATACGTTCTTCTTTTACATGTCTTGTCCAATTAATTGAATGTCCACAATATTCATAATCTTTGACAATTTCCCAAACTTTTTCTGCGGTCCAAAGCCTTGATGGATTTTTATTTAATGGCTTCAACCCTAATACTTCGGTAGCATAATAGGAACGAGTTGGTATATTTTCCGTATTAAATATTTCTGCTACTTTACAACAAGAATATTTATACTCGTCAATTAAAGTAAATGCTTGCAATACGATAGATGAAGCGTAATCATCTATAATTTCCTTACCATCCAAATCAAAGTTATAACCAAATTTAGGATAATAATTTAAGTGTCTTGTTTTTGCATAATGACGACGAGCATCGCTACACTTCTTCTTAAAATCTTTTAATACGTATTCATTGATGAAATACTTGAAAACAGCTGTAAGCTCATCACTATCTTTCGGGTTATTACTATCATAATTATCATCAACACTGATTAAACGTATGCCTTTTGATGGCAGTATGTTATCCACAAAATCACCCACCGCATACATTACACGACCTATACGTGAAAAATCTTTTACCAGCAATACTTGAAATGATTTTGCATCAATCTCCTGCTTTAATTCTATAAATCCTGGACGATTCATTGTTCCGCCGGAATACCCGTCGTCGTATAGGATTTTATAAATATCAAACCCTTTTTCTTTTGCATAATCCGTCAACATTTTAATCTGATTTTCAATACTTCTAGACTCTGATTTGCCATCGATTTTATCTTCATCCTCTCTAGACAATCTAGCATAGATTATTGCTTTAATCTTCTTCATATGTCATAAACCCCTTAATAATCTCATCACAACTGTAATATTGAATTTTAATATCAATTTCTCTATTTTTCATAGAGTCATTTATGTAACTAGTTCTTAAAATTATCTTCCTAATAAGTTTTTGTATTATATAAGGCTGAATGATATTTGTTTCATCATATTCCTTAAAAAGTTTTACCAGTTCAATCGCTTTCAATTGATTTGCAGGTTTACCTTTTTCTTCATTATCTTTTCTCGTCAACACACCAATTTCATTTTCAAGAGCCTCTTTTTCTCTTTTGTATTTTGACATCATTGTATTGAAAGTTGATAACGGTAGGCTGCCTAAAACTTTCTGCTCGAAGAGTTTTTCTATAAAGACATCTATCTCTTCACAACGAGCCTTTAATCTATCAAGCTCTTTCTCAACGTCGGTTACAAGAACACGACCTTTTGAGTCAAACTGTGATGCAAACTCAAGAAATTTCTCCTCGTTTTTTAAGATAATTTCTTTCAACGCCATCAATTCCTTAACAACTATTGTCTCAAGCATTCGTTTTGATATTGAATTAGAATGTTCACAATCAGTCTTATTGCAGTAATATCGATAATCAAATATACCTTTCTTATGATTGTTTCTTTTTTCTATACGCATTGTTCTACCGCAATCAGCACAACAAATAACGCCTTTAAACGCATTCTCGCTTAAATCAATAGAACTTCCACGAGATGATTTAAGTATTTTCTGCGCTAAATCCCACGTTTCTCTATCAATTAATGCTGGATATCGATTTTCAAACACATAACAATCTTTGTTTTTATAGCGTTTCTTTTTCTTAAAGTTTATTGAGCTTGTCTGCGCCGTTTTATAAACTCCAAGGTATTCTTCTCTAATAATGATATCTCTAACCATCCCTGCCGACCAAGTATAATGTTTTTCCTCTGGCATAGATAAAACCTTTGCTTTATTATAATTAAACTTAACTGCATTATAATAACGAGGAGTCTTGATTTTATTTTCAGTTAAATATCTAGCAACCTTCCCTCCTGAACCTAATTCAACAAACTTTCGGTAAATCATTTGAACTATTGGTCCTGTTTCCGCGTCTGGAACTCTTTCATATGATTCGGTATAATTAAAACCGAATATAGGAAAAACAGTGTTTCTTGGTTCACCGTTACGTGCCTTCATATTAAGGACCGAACGAATTTTCCTTGATGTATCTCTTGCATACATCTCATTTAATACGTTTTTAATAGCAACCATATCGGCACCATCAAGTTTATCACTATCATAGCCATCATTAACCGCTATATAACGAACATTATGTTCTGGGAAATAATTTTCAATGTATTCACCCATTTGAACATAACTTCTACCTAAACGAGATAAGTCTTTCGTAAGAACGATATCTAATCGACCAAGTTCCACGTCGGAAATGAGTCTTTCAAAGCCTGGTCTATTAAAATCAGTCCCTGAATAACCGTCATCAACATATTCATCAACGACGTGCCAACCGTGTCTAAGCGCATAATCAGTCAACATCTCACGCTGCGTTTGAATGGACTGACTTTCTTCTCTTCCATCATCACGAGATAATCTCAAATATATCCCAACACGATAAATTCTAGCCAAGCTTTTCACCTCCTTTTCCTTTATTTTTTTAATATGACTTACTTCGTTTTTTCGCGTTTTTCCATTTCGTCTAATAACATTGTAACCGTCTGTTCTAAGATTGAAGTCCCGCCAACGGGAAACTCTCGACGAACCTTAAATATGTAGTCTCCATACTTATATTGCCTAGGCAACGATGTTACAGTTTTTAGCTTTTCATCTTTTTTCTTGTCTTCCATTTGCTATCGCATATAAAAGACAGCTAAACCATTTTAGTCGTTTATTCGACATCTTTCCACTATTATAGTTTAATTTTTCGCTTTTGTCAAACTATTTTAGTTTAGTTTTTGAAAATTTTTTTAACTATTATAGTTGAATTTGAATTGACAAATTTAAATAAATACTTTATAATTTTGGTAATTACTATAATTGAGGTGAAAAATGATATCTACCTCCCAAAATACAAACTTAAAAGAGAATATCTTAAACAACATTCATACGTGGTTTTACAGCCAAACCACTTATAGCCAAATGTCTCTCGGAAAGAAACTTGGCGTTTCTCAAACCACAGTAGCTCGTTGGTTAGAACGTAAATGTCTCCCTGATATTTCTTTATGGCCTGCAATCTGCGAAATTATGGATATTACTATCCCTCAATTTCTTAAACTTGACAGTTCATCTTCCATGTCAAATAAAGAATCTCAATTATTAAATGCATATCAAAACGATTTATCCTTCAAATCGTTCATTGACAAATATTTGTCCGATGAAACATTTAAGCAAACAATAAATTCTTTAGCCGCCTATACAAAATAGATGCGCACCTCCTTTTTAGATTTTTCCTATACATTAATATATAGATTTAGATTTGAATTTAGAATAAAAGCCGTTCGTTTTGAACGGCTTTTACTTTATGTTTATTAAATTTTAAACTTCTTTATATTCTCAACAATTTTTCCCATTAAATACTGTTTTAAGTCATCATCTTTTTCCCAGTATATGTATGAAAAACTATTAATTAAACCTTCATATAATTTAAGTATATCACCCATAGCGGTTATATCGCCATTTACAGCTTTTATCAAAACCTTTCTAAAATCACTATTGTTCATTCTCATAATCAAGAGCCTCCCTTAATCTTTTTAATGCAAGTGACCTTATTTTCCAAACCTGTTCTAAAGAAATATTTAGTTCTCTTGAAATTTCTCTCGTCGTCTTTTCTTCTATAAATATCATGATTAAAATCTTGCGCCACGTTTCTCTTAAATCTTTATAGGCTTTTAACAGTCTTTCATTTTCAAAGTAAAAGTCACTTTGTTTTGCTGGACAAAAATCAAATTCATAGAAAAAGAGTTCTTCAGGCAACCAATCTATTGGATAGGTTGGAATGCTATGTTTTAATTTTAAAAGATATCGTGATTTTGCTCGTCTCAACAACACAGTCAACCACGAAGTAAATCTGTATCTTAATACATCATCATTGTCATTGCGCTTATTCATACATCCTCCTAAGGACATACCGCAATGACAGGACATCTACAACATGCCAATGCGGCATGCCATGATTTTTTATTATTAAATTTTGCTTGCCGAACGGTTATAATCACAGCAATTTCTACATCGTATTCACCCCCTTTTTCTAAAATTTGTATTAAAAAACGGCCATAACACCCCATAGAGTGATATGACCGTAATTTACAGTGCAATAAGCCAGTCGATTTTTTAATATCGACCTTAAGCCTAAGATTTAGTTGTCCAGTTTCTAATTTGATATTACATTCAACACGTCCCTTTCATGATATATCTTATTCGAGTAGGCTGAATTTCTCAATAGTATCGAGATACCTATTCAAATCCTCGCAAATTAAAATTCTTCTCGCAACAGAATATTTTTCTAAACGTTCCGAAATATCTTTTAAGTATATGTATTCAGGGTGTCTATAATCCCTATTAACAAGCTTGTCTATTGTAACGTGTAACGCATTGGCTATTTTTATTAACATATCCAAACTTGGAATAACTTTTGCGTTTTCAATTTGTGTGATATGACTCGTGCTGCACTCACATTGTTCCGCTACGTCTTCCTGCGTTAAATCTGCAATATGACGAAACTTTTTTATGCTTTTTCCTAATGCCACGTAATCCATTGAAGTAATCTCCTTTCTATTTATATTTTACTATTTTCGACAAAAAATTTGAAGAAAGCATAAATTACATAGCAACACCTATACTGTTGATTTTTGAAAATATTTTAATTTTTTTTAATTTTTGAAATCATTTTTTTAAGTTTTAACTATTTTTTGCTTTCCTTAATATACTTAATGTTTTCAAAAAATACAATTATAGTTTTATAATGTTTTTAGGTATGCTTATAAATTATATTTGTAATTTATGATTAAACAAAAAAGAGCAAGTATCATCATGACACCTGCTCTTTCATTCTTATCATTTTTTGCTTATTACGCCAAATTTGTCGTCCACATAAAAGCAATTGGTAATACCGTTAAATATAGCTGTACATTTTTGTCCTTTATATTCAACTATATAATTATTACCCTCTTTCTTTTCGACGACCGTTACTTCATCCATTTCACCATCAAGTGAATGTATTCTTGCCTTAACCTTAACTGACTGCATTGGGATACCTCCCTGTTTCAATCATTTCAATCATATTAAAATAACTCTCACTTAAAGGCGTCGTACTCTCCTGCAAATAATTGATAAGCAACATTAACTGTTCTTCTGTTATACTACCGTCATCGTATTCTGTCCATTCATCAAGTTTAGATACAATAAAGTAATAACTTTTTGTTTCTTCTAAATCGTTGGAAAAATCTACGTTGTCAAGTTCGTATTTCAGGTCAATAATGATACTATCTTTTATAGGGATTCTATTACCGTTCTGATCTATTTTCATAAAATTTATCTAAAACCTCCGAATAGTTTTCTAAATCGCACAAACAATCCCAATAATTAGCCACGTAATTCATAAAATCTAATATCGGCGTTTCATGACAATCATAGTGACAACACGATTTGATTAAATTGATATATTTATTTATAACCGATTTACCATATTTAACATCAAGCTTATGGCTAATAGCATAATCAAATATAAGCGCGGAAAATCCATCGTTATACTCGTATATATTATCACCATAAATAACTTGTATCTTTAATTTTTTATCCATAGCATACCTCTTTGAATTTTTGGAAGGATTTCAAAAAGAAACCCTTCCATTTTACATTCTTTTTCTATTCATCTGGTACTCCCAAATAAAATCATCTAGCCCCTTATATTCAGTGGACCAAACATAAGTTTTATACCAAATTCCCATTTCGCTTAAAAGTTTACCAAGATTTTCAAAACCACTTTGCACATGAGGATTGCTAAGCATATCCATATCAAAAGCAGTATAAACTTTTTCAAGCCCCTGTGCTTTTAATTGCTCAAGTGTATTTGAAAGTTGCGTTAAAGATTGAACGCCGGGAACAGCAAGAACAGTACAACCAGAAAGAGCGTGAATAACGTCAGCTTTCATTGGCCCTTCAGTTATAATTATACTATTTTTAACCTTGCCAGCCAAGTGTGTCCACCCTTCTGCTTTACAACCATCTTTTAGATCAACGCTTGAAACCCATCTAAATTTACGTTTTTCTGAGTTATCTCGTCGTATTTGCAAACCTTGAATTCTACCTTTCAAATCCCTAACAGGAATAAGGATTCCTCTTTTGTCTTTAACAAACGTCCACATATCGTCATCCGTTCGATAAAAGCCGGGAACACCTGATAAATAATAACCTTCAGCCCTTAACTGTTTTGCAATTGCTTGAAGACCTGCAACAGGAGTGGTTTTATAACCGTTTTCTCTTATCTCCTCATCTGTAAATCCTCTATTGCGCAAATTATTCAAATGGTCGTTTGAAAGCGTTAACTTCGAAAGCAAAGCACTATATGTGGCATGACGAGTGTCAATATCGGTAATCGGATATTCTTTGATTACGGCTTGTGGAACAACCTTAACTTTTTGTCTATTCGTTATAATAGATGGTTTCAATCGTTCCACCAATGCCGAATATACTTTATCCCTCGGCACACCTGTATACAACGAATATAAATCGAATATACCGCCTGACACACCACATCTCGGGCATCTAAAAACGTCTTTTGCAAGATTAATATTCAAATGCCTTTTACGTGGATTCTCATCACAGCACGGACACTGCACATAGTACGAAGTTTGTCCGTAAGGCGGATTCGGTAATCCCAACAAAGAGATTAAATCCGTCATATAAAATGTTTCCATATAGTTCCTCCTTTATTAAGGGACGGTTTATTATCCGCCCCTTAACGAATTCTTTCGCATTACGCACATTCACGCACTGCATAATCGCAAATCAATTGCGCTGCTTCTTTTATTTTCGCATCTCCGGTAAATTTTTCAGCGAGCCACTTTATAGCTTTAGGATC
>SVHH01000017.1 GCA_015055945.1 Clostridiales bacterium
CAGGTGCAGTCACTTCTAGTACGGGTGTAGTGGAGTTTTCAAGCAACTTAAAGTGGAATAAAATGCCCGTAGGTAAAATTCTTTCAGAGCAACTTGGTATGCCTGTAAAAGTGTGCAATGATGCAAACGTCGCTACTTACGGTGAAGCAATTTACGGTGCGGGTAAAAAGTATAATACGGTAATAATGTTGACGCTAGGTACTGGTGTTGGCGGTGGCATAGTAATCGACAAAAAATTGTACGAGGGCAACGGCTCGAAGGCAGGCGAAGTCGGGCATACTACTTTGGTTTTAGGCGGAGAAAAATGCAATTGCGGAAGAAGTGGTTGCTGTGAGGCGTACGTGAGTGCGTCCGCACTCATAAGGGACACGAAAAGAGCGATGTTAGAAGATGATAAAAGCCTTATGTGGCAAGTTGCGAAATCGCTTGACGGCGTAGATGGAACTACCGCTTGTGAGTGTGCTAAACTCGGCGATAAAACGGCTATAAAAGTGTACGATAATTATGCGAATTATCTTGCGGAAACCATTATGAATTTTTGCAATATTTTCCGTCCTGAAGCGATAATTTTAGGTGGCGGAATTAGTAATCACGGTAAATTCTTGTTTGAAAAAGTTCGTAAAATCTGCAAGAAAAACTATTATGGATACAAGGGTACGCCCGAGGTGAAAATCGTTTGTGCGCGTCTAAAAAACGACGCCGGCGTAATCGGTGCAGCCATATTATAAAAATGAAAATTCAGTAAAAAGCGCTACTTTTAGTCGCTAGAAATTGAAACTAGCAGAAAAAGGTTAGATAATTGAGCATAATTCATAAAAGTGAGTTATGCTCTTTTATTATATAACGACGTAAATATCGTAGTTATAGTATTTAGTTTTAACAGTACCACCCTTAAAGAGTCTAGTAATTTCGTGCGTTTCGGTAGATACTTTACGTATTATTTGTTCACGGTCATTATCTACTTGATTTAACCCATAGTTAAGACCTATCTCTATTTTATGGTTATACACCTTTACAAAGCGTATAAATAAATCATAGCAAAATTCAGTTCCTGCGTTTACAGCAAATTTGAAGAAGTTATAAATGTCTTCTTTAGAAAGTTCGTATTGGACTTTTGCTTCCTCTATAATAATTTTTTCGTGTAAAGATATTTGTTCTGTTTCAAGTTCTTCTAAACGTGATTTAGTAGTATTAGTAACAACGCCTTTTTCAATAGCCGACATAATATTGGCAATGGTCTTATTTACTCTTTGCAAATCACTTTTTAAGGTCGCTAACGCATTATTATTACCAAGACTTTTTTTGTAGGAAGCGTAAACGTCGTTTACTAAAGTGTCTAAGATTTTAGAAGAACAAAACTGTTGCTTTAGCAGTCTATCTATACAACGCTCAATAAAATCTTTGTAAATACGTTTGTTAGCGCAATTATTTTTCTTAGTGTTTATACAAGTATAATATCTTAAATGATTGCTGTTGGAAGATATAGCGGAAATGGGATACATTTTCTTACCACAAACGCCGCAGTAAATTTTATCCTTTAATCTAAAGTCTTCGTGGTTATCTTTTCTGCAACCGTATCTTGTCTTATCCATACGAGATTTTACTCTATTAAACAGGTCTAACGATATAATCTGTGGATAAATCTTATCGTAAACTTTGTCGTGTATATTAAGAATACCCGTATAAACGTCACGTTGCAAGATTTTTCTAATCGTTTGAGGAAGAAACTTTTGCCCGTTCTTAGTAATATTTTCAGTTTCCAAATCTTTAGAAATTTGAAGAATGGGTTTTCCGTTAGCGTACTCGGTAAAAATTCTTTGTATAATACTCGCTTCTATTTCGTTTATAACAAGCATTTTGTTTTCCTTAATATATCCGTAAGGAACAGAACCTATGCAATGACCCTTCATTCGTGATTCGTGAAGCCCACGATTAACCTTTTGCGCAAGTTCTTCAGAGAAATATTGATTCATACCCTCTAAAAGAGATTCCAGTAAAACGCCCTCAGGGGTTTCTGGGATATTTTCCATAGCGGAAAGAAGTTTAATACCGTTATCCTTTAAGTGTTTTCTATTAACAGCGGCTTCATATTTATTACGTGCAAACCTATCTAGTTTATAGACTAAAACGTAATTCCACTTTTTGTTATTACTATCTTTGAGCATTCTTTGAAAAGCGTCACGTTCATCGGTCGTTCCACTAATAGCTCTATCTATGTAAGAGTCAACGATAATAATATCGTTTCTCTTTGCAAAATCTTCGCAAACGTGGATTTGCCCTTCAATAGATTGCTCGGTTTGGTTGTTGCTAGAATACCTAGCGTAGATTACAGCAGTTTTCATTTGATTTACCTCCAAATATTTTTTTACTAAAAGCATAACTAAAAATGTTTTCGTTCACAAGGCAGTTATTATTACCTAAGTAGGCAGAAACAACTACTTTTCCCTTAACCGAATAGGGATAAACTATTACATATATTATTTGCTTTGCCTTTCGGCACAACAAAAAAACAGGTAGAGAAATGACGGTTGTCAATAGGTCTGCCCACAAGGGACAGTAAAAAATTTGTAAAGGCATATGAAATTAAAATAATCTCAAATTATTTACTGCCTTTGACAAACGGCAGGGCTCTACCACAACCAAAACGCCGAAAGGAAAAGCATATATGTACAATAACGTTCCACTTATGTACACCTTAAGTAACGGTAATGCACTGTAAAGTACACCTAAAGTAGTGTCATAAGAGATTGACAAAGAAAAAATCGTGTGATATAATAAGAGCAACAAAAAAGCCCACGTGGGCTTCATAGACAATTCACGGTAAGTAAATACTGATAGTGGGAATACAGAACACCAGAGTAGGCTTGAAAAAGTATAATATAATCAGTGTAATTAGAAACGAAGTAGCGATTTAGTGAAAAGT
>SVHH01000012.1 GCA_015055945.1 Clostridiales bacterium
AATTATGACCAGTATGATAACGTTGGCGACGATGAGAATTGGGGAATTCAGTAAGGGGGTATAGAGCAAAAATGAAAAGTTTAACTAAAAGAAACATTGCGTTGGTTGTACTTAGCGTAATCGTTGCGCTTTGCTCACTTACCTTTGCGGCAACCGTTAAACCCGCAAGAGCAACAGAAGACGGTACGTACAATATTACCGTTATCGAAGCGGCTCAAGTTCGTGTAGGCTTAAACGACAATGATAATTCTGGTATTCGTTTTAGAGTAACAATGAATGGAGCAACTAAGGATAAGATTTTAGCCGATAACGTTCAACTTGGCTTTATTATCACGCCTTATGAGTATTTCAAGAGTGCTTATGCGCAATATGAAAATGATAATACTTATGATTTTTTAAGCCAAATGAAAAAGAATAATGCTGAAAGTTTTGAAGAAGGAAAACGACACGCATACGTAGGCACGCAAGGCGTAGGTATCTTGATGGCTGAAGATCAGGAAGAAACTAAGATTTACGCTGATACTAAAGTTGAAGACGTATATTATGCAAATGCAGCAGTAGAAAACATCAAAGAAGCAAATAGAGAATTGCCGTTTACTATGCTTGCATACTTGAGAGATAATAATGGAACATTAAACAATTATGAAGACGACAATGTTATACAATATTTCTTACCTAGTGATCCCACTTTTGCAAGAGAATATTTGAAAACTGCACATAAGTCATTCGTTGCTGGTGATGTTTCTTTAGAAGTAATTTCGCAAGCAAAAGATACAGCAATTAGTACTATTGGTACTGCGAAAAACCCTGCACAAGTTGTAGATAGCGCAGACTTATACAATATGTCAAAAGCAGTATCAAATGGTGTTACGTACTCTTTGGAAACTGAAGAAGGCGAAACTAAGAATGCAGTATTTGAACTTGTAAACAACGTAGAAGTTGACTATGATTTTGTTCAAATTCCTACTACATTTGCTGGTGTTTTTAATGATAGTGATAAAGTTATTAGCATTGTTAACAATAAAGGCTTAGAAAGTGTATTTGTTAATAAAGATGTCAACGTTGAGTGTGAAAATAACACTAAGTTGTTTAACGCAAGTACAAGAGCAGGTAAATTGGTTATGCCCTATGATAGGGATGCTAAAAATGTAATCGTAAACGGATATAATTCAAATGAGGAGATTGCAAAGACAATTACTGATCTCGTAAATCCTGTTGGATATTCTGATGATGCAGTAAGCGTGTCAGTTATTGGTGATAACATTGCGGCTGTTGTTCTGCAACCTAATTTTTCTAAGTCAGATTTAGAAGAAATGGAAGAAATTAATTCAGTGAGATTTTCATATATGACTTCAGCTAAAATGGTGTCAAAAAATAAAATTAAACCAAGTAATTTTGAGACTTCACTTTTTGGCCTTTCTGGCTATGATGCCGCTGAAAAACGAGATATTGCTGCTACTTACGTAGCTTCTAATGCGCCTACTCCTAAGCAATGGAGAACTGTTACTGTTACTAAAAAAGAATTTTTGCAAGCATACACTGAAAACGGAATGCTAGCAGTGTATTGTAGAAATGCTGAGACTCAAACTTCTGGCGACATTTATATTGGAGACATTGAACTTTTAGAAGAAATTACTTTATATCCTTCATACAAAAAGGTTAGAGATGTTTTAACTTCATATACACCAGTGATTAAGGACGCTGAAGGTGGTGTTGTGAGTGAGGATACTGCATCTGTTCTATATGAACCGCCTAAGTTTTCTGTGCAAAAACCTGAAGCCATAGAAACTTCACATTATGCAGAAAACGGTATCGGGGGCGAATTGCCTAAACACTTGCTTAATAATTTTGCGTTTCCAATGTTAGCTTCGGCTGACTCAGGTGGTACTGCAAGGTTAGCGTTTAAGGACAAGGCTTTATATGCCAAGTTAAATTATAATAAGGAAGAGATATTAGCCTTTGCTGGTACACCTACTATAGAAAACAATGAAGTTAAGTATTCAAATTTCAATGGTATTGCAATCACGTACTGTGTAGATTCAGTTGATGGCAAGGGACTACCTGAACTATATAGAGGCGCACTACCCTTTGGTGCAGAAAATGCAAACAAGTGGATAACTCAATATTATTCTATTGATGACTTTATAACAAAGTATTTAGGTTGCAATTCTTTTGAACTTGAAGGTAATACTTATTCTACTGCGGATTTAATTACTACAGATGATTATGTGTTCTTAGGTTATGTAGGTCATGAACCTATTAAAGCAAATAGAGTAAGATTATACGTTGCAGGTATCGAGTTTGTAAAGGAATTACCAGCGGCGCAATAAACACTTAATATTGATTACCCTATAAATTAACTAATACCAAAAAAGGAAAAAACCGACTACAATTAGTCGGTTTTTTCCTTTTTAAATTTATTAAAAATTATTAAAAAACTTCTTAAATACTGCTTATTTTAGTTGACTTTAACACTTTAGCGTGCTAAAATGGTAAAGAACTAAAAGAAAAGGTGGTTGAAATGGAAAATTTCCATATAGATTCATTTGACAAGTTGTTTGAAGCGGTGCTTAAACTTGAAAGCGTTGAAGACTGCAGAAAGTTCTTTGAAGACGTTTGTACTATCAAAGAATTACAAGACGTTACTCAGCGTTTAGAAGTGGCAAGCCTTTTAAAGCAAGGGCTTAACTATCAGGCTATTTCTAAGGCGACTGGCGCGTCAACCGCAACTATCAGTAGGGTAAACAAGTGCTTAAACTACGGCAGCGGCGGCTATAACTTGGTTTTGAAAGATTAAGGAGAAATTATGCAAGAATTTGATAGAGTGCTTAACGGCACGGATAAAGCGGTTTTTAATCTCCGCGCGCTTTATGGCAGTTTTGGGTATAAAAAATACCGTATGAGTAAGTTTGAAAAATACGACCTTTATGCCAAAAACAAGGACTTTTTAGTATCGGATAACGTTATTACTTTTACTGATACGGACGGAACGCTTTTGGCGTTAAAGCCCGACGTTACCTTATCTATCATTAAAAACGGTAGAGACGGGGGCGGTATTGAAAAGGTTTATTACAACGAAAACGTTTATAGGGTTTCTAAGGGCACTAAGTCTTTTAAAGAATTAATGCAAGTGGGTTTAGAGTGTTTTGGGGATATTGACGACTATTGCATTTCTGAAGTTTTATATCTTGCGGTTAAAAGTTTAGACGCCGTTTCTGATGATTATCTTCTTCTTATTTCCGACCTTGACTTAATCAATGAAGTTTTAAGTGCTACTGGGCTTAGCGACTTGGGGGCTAAAAGGGTTATTTCTTATCTTGCGGAAAAGAACGCACACGGTATTTATTCGGTGTGCAAGGAAGAAAATATTGACGAACAAAAAGCCGAACTATTGAAAAAACTCGTTACCGTTTACGGCGATGCGGATAAGGTTTTAACTGAACTAGTCAGCATTGATTTAGGCGAAAAGGTAAAGATAAGCGTTTGTAAGTTACAAAAAATTATCTCTGCGCTCGATAGTTGGGGCGTTAAAGATAAGGTTAAAATTGACTTTTCAGTTGTCAGTGATATAAATTACTATAACGGTATAGTGTTCAAAGGGTTTGTAAGCGGCGTTCCGTCAAGCGTAATCTCTGGCGGGCAGTACGATAACCTTATGAAAAAAATGAAAAGAAAAGACGGCGCTATCGGGTTTGCGGTTTATCTTGACGAACTTGAAAAGTTGGTGTCTAAAAACGCTGAGTTTGACGTGGACGTTGCTATCGAGTACGCTGACGGTGCGGACGTTAGTGCGGTTATTAAAAGTGTAAAGGAACAAGGCAAAAGCGTGTTCGCATCTAAATCAATTCCCGATAACCTTACCTATAAAACTTTTATTAAACTTTAAGGGGGTAAAAATTAATGAAAACTATGCTTAACGTTGCGCTCCCTAAGGGTAGACTTGGCGAAAAGGTTTACGCTATGTTTGAAAAGGCTGGCTTTCCTTGTCCGTCAATTAAAGAAAACAATAGAAAACTTATTTTTGAAAACCAAGACGTTGGTGTTAGATATTTTTGGGTTAAACCTAGCGACGTTGCTATTTACGTAGAGCGTGGTGCTGCCGACATCGGAGTTGCGGGTAAGGATATTTTGGATGAATATAAGCCTGATATCTACGAACTTTTAGACTTAAACATGGGTAAGTGTGATATGTGCGTCGCTGCAAAATCTGATTTCGTTGACGACCGCGCTAAAACGCTTACCGTTGCTACTAAGTTTACCAACATCGCAAAGGCGCACTATGCGTCGCTTGGTCGTGATATTGATATTATTCATCTTAACGGCTCAATTGAGATTGCACCTATTTTAGAACTTGCGGACGTTATCGTGGATATCGTTGAAACGGGCACTACTTTAAAAGAAAACAACCTTGTGGTTGTGGAAAGATTTATGCCTATTTCCGCTCGCCTTATTGCAAACAAGGCTAACTTTATGTTCAAAAACGAACAGATTGAAAAAATTATGAGTTCACTTCTAGAACAAACGGAGAAATAATGATTAAAATTATTAACGGTAAAACCGACCCTGATAAGATTTTTGCGCGCGTTAGCCCTAAGGTTGACGTTTCTGGTATCGTTGCTGAAATTATTGATACGGTTATTAAAAACGGCGACAACGCGCTATTTTCTTACGCTGAAAAATTCGATAAGGTTAAACTATCTTCTCTTGTCGTTTCTCAACAAGAAATCTTAGATGCGGTTGAGAGTGTAGACAAAGAGTTTTTATCCGTGCTTAAAAAGGCTGCGGAAAATATTAGACTTTTCCACTCTCAACAAAAGCGCAAGGGTTTTGAAATCAAAAACGCTCAAGGCGCTATCGTTGGTCAAAAAATATTGCCTATCGAAAGGGCGGGGCTTTACGTTCCCGGGGGTACGGCGGCTTATCCTTCAACCGTTTTGATGGATGCTATCCCCGCAAAGATTGCGGGCTGTGAACAAGTGGTTATGGTTACGCCACCTAATAAAGACGGCAAAGTTAACCCCGTAATTTTGGCTGCGGCTTTTGTTGCTGGTGTGGATAAAATCTTCAAAGTGGGCGGTGCGCAAGCCGTTGCTGCACTCGCTTACGGTACGGAAACTATACCAAAAGTCGATAAAATCGTTGGGCCTGGTAACGCGTTCGTTGCCGAAGCAAAAAAGCAAGTATTCGGGCAAGTTTCAATCGATATGATTGCTGGACCTAGTGAAATTTTAATCGTTGCCGACAAATCTAACAATCCCAAACATATTGCTGCCGACCTTCTTTCTCAAGCCGAACACGACAAAATGGCGTCGGCTGTGCTAATTACTGATAATTTTGAATTTGCTTTATCTGTGTCAAGTGAACTTGAAAGGCAAATTCCGCTTTTAGAGAGAAGCGAAATTGCAAGGGCGTCAATAGACGATAACGGTAAAATTATCGTTGCTGAAAATTTAGACGACGCTATTGAAATTGCTAACCAACTCGCGCCCGAACACTTAGAACTTTGCCTTGATAATCCTTTTGATTACTTAGATAAAATCAAGCACGCGGGCTCTGTATTCTTAGGCAAGAATTGCCCCGAAGCCTTCGGCGATTATATGGCGGGGGCAAACCACACGCTTCCCACCAGCGGTACGGCAAGATTTTCTTCCGCACTCTCGGTTGACGATTTTATTAAGAAAACACAATACGTTTACTATGATGAAACGGCTTTGCAAAAAACCGCAAAGCAAGTGGAATATTTTGCTAATAAGGAAGGACTTACCGCGCACGCTAAATCTGCTGTGGTAAGAATTGAAAGTAATGAGTAAATTTTTTAGTTATAAATACAAAAATCTTACGCCTTACACCCCTGGCGAACAGCCTAAAGAGCGTGAGTATATTAAGTTAAACACTAACGAAAGCCCCTTTCCGCCGTCAAATAAGGCAATTGAACTTGCTAAGGCGGAACTATCAAAATTGCAACTTTATCCCGACCCTGACGTTAAAGAATTGACAGCGTTAGTTGCGCAAGAAGTGGGCGTAGCAAAAGAGTGCGTTATTATGACCAACGGCTCTGACGAGATATTAAACTTTGCGTTTATGGCGTATTGCGATAACGATAACCCCGCAATTTTCCCCGATATTTCTTACGGGTTTTATAAGGTTTTTGCTGAGATAAACAATATCCCTTATAAAGAAATTCCTTTAAGAGAAGATTTTTCCGTTTGCGTGGACGATTATATCGGAACTAAAGGTACGGTGTTTATTGCTAACCCCAACGCGCCCACGGGCTTAAATCTTCCGCTGACCGAAATCGAAAGGCTAGTTAAGGCTGACACTAATAGAGTGGTGGTTATTGATGAAGCCTACGTTGATTTTGGGGGAGATAGTGCGGTTAAACTTGTCGATAAGTACGATAACCTAATAGTAACGCAGACCTTTTCTAAATCACGCTCGATGGCGGGCGCAAGACTTGGTTTTGGCGTTGCAAATAAAGATATTATTGCCGACCTTATGGCTATTAAATATTCTACTAACCCTTACAACGTAAACAAAATGACGGCGGCGGCTGGCGTCGGCGCAATACTTGATAAAGAGTATTTTACCGAAAATTGCCGCACCATTATTGAAAATAGAGAGTGGGTAAAGGGCGAACTAAATAAACTTGGGTTTAGCGTAACGGATTCAAAAACTAACTTCGTTTTTGCTAAAACTGATAAAATTGACGGCAAAAAACTCTATTTAGCCTTAAAAGATAGGGGAGTGCTGGTTAGACACTTTGACAAAGACAAAATAAAAGAGTATAATCGTATAACGATTGGAACAATTAAGCAAATGCAAGTTTTAATAAATACTATTAAAAGCATTTTGGAGGAAGAAAAATGAGAAAGGCGCAAATTAAAAGAAGAACGGCTGAAACGGACATCGTTTTAGCGTTAAATATCGACGGAAAAGGCGTTTCAAAAATTGATACTGGTTGCGGTTTTTTAGACCACATGCTTACCCTTTTTGCTAAGCACGGTAGATTTGACTTAAATATTAAGTGCAAGGGTGATGCTGAAGTTGATTTTCACCACACCACTGAAGATATTGCTATTTGCTTAGGTCAAGCGTTTACCGAAGCGCTTGGCGATAAAAAGGGCGTTACACGCTACGGCAGTTTTATTTTGCCTATGGACGAAGCGCTTATTTTAACCGCACTTGATTTGTCGGGCAGAAGTATGCTCGTCAAAGAATTTGATATTAAAGCAAACAAAGTGGGTGATTTCGACACTGAACTTTTGGAAGAATTTTTGCTTGCCTTTGCTAGAGAAGCAAAATGTACGCTCCACGTTCGCCAACTTTCAGGCTCTAATGCTCACCACATTTTAGAAGGAACTTTCAAGTGTCTTGCACGCGCTTTAAGAATTGCCGTTTCCATTGATGAAAAGGCTAAGGGTGAAATTCCTTCAACAAAAGGGGTTCTTTAATGGTTGTTATAGTTGATTACGGCGTAGGTAATCTCTTTTCGCTTGCTAGTTCGTTCAAGGCTATCGGCGTTGACGCTATCGTTAGCGGGGATAAAGAAGTAATAGAGAGCGCTGAAAGAATAATACTCCCCGGTGTAGGTGCGTTTGGCGACGCTTCCGATAAACTCTTTTCTTCCGGGCTTGCCGAAGTGGTTATTGACCAAGCAAAAAAGGGTAAACCCTTGCTCGGTATTTGTTTAGGGATGCAACTACTATTCGATAAGAGTTTTGAGTACGGCGAGCATAAGGGTTTATCACTTATTAAAGGCGAAATTAGACCTATCGAAGAAGTTATCCCAAAAGATTATAAAATTCCGCATATTGGTTGGAACGCGCTCCAATTTACCAAAAAAAGCGAGTTGTTTAAGTATTTAAACGACGGCGACTTCGTTTACTTCGTACACTCGTTTTACGGTACTAATTGTAACGAGAGCGTTATCGCTACTTCAGAATACGGCTATCCTTTGACTGCTGCGGTTGGGGATAAAAACGTGTTTGGGTGTCAATTCCACCCCGAAAAGAGCGGCGAAGTTGGGCTTAAAATATTAAAGGCGTTTTGTGAAATTAACGCCTAAAATTCGGAGAGAAAGATGAATATTTTTCCTGCCATTGATTTATTTGACGGCAAAGCCGTAAGGCTTTATAAAGGCGACTATGATAATATGACCGTGTATAGTGATAACCCAGTTGAAATCGCTCTTGATTTTAAGGCTTGTGGGGCTAGTTTTATGCACGTGGTTGATTTAGAAGGTGCAAAGACTGGCGAAACGCCTAACATTGAAACGGTTAAAAAACTTTCTGCAATAGAAGGACTTTTCGTTGAAGTTGGCGGCGGTATACGCAGTTTAGAAGTTATTGAAAGATATTTAAGCGCTGGGGTTTCAAGGGTAATACTCGGCACGGCGGCGGTTACCAACCCCGAATTTTTAACCGCGGCGATAGAAAAATACGGCGACAAAATCGCTGTGGGCGTGGATATGAAAGACGGGTTCGTTGCGATTAAGGGCTGGACGGAAAAGTCCGAGCAAGAAGGCTTTGCATTTTGCAAAAAGATGCAGGATCTTGGCGTTAAAACCTTGATTTGTACGGACATTAGTAAAGACGGTGCTATGCAAGGCGCAAACCACGCGCTTTATGAAAGATTATCGAAAGAACTCGATATCGATATAATAGCGTCGGGTGGCGTTTCTTCAATGGAAGATATTATAAGGCTAAATAAACTCGGTGTTTACGGTGCGATTATAGGAAAGGCGTATTACACCAAGGCTATTGATTTAAGTGATGCAATAAGGATAAGTAAATGATAACGAAAAGAATTATTCCTTGCTTAGACGTTAAAAACGGCAGGGTTGTTAAGGGCGTAAACTTTGAAGGGCTATCAGACGTTTCTTCGCCCGTTGAATTAGGTAAGTATTATTCGGATAACGGTGCTGATGAGTTGGTTTTTTACGATATAACCGCATCAAGCGAAGGCAGAGCACTGTTTACCGATATATTAAAAGAAGTTGCAAGCACCATTTTTATTCCGCTTACCGTGGGTGGGGGTATCAACACTTTAGACGATTTTGATAGAGTGTTAAAGTGTGGTGCTGATAAGGTAAGTGTAAACTCGGGGGCAATCAAAAACCCCGACCTTATTTACCAAGCGGCAAAGCGTTACGGTGATCAATGCGTGGTTTTATCCGCGGACGTTAAAAGAGTGGACGGCGTGTTCCGCGTGTTTGCAAAAGGCGGGCGTGAAAACACGGGTATGGAAGCCATAAGTTGGATTAAGCGCGGCGTGGATAACGGCGCGGGCGAAATCGTGCTTAACTCTATTGATACCGACGGAGTTAAGGGTGGTTTTGACTTGGAGATGTTATCTAAAGTGTGCGATGCTGTTTCCGTTCCCGTAATAGCATCGGGCGGTGCGGGAAATATTCAGCATTTTGTTGAACTTTTCAACACTCTACCAAAAGTAGATGCGGGGCTTGCAGCGTCAATTTTCCACTTTGGAGAAGTAAAAATAAGCGACTTAAAAGAACAATTGTTTAAAAACGGTATTCCCGTTAGAAGATAGGTGTGATTATGTTAGATATTAAAAAACTTAAGTTTGATGAAAAGGGGCTTATCCCCGCAGTTGTAGTTGATAGCGTTACCAAAAAGGTTTTAACGCTTGCGTACATGAACGAAGAAAGCCTTAAAATTACTATGGAAAAGAAAATGACTTGTTTTTGGAGCAGGTCAAGAAACGAACTTTGGCTTAAAGGCGAAACGAGCGGCAATTACCAGCACGTTGTGTCAATAACCGCTGATTGTGATTACGACGCGCTCGTTGTTGAAGTTGAAAAGGACGGACCTGCTTGCCACTTGGGCGAAGATAGTTGTTTCCACAATAGATTATTCACTAACGAAGAAAAGAAAGAATTTTCTTTAGACGGACTTCTATCTCTCTTAAAGGGTAGAAAAGAAACTTTGCCAGAAGGGTCTTACACCACTTATCTTTTCCAAAAGGGTATTGATAAAATTTTGAAAAAAGTCGGTGAAGAAAACACCGAAGTTATTATTGCCGCTAAGGCGGACGATAAAAAAGAAACAATTTATGAAATTGCAGACCTTGCCTATCACGTAATGGTGCTTATGGTTGAAATGGGCATTAGTTTAGAAGATATTCACGCTGAACTTGCATCACGCCACGTCATCGACCACAAGGTTAAGCAGGAGAAAATGACCAAATGATTTTCACCGATTTGCACACGCACACTTGCTTTTGCGACGGTAAAAACACTCCTGAAGAAATGATTTTATCCGCAATAGAAAAAGGGCTTACAACTATCGGACTTGTAGTGCACGCTTATATTCCAGACGCAACCTACTGCGTATCTTTAAGTGGGGCGGAAGAATTCAAAAAGCAAGTTAACCAATTAAAAGAAAAATATAAGGATAAAATAACCGTGCTCTGTGGTGTTGAAACCGATTATTTTTCAGATATGAGTTTGAGTGGTTTTGATTATATTATCGGCTCGGTGCACTATTTTAGCGTTGACGGTGTTCTTTTCGACGTTGACCACTCTAAAGATATGTTCGTAAAGGTAGTAAACGAAGTTTTTGGTGGGGATTATTACGCTGCTGCTGAAAATTACTATTCTTCGGTTGGTAAGGTTATTGAAAAGACAAAGGCTGATATAATAGGGCACTTTGACTTAATAACAAAGTTTAATCAAGACGATTGTTTGTTTTCAACTTCTCATCCAAGATATATCGCGGCGGTAAACGGTGCGCTTGATAAACTCGTTAAAGAAAATAAGCCTTTTGAAATTAACACGGGTGCAATGGCGAGAGGCTTACGTAAAGAGCCGTATCCGTCAATGGATATTATTGAAAATATTAAAAACAGGGGCGGAAAGTTCGTTTTATCAAGCGATTCGCACAGTGCTCAAAATATTGCATATCAATACGATATTTGGCAAAAACTTTTATAGGTAGAGTATGGCAGAGTGGTTAAACAGCACTTTTTATAATTTGGATAGGTCGGTTTTTCTTGCTATGCACGACTTATGCTTGTCCGCGGGCGGGTTTTTTACGCCTTTATTTAAGGGGATAACCTTTTTAGGTAACGGCGGTTGGGCGTTTTTGGTGCTTGGCGCAATACTTCTTTTGTTTAAGAAAACTAGAAAAATCGGCTTATGCGTGCTTCTTGCAATAGGTTGTGGCGCACTTATTACTAACGTAACCTTAAAAAACTTAGTTGCAAGGGAAAGACCGTATATTGCAAGTGATGAGTATTTTAACTTTTGGCAGTTAGCGAACGGCGCGGTGGAGAGTGAAAAATCTTTTCCGTCGGGGCACGCAACCGTTACTATGGCGTCCATGATGGCTGTGTTTTTAACCGCTAATAAAAAATGGAGTTGGGTTGGCTTAATCTTTGCGCTCATTATGGGCGTAACAAGGCTATACTTTATAGTGCATTATTTTACTGACGTTTTCGTGGGGTTACTTGTTGGCGCACTCGCTGGCGTAATAGGTTACTTTATTATGAAAGCACTGTTTTCCGCTTTTGAAAAGCGAAAAGAAAAAAAGGCGTTTAATTTTATACTAAACGCCGATATAACCGATATACTAAAGAAAAAATAGTTTTTAGCGCGCTTAAACTTTTACGCTTAGCGCGCTTTTGTCATATTTTGTCAAAAAAACGCATAATCTAAACTATTCTATATAAGGGGGAATAGCGATTTTGCGTGAAGATATTATCGATAGAATTATCGACGAAGCAAACTATATCATTAAAACTGGCGCGACTGTAAGGCAAACCGCAAAGGTGTTTTTGTTTAGCAAATCAACCGTGCATAAAGACGTTACCGAAAGGCTTTTGCTCATCAATTCAGAACTTCATCAAAAGGTAAAAAAGGTGCTCGATAAAAACCTTTCCGAACGCCATATCCGTGGGGGCGAAGCCACAAGGAAGAAGTATTTACTAAAAAATAATTGACAAAACCTTTTGCCATAGTGTAAAATAAACTTAATAAATACCTAAACTAAAAGGTGCGCCTAATAGTGCAGGGCTAAATACGTAACTTTCAAGGTAGAATTCTACCTTGGTTTAATCGTGTTGCGCCTACACTTGGTTTAGTGTAGGCGTTATTTTTTTTAAGGGCTTATAAACGGCGCAATACTGCGTTAACTGCTCTGCAAAAAAGACTTCAATGACCAGGCGGTCTATTTCATCCTTTTTTGCGAGCGAGCCTTGTCTTGCTTGTTTCTAATCCCTTAAAATGTAGGGAAGTACGCGCCCTGCATAAAATGCTCGTTTTCCACGTCTGACTTGTATCTATGACTTAAAACACTACTTAGACAAGCCTTGTCTTGCTTGCATCTAAACCTTAAAATGCACAAAAAATAGTTTAGGAAAGCAAATTACAATTACTAAAGGAGATAACTAAGATGAAAAAGTTTTTTGCTGTAATGTTGAGCATTATGCTTACTTTAAGTTTATTTTCGGTTGCTTGCGATAAGCCCGCTGGCGAAAAGGACACGCTTACCTTTTACGCGCCCGACGGTGCTCCCGCGCTTGCTATTGCGGAATTTATTGAAGATGATGAAGATTTTGGCATAGACGCGGATATCACTTACAGCGTGGTTGCATCAAGCGATATAGGTCCTACTATGGCGCAAGGCAAGGGGGACTTTATCGTTATGCCCGTAAACGCGGCAAGCAAACTTTACAAGGCTAATAAAAACGATCCGTATATAATGGCGGGCGTTGTTACGCACGGAAACCTTTATATTATGAGTAGTGATAACACCACTTCGCTTGACGGTTTATTAGGTAAGGTTGTGGGTGTTATCGGTCAAGGGTTAGTACCCGATTTAACCTTAAAGGCAATACTTTCCGATAATAACCTTTTAGATAAAGTAGTGGTTGGGGATACTGCAACAGAGGGCAAAATTACTTTAAGATATTTTGCGCAAGCGCCCGAAATGATGCCTTTACTTAAGCAAGGCGTTATATCGGTTGGGCTTTTACCCGAACCCGCCGCAACCAACTTAACCAAAGTTGCACCTAACCGTGAGTGGACAAGACTTGATATTCAAGAACTTTACGACGGTGAACAAAAATCTTACCCGCAAGCAGTTTTGATGGTTAAAAAGAGCGTTTACGATAAATATAAAACGCAAATCGACGGTATGAAAACTTACTTTGATAGCAGTGCAGCGTGGGCAAAAGAAAACCCTGAAGATGCAGTTGATGCTGTAAACGAACGCTTAGCACAAGGTGTAACTCCAAGTTTAGTTGCTGCTAACATTACCCCCGCGGTTATTGAAAACTGCAAAATTTATTATGAAAACGCAAGTGTTTCCAAGACGGCTGTTAAGAACTATATAAATAAAATTATCGCAATCGCTCCGCAATCAGCGGCTAATATAAGCGATGACTTTTTTGCATAAAAAATGAAAAATAAGGACAAATTATTAAACTCAATATTGCCCGTTTTAACCGTAATCGCAATAATAGTTTTGTGGTCGGTTTTTGCGAGCACGATAGACAACGCGTTTATTCTTCCGTCGGTAAGTTCCGTTATGGAAAGTTTTGGCGCGCTCTTAACTAGTCGAGAGTTTTATATTGCCTTATTTTCAACCTTTTTAAGAAGTTTAATCGCCTTTATAATATCTTTTGTTTTTGGCTTTGTTTTGGCGGTTTTGTCGGTAAAATCAAGCGCTGTAAAGAGCGTGTTATCGCCAATTATTAAGATTATGCGCGCACTGCCGACTATTGCAGTAGTATTACTTCTTTTGTTGTGGACAACTTCTAATATTGCACCTGTTGTGGTTACAATGCTGGTTGTTTTGCCAACCGTTTACACGCAGGTGATAAGCGCGTTTAATTCGCTTGAAAAAACCGTTTCAGAAGCGGCAAGGGTGGATGGCGCTAATGAAAAAGCCGTGTTCTTAAAAGTGGAATTACCACAGGCTATGCCTACCGTTTACAGTGCGATAGGCAGTGGAATTTCGCTTAACTTTAAACTTATGGTGGCGGCGGAAGTCTTATCGCAAACGGCAAAATCAATAGGGTATATGTTAAATACTTCAAAGGTGTATTTTGAAACCGCCCAAATGTTTGCGCTCGTTATAGCGTCGGTTATAATAGGCGTTATCATTGAAAGCGTGTTTGAAGTAATTTCAAAAAAATCAAGTAGTTTTAAGTAGAAAAAAGCCACGGAATTTGTGGGTGCAAATTAGGGATTTTTAATCCCTAGGAAAATGGCATAGTCGTTAATTCGGCTATGCCGTTTTCTCGTTAATAGGCGTTGTTGGTATTTCACCGATGCCATTGTATATGATTTTAATACGCTGAACCCTGTGTCCGTCAACCTTTTCAGCCTTGTAGACTAATATTTTTTCAACGAAAACACGAATAATCTCCGCATCGAGTTCCTTGATGTCCGTATACCTTCTAACCATCGAAAGGAAGGTATCAACGCCAAGGGACTCGTTTTTTGTGGTTGCCATAAAGCTCTGCAGTTCGGCAATGCGATGCTCTAACTGTCTCTGTTCGGCTTCATAGGTCGCGGTCAGCTTTGCAAATCGCTCATCGGAAACCTTGCCCTCAATGTTATCCTCGTAGAGCCTTTGGATAATGCCATCTAGTTTGGTAACACGTGCCTTGGCTGCCTCAAGTTCCTTCTTACTCTCACGAAGATTGCGCTCGGTCTCCTGTTTGGACTTTTGAGTTACAAGTCTTACGAACTCGTCCTCGTGTTCCCTCGCATAAGCGGTTACTCTGCGGATGTCATCAAGCAGAAGTTGCTCAATGACCACGTTGCGGATTTGGTGGGAACTGCATTTACCTTTTTTCTTTCGGTATGTAGCGCAAACGAAGTATTCCTTGCTATGCTCCCATCCGCGTCCTCGGACTTGGTAAAGCTTTGCTCCACAATCGGCACAGAACAGCATTCCCGAAAGGATAGGCATCTCACCCATAGGAGTAAGTCTGCGCCTTCCGTCACGGATTTTCTGCACGATGTCAAAGGTCTCTTGGTCGATGATAGCCTCGTGGGTGTTCTCGAAAATCTGCCACTCGGAGCGGTCATTGTGCATCTGTTTTTTGTTCTTGTAGGATTTGCGGTAGGTCTTGAAGTTTGCCGTATGCCCCAAGTACTCCACACGAGTAAGTAGCCGAGCCACCGTGGAATCGTGCCAAGCATAAGGGTCATCATCGAGCGTTTTCGCAGGGAGTGTAAGTCCTTGCTTATGAGCGTGCGCCACGGGATTCTCGATTTGCCTTCGTGTCAGCTCTTTGGCAATCTGCGTGGGACCGTACCCCTTAACACAGAGGCTGAAGATTTCTCTAACAATCTCTGCGGCTTCGAGGTCAATTATCCATCGACTTTTGTCCTCGGGGTCTTTTACATATCCGTAGGGTGGATTTGTACACAAAGGTTTACCCGATTGACCTTTTGCCTTGAATACGGCGCGTATTTTCTTACTCGTATCCTTGGCATACCATTCGTTAATAATGTTAAGGAATGGAGTGAAATCGCTGTCCTGCTGATTGGCACTGTCCACACCATTGTTAATGGCAATGAAACGGATATCCAAGCCTGGGAAGAATACCTCGGTGTAGTAACCGACCTTAAGGTAATCTCTACCGAGTCGGCTCATATCCTTAACGATGACCGTACCGATTTTTCCATCCTCGGCAAGTGCTATAAGGCGCTCCCAATCAGGGCGGTCAAAGTTTGTGCCACTGTATCCGTCATCCACGAAGAACATTGTGTTGCCAAACCCATTGTCATCTGCGTATTTCTGCAGAATGGCTTTTTGGTTAATGATACTGTTGCTGTCTCCCTGAA
>SVHH01000002.1 GCA_015055945.1 Clostridiales bacterium
TGGTCATAATTTGAGAACATCAACACGTCGAGAAGTAGAGTTTCAATTGTTGCGCTAGGCGCAACGTAAACTTTTCTCGCCATAATTTTTTTACCTCCTTAAATATGACAAATCGACTAAAATAACTTAAAATTATCTAACAAAAGGTACTTTTCTCTATTGCCCACAATAGAGAAAAGGGTGCACCCTTTCATTAAAAAATATTCTTTTGCTTCTCTATTATACATCATAAAGTGATTTAAATCAATAAATTTTACAATATTTTTGAATTTTTTTATTTTACATCACTTTATGATGTGTTTAACTATGTAATTAACTATATTTACACCACTTTGTGATGTATTTAACTACGTAATTAACTGCGTATACACCACTTTGTGATGTATTTGTTGCATAGTTGACTATATATACATCACTTTATGATGTATTTAAGCATATAATCAATTTTAATTTTCGCAAACTTTTTTATGCACACTAACCTTAAACAATATATATAATAAAATATACAATTTATTTTAAAATAATAAGCGGGCGATTTTTAGTCGCCCGCTTGTGCTTTTATATTTTATTTAATTATCAATTAAAAAATTTATGCCTTCAAGATATCCATCAAAGCCTTTGCCAGTTATAGTTTTTACAGCATATTCTTTAACGAAAGAAATTTTTCTAAATTCTTCCCTTTCGTTTACTTCAGTTATATGCACTTCTACGGTGGGGATATTGACCGACTTTAACGCGTCCAAAATGGCTACGCTTGTGTGAGTGTATGCGCCGGGGTTAATAACTATTCCGTCAAACTTATTATAAGCCTTTTGAATTTCGGTAACCAAAGCCCCTTCATAATTTGACTGAAAGCACTTTACCTTTACGCCCTTTACTTTGGCGTGGTTTTTGATTAGTTCTATAAGTGCTTTATATGTTTTATCGCCGTATAAATGCTTTTCTCTAATACCTAACATATTCAAGTTAGGTCCGTTTATAACCAAAATTTTCATAGTGAATTTATAACTCCTTGCACGGCACTTTTTATATCGCCGTCGTTATCGATTACAAAGTCCTTAAATACTTCGTATTTATCCTTTCGCTCTAAGTAAAGTTTTTTAACCGTTTCTATATCTTTTGAAAGCGGTCTGCCTTCGGTAGCAAGTTTATCAATATCGCGCTTAATCCAAAATATTTTTGCGTTTTGTTTTAGCGGAAAGTAATTTCTTTCATTCTTTACTATGCCGCCGCCCGTGGCAATAATTTTGCCGCTTAAAACGCCCACTTCTTTTAACACTTCCGTCTCTAAATTTCGGAAATATTCTTCGCCGAATTTAGCAAAAATTTCAGGAATTTCCATCCCCGCTTTTTTAACAATTAACTCATCCGTATCGATAAATTCCCTTTGCAATTTTTCCGCTAAAATTTTGCCGACCGTACTTTTTCCACAACCAGGCATACCGATAAGAACTATATTTTGCATTTGGCGCTCTAAGTTCCTTATGATAGGCTCGATTACGCCATCATCCACTTTTTTATCCAAAAAATGCTCCATTGCGTACTTTGCTTGCGCAACTAGCATAGGTAAGCCGTTAGAATATTTTACACCCAACTTTTTCGCTTGATAAAGTAGCATTGTAAGCGCGGGGTTATACACTGCATCCGCTACGCCCGACAAGTTCTTGAACGCCTTAAGGTCTATTTTACAAGTGTAATTTTCGGGATACATACCGACTGGCGTGGTGTTTATAACAACGTTCGTTTCCTTTGCCGTTTGTTGATAATTTTCATAATTAACTTCGCCCGTGCGCGATAAAACTTTTACGCTTTTAGCACCTAAACTTGCTAAAACCGCTCTTGCCGTTGCGCTAGTTCCGCCGCTACCTAGAATAAGCACGTTTTTATCCTTGATTTCAATGCCCGCGCGAGTTAACATATATACCATACCGTCAAAGTCGGTATTAACCCCAAGCGTTTTACCGCCACGATAAACGACGGTATTAACTGCGCCGATTTTCTGCGCGCGCGCATCAATTCCGTCAAGATACTGTATTACGTCCTTTTTATATGGAATTGTTACGTTAAAACCTTTAAGCCCGCTATTTTTAACAAAATCACTTAAACTTTCGGGCGAAATTTCAAAAAGTTCGTAAGAATAATCGCCCAAAAGGTTATGTATAGGTTTTGAATAACTGTGCTTTAAGGTTTTGCCTATAAGCCCAAATTTTTCGCTCATAATTAAACGATTTCTCCGTATGCACCAAGGAAAGTAAATTGCTCGGTTGAATTATCGAGTTCGTAAAGTAAGTTTTGCACGCCCTTTTCTCTAATATCACAGTTAAAGTCGAAGTAGAACATAAATTCAAAACTTGAGCCTACTATCGGGCGTGATTCTAACTTGGTTAAGTTTATGCCAAGGTTAGAGAACTTTGACAAAAGTTTATTCAAACTACCAGGCGCGTTTTGCGGAAGTGTAGTCATTATACTGATTTTGTTTGCATCAGCATAAAATTCCATTTCTTTTGCAATCAAGATAAAGCGAGTGTAGTTGTTGTCGCTGTCTTGAACGTTGGTTTCTAAAAGTTTTAAGCCGTAAAGGTCGGCACACTCTCTTGAAGAAATTGCTGCAACGTCTTTCCTTCCGCTTTCAGCAACCATACGCGCTGCAACCGCGGTGTTTGCGCAAGCAATAACGTTTGCGTTCTTAAATTGTTCAAGATACTTTTTGCACTGAGTAAGCGCTTGTTCGTGAGAGTAAATTTCTTTAATATCTTCCTTTTTTACGTCTTTATTAACAACTAAGTTATGTGAAACTGAAAGTCTTACACTTCTAACTATGTAGAATTTATGCTCTTTCATAAGGTCGTAGACTTGGTTTACTGAGCCCGCCGAACTGTTTTCAATAGGAAGAACGCCGTATTTGCAGAACCCCTTTTCAACCGCTTGGAACACCGCGTCAAAGTTCTTAAAATAAGTGATGTCCGCAAGTTCAAAAAGTTTATCCGCAGCAATACCAGAGTACGCACCAACAACACCTTGGCAAGCAACTTTTGCTTTAACGGGGAACTTAAGTTCACCTTTTGAAAGCGCCGCTTGAATTTTATCACCGATTTCCGAATGGTACTCAGCGTTCATCGTTTGATAAGCCTTGCTCGTTTCAAAAATGGTTTCAAAAACACGCTTTAAGTAAACTTGTTCGCTCTCGTCTACCTTATCGGTTACGCGGAGAAGAATTTTCTTTTCGCGTTCGGGGTCGTTCACAGCCTTGCCAGTTTGCTTTTTTGCTTCGCTAACTTGCTGTACGAGTTTCATTCTTTCACCGTAAAGCGTTGCTATTTGATCGTCGATAATATCGATATTTTCTCTAATCTTTGATAAGTCCATTTTTATTGCTCCTTATAAACAGTCGTATATAGCGATTGCAGTAATTGCTTCAATCACAGGCACGGCTCTAGGCGTAATGCAAGCGTCGTGTCTACCTTCAATTTTAAGTTTTACGTTCTTTTTTGCCACCATATCAACGGTGTCTTGTTCTTGAGAAATACTCGGCGTGGGCTTTATTGCTACGCGGAAAGTTATAGGCATTCCGTTAGAAAGTCCGCCGTTTATACCGCCGTTGTGGTTGGTTTTCGTTTTAACGGTTTCGCCGTCGTAATAAAAGGCGTCGTTTGCGGCACTTCCACGCATTGATGAAAGTTCAAACCCGCTGCCGAATTCTATACCCTTAACCGCAGGCACGGCAAACGCAAGGTGTGAAATTATACTCTCAATGCTATCGAACATATACTCTCCAGCACCGACGGGCATTCCTTCAACAACACACTCGATAACACCGCCAACCGAATCAAGATTTGCAGCCGCGTCTTCAATCTCTTTCATCATAGCGTCTTTAACGCTTTCATCTTGCAAGGGAAAAAACTCGTCTTTTGGCATAAAAACTTCGCCATCGCGATAACTTTTACCCTTAATTTTGCCTATTTGTGATATATAAGCATAAATTTTAATACCTTTTTCTTGCAAAATTTGCTTTAATATTCCACCCGCAATACACATAGGCGCGGTAAGTCTGCCAGAAAATTTTCCACCGCCGCGATGGTCAAACCCATCGCCGTACTTTGACCACGCAACGAAGTCCGCGTGCGAAGGTCTTGGGGTTTTTACCGTATTATCGTAATCTTTGCTTCTTTGGTTAGTGTTTTTAATAACCGCCTTAAACTCGCCGTTAAACACCTTGCCGTCAAAGCCCTTTTCGATAATCACTTCATCGGCTTCTAGCCTTTTGGTTGAGTAAGCGGTAACATTTGCCCTACGGCGCGCCATAAAGCCTTTTAACTTTTCAAAATCAGCACTCTTTCCGTCAAGTCCATTCACCTTAACGCCTATTTCTTCAGCGTGTGATGCACCGAAGATTTCAATTTTAAGTTTATTGCCGTTATAAACGGAAAACTGCTTATCGTTAAACTTCACTTGATGCACCCCCTAATTTATTGTAATCTCTAAAGAAAGTCGGGTAAGATTTGTTTATAGCCTCAGCGCCGTTTATTTGAGAAACGCCGTCTACACCAAGCGCTAAAACCGCAGTACTCATTGCTAAGCGGTGGTCGTTAAACGCATCGGCAACCCCAGCGGTAACTTTTCCACCAAAGATTGCAAGGCACTTGCCGTCCGTATCAGCGTTTATTCCAAAGCCTTTAAGCATAGCAATGGTACTTTCCACCCTATCACTCTCTTTAATTTTTAATCTTTCAATATTGCTTATAACCGTAACCCCTTGCGCGTAAGATGCAAGCACTGCGCTGATGGGCACTAAGTCGGGGCAGTCTTCAGCCGAAAAAGTAAAGGCTTTTAAGTTGCTCTTTTTAACCCTTATCTTATCTCCTTTAAGTTCAATAGACGCGCCCGCCTTTTTCAAAATATCAATAATATACTTATCACCTTGAACGCTGTCAAGATTTAAGCCAGAAACTGTAATATCTCCGTTTACCGCCCCCGCCACTAAGAAGAACGCCATGTTCGACCAGTCGCCTTCGGGCTTAACAAACCCTTTATAAACTTGGTTGCCCTTAACTATATAACCGTTTCTCTCTTTGATAATATTAACGCCGTACTTTTCAAGCACTTCGATAGTGATATCTACGTAAGGCGCGGATACGAGCGGAGTAGTAAGCGTAATTTTACTGTCGCCTTTTAAGGTTGGAAGCGCCATAAGTAAACCTGAAATATATTGTGAACTTATATCCCCGCGAATTTTATATTCGCCCGCAGTAAGATTACCGCTTATTTCAATCTTATCCGTTTTAACCGCCGAAACACCGTTTGCTTTTAGAACGGCAAAAAGTTCTTCGTTAGGTCTATCCATAAGTTTGCCGTGCCCTATGAAAGTGTAATTTCCACCGAGCGCAGCACAAAGCGGTAACATAAAGCGTAAGGTTGAACCCGATTCGCCACAATCAAGCACGGTTTTGCCTTCTTTTAAATTTTTTAAGCAATTTTCGGTAACGAAAATATCGTTTGAAGAAAACTCGCCGCAGTTAGCCGTAGGCTCTTCGCCCGATAAAAAATTGCAAATTGCAATTCTGTGCGCGTAAGACTTTGAAGGTATAGCGTCTATTTCGCCCGAAAGGTATGCTTTTTCTATTTTTATATTCAATCTAAATACCCCCAAAGTTCATCCACTTTGATTTTAACTAACCTACAATCCCCCACGCCGTAAACCATAATTAGCGTTATATAGTCGCCACTGCGTTTTTTGTCGTTTAAGGAAGATGAGCAAATTTCTTTTATCGTATACGGGCACTCTAACTTGCCCACTTGTTTTTCTATTAAAGCAATTGCGTTACCAAATAATTCTTTATCGATATATCCGTGTTTAAGCGAGTTTTTAAGAATAATCTTTAACCCTAAAGTAACCGCCCTACCGTGCGAGATAGTGTAACTTGAAAGTTTTTCAATACCGTGTGCGGGAGTGTGCCCAAGGTTTAAGAGTTTTCTCATACCCCTTTCAAACTCATCGTTTTCAACCACAAATCTCTTGTAATCTATAGAGAGATATACTAGGTCTAAAATATCGTATTCGTCTTGCAAAAGCGTGTAGATTTTCTTATCTAAAAAGGCGTATTTCACCGCTTCGCCCATACCGTCAAGATAAATTTCTTTAGGCAAAGTTGACAGGGTATTTACGTCGCAAATAACTAATGACGGTTGACAAAACGCGCCGACTAGGTTTTTACCGTGAGTTAAATCTATTGCCGTCTTTCCACCGACTGAAGAATCAATTTGTGCTAAAAGCGTGGTCGGAATTTGTATATACTTAATTCCGCGAAGGTAAGTTGCAGCGGCAAAACCTGCCATATCACCTACGACGCCGCCGCCCAGCGCAACAACCGCATCCGTGCGGGTAAGTTCGTTTTGTGCTAAAAAGTTCAAAATTTCACTATACGTGGTAAGATTTTTGCTCTCTTCACCGTGGCAAAATACAAATTTTTTAACTTTATATCCCGCATTTTCTAAAGCGGTTGTAACGGTTTTAGAATATAACGCGTCTACGGTATCGTCGGTAACGAGCGCAAGCGTACATATCGGCAACACTTTTTCAATAAGTTTACCCGCCCTTTCAATAAGGTTTCTACCTATTAAAACGTCATAACTCTTTGACGCGTTTACTTTTACCGTTTTTACTTGCATTATCATTTTAGAGAGTACCCCTTCTCATCTTTTCTGAAATAAGTTTCTTTTCATTACCATCGGCAAGAAGTTTTTTCATCTCGTCGATATCGCCCTTTTTGAGAGCGTTTTTGTATTCTGTTAAACTGTTTACGATAGAATCGATTTCGTTAACCAAAAAGTCCGCGTTGTCAATGGTGAGTTGCGCCCACATTTCAGGCGACAACCTTGCTACTCTTGTCATATCCCTAAAACTGCCCGCCGAAAAGCCCATAAACTGCGCCGCCGTGTCGCTTTTAATATAAGAACTTGAAACAAGGTGCGCAAGTTGCGAAGTAAACGCGATTATTTCATCGTGCTTTTCAGCAGTTGTGATAACCACCGTTCCAAACCCTAAGATAAGTGAGTATTCTTTTATGAATGCGACCTTTCTTAAGTCCGCCTTTACGGGAACGAGTATCATAGATGCGCGGTCAAACAGCGTTGCCGTCGAGTGGCGAACGCCCGAAAATTCACGCCCAGCCATCGGGTGCGCACTGATAAACTCTAACGCAGGGTAACTTTGAGAGAGTTCTTTCATTTGCTTAACAACTCGCCTTTTATTACCGCAGCAGTCCATTACGATACAACCGTTCTTTAGTTTAGGACAGTATTCGTTTAGCGCACTTTCTAACGCGTTGGGGTAAAGTGATAAAATAAGAATATCCATTTCCCCTATGTTTTGTTCGTTAAGTTCATGGTGATAAGCGGATAAAAGTTTACCGTCAAGCATAGCCTTTTTACTGATGTCAAACGCATAAACTTCGTCCTTAGTTCTGCTTACGATAGTTCTACCAAGCGAACCGCCTATTAACCCTAAACCGATAATACCAACTTTCATTTTTAGCCTTCTAATTTTCTATTTACCAAGGGAGCCATAGCCCTAATTTTACCCATCAAAGAATCGAATTGACCGGGGTTAAGTGATTGAGCGCCGTCGCAAAGCGCACACATAGGATTGTTGTGAACTTCAATAATAAGCCCGTCCGCACCCGCACCAACTGATGCAAGCGACATCGGTTCAACGAACTTAGCAACACCCGTCGAGTGACTGGGATCGATAATAATAGGTAAGTGTGTTTTTTCTTTCAATGCGGGAACAGCCGATAAGTCAAGCGTATTTCTAGTCATAGTTTCGAAAGTTCTAATACCCCTTTCGCAAAGAATAACTTGACAGTCCCCTTCGCTCATAATATATTCGGCACTCATAAGAAGTTCTTGTAAGGTGTTTGCAAGCCCGCGCTTTAATAAAATAGGCTTGCCCGTTTTTCCAACTTCTTTTAAGAGTTCAAAGTTTTGCATATTTCTTGCGCCGATTTGAATTACGTCAACGTCCTTAAATAAATCTAAGTGCCCAACCGACAAAAGTTCGGTAACTATAGGAAGTCCAGTTTCTTCCTTAGCCTTTAAAAGTAAGCCGATGCCAGTATCTTTCAAACCTTGGAACGCATAGGGCGAAGTTCTTGGCTTAAATGCACCGCCGCGAAGAAGGGTTGCCCCCGACGCCTTAACAGCCTTTGCAACTTCGATAATTTGTTCTTCAGATTCAACCGAACACGGACCAGCAATTACCGTGAAATTATCGCCACCGATTTTATGTCCGCCGATATCGATAATGGTATCTTCAGGGTGGAATTTTCTATTAGCGTTTTTATAAGGCTCTTGCACGCGTTGAACTTGTTCAACGATATCGAGTGAAGAAATAAGGTCCTTATCAACCCTACTCGTGTCCCCTACTAACCCCAAAACGGTTGAAGTTTCACCACGGCTAACGTGCACGTCAAGACCGAGTTCTTTAATCCAATCCACAAGGTTATCAAATTGTTGTTGTTCGCAAGAATTTTTAACTACGATAATCATAATATATCTCCAAAATATTTTTGGTTTAATTTTTTGTTTTTTAACTCATTTGAGATGCTAATATTCAATTTAGATTTTAGAGCTTGTCCGTTATGCTTGCCCGTCTCAAAATGACAATTTTGTTTTTGTCACCCTGAGATGGACTTTCTTTGACCAACTTGCTCTAGGGTCTTAAACGACTTATAACAAAGTTTATTCGCGCTTAAAATCTTAAGTCATAGATGCAAGCAAGACGCGAAATTTAGTAAAGTTCCACTATCCCAGTTTTAATGGTTTAGGTGCAAGCGCGGCTAGGCTCACGCAGCGTTTTGGATGAAATAGACCTTTTAACTATTCACGATTTTTAAGGCATAGATGCAAGCAAGACGCGAAAACGCGAAATTTGGCGCAGTGCGCGTACTTGCCGTACGCAATCAAGCCAAACTTTCGATTGACAAAGTATTGCGCCGTATATATGGCTTAAAAATAAAAAAGAACCTTGTAGTAATTGCTACAAGGTTCTATTTGTTTCCACGCAAAAACAATCCGTATAGTAATTACTAACGCGATATTAAAGAAGAGCGATTAAAGTAAAAATAAAAGTACGAATTGTAAAGTTTCATAGATATTAAACCTCAAAAATTGCTTTTATTATACTACCGCAAAAGCCCACTGTCAAGTATTTACTAAAAAAAATTTACCGCTTTAGTAAATTAAAGCGGTAATTTATTTAACTATTAAATTTCGCCTTCGTAAACATTTTGCTCACGAATATCGTAATGAGTTGCGTTACTTATAGAAGTAGGGATAGAAACCCAAGTGTTAGGTCCAACGATAAATTCTACGTTTAATTTTGCATTATATTCTGCAAGTCTTTCATTGAATTTATTCGCGTTAATAAGATTTTGACCAGAAAGATTAGAAGTTTTTTTCTTTGCCAAGCCTTGAGAAAAATACAACGGATTACTATCTGCAAAAACGCAATTTTTAATTTCCAAAGAAATATCTACTATTTCAACATTGTTGTCACATTGTAACGTTTCGTTATGAGCACTAAACATTATGCAAGCGTTTTTCTTAACATCTCTAAAGAAACAGTTTTCAATAAGGAACTCACCTTCTGTAGATTCAGTACCCAAACGCATTGCAGCATAATCAATATGGTCGAATACACAATCTTTAATTGTCGTTTTGCCCCAGTTTTCACCAGTAAAGATTGCGCAAGCAGAACCTGTACTTTTCCAACCCGTAATATTCTTAAAGGTTGTGCCTATAATGGTCATATTGTCAACTATGCCTTTTTTCCAAGCACTGTCAATGTTAGCCCTGCCTTCAAAAACGCAATTTTTAATAACTATATCAGACCAATAAGCCTCTCCACCAGCCGTTTCAAACTTAACTTTACTAGTTGTATCACCAGATTCAGGGTCGGTATAGAAATACAAATTTTCAAAAGTAGCGCCATTAGCACTACCGTTACATTGCGCAATTATTACTTGTGCACCAGTTTCGCCAACAACGTGCACGCTTCTATTTGAACTACCTACGAATATTTTATCGTATACACCCTTTTTTAAGCCGATAACTATGTCGCCATCGGGATTTTGGTCTTGAATTTTAGTAACAACGTTTGATTCATCTGCTGTTGCCACGTCAGTAAGTTCAATTTCGTCAATAGGTTGTTCAATAAAGCCACACTTTAAACAAGCGTTGCCGATTTTCATTGATAGACCATCTATTTTATAGGAAATTTCCGTGCCAAAATTTACACATTTAACACATTTTTGTTCTTCTCCACCACCTGTTGTGCTGCCATTACACGCAATAAGTGTAAATACCGATGCACTCATAACAAGCGCCAAAAAAAGCGATAATATTTTTCTCATCTATTCTTCTCCATTATTATATTTTACTCTTATATTTTATCATAAAACATTACCCAAACACAACAATTTTTACATATTTTTTTGTTTGAAAGCGTCCGTAACACAAAAAAAGTAAGAAAATCGTTATTTGCGAGCAATTTTCTTACTTTTTATACTGTTAAATTCTTTTAGCAATAGCCAAAAGGAAGTCTTTTGTGGATAGTTTTTTAGGCGTAACGCCGTCCTTTTTAAACATAGACACTAAATCACCCGTCATTTCTCCGCAAGAAATTGTGTCAAGCGTAGCCTTTTCCAACCTTTTTGCAAAGAAGATTAGGGGCGAATTATTATCGAGTTCGCCGCGCTTTTTAAGCGCACCAGTCCAAGCAAAAATAGTTGCTACGGGGTTAGTTGAAGTTTCTTCACCTTTTAAGAATTTATAATAATGTCTTGTAACCGTTCCGTGCGCAGCTTCATATTCGTAAACACCGCTAGGAGAAACCAAAACGCTGGTCATCATAGCAAGGCTTCCGTAAGCGGTAGCAACCATATCACTCATAACGTCGCCGTCGTAATTTTTGCACGCCCAAACGATACCGCCACTGCTTCTAACAATTCTAGCAACCGCATCGTCAATAAGCGTATACATATAATCAATGCCAGCCGCAGCAAATTTTTCCTTATATTCTTCATCATAAAGTTTTTGAAAGATTTGCTTAAAATTACCGTCGTAAACTTTTGATATGGTATCTTTTGTTGAAAACCATAAAGGAAGTTTCATATCGAGCGCATAATTAAAACAAGAGCGAGCAAAACTTTCTATTGATTTATCGGTGTTGTGCATAGCCATTAACACGCCGTCCGCACCAAAATCAAATACCGTTTCGCGCTTTTCGTTACCGTTTGCATCGGTGTATACAAGTTCTGCTTTGCCTTTACCTGCCTTAACGTCCACCGCTTTATAAATATCACCGTAAGCGTGTCGAGCAATCACGATAGGACTGGTCCAAGTAGGTATATATGGAGTAATTCCATCAACTAAGATGGGTGCGCGGAACACAGTTCCATCTAGCGCCGCACGAATAGTGCCGTTGGGGCTTTTATACATCTTTTTTAAAGAATATTCTTCCATTCTTTGCGCGTTGGGGGTAATTGTTGCGCACTTAACAGCAACGCCGTACTTTAAGGTTGCAAGAGCACTGTCAAGCGTAACTTTATCATCAGTTAAATCACGGTTTTTAAGCCCCAAATCATAATATTCAGTCTTAAGTTCCACGAACGGTTCGATTAAAATTTCTTTAATCAATTTCCAAATAACTCTAGTCATTTCATCGCCGTCCATTTCAACGAGCGGAGTAATCATTTTAATTTTTTTCATAAAAAAATCTCCCTATTTATGTACGGCAATTGTAACACAGCGGAAGATTTTTTGACAAGTATTTGAATTATTAACGCGTATTTGAATTAAGTATAATTCTTATCAATCTTTTTTATGCGCTTTTGCGCCTTTACCCACGCACCCACAGATCACTCCCGATTTAAATTCCGTTTGGTATGTTTGCTCTATACTAAATTCCTTTTCCGCACACTCTATTAAACTTGACAACATTTCCGTTAGTGTTGAAAGTTTATTTCCAAAAAGATAGTATGCGAGTGAGCCCGGAACGGCGTTTATTTCATTTACGAAAATTTTATTATCGCTTATAAAATAATCTACCCTTATAACGCCAGAAAAACGCAGTTTTTGATAAATTTTTGCAGTAGTTTTTTTGATTTTGCTCGCTAACTTTTGATCTATATCCGCGGGGAATACGCGCTTTCCGCCTTCGTACTTATCTTCAAAGGTCAAAACGCTATCTACCCCCACGGGGCGCTCACACTCGGAAACGATTATTTTTCCATCCGCCGCCTTGTAGCACGCGCAGTTTATTTCTATAAAATCGTTTAAACACGGTTCAAGCAAAACGCTTCCACCAAACTTTAACGCGTAACGCACGCGAGATATAAGTTCTTCTTCATCGTCTGCTTTTCCTATACCTATACTAGAGCCCAAGCGGTTAGGCTTAACTATTAATGGATATTTTAAGACCGACCTATAATTTTCAATATCACTAATATCGGTTATTTCCACACCTTCTAGAGTATTTATCCCCAGTCCTTTCATAACGATTTTTGTAAATACTTTATCCATGCTTACGCTCGACGGCAAAATTTTGGGCGAAGCATAGGCAATATTACTCATTTCTAAAACGCCAGTAAGCGCACCGTCTTCACCGCGTTCGCCGTGCATACAGTTGACCGCGCAAGATAAATTAGCAAGTTTTTTTAATCTTTTGCCCTTTATTTGATACAAACAATTATCCCCACCGATAATCGTAACCTTTTTTAACTTCTTAAAATCTAAACTCTTAAAGTTATCAAGGTCAAATAAATTATCCCCACTAAACCACTCCCCACGCTTATCAATATAAACTGGAATAGCGTTATAACTATTTTTATCAAGCGAATTTAACGCCATAACGCCAGTTATAATAGAAATATCGTGTTCAACTGATTTACCACCGAAAAAAACCGCAATATTTTTCAATTAAAAAAACACCTCCGCAAAATTTTTCCGCTTTGGTGTTTTTATTATTTTTTGATATGTATAGTTAATACGAAGTTATATTTTAACCCTAAAACCAAATATTTTGGAAATATTTTAAGGGTTTAGAAACAAGCAAGACAAGGCTCGCGAAGTGTTTGGGATGAGATTAACCTTTTTGGAATTCGCAAGTCAAAACACAAAGCAGTAACGCAGTATTGCGCAGTTTATAAGCCCTTAAAAAAAACTAGTTATAATTGTCGGGTAAATCGTTTTCAAATAGCACAACATCCCCTTCTTGCATTATGCTGTTTAAGAGTTCGTTTCCAACAGATAGAGACTTGGCAAACTTAATATTCTCACGCGGCATACCACCTTCAATTAAGCCGTTTATTAACATTTCAGCGTTGTGCTTACCGATGATGATTACGATATCAGCGTGGCTAGATAAAATTTTACCGAGTTTCATATTCATAAGGTTTTCGGCCTTACCTAGTTCAACTAATCCTGGGGTTAAAACGATTTTTCTACCGTCAAAAGAATCAAGCACTTCCATAGCCGCTTCAACGCCGTTTTCGTTGCCGTTGTAACTGTCGTCTATAAGAACTATTTTTTTGTTGTTGGGCATAAGTTCTAAGCGGTGTTCGATAGACTTGATGCGGTTAATTCCGCTTGCAATTTCTTTAGGAGTAAGCCCTATTTTATAAGCAACCGCCGCCGCAAGACAAATATTTGAAACGTTGTGCTTGCCTAAAAGCACGCTTGAACACTTAACCGCCTTTTCGCCATTAAAGTTAAGCGTAAATTTCATGCCGTTAGAGTCAGTTTTGATATCGGTTGCCTTAACGGTTAAATTTTCGCCATTGATACCAGCCGAATATTTTTCACCGTTAAAGCGCGCCATAAGTTCCACCGTGTTTTCGTTGTCGGCAGAGAAAAAACCTACGCCCTTTTCGTTTAAGGTTTCAAAAAGTTCAAACTTGGTGTTCTTAATATTTTCTATCGTGCGGAAAGATTCTAAATGCTGATTATTTACGCCCGTTAAAACTGCGTACTGGGGCTTAACCATATCTGCAAGTTCTTTGATATCGCCCTTGCTTCTTGCGCCCATTTCCGCAATAAAAATATCGTGCGTGCTGTCCAGTTGCTTAACCGCAATTGCAATACCAAGCGGCGTGTTATATGATTCAGGGGTTGCAAGAACTCTATATTTTTGTGATAAAATGGTTCTTAAAATTACTTTAACGCTAGTTTTGCCGTAACTACCAGTAATACCAATTTTCAAAACGTCGGTATTTTCAAGTTTATGCACGGCGCGGCGAATATAATACTTTTTAATAGCGTTTTCTAACGGTTCGTTTATAGCGTAAGCAATAAACAGCATATACGGAATAAGTATAGGCATAACGCATACTAGAGAAAGCCTTAAGATTGCAAACGCTTCGTAACCGATAATAAACGCAAGTAAGTTTATCAACGTAATTAAACCGAAAGAAAGCGCAAACAATACTATAAAATAAGTTATGCAAAGCCTTACTAAGCGTTTTGTTCTTTTTAGTGGAACTTTTGCGTTTACGCTCTTTTCAGTGTTTATATACATAATCACGAAGAAGGCGTAAGAAAATAAGCCCACGTAAGATGCAACCGTTTCGCCGTTATCGCCAAAAATACCGTTCATAACGGGTGTAAAACACAAGTTTAACACACAGAAGAACAAAAACGCCAACATACAAAGCAACATCAATCGCGACATGTACGGCGTATCTTTGTTAGATAACCACTTAAAATACCTTTTACCGCGGTAACCGCATTGTTGAAGAACGAGAATAAACTTCATAGACGCTGAGAACAATAAAATCGTGTTGAGCACGCTAAACGATAGGTAAACCAGCACTTGGTCGCCCGTAAACAATTGACTGAAGTTTTGTACGCTTGTAGGTAACATATATTCTCCTAACTATCAAATAAAAATTCGCTTAACTTTAGGTTAAACGCGTAAGGTTTATCAACAAAGCAAAAATGCCCCGCGTTAGAAATAATTTCCAACTTGGAATTTTTAATGCCTAAATTTAGTCGCTTTGACATATAAAGGGGTGTTTCTTTATCGTTTTTGCCAAAAATTATAAGCGTTTGGTTTTGAATTTTTGTTAAATATTCGTCCAAATGCTCGTTTACTATTAACTTAAAACTCTCTTTCATAATAGGTTCTAGCGCGTTGTAATCACTTGAATAAAAAATAGAGAGTTTACTTTTAGCGATAAATTTTGCCAGCACTCCAAACGCCGTTTTTTTCACAAACTTTTTTAAGGTGGGTTTGGGTTTAAGCCCGGCAGCGCCAGTAAGCACCAACTTATCACAAAAATCTATATTCTTAGCCGATGCTTTAATAGCAATTCTTGCGCCGAAAGAGTGCGCCACTATATGCGGCTTTTTTATAGAGTATTTATACTTAAATTCTTCAACGCTGTCAATATAATCGTCAAGCGTGTACGCTTTTTCCATACCTTTATTTTCGCCAAAGCCTTTTAGGTCGGGTGCAAAAACGTTAAAAAATTTAGAAAAATATTTTATTTGATTATAAAAAGACGCGCCACTCGATAGGTAGCCGTGTAAAAACAAAATCGCGTCGGTATCTTTTGCAGTTTCACCGATAGATTTAGTCAATTAGTTCTCCTTGATAAAGATAAGCGCGTTTTCGCCGTCAGGGTAATAACGTCGTCTAATAGAAATTTGATTAAACCCCTTTTTTTTATAAAAATTTATTGCGGGGATATTAGTTTCCCTAACTTCTAAAAGAATTTTTTGTATACCCTTTTCTTTTAATATTTTTTGCGCGCTGTCAAAAAGCAAACTTGCAACGCCTTTGTTTCTAAATTCTTTCTTTGTAACAATGCCTTCGATATCCGCATCATCTATGGACAAACTAAGCGTTATAACGCCAACTAAAACGTCGTTTTGATACGCACCAAGGCACAAAAATCTCCCACCGTCAAACGCGCTATCAAGCATATTTTTATTCCAACCATCAGCAAAGTCGAGAGCGTAAAGGCTTAAAATTTCATTGACGTTACCTTTTTTTAAGGTCTTTACTATCATCTGCCTTCCTCCGCTTGGCTCTTTCTGACGTATAAGGGAGTAAGCGTTTCAATATCGGAAGAAATTTCTTCCGTCTTTTTATCTATTGCATTGATAAGCCCGTCAGCAACCGAAACGACTTTTATATTAAAGCCGTTAATTTCTTCAAAAGAAACGATCTTATCGTATTCGCTAGCGAGTTGTTCTACTGCATCGCGCATTAGATAAGCGGGGTTAAAAATAACCTTTCCGTTTTCATATCCGCACGCGTAAAAACCGTTGTGTTTAGCGTCGATAAGTGCCAAAACCTTGCCATCTTTTTCATTATACGCAAGCGTATCGAAAGAAGTTACCGCCAAAGTGGGCTTACCCGTTGCAAAACAAAGTGCTTTAACGGTTGCAACGCCAATTCTTATGCCCGTAAACGAGCCCGCGCCCGTAACTGCGCAAAAAAAGTCGGCATCACTTAAAGTAAAGCCCGCCTTTTCCATAAGTTCTTCTACTTTGGGCATAAGCCTTACCGAGTGGTTAATTCCGCACTCGTCGTCGTGAAATTTATGGATAACTTCGCCCTTTTTAATTATTACGGTAAGATTTTTACCGCTTGTGTCAATCGCTAAATAATTCATAATGTGATTTTTCTTTCCGTGTCTGAAAGTTTTTCTATCATAACCGCTTTGCAGTTTTCCGGCAACACGTCTTCAATATTTTCAGACCACTCGATAAAACAAATATTGTCGCCGTTAAAGTAATCGGTTAGCCCAAGCATAAGCGCATCTTCCCCACAAGATAGGCGGTAACAATCGTAGTGATAAATAAATTCGCCGTATACGTTAAGGTATGCGTAAGTGGGGCTAGTTACGCTACTTAAGCCAAAATAGCGAGCAACACCCTTTACAAAATGGGTTTTACCCGCACCTAAATCACCCTTTAGGAGAACAACGTCCCCACGGGATAAGGTTTTTGCGTATTCAAACGCAATTTCTTCAGTTTGGCTTTGACTTTTTGAAATGAGTTCCATAAATTTTTTTATCTAATTTTAATTTTTTCGAAAACAAACCCTACTCTTTTATATAAAAGCACGGTCAAAATACTTACCGATACCGATTTGATAATATTAAACGCCACTAAAAACCAAAATGCTTGATTAAAAATAGCCGACATTCCGTAGAGCGGAAAGGTTATAAATCTGTTTACGATTAGAGCAAGCACAGTCTGCGCTATGCAAGATATTGCAAGGCTAATGATAACCACTTTAATACCGCGCTTAAACATATAAACGATAGACGGCGGCAATACGTAAATTAAAATAACCGCCATATTAGCAATTTGCCCAACGCCAAAGGTTGACGAGCCGATAAGGCATAAAAGTTCTTTGGCTACGCCTACTAAAAGTGCTGCAATAGGGCCATACATAAACCCTGCAAGCATTATAAACACGTTTGAAAAATCGAGTTTTAAGAACGGCACTATAGACGCTGGGAACAGCGAAAATTCTAAAAATGAAACGCCGTATGCTAAAGCGGTAAATATAGCGCAGCCCGCAAGCGCACGCGTAGTGAATAACGGTCTGCTCTTTTTTATTGTCTTGTCTTTTGCTAAATCACTATTCATAATAAAACGCTCCTAAAATATCTTTTGGAGCGTCTACTTTGATTACAGCATAAAAACTTTTCCGCACGCGCGGAAAAACATAATTCTTTTACCATCCGGACTTTAACCGTCGGTCTGGGAATTACACCCAATCTGCCCAAAAGGCTCGCAGACTTTTACTGCCGGTGGGGATTTACACCCCGCCCCAAAGAAATCTAATTTAATTGTAATTATATTTTATATCTATTTAATTCGTTTGTAAAGTAAATATAAGGGTTTTTAATAATTTATTTACTAACAAACAAAAAATATCATTTATCAACAAATACTTTCAGTAAAAACCACCGTTTTTGTGTTATAGTTTTGCCGAGGTGAGTTATGAACGAATTTATAATATCGTTTTCACTTGGGATGTTTGGAGTTTTAATTTTATTTTTTATAAGCCTAGTAATAGTTTTTTTAGCAAAATTGCTTATCTTAACTATTAAAAAGAACACGGCTAAAAATCCAGTCGTGCAAGAAGCACCACCCCAAAAGCCCGCACAGCCAAAGCGTGAAAAACCGCCTAAATCACCACCAGTTATAAGAACTATTGAAATAGACCCATCACAAGTAGATAGAATTTACGTCAAAAAAGCGCAGTAATACTAAAAATTAAGCATTTTACACCACTAACCTAGTTAAAAACCCATTTTAAAGCATAGTTGCAAGTCAGACGTGGAAACCGAGCATTTTATGCTGGGCGTGTACTTCCCGTACACGCCCAAATAAAAGCACAAGGTTTACGCGTATCACGCAGCAAATATGACTTAAAATCTTTCGATGTTTTTGTCGTCGCCCCAAAGTTTCTCTAAATGATAGAAAAGTCTAGTTTCATCGTTGAAAAGATGAACTATTACGTCGCCGTAATCGAGAACGCACCAACGTCCTTCTCTTACGCCTTCACGACGGATAGGTGCAACGCCGAGTTTATCCATTTCTTCTTCAACGTGATCGATAAGTGAACGAGTGTGTGTCATAGAGCGGCCGCTTGCCACTACGTAATAATCAGCAACTTCAGTTTTACCGTTTAAATTAATGCTAACGATGTCTTCAGCCTTGCGGTCAGATAAAACTTCACAAATTTTTTGAACAAATTCTTTTGAATCCATAATATATTTCCTTTTTTTATTTATTTACAATAATAATTAAACGCGTTTATAGTTTGCTCATAGATAGGCTGCCCTTTATTTTGAAGGTGCAGCATTTCTTCTCTTAAGCACTCTTTAAAACAAAACTCAAAGTCTTGTTTTTCATAGAGCGCGCGAAGATACTCAACGCCGTCGTAATTTCTTCCTTCTTCAACCATATCGGCAACAAAAATTAGTTTGCCGAGCGTTGTCATATTAGGCTTACCCGAAGTATGATAACGTATAGCGTCTAAAACTTCACTATCGGTAACGCCCAATCGGTGTTCGGCAAAATAAGCACCCAAAAACGAGTGAATAACTGGTTCGGGAACGCCGCTAGGCAAAACAAAACCGTCTAACGCTTTATAATCTATATATTTTGCGCAGTCGTGAAGGGTTGCAGCAAGCATAACCTTACCCTTATCAAGCCCCAGTTCTTTTGCCTTTCTAAGCGCGGCAATCACCACGTTTGCCGTGTGTAAAACACGCTTTGGCGGAAGATTTGCACAGATAAACTTGGTGTAAAAATCGCCTTCATAAAGGTTGTTTTGCTTAATATATTCTTCAACGCCCTTTGGAACTAAATTTTCAAGCGCAAGATTAAACGCAGAATATATGCGGATTTTTGTTGAAGAAAAGTTTTTCCCAATATATTTTAACTGAATAAAACTCTTGTTAAAGCGCTCTAAAAAAAGCGCTTTTTCCGCACTGTAATCGGTGAAAAAGTCTTCCCTACCAAACGCTGCTAAATCACACGCGGCAAGTATGCGTTCAGGGTATCGCCAAGTCTTAAAGTTGGTAAGCATATCCCCACCGCAAATAAAGAAAAGGTGCGCATTTAGAGTTTTTTTGAAGTGTTCAACGGTAAGGTAAGTATAACTTTTGCCACCGTTTAATATTTCAAAATCACTAACTTCAACCTTGTCAAAGTCCTTAAAGGCAATCTTTAGCATATTTATTCTATCTTGCGCGGGGAGTGGAATATCGGTTTTATGCGGCGCAATAAAAGTAGGCATAACAATAAGCCTATCCAACTTCAATTCTTCTATTGCGTGGCGAACTATTTCAACGTGTTCAGTATGAACTGGGTTAAAAGTTCCGCCAAAAATACCAATCCTTTCCATATATTTATTATTGCACATTTTACAAATAAAATCAATGGTTTTTTGAAATATTAAAAAGTAGCGCGGTATAAATTAAACTAAATACGGCAATAATGAAATAAACCTTATAAAAGGAGATTAAAATGAAAACCTTATTGCCGACGATAATGGATACCGCCTTTACCGCGTTTATTACCTTTTTGCTTGTCTTTATTCTTTTATCTTTTGCCATAAGCCGCCCGTTTGCCTTTGTTTTTTCCATAACGATAGCAAGTTTAGTTGCGCTAATCGTTTTTAAAATTCTAAAAAACCGAAAGGCGCGCGTTTTATTATCTAAAGCGGAAAGCGACGCTTGTGAAATTATGTGTGCGCAACTAAATCTTTACACACAAAAAGAGCAAATCGACTTCTTTTATAGCGTTTTTAAATCAAACGGCATAGAAGTTGAAAAGAAAAATAATTACCTATACTTTGCGAAAAAACATATCGTATTGTATCCAAAATTTTCTTTTGACAATGTTAGCAAAACGGATATAGTAAGGGTTTTTAACTATCTTGGAAAGGCTGATAACGCATATATTTTATCCGAAAAATTCAGCGGAGATATAAACGATTTTATATCTCGCTTTGGCGGAAGAATTGAGAGCGTTTACCCAGAAAAAGTTTATAAATATTTAGCCGAAAAAGAGAGTTTACCAAAAGAAAAATATCCCTTTAATAAAAAACAAAAACTAAACCTATCCGCGTTTAGAGTTTTAATAAGTAAGAAAAAAGCCAAAACCAACCTTGGCTTTGGGCTTATTTTCTTAATTATGAGTTACTTCGTCCCTATAAAAATTTATTATATAATAATAGGCGCAATCTTTTTAATCTTAGCACTATTTTGCCGTCTATTCGGCTTAGAAGAAGCAAATACACAAAACGCATAAAAAAAAGCAGTTCAACCGAACTGCTTTTTTGATTTTATTTATTAGGCGTGGGCACGCCGTTAACGTAACTCCACTCCCCTTTGCAATATACTTTACAATTATCTTGCCAGTACACCCAATTAGACGGAATTTCTGTATACTCAGTTAAGAAAATATTAGTATTTTCAAAAACAAAATTATTCATAACTCTTACTTTACCAAGTACCACGTATTCTAAACTAGGACAATTTATAAATGACTCTCGACCTAATTTGTCTAAATCACCTTGGAAAACAACTCCTTTTAAGTTTGCACAACTCGCAAAAGCATGATTTGCAACTAATTTTACAGAATTTGGCACGGTAACTTTATATATTGTGTTATTCTTTGAAATAGTTTGGCTAAAAATTATGCTCACTGGCTTACCTTGATGTGTAGGTGGAATAACAATTTCTTTTTGAGCTTTATCTAAAATACCAGCAAAAGCCATTTCACCATTTTGCATTTTAACAAAGGCATATTTACTCTTTTCAAGATTTTCATTTGTTGTTGGTATCTTGCCTAAAACATTAAGTGATTTATCTGCATATACGGCAACCAAGAGATTATCTTTGTTAATAAATACATTCGTCAACAAACTTTTCTCAACCTTCTCATTTGAGAGTCCAGATACTTTTGCCCAATATTGCACGACTTCTTCCACTGTGTCTTGAGATAAAAGCATGTGTAGCGTTCCTATATCTTTTTTAGAGCCATCGCTATGTGTTATAGAACAACCATAGCCTTCATATCCATTTATCCAATGCCCTACATCATTATCGTCACCATAAGCATCAAAATAATTTTCACCAAGAACAATTTCCGAAACATAACTGATGTTAGACGGCACAGTTATATCGTAATCAACTTTAGTACCACTTAAATTAAAGCCATAAATTATTCTTTCTTCTTCGGCATAACCATATTTTATATCCATGAAAAAGTTACCAAATGCATCAATCTTTAAGTTTGATAAAGACACCTTAGTAGTACTACTATTTAGAATATTATTGCCATAATACGCTTGTATAAGTTCCTTAAACTCATCTCTCCCGTATTCTAATGTACTAGATCCTAAATTAGCAGCACCTTGACCACAAACGGTACAAATACCGTCCCAGCCGTAAGAGTGCCCTAAGGCGGGTTCAGTTTTCATATTAGTTGCGCCACAATAACAAGTTGCTACTGACAAACCATTTTCATCACATTTAGGTCTTAACGTTTCCGTCCATACCCACTCGTGCGCGTGGCTTGCGTTATCTACTTCCCCACAAAGGATACAAACACCGTCGTTGTTCATCATATGGCTTTTTGGTATAATTTCATAAGTTTTTTCACCGCAAGAACAAAGCCCTTCTAAAGAACCTTCCGTCGTACAAGATGCTTGGCGAACCATAAACCAAGTATACTCATGGGTGTGATGCACGCCGCCTTCTTCACCACAAGCAAACAAAAACGCGGTGCAAATTGATAAAACAGCCATTAAAATTGCTATAAATTTTTTCATTTCTTTCTCCTTTAAGAATAAAAAAACTATTTATAGCCCATATAGTATCATATATAGCCCACTTTGTCAATAAAAATGGGCTATAATTAGACCATAAAATACTTTTTAGGGGGCAATAATGGGTGTATATGCTGCGGTAAAAAACAGAATAATCGTTCTTTTAGAACAAAAGAAAATGTCTATCCATAAACTTGCAATAGAATCCGCTGTTCCGCCGTCTTCTATTAAAAATATTTTATACGGTAAAAGTAAAAATCCAGGAATTGCAACGATAAAAATGCTATGCGATGGTTTTGGAATTACTCTTTTAGAGTTTTTTGATTGCGAAGAATTCAAAAGTTTAGAACAAGAAATTAAATAGCGTGTGATTAAAGTTTAATCACACGCTATTTTTATTTATATTTTTACGAGCCAATAAGTAGGGCTTAAAATTTAGATTCCATAGACTGCCCGTTATATTTGCCCGTCTCGGAATGACAAAAAAGCAGTTCAACCGAACTGCTTTTTTTGCTTAAAATTAATCTTTAATGATTTCTCCTTAAAGATTAAGGAGATTCAGAGGTTTTGAGGAGTTTGCGGGGTGTGGGGCAACTTCGGAAAAGAGCCCCGCGTTTTTTGGTGCTTTTTTGCAACTCAAAAAAGCACAATTAAACTATTCCCCTTAAATAAAACAATAAAAATTTTTGTGTTCTTTTTTTCTAAAAAGAAACGATAAACTCTTAAAATTCTATGTGTTCTACCTTGTTACTCTTGCTACGGCGATAGAAAACAAGTTTTCTACCAGTTGCGCAAACGAATTCCGCGCCTAACTTTTCAGCGATTTCAAAGCCGACTTCTTTTGGGGTTTCGCCAGAATTTTCTAAAACGGTTACCTTAATTAGTTCACGCTTTTCGATTGCTTTATCAAGGCTTTCGATAAAACTTTCGTTAACGCCCATTTTACCGAGTTGGGTTACGGGCTCAATATTTGCTGCAATAGAGCGCAAAGCGCTTCTTTGTTTTGAAGTTAACATAATTTCTCCTTAATCTACAAATTCAAATTCTTCGCCGCCGATAATAACGGTTGATTTATCGGTTGCACCCATTTTGCGAAGTTCTGCTATAATTCCCCTATCGCGAAGTACTTTGTGGAAGTATGCAAGCGAGTTCATATCGTCTAAAACAACGTTGCGCTTTAACACTTCTACTAATGATCCAACTACCACGAAAGTTTCGCCTTCTTTATAGATTTCATAATCTAATCTATCGGGTTTAACGTAATTAAATTCTTCAAACTCTAACGGAGCGATGGGCGGAAGTTTAACTAACACGTCGTAAATGGCTTGTTTAAGTTTATCTAAGCCTTGACCAGTTATAGCAGAAATTTCAATAATTTTATGTTTTCTTCCTATTTTAGCCTTAAACTCTTTCAAGTTTTCTTGAGCGCCGTAAATATCGAGTTTATTTACTGCAATGATTTGTTTTCTTTTAGCAAGTTCTTTGCTGTAACTCTTTAGTTCCGCGTTAATCTTTAGATAATCTTCGTACGGGTCTCTACCTTCAACGCCTGAAATATCGATAACGTGAACTAGCATTCTTGTTCTTTCAATATGTCTTAAGAATTCCGTACCCAAGCCTAAACCTTCGCTTGCGCCTTCAATAAGCCCGGGAATATCCGCAACCAAGAACTGATTATCATAGTAATCAGCAACGCCAAGGTTGGGAGAGAGCGTGGTGAAGTGATAGTTTGCAATCTTAGGTCTTGCCTTTGTAATCTTAGAAAGCACGGTTGACTTACCAACGTTGGGGAAACCAACTAAGCCTACGTCCGCAATAGTTTTAAGTTCAAGAAGAACCCTTTTTGCTTCGGTCTTTTCGCCAGTTTGTGAAAAGTGTGGGGCGTGTCTGCGAGAGTTTGCAAACTTTGCATTACCCTTACCGCCGTCGCCACCAACTAAAACGACCTTTCTTTGACCGTCGGTAAACATATCGGCAATAATACCGCCCGTTTCTTCATCTTTTATAACCGTGCCGAGCGGAACTTTTAACACTAAGTCTTCACCACTCTTACCAAAGCAGTCCTTAGGTCCACCGTTTTCGCCGTTACCAGCAACGTATTTGGTTTTATAATAATAATCAACTAAACTTGACAAGTGCTTGTCCGCAACGAAGATAATATCTCCGCCCTTGCCGCCGTCGCCGCCGTCCGGACCGCCGCTTACCTTGCCTTTATAATGAATAAAAGAAGTGATACCGCTGCCGCCATCACCCGCTTTAATCGTAATTTTTGCTCTGTCAATAAACATAACTCACCTTTTAATCTTTTTTGCGCACTCATCTTTTATAGGGCAATTTTCACAGTCGGGGTTTTTAGCCTTGCAAAAACTTCTGCCCAAGTATATTAAATAATGATGCGCCCTTGACCAGTCTTTTTGGTCTAATATTTTCATTAAGCCTTTTTCAGTATTAAGAACGTTTTGCTCGTTTACCAACCCTATTCGGTTAGAAACCCTAAAAACGTGCGTATCTACGGCGATTGCATCGCCCTTAAACGCCACGCTGTAAACAACGTTTGCCGTTTTTCTACCCACGCCCGCAAGCGAACGGAGTTCAGGCAGCGTTTTAGGAACTTCACCGTTAAATTTTTCTAAAATATCTTTACTTGCGGATAAAATATGCTCCGCCTTAGATTTATAAAGCCCGCAAGAAAATATATATTTTTCTAAGCCGTCTTGAGATAATGAAAGCATTTTCTCAGGCGTATTATAATTTTCAAATAATTTTGCGGTAACCTTATTTACGCGCTCGTCAGTGCACTGCGCGGATAAAATTACTGCTATCAATAATTCATACGGTGTGGAAAAACGTAGCGCGGGCTTGTCCGTAAATATCCCCGACAACTTCTCTACAATTTCTTTCGCGGTTTTTTTGTTCATAATATCTACCGCAATTAGTTTAACATAAAGTACGGGGATTTTACAAGCGTTTTTTATTGTTTTTGAGTTAAATACTTCTAACTACGCGTCTCCCGCCGTAAGTGGTTACCAAAAAGAAGCCCGCAAACGAGCCTAATTTTGAACTAAACACGGCGTTTTTGACGTAAAGAAGTAAGTTTTTTGATATTTTTACCGATAAGCCACACCCAACGCCTGCTTCTTTGGGCGTGTTCACTATCTCGTTTTTTACTCCGTTTGCACGCAAAATTTCATGAAACCTTACAGTGTGAGCGCGCGAGCGGAAGGCAATGATAACGTATTCCATAAAACCTTTCTCCTTTGCATAAAAGAAAACTTTTGCCTATACAATATAGTATTACTTAAAAGTTTAAATTGTTACGCAAAGGAGTTTTTATGATTTATTTTGACAACGCAGCAACGGGTGGTTTTAAACCCAACGCCGTTATAGATACGGCGACAACGGTTATTAAATATTTATGCGCTAATCCTACTAGAAGCGCGCATAGGCTTAGCCTTACTGGCGCAAAGACGGTCAACGATTGTAGACAAGTTTTAGCCGAACTTTTCGGTGCAAGCGCGGATAGGGTTATCTTTACCAAAAACTGCACGGAAGCCTTAAATTTAGCAATCTTTGGCTCGCTTAAAAAAGGCGGGCATATCATAACAACCGTTTACGAACATAACTCCGTGCTCCGCCCGCTCTTTTTCTTAAAAGAAAAAGGTCTTATTGAACTTGACATAGTATCCCCCACTCTCGATAAACCTTTTATCGACAATATTGCGGATAAGATTAAGCCCAACACTTACCTAATAATAACCACAGCCGCATCCAACGTTACGGGTGAAGTTTTGCCCACTAAAAAAATATCAGCACTAGCAAAAAAACATAATATTTTGCACTTAGTGGACGGCGCACAAGGCGGCGGGCATATCCCATTAAGCATAAAGGAAGACGGATTTAATATGATTGCACTTGCCGCGCATAAAGGCTTATACGGAATTATGGGCAGCGGCGCGCTAATCTTGGATAACAGTGTTTCTATTTCGCCTTTGCTTTACGGCGGAACTGGCACGGAAACCTTTAACACTTCTCAGCCCGACTGTTACCCTGAAAAACTTGAAGCGGGCACGCTAAACTTGCCCGCAATAGCCGCACTTTTAGAGGGCGCATCTTACGTAAAAAATAATCTTAAAAATTTTAACGCGCACCTATATAATCGTACTAGCGCACTTATTAGCGAACTTAAAAATATCGATGGCGTAGAGTGTTTTTCCGCGCCAAATAGCGTGGGGATTTGCGCTTTTAGAATTGTAAATATGCCAAGCGTTACCGTTGCAGATATATTAAACAACGAGTACGATATTGCGGTGCGTAGCGGTTTTCACTGCGCGCCACTTATGCATAAGTTCTTAAAAACCGATGACGACGGACTTGTTAGGGTTAGCCTTGCCGTCCAAAATAGCGCGCACGAAATAAACTTTTTTTTATCCGCTATTGATAGAATTATAAAAACTAAATCTTTTTGAGTTCGCTTACCACTTTAGATAGAAGTTTTCTCTTTTTATCGTCAAGCATGGGAGAAAGCATAGCGGCAAAGTTATCTATATCGCCGTTGGTAAGCGTGCCGTTTTGCTTGCCGCGCTTGGCTTCGTTATAGATTGCCATAAGAAGTTCGTTTTGACTTTTACCGTCAAACTTTTGCGCAAGTGATGACACCATATTGAAAACGTTTGGGTCCATTCCTTCGGGCATTTCACCTAAATCTTCAGTATTATTTACGTAATCGTTAAAGTCTTGCATTTTTACACCCCTTATAAAAAATTTTTCAATTTCATATTATGAAAGTCATATAATATAATGTTAGCGGGGTGAATATGGAATTATTACAATTTTTGTTATCTTTTTTTGCAAGCGAATACGGCGACAAATTAAAACCTATTTTAGAACTTTTCCAAAAAAATAATTTTGATATAAGAAAAACGCTTGATAGCGTTAACCTTGAAACTATTGCGCCTATCATAAAAGAGTTTATTGAAAAAGGCATGAAAAACCGCCCCGAAAGTTCGGAGCGGAATATAGTTGGTATTAGCCCTATCGCAAATATTGCCGATAAGGACATAGTTTACACGTTAAATAAATATTTTTCAGACGCTACTTAATTTTTAAGCGCATTAATAGCAACGCTAACAGCCGTGCCCTTTTCAGCAACGGTTGCACCCATTTTTTCGGTTACGCCTACGCCGTGGATACAAGTTTGTTTATCCGGCCAAGTAATCTTTGCGGTTGTGAGTTTAAACGCCCCGCCAGAAACTAGATAATAAGTGGTTTGCATAATTCCTTTTCCATAAGTTTTAGCAACACCCAAACTATCCTTTTCCACGATAACGTTTTGCACGCCGCTCACAAGGTCGCCGTAAGTTACTATTGCACCGATTAAACATTCTGATGCGGATGCAGTGTTTTTATTACCTAAAATCACCATATTATCTAAAAAATCACTAAAACGGTTTTTATCCGTGCTGTACGCTTCCGTGCCCGACTTGCCTACCGCGTAAGCAATAGGGCTTTTTGAAACGCCGCCGTTATCTACAAAATACGATGCAATTTCAGCAAGAACGTTCATATACCCGCCGCCGTTATCTCTTAAATCTAAAATAAGTTTAGTTTTACCACGGTTTTTCATGAATTTTAGCGCATCGCCGATTTGACTAGCCGCACCACCTTCAAAACCGTCAAGGCGTATATACCCAACGCTATCATCGGTAATCATCGAATTACTAAGTGCAATTTCTTTACCCTTAGGCGCACTGCTACCACTTGACAAAAACTTGTATTCCACACCACTGTCGCAATAATACACGTATGCTTTTACGTAATTCTCTTTTGCAAGCGTAACCGTTTTAATTTCGCCGTTACTTAAAACTCCGAACTCTACGGGCTGATTTAGTTCCATCGTGCCGATAAAGTTCATTAAATCTTCAATCGTGTTAAAACTAATCGTTTCGCCCGCGTTATTTACGGCAGAAACCAAAACGTCGCCGACCTTTAAGCCCGCTCTATCACTGGGAGAGTTTAAGGGTATTTGGTCGATGGCAAGGTCGTTTCTATCGAAGAAAGACACACCTATTCCGCCGTAATTACCTTTAGCGTTTTCTTTAACGGCTTTATACTCTTCCGCGGTATAGTACGCGGCATAATCGTCAAGCATTGCGTTAACGAGCGCATAAGCAACTTCCTTTTCAGTAATTTCGCGCTCTTCACCAGTAACGGGGTCGTAAATATACCCCACGTCCTCCATAATAGAAACGATATCTTTAGCCACCATAGAATTGCGGCTATTAAAGATATAGTTAGAAAAATAACCACCGGCAAACGCTGCGCAAAAATCAACCACTGCAAGAACTATTGTAAGCACGCGTTTAAGTACGATTTTTTTGCTACCGTTATCGTTTTTTTCTTTCTTTTCTATCTTTTCTATTTTTTCAGTCTGATTTATTTTGTTGTTTTCGTTATCCAAAATATTCTCCCTTAAACTAAAAACCCGCATGCTACGGGTTTTTTTATTTTATATTATTTTACGAGTTTTGAAAGTATAGTTATAAGACGGAAAGTAATGGCGTCAGAAAACTTACGGATATTTAACCCCGTAGCCTTTTCAATCTTATCAAGTCTATAAGTTAGCGTGTTTCTGTGAAGATATAACTTTCTTGAAGTTTCGCTCACGTTAAGGCTGTTTCCCAAAAATTCTTCCGCTGTGCTAATCATTTCTTCATCAAAGAAAATTTCTTTTGCGCCAGAATCAAGCAACATTTCAAGATATTCGTTCAATTTAAACTTAGGCAAGTCTTCAAGCATTTTGATAAGCATATACTCTTTGAAAGAATGCACGTCCCCTTTAGATTGAAGGGCACTACTCATTCTAACCGCCGTCATTGCTTGCGCATAAGAATCGCTCAAATCAGCAACGTACTTTACCGTGCCGCCTATCGCAATTTTTACTTTCGCACCAGTTTCTTCATAAACCGACTGCATTAAAAATTCCGCATATTCGGTTGAAGATTGATATTCCGCGCTGTCGTCATCAACAAATTTCACGAAGGCAAGTTGCCTTTCACCAATTTCCACAACGAAATCTTTACCTTCAGCACCATAAGTTTTAAGTACGTTTTTAACGTCGCTAGTAGCGTTGGGGTTAACAGACACGACCATAACGAAACAAGGCGCATCGGTAAAGTTATACTTTTGCATATACTTTGCAACTTGAGCGTGATTAGTTTCGCCAAGCAAAATGGCTTTGCAAAATTCTTCTTTAGACAATCCTGATTCTTTAAACGAAGAATTTTCCGCAAGTTCGCCTATTAAAAAAGCATAATTGCGTTCGGTATCGCCCGCGCCGTCTATTGCGCCGATAAAACTTTTGTTTTTATACTTTATGTAAAAAAGCGTTTTGTTTAAGTTAGAAAAACTTTTAACGCCGTCAAAATCAGTTGGAACTTTCTCCCCTGAATTTTTACCCGCAACAAATTCGCCTTCCGAATCAAAAACGGTAACGTCAATGCCAGTTTTTTCTTTAATTCCGCTTAAAAAAACTCTGATATCTGCATCCATTTTTCTTTTGCCCTTATTTTTATTTTATTTGATTATAAACCTTTTCAAACAAAATTACAATAGTTTTTAACAAGAAAATTTAAATTATTCGGCAATTTGCACAAAAAAATTATTTAAAGTGGCTGTTTTGTGTTGAATTTTACAAAAAAGCACGAAAACGCTTGTTTTACTATTTCAAATAACATAAAAAGTAAAACAAAAAAGCCGAGAAAAATCTCGGCTTTAATTTGTATTTTAATTGAAAGAAAATTATTTGCTTTCTTCTTCAGCGGGTGCTTCTTCAGCAGCAGGTGCTTCCTTAGCAGCCTTCTTAGCCATTTTCTTTTCCATCTTAATTCTTGCTTTTTCTGCTTCTTCAGCAGCGATTGCTTCTTCTTCAGCAGCCTTAGCAGCTTCAGCAGCAGCCTTTTCAGCGGCTTCTGCTTCACGTTTTGCTTGTAATGCTTCGATGTCTGCTTTGTTTTCTTCGCTACGAGCAAGAATAGTAATTTCAGTTTCCTTATCAAAGATATGGCAACGTTCAGTATCAACAGCGATTTGAATGATTTCGCCTACCTTACTGGTTGAACGAGCGTTAACTTTTGCAACAAGGTTACTTACGTCATCAGCGAGAGCGAGTTCGCCTTCCAAATCTTCATATTCAGATCTGGTCTTGCAGTAAAGCAAGGTTTCAGCGCCGAGACCTTCAACAACGTCCACTTTAACGTTAATCTTTTCTTTAGACTTGTCTTCAACCCATAATGCTTCATCGTGAAGGTCTTCAGGACGAACGCCTAAAACGATTTCTCTATCGGTGTTGAGATATTTGTCAAGATTGCAGATAAGAGCAACTCTTCCTTTGGGGAGTTGGATTTTATCCTTACCAAATTCAACGTAAACTTTATCTTTAGTACCAGTGAGTTTACCAGAGAAGAAGTTCATTTGGGGAGTACCGATGAAGCCTGCTACGAATTGGTTAACGGGGTGATCGTAAAGGTTCATAGGACTATCAACTTGTTGCATGAAACCGTCTTTCATAACTACGATTCTAGTACCCATGGTCATAGCTTCTACTTGGTCGTGGGTAACGTAGATGAAGGTGGTTGCAAGTCTGTGGTGGAGTTTGGTAATTTCGGTTCTCATTTGTGAACGGAGTTTAGCATCCAAGTTAGATAACGGTTCGTCGAGAAGGAATACTTTCGGTTCACGAACGATTGCACGGCCGAGTGCTACACGTTGTCTTTGACCACCAGAGAGAGCCTTCGGCTTTCTGGTAAGATACATTTCAATACCAAGAATTCTTGCAGCTTCTTTAACTCTTGCGTCGATTTGAGCTTTAGGCATTTTTCTAAGTTTAAGACCGAATGCCATATTGTCATAAACGGTCATGTGGGGATAAAGTGCATAGTTTTGGAAAACCATCGCGATATCTCTATCCTTAGGCGCTTGGTTGTTCATGTAAACACCATCGATATAAAGTTCACCAGAAGAAATTTCTTCCAAGCCAGCGATCATACGAAGGGTGGTTGATTTACCACAACCTGACGGACCTACGAATACGATAAATTCCTTATCATCGATATCGAGGTTGAAGTCGGTAACGGCGGTAACGCCTGACGGGTAAACCTTGTAAATGTTTTTAAGGTTCAAACTTGACATAATTTTCCTCCAAGGTCTTTTAGACCAAATTATTTTTTACTATTCTATTTTACAACTTTTTTATACTTTTAACAATGGCAATTTAACCAAATAATACACCCTTAAATGTATAACTTGCACAAAACTAATCGAGCTCGTCCAAGGTCAAATCAAAAGCGGGCGCAAACTCCTTTAAGTAGTAGTCAACCTCAAGCCTTTTCATACTTTTGAGTTCGCTTAAAATGCTAGATTTTGCCTTCTTAAACTCTGAGTTGCCCGCGCGAATTTCTTCCACGCACTTTAGGTACGCCGCCAAACGGTCGGCACACTTTACAAGTTTATATTCTTCAGTACTTTCATCGGGCATAATATACTCACTATAATCACTTTGCAAGTTTTCGGGGAGCATAGTAATAAGTCTTTCACACGCGCACTTTTCCAAATCTTTATAAGCCGACTTAATTTCAGGATTGAAGTACTTTATAGGCGTAGGCAAGTCCCCTGTTATAACTTCGCCAACTTCGTGATACTGCGCAAGCATAACCACCTTATTTGCGTCTACAGTGCCACCATATACCTTGTTAGAAACGAGCGCAAGCGCGTGCGCGATAACCGCCACCTGATGAGAGTGTTCCATAATGTTTTCTTCACGAATAGAGCGCATAAGCGACCAACGCTTGATATATTTCATCCTATTGATAAAAGCAAAAAACTTAAACATTATATATACCGCCTTATTTTATAGAAATTGGATAAAAAATTCTTTTAGGGATTTTTATTTTATCATAAAATTTTGCTTGACGCAATAAAATAAAAGTGTTATTATGAGTTTACTAAAATTAAATATTCGCTATGGGTGCCGCAAGGCTGAGATTATACCATTTGAATCCGCAAGATAATGCTTGAAGGAAATGCAAATTATAATGCTTTAATAAGCGCATCCGTACTGGATGCGCTTTATTTTTTTGTACGCGAAGTCAAACGAGAGCAAAAGGCAAAGCAGTTAACGACTTCACGCGGATACCTACCTTCTTTTAAGGGCTTAGGTGCAAGCGTGAATAGGCTCGCGACGCGTTTTGGATGAGATTAACCTTTTCGGTTATCGAAGTCAAAACGCAAAGCAGAAACGACTTCACGCGCAGCAGATAAGCACTTAAAAGCGAATAGAAGGAGTGTTTTATGTTAAATCTTCTATCAGTTTACGCAATAGATGTTTTTGAACCTATTGCTAAATGGGCTGCAGTAGGCGTGGTTGCCGCACTGCTTATCGTAGGGGTAATTTTGTTCTTTATAAAAAGAGACGTCTTCCCCAAATACTTAAAAACCGCAATTATCGGTTTACTTATCTTTCTTCTTGCCGTGGGCATTGTTGGGTTAGCGCTAGAAATTGCAAAGAGTTTCGACCCCGCCTATATCGAAGAAAATTATATGGATAGACAAGCGGTTTCAACCTACGTGTTCATCCCCATTACTTGCTTTTTAATCTTGCTTCTTGCAACTATTATTGCAGTAAGCGTTGCGGCAAAAAAATCTAAAGCAGCATTTAAGAGCACACTCACCGTATGTGGAATTATCGACCTTATTGCCCTTATCGGCGTGGGCGTAATGCTTGCAATTTACTTTGACCAAGTTAAAGAGTGGTATGAAACGCTTAACCAACCTGTTTTATATATATCGGCAGCACTTGTAGTTATAGTAATTATTGCACTTGCATTTATTCTTGATAAAAACGACAACCCCATCGACACCAAGTGTTTGGCGTTTGCTGGAATAACCGTTGCTATGAGTTTCGGACTTTCTTACATTAAGATTTGGGAAATGCCCCAAGGCGGTTCAATTACACTTTTTTCACTTCTTCCAATAATGATTTTCTCATTTGTTTACGGAACTAAAAAAGGCGTATTCATTTGCTTTATTTACGGCGTGTTACAAGCAATACAAGACCCGTGGATTATCCACCCCGCACAATTCTTACTCGACTACCCTGTAGCGTTTGCGTCAATAGGTTTATCGGGCGCGTTTGCAAACGCTAAATGCTTTGAAAAAACCCCGCAGATATCTTTCCTTATCGGCGGAATAACCGCGTCTACTTTAAGATTTATCTCTCACGTATTATCAGGCGTGTTCGCGTTTGCATCAACTTACGCTGGCGACGTTGACTCTTGGCTTTATAGCCTTGGATATAACAGTTTCGTTTTCGTGGATATCGCAATCGTTTTAGCAGTTGGTGCAGTTGTTTTTTCTTCAAAATCATTTATAAAAGAAATGAACAAACTTGCTAATAAATAATGATTTTTTGACATAATTAAAGCCTTTCGATAAAAACTCGAAAGGCTTTTTTGTTACATAAATAAGTAGAAAAACGATAACAGCCCAACAAAGGTTGCGTACAATAAAATAGGTAACATTGAAAAAACAATACTAAACAAAATTGCGTGAACTCTTTCTTCCTTGCCCAACTTTTTCATAAGAGCCATGATCCAACCACCAATTGTATTTACTATACGAGGCGTGTAAACGACTATACTCATTAAAGAAACTAATATAAGCAACAATGCAAATGCCCAACCAAGCGAGCCATCGCGCGCATCGATTACACCATAAACACAAATAAAAAACATAACCATCATTATTAAATAAACTATAATGGTCGTTTTTTGGAAAACGGATATTATATTTTTCTTATATTTTTCAATATCCGCGGTTCTAAATCTTTTAGGTTGCTTTTGTTCTTCTTGATCTAATTCTTGCTCTTGTTCGCCGTACCTATTTTCTGCCATAAATAACCAACGCTTCTCCCTTTTTAATTTCTATCCTAACTTCATTTTCCGTTGTTTGATTGCTTATTCCACGCGTGTCTGCGTTAGTAAGCACTAAATTATCAAGCGGATAATAAAGCCCACTACTCTTAATAAACTCACAACGCTCTCCGTAAGGAATTATAGAAAGTGTACTCCCTTTTTCTACGTTTAAAACGATGCTGTTATTAATTAATTCGGTAACGTAGTCACCGTGCTGTATCACGGCTTTTGCACCGAGATTTTTTGCAATTTTTAGGAGCGCTATGTTTCCCAAAATATGCTCGATTTTTCCACCGTAAGCACCATAAATGGTTATATTTTTGTAACCGTTTTCTACCGCAAGATGGATTGCGCGCTCGCCGTCAGTGAAGTCCTTTTCTACGTTAAGCCCGACTATATTTACGCTCTTTGGGGTATATCCTAAACTATCAAAATCGCCTACTACCGCAAGGATTTCCTTTTTCCCCACCTTGTTTTTGTGGTTAAGAGCGGCGTCTGCGTAAATTACGATATCTTCCGTAACACTTTCACAAAAATCTGGGGACTTTAATATGATTGCAATTTTTTTATCTGCCATATAATTTTACCCCCGAATTTTTGTCAAACGTTTACAACACTAAAGTAAAAACTAATATCCCTAAAAAGTAAGTTGCAATTGGCAAAGCGGTAAATATTATAAAAAAAATTACCGAGCCAAAATTGCACTGCTCTTTTACTTTTTTAATTATTGATATTATAAGCCCGATTATTGCACTAACTAGCGGAATTGCCAAAGCAATTGCCCCGATAATTATCCATACTAAAATACCTATTGCCGTACCTAAACCGCTAGGGTTAGTTATAGTGTCCACCATAACGATTGCTGCAACCGCCACGGCAATAACGTATAAAACTATGGTTAAAATTTTAAAAACTTTTAAAACTACGTTTTTATTTTCCATAAAACTCTCCTTTTTAAGAATAGTTTTAATCCCTTAAAAAGTTTTATTCAAGAATTGTTCTGCAATATCCGCAGCCAAAACGCAAAGTTCAGCACAAGGGCGCTTTTTGTAATACTCTTTTGTTCTTTGTTCTGGGATATAAGACTTATCTTTCAAAGTTTCCCCGTCAAGAAGTTCCGCGCAAACAATAGAACCTACTTCCGCTTTAAAACAAGCGCACGCTTCTTGAATAATCTTATAAATACCAAGTTTATCATTACCGTCCGACAAAAGAAAACTTAGCACCATAGTCATCCCAAGCACAGCACCACACACGTTGCGTTGACGGGCAACCCCACCACCGTAACCGATAGAGAGTTTTTTCAAAACTTCTTCTGAAAACCCAAGTTCATCCTTAAAAGCAAGAACAACCGCCTGCGCGCAGTTAAGCCCAGTTTCAAAATTTTGTTTTGCAATTAACCCTTTCGTCATTTGTGCCATACTCCCATATTTTAATAATATCACAAAATAATCATTTTTACAATAAATTAAAACAAAAAAACGGCAAAATAGCCGTTTTTATTTGCGTATACTAAAACATATAACCTTTACGCTAAAATTGAGCGTTAGATGCAAGCAGTTCAAGGCTTACTGTATCCTAAAAGCATAGATGCAAGTCAGCCGTGCAAATCGAGTATTTTATGCTGGGCGTGTACTTACCGTACACAACCAAATAAAAGCGCAAGATTTGCGCGGATCACGCAGCATATATGGTTTTACGTTTAAAATTCAAAAAGCAATTAACATGGTTAACTGCTTCCTGAATAATATATGATAAGGGGGAAAATGATGAGCGAACACTATAGCAAAAGGTGATTCCCTTTTGACAATGATATAATACTACATTCGACAAAGATTGTAAAGCGTTTTACACCCCTTTTTTAAATTTTTTTGAAAATTTTTCACATAATTTTTTTATTATCACGATATTTGTGTTGAAAATTTTCAGCAAATGTTAAAAAATACCAAATAATAACAAAAATTAAAAGCCGAGCAAAAAAACTCGGCTTTTTTGTTTATAAAATTATTTTGTGCCAAAAATTCTATCTCCAGCATCGCCAAGACCAGGAAGAATATATCCGTGCTCGTTAAGGCAACGGTCAAGCGTAGAAACGTAAATCTTTACGTCGGGATGTGCTTCGGCAAGTTTTTTAACACCTTCGGGCGCAGCGATTATCGCCATAAACTTAATATTTTTACAGCCGCGCTTTTTGAGCATCTTAACCGCGTCAACTGCACTGCCACCAGTAGCCAACATAGGATCTACTACCATAACCACTTTTTCTTCAATATTAGTGGGTAACTTGCAGTAATATTCTTGGGGCTCTAAGGTTTCTTCATCACGGTATAAGCCGATGTGCCCAACCTTTGCCGCGGGGAATAACGAAAGTATACCGTCAACCATACCCAAGCCCGCGCGCAAGATAGGCACGATTGCTATTGAATTTTCTTTTACTACGGTTTGAGTAGTGGTTTCAAGCGGCGTTTCAACAACAATTTCTTGAGTGGGAACGTCCTTAAAACTTTCATAAGCCATTAGCATTGCAATTTCTTTGATAACTTCACGGAATTGTTTTGTATCCGTGTCTTTTTTTCTTATAATTGCAAGTTTATGTCTAATTAAAGGATGGTCTAAAATTTGAACGTTACTATATTCTTTCATCATTACTCCTTTTCGGTTTGAGCGTTTTCAAGTTTTGCCGCTTGTTCTTTTTTAACGGCAGGTCCTGAAATTACGTTTACTATAATACCTAAAATGAGTGCACAAGCAACTGAAGTAATAGTAACAGCGCCGATATTAACAACCATACCGCCAACGCCAGCAATAAGCACTGATGAAACAGTGAATAAGTTATGGTTTTGTGAAAGGTCAACCTTTTGAATCATCTTTAAGCCTGATACAGCGATAAATCCGTATAACGCTACACACACGCCGCCCATTACGCAAGACGGAATAGTCGCAAGGAAGGTTACGAAAGGCGCAACGAATGCAGCAACTATACAGATAATTGCGGTTGCAAAAATGGTTACAACTGAAGCGTTACCTGAAATTGCAACGCAACCAACAGATTCGCCGTAAGTGGTGTTCGGGCAACCGCCGAAGAATGCACCAACCATTGAGCCAACACCATCACCCAAAAGTGTTCTATGTAAGCCAGGATCTTGGGTTAAATCTTCGCCGATGATTGAAGAAATGTTCTTATGGTCGGCAAGGTGTTCAGCAAATACTACAAAAGCAACGGGGACGTATGCAACGACTATCGTTACGATAAACGCACCCCAATTAAAATCTTTAACAGCACTAATACCTTTGAACGCTTCAATAAAAGTAAAGTCGGGAACTAAAGACATATTTGCAAATAAACCAAAGTTTATTATTTGAAGTTCGGGGTTGTTAGATGCAATACCGATTACGGTAAATATAGCAGCAACGATATAGCCCGCCAAAATACCGATTACGAAAGGTATCATCTTGAGCATCTTTTTGCCGTATACTGAACAAACAACTACGGTTAAAAGAGTAACTAAACCACAAAGAAGTGCAATATAAGGTGATGCTGTGGGAACTAAACTAACCGCGTCCGCAATCTCACCGCCTTTAATAACTTGATTGGTAACTTCCGTCATAACACTACCCTTAAACAAATCGCCGATAGCGTTGGTTGAAAGTGAAAGTCCTATTACCGCAACGGTCGGTCCGATTACGGTTGCAGGCATTACCTTATCAATCCATTTAACGCCAACGAATTTAACTACAATAGCAATTATTACGTATACCAAGCCAGCAAATATTGCACCCAATATAAGCCCTAGATAACCAAGTGAAACGTATGCACCAGCACCACCAAAAGCAGCACACATTGAGCCGATAAACGCGAATGATGAACCAAGGAATACTGGGCTTTTGAACTTTGTAAATAACAAATAAACCAAAGTTCCTAAACCTGCGCCAACCAAAGCCGCTGATTGCGACATTTGCGCGCCCGCTTCAACACCAGCATCACTACCGTTGATGATTACAGGTACAACGATGGTTGCTGCAAGAATTGCCAAAACTTGTTGGAATGCAAAAAGCAAGGTTTTCCAAAAGCCAGGCTTGTCTTTTACGCCGTAAATTAAGTTTACACTTTTCATTTGTAAAACTTCCTCCTAAAGTATTTTATTTATTATACCACGAACAAATCAAAATTACAATACACTTTAAAAATAAAGTGTAATTTTTGCACGCAATATTTTAACATAAAAACACCCCGCTTTTTGCAGGGTGTTTTTACATATTTAATATTAGTCAAATCTATACCAGTAGTTATTACCAGGCTTCTCACCGCCTTGACCAGAAGTACCGCAGTTAGTTAATCTGGCTGCATTAGTCGCAGGTTTTGCAAGGAATGAAGGATCTTTTCCTTCGCCTGACGGTTTTGTGGTTTGCACATTTCTAGTAAGGTACCATCCTTCAGTACACTTGAAAGTTGCCGTCGCTAAATTTGGGGTGTCAAAAGCGCGCGGATGAATTACTTTTAATGATGCGGGGAAAGTTATTGCACTAAGATTACTATTTGTAAACGCATCAGAAAAAATCTCCAAAAGACCTTCGGGAAGAACGATTTGAGTAAACGTCGCATTTTCAAACGCGTTGTTACCGATATAGCGCACGGGTTTACCGTTTATTTTTTGCGGAATATAAACAACGTTTGGAACTTCTACACCTTCTTCAAAACCTCTAATAGTAATCTCACCATCATATTCGTGATACTTTAAGCCTTCGGTATATTTTTCAACGTCGCCACAAGAACATACGTGGTCTATATAGTCGTGAACGTGAGCGCCGCCACCACCGCCTTCGCCACCGCCGCCACCAGCGCCTGTATCACCACAAGCGGCAAGTGAAAACAAAGAGCAAACAACTAACATAAGCGCAACAATAGTAGTTAAAAGTTTTTTCATATTCATTTTCTCCTATTATACTTTAATTTACATTACGATAATATAATTATACACTAAATAAAAGGCAATTACTATATAAAAAAGAATAAAAATAAAAAATAAATTACATATATATAACATTTTTTAAAAAATAAAATAAAAAACACTCGATAAAAATATCGAGTGTTTTATCTTTAATTATACTTGCCGTATAGGTTACTTGTAATTATTCACCCTTGAAAGGTAACAAGTCAACCAATCTTGCGCGCTTAATAGCAGTAGCCAAAACTCTTTGGTGCTTTGCGCAAACGCCAGTCATACGACGGGGAAGGATTTTGCCGCCTTCAGCAACGTATTTTTTCAAAGTGTTGACGTCCTTATAGTCAATAGCATCAACGTGGTTTTGACAAAATGCACATACCTTTCTGCGAGGAATTCTTTTTACGAATTTTTTACCTTCCTTAGGTGCTGCTGCAGATTCAGCTGCAGGAGCTACGGTTACGTTGGTATTTTCTTCCATTTTTATTCTCCTGATAATTTTCGTTTAAACGTGCGGTTTAACTGCACGGATTAGAAAGGAAGTTGATTGTCGTCAATCGCTTCCAATTGCGGACGTTCTCTCTTAGTAGAAACTACGGGTGCAGAATCATCGTCTAATTGTGCGCCCCTAGGTGTTAAGAACTCCACTTCATTTGCAACGATATCGGTAACGTTTCTCTTAATACCGTCTTTATCTTCATAAGAACGGGTTTGTAATCTACCGATAACTGCAACCTTGTTACCTTTCTTCAAATATTTACCGCAGTTTTCTGCGCCACGCCATACCGTGATATTAAAAAAGTCAGTTTCACGAGTACCGTCTGCACTTGCATAGTCGCGTGATACAGCAATACCTAATCTACAAACTGCAACACCGTTAGGGGTTTCAGTGAGTTCAGGATCACGAGTTAAATTTCCGATTAAGATAACTTTGTTCATAATATTTCTCCCTTAGATTTTGGTGATCATTCTTCTGATGATACCGTCAGTTATACCGATAACACGTTTTAATTCTTCAACGAACGCTTTTTCTGCTTCAAAAGTGGTCAAAACATAGAAACCTTCAGACTTGTAGTTAATGGGGTATTGTAATTTCTTAACGCCCCAACGATCGGTTTTTTCGATAACACCGCCGTTTTCAGTAACCAAATCTTCGATTTTCTTAATTATCCCGTCTTTTGCTTCGTCAGCGAGCGCGTTATCAAGGATATAGAGCATCTCGTATTTCGTCATAATTTTTACCTCCCGGACTTATTCGGCTTGCCATAAAATGCAAGCAAGGTTTTTATTCTTAAACCGCATTTGCGGTCAAGTTCAATAATAATAACAAATATTTTATAATTTGTCAAATAATTTTACTATTATATTTAAATAAGGCGTTATTAGGGCTATTTTTTACTAAATCCCCTTATCTTATCGCGCTCGGCAATACTTAAAAGGTCTTCCCTTTTGTTCTTTTCGGGCGTAACCGCGCAAAGGTCCATAAGTTTTTTAAGTTCTTTGCCGATATTCTCTTTTTCATACCCCATGTGGATTAAATCAATAGCGGAAATCTTTAAATCTTTTATCTCGAACGGAGTGCCGTCCGACAGCATTTTTTTGTAAATTCTATCCCACTTAATTAGCGTGGGCGCAACGTCGTGCGCTTCTAAACTAGCGCGGAAATCGGCTTGCTTTATAAGCATAAGTTCTTTTAATCGCGCGTGGTTTTTTACTATAAACATTCTAACCTTACTCTCTCGCATAGAGCAGTCAAGGTCGACCATATGCTCGCGCACTAAAAACTTGACTTGCTTTATCGTTTCATTATCCGCTTTTAACCTATTGAGTATGTTTTCGGCAATTTTTTCTCCTTCGGAGAAATGCTGATAATAATACCCGTCGCGGCGCAAGCAAAAGGGCTTACCAACGTCGTGCAAAAGCGCACCTAAGCGCACGCTTTTATCGGCGTGGCGCACCGTCCTTAAACTGTGTTCTAACACGTCGTAAAGGTGAAAATCGGCGCGTTGAACCATACCCCTGCCGTCGGTTAGTTCTGGGATAATATAATCTAAAACACGCGTTCTATCGAGAATTTTAAGCGCGTCGTAATGTCCCCTTTCACTAGAGAACGGATAAGCGGTATCCGCGTGCAAAATTTTAATAAGTTCGGCGTAAATTCTCTCGTGTGAAATCTCTTTTATATTTTGCGCGTGTTTTTTTGCGCCGTCAAGAACTTTTTCAGTCGGTGTAAAATTAAGTTCACCCGCAAACCTTGCAAGGCGCATTAACCTTAAGCCATCGTTACAAAACACTTTTTCAGGCGCGCAAACGGTGTCTAAAACCTTGTTTTTAATATCGTCCACACCGCCCAAAGGGTCTACTATTTTTTTGTTTTTAATATCATAATAAACGGCGTTGCACTTAAAATCGCGGCGGAGCGCGTCAACTTTAATATCGTCAGTAAAACCCGTCTTAAACGGCGTGTGTTCGCCCCCGTGATATTCTTCAAAGCGGAAGCGCGTATACTCATACTTTTGTTCGCCGTCAAAAAAGATAACCGTGCCCGTTCTATCAATCTTTGTAACCACCTTAAAATCACACTCACAAAGCGCGGCGTTCATATCTTCAATAGATAGCGTTCCAGCAAGGTCAATATCGCTCGACGGTGTGCCGTTTATCAAAAAATTGCGAACGAAACCACCCACCACGAATATCGGTTTGGGAAGTTTTTTCGCTAATTCAATTATTTTTAAAGGTAAAAAATTTATCATATTCTTAAACATTGTATCATAAAAACTTGTATTTTTGCAAATTTTGTAGTAAAATTTAAAAGTAATTTTTAAAAAGGTGTTAAAATGCTAGATATAATTGTTAACCCCACAGCCGGCGGCAAGCACGGCAAAAAAACAGCAAAAGCATTAAAGAAGGTTCAAAACCGCCTTAACGAAAGAAAGGTTGATTACACTATTCACCCTTCTAAGTATAGGGGACACGCAACCATACTTACCAAAGAACTTATTGCCAACGGCGCAACCGATATAGTAATTATGGGTGGCGACGGCTCTCTTCACGAAGTTATCAACGGATTTTCAAACTTTGATAAAGTCAACCTTGGGCTTATCCCCTGCGGAACTGGTAACGACTTTGCTAACGCGCTTAACCTTCCGCTCGACCCAGTTAAAGCACTTGACATTATTCTTGACGGCAAGGCGCAGTACACCGACTTTCTTCAACTCCCGACCGTACGCGGTATGAACGTTGTCGGTGTGGGTATCGACGTTGACGTTTTGGTTAGATATTCTAAATTAAAGCGCAAAAACAAGTTTGGGTACACTTGGTGCTTGATTAAAACTTTACTCAACTTTGAGTATTCTTCATTTACCGCGGAAGTTGACGGCGAAAGTAAAGATTACACGGCGTTTATTGCAGCGCTTGCAAACGGACACGCTTACGGCGGTGGTATTAGAATTTGTCCGCCCGCTCTCCCCACTGACAAAAAACTTGACTTCCTTGTTGTAAACCAAATCCCCAAACATAAGATTTTGTTTAAACTCATTCAACTTCTCGGCGGCAAGATTATGAAGTTCCCTGAAACCGAACACAAAACTTGCAAAAAAGTTAAGATTACGCCAAAGGGAGATTATACGGTTAACGTAGACGGCGAACTCTATCCTAATATTCCCTTTGAAGTGGAAGTTATTTCAGACACGCTTAAAATGTATAGATAAACTTTAATATAAACTAAAAGCACGGAAAATTCCGTGCTTTTTTCATTAGTCAATCTTTTGTTCCATTGTGGTTTTTAAGGGGTTCATACCGAGTTTTTCATAAAACCTTAACGCCGATTGATTTAAGTGCCATACGTTTAAGGTTAAACGGTTGCAGCCGTAAACTTTAGCCTTTTCCAAAACAAAGTCGTAAATCTTTTTACCATAGCCTTGACCGCGCAAGGTGTCTTTTACGCAAAGGTCATCGATATAGAGCGTTTTTTGTGAGTAAAGGTTTTCAGTTTCTTTTTCTTCTTGAATAGAACAAAACGCGTAACCTACCGCTATATCTTTTTCATCAACGAGCACGAATACGGGAGTATTTTCATTTTCAACGATGCTTGCAATTTGCTCGTGAGTATACTTAGTTGCACCCGCCTTAAAAATATCAGGTCTACCGTTTACGTGTAGCGCTTGAACGGTTGAAAGTAGGTCGAATAATTCGTTTACGTCTTTTACCGTTGCTCGTCTTAAGTCCATAGGTTTCTCCTTAAATTTTAGGCTGTAAATCAAGTGCTTCACACACCGCAAAAGAAAAGTCAAAAGCAGCCTTAGGTCCGTTAGCCGTAACCAAATTTCCGTCTACGGTAACGTTTTTTGCGGTATATTCGCAATTAGATAACATCTTTATAAAGTCGCCAGCGGGGTAGCAAGTAACCTTTCTATTTTTAACACCGCAAGCATTTGCTAAAACTACTGCGGGCGATGCGCAAATAGACGCAACAACCTTTCCGGCATCAAGCATTTGTTTTGCAGCGTCAACCACTTTTTGACAAGCGGCAATATTAGTTGCACCGGGCATTCCACCAGGGATAACCAACGCGTCGTAATCGTTAAAATCAACTTCTTCCACTAACTTATCAGCCTTAACCGTTACGCCGTGCGAACTTGTAGGATATTGCCCACCAACCGACACTATATCACATTCAGCGCCGCTGCGACGGAGCACGTCAACTGGTATAAGCGCTTCTATTTCTTCAGTACCAAACGCAAAAATTACAGCAACTTTTTTCATATTATCCCCTTTTACGCCCTATTATTTTAAGTCTTTTTTATTAAAGCCGATAATGCCCAGCGCTATGCACAATATTGAGCCAATCGTGCACGGAATAAGCATATATAAAACGTCTTTTACTTGATAACTAGTGCCAAGCCCTATACTGTTTATAAAAGGGTTAGAGCCGTTTAAGAATTCTAAAGCGTTCATCGTTGCTTGGTCTATAAAATCTGGCATCATAAGCGCTGCTTGAGTGATAGACCCGAAAATTGTGAATATAAACATAACTGCAGCGTAAGTTACAACGGCAAGCCCCGCGTTTTTCATCAATACGATAAGCAGCGCCATAATAGCACAAATGAAAAACCAAATAAGCATTTGAAGGGCAAGTGAACTTATAAAATAATTAAAGTCCGCCACGGTAAAAGGCGTGCTTTGATAATCAAAGAACAGCAAAGAAACGCCCAAAGTAACAAACGCGTGCGCCAAAATTATACCCCAAGTAATTACAAAGCAAGTGATAAATAAAGATATAAAGATTTGCGCCCTTGTCTTTCCGCTAATAATTTTATTTCTTATAGTGCCAAAACTAAAGTCTTTGCAGAGCGCAATCATAACCAAAATGGGCGCGATAAGCCCCAAGTTATTGCCCGCGGAAAAACTACTAAAGAACATCATTTTCCCGTCAACCATCATGCCCGCAAACTCTTCCGCTTCCAATAAAGAAAAAAGAACTTTGTAAAGCAACGGACTAATAACCGCAAACACGAACGCTAAAATTGCGAGCACCATAAATAATTTATCTTTTAATACTCTTTTAAAATCTATTTTAAGCAAACTAAGCATTTTTAGCACCCCCTAAAATAGAAAGATAATATTCTTCAATGCTTGATTGAACGGTGTTTACCTTGTTCAACTTAATATTTTCACCTATAATATCGCCCAAAACTTCGTTTAAGTCCACTTCGCCAAAAACCCTAACTGCACCACCGATAATCATAAGGTCATTTTCTTTTACCTTTTTGCCGAGTAGTTCTTTAACCTTTTCGGGCTCGTCAGTAAAAATTTCTAAATAATGACGGCACTCGTTCTTTAACTGTTCTGCAGTAATTTCCCTAACGATTTTGCCTTTAGAGATAATTCCGTAAGTGGTTGCAACAAGTTCAAGTTCGGTCAAAATGTGCGAAGATATTAAAAAGGTAATTCCATTTTCACGATTGAGTTTTAAAATAAGTTCTCTAATTTCAACGATACCCGCGGGGTCTAACCCGTTCATCGGCTCGTCTAAAATTATAAACTCAGGCTCGCCTAGTAGTGCCATAGCAATACCTAAGCGCTGTCTCATACCGAGCGAAAAGTTGCCCGCTTGCTTTTTTTCACTATAAAGGTCAAGCAAGCCTACTTGTTCGAGTACTTTTTTGCACTTTTCTTCATCTTTTTTGCCAACTAACTCACTCTGCATCAAAAGGTTGTCTTTTGCGGACATATTAAGATAAATTGACGGAGTTTCAACTATAGCCCCAACCTTTTTTCTTGCAGCGTAAATTTCCGGCGAACGACTATCCGCACCGAAAAGCGAAAACTCTCCGCCGTTTGCTCTGATTAGTCCAGTGATAAGCCTTATAACGGTTGTCTTTCCGCTTCCGTTTTCACCCACAAAGCCGTAAATATCACCCTTTTTAATGTTCATATTTACGCCGCTGAGCACGGTTTTACTTCCGTACTTTTTAACGACGTTTTGAATTGTTAAAACGCTTTCCATTTATCACCTAAAAAATTTTTTATTAGTTCCAGCCGTTGTCTTTAATAAAATCAGCAATTGCTTTATCGTATTTTTCAGTATCGGTTATTCTAAGCATAGAATGTCTACCCTTTTCAAACCAAACTAATTGTTTTTTATCACAACCCGCCTTTTCAAACAGTTTATTTGCAAAATCGGGTGTCGAATAAGTATCTTCCTTACTGTGCAACATCAAAAGCGGCTTATCTAACCTATCAATAAGGTCGATAGGACCGTAATTCATATCGTGCCCAGTGTGTTTTTTCATATTCAAATTGATAAGGTCGTACATAATAAACACGGGCTTGTTGCGTTCACGAAGGTGATTTTTCATAGATTCGCCAAAGTTTGCAAACATACCTTCCGTAACGATACCCTTAACTTCTTCAGGGCAATTTTTATCAATAATCGCATACAGACCGCCCGCAGCACCTATACAAATACCGTGGAAAACAATAGTTTTTACACCAAAAGTCTTGGTAATATGTTTTACCCACGCTATATCGTCTTTATACTCTTCAAAGCCCGCAGTGTTATACCTACCGTCGCTGTCGCCGTGCGCTCTTGGGTCAAACACGAACACGTTAAATCCATTTTCTTGGTAAGGCTTTGCAAAATAATAGCCGTATTTTAAACTTTCCGTTCTACCAGAGAGTATAAACGCACATTTATCAAAACCAAAATCGTAATATTCGCCGTATAAATTGAGCCCTTCGTTTACGATGTGAAGGTCGGTTTTTTTATCGGCATTTTCCGCCGCCCATTTTAGCCCCGCATCGTACATAGCGCGCTGCTCGGGAATTAAGTCGTTAGAAATAGTTCTGCCCCACTTATCCTTAGATTTGCGCGTAAGCGTTATTTTATATACGATAGACGCTGCAATCGGATAAGATGCTATAAGTAAACTCACACCTAACGCCGCAAGCACTATAACCGTCCATAAAAACGCTGGATGTGTTAAAAAATCCCACATTTTTTACTTTTTCCTTTTTTCTTTAAGTTTATATTCTTCTAACTTTTCTCTAAGTTGCAAAACTTTATTAAAGATATAGTCGTTTGCTGCGTTTAACTGTTCTCTTGGCGGAAGATGAGTTTCATAATCGTCGCTGATGAATTGAGAGATATCAATAGGCTCGCCGATGATAACCCTTACCCTTTTGAACACGCCGTAATTACCGTCCGAAATTATAGGAACGATAGGCGCGTTCGCTTGATGAGCGATGAGCAAATAACTAAGTTTAAATTGTTGAATTTTTCCGTCGGGCGTATTTTTGCCTTCGGGATAAATTATTGCAAGTTGATTTTTTTTGACAACTGCCGCGCATTTAGGTATAAAACTCATATCGCGCGTAATTCTATTCGCTTGGATAGCGCCAAAAAACTTCATGCCAAAGCGGAGCAGTTTGCTCTTGAACGGAATTTCCGAACAAACGGCTGTAAGTTTTCTTGGAAAAGCCAAAAAAGCATCCAAAACGTAATCAAAAAAATTATAATGGTTTGCAATTATCAGTTTTCCACCCTTTTTCCACTCTTTGTTTTTCTTGCCTTCATAATAAACTTTTTTCTTGAAAAACAGCCATTGAACGGGGTAACCGAGTATCAAACCCAAAACACGAAAAATCTCGTAAATCATATCACTTTGTTTATTCTACTTCAATTTTATTCGTTTTACCTATATTATTTATAGTTCTGGGGAACCAGAAAGACATCACGAAAGAAATAACGCAAGTTAAGCAAACGATAATCGGCAACAAGTAGATAACGTCAAATTCTTTTAAAAGCGCGCAAATAGCACCGCCTCCAATCCCAGTTGCAACGCCTTGGAATAAGCCTTGAACTGCAAAGTACATACCCGAAACTTTTGCGCCAGTTTCTTCAAACTTTTGGAGTGATAATTGTGAAGGTATGGTATAAGTTACCGAGAAGAACGCACCTATTGAGAAGGACACGAAAATTCCACCCACAACTGCGATTATGGTAAGCGCGAGCGACGGCAACACGCCTTTAGTAAGATAACAGAAAAACATAATTATCATACCGATTGAGAACACGCCCAAAACGTACCTAAACGCCGTACCCATACCGTGTTTTTTGATTATTTTGTTATAGGCAATCATTGTAAACGGCACTGGTGCAAAAGACGCAGCCATAACTATCGTTTGACTAAGCCCTATAACCGTAAACACTTCGCCTATGCCTTGCAAGAATAATTGAAGCCCAACGGTTACGATCGACATTGCAAGTAACCAGTACATATACGGCTTATCTTTGCCCGCACAAGCAAAAGACTTCATAAGAGATAAAGGTTCTTCCTTTTCGCCTTGCTCTTTGCCGTCCTTTTCTTTAAGCATAAAGAGCGGAATAAGCATTGTCAAAGATAACGGCAACACGATGAGCGCTACTATACGAACGTTAATGCCGATACTAAAGAACACGGGAACGAGTGCAAAACACAAACTCATATACACAACGTCGCAAATAGACTTGGTGTTTGAAAGGTAATGAAGATCCTTTTCATCCTTACACACTTCGGAAAAAGTCGCATAATATACTAGCATAGTCAAAGTGTAGAAGGTATAGAACCCACAAAGTAAAAAACCAAACCAAATAGTGTTTATAATAGATTCGTAAGGCGTAATAGGAATTAAGAACAACAAAAAGAACACGACCGTCGGGATAAGCCCTAATAAAATACCCGTTTTTCTTTTGCCCCACTTAGAGTTTATCTTTTCGGAAAGAGTTGCAAGCGGCAAATCGATAACGCCGTCAAGCGCTTCAGCCAAAAACTGCAAAACGCCCCAAAGCACAAGGTTAATAAGCGGCACGTTAAGGTACGTTCTAAACGGCAATTCCACACTTGCACCGTTATAACCTTCGGTCGTTAGCCCTGCAATAAGCGTACTCATAAACATTGACAATAAATTTACGCCAAGCCCAGCGCAGCCGTAAAGCGTCAACTTCTTCCTTGAAGTAATCTTTTCCATAAACTTTCTCCTATTGTTACTCAAAAACGACAACCGCTTGATATTGAGTTTCGCCCGTATAAACGGTTGCGACTTCAACGTCAAGGTTAAGCGCGTCTATTTCTTCCTTGATAATTTCAATGTGTGCGCTATTTACGGCATCGCCGTAAAAAAGTGTCAAAAGATAACAATCTCTCTCGGCGGCAACTTTTTTAACCGCAGCAACTAACGCTTCGGTAAAACTCTTTGACAAACTCAAAACCGTCTTGTTTGAAATTGCAAAATAATCGCCCTTTTCAATGTGATAACTTTCAAACACGGAATTTTTAGTCGCTTCGCAAACACCCACTTCGTATACTGCGGAAATACTCTCAGTTGCACAATCTTTAGCCGCATGAACGTCGGCATCAAAATCAAGCCCTGAAAGCGCAACGTAACAGTTAGCAACCGAGCGGCTGTTTACTATCTCAACCACCTTTCCGCCACCCATCTTAGCCGCTTGTTCGGCAGCCAAAATCGTATTAGCGCTGTTTGGAAAAACTAAAACTTCTTCTGTCTTAACCATATCAAAAGCGTCTAAAAAATCTTGTGCAGAAGGCACTATTTCGCCTAAAATAACCACGTCTGCACCCATTTCTAAAAACTTTTGTTGCATAAAAGCGTTTGGCGCAACGGCAATTACTGAAAACTGTGATTCGGTATCTATATCTGCAACCAAAAACTTTTTATTATCTTTCATAACTTCTTGCACGGTCATATTATCCACTTGCACCGTAAGAAGTTCACCCACGCTTTGAATTACAACAAACGCGGGCGCAAGAGTCGGCGTATGTAAGTGAAAATTCACCTTGTCTTGCTCTAATGAAACGACAACCGATTCACCGATATTTGATAGTTCAGTACTGAACTTTTCTAAATCAAAATCTTTTGTTTCAACTTTTAACTGAATAAGCCCGCTTACACAGTAACCGTAGTTAAACACTGTGTTTTTATTAAATTTTGAATAATCAATAGTTACGGCAACTTCATTTTCTTTTGAAAGCGCGTCTACTATTTCTTCGCCGTTTAAGAACATCTTTGCGCCTTGAAAAAATCTAACCAAACCGCTCGCGCCGCTATCCACAACGCGCGCTTTTTTAAGCACAGGCAACAATTCGGGGGTGTTCTTTAGCGATTCTTCCGCCGCCGCAAGATAAGTGTCTATGAGTTCTTCAACTGATTGAATAGGCAACTTTTCTTTTACCGCATTCGAAGCATCTTTTAATACGGTAAGCATCGTGCCTTCAACGGGGTTAGCAACCGCAGCGTAAGCGCGGGTACAGCCGTTTTCTAACGCTTTTGAAATAAGGCTACAATCAGCATCAATAGCGCCATCAAAACTTTCCGCCATACCCTTAAAGAATTGCGAAACGATAACGCCTGAATTACCCCTTGCCCCAAAAACTGCCGCAGCAGCAAAAAGATTTGCTACGTCTGACAAGGTGTAATCGTTATTTTTAAGCGAAGAATACCCCGCCGTCAACGTCATAACCATATTCGTACCAGTATCCCCGTCCGGGACTGGGAAAACGTTAAGGTCGTTGATTTCTTTTTTATATTTTAATACGTTTTTAATGCCGCTGTTAAGAATTTCTAGGTAACAGCGCCCATCCATTGTTTTAAGCATTGTTTTTCCTTATAAGTTCCTAAATTAACATTCAGCAAGCGCTTTTACGAGCGCTTCTTTTTCCACTGCGCATTCTTCTGAAATGGGGTTGCCCATAAAGTAAACACATATAACGCCAGGTCCCATATTAGTACCGCACGCACTAAATATATCGCTAAAGAAAACCTTTTTGCACTTAATTTCACTTTCAAACTTTTCCTTAAACGCTTTAGCAATTTCTTCTCTATCGCTGTGTGAGATTAACACGTATTGATTTTCAATATCAACAGCCATAGCCTTAACGTAAGCGAGCGTGGCAGCAAGCGCTTTCTTAATACCCTTTGCCTTTGCGAGAACGGTTACGTAACCGTCGGTATTCGAGTCGCCCATAGGTTTAATGCCGATAAGGTTACCCATAATTGCCTTGCCCGCAGAAATTCTACCGCGGCGAGCGATAAAGGTAAGTCCGTCAATCGGTCCCATTTGGTGAACTTTTACCTTGTTTTCTTCAAGCCAATTAATTACTTCTTCATAAGTTTTACCTTGCTTTTGAAGCGAATAAGCATACATTACCAAAAGCCCAAAAGAACCCGACATTCTAGTAGTGTCAACGCAGTAAATTGCAGCATTAGGCATTTCTTCTTTAACGCGCTTTGCCGCAAGGAAAGCAACGTTATAAGTCGCACTGATTTTTGATGATAAAGACATACTGATTACAGCGTAGCCTTTTTCCGCATATTCTTTGAATTTTTGGTAATATTGCTCAGGACTAGGCGCAGCACTGCTTACGGTGCTCTTTTTATCATCGAGTGTTTTATAGAACTCTTCTCTTGAAATATGTTTCCAGTCAAGTGTGGTTACGTATTCTTTTCCGTTTATATTAACATAACCAGGGATATAATCTTCAATGCCGAAGTAAGAACGTATTTCTTCGTTCAAATCACAAGTAACGTCGGGTAAAATTACGTATTTTCTCATTTTAACACTCTCCTAATAAAACTTTTTTACTCCTTCTTGATATATATATCAAGAAAACTTGTAGAAAATTATAGCATATCTTGTCGAATATTGCAACTAATAAATAGGTGGCAGACCGAATTAACACAACTTACCAAAAACAAAAAACGCCCTTTATAAAAAAAGCGTTTCTGTGTTTTTTTGAATTGTTTTTGCGCCTTAATGGCTTTATTTTTTTTAATTTTGTTGCGATTATAATTTAATAAACTTATATGCAAAATCAAAAAGTTTATCTAAGTTATTTTGCGAATATTCCACTTCCGCCGAAAACTCTCTCACCACGTCGGCAGTAAGAGATAAAACTTCTTGCTTTTCACCTTTTTCGTTTTCGATAATGCTGTTTATAACCCACCACGAAAGCACGCACGCAATCGTTCTTGCCCTAACCCACATCGTATCTTCCGCGTCGGTTAAGTGGCGATAAATACTGTTTACTAAAAACTGCTCGGCGTAAAGAGATAACTTTTCATCAGCCCTTTTCGTAAAGTTTTTACTTGCTCCTTTTAGCCTTTTCGTCCAAGATTTATTTAAGCGCTCTAATGATAAAAAGCGTTTTATAATTTTAGAAAAATCTTTATCTAAAACACTTGCCTTGCACTCGGTTAAAAGGCTATCTATTCTATCATCAATGGGGATATTTCTATCTTGCAAAGTTAAAAGCACCTTTTCTCTAAACGCCAAAATATTTTTTTGGTTGAAGTCGTTTTCCTGCTGATTGCCGTCATTTTTAATCGAAATAAGCGTAATTTTATCCCCAAACGATAAAATCATTTTTGCCGCCGCTTCGCAGCAAAACCCTAATCCCGTTTCTACCCTATCGTTAAAAAAACTCTTAAACCTTGGGTGGTCACGACACACCTGGCACAAACTTTGCTCGCCTAAATTTATAATTATCTCACAAAGCCCCTTGTCGTTAAGGAACGCGCAACGCCCCTTTTTATCAGCCTTAAAAGATGATTTTCTAAAGTTTATACCTTTTTTAAGCACTTTATAAAAAGCGGAAGTGTCATTTTTATAAGCGACTAAACTCTGCTCGTCAATGCACATTTTCCAACCCGCGCAACAAGTGTGTTTACAACTTCCCGCAATACACTTAAATAAAGGATAATAATTTAATATAAACTCTTGCATTTTATCCCTAAATAGTAGAACAAATTTTTACTTATTTATTGTACCACACAATATAATTTTTTGCAAAAGAAAAGCATCAACTTTTGTTGATGCTTTTGTTTGTTTGGTGACTCAATTTGAGCGTAAAACAAGCAAAATTTACGCCTTATCGTTTCTTACTATATATTTTCAACAGTGCATCCAAATGGTTCAAAAACTTCCCTTATTTTAGATAAAGAAGATAAATTTTCCACAAAAACAAAATATCCCGTTGCCGTAAATTGTTTCTCCCCAAACGGCTCAAATATTACAGCAATTGCCTTGCCAGTTTCAAATGTATATAAGTATACCTCTGACGATGATATTTTTCCATCAAATGTTTTAGTCGCCTTAAAACTATTTGAAAGAACAGCTGTTTTATAGTCATTATTATTTAAAGTATTTATTATTGTTGAAAAAGAAAATTTATATTCAATTTGCTCTTTCAAATTATCTGATAATTTGTCAAGTTGTGTTTCATCTAAACCTTCCATATTTTGCACACAAGCATCAAAAGGTGGTACGCTTATTTATATGCACGGGTAGGAGTATCGTAATCTTTTGCTTTTACCAAATCCATATTAATGTCTTTAGGTATAGTCATTATTTCTATATAAGTTTTTGAATTGACCATTTCTCCCATAATAGTTGTAATTTCTATACCCTTTTTATATAAATTAGGGGAGTCGTTGCATGCAGATAGAACTAAAAATAAAAGACATAACAAAATACAACTTATTTTCTTAAACAAACTCTTCATAAATTGCTCCGTAAAATAAAAAGTGCGCCTACCAAAGTAAACGCACAAAAAACGCAAACTCCGATTGTTGCTACACAAAACCAGACAAATGGGATAATGGTATCCTACATACTATCATCGGTTAGAATTTGCGTTTTTACCAAATTCAATGATAATAGTATGATGAAAAAGGGTATAGTACCCTTTCTAAAAAGAAAAGACCATTAGCCCATAATTTATTCAGTTTTGTGTAGCATTATTAGTATAACAAAATTCAAAAATTATTTCAAGGTTTTTCCATTATATTCTTATTTGTTTTATAAAATGTTTATTACATAAAAACAAACAAATTGGTAATAACTTATTTTTTATTAACCAAGATTCATAAAATTTGTTATAAACCTATTGACAAAATTGTAAATACGCCATATAATAGTTATGCGGACATAGTATGCTATATTTTCGTAATATATTATAGAACAAAGGATAAAAATGAAAAAGGATTTCTTAGGGATTTTTGGTTCCATAAGTGGTTCCTTAGGAATAGTTATATCCATCACCTTTGGATTATGGTCTTATATTGGATATTGGTGTTTATTAATTGATTTGTTTGTTGCTATCGTTTCGTTTATTATCTTATTTATAGGATTAAGCGTTGCATATAATACGAGATGGATAGACAAAATCCATTTTTGCTTCGATAAATTTTTTCATTCAGATGATTTTTACATTCTTGAACAGAATGTTGAATGGGAAATTTTAGATGAGCATAGTGGGTTATATAATGTCTCTTGCGATGTGATTAGCCAAAAATCAAGTTCTGCCGCACAAAATTTTTCTTTGTGGTATACTAATTGGGATCAAACGCCAAAAGAAGAAATTAGGCCCTATTATAAAGGTTCTTTTCCTAACGACTTTAATATTAGTACTCGTCAGGATGAACAACACTATACCCATGTTACCCTTACAAATCATAAGGCTGTAAAAAATACTGAGTGGCACGCAGGGTTTCAACTTACTGGTTTGCAAATTAATGACTATAAAAGTCGTTCGTTTATAAAATGTTCTATTAAAAATAGACTTGAAACCCTTAATTTGACTTTAAAAATTAATGATTCTTTGGTGTATCCTAAAGAAGCAAGATTCATTATTCTTGATATTAAATCAAATAAAATTATTTCCGATAACGAGATAATTAAATGTAAGGATAACCAATTTAATAAAACTATCAAATACCCCCGAAAAGGTCGAGCATACTCTATACAGGTTTTTTATTAATAAATATTAGAATAAAGGAGATTCCGTTATGGATGTTGGTTAAATCAATTAATTAAATCTTAAATAAAACTAAAGACAATGAAGATTGTATAAATCCCCCACTATCTTTGTGGGGGATTTATATTATACAATAAATTCAATTGATTTATACTTCAAAGAATAAAGGGATCTAAAATAAAAGTCAAGGTTAAACTCTCTCAATGGTGCGTCCTTTACCATCTGCTGAAAACTTTTTCTCCTTAAAAATATAAAAGGAAGACTCGGCTTAAAGTCTTCCTTTCATATTTATAATATATATTTAAAAGCAAAAAACCGCCTGATTTCTCAAGCGGTTTTTGGTTATTTTGTTTCTTTTTTCGCCTTTCTTTGGCTTTTTACTAATTCCACTATATTCATTACAGGCAACATTATTGGTTGTACTTCTGCAGCCGATGTTAAAGTTGTTACTAATGTTCTCATATATGGGAACAAAATAGTTAATGCCGTCATTTCATTTTGCTCTTTATTTTCTTCCCATTTTTCAACATTAAAAATGGCTCTTATCGCACAATTTAATTTGAATGGGAAATTTTTTGCATCTTCAATTTTTGCCTTAATATCTATAGAGAAATTATTCTCATCTAATCCTGTTATCTTGTTACTAAATTTGAAGGGGATTTGCAATGTTTCTTCTTGAGAAGAAAATTCATTATTTATTGAATAAGAAAACTCAGTTACATTATATTCAACTAATTTAAATACTGCATTAACACCTTGCACGAGTCAACTCCTCCTTTATATTCTAATTGTTCTTCAAAAACATAGGGATTTTTATTGTACGTTGGGTACGTGACGTTAAATTTTATATTAAATGTTTTAGTTAATCTAGATATTTCTTCTGCTTTTATGTCAATCAATTCTATTCTTTGATGCAACACTTCTGCAATTTTTATCAATGTATCAATTCTTGGTATTGCATTCAAACTTTCTGTTCTTGCTATTGCGGACTGTTTAATTCCTGTCATAGCCGCTAAATCTCTTTGCGATATTCCTTTGTTTATTCTAACTTTAATCAATTTTGCGACCAGCTCAGCTACTTTTTCAGAACAATTTACAAACAATTCATCTTCTTTACTTTGTTCTTTAACTTGAGTCTTATAGTCTTCCCATTTCATAACAATGCTCCTTAGTTATACTTTTTATTTTTTATTATTATTTATATATGTTTTTCTTTCCTTTAATGCCTTTTCGATTTCTATCGGTGGCGTTTTCGGTGTTTCTTTTCTAAAAGCATGAAGCAATACTATTTTATTATCCAAAAAAAAGAAATATATAACTCTATTATGTTCAGATTTTAACTCATATAAGCCATCATCTAATTTTCTTGAAATTTTTATCCCTTTCGTCTTAAAAATCTCGTTACCCAATTCTTCCAATAGAGCAATTTTATTCATCAATCGTTCATATTCTTTACGACGTGTTCTCTTTAGGTCTTCAAGATAATTTTTTACGGGACATCGTCCATTATGCTCAAAAAGCTCTATCTCCCACATTTTTACCTCCTTCAAATAGTAACGATAACATTTTTGTTATCACTCATATTATAACATAAAAAATTTAAATTGCAAGCGAATTCTGGTCATAGGTATAAAATTTCTTTACACTATACAAAAAAATTTTCCTAAAAAATAGGGCTCATAGTCATTGAAACTATGAGCCTTTAAGTTATTCTTCCATAAATTTTTCAAAATCATCATAACCATATAAAAGTTTGTATCTACAATACAATAAACTTGAATACTCTCCTACATCTTCCTCTGTAAGTATTCCTTCATTGTGGTCACCCAATAGATAATGTACGGCATAATATGGTTTCGCTTGGTATGTTCCTGTAAAACAAAGAACACTACCGCTCATATTGTTTATAAATTCAGCATATACAAAAGTCCCGTACTCGCAAGGGGTTGCAGTAATGTTTAATGGATAAAAATAAATTGTTCTCATAAAAAATGCCTCCAGTCTGCCTGCTTACGTCAGGGCTTATGACTTAAAAATAATTGATATATCGTCGTTGTTGTCGTCAACGTCAATGCGCTTGATAAATAGTCGAACGACTTCCCGTGACACCTTGTCTGATGTAAAAATGTCATCAACACTTAAAAGTGGTGTCTGCTTACAACTATCCTTTATTGCGGTAATAGCCGTTGCTTGGTCGGTTAATCGATTGACTTCTGCTTGCTTTTTGGTCTGTACGTCAATACAGTCGTCCGCTTGTTTCTCATAACGCTCTGCAAGTCGCTTGGAAATAGAAGGGCTTGAAGCCTTCTCCAAAAAGGTTGAGATTTTGGAATTGAGTTCGGTTATTCGGCGTGATAGTGCACCAACTTCTTCCTTGATTGCGCTTAAACGCTTATCAAACACTGCCGAAGACAGCGGCGACGTTGAAAGATACTTATTGATACTCTCGCTAATAGTAAGTTTGACTGCTTGCTCTATGTACTCAGCATTGAGAGCCTTCGTGATACACTTCTTACCACGCTTACTATGGTGGTTAGGGCAAGTATAAATTCTACGGCTCTTGCCACTACTACCGCCCTTATTGGTCGTGCCACTCATCGGGCTTCCACAACTCTTGCAGTAGAGCAACCCCGTGAGAATAAATTGAGAATACTTATTGCTCTTGGGGCGAACAACCTTGCGCCCGTCCAAAATGCTCTGCGCCGAATCAAACAGTTGCTTGGAAATAATCGGCGGTATTGCCTTTGTGTTGCGAACTTCGTCAAACTCTTCGATAAGAACTCTATCACGCTTTCGCTTACCGCCCTTGCGGTTGTAAACATAAGTACCATAATACTTGTCGTTGCGAAGCATTGAGTTGATAGTAGTATAAGTAAACGCCGTGTTCTTGCGTGTGGTATAACCAAGTCGCTCCAACTCATTGATAATATCGGCATAACTATGCCCCTTATCAACCATCTCAAACATCAACTTGACGGCTGGTGCTTCGTTGTGGTTGATTTCAAACCGCTTATCAACGATTTTGAGCCCAAATGGTGGTGTGCCGCCTGCTGTAAGTCCACTCTTGGCGTTATGACACTCTGTAGCCATGACGTCGCTTGCAACTCGCCTTGCGTGGTATTGATTTTGAGCAAATAGAATACTTCTCATAAACTCGCCTGCGGGGGTGTTAGCATCCGAAACGTCATCGCCTGCAACAAGTTGGCAACCATATAAGTTGAGCAACTTAATTGCCGTTGCAATGTCTGCAAGGTCACGTGCAAGTCGGTCAAACTTGACTACTATGATAACATCAATCGAGTGTTGCTCTGCCAAACTCATCATCTTCAAGTACTCTGGTCGGTTGTAAGACTGCATACCGCTTGCGTCGTCTTCCAAAAACTTATACTTAACTTGTAATAAATCACTATGTAAATCTACTTTTTATCGTTTAACGATTATATATAAAAACCCTTAAAAGCCTATATTTTGCATCAAAAACCGCGTTTTTTAGTGTTTTCATAAGCCTTTAAGGGTTTTTCGTTTAAAAATCAAAACACACTCCCGTTCTATCTAAACTTTTAGATTTTGGAAGTGTGTATGAGTGGTGAAGCCTTTGATGTTAAAGACGAACTTTCGATTTCCTCAAAAGTTACGGTTTTTGATTTATTTTTGTAGTTAAACGTTATAACGTATCTATCGTCGAAAAGGTAAATTGAATTTACAAAGCCGTCGATTAAACGTTGCTTGCCTTCTTTGGTGCTTATATCTAAGTTTTTGTAGTGATATAAAGCGTGAAGTATTTGTTCTTCGGAAACAATCGGGTGGTCTAATTCTTCTTGATAAAGTTCTTCTTGAAGATTTTTCTTGCGCTCTTCAAGTTCATCTAACACTTGTTTGGTCTTGCTTGAATAAATGCCGTTTGTTATTGCTTCCACAAGGTTGTCAAGTTTCTTATCTACTTCTTCAAGTTGACTCTTTAGCGTCGCCACAGCAAAGGACTGTTCAGACTGCATTTCGTAAATTCTTTTAGCAAGTTCTTCTAAAACGTTGCCGTCCGAAAGTAGTTCCATTATATCGCAATTACTAAGTTTTCTATATAATCTTTGCCAACTGCTTTCTTCTTACAGTTTCCTTTTTTAGCACGGGTGCATTTGTAATAGCGGTATTGTTTTGAAGTGCGGCTCGTGCCAATTTCTCCAACCATAAACGCTCCACAGTGTCCGCAGAAAAGTTTGGTCGTTAGAAGATAATCGTCTTCCGCGCGGTGCATTGCCGGCGATTTTTTATTTCTTGCCATACGGCTTTGCGCCATTTCAAAAGTTTCTTTATCGATAAGAGCAGGAATACCGTTTTCGAGAAGAACGTCGCCAAATTTATATTCGCCTATGTATTTACGATTAGTTAATATTCGATAAACCGAATTGTAGTTGAGTGGATAGTTACGATTTTTAATACCTCGCTCAGACATAATCTTTACAATATCCGTTACCTTTTTGCCGTCCACGTAAAGAGAATAAATCTCTTTTACGATAAGTGCAATCGTTTCGTCTATTTGATAATGGTCGTCATCGTCAACATAATAACCAAAAGGAGCACGCACGCCGTTAGCTTTTGCTTTTAAGGCGTTATCCGTCATACCGCGCTTAACTTTTTCAGCAAGTTCCGCAGAGTAGTATTCGGCATAGCCTTCTAATAACGATTCAAGAAGTATTCCGCTTGCATCTTCGGAAATCTTTTCGGTAGCCGATATAACCCTAACGCCGTTTTTCTTTAATAACGCTTTATATCTTGCCGAGTCATAACGATTACGGGCAAAACGGTCTAACTTCCACACGATAACGGTATCAAAAACAGACTTATAACTGTCTTTAATCATACGTTGGAACTCAGGGCGATTATCGGTTTTAGCAGAGAAAGCACGGTCAATATACTCGCCGATAATCGTTATTCCGTTGTATTCAGCAAACTTTTTGCATTCACGGAGCTGACCATCGATAGATTCTTCACGTTGGTTATCGGAAGAATATCGTGCATAAATTACAGCTCTCATTTATTTTACTCCTTTATAATTTTGTCAAACTTTGAAATAAAATCCATCTTTTCACAGTCGGCATTTTTTATAATAATTTTTTTCTTGAAGAATCTACCATAAAATGTTAGTATTATTTGTTTTATGTTTTCATCATTTTTCATATTTAGATTTTCAAAAAAGAAAGGTAAAATACGTATATTGTCTTGGTCTGCAAAAATCGCACGATTTGTATTCATATTGAAGCCATCAGGGAAACAAAATATATGCTTATTAGGCGGTTGTTCTGTATCACCATAACCTAACCCACCTTCATATAATTTCGCCTTATGTTTTGCTCCATTTTTTAATTTAAGTACACAATTAATCTCTTTAGGAAAAAATGGGTACTTATATACAAATAAATTCAACGCCATTATAAAGACCATTCCACCTTTAGTCGTTGAAACCCCATTATTCTTAAAAGTAGCAGACGCATTATAAACAAAATGCTTATCTAAATAGACAAAGTGAATCTTTCGAAATAAATTTAATGTAAGTTCAATTAATACGGGAAGCCATGCTAAAGCACCAACAAGTGCTAGCCAATTAGCAGATAAAAATTCTTTCATTGTTTTTCTCCTTTGTTTCCTTTATTTTAATTTTCCAAACTGTTTTCTTCTAGTAAGAAATCAAATAAGTTCAATATCAAAACGCCGTCGTCGTTGTAATGCGTCTTAATAGCATCCTTTACAATGATAATTTTCTTAAACGAGTCGTTTATACGAGTAAGCGAGTTTTGTTCTTGTAGCATTTTTTCTCTATCGGGGATAGAGAACGCCGATTGAATATAATAGCGTTTGTCTGCTTTGTTGCATACAAAGTCAACTTCTGCTTGAACTCTAACCGACTTGCCGTCAACCGCCTTGCTATATTCCACAACTCCCACGTCAAGATTAAAGCCCATAATTTTAAGCTCGTTATAAATAACGTTCTCCATAATATGCGTTTCTTCATATTGGCGGAAGTTAAGCCTTGCATTGCGCAACCCCATATCGGTAAAATAATACTTAGACGGAGTATTGATATACTTTTTGCCTTTAATATCGTAACGCTTTGACTGCGCTATCAAATAAGAATCTACTAAATATTTCAAGTAATTGTTAATCGTGTCAGGGTGAAGTGAAACTTGCTTTACACTCTTAAACGTATCAGACAACTTTTTAGGATTAGTGAGCGAACCTATTGAAGAGGAAAGAATATCCAAAAGTTCTGCAAGTTCAGCGTCATTACGAATTTTATGACGTTCTTTAATATCCGTTAAATAAGTTTCTTCAAAAATATTCTTAAGATAAGCGACCTTATCTTCATCCGTTTTATATTCTAAAATTTTAGGAAGTCCACCGTAAAGACAATATTGTTTCCAAGCTTCTTCCTTTGAGCCGTCGTAAACGGAATAAAACTCTTTGAAGGAAAGCGGCGAAACGTGAATTTCATCTCCACGTCCACGAAACTCAGTAATTATATCCTTTGACAAGAATTTCGCATTGCTTCCCGTTACGTAAGTATCAGCGTTTTTAATATGCAAGAAACTATTAAGCACGTCCTCAAATTCGTCCACAAACTGAACTTCGTCAAGAAGAATATAATACGGTTTATCGTCAATTATTTGCTCGTGAACATAATCGCATAATTCATCAGGATTGCGATATTTCTTATTCTTTCTATCATCTAAAGCAAGTTTAATGATATGACTATCGTCAACACCTTGTTCTTTCAAATACTTGTAGAACAGCTCAAAAAGTAAATAGGATTTACCACAACGGCGAATGCCCGTTATTACTTTTACTAAACCATTATGCTGTCTATCAATCAATTTTCTTAAATAAGCATCTCTTTTAATTTCCATAATACACCTTATTAGATTATTTTGCTTTTACATGCAAAAATTTTCAATAATATTGTACCTCACTAATTTATAAAAGTCAATACTATATGACATTTAAATTAGAAAAAGATTGTAGAAACTGCAAAAATTTTCAATAGAACAGCTTGTTTACTATATTGTATCATAAAAAATATGACATGTACAGACATATTTACAGAAATTTAAGCGCAATTTCATAACGAGTTGTAATTATATTGGATTTTTGTTATAATATTATGCACAAACTCAAATCGCATAAAAAGTCAAGAATTTTATACTGATTCTAAGTATAATAAAATCGCGGAGGTTAAGAAATGGATTGGATAGAAAGTTTACAAAACGCGATTAATTATATCGAAGAAAATATTACCGAAAAGATTGAATATGAAGAAGTGGCTAAGCGCGCGTATTCATCAACTTTTCATTTTCAAAGAGTGTTCGGGATAATGTGCGGTTTTACTCTTGGCGAATATATCCGTAAAAGAAAACTAACGCTTGCAGGAAGCGATTTATTAAGCAAGAAAATGAAAGTTATTGACGTGGCTTTCAAATACGGCTATGAATCGCCTGAAAGTTTTTCCCGCGCATTTTATAAATTTCACGGTATAATGCCGTCGCAAGTGAAAAACGGTAGTTCCTTAAAATCCTTTTCTCGTCTTTCTGTTAAATTTGATCTGATTGGAGGAACCGAAATGAACTACAAGATTGAAGAAAAACCTGAAATTATTTTAGTTGGCTACAAAAAACGATTTACGGGTATTCCTTACGGCGAAGAGCGCGTAAAACAAGAAGAAGCGTTTCTAACGTCAACACGCGCTAAACAATGGCTTTTAATTGGTGCGTCTTGTGATTATTCTACCGATTATATGGTAATCAAAAACATCGCTGACGACGGTTATGATTTTTACGTTGCGTATGAATTAGACGAATGGACAAGGAAAGAATTTTTTAATCCTAAAGTGACAGGCGTTGATTTTATGGACAAAATGGGGTTTGAAACGGTTGTTATTCCTAAACAAACTTACGTTGTTTTTGAAACCGAAAAGAAAAAGCGCCCAATTGCAGATTATACCGAATTAAGAAAGAAAATCGTTACTGAATGGTTGCCAACAACGAATTATGTTTTTACAAATAAGCCCGAAGTTGTTGCCATGCATTGGCGTCCTAATGGTGAATGGGCAAAGGAAAGATATATAGAGATTTGTTTGCCGATAGAAAAGAAACCAACATAAAAATCATATAAAATGACAAATAGATAGGCAGATGTTTATTCTTAAACATCTGCCATTCTTTTAAATTTTTTATAATATATAACACAAGTTGTCATATTTACTATGATAAAATAACGTCAAGGTGTATTAGGATGAAAAAAAGTGTTCAAATCCACGCAAAAGACGTGATGTGTTATCAAGAAAATGAAAAATATTACTTAAAACGCTTTCCGAAGCGAGCAAAAATGGAAGGGATAGTTTACTATTTTCAAAAGATAAACTGTGTGCAAAGGAATTGTTTGACGGACAACTCGTAAAACTTCAAACCGAAATATGAAAAGAAGTTGGACAAAAGTACGGCTTGGAACGTGGCAAGTCAGGAAACGGCGTTGAGCATTTATCTACCGCCGAATACAAGGCGAAAAAGATTTTAGAAGAAGCCGAAAACAAGAAGGCGGAAACGGAAGATTATACTGAAGCGTTAACACAAGCCGAAAACGGTGAATTTGCTTGGTCGAAAGGCGGACTAAAAAAGCAAATCGTTGCACTAACGGCAGAAAACGCTGACCTAAAAAAGCGGTTAGATACGTCAATGGGCGAGGTTTTAGAACTTGACAAGGAAAACAAAGAACTGAAAGAATACAAGGTAAAAACTTCGATAGCGCTTACCGTATTAGACCGCTTAAAGCAAGAACACCCCGAAACTTATCGGGAAGTAATTTCGCAAAAGAAAAAGCCCACTACAAGCGAGAAGAAAAATTGGTGGACAAAGTAATTCCGTTGTAGTCGAGAACGGATAGAAATTAAGGTTTTATTAAAGATTTGGTGCGACTTAGAATGACAATACGCGAACGATAGATACAAAGTCGCAGATGACAAGAGAAAATAAAACGAACACACGAGAGGACGTGTAAAGGAGGAATCCATTTAGGAAACAATTTTGAAAGGGAGAATGATAAACTATAATTTTAATGGCAAGAAAGCGCAAGAACACTACGGGACTGCCCGACTCGGAACTCGATTCTATTGCAAGAGTTTTATACTCTTCTATAATAGAATATTGTAATTCCGAAAAGGGTAAAAAAGATTATGCTGAATGGCAAAAACAACGACAATTTAATATTAAAAATCAAAAAAATGTAGCTCCGTTGTAATCATAGGAGCATTGTATATGAAGTTTTAGACCGCAAGAGGCGGTAGAAAAGCGGTGAGGATTAGTTTCCTCACCGCTTTTTTCTTATTTACTTACAATCACGCCTGTTCCAATAGATGTCGTTTGCTTTATATTTGAAAAATCTAATTTGCAATTATTAGCATTTAATATTTCCTTTTTTTCTTCATCTCCGAATTCGGGACCTAAAATTATATAATCTATACAATCACTAGAAATAGGAACGTCAAAATATTTTGTACCACTCGAATCTTGAGGAATTCTATATGTTTTCATATTTCCATTATGTATCAATAATGCGGCACGAACTTCTTCCTCTTCTTTCCAAAATTCATGTTTATAAAAGGGCGAACGCTCTTCTATTGTAAATATAAATTTTAATGCTGGAATAATAAGGCTATCCCTCAATTTAAATTCGTAAGTTTTTGAAAAAATATCCATGTAAATTGGGGGCAAGCTACTTTTTTGACCCTCGGCAGTTCTTTGCATTTTAAAAGAATCTAACGCTGCTTTTTTTAAATAATCATTAATTCTAGAGTTTATAATTCCTTTTCCGTAATTAATAGGTTCTAAAAAGGCTTTATCGCAAGCCTTTTTTACATATGAATTTATTAAACTTTTAATTTTATCTTTTTTGAACGCAATACATACGCCATTGTATTTTAAATTCGATGGAAAGCAAAATTTATTTTTCTCATAGGCGCATTCTATATTACTAGGTCTATGTATGGTATAAGCATCCCATAACAATCTCGAATCGGCATTCAATGAAAAGCACGATACTAAAGATGTATAATGTGTTTTATACTGTTCTCTTTTAAAATAATCAATAACAAAATTAATAAATGTTGCAAATTCGTTATCTTTTGATTTTAAGCTTTTCATTTGTTTCAATGCATTTTCTAACCCTTTAGTGTCTAATAAATCATTGGATTGAGTACTTTCCTTAAATCTTAATGTTCCATTTTGCAAGATACATTTGAATTTGTCAAAACTTGTGTAATGATAAATATTATTTAAATTAGCCATCTTATTTTATCCTTTGTGTTTTTTGGAATTTTACCATATTTTTCTAATAAAATCAATTTCATCTATATATAAACGAAAAATAGGAACTCTCAAACGAAGAAAGTGCCTATTTTGATTGATTTTATTTACTTTTTTAGCCTAAAAACAAAGGCGAACCCGTCTCCTAAAGGAAACGGGTTCGTCTTTACTTTGTTTGGTGACCCCTACGGGAAGCTCGCCTGTGCGACCATACCCGATAAACAGTCCACTGGACTGTTTAGGATTCGCCAAATTTGCTTGCAAATTTTCTCCTTAATTCGATTCCCTTGTGAAACGTAAAAAAAGAGAAGCAACAAAAGTTGCTTCTCTTTTTTTGGTGACCCCTACGGGAATCGAACCCATGTTACCACCGTGAAAGGGTGGTGTCTTAACCGCTTGACCAAGGGGCCTTGATCTTCGGCGAAATTTATTCGCCTTTATATTAAACCGACGCTGCGCGCCGCAGTTTGCTTTTGGTAGCGGCGGTCAGATTCGAACCAACGACCTGCCGGGTATGAACCGGCCGCTCTAACCAGCTAAGCTACGCCGCCATGTCTGGCACTCACGACTAATTATTCGTTAAATGCTTATGTATTATATCCAAAATCAAGAATATTGTCAATTACTTTTATGCACTTTTTTAAAAATTTTTTGTTTTTTAAAATTTTATTTTTTGTTATTAAAAACTAATTTCATAAAAATAATGATAAAACGGAAGCCGTTTGACTTCCGTTTTATATTTTCTTAAATTTAATTAAACACCGCTGTATGCTGAGAAACCGCCGTCGATAGGAATAACAGTACCAGTTACAAAGCCACTTGCTTCGTCATCAGAAAGCCATAAGAGTGCGCCTAAAAGGTCGGAAATTTCACCAAACTTCTTCATGGGGGTTGCGTTCAAAATCTTACCAGTTCTTGCAGTAGGAGTGCCGTCTTCATTAAAAAGAAGCGCTCTATTTTGGTTGGTTACAAAGAAACCCGGAGCGATTGCGTTACAACGAATTCCGCAAGGTGCAAAGTGAACTGCAAGCCATTGAGTGAAGTTAGAGATACCTGCTTTTGCAGCGCTGTATGCGGGAATCTTGGTGAGCGGACGATAAGCGTTCATTGAAGAAACGTTGATGATGTTACCACCAGTTTTAATCATATCGGTTGCGAAAACTTGGGTTACCAAGAAAGCGCTGGTGATGTTAAGGTCAAAAACGAATTTAAGACCGCTTTCTTCTAACGCAAAGAAGTCCTTAACGCCTTCTAAATCGGGTGTCATAGTTTCGTTATCGGTTGACGCTCTAGGATTGTTGCCGCCCGCGCCGTTGATAAGGAAGTTAACAGCACCGAACTTTTCGTTAATTTCTTTTTTAGCGTCGATAATGCTTTGCTTATCTAAGCAGTTGCATTTTACGGCAAGTGCGTTTTCACCGATTTCATCAGCGTACTTTTTAGCAGCGTCGTAATTGATATCAAGAAGTGCTACCTTTGCGCCGTTTTTAGCCATTTCTTTTGCAAATTCAGAACAGATAATACCACCAGCACCCGTGATAGCAACAACTTTTTTGCTCAAGTCTACTTTAAACATTTTATTCTCTCCTTAAAACATATTATAAATAAAGTTTTGTAAAATACTTCTTAAAAAACTATTTTTTGTTAGTTTGCTTTTCTACCGCTTCAAACAATCCGCAAAGATAGGTTGCACCCATTGCCCTATCGAACAAGCCGTAACCGGGTTTAGCATCTTCTCCCCAAACGTTTCTACCGTGGTCGGGACGAACGTAACCGTCAAAGCCGTTTTCAACAAGCGCTTTAACAATGCCGTAAATATCAACGTTACCGTTTGCGGTAAGGTGTCCGTTTTCGTAGAAATCAGTGTCGCTAGTGTACTTTAATTGACGGAGATGCGCAAAGTAAGTTCTGTTTGCATATTTGCCAGCCATTTTAACCATATCGTTAAATCTACCAGCACCAAGGCTACCAGTACAGAAAGTAATACCATTATGTTTATTGGGAACGGCTTCAAACAATCTGTCGTAATCTTCTTCCTTGCAGATAATTCTGGGAAGCCCGAACATATCCCACGGCGGATCATCGGGGTGAATAGCCATATCAACGTCGGCCTCATCACACGCGGGCATGATTGCGTTCAAGAAGTAAACTAAGTTCTCAAATAATTTTTCGTGAGTCATACCTTCATACTCAGCAAGAAGCGCGTTGAGTTCATCGGTTGAATAACTTTCATCCCAACCGGGAAGATGTAAATTCTTAGGGTCAAGTTTAAGCAAAGTTTCATGACAGTATGCAAGTGAAGTTGCACCGTCTTTATGCTTAAAATAAAGGTCGGTTCTAAGCCAGTCGAACACGGGCATGAAGTTATAGCAAATGCACTTAACGCCGGCTTTGCCACAGTTAATAATATTTTGCTTATACGCTTCAATATATTTATCGCGAGTGGGTTTGCCGAGTTTGATGTCTTCGTGCACGGGAACGCTTTCGATAACTTCCATCGTAAGCCCTGCCGCATTAGAGAGTTCTTTCAATCTCATAAGTTTGTCAAGTTCCCAAACTTCGCCAACGGGTACGTCATAAACGGCGGTAACAACGCCTTCCATACCCTGTATTTGTTTGATATGGTTAAGGGGGATACAATCCTTTTCGCCATACCATCTGAAAGTCATTTTCATACTACTTTCCTCCAATATCAATTTTGCGCACCTTTATAAGGCATATTTTATGTTTTAATTATAGCACGATTTTATCTTACTTTCCACGCATAATATTATCAAATTTTAACTATTTTCGCATAATTTTACGATTTTCTTGACAAAAACTCAACTTTAGTTTTATAATAATAGCACTATGTTAAACTTATTTTTTTATAGGCACAATAAAAAAGGATACGCGCACGATATATCTCCTACGGAGATAAATTTCTTTGAACTCACCTTGGTTTTGAAAGGTGAACTCGAATATGAAGTGGGCGGCAAAACGATTACCATAAAACAAAATGACGGTATTTTTATTGAAGCGGGTAGCGTTCGCCGCCGCAAAAATACCGAAGGCGTTGACTACGTAAGTTTTAATTTCTACGGATTTGAAGGCGACCTTCCACAACTTTTGCCCAACGTTTTAACCAACTCTATTAACCTTCTTATTGCCGTGTGTGATGAAATACACGAAAAGATTTACGACGGCGATAACGAATTGTCGCTTGCGTTTAAACTAATTTTATCTATTATAAACAAAAACGTAAACGCTGCGCGTGAAAATCCTGCCATTATTGCTATTAAGCAATATATCCACAGCAACTTAACTGACAAAATTTCTTTACCCGAACTTGCAAAAAACGTGGGATATTCACCCAACTACTGTGCTACACTATTCAAAAAACATACTGGCTACTCTATAATAGAATATTTAATAAACGAGCGCATTGAAGAAGCAAAAAAACTCATCAGCGAAAACATCTTCTCTCTTCAACAAATTGCCGAATCGGTTGGGTTTGAAGATTATAACTATTTTTCAAGAACTTTCAAAAAGACTAGCGGATATTCCCCCACCGATTACAAAAGATTAGTACATCAAAAATAAAAAATTACAAAACAATGAATACAAGCAAAAAAATTTTAATAATCCTAAAAAAAATAACGTGCTTAATATTGGTGTTTATTCTTATATCCAGCGTTTGCGCCTGTAAAGAACAAATTTATGATACCATAGGTGCGCCTTCTACAGATAAATTTTCTAAAGGAGAACCCGCGAGCAGCCCTTGGGATTTGTGTTATTTTAACGGAAAAATTTATTTGGGCAGTGGCGATTATAATGTTAATACTGGCCCTACTGATATATGGGCCTATAACTTACAAACTTTACTTTGGGAAAAAACAGGAACTCTTCAAGAAGAAGCCGTAACTAGATTTGTTGTGTTGGATGAAAAATTAGTTGCGCTTGGCGCAGATTCTACACAAGATTGGTCTTTTGGCAGTTTTTATTTGCTTAATAATCAAAAATGGATTCAATATAGAAATATACCAAACGCCGTTCACGTCTTTGATATGATAGAGTTTGATAACAAACTTTTTGCTGGGATAGGCACAGAATACAACGCGTTACCAATTCTTGTTTCACAAGATAAGGGACTAACGTTTAACCCCGTTCCAATGATAAAAGATGACAAACCATACGACTTGTCGGTATATGCTTTTTCTAGAGCGTATGAATTTTTTACATTTAATGAGCAATTAAACGTATTAACCCGCCACTACCTACAAGACGATTATCAAGGCGAAAGAAAATACGTGTGCGAAATTTTCCGCTATGAAAATGGTAAAATGTATTACCATTCAAATGCAGATTTTTTCACAACAAGCACAAACGTAGGGGTCAATCTATTGAACGCAAAAGGCGTTTTTGAAGATACAGCCTATTTTGCATCAAATTATTTATATAGTTCGCAAGATTTGAAAAATTTTACTCGTATAGATTTGCCCGAAAAAGAGTTTGTTAGCGACTTTTTTATTCTTGATGACGTGATGTACGTTTTAGGTTACAAACCAATAAGTGATAAAACATTTTCGGTTGTTATATATAGCACCAAAAACATCCGTCAAGGGTTTTATGAGATAAAATCATTTGAATACCCTGTGCCGCCGCTAAGTTTTGTTTTGGTTAATGAAAATTTTTATTTGGGAATGGGAAACAAAACCAACACAAACAAACATAACGGCACAGTTCTAAAAGTAAAACTTTAAAACTGATTTATTTAATTTTATTATAACGAAAGAAGCGGTTGCAAATTTTGCAACCGCTTCTTTTTTTTGTTCTACATTATTTAATTTTATCGGCAAGCGGCTCGTTTGGAGTTTTGCCTACTGACTTTTTGCCGTTTTCTTTTAATTCTTTAATAACCATATTAGATAGTGCGAACAATGCAATCGCGTTGGGGATAACCATGAGATAGTTAACGAAGTCGTTGAAGTTCCAAACTAAATCACTACCTAAAATTGCGCCCAAGAAAGTGAACATGATAGAGATGATAGAGTAGATAATGGTTGACTTTTTACCAAAAAGGTATTCAAAATTAATTCTACCGAACAAGTTCCAACTAATTACCGTTGAAAAGGCGAAGAAGGTTAAGCAAACTGCAACGAAAATTGCACCGACTAAGTTACCTACGCTTGCGTTAGAGAAGATTTTAGCAACCGAATTAGCAACCATAGTGTTTTTGTCCGCGGTGTTAACTAATGAACTCATTTCGGGGTTGCCTACGTAAAGTGAAGTGATTACGATAAGTGCAGTCATAGTTAATACTACGAAAGTATCTAAGAACACGCTAACGATTGCAACCGTGCCTTGTTCGTGCGGGGTTTTTACGTTTGCTTGAGCGTGTGCGTGCGGGGTTGAACCCATACCTGCTTCGTTAGAGAAAAGCCCGCGTTTAGCACCCATACTGATTGCCGTTTTAAGCGCGACACCTACCCCACCGCCGATAACTGCTTCGGGAGTGAACGCATATTTAATAATGTACCAGAACGCCATAGGAACGTCTACGATATTAAAACACAAAATTACGATGCCGCCAACTAAATAGATAATAGCCATAATCGGCACGATTTTTTCAGTAACTGATGCAATTCTACTTGCGCCGCCGATAACGATTACGCCAACTAAAAGTGCAACTATTGCGCCAACAACGATTGAAGTAATATTAACTTCGCCAACAACGTTAGAAACTGCACTGCTTATTGCGTTTGATTGAACCATTGCGCCGATAAAGCCTAAGCAAATTACCGCCGCAATTGCAAAAAAGCCAGCCAAAAACTTACCAAAGCCGCCTTTAAAGGCAGTGCGGATATAATAAACCGGGCCACCTGAAACACTGCCGTCTGCATTGACTTTTTTAGTCTTTTGTGAAAGTACGGCTTCGGCGTAAATAGTTGCCATACCCAAGAAAGCAATTATCCACATCCAAAAAATTGCACCGGGACCACCCGCTAAAATAGCACCGCAAGCACCGATAATGTTGCCAGTACCAACTTGAGCAGCAACTGCAGTTGCAAACGCTTGGAACGAACTCATGCCACTCTTTTGTTTTTTGCCGTTAAGGTTAATTGAACCAAAAACTCTTTTTAAACCTTGACCAAAACAACGCACCTGAACAAACTTAGTTTTAATGGTGTAAAAAAGCCCAACCGCAACGAGCAAAACGACCAAAATATAGTCGGCAAGCACGTTGTTAACGCTTGCTAAAGCGTTTTCAAGCCATAGTAAAAACTTATCCATATTTTACTCCTAATAAAAAAATAAAGTTGCTTCGACAAAAAGCAACTCCGTGAAAATCAAAAACATATACAAAATATACGTTCCGTCCTTTTGCCTGAGAGATTCGGGGCATATTCCCCTTGCACCTTCGGCACTCTAAAAAGAGATTCTCCGGAATTTCTCCACAATCGGTTACTATCGTTCCCGAAAGTTTCGTCGAATTATGGTATAAGTATACACTTGCCAACAACTTTTGTCAACGATTTTAACAAACAAAAAAATCACGGTTAAAGAAACCGTGATTTTTTATTTTCATTACGTTGTTTTAGTAAAACAATTAACGCAGTATTGCGTTATTTAGAGTTGCGTTTTTCTCTACGCTTTTCTCTTGCGATTTGTTTTTTGAGTTCTTTTGCTTCTTCAATACCCTTTACGGCGATATCGATAGTTGCTTTAACAGCGTCAACAGCGGCTGCGTCAACAACTTTGATAACGGTTGCGGCTTGCTTTACTGCAACTTTGCTTTCTGCAACGTAACTTCTTAAACTTGAGTTTTGAATCATAAATTCACAGTAAACAAGGTCGCGCTTAACGAGCATACGAACGATACGCATTGAGCCGATTTTGTATTCTTCATAACGCAAATTCTTAAAGCGTTTTGCACCTTCAACAGCGGCTGCGTACGCTGCAATTTGGTCGTAATAACCCTTTGCAGTAGCATCTAGTTCATTGTACTTATCTTCTAAAGTCTTGCCTTTATCAGCAGCGAAAGTAACTGCTTCTTCAGGTGCGGCTTCAGTTGCACTGGCTTCTTCTTTTGCTTCTACGAGTGCGGGTGCAGCCTTTTCACAAACGGGTGCTACCACGGGCTTATCAAAAATTGCCTTTAATACTTTACCGTTCTTTTTTGCGCTGTTTGCAATACAAATAGTCATAATAAACGAAAGCAAACTAAAGAGCGCACTTACTGCTGCCACGATTAAAATAATCTTATCTAACATACAACTTCTCCTTTGAAAAAATAATAAATTTCCTATAACGGTAATGTTTTTCCGTTACAATTATATTATAAATCGGTTGACATTTTTTGTCAAGCAAAAAACTAAAAAACAACGCCCCAACTCAATTGCAAAATAAAGTTTGGAGCGTTAAGTATTTTCGAATTGTCAAATAAAATGATGTGGCAAAAATCAATCAAATGAAGTGAAAAACCAAGGCTTTTGAACTGAGAATGATTGATTTAGAAAAAATTATTTTTGCAATTGACGAGAAAAATACAAGAAAGGCGAAAAAGCCCTAATATTATTCGTTTTCAAAAAGCGGTGTTGAAAAATATCTTTCCGCTGTATCTGGGAGCACGGTTACAACCGTTTTACCAGGCCCTAAAATCTTGGCGAGTTTTTTTGCTGCCGCAACGTTAGTCCCAGAAGAAATACCACACATAATACCTTCTAATCTTGCTAAATCTTTAGAAGTAGCAAGCGCTTCTTCGTCAGTGATTATGCAAACGTCTTCATAAATGTTGCAGTTAAGCACGGGGGGAATAAGTCCGTCGCCAATACCCATTTGGATATGAGAGCCTATCGTTCCGCCCGCCAAAATTGCCGCGTTTTCGGGTTCAACCGCCCAAATTTTAATATCGGGGTTTTGCGCTTTCAACACTTCGCCAATACCAGTGATTGTTCCGCCAGTCCCGATACCAGAGCAAAAACCGTGTATAGGCCCAGCAACCTGTTCCAAAATTTCTAAACCCGTGTGATGGCGGTGAACGGTGGGGTTTGCGGGGTTTTCAAACTGCTGGGGAACGTAAACGTTAGGATCTTCTTTTTCCATCTTAAGCGCAAGTTTTAAGCAGCGGTCAATACAGTCGCCTATATTTCCGTCGTCGTGAATAAGAATAACTTCCGCGCCGTAGTGGCGAACGAGTTTTCTTCTTTCTTCACTAACAGAGTCGGGCATAATGATAATTGTTTTATAACCTTTAACCGCGCCGACAAGCGCAAGCCCTATACCTTGGTTACCGCTTGTGGGTTCTACAATGATGGTGTTTTTATTGATAATACCCTTTCTTTCCGCATCAGAAATCATATTGAACGCGGTACGGGTTTTGATAGAGCCGCCCACGTTAAGCCCTTCAAACTTAACCAAAATTTCGGCGCTATCTTTATCCACCATTTTATTGAGTCTAATAATCGGGGTATGCCCAATTGCATCTAAAACATTGTCGTAAATCATAACAATAATAGGATACTATATATTTAAATTAAAATCAACCGATTTGCACTTCACTTAAAGATTTTTTGTCGCCGTCGGTTCTAAACTGCAAGTTATAAAGCCCAGCGTAAACGCCACCTTTAGCAACTAATTCTTCGTGGTTACCTTGTTCAACGATTTTTCCGTTTGAAACAACCGCAATTTCGTTAGCATTTTTAACGGTTGAAAGTCTATGCGCAACTACGATAGTAGTTCTGCCCTTGCAGAGTTCGTCTAACGATTGTTGAATTAAAATTTCAGTGGTGTTGTCAAGCGCGCTAGTTGCTTCGTCAAGAATAAGTATAGGCGGGTTTTTAAGGAATACCCTTGCGATAGAAAGTCTTTGCTTTTGACCGCCCGAAAGTTTAACGCCACGCTCGCCGATAACCGTATCGTAACCTTTTTCCAAAGTCATAACGTAATCGTGGATGTTTGCGCGCTTTGCCGCGGTTATAACTTCTTCTTCAGTAGCATCAGGTCTTCCATATAATATGTTGTCGCGAATACTTGCGTTAAAAAGGTAAACGTCTTGCTGAACGATACCGATATTTCTTCTCAACGATTCGGCGGTAACCGAGTTAATATCTTTACCGTCAACTAAAATTTTGCCGTGTTCTACTTGATAAAATCTAGGTATAAGATGGCAAATAGTAGTTTTACCACCGCCACTAGGTCCAACCAGTGCAAAAATATCGCCTTTTTTTACGGTAAGGCTTAAATCATCTAATACTTCCTTACTTTCGTCATAACCGTAAGTTACATTTTCAAAAGTGATTTCGCCTTCAACTTCGGTAAGTTCGGTCGCATCTTCTGCGTCTTTTTCGGGTTCAGTGTCCATAATATCCAAAAATCTCTTAAACCCGGTAACGCCGTTTTGGTACTGTTCCATAAACATTATAAGTTGTCTAACGGGCGCTAAGAACACGTTTATAGAAACGATAAACGCAGTGTAATCACCAAGCCCGATTTTACCTGCGTAAAGGAAAAGTCCGCCAGCAATAAGCACTACTACGTTAAAAATTTCAGTTACAAAAGAAGAAGTCGAGTGAAAAAGCCCCATTGCGTGATATGCTTTTCTTCTAGCGTTTACGAACGCTTTGTTGCCAACTTCAAACTTTTCCCTTTCACTTTCAGAGTTAGTGAACGCTTTCGTTACTCTAATACCAGAAACGCTACTCTCGAGCGCAGCGTTAATTTCCGCAACTGCTCTACGGCTTTCCATAAACGCCGAACGCATCTTTTTACGAACAAGCATTGATATAATGATTAGCACGGGTACGCATAAGAAAATGATTAAAGTGAGCCAAATATTGATTGTTGCAAGATAGATAAACGCTGCAATAAACGATATGCCTGAAATAAGCACGTTTTCTGGGCCGTGGTGTGCAAGTTCGCTGATGTCGTTTAAGTCGTTTGTCATACGCGACATAATCTTGCCCGTTTCGTTATTGTCGTAAAACTTATACGGCAAGGTTTGTAAGTGGTTAAACATATCGCTGCGCATTTGCGCTTGCATTTTTACGCCGACCATATGCCCTGCATATTGAATAAAATAGTTTAACCCCATTTTAATAAGATATAATGCAAGTAAAATGCAGCCGAAAAGCACGATGTTGTTTACTTGCTGTTCGGGTATGTAAACGTTTAACATTTGGCGTGTAACGATAGGATAAAAAATACCTATGCCCGAAACGGCAAGTGCCGCAAGCATATCGAGTGTAAACATTAACTTATGCGGTTTGTAGTAGGCAAAAAATCTCTTTAGCATAATCTTTCTCCGAATTCCCTTAAATTCTCTCTTTAAAACTTCTGCTTTTATAATAACACATTTTAGATAAAAATTTCAATAGTATGAACTAAAAAAAGTACACCGTATTGCGATTTTTTTGCAATTTGTCTAAATAAACAAAGAACGGCGGCTAAAAATTTAGCCAACCGCCCTTTGCACAAAGTAAGGATTTTCTTCTTTTATAAAAAGAAAAATAAATATTGAAAAAGTGTAATTAATTATAAACCGATAGAAACTTCGCCCTTAGCAAAGCGCATAATGTAATTAAAACAATCGCTGTTAATAACCACAAAGTTTTCGGTGTTAGTTCTCTCTTTAATTTTTTCTAAAATTTCCTTAAACTTTAGTAAAAAAGCATACTCGTGCTTACACGCATCAAAATAAGGACACTCACAAACGAGATAGGTAATTTTGCCGTTTTCATATCTAAAATCAAGTTCGTACCAGTCGTTACCGTTAACGATAGCCTTACCTGCGCCGTTTTGGAGTGAAATAAATTCTACGCCGTCATCTTTATAAATTTCACGGCCGCGTTCTTTGATAATTTCTCTATCGAAAAGTTCGCAGTTTTGCGCATCACAAACGTCAATTTCCACGTTGTTTTCGCCGTAAGCGGTATTGTTTTCATACTTTTTACGCATATAGAGCGCAACGAATTTATCCACGGTAAGCGCGCTGTTAAATGATATTATATCGTTTTCAAACCTAATGTACTTACCCGAAACGTCTCTATCAACAACGCTTTCAATCCATCTCATTTCAAACTTAGGCACTCTAAATGCGGTAAGCACTTTTTCTACAACGCCGGTTGCGTCTTCAAGTTTACCTTCAACCGTAACCACGTCGCCTTGCTTTATATTTTCAATATCGCAAAGATAAGAAAACGCGCGCTCTCCTGTAAAATTAACTTTAACAAGGCTCGTGGGTATTCTTTTTTTGTCAACTTTTTCATCATACTTGTCTAAAAGTTCGTTTAGTATTTCTCTGTTAAGCATTTTCTTTTCTCCTTTAGTTTTGCTTTTTACACCCTTATCTTAACAGTCTAATATGACACATGCGTGTCAACATTAAAATATTTTTTAGTTTTTAAAAAAATATTTATAAAAAAAGACCTACGAAGTTCGTAAGTCATTTTTCATTTATTTTTTAACAACGATTATGGGCTGATAAAAACCAGTTTTATCGGGGAATATAAGCGCTTTGTATTGTTATAGCATATTTTCCAAATCATATTTTTTACAAAACAACCCTTAAATTCTAAAAAACTTAATCATTTAAAGTAAAGCATAGAAAATTCTATGCTTAAAAATAGAACTAAATTATTTAGAAATATATATTTTTTTATGTGTATTGAAAAGAAAAAAAGGACAAGAACAGAGTCTTATCCTTTTTTCTTGGCGCGCCGTAAGAGATACTACTACGCTTGCGCTCCGTAGAAGAAACCGAACTGTTTGTTTACTCGGCTTTTTTACAAAAGCCTTTTTTATTCTATTCTCTCCAGCGCAACTTAACAAACAGTTCGCTCTGCTAGGTACACAAACAAAAAACCGAGTGGAAAACCACTCGGTTTTTTGTTGGCGCGCCGTAAGAGATTCGAACTCCTGGCCTTTGGTTCCGTAGACCAACGCTCTATCCAGCTGAGCTAACGGCGCATAATATTTGGGCTGCTTACTTAAATAGCCTAAACATTATATGATAATTTTTTTACTTTGTCAATTAAATAACGGCAACTTTAAGCGTTTTCTTTTAAGTTTGTTGAAAGACTTTACTTATCTTTGCTTGTGCATCGCAAGCAATATCAAAACTCCACGCTATTAAATCATCTTTATAATACGCGGAAAACTCTTTACTTTTACGCATATCTTGAGCCTTTTCATATCTTCTAACAGCGTCTTTAATCTTAGCAAGTAGTAACGGCTTAAAGCACTTTTCTAACTTTTCATTACTAACCGCACTCCAAAAATCAAACTCTTTTTCATTTTTCCCTAAAACTTTAACGAAAAACAGTTGCACCAAAGATTTGCTCAAGTCATAGAGCGCGTATTCAACTTCTCTTTCGGTAAAATTTTCTCTATTTTTAATAATATCTAAGTTTTTATTTATTCTTTCGGTTATAATCTTTTCCATTTTCGCCCCCTAAAAATAAACTTTTTCCTTTTATTTTACGCGTTTTTTCTTTAAAACCCTTTTTTAAAAGCAAAAAAGCGCGCCTTTTAGCACGCTTTTTATTATTACTTTAAGATTGCTTTAATTCTTCTAACGCCGCTTGAAGAACTTTCTTCCTTTTTGATTACGAAAGTTCCAAGTTCCGCAGTATTTTTAACGTGCGGGCCGCCGCAAATTTGCTTATCTACGCCGTCAATGGTGTAAATTGAAACAATTTGGTCATCGCTATCAGCGTTAAATACGCCGTAAGCACCTTCTTCAACTGCCTTTTTATAAGGAACTTCAGTTTTAACAACGTCAATACCCTTTGCGATAACGTCGTTTACGAAAGTTTCAAGTTCTTTTAATTCTTCCGCGGTCATCTTGTGGTCGCAGTTAAAGTCAAAACGAAGTCTTTCTTCAGTAATATTAGAACCCTTTTGTTCAGTTTGAGTACCGAACATCTTTCTCAAGCCCGCAAGCATAATGTGTGTTGCGGTGTGGTATTTGGTGGTGGTTTCAGTTTGTTCGGTTAAACCGCCCTTTGCTGCTTGTGCTTGCGCTTTAGAGAGTTCTTGGTGAGCCTTAAACGCTTCGTTAAAGCCATTTTGGTCAACGGTCAAGCCCTTTTCTTGAGCAAGTTCAACGGTAAGTTCTAAGGGGAAACCAAAAGTATCGTAAAGTCTAAACGCTTGCTTGCCAGAAATTTCCGTTTCAGGTTTATAAGCGGGGTCTTTTTGCGCCATAAACGCGTTCTTTCTTTCAATACCAGTGATGCACTTATCAAATTCTTTCATACCAGAAACCAAGGTCGCTTCAAACTTCTTGATTTCTTTGGTTATTTCATCAATGATGTAATCTTTCTTTTCAACGAGCAACGGATAAGCCTTATCATAAATCTTTTCGATAAAGATTTTAGCAACTTCGTTCATTTCGGTCGCTTCGATGCCTAAGTTTTTGCAGTATCTAATAGCGCGGCGTAAAAGTCTTCTTAAAATATAACCCGCACCAGTGTTAGACGGAACGATACCGTTTCTATCACCGATAAGCATAACTGAAGTTCTAGTGTGGTCGGCAATAATTCTCATAGCCTTAGTAACTTTTTCATCACTGCCGTATTCTTTTCCAGAAACTTTTTCTAAATATTTAATGGTGTCGATAAATAAGTCGGTTTTGTAACCGTCGTCTAAACCGTTTAAGAAAAGAAGAAGTCTATCCAAGCCAAAGCCCGTGTCAACGTTCTTATTTTCGAGTTCAGCATACTTACCGCCTTCCAACTTTTTATATTGCATATAAACGTCGTTACCGATTTCAACGTATCTGCCGCAATCACAGTTTACGTCGCAAGTATCACAACAAGGATTATCGTGGCGGGGATAGAACCATTCGTTATCAGGTCCGCAAGGAGTGCCAACCGTGCCTTCTAATTCCCACCAGTTGTTAGATTTATCAAGATAGAAAATATTTTCGGGTTTAATACCGAGTTCTTTTAGGTAACCTGCAGTTTCTTCATCTCTAGGTGCAGCGTCGTTACCTTCAAACACGGTTGAACAAATTTTATCTTTATCAAAGCCGAAAACTTCGGTTAAAAGTTCAAACGACCAACGGGTTTTTTCCTTCTTAAAATAGTCGCCCAAACTCCAGTTACCCATCATTTCAAAGAAGGTAAAGTGGGTTGCATCGCCAACCGATTCAATATCAACCGTTCTCACGCAGCCTTGAACGTTGCAAAGTTTAGTACCCATAGGGTGTTTTTTGCCAAGAAGATAAGGCATCAACGGTTGCATACCAGCAACGTTGAACATAACGCCGGTAGTACCGTCGCCAATGAGTGAAACAGCGCCGATGTCAACGTGTCCGCGTTCAGTGTAAAATTTTATCCATTTATCTCTTAATTCTTTTGAAGTAATCATATTTTTAGCCATCCTTATTTTTTAGAGAGTTCGTAACCGTCTTTAGCATCCTTAACTAAATAGCCTAATTCTGCCAACTTATCACGGAGTTCATCTGATTTTGCCCAGTCTTTATTTTTTCTTGCTTCAAATCTTTCGTCGGCAATAGCCTTAACTTCCGCAGGAATTTCTTCCTTTTGGTTTTTCGCTTCATAGTAAGCGATAAAGTCTTTAGCGTCCGCCTTAAATAGTCCGATTAAAGAATAAGTTTTTCTAAGTTGACTAACGTCAGCCGCCGCCCCGCTATCTCCAGCGTTAAGTTTAGCCTTAATCGCCTTAAAATAACCGTAAAGGTTACTGATTGCAAGCGCGGTGTTAAAGTCGTCGTCCATAGCCTTGTTAAAGTCCGCGTCAATCGCAGCGTTTTCGCTGTCAATAGCGCCAAACGCGTTTTCAACCGCAAGTATAACCTTATAGAATTCATATAAGTGCTTGTCGGCATCGGGGAAAAGATTATCGGTTACGTTGATGTCGCCACGATAGTTTGTTTGAAGAAGAGCAAGTTTAATGGTTTCAGGTGAGTACGCGTCTAGCAAGTCCTTTAAGAAAAGGCTGTTGCCCAAAGATTTACTCATTTTTTGACCGTTTACTTTGATAAGCCCGTTATGAATCCAGTATTTTGCAAATTGCTTGCCGGTAAGCGCTTCGGTTTGTGCAATTTCATTTTCGTGGTGCGGGAAGATTAAATCTCTACCGCCGCCGTGAATATCAATTTCATCACCAAACGCCTTTTTGTTCATAGTAGAACACTCGATATGCCAACCAGGTCTACCTTCGCCCCAAGGAGAAGCCCAACTGGGTTCGCCTTCTTTTGCAGATTTCCAAAGTGCAAAGTCTAAGGGGTTTTTCTTCATTTCGTCGTTTTCAACGCGCACGCCGTTCATAGCGTCTTCTAAGTTTCTATGAGAGAGTTTGCCGTATGACGGAAAACTTTCAACGGCAAAATAAACGTCGCCTTTTTCAGTAGGATAAGCGTGCCCTTTTTCAATGAGCGTATTAACGAACGCAATAATATCGTCAATGCTTTGGGTTGCTTTAAGCCAAAGCGTAGGGTCGTCAACGTCAAGGCGCGCCATTTGTTCGTCGATATTTTTAATCATTTGTTCAGCGTAAACGTCGGCAGGAATGCCCGTTTCGTTAGATTTCGCAATAATCTTATCGTCAACGTCGGTATAGTTTCTTGCGTAAGTTACGTCAAACCCGATTTTTTCAAGATATTTTCTAATAATATCGTAAATAAGCGCTTGGTAAGCGTGGCCGATATGCGCTTCACCAGAAACGGTGATACCGCAAGCGTACATCTTAACCTTGCCTTCGTTAATGGGGATAAATTCTTGTTTTTTGCCCGTAAGCGTATTGTAAATTTTCATAATAATACCTATTTATTCTTTTTGATTTCTTCCAGTTCTTTTTCCAAACTGAACAACTTTTCACGAAGATTGCAAATTTCTTCGTGAATAGGATCGCGTTTTTCTTGTTCTAGGTTGTTAAGTTTTTCGCCGTTTACCCTAACTACGTTTCCAGGAACACCAACTACCGTTGCGTATGCGGGAACTTCCTTTAACACAACCGCACCCGCACCGATTTTAGCGTATTCACCAACGGTAAAGCCGCCCAAAACCTTTGCGCCCGCGCTAATCATAGCGCCCTTCTTTATTGTGGGGTGGCGCTTGCCAGTCTGCTTACCAGTACCGCCCAAGGTTACGCCTTGGTAAATAACAACGCCTTCTTCAATCTCGGCAGTTTCGCCTATAACGACGCCCGTACCGTGGTCGATAAACACACCGCCCGCAATCTTTGCCGCGGGGTGAATTTCAATACCAGTAAGCCACTTTGCAAACTGGCTTGTTGCCCTTGCCAAAAACTTTAATTTTATTTTATATAAAAAGTGCGCCCAGCGGTGCCAAGACAGAGCGTGCACACCCGAGTAAGTGAAGAAAATTTCCACTTTGCTTCTCGCCGCGGGGTCGTTTTGCTTTGCCGCCCTAATATCTGCGCGTAAATTTTTAAACATCTTTCTCCTAATAATTAACAAGTATAACTTGTTGCCTTAAAATATCATAACATTATTTGCTGCTATTTAGCAAGCAAACTAACGGCGTTTAGTAAACTTTAACGCCCGTTTTTTCGATAGACGACTTTAATTCTTTAGAAAAATCGTTATCAACGACCATACAGTTTACGTCCGCTAGATTTGCAAAGGTGTAAGGCGTTTTTTTGTTTACCTTTGAACTGTCAAGTAACATTATAACAAAATCAGCCTTTTTTATAACCGCGCGTTTAACTTCGGCTTCGGCTTGGTTGCCGCAAGTAAACCCGCCAACATCTTTGATGTAACCAGTTGCAGTCATAACAGCCGTTTGAATATTTATCTTATCGATATAATCTTTACAAGTTTCACCCACCGTGATAAAGGTGTTCTTTCTAAGGTCGCCACCAAGAAGCGCAACCGTGGGTTTTTCTTTTCTTAAAATAGTTTCCGCAATAACGAGTGCGTTAGTCAAGATATAAAAATTATCGTCGGGGAGTGCCCTTGCAAAATAAGTGGTCGTAGAGCCGCCGTCGATAAACACGCAACTGTTAGGTTCAACAAGTTTTACGGCTTTGTCCGCAATCTCTAATTTTTCTTGCGTGTTATAGTTAATTCTTTCGGAAAAGTCGGCTTCTTTAGCGCGGAGAACAGTATCAACCGAAATAGCACCGCCCGAAACGCGGATAATAGCGTTGTTTTCTTCCAAACGATTAAGGTCGCGGCGAAGCGTCATTGACGATACGTTGGGAAATGCGCACTCTAATTCGTGAAGAGTAACTTTGCCTTGTTTATCTATAAATTCTTTTAAGTGGAAAAGTCTGTCTTTCATTTTTTCTCCTTTTATTGTGTTATATTTTACCACCATTTACCCCGTTTTAGCAAGTAAAAAGATAGAAATTAACATAAAAAAGTGAAAATTTTTAACACTTTGCAATTTTTTAATCAAAATAGGTGAAAACTTTGGTCAAAATCATTGATTTAAAAAGCGAATACGGGTATAATTATTCTATACGAAAAGTTTACGGAGATAAATATGTTAGACTTAAAGAAAATCCAAGAAAACAAGGATAAAATTAAAGAACTTCTTTCAAGAAAGGGTTACGACGCGGATTTTGACACCGTGTTAGAACTCGACAAACAAAGAAGAGCAGTTATCGGCGAAGTTGAAGTTTATAAGGCTGAAAGAAACAAGGTTTCAGCACAAATCCCCGCGCTTAAAAAAGCGGGTCAACCCGTTGATGAAATATTTAAAGAAATGCGCGCTTTAGGCGATAAGATTACCGAATGCGACGCTAAAGCAAAAGAATTAGAAGAAAAGGTTTTCGACCTTTTATCTTGCATGCCCAACGTTCCCGATGAAGACTTGGTTGCCGGCGAAAAGGAAGCAAACGAAGTTATTAGAGTCGTTGGTCAAAAACCCAACTTTGACTTCCCCATGCAAAACCACGTTGACCTTTGCACTAAACTCGGCATTATCGACTACGCCCGCGGAACTAAACTTTCTGGCGGCGGTTACTGGTTATACCGTGGCGACGGTGCTAAACTTGAATGGGCACTTCTCAACTTCTTTATCAGCGAACACTTAAAAGACGGTTATGAATTTATTCTTCCGCCCCACCAACTCGGTTATAACTGTGGTTTTGGCGCTGGTCAATTCCCCAAGTTTGCGGATGAAGTTTACTGGCTTGACTGTGATGAAGATAGAAAGAAAAACCGCTTTATGCTCCCCACTGCTGAAACGGCGCTCGTTAATATGTACGCTGGCGAAATTATCGACGAATCAAAACTTCCTATGAAGTTCTTTGCTTACACTCCTTGCTATCGTAAAGAAGCAGGCTCTTATAGAGCGGAAGAACGCGGTATGATTAGGGGACATCAGTTCAACAAGGTTGAAATGGTACAATACGCACACCCCGAGCATTCTATGGAAGCGTTCAACGAATTAGTTGACAAGGCTGCAAGCCTTATCGAAAAGTTAGGACTTCACTTTAGGGTTTCTAAACTTGCCGCTGGCGACTGCTCTGCATCAATGGCAAGAACTTACGATATTGAAGTTTGGATTCCTAGCATGGGTATTTATAAGGAAGTAAGTTCAGTTTCTAACGCAAACGATTACCAAGCAAGAAGAAACAACACCAAGTATCGTGATTCTAAGACTGGTAAGCCCGCTTATTTACACACCCTTAACGGTTCAGGCTTAGCGACTAGCCGTGTATTCCCCGCTTTAATTGAACAATATCAAAATGCAGACGGCTCAATCACCGTGCCCGAAGTTTTAAGACCGTTCATGGGCGGACAAGAAGTTATTAAGTTATAATTATTTGGCGTGGCATACTTTTGCCACGCCTTTTTCTTTTATTTTTAATGTTTTTTGGGAAAAGTTTATTGATTAAAAGGATTTTTTATGAACGCTTTTGAAAAATTTATAGCATTTATTAAGTTTGAAACGAGCGCAACACAAGCGCCGTTTACGCCTTATCATGTAGTAATGCTTTCTCTTTTTATTGCGGTAACCGTTATCCTTTGCATAAAGGCAAAAGATTGCACCGATAAAACTTTTAGAAATATTATCTTTATTATTTGGGCGGTTTTATTCGTTTTTGAAATCTATAAGCAGTTGACCGCACCATTTTCAGTGGTTGACGGCAAGGCTAAGTGGGACTACAATTTTAACGACATCCCCTATCAATTTTGCTCGTCTATACACTACACGCTCTTACCCATAGTTTTCTTAAAAGACGGCAAGGTTAGAGATGCTTTTCTTTCTTTTACCATGACTTTCGTTTTCTTGGCGGGGCTTATGGTTTGTATTTTCCCCGACCAGTTGAAGGGTATGACTTCGGCGGGAATAATTCTTCAAACTATGCTTCACCACGGGCTTCAAGTGGTTGCGGGCGCATTTATTGCAATCCGTATGCGTAATAAACTTTCGCTTAAATTTTTTCTTTTGGGCGTCATAACCTTCTTGGTGTTCTTAGTGGTTGCGCTTATATTTAATATTGCACTATCTCCCGACGCTATCGGCGGCAAAACTATAAACTTCTTCTATATAAGCCCCTATCACAACTGTCCGCTACCCGTTTTAGGCGATATTAGAAAGGCTGTGCCGTGGGCAGTGTTCTTCATAATTTACTTTATCGGCTTTAATCTTTTGGCGCTGCTTATATCTTTTGTCTTCCGTCTAATAACCAAGAAAATGCAGCCAGTAAAAGAATGATTAAAAAACTAAAACCGCACTTAACAAAGTGCGGTTTTTTAATATTTACAAATTTTATTCAATGGTGTATTTATAGAGAGAAGATTTTGAAACTCCGCGCTCTTTAGCCACCTTTTTTAACGCTTCTTTCTTATCTAACCCTTGCGCTAAGTACATTTCAATATGTTCTTTTTCCGTAAGGTTTAAGTTGTCATTAGTTTGCTTTGCACCTTCAACGAGCAACACAAACTCTCCCTTAGGCTCTTGGGTAATTCCGCTTGCAAGGTCAAAACGCTCGGCACGCTCGTAAAGTTTTGTTATTTCCTTAACGGCAACCGCCCTACGAGAACCGTAAACCGAGTAAATGCTTTCAATATCTTTCTTTATATCGTGCGGAGCGCAATAGAAAATAAGCGTTACGTCAAGATTTTTATACTTTTCTAAAAATTCCTTCCTTTCGCTGTTTTTGTCGGGCAAAAAGCCCAAAAAACAAAACTTAGAACTATCCAGCCCAGCAAGAACGAGTGCGGAAACGAAAGCACACGCACCGGGGATAACCGTAAACTCTAAGCCGTTTTCAATTAACATATCCGCTAAAATATTGCCGGGGTCTGAAATTACGGGCATACCCGCATCTGATATAACGGCAATATTTTTGCCTTGCTTTAACTTTTCAATAATCTTTTCGCTACACTCTCTTTCGTTAAACTTATGGTACGAAAACAAAGGTTTTTTTATTTCATAAGCGTTAAGTAGCCCCAGTGAGTGGCGGGTATCTTCACACGCTATTTCATCCACGCTCTTTAAAGCTTCAAGTGCGCGGAGCGATATATCTTTTAAGTTGCCGATAGGCGTTCCTACAAAATAAAGCATAATTTACCTAATTTTCAATAGTTTTTAGAACGGTAAGCCCGCTCTTTCCACCCTTAACCCCTTCCATAAGGAAAAGATAAGGCTCTTTTTTTCCACCCGAAACAAACTGCAAACGCTTTGGCTCAATGCCGTTACTTTTCATTTGGGTAATAACTTCAATAAGTCTATCCGCACGATGAACGATATTTACTCTACCACCGAATTTAAGCGCAAGCGCAATCGCTTTTATTAGTTCAGGAAGTTTAAGTTCTACTTCCGCTTTGCATATTGCAATATGGTCTTTTTCGCCAACTAAGCCACCGTCGGTAGCCATATACGGCGGGTTACAAGTGATGAGAGAAAACTTTCCGTTAAACGCGGGCGCAATATCTTGAATTTTTATATTTTGCGCGCTAAATTTATCTTCTAACTTGTTTTCCTTAATGCTTAAAAGGGATAATTCATAGAGTGGTTTTTGCATTTCAAACAGCGTAACGCTGTCGATTAAATTAGCGTTTAAGGCGTATAAATTAAAGCCCACAACGCCGCTTCCTGCACAAAAATCCGCAACCGTATCACTTTTTTTGACACGCGTAAACTTCGAAAGCAAAATTGCGTCCGAAGTAAAACAATATAGATTATCGTCTTGAAAAATCTCTATTCCATTAGTCAAAAATTCTTTTTTAAACATAAGAAAAAGTAGTTAATTAAAATGCGTATTTATGCGTAAAGTAACGACGCATAACGAAGTTTATTCGCGCCAAGTGTTTTAAGCGTAAAGAAACAAGCAGTTCAAGGCTCGTGAAGTGTTTTGGGTGAGATTAACCTTTGTGGTTATCGAAGTCAAAACACGAAACAGTAACGCAGAAATGCGCCGTTTATTTGCGCTTAAAAGTAAAGGTGCAGTTATTGAACTGCACCTTTCCCTCAATTTTTAAATCGCTATTATTCTTCTGCGATTGCTTCTACGGGGCAGCCTGCTGCACAAGCGCCACAGCTTACACATGCTTCAGCGTCAATAACGTATTGATTTTCGCCTTCGCTGATAGCGCCACAAGGACAAGTGTCAGCACATGAACCGCAAGAAATACAAGCATCACTAATCTTATAAGCCATGAGAATATCCTCCTTTTGATTTACAATGTATATTGTATCACAAACGTTTTCATTTGTAAACACTTAATCCAAAATTTTTTTCATATCTTCGGAAACCTTTTCATCAGCATCGTCATCGTCGGGTTTTCCGCCTTTGTTTCTCTTGAATTCAAGTCTATCAACGGGGAAATCCTTATAAACTTCGCTGCCGTCTTCTTTAGATATTTTAACTTTGGAAATAAGTTTTAACATATCGTTGGAAACTACAACACCCGCGCCTTCAGGCGTTTCAACCGTTCCGCCTACTTTAGGCATTTTTTTGTAAACTTCCGCATAATAATCGTTTTCATATTCCAAACAGCACATAAGTCTGCCGCAAAGCCCGCTTATTTTGCTGGGGTTTAAGTGCAAGCCTTGATTTTTAGCCATTTTAATAGAAACTTTGCCAAATTCACTCATACAACTTGCACAGCAGCAAGTTCTTCCGCACGGAGCAATACCGCCTAAAATTTTGGTTTCATCACGAATACCAACTTGGCGGAGTTCAATTCTCAAATGGAATTTTGCAGCAAGAACTTTTACCAATTCTCTAAAGTCAACTCTGCCGTCAGAAGTGAAGTAAAACACTACCTTTTTGCCGTCGAACGCGTATTCACAGCCGATAAGTTTCATATCGAGCCCAAGTTCGGTAATTTTGCTCTGCGCAAATTCCATTGCTTCGGGGATTTTCTTTTCGTTATCCTTAACGGTTTTTTCATCCTTTTCAGTAGCCTTTCTAATAATGGGCTTTAAGGGATGAACTATTTCACTCTCGTCAACTTCTTTAGCGCCGAAAACGACCGTGCCGTATTCTAAGCCCTTTGCCGTTTCAACAACAACGCCCGTTTTTTCTTCATAAACTTCCGTATCGTTTGCAGGTGAAAAATAATATACTTTGGCGGTGTTTTTAAATTTTACGCCTATAATTTTTGCCATTTATATTTTCCCTCCAATATCTGAAACAACAACCACTCTATAAGCATAGTGGGGTTTGCGTTAAATTTCTTTCTTTTTTGCGCTTCTTGTATACTTTCAAGCGCGTGTATAATAGAGCCTTCTAAAAATCCCTTGGCATCTTTTATCAAAGCGTAATCGTTAGGGTTTGAAAGCAAGTCTAAACCACTTTTTGCCACCAACATTTCTCTAAATAAAAGTTCCAAAACGGATAAAAATTCGTCCACTTCACACTTTGACGCCGCAACTGCCGCCGAATATTTAAGCACGTCTTTACTAGACTGCATATCTGTAATAACTTTTGTGCAAAGCGCGGTAATATCTTTTAATCTTTCGTCCGCGTAAAGTGCGGTAACGCTACCAACAGTTCCATCACTGCAAGCAATCGCCGTTTTTAAGCGTTCGCTATCGGGATAGTCTTTTATTAGCACATTAAATAATTTTTCTTTAGAAAAGGACGGAATTTCTAACTTTTTTACCCTTGATTTAATGGTTGAAAGAAGCGGAAATTCACTGGTTGCGCCCATCAAAATATGTACGTTTTGGGGCGGTTCTTCTAAGGTTTTTAGCAGTTTATTTTGCGCCTGCGCGTTCATATCTTGCGCATCGCAAAGCACGAATATCTTTTTATCGAGTTCAATGGGTTTTAAGTAACTCTCTTCAATAAGCGCGTTTACTTCTTCACTGTTAATGCTGTCCCCTTGCGGATAGAAAATAACGTCCGCGTGCGCGCCGTCTTTTATAAGATTGCATGCGCGGCAATTTCCACACGGCTCAACGCTTTCACAAGCGATGAGTGATGCAAAAATTTTAAGATATTCTTTTAAGTTTATCTTATCAGCGGTTAAAATTAGGTAAGCGTGTGATAATCTTCCGCTTGCCTTTTCCCCTTTAACCGTAAGGTATGCGCTCGTGTCTTTAACGAGCGAATAAAGGTCGGTCATAAAACACCTTTTTCTTTTAACGCGTTAATGATTTTTGCGTGCGTTTCTTCCTTTTCACCACTAGCATCAATAACAATATAGCGTGAAGGATATTTTTTTGCAAGGTCAAGATAACCTGCATAAACTTTTTTATGGAAGTCCATACCAGAAAGTTCCACTCTATCCCCTTTATCCACGCCGCCTTTTCTCTTAAACGCATCTTCGGGCGGAAGATTTAAGAATAAAGTATAATCGGGCATAAAATTTTTGATAGCGTAATCGTTAATTTTTTCAACGAACTCTACGCCAAGCCCCCTTGCATAACCTTGGTAAGCAAGCGATGAGTCTACGTATCTATCACAGAGAACTAGTTCACCCGCATCAAGTTTGGGTTTAACCACTTCCTTTAACAGTTGCACGCGCGCCGCAGCGTATAAAAGTGCTTCGCACTCATCGGTCATAGACACGTTTTTGCCGTCTAAAATAACGTTTCTTATCTGTTCGGAAACGGGCGTACCACCAGGTTCTCTCGTTAAGTAATACTTGATATTATGTTTTTGTAAATATTCTTCTAAGAGTTTGATTTGGCGAGATTTGCCAACGCCTTCACACCCTTCAAAAGTAATAAAAGTGCCTTTCATTTTTTACCTTAAAGTTTAATCTAAAATCGTACTGCAAGATCTAACTATTGCATTGATGAACGGAATAGTTTCATATTGCAAATGCGGTTGTTCGGCTTTGAAATCAAATACGGTTATGCAAATATCCTTTGCATCGTATTCACCGTAATACATAAAATATTTTGAAGGATTTACCTTTTTAGAATTTTCGTCTTGATATTTTGATAGCGCGTCAACTTTAAGCGCATAAGTCGCATTAACTCTACCCGCGTCAATTTCTTTTTGTTGTTCTTTTTTCCAATAATCTAAACTTATATCCCCAGGATAGATTAAACTTTGGTCATACTTAGTATAGGTTAAGAACAAGTCGGGGTCAGTTTCTTTAAATGCTAAAAGTTTAGCAAAATCAATTACTTCTTTATAAAGTCTAGTAACCCTTTCTTTTTCCAAGAACACGCCTTCAGCCTTTTGACTTTCCGTGCGGAAACGGTTGTCCTTTGCCATGCGCTCACGGAACACCTTTGAAATTTTTTCAATATCAAGATAATCTTCATTAAATGCACTAAACGCGTTTTCCGCAGTCAAACCGTCTTTCAAAAAGTTGACCAACAAATAGTTTTGCGCATCTTTGAGCAAATCTTCATAGCAGTAAGCGTAATAGTTATCGATAACAAACTTTGCTCTTACGAACGGACCTTTTTCATATTCGGCAGAAACGTTTGCTCTACAGTCGGTAATCAAAATATCACCTTCTTGCACGGTAAGGCGCGTAGGCAAGGCGTTAAAATCAGTAGACAACTGTTCGGAATTAAACATCAAAACGTCATAACTCAAAGCGTCTTCATCTTCAATAAGCGCGTTGAGTTGAGTACTGTTTCCGTAAACCGAAGTATCGAAATAATATTTGAATTTTTGACCTACCGTGGGCTTAACCGCCGTTACGGTATATACCATTTCCCACAAAAGAACGGCAACCACGCAAACGATGATAAGTTTAATCCACTCATAAGACAAAAAGTCTGATAGTCTTTTTTTGGTAATTTTATTATCCATTTTATTCCTTGAACTAATCGTTTAAGTTTTTCTCCACACGATAATTTTCATTATCAAAAAACTTTTTGCTGTAAGTTTAATATTAAAGGTTTTTGAAAAAACCTATTTCTTAATAGGTTTCATTGTGGGGAATAAGATTACGTCCCTAATAGACGCACTGTCGGTAAGGAGCATTACTAATCGATCAACACCAAACCCTAAGCCGCCTGTGGGGGGTAAACCGTATTCGAGTGCAGTAACGAAATCTTCGTCCACTTTTGCGTCGTTGCCACCACGCGCGCGCTTTGCTTCAACTTGCTTAACAAATCTTTCTTTTTGGTCAATCGGGTCGTTAAGTTCGCTGAACGCGTTACCCATTTCTCTAGCGTAAATGAAATACTCAAATCTTTCAGTAAACGCAGGATTTGAAGGTTTACGCTTTGCAAGGGGTGAATTTTCAACGGGATAATCGTAGATAATGGTCGGTTGAACGAGATTTTCTTCAACGAACGCATCAAAGAACGCAATAAGAACGTGGCCTTTGGTCGCTTCATCGCCTTCTTCAACTACAACGCCCTTTTCTTTAGCAACTGCTCTTGCTTGTTCATCGGTCGCCCATTCGTTGTAATCAACGCCAGCGTACTTTTTAACCGCTTCAACCATGGTAAGTCTTTCCCACTTCTTACCCATATCAATATCTACGCCTTGATAAGTAATTTTATCAGTGCCGCAAACTTGAACGGTAATGGTGCGGTACATATCTTCGATTAAATCCATCATATCGAAGTAGTCGCTGTATGCTTGATACATTTCAACCGTGGTAAATTCGGGGTTGTGTGATCTATCCATACCTTCGTTACGGAAAATTCTACCGACTTCGTAAACTTTATCAAAACCACCAACGATAAGGCGTTTTAAGTAAAGTTCAGTTTCTATACGAAGATACATATCGATATCGAGCGCGTTGTGATGCGTCTTGAACGGTCTTGCAGCCGCGCCAATTTCTAAGGGTTGCAACACAGGGGTGTCAACTTCTAAATAGCCAACGCCGTCGAGATAACTTCTAATTGCAGACAAAATCTTAGAACGCATAACGAAAGTCTTTTTAACTTCGGGGTTAGCGATAAGATCAATTTCTCTTTGACGGTATCTAGTATCTTCGTCCTTTAAGCCGTGATACTTTTCAGGCAACGGCAATAACGATTTTGAAAGAAGTTCGATTGCTCTTGCGTGGATAGAAACTTCACCGGTACGAGTGGTGAAAACTTCGCCTTGAATACCAACGATATCGCCGATATCATAATCTTTAAACGCAAGGTAATCATCGCCCAAGTCGTTGATAGAAAGGTAAGATTGAATAGTGCCCTTGCCGTCCAAAATAACAGCGAAAGACGCTTTACCCATAATACGCTTAGAGATAAGTCTGCCAGCAATACCAACTGACTTACCTTCGTAATCAGCGTAGTTATCCTTAATATCTTGGCTGTAAGCAGTTCTATCGTATTTAACCTTTTCAAACGGATTTTTACCAGCCGCAATCAAAGCGTCAAGTTTTTCGCGACGGATTCTTAAAATTTCACTTAAATCCTGTTCTTCTGTAACTGTCGTAGTCTTTATTTCTTCCATGATGTAGTCCTTAAATTAATATACTTTTTTAATGGTAAGGCTAGTAACACCTACGGGGACGGTTACGCTAATAACATCGCCCGCTTTTCTACCCAAAAGTGCGTTACCGATAGGCGATTCGTTAGAAATTCTGCCAAGTTCAACGTCCGCTTCGGTAGTACCTACGATTTCGTAAGTAAAACTTTCGTTAGTGTCGTTATCAACAAAGTCAACTTTGCTGCCGAGAGAAACAGTGCCTTTTTTAATATCTGAATCTTTAATAATAACAGCGTATTTGAGTTTGTGTTCAATTTCAAGAATTTCACCCTCAATCATCGCTTGTTCGTTTTTTGCTGCATCGTATTCAGCATTTTCTGAAAGGTCGCCGAATTCTCTTGCGGTTTTAATTCTTTCGGTAATTTCCGCACGTTTAACAACTTTTAAGTATTCTAAACGTTTTTCAAGTTCTTCTTTACCTTCTTTTGTAAGCATTACTTCTTCTGCCATAAAAATGACCTCCGTATTTTATTATCAAATTAAAATTTCGTTAAGTGGGCACACTCCCACTATTATATTAACTTTTAGTATTATATACTATAATATAATATTTGTCAACTTTTCTTTAGCGTTGCCGCTCTGTTTAGCGCATTTTAAAGGCAATGTTTTGAAAAAAAATAAAATTTTATGAAAAATTTTTTCAAAACCCCTTGACAAACGATTTTTTTGTGGTATAATCACAATTGTAATTGAACTTTGAATACAGTTTTGCCGGCGTAATAGCCGAGGCATTTTATGGTTTTTTCCGAATAATATATGAAGAAGAAGGTTGCATTTTATGCAACCTTCTTTGTTTTAAAATCTTTAGTTTTTCTTTTTTTGGTAAGTTTTTTACTTACTTTTCTTCATAACTTGCGCAGCAAGTGCATTGTTCTCCACACTCGCAACAAGCAACTTTAATACTTTCTAATTGACAGTTGCTTCCGCTATAATTGTGTTTACACTTTTGTACGTCGCATTTGATTGAATAATTTTTGTTCATAACACACTCCTTAACCCTATTATGCGCATCTAGGTTAAAAGTATACTTATTATTGTTGACTTTTTGTGGGTAAAGGGTTAAAATATTACCAAAAGAAGTATTTAGGAGTTGAATATGAAAGTAGTATTGTTAAAAGACGTAAAAGGCTCTGGCAAAGCGGGCGATATTATAGATGCAAAGGACGGATTTGCGCAAAACTTTCTTATAAAAAAGGGGCTTGCAAAACCTGCAGACGCTCAGGCACTTAACGAAAATAAATCACAAAAAGCCGCACAAGAATTTCATAGAAAAGAAACTTTGAAAGCAAACAAGGAACTCCGTGAAAAGTTAGACGGCGCGGTCGTTACCATCCAAGTTAAACTCGGCGCAAACGGCAAGTTCTTTGGCAGCGTTACCAATAAGGAAATAGCGGATAAACTAATTGATCTCGGTTTTGATATCGACAAGAAGAAAATCACTTTAAAATCTGCAATTAAAGCAGTTGGAACTTTCCCCGCAACAGTTAGGATTTCCGCAGAAGAAACTGCAAAAATCTCAGTAAATGTTACAGAATAATTTAAAACCACTTTAAAAAAGTGTGCACGTAATAAGCATATTAAAGAAAAAAATAGATATAATTTTGAAAAAAAGGAACAAAAAAACGACACCGTATTCGTTTTTTTGCGGCAAAATTATTTAAAAGTTAAGAGCGTTGATTTTATATCAACGCTCTTTTTTTGCTTTATTATTGTTTTAATTCTTTAACGAAACTAGCAATTCGTTCGCTGGCTTCCATTAAATTCTTCATAGAGTACGCATACGAACATCTTATGTAATACTTACCGAATTCACCAAAAGCGTCCCCTGGGACTACTGCAACCTTTTTACTTCTTAAAAGTTTAGTTGCAAATTCTTCGCCAGTCAGTCCTAATTTTTCCACTGACGGAAAGATATAGAACGCGCCCTTGGGCTCAAAACACTCTAAACCCATATCGTTAAACGCCTTTACCATAAAACGCCTACGCTTATCGTACTCGGTGCGCATTTCGTTAACTACGGCGTAATTATCTTCTTTGCCGCGCACTAAACCTTCTAATGCAGCGTACTGTGAAAATATAGGCGCACAAATGGTCGTGTACTGGTGAATTTTAAGCATAGCACCTAAAATTTCTTTAGGCGCACACACAAACCCTACACGCCAACCAGTCATTGCAAAGGCTTTAGAAAAGCCGTTTATAAGTACAACTCTGTCTTTTAGTTCATCAAAACTTGCGATAGAACAGTGCTCACCGCCGTAAGTTAATTCCGCGTAAATCTCGTCGGATATAACTAAAAGGTCGTGTTCTAATATTACTGGAATAATTTCTTCAATAAATTCTTTTTCCATAATTCCACCCGTAGGGTTGTTGGGGTACGGGAAAATAAGCACCTTAGTTTTGTCGGTAATAACGCTCTTTAGCGCTTTTGCGGTGAGTTTAAAGCCGTTTTTGCCGCTGCACGGTATAGAAACGGGCACGCCGCCCGCGAGTTCTACGCACGGTTTATAAGAAACGTAACTAGGGTCGGGGATTAAAACTTCATCCCCTTCGTCAACGACCGCACGAAGCGACAAGTCAATTGCTTCGCTTGCGCCAACGGTTATAATAATATCGTCAGCGGAAAAATTTACTGAAAACTTCTTTAAGTACTGTGAAATTTCTTCCCTTAAGGGTATCATTCCCTTGTTAGAAGTGTATTGAGTGTATCCTTTTTTAATTGAGTTTACGCCAGCATCGCGAATTTCCCACGGCGTGATAAAATCAGGCTCACCAACACCCAAAGAAATAACGTCTTTGCTTTCTGCAGCGATATCAAAAAATTTTCTTATGCCCGAAGGCTTAATTTGTTTTGCTTTTTTACTTATAAAATCTCTCATGCTTGGAATAATTGTCTTTCTCTCTTATCGGTAGGTTTAGCAACCTGACCTTCAATTTTATATTTTTTTAATATAAAATGCGTCTGCACGCTCACAATGCCGTCAATAACGCTTAATCTTTCGGCAATGAATTTTGCTATATCGGTAATATCATTTCCTTCAACGAAAACGGCAAGGTCAAAACCACCGCTCATAAGGTAAAGGCTTTTAACTTCTTTAAAACTATAAATTTCTTCGGCGTAAGAATCGAAACCGTTGAGTTTTTGTGGCGCAACCTTAACTTCGATAAGCGCTTGCACCTTTCTATTATCTAACGCTTCAGTATTGATGATGGCGGCGTACTTAACGATAGCACCGCAATCTTCTAAATCTTTAATAGCCGCCAAAACTTCACTTTCCGTGGCGGCGGTCATCGCGGCGAGTTCCGCGTAAGTATATCTAGCGTTTTCACTGAGTAATTCAATCAACTTATTTTTCAATTCTTTCATAATTAAGTTCCTATATAATTTTCTTTTTTATATTGTACATTTTAAAGACCAATTTGTCAACGTAAAAGTTGATTTAATTTTATATATATGTTACAATTATTCGGCAAAGGAGAATTTATGATAAAAATTTGGGCGAAAGTTATGAAGAAAGGAAAAATAATTAGGCAATACACTTTCGAGCGCGAAGGCACTATTGACTATTCTGAATTCTTCGACTATTTAAGAGAAATTTGTGAAAATTTAGATATCCCAACCCCTGTGCTCATAAAACCGCACTTATTTAGTTATGCTAAGTATAACACGGTAAAGTTTACGGCGGATGATTTTATGGAAAGTATTTCTTTTGATAGGTTGGTTTTGGAAAACATATTTATCTAACCCCGAATAATAAAAGTTTTTTTGCAAATACTTATATCGGAGGATAAAATATGAAAATTACTACGATAATTGCTTTTACATTGGTAATAATCGGCTCAATCGTATGGTTACTCGTCGGGCTTTTCAACTTTAACCCCGTCGAACTCATCTTCGGTATGGGCAACATGGCAATCGTAAGCCGTATCATCTACTCCTTAGTAGGTATTTCATCACTTTGGCTTATTTTCTATTGGGCGATGTATCACCCCTTTAGAGCGATTGACTAAAAAATAAAACTCTCTCCAGTTTGGAGAGAGTTTTTTACTTTTAATTAAAGAATTTTATGCCCTTTTGTTTAAACTTATCAACCGTTAAATAAAGCGGCGTACCCAACGCGTAAACGGATACGGTTTGCCCAGCAAGTAATAAAAGTACTTGCACTATGTAAATATAATCTAAAAAGCCGTAACACCACTTCCAAATAAGCGGAAGTAAAAATGCGTTTAGCAGAACTGGGAAAAGCCCACCGATAAATATTTTAAGCGGTTTTGATTTTATGTTTTTAGTTGTAAAGAAAGTCAATACGCCCGCCACAAGTGTAATTAAACTGCCGAAAATTATATCGTAAGGCGCACACCCAGTAATTATATTTGCAAACGCACAGCCGATAAAAAGCGCGGGTATACTTTCGGGCAAAACTATCGCTAACATTGTGAGTGCTTCACTTACCCTAATTTGAATAGCGCCACTAGAAATTGGCATAACCAAAAAGGAAACTGCAATATAGAGCGCAGCGATTATCCCCGCCCTTGCAAGTGAAATTGTAGAAAACTTTTCTTTAAACATAAAAAACCTTTTTATCGAACACACTTACCGATAAAAAGGCTAAAATTCACTTTTGTCGGTTGTTTTATAGAAGTGTTGTCCGAAAACCTTCTTGAGTTAATTATACTCTAAAAACGCCAAATAAAGCAAGCGTTTTGCACGCTTTTATTGACTTATATATATTATTGTGCTAAAATTAAAACATGAATATTGCTATAAATGAAAAAACAAAAAAGATATTGAGCATAATCTTCACCGCCCTTTTTGGCGTTTGCGCTTTGCTCTTTATAATAACTTTTTCAATAGGCTTGCCGATATATTGTAGGTTTTTTTATTATCTACAAATAGAGCCGCTTAACCTTGTTGAAGAAACGGGCAAAACTTACGAGCAAATCAAAACCGCCTACGACGAGATGTTAAACTACTTAACTCTCCCAGGAACAACTTTTTCTACGGGCGTGTTTAAGTTTACCGAAGAAGGCGCATCACACTTTGCCGACTGCAAAGGGTTGTTTACGCTAAACACCGTAACGCTTATAATTTCAACCGTGATGATAGTTTTATCAATCGTTTTAGAAAGGTTTAAGGTTATAACGCTCTACCGCATAAAAGGCTTATCAGTAACCTTCTTTTCAGCGGTCAGTATATTTGTAATCGGCGTTGTTTTAGGCGCAGTTGTTGCAATCGACTTTGATAGCGCGTTTACCGTGTTTCACCAAATTTTCTTCCCCGGTAAAGATAATTGGCATTTTCACCCCTATTACGACCAAATAATAACTGCGCTGCCAGCACAATTTTTCTTAAACTGCGCGATTTTGATAGGCACAAGTATAATTTTAATATCAGTTGGAATAATAGTTTTTCAATTAATCAAAAAGAAAAAATTATCTAAATAACATACAAAAAGCGACGGTTTTTAACCGTCGCTTTTTTTGTGTTTTTAATACTATCCCCTATTTTAAGAAAGTTGATTTTTAACTTTCATAAACTTATTCTTGTGTTCAGATAAAATTGTTTCGGGGGCGGATTCTACTTGGTAATAACCGTGTTCGGTCATTTCGAAGAACACTTTTGCTTGGTCGTCGGTCGTTTCAGTCCAGTGATTTCTAACAAGCGTTCTAAAGCCCTTAGAACAGCCTTCGGTCATAGCGGTTGAATAAATTTTAACAAGTGCCTTTTCTAAATTTAACATATCTTGCAAACTGTCTTTTTCATTGAGTGTGGTGTCTGCTTTATAATTACTCATATTTTACTCTCCTTATAACAATTCTAACAGCGCGTTAAAGCGTTTTTCGTGATTGTCCGCAATCTTGCCAAAACTCTCCGCAAGTTCGGGATCGGTTAAAATTCTTGAATAAAGCCTTGCTTTCTTACACGCGCTCTCTTCCATAGTCAAAAGGTCGGAAATAAGCGTTGCTTCTTTTGTGGTAAGCATATTTTTGCCCATAAAATAAACCTCCAATAAATTTCTTAAGACTATTTTACCCGCTCAATAAATTTTTATACAGCAATTAATATAAACCAATAATATAAATTTAAATATAGATTTATACTTTTTATGCAAATTTTTTAAGTTTATTTTTAATAATTCGTATAAAAAAACACTCATCTAAAGATGAGTGTTTTTTTAATTAATTACTTAAAAAGTAATTTTTTGTTAGTTGCTAGCCTTTATAAATTCAACGTTACCAAGATAGATGTTGTACTCGTATTTAGATTGAGTTTTAATCACACGATAAGCGTTATATTTCTCAACATAACTATCACATAAAGCCGTTACGTCAATCTCTGCACAAATCCATCCGTCTAAAGGCAAGTTCGGCACTTGAGAAGTTATTCCATTAGTATAGTAACCTGCGCCAGATAACATCGACCAAGTACCATCCCAAGTGGGGTTAGCAGCATAACTGGGGTTAGAATTTGCGGCTGGTTTACATGAATTGTTTCTTACGAAAGTTGCAGTGTCCTTTTCAACCAAGAAATAGAATTTAATCGTATCGAATGCGCCAGCTTCAGCAAGTTTCTTGTATTCATCAGGAGTGTAAGGCAATTGAACGTAATAACTCTGACCGTTTATACCAGACATTTTAATAGCGTTGCCAGAATATTTAGTAGTGTCATCTTCCGTGGCAGTGCGGTTAACGTAAGTAACCACATTGGTCGGCAAGTTAGCATTTGCAACGTATTCTTTGCTTATTTTTGTTGAAGTGAATTGCATTTGTGCTAGGTTATCGGTTGATGAAGGAACAAAGTTCATTGCAGGGAGAACTTCACCATTAGATAAAGGTATACCACAAGTTTCACAATGAGATATGGCAGCAATACCAGTACCAGTTCCACTAGGAAGCGTAGGATCGGTTGTTACAACTTCTTTGTGCGGGCCTAAATCGCCGTATGCTTCACCACATTCATCACATATTGCTTTCGCTAGACAAGTAGCAGTGCCACCAGTGTGTGAATGGTCAATGCACTGAATATCACCGAAGTAGAAGTTGAATGTTAAACTACTATTTTCAATATCCGTGAACGACTTGAAGAAGTTTACGTTATTAGAAGTAGGATCAACAAACGATTTTACAAAGTTCTCTGCGGAAATAGTGTGATTTACCCATCTCTTTTGAGCAAGTTGAGTGCCCGTGCTACCATCATAACCAGCAAAGCCAAACATATTAGCAAAGTCAGTCGTTGAGTTGTTGGTAATTGAAGGAATTTCACCTTCAGGTATAATCATATATGTGAACTTAACAGCATTGAATGCACCCTTAGATGCAAATTCTGCATATTGTTCGCCAGTATACGGCATGGTTAAGATGATATTAACGTCGTGGTTAACTACCATCTTGAAAGCACTGCCACTAAAGTTAACATCGTTATTGATGCCTTCTGAAGGTACGGTTGTAACAACTTCTTTAGCAACGTGGCTTTCATTAGTATCAGAAACTTTATCAATATTATCTTCAATTGCAACCAAGTTCAATGCAGGAAGAACATATCCGCCTTCATCTATAACCTCATCACAATTTTCCGTTTCACATATGATTCTAGGAGCAATACCAGTCTTAGTTCCAGTAGGAAGTTCACCAGGATTATTCGGATCTACTACTTCTATATGCGGGCCTAAATCTCCGTATTCTTCACCACATTCACTACATATTGCTTTCGCTTGACAAGTAGCAGTACCACCAGTGTGACCAGCGAAAGTGCCAAAATTGAGTCCGCATACGCTACATTTCGGTAAAGCAATACATGATTCAGTGCCATCACTAATATGTGCAGGAATACCACCTTCGGGTTCATAAGGTAACTGACAAGTCTCACAAATCGGAAGTTGATTACACTTAGTAGCGTCGCCACCAGTGTGACTATGCCCAAAATCGTAGTCCTTAATGACTTCAATGTTACCAACGTAGAAGTCGTGAGCATTACCTTCAATATATGATTGATAAATAGCAGCCTTGGTGCTAGTAGGTTCAGTAAAGGTTGATGCGAAATCTGCAATGGAAATAACGTAAGTTTTCCAAACGCCATTAGTAAGACCCTTTACTTTAGAAATCAAGTTCGTTTTACTATTGTTTGAACCGCCACCAGTCATCACAGTAAACTTAACAGCGTTGAACTTGCCTTCTTGTTCAAGTTTTAAGAATTCTTCAGCGGTGTAGTTAAACGTAGCGTAAACTTTCTGAGCGTTAGCAGTAATACCAAATTTTACAGCATTGCCATCGTAACCAATAGTATTATCGACTGCTCCGGTTACACCTTTATAAGAATATGTGCTCGGCAATTCTGTTTCATAACTAACAGTTACACCCTTAGATGCAGTAATCCTATTATAGTTGTACTCTTTAACAGTGATGCCATAAGGACCTTTATTCGGAACACTATTCCAGTCGTGTTGAATAAATTTAACGTCACTAATATATAAGTCAACTTTGTCTTGAGATTTGTACATAAATGACTTAAGAACCTTGCCAGTTTTGCCTGTGCCTAAAGACTTAACAAATTCGGATACAGGTACGATTGCTACTTGCCATTTGTTCGTAGTTATATATCTGTTTTCTTTTACAATCGCTTTTTCTTCAAGGCTCTTTCTAGCGGCGTAATATCCTGCAGAAGAGAAGAACGTCCAGTTGTCATTATAAGAAACTTCTTCTTGGCCGTTTATTCTTTGGTCGTTGTTACCCACTGAGGTACGAGTCGGATATTCAGTCGAGTCTATCATATAGTAGAACTCAACAGCATTGAATTCACCTTTAGCCTCTAATGCAAGATATTCTTTTGCAGTGTAACCAAAGTCTGCAGTAATAAGAGCATCGTTAGGAATTCCTGCAATTTTATAAGCGGGTTTGTCGTAACCGAATTCGTTGTTAATTCCTTCAATGGGGAATTCAGAAGGGGTTACGTATTCAAAAGTAATATTTGCGTTACTAGATTTATATGCAGTTTCACCACCTTCATATACAAGAAGGTCGTAAGTACCAGGATCTTTTGTAATGTAGAAGTACAATACACGAGAGTTAGATTGACCAGCGCTGTTAGTAGCAGTTACCTTCCAGAAATAAGTACCAATCTTCTTCGGAACATAATAGTTAGAAACACCGTCATAGTCTTCCATCTTTTCAAGTTTATAAGAACTTTGGAAATAAACTTCTTTAGTGATGTTGGTGATAGTGCCATCGATAAGGTCCGATGCAGAAATTGCAGGGAATTCAACAGGAAGAATACCAAGCGTATAAGTTTGTTCTGCATTATCCCCAAATTCAATCATCGGAACAGAAAATGCTTTAATAGAAACGGTTTTGGAAACGTTTTCTCCATTAAAGTTTACTGAGTATACAACTTTGTAACTCGCTTTAACAACTTGAAAAACCTTCTCTGCTTCAACTTTTTGATTGTCGCTATCAGTAATAGTAGCGGTAACTTCATATCTGTTACCTTCGCTGTCGTAAACGTAGTCGGCTATGTTGTAACTTTCACCATAAGCAACTTCTAAGGTAGAATTTTCAAAATCAACTAAAGTTGCAGCATTGTTTTGACTAGAGTTATCGCAAGCAACCAATCCTACACAGCATAATGCGAGAACAAACGTGAAAATTTTAAATAAAACTTTTTTCATAACTTTCCTCCTTATGCAATGCGTTCGACTCTAATGTTATCGAATACGAATACCATATCACGACGGTCGTTATTTGTATATTTTGCGAACGAGAAACCAAATGTCGACGGATTAGTAGTAAACTTCGCGTCTTCTACAGTATAACCATCGAGAAGTTTAGGATACGTTGATACGGGATTTTCACTGGTAAGTTGACCATAAAGATAGCTCTGACACCAGCCGATATTTACTTCAAATGAACCCCAAGTATACGGTTCAACATAATCAAGATATCTCCAAGTATTGCAGTTTCTAGTACAAAGAGATGAACCAAAATTATAACCAGCACGTTGTCTAGTAGGATTGTAGTTGAAGTAATCGAGTTTAAGAACGTAGTTTTCAGGATGGTCAACTAAATCTTTACCAATTGTTTTAAATACTTCGCTTAATACGTCTCCTGAAATACCAGTACTATAAGTATGTGAAGTTGTGTAACTTGCGTGACGTGTAACTTTAAGAACGTTTTGACCACTTTTAGCGGTGGTAGAAAGTTCGTTAGCGTTTACAACTTCTATAGTACAACGTCTGTTTTCAGCAATTTCTGTACCAATGGTAAACATTTGAGCCTGCCTTACATCTTCAAAGTCAGCAACTTCCCAAACGCCGTTTTCAGCGTCTGCTTTTAAGCCAAATGTTTCAGAACCAGTAACTGTTTCTTCGCTTAAATGGAATCTAATATCGTCAACGTAAATATACGGGGCTTCTTCAACTAATTCGTTGCAATATTCAAATTGAATACACATACCGAAAATATTAGTTAAGTCTACGCCGGTTTGACAATTGAGATATTTGGGATCCATGTCATATTCAACGTAGTTCCAACCGGGAACAAGGTTGAATTTTTGAGTAACCGTTCTTGAAGTGCTATCTAAAGTTTGACCACAATCAACAGTGGCTGTTTGTAAGCCTATACCTACTTTGTAGGTTTCTTCTTGAGCATTGTAGAACCAAGCAGAAATCTTTTCTACTTTAGTCATATCCTTATAGTTGTATTCAAAACGAGTAGAATACATCGGTAAATAGATGATAGGAAGTCCACGATAACCTATTTCACCATAAGGACGGAAGAGAGCAGATGCTTCACCAAACTTAACGTATTTTTTGTCAAAGTTTTGATTAACTGAACCAAAAGCCCAGTCAACAACACGGATAGTTAAGAAGTCTCTATCAAAGTCTTCAAAACCGTTAAATACGATGTTGGTTGTAGCACCACCTTCGCCCTTGTCTCCGTTGTCAGCACAAGCCGACAACGAGAGCGCGGAGAACATAGTCAATGCTGCAAGTAAAATTGCTAATAATTTTTTCATTACTTATATCCCCCTTATATTATTTGTAAACTGTTATACCAACAAGGTATACTTTATCGTTTGCCGTTGCGCCTTTTTCGCCGTAACGAACGAGTAAGTATTCAATCGTTCCGATACTGCTCCAAGAAAGCGACTTCATTCCTTCAATGGTTATACGATTAAGTCCCTTCTTTAAGGTGCCTTCTACACCTGCGCCAAGACGAGTCTTTCCCTTATAAGTAAAGAGTATGGGAAGTTCATCGTTGCCATCGTAGTAAACTTCGAGTTGGAGTTTGCTAACAGTGTTATCGAGCGCGGTTACCAAAGCATCTTTAATAAGGAAACTTTGTTGACCAGGAAGACCACTCTTCAACGGTTTAGCAGCGCCCATCTTAATTTGAAGGTATTCTAAACCTTCCATTTCTTCTTCAGCAAATACATCAGTACCCTTCACAAGACCAAGTTCCATATCTTCTGCTTCACCGGTTGTGTCATCGGGTAAGATTGACTCTGTGCTGTAGAGTTGTGATGCAGGAGTAAATACTGCTGCACCAGATTCTAATGCAAATGATACGCCCTTAACAATGCCGTTAGAATCTTTGAAAGAAATTGTAACTGCATCTTCATCTTTACATTCGATGGTATAAATCGAACCACCGTCAGCGGGGGCAGAAGTTACAACGAACTTATCACTTACCTTAACGTCATCTTCTTCACCTGAACCTAAAGTATATCCATCTTTAACGTATACGTTATAGAATACTTTACCACGGATATCACTAAAGTCAGTAATCATTACGTTTGCTTCAGATTCTGCAAGGAGTAGCAAGTTAATAAGTTTTTCTCTTGCATTTTCAACTATTTCACAAGAAATAGTATCGTAAATACGAGCAGTATCGTACATAGTAGAGTAAAGAGTGTTCATTATTTTTTGTTCACTAAATCCCTTTGCTTTGTACAATGCTTTAAGTTTATAAACTAATTCCCATTCTTCAATACCGTTCTTAAATTCTTTAAGACGCATTGTCGGGATAGGACCGTCTACACCGTATTTTTTACCAGGATAGAACAACCAGCCTTCACCAGGCTTTGAACGAGAACGAACTGCTTGGTCGTAATAGTTTTCCATATAGTTAGTGCCGTCACCGTTAGCAGTCTTATAGTACTCGGTTGCCCAGTTAAGGTTTGCAACAATTTCATAATCCGCTGCCATCCAACCTGCAATACGAACAGAAAGGGCGTGGTTACCTAAGTGGTATGAAGGATAAGGTGCTGAAGGCACGTCACAGCCGTACCACCACATTTCGTGTTGAAGGTTTGCACTCTTATAGTTTTCACGTGCGTCTGCAGAACCTGACTTATTATAGTGCGGACAGAAAGTCATCCACATAACTTCAGGATCATAGTTACCACCGTCTTCATAATAGTCAAGTTGAGTAGTAGAAGTTACAACGTGCGGAACTTTCTTCATAGATTCGAGAAGTTCTTGGAAGAACGGATCGTTTCTTTGTTCAGCAGGTATACTTTCATCTGCTAAAATCTTATTGTAAACTGCCATAACGCCAGTTTGATAAGAGTAAGCAAGATAAGGAACGTTAGGTACGTTGTTGTGAAGTTCAGGTTCGTCAACACCCTTACAACTCATTCTTTCAAAAGTATTAACTTTTTTACCAGTTTCTGCCCAGTAATCAAGAATACCATAGAACATTGCTGAGAAGTATTTATCAATGGTTTCCTGATTGTAAATAGATTGTGTTGTCTTGCCACTTGCTATATCTTTTTCAGTAGGAATGGTAACAACTTTGCCGTCAGAATATACGACTTCTAATTTTTCAGTGTTAGTCGTAGAAAGCGCAGCACCATAACCAAAGTTAACGGCGTTATCTCCCTCGCAATATTTAATAGCAGTTCTTACTAAGTAATCTACATCTTCTTGTGTGCCATGAGAGAATTGGTCGCCCAAACTTGACGGTCCAAGACGGTGATCAGCAAGTGCTTGAATATAATTCCAACGCATTCTTGCACTGTTATCGAGTTCACCACGTTGATGTCCCCAGTGTATAGAGAAAGAAGAACGGAAAGTCCTTTCTACAGGAACTTCTGCGTCAACAACCTGAATGGTTACAGGAATGTTTTTTGCTTCTTCACCGATAGTAATAACCATAGTACCTGTGTAGGTGCCTGGTTCTTGATCGTTGGGGATGTTGAAAGAAACGTAAATGCCTTGGTTGCTGTTAGCAGCCACGTTATTTTCCTTTTGAGCCTTTGTGCCTGAAATAGGTGCAAGACCGTCAGGATAATAACCTTGATACAAATAGAATTCTTTTGAGCCTAGGTAAGTATATAACACTTGATAGATGTCAATATTGTCTTTAGAGAGAGTATTTGAACCGCTCTTAAGATCAGTAATAGACACGTCGAATTCTTTGATGGGTTTTTCACCCGTAGTCATGATGATTTTATCTGCTTCTTCTTCGCCTTTTAATACGGTAAGATCAATGGTGGGTTCAAACTTGAACTCATCATACACACCGTGAAGGTCTTGGAGAATTGATTCTGCAGCGTAAGTGCCCCAGAATTCAACGTCTTCAACCTTTGCGTAACCCACTGACGCTTCATCAGCGCAAGCAGCCGCAGGAAAAGCGGTAATTGCTGCAAGTAAAAATGCAATCAATGACTTTCTCAATTTCTTGAATGTTTTCATTTTCACCTCTAAACGTTTAGTTTCGCATAAGTCGCCAAATCGGTTCGGTCAATTTGACCGAGCCGATTGGCATTTATAGCGCTTTTTTGCTAATTTGCTACAAATTTATTAAATTTTAAATTAAAATTAATTAGCTGAAGATTCAACTTGATTTACAACTGAAGTCCAGTTGTCGCCTTTCCAGTAGTCAATATCCATCTCAAAGATCTTTTGAGCAGTATATCTAGTACTAATCATAGATACCATATCCTTGTTCAAGTTACCATTGTAACCCTTGAGATGTTCAAGACCACACTTACCAAATAAGAATTGAGTAGGTGCAGGAATAACGCCACAGTCTACATTGTTACCATTTTGTCCATACATAAGGTCATACTTGGTTTTTGCTTCAGGTTCAAAAGTTTCAGTTGCTCTGTCATATGCTTCTTGATCGAGTTTTTCATAATAGATAACCGGGAATGACAAGCCTTTTGAAGCCACGCCAAATTTTTCGATAGCAACGTCGGTGTAGAAGAATCTCAAGAAGTCAATAGCAATTGCCTTTGCAGGAGTAGATTGAGGAATAACTGCTGCTTGACCAGGAAGAGTTCTAGAAGCGTTATAAGTACGTGCTTCTTTAACAATCTTCCAGTCTTGTTCAGTTACTTTGTAACCAGCATAATCCTTGTTTGCATCGTAACCGATGCCTTCATCGATATCTCTAATCATAGCAGCGAGAACAGCGTCGTACTTGTTCTTATTTTCTTGGGTGAGTTCTTTATAGGGCTTAGAACTTATAGCGATATTAAAAGATTCATGCGTATAAGGTTTGCCACTAGAATCTTTTTCCACTTCAGTTGCAGGGTTTTCCTTTTGGTAGAAAGAAAGTCTTTCAACGAGTTGAGAAAGAACCGGAGTCTTCATGGTAACGATTTCGTAGTCTTCGCCACCACCTCTTCTTGCAGCGTCACGTTGTAATTGCATTTCAGTGGTAAAATAGTCGCCGTTCCAGTGGAAGATACCTTCACCTGCTAAGAAAGCACCTTGGCCTTTCTTAAAGTCGGTTTCTGCAGAGTCTTCATAAGCATAATTTTGGTAAGTTTCTTCAATAGTTTCAAGTGAACGAAGTCTACCCTTTTGAGCAAAAATTTCATTGGTCGGCATGCCGCCTTCTTCATTTGAACCATAGGTGTAGAAGTTTTCGTATTGATCATAACCTTCGTATTGTACCCAGTATACAGGGAATTGAGATGTCGCATAACCACCGTTTTTAGAAGTGTGCATAATGGGAGTGTTGGTATGCATCGGTCTACCTTGCATGCTGTAGTCGTAACCTTGTGATTTAATGTTATCACAAATGTTGAACATCTCTTCAGTGGTTACAGGAAGTTCCCAACCGCGTTCTGCTGCGAGTTTATCAAACAAAGTTTTATTATACATCCAACTATAGAAAATGTAAACGTACTTAAAGCCATAATAACTATCGTACTTTTCACCATCTATTTCAACTTTCTCATATTCCGGTTCGTAAAGCGCTTCTCTAGCAAGTTGGGGAACTCTATTCATGATGAGTTCGCCAGGTTGGCCAGGAACTTCAGTCATATAAACTGTATCGGTAAGATTAACAAGGAAAGACGGATCAAGTTTATCAATACCGTGTGAACCAAAGAACAAGTCATAAGTGTTAGTCTTTTGGTTCTGCAATCTATTTGACGCAAAACTAGAATTTGAGTTGGTTTCAAGTTGAACTTTAAGATCAGGATATTTTTCCTTTACCCAATCTTGTTCCTTGAACAACTTAATGTTTTCTTCGAGCCATGTAGATCCAAAACCTTGAATATAGCAATATATTTCAAGAACGTTGGGGTCATTTGAACCTTCATTGCCCTTACAGCCAACGCCAGCAAACGCAGTAAATGCGATGCAGATTGACATCAAAAGTGCTAAAAGTTTTTTCATATATTTTCTCCTTATATAAATATTTACAACTTTAGTTTCCTTAAATTGATTTAAGGTTTATCTTTGGCTGTGCCTATATATATTATATAATGTTTATAGGCGCGCCTTGATATTTTTATCAATATCTAAGATATCTAAAAGGATTTTGATGCAAGTTTAGAAAAGGGACGGGTCCCTATTCGCACTTAAACTTGTGAAATTTATAACTCTTACGAGTTGTTATGATGACGTTTATTAACCTTTAAGACCACCAATTGATAAGTTTGTCATCATTTTTTCTGCGATAAAGCCATAGAGCACCATAACCGGTATAAGTGTTATTACAAGACCACAGAAATAGTAAGGCATACCTACGTATGAGATACCACTTTTTATCTTATATAGACCGGTTGCAACGGTAGGTGTTGAAGGTAAGTACATAAGCGGACTGCCATAGTTGTTCCACAAGCCTACTGCTGAAGTAATTGAGAACGCTGAAAGCATAGGCATTGCTTGGGGTAACATAATGTTGAAGTATACAGTGTTATCACTACCACCGTCAATATAAACCGCTTCTGCGTATTCCCACGAAATACTACTAAACAAACCAACCATGGTTAAGAATGAACCACCCAAACCACCGAATGTTGTCATAATTAAGTAGAACGGACCTTGGTCGTAAAGCCCTAAGTCGTTAATCAATTTATACGCCGAACCACCTGAACCGTATACCGGCAAGATTGCCATAGTAATAACGTAACTGTAAAGGAAGTTTCTACCAACGAAACGATACTTAGAAATAATATAAGCAGTGGTTGCGTGCCAGAAAATGGTTTGGAACGTACCAATACCAACCCACCATGCAGAGTTTACTAACATACCCGCAAAGGTGATGCCTTCTAGTTGAAGTTCATTGAATGCATCAATGTATTGTCCTGGTTTCCAATCTTTGAGAGGAGAAACGTAATCCCAACCATACATAACTAAGTTCAAGTCGTATGAGAAAGTATCTTCTAAAGATTTAATTAAAAGCCATACTACCGGGAACACGAGAGAGAAAGCGTAGAGAGCACAGAAAAGAGCCATCGCTACAAAGAAGAACTTTTCTGCAACCGTTGTGCGCTGAATTAATATTGAGTTGTCTTTCTTCGGCTTCATAATTTTGATGCCGTTAACCGTAACAAATCTTGACATAACGCACCTCCTAATATTCTACCTGCGGGAGCACTTCGGTAAAGATCCATTTCACGAAGAAAATGAACGGTAATACCAAAAGGGTTAAACACAAGCCTACACCACAAACGAGAGTGTATTGACCTGCCATGTTTTTACCGCCGGCATAAACCTTTGACCACATCCAGAACGACAACGTATGCGCGTTGATTGAGAAGGACGTTTGGTCACCTACTAGCAACAAGAGCGAGCCTGACGCTTCTAAGATACCGGTGATTGCGAGAAGAAGAATGGTTGACAAGGTCGGCCAAATCATCGGAAGGATGATGTTGAAGAATTCTCTAAACGCCTTAACGCCGTCAAGTCTACCTGCTTCCAACGTGTCGGTCGGGATTCTCGTCATCGCGCCGCAGAATAGCAACATTGATTGACCGAGTGAGTCCCATATACCGTATGCGATAACCGTTCCCGTAACCGTATCAGGGTTACCAAGCAAACCGTCAGCAGGATAAGTCCAGCCAAATTGTTGACACATATTACCAAACAAACCATGCTTTGAAACGATTTCAATAAACACGGTCGTCATAGCAATATTAGGAATAATTGCGGGGAAGTAGAATATGTATCTCCAAATTTTATAACCGTATACCTTCTTGTAAATTAAGTACGCGATAAGAAGTTGGAAAGGGAATTTGATAAACAAGCCTACGGTAAAGTGGGTAAGCGTGTTTTTCAAAGCGATAAGCAATTGACCATCTTGTGAGAACATTTCGTTAAAAAAGTAGGTAATGTTATAAAGAGTAAAATTACCCTCCAAATCTTGGAAAGCCATCATGATCGATTGCACTTTTTCGTAAAAACCGAAGATTAAAGAAGTAACTATCGGCGGAACCAACCACAACCAAATAAATATTAACTGGTTACGGCGGAAACTACCCATGCCACTTTTCTTACTCTTCTTCTTTACTGCTTGAAGTTGAGTCTGTTCTTGCATTAGTTTTTCCTCCTATATATGTTGAAAAAAACACCCAAAAGGGTGCAACATCCCTAAGGTACACCTAATTATACCGCGTGTGTATAGTTTTTGTCAAGCGAAATATCAAATTTTTTGTATTTTTCTAGCGAAATTATAGGTGGAAAAATTTTACTAACCCCACCATAAAACCCCTCCTAGACCAATTTGCCGTAATTGCTCTATAGCGCAAAAAATATACTTATTAATTAAAATCGTATATATTGGCGTTTAAGGCTTTTACAAACACAATTTGTGCTATAAATTGTGTATTTTAATTATTTTGACCACAAGATTAAAAAATTAATTTTTACATTCTTGCGTTAAATCTGTTTACATAAGTTTATGCAAATTAAACGCTTACGTTTCGTTAAAACCACCAATTTTTCTTTCTTTAGTTTGTTTTACGCCCATATTCGGCACTTTTTTACAAAAAAATTAAAGTTGTCTTTACGCATTTCAAAATTAGTATATTGCTTGTATCTAAAAGTTTTTATTTAAAACGATATACCCCGCCAGCACGGCGGGGTATATAAAATTAATCTTTGATTTAGTGTTTTATTCTCTTCCCACTAATTTGTAGGTGGTAAAGTTTTGCTTGCCCCAAAGCCCAAAGCCTTTCCAGCCCCAACCTGTTCTGCCATAAACGTCATAGAATACGCAGAAGTGTCCATAAGGCTTGAAAGAATCAAGCGTTACGTCAAGCGCTTTATATGGAATTACTTGAACGAAAAACGCTGCGCGTTTTGTTTTGTCTTCAGACAAGAACACTTTTTGAACTTTTTTTACACCTTCGGGCGTTTTAACAGTAGAAGGTGAACCGTGGTTAATATAGTAACGGTCGCGAGTGTCGCCCTTATTAAAACCGCAAGTATAGCCGTAGAATACTTCGTTATTTAGCGCGTTTCCACCAAAATAACTTTCAGCGCGGAAGTTAAGTTCACTGCCGTCTTCTCGGAATACTTTTAACCCACACTCTTCGTGCGGAACAATTTTTTCTAAGCCTTCATCAAAAATAGTATAACCAAAGTAGAGATTGTTTTCATCGTAGAGCATTACTCTTGAAAATTTATGTTTTTCATCAAAATCATCCAACGTTAGATAATTTTTAAGAACCACGCTCTTTTTTCCCTTATTCCAAATACTGTCTTTATTATTCATCCAGTCAAGTTGGCCTTCAGACAAGGGGTCAACGCCGTTACACCATAAAACTTCACCGTCTTCATCAACGAACTTTTCGTATTTGCCGATGTACTCTTTTAACGTGGTGTAAATGCTTTCAATTCTTTCTTTAACATTTATATTATTGGTTTTTGCAAGTGCTTTTTCCAAGGTTGCTAAAACCGCATCCTTAATACCTGCTTTGATAATGAATTGATAGATATAAACGTCTCCACCACTCATCCACCATACGTAAGTATCCGTGCCGTTATAACCTTTTTCAATCAAGTTATAATATTCAAGCATTTCTTCGGCAACTTCTTTGTAAACGATTTTACAATACCTTTTCTTTAACGCTTCTAAGTCTTGGTCGGGGTTCCACATTAGTTTATGCAAGCCCCAAGTATACATTTCGTTAAAATCGTTAAACCTTCTTGCAAACGCTTGCTTTTCGGTATAACTTTCAAGTCTTGAACAGTCCACCTTTCCTTCAGGCGTAAAGCCTTTAATGCCTATTTCACGCCAGAATTTTAGGTCTTCTTGCGCAACCTTCCAAATAGGACGGCTATAATAACCACCCTTAAAACAGTTCCAGTATGCGTTTACACATACGCTGTTACTGTGCTTAACCCACTCTTTAAGATTATCACGAACGCGCCAGTTATCTTTCTTAACAGGGTCGTTGTGCGCAACATGCATGTTTGCCGATAAGGGAGCAACTTTAATGAATACTCTATCGTCAACTTTGATTGCAGGGGCAACTTCACTATACATATACGCTTGCGTATGAATTACCGTGTTAGGACGAATTCTATTGAGTTCTTTAATAAGTCTATTGATAAAGTTAAAGTATACGGTTGACTTATAATTTTTGTCCGTGGGATATACTGTTACACCGCAATCCGTAGTAAAGGGTTGTTCGTGAAGTTTAACGCCATTGTGGTACATATAAAAGCAAGGATTGTCAGGCATATTGTAACACGCTACGTCATTTTCGTGACATCCTTCCAAATATTGGGCCATCTTTTTAGCGATGATTTTAGGCACTTCGGGATGGTAAAAATTAAGATAACTTTCCAAATGACTATTAGAAGTTGCAACCAATTTTCTCGGCGTGCCGTCTTCATAAGTCATAAAATACTCGGGGTTAGTGTCGATATATTCTTCAATACTTCTAAAAGACGCGCTTGCCAAACTTTGACCGGTAACACCGTATTCATACCAATCTTCGTCGCAGTGGTGATAAACGCCCGTGATTTTATTTCTCGCAAGGCAAATGGCCGTACCTTTATCGCCGTGGTTAACGTTGTCCGTACCATAACCACAAGTGTTCCACACCCTTACTTTAAAGGGTGATTTTTCGCAATAATTGATAACGGTAGCGGAAATTTCTGACATAGGCAGATATTCAATAGAATATTCTTCCGCACCGCGAGCCCAAATAATATCACTGTTTTTTTCCAAAAAATCATGTGCGCCGTAAGATGCGCCAAAGTCGTTATGACCTAAGATAATTACGTTTCCATCCTTTTCCATTACGGCAAAGCCGTCTGTGCCAAGTGTGTAATCATATTCTTTTTTGAAAGTTTGCGCGTAATCACTATCACTAAAGTGCGCAATAATAATACCGTTTTCAACCTTTGCTAAGTCGTTTACTCTAAAAAGTTCTGACTTAACGCCCGTCGCCAAAAAAGCCGCTTCGATAATGTCGAGCGCTGCGCGGTTAACTATTGCTGACGCATCGTCTTTGATGTAAAAATTCAAAAGGCTTTTGCCGTTTGATATAAATTTTAAGTTACTCATCTAATTTCATCCCCTAATTTTGCTAGTTCGCTCGCAATTACAGGCCACACGTATTCAACACCCCAGAAGTGTCCACGGTCTTGCATAATGATTGAATGGCATTTTTCGGGTACGCCTTCTTTTTCGTAAATTTTCTTAACTGTTTCAAAACCACGGATAACACCGTAATCTTTGAACGACGGGTCGGTTTTACCATTGATTGTAAACAGCGGTCTAGGTGCGATTAAACAAGCAAGATCTTGCATATCGAACCACTTGAACGCGTGTCCGATATAGTTGCAAGAACAATGATAAAATCTCAAAATTGATTCAGGATATGGACAAAATGCGCTACTTGGAACTGAAAGACAAATTCTTTCATCATAACAAGCCGCAAAATATGAAAGCGTGCCGCCACCAGAGTTGCCCGCAATAACAATCTTTCTTTGGTCGATGTTTTTGCCAAAGTGTTTAAGTATCATATCAATAGCACATTTGATATCAAAACATCTTTCAGCGATAAGACTTCTACCCAAAAGAAGTGCAGTCATTTCTTCATAATAACAACCGCCCTTTTGTCCCAAGTGAACGCGTCTACCTTCTTCATTTTGAGCCGCGCGTTCGCCCATGCCACGGTTTTCAACGGCTACGGTGATATAACCTTGTTGAACTGATTGGTTAGCAAACTTACCGCGTGTTTCTTGATATATTTTATCCTTTTCGTAAATCTCAATACCTACTGAGTTGTGAAAACCCGTAGAGTGCCCTTGTTGAGTAATAATAAGAGGGCGTTTTTCGTGTTCTTTAATTCCGTCAGGGATAAGCACGTACATAGAAACAACCGCGCCAATTTCACTTTCAAACAAACAGTAGTATCTAGTGTGCCCTTCTAATTTTTCTTCTTTTACAATTTCAAATTGTGGGTTGGGTTCAGCGTTTGCTTCAACGTCATTAAGCCCTGAAAGTTCGTAGAACTTTGCTCTAATTTCTTCTTTCCAAGTTTTATAATCTCTATTTTCATCAAAAGCGAGTATTGGTTTAGCGTTTTTAACTAAAGTGTCATGACACTCTCTACCGTCTTTTTTCATTGTCTTGTTCTCCTTACCTTATTTAATTTTTGCAAGTTCTTCTTTAATTGTCGGCCAAATAATATCTACACGCCAACAATCTCCATCTTCGTGGATAATGCTCTTGCAGTTTTCAGGAACACCAGCCTTTTTATAAACCTTTTTAACCGTTTCATACCCACGACGCACGCCGTCAGCAAGCAATGACGGGTCTTGTTCTCCGTTTACCAAAACTAATCTTCTGGGCGCGATGAGTACTGACAAGTCTTGCATATCCCACCACTTAAACGCAAAAGGAATATAGTTGCATGAGCAGTGATAAACTCTTAATATTGATTCGGGGTAAGGACAAAATGCACAACTGGGAACTGCAAGCGCAATTCGCTCATCATAGCACGCCATATAATATGCGACCGTGCCACCCACAGAGTTACCAGTGATAACAATCTTCTTTTCATCAATAATATCGCCGTAATGCTTAAGCATCATATCGATAGTCTTAGAAGTATCAAAGCATCTTTCAGCAAGGATAGGTCTTGCCATCAATACACCTGTCATTTGTTCATAGTAACAACTAGGTTTACCACCTTGGTATACGTTACGGGTTTTCTTACCGTTTTCATCATATTCGCAACTAGCAGAGCGTTCACCCATACCGCGGTTTTCAATAGCAACGGTAATATAACCTTCTTTTACTGATTGAACAGCAAATTTACCTTCAGCCAAAGCATATTCAGCATCATCGTCTTCGTGCGGTTCGCCAAGCGAGTTATGAACACCTGTAGAATGACCTTGAAGAGTAATTACCATCGGGCGTTTTTCGCCCTTCTTTAAATCGTCAGGGATAAGAATATAGAAAACAACCGTTGCGTCCACTTCGCTATCGAATAAGCAACGAATTTGTTTATAGCCATCTTTTTGAACTTCTGCTTCAATAACGAGTTCAGGCTTTTCCACCGCGTTTGCTTCAATTTGGTCAAAACCCATAAGTTCTCTAAATTTTGCATTTAGTTCTTGTTTCCATTGAGCGTAGTCTTTTTCTTCCGAAAAGCCGAGTTTTTGGGTAATCTTTTGAGTGAGCAAGTCATGACACACTCTGCCGTCTACTTTCATTTTATGTCTCCTTTTTGAGCAAAATAAAATATTCTATATTTTAAAAGGATGCAACCCTTTTAATACTGATTCGCTAAACCGAAAATCTTTAATTCCCAATTTTAGTAATATTATACACTAATTTTTCTTGCAAAACAACAAAAAAAATGTTATAATTTACGCATAATTACATATAAATAACATTTTTTTATTTTTCTTTGAAAAAAGGTTTAACCGTTATGGATAATTTTGAGTACGCATTAGAGAACTATTGTAGCGCGGAATATATGGAAGACAGCAAGCGAAACGTTCACCCTACGCCACACACACACGAAAAATACGAAATGTATTTTTTGCACAGCGGCAACCGTGACGTTTTTATTGATAACGAGATGTTTTCTTTAACCGAAAATTGCCTTGCTATTATTCCGCCCCTTTGCTATCACAAAGTGGAAGGCGGCGCGTTCCAAAGAACAAACCTTTCTTTCCACAAAATAATTCTCAGCAAATCTCAGTCGGCTTATGTGGACACTTTAGTTGAAGATAAAGCACTTATTATAGGTGAAAAATATTTGTCACTTATCCGCACACTCTTAAACGAAGCGTGTGAAGTTAAAGCAAGTAGCGTGTCTATCGAACTTAAAAACGAAAGAATTGCTCAAATCACAAGAACAGTCCTTTTGTTTTTGTCTATGCAAAGCAACAAGCCTATTCCCCCTGCAAGCACGGGCAAAAAACCGCAAAGGGATAGAAAAAACACTTCTTCAGAAATGCTCCGCATTGCGCAATATATAAACAACAACTATATGCATAAAATCACACTGGATGATATTTGCAAAAAGTTCCTTATCTCAAAAACCGCACTCAACGTAAAGTTTAGGGACGTTATGCAAACGACCGTGGTTGATTATTTACTCGGCGTTAGATTAAACCGTGCTGTCTATCTTCTTAACCACACGCGCCGTTCAGTTGAAGAAATATCCCAAGCCTGCGGTTTTTCTTCTGCAAACTACTTTGGGCTTATCTTTAAGAAGAAAATGGGCCGCCCGCCCTCGTCTTTCCATCGCCGCAAACCAGGCAAGCGCAAAAAAACAACCAAAACCGCTAATTAAACGCCACAAAATTGCACAAAAAAAGCGCACCGTAAGCGAATTTTGCTTACCATGCGCTTTTTGTTTTTTGAAATATTCTAATTAAGGTTAATTTGCAGAACTATTTTTAAGTTTATTGATAATTGCATCACCGACTTCACGCGTCGAAGCGTTTCCACCAAGGTCAGGTGTTAAAGTTTTATTTTCAACAAGTAATTCTTCTATACAATCAATTAATTTTGCACCCCAATCGGCGTAGCCGAAAAAATCTAACATTTGCGAAGCCGACCAAATAGTAGCCAACGGATTTGCAACGCCTTTTCCAGCAATATCGGGCGCAGAGCCGTGTATCGGTTCAAACATTGAAGGATAAACTCGCTCAGGGTTCAAATTTGCACCAGCAGCAAGCCCCATTCCACCCGCAATCGCTGCACCAAGGTCTGTTAAAATGTCACCAAATAAATTTGACGTAACTACAATTTCAAATCTTTTCGGGTCTTTAACCATAAACATGCTTGCAGCGTCAACTAAATAAGAATAGGTTTTTACTTCGGGATAATCTTTGCCAACTTCTTTAAAAATTTTATCCCAGAAAACCATTGAATAATTAAGCGCGTTTGCCTTACTTATACTAGTAAGCGTTTTATTTTGACTTTTAGCCAATTCGTAAGCGTAACGAATAACGCGTTCGCATCCCTTTCTTGAAAAAACGCCGTTTTGAATTACGACTTCGTTGGGTGAATTTTTATAAAGCCAAGCACCGCTTCCCGCGTATTCTCCTTCAGTGTTTTCACGAACGAAAGTCATATTTATATCTTCTTCTTTTGCATTTTTTAACGGACAAGGCGCACCCTTAAGAAGTTTTACGGGACGCAAATTAATATATTGGTCAAAACTTTTTCTAATCGTCAATAAAAGGTCCCAAAGTGAAATATGGTCAGGCACCCCCGGAGCCCCAACAGCCCCGAGAAATATTGCATCGTGCTTTTTTAATTTTTCTACCCCGTCATCATCCATCATTTTTCCGTGTTTTTTATAAAATTCACATCCCCACGGAAAATGAGTAAAATCAAATCTAAATCGCCCATCAAGTTTTGCGACTTCATTTAATACTCTAATTCCTTCATCAATTACTTCTGGACCTATTCCGTCCCCAGCAATAACTGCAATTTTATACGTTTTCATTTGAAAATCTCCCTTAACGATTTTTTATTAAATTATAACACAAGTTTTAATATTAGTAAAATATAATTTTTATTGACTTGTATAGAAAAAAACTATATAATAACCACATAGGAGAGCGAATATGAATCTTATACAGTTAAAATATTTTGTAACCATATATGAGCAAGGCAGTGTATTAAAAGCGTCAGAAAAACTGAACATATCACAACCATCTATTTCTATCGCGCTAAAAGAATTAGAAGCGGAGTTTGAGACCGCGTTATTTCAGCGACAACATAAGGGAATGACACCGACTGAAGAAGGGGAAGAATTATACAAACTAGCACAAAGTTTATTGGAGCAAGCCGACGAACTAAAAAGGGTAATAAAAGATTTGGGAGATGGCAGAAAGGTTTTAAGACTTGGCGTTCCGCCCATGATAGGTCTAGCCGTATTGCCAGTTTTATACAGTGAATTTGCAAAGGAAAACCCCGACGTTCAATTAGAAATTAAGGAAGCGGGAAGAGAAGAACTTGTAAAACTTCTAAAAGAAAATCGCGTTGATATGGTTTTATTGCCTCACAATGCTGGTTTTGATAACGATTTAATCAATTTAGAGATATTAGAATATGAAATTGTTTGTTGCGTTTCTAATAAAAGAAAAATAAGCAACAAAGACATGATAACGGCAAAGGACTTAGTTAAAGAACCGTTAGTTCTGTTTAATAATAGTTTTTTTCAAACAGAAGAAATAAAAAAATGGTTTAGCAAAGAAAAAATAACGCCGAATATTTTAATACAGACTTCTCAACTTTCAACCATGCAAAAAATGATAGAAGCAGGATTAGCAACTGGGTTTATGTTTAAGCACTTAATTCAACCTGAAATGGGAATAAAAACTTTTTCGATGCAACGACCACTTTACGTAAAAGTAAGTTTAGTTTGGAATGCAAAAGCAAAACTTTTACGCCCTATGAAAAAACTCATTACTTTTATGAAAAAATGGTAAAGTTATATTCAAATACAATAATTTAATATAAAAACAGCAAACATCTTTGCTACAATTTTTATTTTTTACTTGTTATAATATATTCGTGAAAAATAGTTATCAAATAAATTAAGCAATATCCATTAGTTGGAATCTTACCAACGTCACCACGTGCAGGGTCTATACTATGTGCTTTGAAATCCCATGGAATAAATCTAAATCCATCAAACTCTACGTTGCCATATCTTGGACCAGGTATATCCATAAATTCTTCGCCGTTAGAACTTGTTGACGTTAGGACCTTTCTTAACCACTACGCTAGAAAGCAGTATGAAAATGGACAAGAAAAAAACGAGTTCTTTAACTCGTTTATTAACCGTGTGTTTTTATTTGACGATAAGGTTATTATTCTCTATAACACTAACAAGCGAGAAACCAAAAGATTAAACAAAAAAGAGTGCTTAGAGATAATAAACGGCAAAAACCTACAAGAAATAAAAGAAAACTCGTTTGAACCGAAAAAGTCCAAACGAGTATCTAGTGGTTGCACAAGCGCCAACTTAATTGAACTATTTTCTTACAAATGGTCCGTCGGCATAATTTTAAGTTTGTAAAAGTTAAACTAAAGGGCGAGAAAATCAAATGCACCCCAAAATTCTCGCCTTTTAATCAAGTATTATAATCGTAAGGAATTTTATTCTTCCTTTCTCCTTTTAGATTTAATATATATCCGTCTTCCACCTTACACCACCAATTAGGGTTATGTCCTGGTAAATCTTCTAAAATATCTTCATCCGTTATATCTGAACTTCTCACAACTTCTAGGTCGCTTACGTGTATCATAATTTCCGCATAATCTCTTCCATCTTTATTGCTAAAAACTACTTCATATTCATCATTGCGAAGCCACGCAAAAATAATAGTGCCTATCGCCCCTTTCTTTACCCCTTCGGCTTCATATTTATCCGTTAAAACCTTTACTTCATCTAGCCACTTCATAATAATTTCTCCTTAATCTTTTAATAACGGCGTTGCTATTTTAATCTTACCAAACGGCCATGCAACACAGCCAACATGACAATTAAACTTTTCACCATTGTGATCTCTTGTGCCATTTAATATAAAGTTAACTGTAAAATGTTGCCCATTTATGTTTAATTCTTTCAATTTGTAATCGCCAGATAAAAATTTAATTTCTACTTCTGATTGAATTAACTGATACAACTCATTAGCATCTTCAACAATATACCCCATAGTTCTCATCATTGCCTTTTTGTCTTCATTAACAAAAAGATATTTTGTAATTTTCTGCAAAGGAAAATCAAAAACAACTTCCGATAAATCATATTTCTTGTTTTTACATTTACAGTATGGATGATAATAAATAGGCTTATTGTCATTTCTAAACACTGTATCGTTAAGCGCAACGCATAATGCACAAGTTCGTGTTTTATCATCTTCTACAGCAACACCGTTGCAAGTTTCTATATTCTCAGGACTAATATTTTCTCTTATAACAAAACCGTTTCCACTAATCCCAAAAATATTGTCTAATATCCATCTAATTTCTTCAAACATATTATATCATAAAACTCCTTAAAATTCAAAAGCCTGAAAGAACTAAAATTCTCTCGGGCTTTTTTGCTTGTAGTATAACACGGCTTTTTCCTTTATCAATGGTTTTACGACAATAAAAAAACAATCTAATCAAACATTCCGTTCAATTAAATTGTTATTGGTTGCACAAGCGCTAACTTAATTGAACTATTTTTGTATAAATGGTCAGTCGGTGTAATTTTAAGTTTGTAAACCATAAACATAAAAGGCGAGGAATCCCTCGCCTTTTAAACTGCTAAAAATTAGATATTATCAAATATAGAAGATTGTTTGCTTCTTGAAGTTCTAACGTTATATAAATCTGGATTCTTCTCATTATCCCACAAAATAACGTTGGGAGCTAATTTTCTCAAGCAAAATTTATAATAAACTTTCTTCATTGCAGGACGCAAAAGTTTTGTGCAATTAAATAAATATTTTTCCCAATCTTGCCATTTATCAGCACTCTTATAATTGTTAATTTTCCCTATCTTGTAATGATCAACAGAATCGTCTTTTAAAGTTCTTTCAATGAGTTTCAAACTTTCACTTGGTTCAATAGTTGGCTCAAAACTTGCAAAAGTTTTTATTCCGTTATCATGCAAGGTTTTTAATGTGAAAAGCCTATCTTCAGGAAGAGATGCATATGGCTCCCATTCTCTACTTTTATCATTATCTAAAAAAGTGAGAGTCGTGCCAACGGTTATTCTATCTCCAAATGACTTAAAAACGTCTAAATCCCTAAGCATTTTGCTCCCACCTTTAGATAGCACGGCAACGGGAACCTTATATTCATTTAAAAGTTTTAAAACTTCTCTTGTCGTCGCGCTATTATCTGCGTTGTCGCAATAGACGTCCCCAACGAAAGATATTAAAACTTGTTCAGTATAGACGTTCTTTTTTAGGTCTTTTTCCAAAAGCTTTAAAATATCCTTTCTTGGCTCGGGTTTGCCAAAATAATTATCTTCCGTGCGTTGAAGAGTATGCGGAGCATAACAATATTTGCATCTATGGCTACACCCTATGTAAATATTCAAGGCATATGGGCTATATTCCCTTGCCATTCCAGTTGGCTTATAAATAACACTCATATGAATATTTTATCATAAAACGTCAATATCTTCAATAAAATTATTCAGTTTTTGAAAAAATAACCATAGTGTTTTAAGAAATTATCCCTGATTGAATAATAGTAAACTTCCTCAATCCCATATTTTGCAAGAAGCTCATAAAAGAACTCAATAGCTCTTGCGTTAAAAAGTGAAGGGGCTTTATTATAAAAGTTTTTAAAATTAAATTCTTCTTTTAAAACGTTTTGAATTTTAGTAAACTCGTTGGTTATCGCTGTGTAAATAATAATAGTTCCCTTTTTAACGTCTTTTCTAGTTAGTAATTTTTTATATAAATCAAATGCTATTCCATAGCTATCGCAATCTATAACGTTATATTCGGAAAAGTCTAAAGAATCAAAAGCCTTTCTTGTGTCAACGTTTAAGTTTTTTCCTTTATTTGTGGCGATATCTATCCCAAAATATTTATCCGTTTTAATATTATTCCACAAAACGTTTCGTCCAGCAAATAAATCCATTACTTTTATAGTTTTTAATTTTTCAATAGCCTTTTTTCTAATAAAAATTTTATTGGGAATAGATTTGTTATCCGTCTTAGTTGGTTGTTGACTCAATTTCCACTTCTTCAATCTTTTTTAACTTTTCAATATAATAATTAATTACATTGTTTTGATTTATATCACAGCTAATTAAGTAGTGCACTTTTTTTATTTGTTTTAAAATTCTTTTTTGAACTCTAACAATCGTTTCTAAATATTTCCCAACGTCAAGCCCAAAATCCTTAAAATTAAACTCTTGCAATTTTCTTAATTGGTCATATAATATCCCGTCATCAAAGCCTGTTTCTAGGTTAGTTGAATTGTGTGCAATTACATAAGCGCTTCGTTCCTTTTCAGATAAGTGATCTAATCTAACGCAAGGAAGTTTCTTAATTTCTAGAAGTTTTGCCGCTTCTATTCGACCATTCCCTTCAAGAACAACGTTGTCTTCCCCAGCTATTCCTATAGGGTCGTTAAATCCAAATTCAATTATAGAGTTTGCTATATGCTTAATTTGTTCCTTAGTGTGAATTTTTGAATTTTCATCAAAATGTTTTAATTTTTCTATTTCTATATATTCGATTTTTAAGTCATCCATATTTACATCCATTTCGGTTTTCTTGCTTTTGGCGTTAATCTTAAATCTGTCAAAATTTTTTCTAATTGTTTGTTGCTATCTTGTAATATTTTATAGTGCTCGTTTTCTTTAACAACTATTTTGGGCGTTTTTCCATCGCTACAAATCCCCGTTACTATTCTAACGTATTTTTCGGGATTTTCTTGCCACGCTTTCCAAGCATTATCTCTCATAGTTTTCAATTGCACGTATTGAATTAAAAGTTCCTTATCTGCAATTGTTTTTTTATAACTTGTACTTTTTTGTAATATTTCTACTATTTCATCCCAAATAACTTTCTCTTTTTTAGACAAATATTGGGGAGCAATTAAACAATTTTCTTCTCTATCTTCCAAAGTTTTCTCCTTTATAATATATTAAAAGCCTGAAAGAACTTTGTTCTCTCGGGCTTTTTGTTTGTAGTATAACACGGCTTTTTAAATAGTCAATAGTTTTATGACAATAAAAACAACCTAATTAAACTTTCCGTTCAATTAGATTGTTATTGGTTGCGGGGAGGGGATTTGAACCTCCTGACCTTCGGGTTAATTGGTGCTTTGCACCAAAGCATTGGCTTTCGCCAAAGCCGGTCCCCTTTCGCTTAAATGTTTCTAAATTTAATCAAAGTTTTCTAAAGCGAAAGCGGGCTCATAGAGCGTAAGCACAAGGAGCAAATACTTTCTCATAACAAAAAGAAAAACACCAACCGTCTGGTTGATGTTTTCTTTTTGGTTGCGGGGAGGGGATTTGAACCTCCTGACCTTCGGGTTATGAGCCCGACGAGCTACCAAGCTGCTCCACCCCGCGATATTTATTTAATTGCACCCCTAAAGTGCTTATCTATAATATACCATAATTTTAAGTTTGTCAATCATTATTTGCAAAAAAAATTAAATATTCTTTAATTGGCTTGTATTTTTTTGCGTTGGGTGTTAAAATATATCTATGCAAATTGATTTGTCTAAATATTTAACGCCCACTGACACGGTTGCTGTTGCCGTTTCGGGCGGTAGCGACTCTGTTGCGCTACTTCATTATATGCTTATTAAAAGCAAAGAATACCATTTTAAAGTAATTGCCTTAAACGTTGAGCACGGTATTCGCGGAAAAGATTCTATTTCCGACAGCCTTTTTGTCAAAAATCTATGTAAAGAGTGGGGGGTAAAACTCCTTACCTATTCGGTTGACAGCGTAAAAAAGGCAAAGGAAGAAAAACTTTCTATTGAAGAAAGTGCACGCGCGCTCCGTTACAACTGTTTTTATGAAGCCTTAGAGAAAGGGCTTTGCACGCTAGTTGCAACGGCTCACCATAAAAGCGACAACGCAGAAACCGTGCTTTTTAATCTTTTTAGGGGAACTTCTCCCGCTGGGGCAACAGGAATTCCGCAAGTTAAAGGCAAGATTATTCGCCCGTTTTTATCAGTTTCTAAAGAAGAAATTGAAAACTATATAAAGGACAACAATTTACCGTTCGTAACCGACAAAACCAACTTTGACGATAGTTACACGCGCAATTATATTAGACTTAACGTTTTGCCTGAAATAAAAAAGATTTTTCCCGAAGTGGAAAACAGTATTTATAGATTTAGTGAAACTGCAAAGTTAGAACAAGATTATCTTGACCAAGTTTGCGAGAGTGCATTAAAATTCGACGGTGAAATCGTTAAAATCTCACTCCCTCAGCACCCTGCCATTTTATCAAGGGCAACGATTAAGGCGCTTAAACTTTTAGGCGTTAAAAAAGACTGGGAGAAAATGCATATTAACGCCGTGCTTGAACTTACAACCGCTAAAAACGGTACAAAAATCGACGTTAAAAACGGAGTTGTTGCAGCAAAAGAATACGACGTGTTGACTTTTTACAAACAATCGGACAAAATTATTGACCAAAAACCATTTAATCTCGGCACGACTATTATAGGCAAAAAAACAGTTATGATAGAAAAAGCCGATATGCCAAAAGACTTAAAAAGCGGGCTTTATTTAGACCTTGACAAAGTTCCCCAAACCACCGTTATTCGATTTAAACGCGACGGCGACTTGTTCACAAAATTCGGCGGCGGAACTAAGCCTTTGGCTGAATATTTTACCGATGAAAAAATACCGTTGCGCGAACGTAATTCTATCCCTATTATTGCTGACGGAAACAACGTTTTGGCAATAGTAGGAATTGCAATTTCACAAAAAGTTAAGGTTGAAAAATCAACTGCTAACGTAATAGAAATTAAAGCGTTATAATAAACGCGCTAAAATTTATTTAAAAAGTTATATAAGGAAACACAAAAGATGGAAAGCAACTTAAAAATCTTGTTAACCCCCGAACAAATTCAAAAACGCGTAAAAGAACTTGCGGACCAAATCACGCTAGACTATTCAAGCGTAGACAACACTATCCGCCGCCCCGTGTTTATTTGCACCTTAAAAGGCGCTGTATATTTCTTTGCCGACCTTACCAAGAATATCAAACGCCCGATTATGCTTGATTTTGCTAAACTTTCAAGTTATCGCAACGGCACTGTTAGCGGTGAGATGGAAATGCAAAGCGACATTACAACTGATATTGAAGGCAGAGACGTTATTATCGTTGAAGATATTATCGACAGCGGTAAAACTTTAAAGTTCTTTGTAGAACTTCTTCAAAAGCGCAATCCTAAGTCAATCAAGATTTGCTGTTTCCTTGATAAAAAAGAACGCCGTGAAGTTGATATGGAAGCCGATTACGTTGGCTTTGATATTCCCTGCGGTTTCGTTGTAGGTTACGGTCTTGACTACGCTGAAAAGTATAGAGAATTACCCTACCTTGCAGAAGTTATCGACCCGTCAAAAGCGTAAAATTATATACTAAAAAAAACGACTTAAGCAGTTTCGCTTAAGTCGTTTTTTTAATATTCAACTTTCATTAAGCATAACCCTTTTGGGGATAGCGTTCTAATTGTGGGTATTCTTTTACCCGATTTCAACATGTTTTCAACTTGTTCTTTGGTAATTCTTCCGTACCCCACTTCTAAAAGCGTGCTGACTAAAATTCTTACCATATTATATAAAAAGCCACCGCCAGTAACCGAAAAGCAAATATCTTCGCCCTTTTGTTCAATTTCAATCGAATAAACTTCTCTAACGGTGGTTTTTGCACCGCTGCCGCTAGAACACATACACTTAAAGTCGTGCTCACCAACGATAACTTTGACAGCATCTTTCATCTTTTCTATATCGGGTTGAAAGTCAAGTTTTGTAGAAAATCTCTCTTTCAACGGCTTTTCTACCCTAGAAACGTAACAAAAATACGAATACGTCTTGCTTTTTGCGCTACGCCTTGCGCTAAAATCATCATCCACCCTTTCGCTTGACAACACTTTTACGTCGGGGGGGAGTTGGATGTTAAGTGCTTTATAAAAGTTTTCAGCGGGAATATTTTCAAAAGGCGTTTCAAAGTGCGCAACTTGACCTTGTGCGTGCACACCCGCATCCGTTCTGCCGCTGCCGATAACTTTCAGTTTTTGCCCAACCACCTTTTCAAGCGCGTCTTCAACTACTTGTTGAACGGTGATTTTATCGGGTTGAACTTGCCAACCGCAATATTGTGTTCCGTCGTAAGTAATAACGAGTTTAACTTTCATTATATCACCCACGGAAAAAGATATATGGTGTTTAATAAAAGCACGCCAGCGATAAGGTTTGCTATTATCAAAAGCCCCAAAACATCACGCCAAGAAAGTGTCATTTTCTTATATTTTGTTCTATTTTTACTGCCCGAATAGCAGCGCGCGTCCATAGCGTCCGCAAGTTCGTCCGCACGACGGAAAGAACTTATAAGCAAGGGAATAAGCACTGGAATAAGCGCCTTTGCACGCTTAAAAAGATTGCCGCTTTCAAAGTCCGCACCCCTTGCCTTTTGTGCCTTTATAATCCTATCAGTTTCATCGAGCAGCGTAGGGATAAACCTTAGTGCAATACTCATGATAAGCGCAAATTCATGCACGGGGAATTTTATAACTTTTAAGGGCGATAAAAGGCTTTCTAAACCGTCCGCAATCTCTACTGGTGAAGTTGTCAAAGTCAAAATGCTTGCGCCCAAAACGATAAGGGTAATTCTTGCAATGATAAACCCAGCGCTAAGCAAGCCGCTTTCGGTAATTTTGATAAATTGCCACTCGAAAACCACTTTGCCATCCGTGTTAAAGAACACTTGTAAAATTGCCGACAAAACTATAAAGAAAAGTATGCCTTTAATACTTCTTAAAACCTTTCCAAATGGAACTCTTGCCGCACAAGTTGCAATCACCACGAAAGCAAAGCACGCCAAAAAGCCTAAAAAGTGATAAGTTTGAACTAAAAATACCGCTACGATATACGCGATAACTGCTAAAATTTTTACCCTTGCGTCCATATTATGAACGAAAGATTTCGTGGGGAAATACTGCCCAAAAGTAACGTCTTTCATCACGCCTTACCCCCTTTATAGTAGTTGATAAGCGCGTCCACAAAACTTTGGGCGGTGTAATCGTTGTCTATATTAACGCCGATTTTTTCAAGTTCTTTTGTTAAGTAAGCCGTTACTGGAAGTTCTAAGCCTAACTCTTTAAGCATAGGTTCATCAGCAAAAACCTGCTTAGGAGTGCCTTGTAAAAGCACGTTGCCGTGCGCAAAAACAGCAATACGTGTGCAGTTTTCTGCGACAAGGTCCATATCGTGCGATACTAACACGATAGTTTTTACAAAGGTTTTATGAAGTCTATGAAGAAGCGCAATAAAGTCGCGCTTGCCTTGCGGGTCAAGCCCAGCGACAGGCTCGTCTAAAACTAAAACTTCGGGCTTGGTAACTATTACACCAGCAATAGCAACCCTTCTCTTTTGCCCGCCCGAGAGTTCAAACGGGGACTTGTCCTTTATCTTTTCATAATTTAAGCCAACGGTGGTAAGCGCTTCTTTTACCATTTGCTCGGTTTGTTCTTCGCTAATATTCGGCATGAAATTTTTTACGCCAAAAGCAACGTCGTCTTTAACCGTTTCTGCAAAGAGTTGATATTCGGGATATTGAAAAACCATACCGAGTTTTGCTCTAAGCGCTCTAAAATCACACTTTTTATCAGCAAAATCGAATTCGCCAACCTTTATAGAGCCGCTGTCCTTTTGCAATTTAATAAGCCCGTTAAGGTGCTGAACGAAAGTGGTTTTACCAGAGCCAGTTTGACCGATAATCCCGAAAAATTCGCCTTCTTCAATATTTAACGAAACACCGTTTAATGCAGCGTTTGACAAAACTTTGGATTCGCCGTACGCGTGCTTTAAGTCTTTTACTTCAATGCGCATAGTTCCTCCAAAAGTTTTTCTCTCGTCAAAATACCGTCGGGAAGATTTAACCCGCGGTCAATGAGTTTTTGGGCAATCTCCGAGCATACGGGATTTTCCAAACCAAGAGAAGTGATTTTTTCTTTTTGTTTAAAAATTTCTTCAGGCGTACCAGAGAGAGCAATTTCACCGTCGTTCATAACGAAAACCCTATCCGCACCCACGATTTCATCCATATAGTGCGACACGGTTATAACGGTTACGCCTTGTTCTTTATTGAGTTTTCTAATAACTGACAAAACTTCTTCTCTCCCTTGCGGATCAAGCATAGCAGTTGATTCGTCTAAAACCAAGATTTCAGGGTTTAAGGCAAGAACGCCCGCGATTGCTATGCGTTGTTTTTGCCCGCCGGATAACCTTGTAGGAGACGAGTGGCGGAATTTTTCCATACCAACGGCTTTTAGCGCAAAGTCTATTCTTTTTCCTATTTCTTCTCTTTCAACACCCAAATTTTCAGGGCCGAAAGCAACGTCGTCTTCAACGATTGACGCAACTAACTGATTGTCGGGGTTTTGGAAAACAACGCCAACGCGTTTTCTAATCTCGAATAAATCTTTTTTATTGCGTGAAGAAAAACCGTCCACCGTAACTTCGCCCGCATCCGGCACGCAAAGCCCGTTGAAAAGTTTTGAAAGGGTTGATTTGCCGCTTCCGTTGTGTCCGATAATAGCGATATATTCGCCCTTATCTACTTGAAGAGAAACGTTCTTTATGGCACGAGTGCGTTTGTCGTATGAAAAACTTACGTTTTCCAAAGTAAGAATTGCCATTTTTTAGTCCTTAAAAAGATTTCGTACGCAGTTATTATACCAAACCGCCGCCTTTTTTACAAGCAACTGCGGTTAAAATTTTTTATCAGTATGCATTTTAATTATACTTCTATGCAATTTTATTATAAAATACCGAAAAATTTTCCGTTTGGGGTTGACTTCGCCTTTCTTATAATGTATAATAGGTTGGTAAAAATTATTTACAAAAATCATTTTCAATTACGGAGGACTTGATATAATGAAAAAATTGACAATCGACGGCAATACCGCCGCCAGTCACGTTGCCTATGCCTTCTCTGAAGTTGCGGCTATCTACCCGATAACCCCGTCTTCTCCGATGGCTGAAGTTGCAGACGAATGGTCTGCTACTGGCAGAGTTAACATGTTCGGTCAAAAACTTCGTCTTGCTGAAATGCAATCCGAAGCAGGTGCTGCTGGTGCCGTTCACGGTTCACTTACCGCGGGCGCTCTTACCACCACTTACACTGCAAGCCAAGGCTTGCTCCTTATGATTCCGAATATGTACAAAATCGCGGGCGAACTTCTTCCCACGGTTTTCCACGTTAGTGCACGTGCACTCGCGGCACACTCACTCAACATCTTCGGCGACCACGCTGACGTTATGGCTTGCCGCCAAACCGGTTTTGCAATGATCGCATCTAACTCTGTTCAAGAAGTTATGGATCTCGCATTAGTTTCACACCTTTCTACTTTGAAAGCGAAAGTTCCGTTCTTACACTTCTTCGACGGTTTCAGAACCAGTCATGAAGTTTCTAAGATCGACGTTATCGATTACGAAGAAATGAAAGAACTCGTTGACATGAAGGATATCGAAGATTTCCGTGCACGCGCTCTTAACCCTGAACACCCCGTTCAAAAGGGTACTGCACAAAACAGCGATATTTACTTCCAAAACAGAGAAACTGCTAACAAGTACTACGAAGCAACCCCCGCTATCGTACAAGAAATGATGGATAAAGTTTCTGCTCTTACCGGTAGAAGTTATCACTTGTTCGACTACACTGGCGCACCCGATGCTGAAAACGTTGTTGTACTTATGGGTAGCGGTGCTGACGCTGTTGAAGAAACCATCAACAAGATGAACAAAGAAGGTCATAAAGTTGGTCTTTTGAAAGTTAGACTTTATCGTCCGTTCGCAATCGACTATTTCGTAAACGCTCTTCCTAAGACCGTTAAGAAGATTGCAGTATTAGACAGAACTAAAGAAGCAGGTTCACTTGGCGAACCCTTGTATCTCGACGTATGCTCTGCTCTCTTAGAAAAGGGTATGACCGACATTAAGGTTGTTGGCGGTAGATACGGTTTGGGTAGCAAGGAATTCAATCCTTCAATGATTTATTCAGTTTATAAAAATCTTGAAAAGGACGAACCCAAGAACCACTTCACCGTTGGTATTTATGACGATTTAACCAACACTTCACTCGATTTCTCCGAAAAATACGACGCAGCACCTGCAGGCACTATTTCTTGCAAGTTCTGGGGTCTTGGCTCTGACGGTACCGTTGGTGCTAACAAAAACTCTATTAAAATTATCGGTGACCACACCGACAAGTACGTTCAAGGTTACTTCTTCTACGACTCTAAAAAGTCTGGCGGTATTACCGTTTCTCACTTAAGATTTGGCGATACCCCCATTCAATCAGCATATCTTATCGACGCTGCTGACTTCGTACAATGTTCTAACCCGTCTTACATCACCCGTTACAATATGACTGGCGATATTAAAGAAAACGGTACTTTCTTATTCAATACTTCTGCTAAGAACGCTCAAGAACTTGAAGATGTTCTCCCCGCATTCGTTAAGAGAGATATTGCTAACAAGAACATTAACCTTTACGTTATCGACGCAATCAAGATTGCAGCAGAACTTGGTCTCCGTGGTAGAACCAACACCATTTTACAATCTGCATTCTTTAAGGTTGCTAACATTATCCCCTACGATCAAGCAGTTGATTATATGAAGAAGATGGCTTACAAGTCATTTGCTAAGAAAGGCGATGCTGTCGTTCAAATGAACTACAACGCTATCGACTCTGCTGCTGCAAACCTTGTTAAGATTGAAGTTCCTGCATCTTGGAAGAACGCTGAAACCGGCGCACCCATGGCTGCAGTTGCTGATAACAAATACTTTAAAGACATCGTTCATCCTATTCTCGTTCTTGAAGGCGACAAACTTCCTTCATCAGCATTTAACGCTGACGGTTCTGTTCCCACCGGTACTACTAAGTATGAAAAACGCGGTGTAGCAGTTCTCGTTCCCCAATGGAACGCTGAAAAGTGTATTCAATGTAACCAATGTTCATTCGTATGTCCGCACGCTTGTATCCGTCCCGCAGTAGTTAGCGAAGGCGCTGAAAAGCCCATTTCTTTCGTAACTAAGGCTATGATCGGTAACAAGGGTTATGAATACAGAATGCAAGTTTCACCCTTAGATTGTATGGGTTGCGGCGTTTGTGCTGATATCTGCCCTGCAAAAGAAAAGGCACTCACTATGGTTCCGCTCGGAAGCGTTGTTGAACAAGAAACCGTTAACTACGAATACAGTGAAAAACTCCCCGAAGTTAACGTTAGCGCTTGTCCTGGTTGCAAGCCCACTACCGTTAAGGGTAGCCAATTCAACAAACCGTTGTTCGAATTCTCTGGCGCATGCGCTGGTTGTGGTGAAACTCCTTACGTTAAGTTGGTAACTCAACTCTTCGGCGATAGAATGATCGTTGCAAACGCTACTGGTTGTTCATCAATCTACGGCGGCTCTGCTCCTACTTGTCCTTACACCACTAACAAACAAGGTAAAGGTCCTGCTTGGGCAAACAGTTTGTTCGAAGATAACGCTGAATTCGGTTACGGTATGAACCTTGCTATGAAGGCTCGCCGCGTTAAGATTGAAGAAGATATGGTTGCTGCTATGGACAACGTATCTAGCGAAACTAAGGCTGCTTTCGAAGCATGGATTAGCGATAAAGAAGACGCTGAAAAATCTAAAGTTGCTGCTGAAGCAGTTAAGGCTGCTATCGCAAACGAAAAGGCTGAAGGTCTTGACTACATTAAGGGTAACCTTGACTGCTTAGTTAAACCTTCTATCTGGATTTTCGGTGGCGACGGTTGGGCTTACGATATCGGTTACGGTGGTTTAGACCACGTACTCGCTAGTGGCGAAAACGTTAACGTTCTCGTTCTCGATACCGAAGTTTACTCTAACACTGGTGGTCAAGCATCTAAGTCAACTCCTACTGGTTCAGTTGCTAAGTTCGCTGCTGCTGGTAAGAGAGTTAAGAAGAAAGACCTTGGTATGATGGCTATGAGTTACGGTTACGTTTACGTAGCACAATGCTCAATGGGTTCTAATAAGCAACAACTTATGAACGCTCTCGTTGAAGCAGAAAAATACGACGGACCTTCACTCATCATCTGCTATGCACCCTGTATCAACCACGGTATTAACATGATGAAGTCTCAAGACGAAGAAAAGAAGGCTGTTGATTGCGGTTACTGGCAACTCTACCGTTACAACCCCGATCTTATCGACGAAGGCAAGAATCCGTTCACTCTCGATTCTAAAGAACCGACTGGCGATTATAAGTCATTCTTGCTTGGCGAAACCAGATACGCTTCACTTATGAAAGCACGTCCTGAACTCGCTGAACAACTCTTCGAAAAGACCGAAGCCGACAGTAAGTTAAGACTTGAAACTTACAAAAACCTTGCTAAGAAAGACTAATTAAAAGTCATTTAGTAAAATTAAACGCCCTTGCGTTATGCAAGGGCGTTTTTTATATTAAAAGCCACGCTTAAAAAAGCGTGGCTTTTATTTAATTTAACTTATTTTTTTACCTTGTCATTCCGAGACGGGCAATTATAACGGACTTGCTCTGGAATCTCTTTTTCTTTAGATTCTAGAGTTTGCCCGTCAATGTGGGCGCATCTCAGAATGACTATAATAATTCTTTATACTCAGGGTTGTTTTTCTCAATTAACGCTTGTTTTTTTGCGCGGCTTAGCCTTTTTATTTGTTTTTCTCTTGAAATTGCTGAATAAACATCGGAAGTTGTTTCAAAATAAACGAGTTTATGCACGTTATATTTTTTTGTAAATCCTTCAATAATACCGTTTTTGTGTTCAAAAACCCTTCTTTCAAGATTATTAGTAACGCCAGTATATAAAACTTTATTGCTGATATTTGTTAAAATATAAACGTAATACATTATTTATCTTCGTGCCCAAACTCTCTACCGACTAACTCATCAAGTGAAATTCCGTAAAAGTCTGCAAGTTTAATGCATTGAATAATTGACGGAACGTTTTTATTACTTTCCCATCTGTATATTTGTTCGTGCTTTATGCCAGTTGCTTTTTCAATATCATATACCTTTTTCCCGCTTTCTTCTCTAGCAGTTTTTAAATTATTACCAAGTTCCATAACATACACCTTTTTAATTATCTTATATATATTTTAGTACATTTTTACACTAATTACTTGACAAGTGCATATTTGCACTATATAATATTTAACAAAAGCATTTTTAATGCTGAAAAAAGGAGATAAAAATGGAAGAAAGTAATAAGTTTTGTAAAAATTGTATGAAGTATAACGCTTTTTACGTTAAACGCCTTTTGTCTTTTGAAAAACAAACGAAAGGACTTTGCAGCAAAAAAGAAAAAGTTGTGGAGCAATCGGGCGTTTGCAAAAGTTGGTGTAAAGATTACAACTTAAAACGAATGAAAAAAGCCATAAGCACAAAAATGGTTTGCAAAATGGCGGAAGATTTAAGAACAATTTGTCAAATCTTGACGGAAGAATTTGAGCAGAATTAGCCTTGTTTTAATTTTTACTTGAAAATTTTCCTATTATATTATATAATGTTATAGACTAGCACGAAAAAACGCTGCGGTCAATAAACCAATGAAGGAAAATCTACAATGAATAAGGCGCTTAAAAAAACTTTGATTATTATCGCTTGCGTCGTTTTATCTTTAGGGCTTATTTTGCTCTGCGCAATAGGTTACTTTAGATTGCCTGTAAACGACTATTACAAAAATTCTCAACAAGCATTCGTTATCCCTGGGCTTGACGACGGTTACGTTCCACAAGGATTTTGCTATGACCAAGAAGAAAATTGCTTTTTAGCAACGGGATATATGAACGACCACTCTTGCTCGCCCGTATACGTTATCGATAAAGAAAGCGGCAAGAGCGACAAAATGGTTTATCTTAAAAAACCCGACGGCTCTGATTACACTGGGCACGGTGGTGGCATTGCGCAATGGAAAAATTATATCTATATTGCCGACGGTGATGAACACGCCCTTTACGTTTACGATTATAATCAATTAAAGGCAGCGGAAAACGGCGGTGCTATCACTTCTATCGGCACTTTCGGTACGGAAAACTCTAAAACCGATTACGTAAAACCGTCTTGCGTGGAAGTTTACGGCGACAAAATCGTTATCGGCGAATTTTTCCGCGAAGGCTCTTACCCCACACCCGACGCGCACAAAATCACCACCCCTAACGGCGACAAAAACACCGCGCTTGCGATAGAATTTAGTTTGGACGAAAGTTTTGAGTTTGGCATTAACCCCGCGCCCGACAAGGCTTACTCTTTGAGAGAACAAGTGCAAGGCATAACTTTCTATAACGGAAAGATGTTCCTTTCAACTTCTTGGGGCTTATCTTTCTCACACATTTTCGTTTACGATTTAGAAAAATGCACGACCAGCACGATGACCGCGCTCGGCAAAGAAGTTCCGCTTGTTTACCTTGACGGCGCTTCACTCGTTAAAGATATGAAAATTCCGCCTATGAGTGAAGAAATGGCTATCGTTGACGGAAAACTTTACGTTTCTTGCGAATCAGCATCAAATAAATACATCTTTGGTAAACTTACTGGTGGCAAATGGTGTTACGCAACCGACCTAAGTAAATACGGAATTTAATAAAAAACTTACTTTACCCCTGCTTTTGCAGGGGTTTTTTATTGCTAAAAATAAAACATATTAAAAAACTAAAATTTTTTCTTACTTTTTTTGAAAAAGTATATAAAAACACTTTACAACTTTAGCGTAATAAAGTATAATACCTATACAATCTCACTTTAGTTAGATAAAGTGAACAAAAAACAAGAAATAAAAAAGGCTTTATGCCAAAAGGAGAAATTCTTATGAAGAAATTTTTAACACTTTTATTATCTTTGGTAGTTGCGTTAACCGCTTGTGTTGGTTTAACCGCTTGTAACCCCCCTGAAGATACGAACAAACCCGTTATCGTTAGCGGTATTACCTTAATTGAAGAACAATATGGTATCGCTGCTAAAAAGGGTAACGACGCTTTGATTTCAAAAGTTAACGATGCTTTAATCGCTTTGGCTGATGGACAAATGAAGACTATTGCTAACACTTACGGCTTAGCAAGTGAAATCGCAGTAACTTCTACCACCACTAACCCCAAGGCTGAAGCAACTGACGATAGTTGGGATAAAATCGTTACTAAAGGTAAAGTAATTATCGGTTACACTATCTTTGCTCCTATCGCTTACGATGTTGTTAACGACCAACCCACTAAGGGTTATGACATTGAACTCGCTAAAGCAGTTTTCGCTCAATTAGATCCTAACATTGAAGTTGAATTCTTCAAAATCGAATGGAGTGCAAAAGAAGCAATGCTCGAAGCGGGCACTATCGACCTTGTTTGGAACGGTCTTACTATTACCCCTGCTCGTTCAGAAGAAATGTGTATTTCTATCCCTTATCTCAACAACAAGCAAGTTGCAGTTGTTATGAGCAAAAACGCTGAAAAATACAGCACTATTGACGGTATGAAAGATGCTATCACCGGTGCTGAAGACGGTTCTGCTGGTGAAGAACAAATCGCTGCAAAACAAATCGGTTCTGAATACATTAAGTGCAAATCTCAATTAGATGCTTTCAATATGCTCAAAACCGGTACTTTACAAGTAATCGTTATCGACTCTGTAATGGCTAACTATTACATTTCTTTAGAAGACTAGTTAATTAGGAACACTGCAATAAAATGGAATTTGTTGAAATAATACAGATGCTTTTAGATGGGTTTGGCAAAACGCTTTTGCTTTTTGCCATAACCCTTATTGCATCTTTACCCCTTGGATTATTGATTTCTTTCGGTTCAAGATCTAAATTTTTACCTGTAAAATGGTTTTGTAGAGGGCTTGTTTGGGTTATTAGAGGTACGCCGTTGATGTTACAGATACTTGCTGTTACCCTTATCCCTTATTACGTTTTTAGAATAGGAAACTCTGACATCACTTCTTTTTTAGATATTAAAATGAAGTGGTTGTTGTTTTCTTACGCGGCAATAGCATTTATTATCAACTATGCGTGCTATTTTTCGGAAATTTTCCGTGGCGCAATAGAGAGCGTGCCAAAAGGTCAATATGAAGCAGGTAAGGTTTTGGGTATGACCAAAAACCAAATCTTTAGAAAAGTTATTCTTTTCCAAGTTATTAAAAAATCTTTAGCACCAGTAAGTAATGAAGTTATCACTTTGGTTAAAGATACGGCTCTTGCATCAGTTGCAGGCGTTTTAGAACTTTACACCACTGCTCAATCGTTGGTAAACACTTACGTTGTTTTAACGCCGCTCCTTTACGCTGCTATTTTCTATTTGATTTTCAACGGTCTTTTAACCTTGCTTTTCGGCTTTATCGAAAAGAAATTTTCTTTCTATTCGGAGTAAAAACCTATGGCTTATCTTGAAATTAAAAATTTTAATAAAAGTTTTGGTAATACCGAAGTTTTGAAAGGTATTGACCTTGAAATGGAAAAGGGCGAAGTCGTTTCTATTATCGGCTCTTCAGGTTCTGGTAAAACCACTCTGCTTAGATGCATTAATTTCTTAGAAACCGCAGACAACGGTCAAATGCTTTTGGACGGTGATATCCTTTTCGATAGCGAAACCGCTAAAAAGGATAACGACGCTATTTTGAGAGAAAAACGCTTAAACTTTGGGCTTGTTTTTCAATCTTTTAACCTTTTTCCGCAATACAGCGTTATTAAAAACATCACGCTTGCACCAACTCTTCTTCTTAACGACAAGTTAAAAGTATATAAAAAGCAGTTGAAAGACCAAAAACTTTCTTCTCACGATATAAAGGCTAAACTCCACGATTTTAAGGAAGAACAAAAGAAAATTATCGACGCTGACGCTGAAGAACTTCTCGTTAAAATAGGACTTACTGAAAAGCGCGACAATTACCCTTGTGAATTATCGGGCGGTCAATGTCAGCGTGTGGCTATTGCAAGGGCGCTTGCCTTAAAACCTAAAATTTTATGCTTTGACGAACCGACTTCTGCTCTCGACCCCGAACTTACGGGCGAAGTTTTAAAGGTTATTAAATCTTTGAAAGACGAAGATAGAACTATGATTATCGTTACGCACGAAATGGGCTTTGCTAAGAACGTTTCTGATAAAATCGTGTTTATGGCGGACGGCGTTATCGAAGAAGCGGGCAACCCCGTTCAAATTATCGAAAACCCCAAGTCTGAAAAACTTAAAGCCTTCCTTCACGGTGTTTCTAATAAGGACGGTGAATAAAAATGTCTGGCGATATTAAAAATTCATACGGCGAACTCTATAAAGCCGTTCTTAACCTTAAAACCGAAGAAGACTGCAAGGCGTTTTTCAACGACCTTTGCACGATGAAAGAACTAGATTCTATGGCGCAGCGCATAACTGCTGCAAAACTTTTGCTCTCGGGTGAAACTTATGAGCAAATTATAAAGAAAACGGATATTTCTTCCGCAACCTTATCCCGCGTTTCACGCTGTGTTAAATACGGTGAAGGTTATAAAAAATTTCTTTAATTTAACGCTAAAACGCCGCTAATGCGGCGTTTTTTATTTTTTGCTTGACTTTTGACACATATGTTTTATAATATGTATTAGTAAATAAAAATTTGTTTAAACTAATGAAAAGGAAAAAGTTTTATGGAACAAATTTACAACTTTTTTGATATGAAAATGCCAAGACCCACTAATTACGGCTGGTTTCATATCTTGTTTATTTTAATTGCTATTTCCGCAACCGTTCTTTTATGCGTATTCTTCAAAGACGCTAAAGATAAGATTTTTAGAAGAATTATGCTTATAAGTTGGCTTACTATGGTAATTTTAGAAATTTATAAGCAATTAAACTATTCTATCAGTTTTCCCGACGGCACTTTTACTTGGGACTATCAATGGTACGCTTTCCCCTATCAATTCTGTTCAACACCCCTTTATGTCTTGCCGTTTTTAGCGTTTATGAAAGAAGGCAAGGTTAGAGACTTTTTTGAAGCGTATATTTCAACCTTTTCCCTTTTTGCTGGGTTAGTGGTGTTTATTTACCCCAACGACGTGTTTATCAAAACTATAGGCATAAATATTCAAACAATGGTACACCACGGTTTACAAATCGTTTTAGGCGTTTATTGTGCCGTTTACAATAGAAAGAAACTTAACTTTAAGTATTTCTTAAAGGCTATCCCCGTGTTTATGGCACTATTAGTTATTGCCGTTATCTTAAACGAAACTGCGGGCGCATATATTAAGACCGCTTTTGATGAAACCTTTAATATGTTTTATATCAGCCGTCTTTTTCCTTGTACTCTGCCAGTAGTAAGCCTTTTCTATCCACCAGTACTGCCTTGGTTTTTATTCTTCTTGGTGTACTCGGTAGGTTTTTGCTTGGCGGCAACCGTAATTTTCTATATCACTTTAGGAATAATGAAACTTGTTTATCATTTAAACGCAAAACATTCTAAAAAAGAGAACGCTTAATAATGATTAAAAACAAAACTTTAAAAACTTTCTACCTTGTCGCTTTTTTAATTATTCAAGCGGTTTTGGGGTATTTCGTTCAAACTACAAGTGGAAAACTTTGCAGCAGTATTTCTTTATCGATTATAATTCTTTCACTTCTTACAATTATAATTTTTTATAAGAGAGATACTCTACATTTTCTAACGCTTATTGCCTATATAAACACGCTTTGTGCAGACTTTTTTTTGTGCGGACTTGTTGATTTTGAAAATATAAAAGTCGTGGCGATGGTTTTCTTTTCTATAACGCAAATCTTTTATTTTTTGCGCCTTTATTCTAACCATTTATACACCAGCGAAAAGCGTATTCACTTAATAGTTAGAATTTTATTGACCGTAATAGTTTTAACGGTTACTTTTATAGTTTTAGGTAAAAATAATAACTTACTTGCAGTAATTTCTATGTTTTATTTTACCAACCTTTTTATAAATCTAATCTATGCGTTTATTCAAATAAAGCGCGCGCCGCTGTTCGCAATCGGGCTGCTTTTGTTCGCGTTTTGCGACACCGTTATCGGTTTTTCTTTCCTTCCGTCGTTTTTAAGCGTTCCAAAAGGCTCGTTTATAGATATAGTAAATAATGTGGATATAAACCTTGCGTGGTTATTTTACACGCCTTCTCAAACTTTAATAGCATTTGATAGTGCAATAAAAAAAGGCTGATTTTTTTCAGCCTTTTTTCTTTTTAATCTTTTAAATAAACGATAGGTATATTCATTTTTTCAGCGTACTTTACAGTGTTTGCCGTGCCACCGTAATCTCTTATTAAGTAAGCGAGAAGTGCACAAGCATTATCCACCATAAATTTATTACGCTTCATCATACAAGCGGGTGTATATTCAGTGGATAAAATAATCTTTTCATCAGCAACCGATAACATCCTATCGTATTCTTCTTTTTGTGCTTTATTAAATTTACACGCTTGGCACAAACAAGGAATGCACGCTATAATTTTAATGGACGGATATTTTTCTTTTAGTTTTTCCAGAGTTTGAAAACACACCGTGTCAAAACCGAGCGCCATACCTATTAAAAAAGTATCGAAATCTCTTTCAATAAATTTTTCTAAAACGCTCTTTAATTTATCTTTATTAAAATTTGCGCTTAACATTCTATGCCCGGTAACCGCAAGCGTCTTTGCTCTATTAATAAAAACTTCACTCACAGCGGGTTTTTACGCTCCTTTCCGTTACCCCTTGGGTATTTTTTATCAGTACTTTTTATTTTATCAATGGTGATAAGCGTCCTATTAGCGTCATCTAAAGTATATTCGTAAACTTCACTTATTTTACCGCCCAAAATATTAACGGCGTTTTTACTCTCTAAAACTTCTTCAGCAGCGTTTGCTTTATAAGAAACGAATTTTCCACCAACCTTTACGAACGGCATACAGTATTCACAAAGGGTGTTAAGCCTTGCAACTGCGCGCGCAGTGCATATATCGAATTGTTCCCTATAATTTTCATTTTTGGCGAGTGTTTCCGCTCTATCGTTAATAACGCGTATATTTTTAAGATTAAGCCCATCAATAACCGCTTGTAAAAAACTACACTTTTTGCCAGTTGCTTCTAAAAGGGTTACCGATAAATCATCTTTCATAATCTTAATAGGTATTGCGGGAAATCCACCACCTGAGCCTATATCAATTAGAGTTTTTCCACAAATTTTATCAACACCTAAAACACTGTCTATAAAATGTTTTAAGTAAACTTCTTTTTTATCGGTAATGGTAGTAATATTAAATTTTTCATTATAAACCACTAGTAAATCATAATACTTTTCAAACTTTTGTAATTGCTCGTCAGTAACTAAAATACCGTGCTTAGTAAAAATTTCTTTCATACATAGAGTATAACACAAAACCAACTTATAAACAACAATTTTTTCTATTAACTTTTTTATTTTGAGAAAGTTGATAAAACTGTAAATAACTTTTTTACCCGACTTTTTTTGATATTATTCATTATAAAATTCATATTTTAATTTTTTTCGGTATTTTTAATTAACTTTAAAATTTTCTATCAACTTTTTATTAAATTTATTGCACATTTATTTGCACTGAGATTTAGTTAGAGTTTAATTAGTTAAAAATGGCTTTTCAACAATTGCACAACACTCTAATACTATAAATACTATCCAATTATTATTTAATAATAAATTTAAAAAACTAACTAAAACGGACGAGAGATAAAAATTATTTTGATTTATCAAAAATAAACTGACAAAAAAGCAAAAGTTCTTGATTTTTTACGCCTAATAATATATAATATACTTGTTATAATATTTTAAACAAAAAGCGTAAACGAAAAATATCGTTTTTTACGTAGTAAAAAAGGGAGTTATTATGAAACTTATTTGCGACGGTCTCGATTTATCTGATGCAGTGTTAAAGGTTAGCAAGGCTTTATCCGTTAAAGCAGTAAACCCCGTTTTAGAAGGTATTAAAATTATTGCAAGAGCAGATTCTTTAACTTTAATTGCGTCTGATACTGAACTTACCATTGAAAAGAAAATTAAAGCGGACGTTATGATGGAAGGCGAAACTGTCGTTGTAGGTAAATACTTCGTTGATTTTGCTAAAAAGTTGGAAAAAGAACAAGTTGAACTCGTTAAACTTTTCGACGGTCAATTACAAATCAAATATTCTGGTTCTGAAGGTGAACTTCAAGTATTCCCTTCTGAAAACTTCCCCAAAATTAAAAAGGAAGACGACAGCAAATATTTTGAAATTTCAGGTGCGGACTTTAAGAGTATCGTTGAACGCACCACTTTTGCATGTTCAACCGACGATAGCCGTCCTATCTTAAAAGGCGTTTTATTTGAAATCAATAATAACAGCCTTACCGGCGTTGCACTTGACGGTTTTAGAATGGCAGTTGTTAAAAAGCAAGTTAACGCAAGCGGTGATATGAAAGTAGTTATCCCTGCACGCGCTTTGCAAGAAATCGTTAGACTTTTAGAAAAAGAAGACCAAAACTTAAAGATTATTCTTCAACAAAATACACTTTTGGTTGAAGTTGAAAACACCACTTTGTGTTCAAGACTTATTGAAGGTGAATTCGTTAAGTATAATCATATTCTTCCCACAGCGTTTGAAAATAACGTAACTATCAATAAACAAGCGTTGCTCAATAGTATTGAACGCGCGTCAATCGTGGTTAGAAACGATAGATATAACGTTGTTAAAATGGATATTAAAGAAGAAGGGCTTAATATTTTAGCGAGATCTGAAGTTGGTAACGTAAACGAACAAATCCCCATCAACCTTACCGGCAAGGATATGTCAATTGCGTTTAACGGAAAATATCTTGCAGATTATTTAAAAATTAGCGGTGATGAATTTATTACTCTCAACCTTAACTCACCTATCGACCCGTGCGTAATCACTTCAGTTGGTAACGACGGATTCCTTTATTTATTACTTCCCGTAAGAATAAACGCGTAAATTGTTTGACAAAAACTGAAAATATCTATACAATAGTATAGCAAAAAGAAAAAATACTTGATTTAAGTTTTAAGGAGAAATAAAAATGAAACAAACTTATCAACCTAAAAAAAGACAAACCAGTAAAGTTCACGGTTTCAGAAAGAGAATGAAGACCCGTTCTGGTAAGAACGTATTGAAGAGAAGACGTAACAAAGGTCGTCATAAACTTTCTGCGTAAGTTTTAAGGCAAAAAAATGACCTTAGATTATAGGTTAAAAAAAGAAAAAGATTTCAATCTTGTATTCAATAAAGGTAAAAGATTGTTTTCATCTAATTTGACGGTAGTATATTTTCCGTCAAATGATCTTAAAGCGGGTTTCGCCGTGAGTAAAAAACACGGCGGAAGCGTTAAAAGAAATAGGATAAAGCGACTTTTAAGGGAATCTTTCAGAAGTTTTATGCCCGATTTTAGGCAAAACTTCTTTTTTGTTTTTATACCGAAAGTAAAAGATGAGTATACGCTTAACTCGTTTAAAGAGAGTATGGGATATATTTTTAAAAAAGGTGGTTTTTTAAAATAATTCTATGTTAAAGAAATTAGGCGTTTTTTTAATTAGACTTTATCAAAAGTTTTTATCTAAAGGAACTTGTATGTATTACCCAACTTGTTCGCAGTACACGCTTGAAGCAATCTTAAAGCGTGGTTTTTTCGTTGGGTGTTTTTTAGGCGCGTTGAGAATTTTAAGGTGTACGCCGTGGTGTAAAGGGGGCTTTGATCCCGTTCCTGATAAAAACAGTATTAAAAAATGGGTATATTAAATTATGAATATTATCAACTTTACTATGCCGTCCGTTAGCGGCTTCGAAGGTTTTTTAGTAAATATTATCATTTGGTTAGTGGAAATTAGTTCTTCGATAGCGTTAGGTATCGTATTATTTACGCTTATCTTAAAACTAATTACCTTACCTTTCGACTATTTTTCAAGAGCGTCTATGCGTAAAAACTCTCTCAAAATGGAAGAAATGCGCCCCGAACTTGAAAAACTTCAAAAACAATACGCTGATAATAAAGAACTTTACAGCCAAAAAATGATGGCGCTCTATAAAAAGAACGGATATTCTATGTTCGGTTCTTGCCTTCCTACCATTTTAACGCTCGTAATCTTCTTTATTGCAATCGGTGCGTTTACAGACTATTCTCAATACCAAAACAAGAAAGGCTTTTATGAAATGAGCCAATCTTACAACAACGTTGTTTACGCTGGTTTTGATATTTGTGAAGAAAATAATGATTATATCTACACTGATGGAAACGGCGTTATTCAATTAAAAGGCGAAAATATTATTAAAGCGTTTGAAGGCGTTGAAGCAGTTGAAGCAGTTAAAACTTTAGGTAAGAATTTAGAAGTAAAACAAACCAAAATTTTCGTAACCGAAGGTGAAAATACCGTTCAAAACGGCGTTAAGTATGAAGTTTATACTTCAAACGGTTATTCTAAAGTAACTGTTCAATATAATAAAGAACTTACTTCACACAGCGCAAAAGTATTTTCACTCTCATCTAACGCGCTTGAAAACATAAAAGCAGCGAGTTTAGCAAGTGAAAAAAACAACTTCTTAAAGAATGAAAAAGGTTTAACTTTCGCTGAGGCTTACGCACAAGTTAAAGATACTGAAAACGCACCCACTGAAGATGCTTACGCTTTAATCTTTATCGATAACATCCAAAGTTTTGAATCGGCTCAAAAATATAGAGAATTAGAAGAAACTGAATATAGATTCTTCTGGATTAAGAATATTTGGGTTGCGGATAGCGCGTTTAAGCAGCCTATTGAAAAGAATTGGGGGTCATTTAAGAGTACTCACGAATACCCTGCCACCGGTAACGATATCGGTGATGATGGTTATAACAAACTTATTGCCTGCCTTGGCGATAAGACGAGCGAACCTAACGGTTACTTTATTTTAGTTGTGCTCACCGCTTTAACTTCTCTCTTAACTCAAATAGTTATCGGTAAGAGCCAAAAAGCGTCAATGGAACTTCAAACAGTTGACGGACAAGGTGCACAAACTCAAAAAATGATGCAATGGATGATGCCGCTTATGATGGCGTTCTTTGCATTTAATTATACGTCGGCTTTCTCTATCTATATTATTTTAAGTTCACTTATGAGTATGCTTACCACACTCGGTATTAACTTTATAGTTGATAGACAAGTGAAAAAAGAAAGAGAAAAGCGCGGTATGGATGAAATTAGGGGTAGAGTTTATACACCTAAGCCGGAAGAACAAAAGCCCGAAAAGAAAGAAAAGAAAAAGGCTGATGGAGACGATACTGGTTCAACCTTCCTTTCTGGCAAAGCAGATAACAAAAAGGGCAACATCCGCGGAAGAATTAAATAAGCGCAAAAAGAGATGCGCACGGAGGATATATAATGCAATTCACAGCGAAGACGGTGGAAGAAGCCATTGATTTGGGCTTAAAGGAATTGAACACCACCGTAGACAAGGCGGTTATAACCGTTCTTGAACAGCCTACTAAAGGCATTTTTGGTAAACTTAAGGGTAAAGCAGTCGTAGAGATTGAAATTGAAAAAAGTGATGCGGAAAGAACTGTTGAATTCGTTCAAGGAATTCTTGATTTAATGGATATTAAGGCAGTTGCAGCACTTACTTCTGAAGATGATAACACCGTTATTACTTTAACCGGTACGGAAGCAACTTCTTCTTCAATCATCGGTTACCGTGGCGAAGTGTTAGACGCTATTCAAACTATTGCTGGCGCAGCACTTAATATCGGCAAGAAAGAATACAAAAAAGTTGTTGTTGACTGCGAAAATTACAGAGAAAAACGCGAAGATACTTTGATTAAACTCGCTCATAAGTTGGAAGAAAAAGCAACTGAAATGCGTAGAGAAGTTATCTTAGAACCGATGAGTCCGTTTGAAAGACGCATCATCCACACCGCCTTAGCAGAAAGCAAAACCGTTACCACTAAGAGCGACGGTAAAGAACCCAACCGCTACGTTGTAATTGTTCCCTTTGATAAGGACGAATTTTCTAAGCCTTACAACGCTGGAAGAAACAACTCTGACCGCGGCGGCAAGCGTGATAACCGCAAAAACAATCACCGCAATAATTCAAAGGGTGGCTTCAAAGGCTCACGCGGCGGCAAAACGGTTAAGTATGGCGAAACTAAGAAAAAATCTTCAAGTTTCTCATTTGGTACTTACCTTGGAAACTCATTAAAAGACAACTAATTAAAAAAGCAGTTCAAAACGAACTGCTTTTTATTTTGTCAAAGAAAACACGTTTTCTTGCAAATTTATTGTTTATTTAAATACTTAATGGGAAGAGTTTTTTTCCGCAACGAAGTTCTCCGTAGTGAAACGGAGGAGTATGCACCCTTCCCCTTAAAACCCTAACCGCAAAACTCCTCAAAACCCCTACCCCTTATTCTTTAAGGGGATATGTGGAATAAAATATAGTAAAAAATTTTTGTTTTATAGTGTTTTAGTTCTACCTAATAGATAATCGAGCGAGCAATTGAGTATAGTACAAATTTCTATTAGTTTTTCTAAGGTTGGAGCACTTGTTTTACCTTTAGCCCAGTAATAGAGAGTAGATTCTGAAAGCGGTGTGCTTTTTTCTACTTTATATCTTGAAATTTTACACTCGGATAGAACTTCATTAAAACGCTCTGCAAAAGGTTTTGTTTTAAGAAATTCGTTTGTAAAACATTCTTCTTCAAGCCCAACCAAAAAGTCGGTGCTAACTTTAAAATAATCGGCAAGTTTTATAAGGTTTTTTATAGTTGGCATTTTGTTGCCTTTAAAATATTCATATAATGAAGATTTTGCAACCCCACTTTCTTTTGCAACGTCTTTATTGGTCTTTTTGCTTTCAAAAATAAGTTCACTAAGTCTTTCAGAAAATACTTTTAAATCCATAATCTATCCTTTTTTATTTTCCGTAGTATAGAAGATATAATAGCATATTTTACAAAAAAACACAAGGTGTTTTGTCATAAAGGTATTGCAAGAAAAATAGTTTTGTGTTAAAATACTCTCAAGGAAATCGTAAATAATGGATTTAGTTTTAATTACAGCCCTTGGCGTTGGTGGTGCAACCATTTTCGGCGTCGTTATAGGGTTTCTTTTCAAGAATATCACTCATAAATTTAGCGATATAGTGCTGTCTTTTGCCGCGGGCGTTATGCTTGCCGCCGCTGTGTTCGGGCTTATTTTGCCGTCGGTTGAACTGGGCGGCAAATGGGGCTTATTATACGCCGTTTTGGGTATTTTCGTAGGTGCAATTTGCTTAAATCTTATGGATAAGTTTACCCCGCACTTGCATAAACTATCCGGTACGGAACTTGAAGAGCACGGGCATAACGGTAAGATTGCAAAAGTAATGCTTTTCGTTATAGCAATCGCTATACATAACCTGCCCGAAGGTATTGCGGCGGGCGTTGGCTTTGGTTCTGGAAATAACACGCACGCGTTAATCGTTGCCGCTGGTATTGCGCTCCAAAATATCCCCGAAGGTATGGTTATCGTTGGACCTATGATTGCTGCGGGTATTAGCAAAAAGCGCACCTTTTTCTTAGCGGCGATGACTGGGTTAATTGAAGTTGTTGGCACTTTTATAGGTTACTTTGCCGTAAGCATAAGTTCTGCAATATTGCCCTTTGCCCTAGCGTTTGCGGGCGGAACGATGCTTTACGTAATTAGTGATGAAATGATACCCGAAACGCACGCGCACGGTGCGCAGCGCGGTTCTACTTACGCACTGTTAGTTGGCTTTTGTTTAATGCTAGTTTTCGATATTTTGCTCGGTTAAGGGCTTATATGCGGCGCAAGGCATCGTTTACTGACTTACACAAAAAACTTCGATGAACAGACGTTCTATCTCATCTTTTTGTGCAGTCGAGCCTCCCCTTGCTTGCATCTAACCCATTAACATATACTTTTAACTTAAACGCTTTTCGATAATTTGCTCGGTTAAGGGCTTATATGCGGCGCAAGGCATCGTTTACTGACTTAAATCTAAGCCTTTAACATATACTTTTAACTTAAACGCTTATGGAAATCATAGTTGAAATTCTTTTAGAAGTCTATATGGAACTAATGATGCTGATAGTTCCCGAAAAGAGCGAAAAAAAGCGTAAAACTATAGCGACAATTCTTGCACTCGTCGTTCTTACTTTAGTTTTTGCGCTTGTTATTTGGGGCTGCACGCTTATTTTTGATTATGGAAACCTTTATGGTATAATACCCTTGTCCTTTGCCATAATAATTTCTATAGTCCAAATATCTTTTGGAATTATTCTATATAACAAAAATCATCAAGGAGATACTTATGAAGATAACCCTTAACCCCGATAAAGAAGTTGTTAAAACTATTCAAGAAGGCTTGAAAAGAACGGGCGGATATTGCCCTTGTAGATTGAGCCGAACCGAAGAATATAAGTGTATGTGCAAAGAGTTTAAAGAGCAAATTGCTGACCCTAATTTTGAAGGTTTTTGCCACTGTCTATTATATTATAAACACAAATAAACTTTAAGCCATATATGCGGCGTGATCCGCGTTTCCTTGCGCTTTTATTTGGTTGTGTACAGAAAGTACACGCCCTGCATAAAATGCTCATTTTCCACGGCTGACTTGCATCTATGTCTTAAAATACTTTGCGAGCCTTGTCTTGCTTGTTTCTTTGGACTTATTAAAAAACATATTTTTAACCTTACAAAAAACTAAATGGAGAATACAAATGATTAGCGTTATCGAAAAAACTTTTGAACAAGAAGTATTAAACAGTGAACTCCCCGTGGTGGTTGATTTTTGGGCGACTTGGTGCGGGCCGTGTATGAAATTATCACCCATTATTGAAGAGGTTAGCGCAGAACTTGACGGTAAGGTAAAAATTGTTAAAGTAAACGTTGATGAAAATATGGGGCTTGCAATTAAATACTTAGTTGAGCGTATCCCTACCCTACTTTATTTTGTTAAGGGCGAACTAGTTCACACCACCCACGGGTTTTTAGAAAAGGGCGATCTCTTAAAAGAAATTGCCAAAATTTTATAAAAATTCCACCAAAAAATCATAAAAAACGCCAAAATTAAGGAAGAATATATATATTCTTCCTTTTTGTTTATTTTGTGTTAATATACGTTTGTTACTATTCTTATAATATACTAAAGAGAGAGTTTATATGAGAAAGGGAAAACCGTTTGATATGAACAAAAAACCCAACAAGCCGAGATGGTATCTTAAGATTGTTGAGTTTCTTGTTGCACCGTTTTATTTATTGTTTAGTAACGCGCACGTAAAAGTTGATAGGGAAGTTAAAAAACTTAAAGGACCTTATCTTATTCTCTCAACGCACGCGTCTTTTATTGACTTTCCGCAAATAGTTGTTGGGCTTATGCCTAAAACTACCGGCTGGGTTATGTCTATTGAAGAATTCCGCCGCAGCCGTTTTTTGATGGGCGGTATCGGGGGTATGCCTAAGAGAAAGTTTACGCATGATATCGTTACCACAAAACACATCATGTATTACATAAAGAAGTTAAAACACACTTGTACCATTTACCCCGAAGCGCGTTTTGAGTTTGCGGGTATAAACGAACGCCTTGACGGTGCGCTCGGTAAACTTTGCAAGGTTTTAGGCGTGCCTATCGTTATGTGTATGACTAACGGTAACTTTCTTAACTCTCCCCAGTGGTGTAAGCACCCGTATAGAAATATTCGCCAAGAAGCGCATATGTATCAACTTTGTTCTAAAGAAGAAGTTTTATCCCTTTCTGCCGACCAAATTCAAGCGCGCATTGAAAAGGCGTTTGAAAAGGACGAATATAAGTGGCAAGTTGAAAAGGGTTACCACATCAAGTGTAAAGACCGCGCTAAAAATATCCATAAAATTCTTTACAAATGCCCCGTTTGCGGTGAAGAATTTAAAATGGATAGTAAAGGTATTCATCTTTGGTGTAACGCGTGCGGTTCTAAGTGGGAAATGGACACTTTATCAAGGCTTAACGGTGTAAACACCGACAAAGGTTTTTCACACGTGCCCGACTGGTATAGATGGGAACGCGCCGAAGTGGAAAAGGAAGTTGCAAACGGCACTTACCACTTTGAAGACGAAGTGAGAATTGAAGAGTATTACAACACGATTGTAAACTTCGTTGAAGTTGGTAACGGCAAAGTTGTTCACGATGAAAACGGCTTTACTATTACTGGTACGGTTGACGGCAAGCCTTTTGAAATAAATAAGCCCGTTTCTTCAATGTATTCTTGCCACGTAGAGTACGACTTCTTAGGTAAAGGCGACGCTTTTGATATCGCCACCAGCGACAACTCTTATTTTATGTTCTTAAAAACCGCGCCTAACTACTTAACGAAAATGCATTTTGCAACCGAGGCGCTTTACGACTATTACGTAAGAAATAAATAATTCCGTTATTAAAAAACATCACCCCTTACTATTTAAGTAAGGGGTGAATTAGTTATTTACCTTGTTTTACTTTGCCTTTTTCTACGATAAGGCGGTTATAGTTTTTGTTCTTAAACACCGTGCGGTCAATATGTGTTGCCGTAAAAATCGTTTGTAAGTGTTCAACCGCGCCGATGAGTTTTCTTTGACGCTTTTTATCAAGTTCACTCAAAACGTCGTCCAAAATTAAAATGGGATACTCGTTAAAGCGTTTATGGAAAATTTCCGTTTCGGCAAGTTTAAGCGCAAGCGCAACCGTGCGCTGTTGACCTTGTGAGCCGTACACTCTTACGTCGTCGCCGTTGAGTGTAAACTTTATATCGTCGCGGTGCGGACCTATTGAAGTATAGCCTAGGCGCATATCGCGCTCTAGCCCCGTTTTTAAGTCCTGAAACATAGCGTAAGCAATATCTTCTTCCGAACCGTAATAACCGCTTTCCGTCTTCATCTTTAAGGTTTCCGCGTTATCGGTAAGATATGCGTGTTTTTCTTCAGCAATGGGCGAAATTTCCGCCAAGAACTCATTTCTAGCCTTGATAATCTTTGCGGCTTGGCGGGTTAATTGCTCGTCCCAGATAGGCAAAGTTTCACGGATAAGGAAGGTATCTGGGTCTTTGAGTAAATTGTTTCTTTGCGACAAAATTTTGTTATAGCGTTGAAGGGCGTAAAAGTAACTTTTAGACATTTGCGAGAGCGAAACGTTTAAAAATCTACGCCTATCTTCGGGGCTTTCTTGAACGAGTTTAAGTTCCGCGGGGTTAAAGAACACGCTGTTGATATTACCCAAGATTTCACCTATGCGCAAAACTTGCATGCCGTTTACGTAAATAGATTTTTTATCGTTTTTGTTAAACTCTATTTTAACCTTAACTTCGCCGTACTGAGAAGTTGCCGCGCCTTCGATTTCAGCCTTTTCGCAACCGTTCTTGATAACCAGTTTATCTTTGTTTGCGCGCGGAGAATACCCCGTGCAAAGAAGAAAGATTGCTTCGGCGGCGTTGGTTTTACCTTGAGCGTTTGCACCCGTTAAAAGATTTACGCCTTCGGTAAAGGTTATATTTTCTTCCGTGTAATTGCGGAAGTTTTTTAAGGATAAATGGTGAATAAACATAAAAAAATAAAAATTTTAAAAAATTTGCCCGAATAACTTTATTTTAATTTAAAAATATTATATAATGTTTTTTACTTAAATGCAACTGATAAAAAGGATAAGAGTATATGGAAAAAGAAAATTATGAGATTTTATGGGAACAAACCTTCCTTCCTGAACTGGAAAGGGCGGTTAGTTCTATCGCCTATTCAACTTACATCGAGCAATTAAAGCCCGTGGATATGAAAGGCAATAAAATCGTTCTCTGCACGAAGAGCCAACTTTTTGCGGACACCGTTAGCGATAAGGCTATCGGCGGCAAGATTAGAGAAGCACTTTTAAAAAGTGGCACTTTCGTAAACGATTTTGAAGTGGTTGTTGCGGCTGATAGAGAAGATTACTTAAAGCAATACGGCGCTAATGATGAAGCGGAAGAAATCCCCGGTTCTCCCATTAATCCCAAGTTTACTTTTGACTCGTTCGTAGTAGGTTCTTCTAACGAGTTCATTTACGCTGCCGCAAAAGCAGTTGCTGAAAACCCTGGCGACGCGTATAACCCCTTATTCATTTACGGTGGCACGGGCTTAGGAAAAACCCATATACTTATGGCTATTGCCAACTACCTTAAACTTCACACCCCAAGCCTAAAGGTTTTATACGTTACTTGCGAACATTTTACTAACCAAATGGTGGAAAGTTTATCTAAGGGTAAACTTACTCCTGCGGATTTTAGAAGAAAGTATAGAAACGTGGACGTTTTGCTTATCGACGACGTTCAATTTCTTGCTAAAAAACAAAGTACTCAAACCGAGTTCTTTAACACTTTCAACGAACTCGTTGCACAGAACAAGCAAATCGTTTTAACTTCTGACCGTCCCCCGCACGAAATTGAACTTTTGGAAGAAAGACTTCGCACTCGTTTTGAAGGCGGACTTCTTGCCGACGTTCAAACGCCTGACGTGGAAACGCGTATTGCTATCTTAAAAAGAAAGGCTGAAGAAAAGAAGTGCGTTGTGGACATCAAAGTTTTAGCGTATATTGCTGAAATGAGCGACGGCGATATCCGTTCACTTATCGGTAAACTTACAAAAGTTATTTTTGCGTCTAAACTTCACGAAAAGCCCATTACGATCGACCTTGTAAACGATGCTCTAAAGGAAAGCGCGGGCGAAAAACAAGAAGAATTACAAGCCGAAGATATTATTACTTGCGTGTGCAACTTCTATAAAATATCTAAAAACGATATGCTCGGTAAAAAGAAGAATAAAGAATTCGTTCTTCCTCGCCAAGTTGCTATGTATTTAATTCTCGATATGATGACTCTCCCCCAAGTAACCGTAGGTAACTTCTTTGGCAGAGACCACGCAACCGTAATTTACGCGCGTGATAAAATCGACAAACAAATGAAAACTGATAATAAACTTTCGGTTGAAGTTAACGACATCAAAAAGATGTTACTCAAACAATAATTTTTAAGTGCGAATAAGCGGCGTTATGCTGCGTTACTGCTTTGTGTTTGGACTTCGATAACCAAAAAGGTTAATCTCACCCCAAACACTTCACGAGCCTTGCTTAACTTGCTTCTTCACCCTTAAAACAAGTTAAGAACAAGTATAACTTGCATCTATGGCTTAAAAAGGAAAAAGAGCCTTGCCACGCTTGTATCTAAACCCTTAAAACGGGTTTTAAGCGGTTGCGCTTGAAAAAAACACAAAAAATAAATATTTTACTATAAATTATGAACCATTTTATTGAAGGAAAATTTGATGCTGTTGTAATCGGCGCGGGACACGCTGGTTGCGAAGCGGCACTTGCCCTTGCTAGAACGGGCTTTAATACGGCTATACTTACTCTAAACTTAGATAGTATAGCCTTTATGGCGTGCAATCCTTCTATCGGTGGCACGGCTAAAGGTCAAATCGTTCGTGAAATCGACGCGCTCGGCGGTGAAATGGGTATTAACGCTGACAACGCGTTACTTCAAATTAGAATGCTCAACCGCGGTAAAGGTGCTGCGGTGCAATCTCTCCGTGGGCAAGAAGATAAAAATTATTATCACACCATAATGAAAAAGACCTTGGAGAACACCCCTAACTTAAAAATTCTTCAAGGTGAAGCGGTAGAAATTATCGTTGACGAAGAAAACAAATGCGTTACCGGTGTAAAAACTTCTTTCGGCGGGGTTTTAGAGTGTAAAGCAGTGGTCGTTGCGACTGGGGTATATCTTAACGGTAGCATAATTGCGGGCGAATGGAGACAAAACTCTGGACCTAACGGCTTTCAATCTGCTGCAAACGGCTTGACCGAAAACCTTATTAAGTTGGGCTTTACCGTTAGAAGATTTAAGACGGGAACACCCGCAAGAGTTGATGCAAGAACTATTGATTTTTCCGTTCTTGATATTCAAGAAGGCGAAACTGATATTTATCCGTTCAGTTTTATGAGCGAACGCGTTCCACAAAAGCAAACGCCGTGCTATTTAACTTACACCAACGAACAAACCCACGATATAATCAGAGCGAACTTACACCGCTCTCCCTTATACGGTGGACTTATTAAAGGTACTGGACCGAGATATTGCCCGTCAATTGAAGATAAGGTGGTTAGATTTTCTGATAAAGAACGCCATCAACTCTTTTTAGAGCCAGAAGGTGCTGACACCAACGAAATTTACGTGCAAGGTATGTCTACTTCTCTCCCGCACGACGTGCAAAAGGCTATGTACCGCACGGTTAAGGGGTTAGAGAATTGTGAAATTATGCGCTACGCGTACGCTATTGAGTACGACTGCATTGATTCACTTGACCTTTACCCCACGCTAGAGTATAAAAAGATTAAAGGTTTATATACCGCTGGGCAAATTAACGGCACAAGCGGTTATGAAGAAGCGGCGGCGCAAGGGTTGATTGCGGGCTTAAACGCATCACTTCAAATGCGTGGCGAAGCCCCCCTTATTTTATCACGCGACGACGGTTATATAGGCGTACTTATAGACGACCTTGTTACTAAGGGAACGAACGAGCCTTACCGCATGATGACCAGCCGCGCTGAGTACCGTATAGTGCTTAGACAAGATAACCCCGACTTTAGACTTACTGAAAAGGGTAGAAAGGCTGGGCTTGTAACCGACGAGAGATACGCCGTTTACCAAAAACGCGTTGCCGAGTACACAAAAGCAACTTCTATTATGGAAACCTTGGTTAAACCTAAGGACTGTGAACAACTTATTGCTAAATATGGTTACCAAAAAGCCAACACGGCGCTGTCTTTTGCTGACCTTGTAAGGCGTGGAATACCCTTAAAAGAAGTTGTGGAAACCTTTGGCGGTTTTGACGGTATATCAAAAGAGATTATCGACACGGTTGAAATTGATGCTAAATACGAAGGTTATTTGCAAAAGGGTTTAGACCAAATTGAAAAGGCTAAAAAATTAGAAGAAAAACTTCTTCCCGAAGATATCGACTATATGTCAATACAAGGCTTAAGAATTGAAGCAAGACAAAAACTTGATAAAATCCGCCCCGAAAACTTAGGTCAAGCGGGCAGAATTTCTGGGGTATCCCCCGCTGATATCGCCGTTTTAATGGTATATTTGAAAAGATAAATGAAAAAGAGAGCAAATTTGCTCTCTTTTTTTGATGATTTTATGATACTTAATAAAAGTGTCGCTAATAGGTATTGAATTGCAAACGGTTTTTTTGTATAATGATATTGATGAAAGGAGATATTTATGAGACTTAGCGAAAAGATTAAAGCATATAGAGAAAAGAATAATATCACCCAACAAGAGTTAGCCGATAAACTTTTTGTGTCAAGGTCGACCGTCGCAAAATGGGAACAAGGAAGGGGACTTCCGAGTAACGAACTTTTAGAAAAACTATCAAGCGAGTTAAATATTCCGTTAGAAGAATTGATTGACGAAAAGGAACTTAGGTCGCTAACCATTGACAATAATAACAATATAAAAGAGCAAAAAAAGAGTACGAAAGCAATTTTTATAATTCTTTTAAGCGTGGTTTTAATATTGTCGGGAATATTCGCGCTTGTTCTATATAACTTAAACGAAAAGGAAGAATTGCATTATGCCTATTGTTGGGCAACTGTGGATGGCGAAACTATTAAAATTACTAGCGAAGTGCCGTCTATATACGCTTTTGAAACGGAAATTAATCGTAACGATAAAATTCACTGCTATGACAAGATAGGTAATTATAGATATCTTGACAGTATTCAAACGGGATATAAATTATACGTTACTTACGTGCCAAGTAAACTAAATTTTTCTAACGACGGTGAAATTAAAAGAATTGATATAGTGGACGATTACGTGGAAGGGCAACCGTTAATTTACGGATTTTTCTTGTCAACTGAAGAATATACGGGAGATAAAGTGCCCATTTATTGCCCAGAATTAGGATATCACTACGAAGAATCTTATTTAGACAACAACGTTTGGCGTAAAACAGAATACAAATACCCCTATTACGTTGTTGGAACTGCCAAAAATGTAAGATTACAAAACATTGATAGAAGTAGTTGGGTGCTTTCGAAGAGCAATGTAAGGACAAGATGGAAATCAACTGTAACCGACCAAGTAGTAGAAGAAGCTAAAGGTATTGCAGTAAGTGTTGATAGCTCCGTCGATACAATTTATGTGTACGTGATAGATAACAGTGAAAAAGGTTATAAACTGTTTGACGTACATGAAAGAAAAGATTATGGCTACACAAATCACCAAGAAATAAAGATAGACGTTATTGATTGGGGGTATTATCAAGATGCATATAAAGTTGCAAGAAAGATACGCAACGTAGACTTTGGTGTGAATTTTTATAACGAATTTGAACCTATCGTCATTATAGAACGCAATAAAAACGATGAAGTTGTAAAAAAAACAGAGCTTTATTCAATGGAACAAATAGGTTATCATAATAGGTTTTTTGTCACCCAAGACAATACTAGATACGTTCAAGTATTTAAGGGGGAAATGAATTTAGGAAAGTTAGTTGTAAGCGAAAGTTTTACCCAAAAATACCCAACCAAAACGGGCTTTTTATATGAACATACTCTTAAGATAATATAAAACAAGCAAATAAAAAGCGCCTGATAAGGTTTAGCCTTATCGGGCGCATATCTTTTTAAGACAATCTGTAAGCCGAGTTCTGTCGTGTACGGTCATTTATCTACGAATATTGTTACCAATATCCCCCAGCGATATTTGTTAAACCCTTTCGGTGAAACTCCCTTTGTGAAAAGGTTTGTCAATCTTGCGTCGGGTGGGGTTTACAGTTGCCCCATGCGTTACCGCACGGGCGGTGCGCTCTTACCGCACCTTTTCATCCTTACCTAAAAATAGGCGGTTGTTTTCTGTTGCACTTTCCTTAAAGTCACCTTCACCGGGATTTCTCCGGCACCCTGTTTCTAAAACGCTCGGACTTTCCTCATTGACAGGCTCTCCCTGCCCCCGCGACCGTATAACTGTCTTAAAAGGAACTCTATTATATATCATTTTTTTACTTTTGTAAAGAAAAAAGACGCTTAATCTTTAAAAGGTTAACCGTCCTTTATCTTTTTTTGGCTTTTAATTTTAGCCAAATAAGGTTCTTTAATTAAAAGATTTTATTTATACCGATTACAAATCGTCGGCATCTTGAACGGGTATTTCATACTTATCAAAAGGATCTACACCCGTATAAGAACCTTGTGCGTCGAAATTGCTTGTAAAAGATTTATTACTTACAATTCTTCGCGCCTTGATTTTGACTTTTGCCGGTCGTTTTGTTCTTCTTTTTATCTCTCATAATTCCCTCCCCTTGATATTATTGTGTGCGCTATTTTATATTTTATACAAAATTATTATAATTTCGACAAAATAAAAAAAGGGATAGCAATATTTGCTACCCCTTAGTATAAGTAATGAAAAAGTTTTTATTATGCTACAACTTCGCTCTCAGTCGCTTCTAGAGCGGCTTCTGCTTCTTCTATAATTTTTCTATCTTTTCTTGCTGCTCTAACAACAAATTGCATTGTTATAGTAACGAAAATCATTAGTGCTGCGAACAAAATAAAAGCGTAATTATAATTGCCAAAAATATCGAAGATTGCGTTTGCAAGCGGTGCACCAAAGGCAAAACCAGCATAGTTTACGGCAGAGAATATACCAACGATATTTGAAAAATTCTTATTGCCAAAAAGTTCGCTTGCATAAAGTGGCAACATTACCGTTTCAAGCGGAAGCGCAATAGCGGCAAAAACCATTCTACTGAACGCAAGCACAATCCCGAACGGTGTGTTGGTAACGAAAACGAGCGCGATAAGTGAAACGAACGAACAAGCAAGGCAAATATTCATAGTAACTTTTATGCCTTTTTTATCATAAATAAAACCTGTTAAGAACTTTGTGAACATTACTACAATACTGCTGAATGAAGAAATTGTTGCAACAAGTTGTTTATCAATGCCAAGGTCGTACATATGCGGAACGGTTATACCCCCAAGACCTTGCAAAGCCATGCCCGTAAACGCGATGCAAATGCAAGCGAGATAAAAATATGGTTTTTTAAGAATATCTTTATATTCCATACCAACCCAACCGCGACCGCGTGCCTTTTTTTGTTTCTTTTCAATTTTGACGTTTTCAGCGCCCTTAGGTTTATCCCTAAAGAAGATTATAACGAGTGCTAACACTGCTGCAAGAACGATTGCAACCAAGGTGTAAGAATTTCTATAACCAAAGGGGTTGCCTTCTTCAAAGATGATAGGCGTTAAAATTTGAACGGCAACTGCGCCGCCAAAACCGTTTGCTGATAAAATTGCACCGGTTACCTTGCCTTTATGTTCTTCTTTAGTCCAAATGTTTACCACAGCACTCATCATAGTGGTTGTTGTCCAAGCAAGACCAACGCCGAGAAGAACGCCGCCAACATAAAACATCCAAAGTTCAGTTGCAACCGAGTTTATAAGCGCGAAAGCAATTAAGCAAATAAATCCTGCGCAAATAAGTTTTTTAGGTCCGAATTTATTTACCAACGGGCCAAAAAACAAACTTACGACTGTAGTTGTAACGAAACGGAATGTGTCGTTTAGTGAAAACGCACTGCGCTTAAACCCTAACGCATCGGTTATTGCCGTAAGATACATCGTTCTGCCACTTGAACAAAGCCCAAGCGTTACGCAAACGATTAAAAAGCAAAGAACTATCATTACCCAAGAATAATTTAACTTCTTTTTCACGACTTTTTACTTCCCTTTTAATAATTTATTACGCTATAAATTATCACTCTAAACGGATAAAAAAGTCAAGCAAATAACAAGCGAAAAGTTTTCGTTATACGATATATTTTAAAATGATTAAAATTTAACAAAAAAAGAGAGCGTTTTGCTCTCTTTTAAACTAATAAATAATAAATTATATAAAAAACTTCATATATTATAAGAATTGAAGTTTCGATTGTGGAAATAAGCCCTAGCACGAAAACGGCGGTGGGAAGTTTTACACCACTTTTTTTAGACTTTGCGTAATTTATTATACTTATTAGTCCTAAAACACCACTTGCCATTATACTTAAGAATGCAAGAACTGCAAGAAGCATAGAAATGTTTGCAAGTGTTTGACTCATAGCAAACAAAGCATAAAGGGCTAAAAAAAGTCCCGCAGCACAAAGAATCACCGCTAAGTGAATCATTACAACGGATAAAATTGCTAAAAATAGAGAAGATTTTTTTCTTTTATTTATTTTACTTTTGCACTCTAAACAAAAATCATCTTCCGTTCCGATAAGTGTGCCACAATTTTTACAGTACATAAGTTTCTCCTTATCATTTTCTATAATCATTATATAATATAATTAACGATTTTTCAACGGTGAAAATGATATTTTTGCAAAGTATCAACAAAGTAACAAAAAAGAGAGCATTTTGCTCTCTTTTTTGGTTTTAATAGTTAAATTATCTTACGCCGATGCGCGTTGCTTTTGCTTTGCCTGACAAAATGTCTTTAATAGAGTATTTTGCAGATGCAATTATAACTTTCGTTCCGTTTTTAACCGCTTCTTTAACGTATTCAAGTTTGGCTTTTGCACCGTTTGCGCCCGCACGAGATGCACCGTTGCAGTAATTTTCACACTCGGTGATGTTTTGCAATACTTCTTCAGTATCCTTGCCACTGATTTCACTAATCAAAGTGTCGGGGTTTTTGCTGTCGCGATAAATGCCTTGGGCACTGGTTAAAATAAGCAAGGTTTCAGCCTTAACTAAGCAAGCGATTTGTGATGCGGTTTCATCATTATCCACGCACTCAACAACCTTTTTGCTCTTTTTTCTAAGCGATTGAATTTCAAAACGGCGGCTTTCTTCAGTAGAGATTGCGTCGTTATAGTTAATAATAGGGATAGCGTTTTGTTCTTTGCAGCGAAGCAGCATTGCTTTTAAGTGTTCGCGCTTTTGCTCGTCGTTAAAGTGTTGGTGTTCAACCAAAACTTGGCGGATAGAGTATTTTGCGTCCACGTATTGACGGTAAGTTGACATCAAAATAGACTGACCTTGCGCAGCGTAGTCGGTTTTTACGTCTTCAACCGTGCCTTTAAGTTCCTTGCCGTTTCTTTTGATGTAATCAAGTCTACCCGTTTCAGCCGCACCGCTGGTTACCCAAATATAACCGGGCTTAAGTTCGCTTGATAATCTTGCGATAAGCGTATAATCGAGCATATTGCTCTCTTTATCGATAAGCGCCATCGAGCCGATTTTGCCTACGAGTTCCACGTCAAATTTCATTTTAATCGCCTTTTAATAGATTTTATACCGATATTATATATTAAAAATGAAAAATATACAACAAAATTAGTATTGCTTTTGATGTTTTTGGCAAAAATTAACCTAAAGACTAATTTATAAGGAGTATTTTATGAAAGATAAAAAGTCAAAAACACAAGAAAACTTGCAAACGGCTTATTTAAGAGAGTCTGGCGCTTTTAACGAGTATACTTTTTACGCCGAACAAGCAAAAAAGGACGGTTACGAGCAAATTTCTAAAATTTTTACTCAGTTCGCATTAAACGAGCAAGCGCACGCTAAGGTTTGGTTTAAGTTGTTCCACGGTATAGCAGGCACGGAAGATAACCTAAAAGATGCCGCCGACCTTGAAAACTTTGAAAGGACCGTTCTTTACGCCGACTTTGCTAAGACCGCGCGCGAAGAAGGGTTTGACGATATTGCGGAAATTTTCGACGGTGTTGCGGCAATTGAGCGCCAGCACGAAGAAAAGTATAAGCAACTTTTAGAGTGTGTTAAAAACGACAAGTGCTTTAGTTCTGAAAAGGAAGTTTGGTGGCAATGTTCAAATTGCGGACATCGTCATAAAGGTTTAACCGCGCCTGAAAAATGTCCCGTTTGCTCTCACCCACAAGCATTTTTTTCGGTGATGCCTTAATAAAACCACTGTTATGTTAGGAAAGGCTGAAAAATGTTGTAAAAAAGAACAAAATGTCATAAAAAAACGAAACCGTTGCAGTTTTTTGCAACGGTTTTATGCTTTATCCTTTTATTTGGCAAGGTCAAAAATTGTCTTTTTATATATTTCGTAAGCCTTAAATAAGTCTTCTTTTTTAACCTTTTCATTAGCGTCGTGAATATTGGTGTCGTAAGTTTTGAAGTCGGGCCCGAACGCGCAGCCCTTTTCAAAGCACCTTGCAAAAGTAGAGCCGCCCATAGATACTGGGGGTTTACACTTACCCATAATTTCATTATAAGCGTTGGAAAGGGTTTTAACAAACCAACCGTCCTTATCAACCATCATAGGTTCGTGGTGGCTCTTGAAAGAGTAATCAATGCCGAAAGTATCAAAAATTTTATAGATATCTTTTGGGTCAATAGGTGCGGGAATTCTGCAATCGCAAGATATTATAACTTTATCATCAGTTTCGGTAATTAAATCAGGAGAGATGGTAACGTTACCTTGCTCATTTTTAATATCACTAATATTTTTCTTGTCGCATAAAACGAAGTCGTAAAAATCTTTAACGTCTTCGCCCATATCTAAAAAGTATGAAAAGAGCGGTTTTAGAGCGTTCTTGCCTAAATGCGGCGTAGAGCCGTGGGCGGCTTTGCCAAAACTCTCTATTCTATTTTCGCTTAACTTTAAGCCGTGTTTTGCAAGTAATTCACTATCAATTCCGTCGCTTATAGCAGTGCAGCACGCATAGTCGCAAACGGCGTTTATAACAGTTCCGCCACTAATGCTATGGAATTTTTTAAGTTTAGGGATAGAAAAACTTACAACGGTAACACCTTTTTCAGCATAACTTACTGGAAAGTTGCCGTCGGGAGAGAAACCATACTTAGGCATAGTGGCTTTTGTTTTTAGGTATTCGAAATCACGCCAGCCTGATTCTTCGTTACAGCCAACAAACAATCGGAACTTTCTATTTACCTTTATACCGCTATCTTTAAGTTCTTTCAAGGCGTAAAGCGCAAGTAAACACGGGCCTTTGTCGTCCATGATGCCCCTTGCAAACAAATATCCGTCCTTTTCAACTAGTTCAAACGGGTCACTATCCCAACCAATGCCAGTAGGAACAACGTCTAAATGTCCGATAATGCCGAGTTCTTCACCTTTGCCAAAGCAGACTTCGCCCGCATAGTTGTCGTAATTGATGGTTTCAAAGCCAAAATCTTGTGCCTTTTTCAAGAAAAATTCTAATGCTTTTAGGTTTTCCTTGCCGAAAGGAGCATTTTCTTCCGCGGGAGCGGCTGTCGACTTGAAAGATATAAGCGTTTTAAGGTCTTGTAAAAATGCTGAATAGTTTTGCATATAACGCACCCGTATATATCATTATATCAATATTATACTATAATTTTAAGAATATTGTATACAAAATGCTTTAAGTTTAACGTATTTATTTTGTTTTTTCGGCGTTTTGTGTTAAAATATTTTTATGAAGAAAGGCGAAGATTTACACGCGGGACATCGCGAAAGATTATATAATAAATTTCTTGCTAATGCAGATGCTTTTTCCGATCACGAACTTTTGGAACTTATGTTGTTCTATTTTATTCCACGCAAAAACACTAATGAAATTGCTCATAGATTGCTTAGGGCGTTCGGCTCATTAGATAAAGTGTTTTCAGCGAAGGTTGCAGAACTTAAGTCTGTTGACGGAATAGGCGAAAAAACCGCTTGCGCAATTGCGCTTAACGGTAAGTTCTTAAACGCTATTAAAGGAAGAGAGAAAGTTAAACCGCTTATGTCAAATGCGGGCAGTGTTAAGGAAGTTTTGGTTAAGCAATTTAAAGGTGAGCCGGTTGAAACATTCATACTATACTTGCTTGATAGACGTTATAAATTAATTACGTCTATCGAATTTTGTGACAAAGAGCCTGAAAAAGTTTCCGCCGACATTCCAGAAATTGCCAAGGCTTTTGCTTTGCATAAACCTAGTTTTGCGATTATTGCTCATAATCATCCTAGTGGTTACGTTGAACCTAGTCATATGGATGATATTACAACCAAAAAGATTAACCTTTTATGCTGTGCGCACAGCGTTAGGCTTGTTGACCACTTTATCGTCTCACCTGATGAAGACGTTTACAGTTATAATGGTGATGGTAGGCTTGATGAAATCAAAAAAGTTGCCGACCTTAATTTTATTTTGAACGAACAAGGAGAAATATTATGAAAAAAGTAAGAACGCGTTTTGCTCCCAGTCCAACTGGTTATTTACATATTGGGGGGCTTCGTACTGCGCTTTACGGTTACCTTTATTCTAAAATGAATAACGGTGATTTTATTTTGAGAATTGAAGACACGGACACTGCAAGATACGTTGACGGGTCTGTGCAGATTATTTACGACACTATGCGCGATTCTGGTATTATGTATGATGAAGGTCCAGACGTTGGCGGAAATTATGGACCGTACGTTCAGAGCGAAAGAAAGTCTATCTATACTGAATACGCTGAAAAGTTGGTTGAACTTGGCGGTGCTTATTATTGTTTTTGTACGCCCGAAAGAATTGAAACCTTAAAAGACGATGCTGGCAATATGCGTTATGATAAGCATTGTTTGAAACTTTCTAAAGAAGAAATTAAGGCTAAAATTGCCGCTGGAGAACCTTACGTTATCCGTCAAAACGTGCCCGCCGAAGGCGTTGGCAGTTATGATGACTTGGTTTACGGCGAAATTAGCGTGGATTATAAGGATATTGAAGACGGCATTTTAATTAAGAGTGACGGAATGCCTACTTATAACTTTGCGAACGTTATCGACGACCACTTAATGGGTATTACCCACGTTATCCGCGGCATCGAATATCTTTCATCAACTCCTAAATATAACCTCATGTATGATGCATATGGTTGGGAACGCCCCGTTTATATTCATCTCCCCCCGATTATGAAGGATGCTCAACATAAACTTAGCAAGCGTAATGGCGACGCTAGTTATGAAGATTTCATTAAAAAAGGTTATACTAAAGAAGCCATTGTAAACTACATCGCGCTTTTGGGCTGGAGTCCTAAGGGTAACGTTGAAAAGATGAGTTTAAATGAACTTGTTCAAAACTTCTCACTAGAAGGCATCGGCAAGTCCCCTGCAATCTTTGATGAAACCAAGATGAAGTGGCTTAACGGCGAATATATTAAAGAAATGACCGCTGAAGAATTTAAGGTAAAGGCTTACGAATTCTTAAAAATGAGTAAGGCTTACGGTAAGTATGACGAAGATAAACTTCTAGCATTAGCAAAAGGTAGAGTTCAAATCTTCTCTGAAATTGCTGAAAAGGTTGACTTTTTGGAAGAATTTGATAAATACGACTTATCTTTATTTGAAAATCAAAAACAAAAATCTTCAGCCGCTTTAGCAAAAGAAATTTTACCGAAGATAAAAGAAGTTTTGTTGTCCTTACCCGAATGGTCAAATTCAGCATTGTTTACCGCTCTTGTAGAACTCTCAGCAAAACTTGAAATTAAAAAGCAAGCCCTTTTATGGATTACCAGAATTGCTATAACTGGTAAAGAATCAACGGCTGGTGGCGCAACTGAAGTTGCTGATATTTTAGGCAAGGAAGAAACTTTAAGAAGAATTGATTATTCAATTAACCTTCTTTAATAATTAAAACAAATTAAAAAAGCACACTTAAACTTAAGTGTGCTTTTTTGTTTATTAGATAAAATTTGGGATGGCGCAAAGAATTTTTTGTTTCTAAAATTTATGCGCCATATAGTTTTTCGTTTTGCTGATCGTTGTAAGTTGTTATGTTCTTTAGATGTTTTTCAATGCCGTTTGATATCTCTTTTGCCATTTTATAAACAAGATTTAATCTAGTTAAATTTAAAAGCGATTCATTTCTTAAAGACTTTTCGGCAACGACTGCGATTATGCTTATATCTCCTATTTGGTTTAGGTTTTTATTCACACCAAGTCCTGGCTTTAGACCTTTGTCTACAACTCTAATCAGTCCTATATCACCTGCTTCTCCAACAGCAGCATCTATTGCTATACAAATTGAGTTTTGGTGGGTGTTTTCAATTAATTCTCCCGCATAATTAACTTCTTTTGCGGTTATAGGTGCTTTTAACGTGCCATATATATAATTAGGTATATTTTTATCCTTTAGAAAAGTTCCAACAAGTGGGCCTAGGCTATCACCTAACACTAAATCACTTCCGATACAAATAAATACTGGATTTACTTTATTTTTGTTTAAGGTGTCTAATGCTGCACATATACCATTAGAGCAGTAATTGTTATATATGTTGAACGAATAATTTTCCATATTTTTCTCTTTTATTTGATTATATGGCTTTTATTCCCAAATTTACCCAAAAATATTCAATTATAACAAATTTTTAATATTGACAAATAATTTTTGACATTATTTCTATTTTGTGCTATTATTAACTTAACAAAAATACAAGAAGGAACATATTATGAATTTATTGCTTACTAACGTTACACCGTTGGCTGTCGACGTAGTAGCGATCGTTTTTGTTCTTGTGTTTGCGCTTATTGGTTTTGCAAACGGTTTTGCTAAACTATTTTTCAAAGTTTTTGGCACAATTGTAAGTCTTTTACTTGCAGTTTTGCTATGCGCCGGCGTTACTGGCTTCTTAGAAGGCCAGTTCGGGTTGGTTACATCAGTTACTGATAAGTTGGCTGGTGTTCTTAACAAAGTGTTTGGCGAAGAACTTATGAATACAACCTTAGCGCAAGCATCTGAAAAAGGTTTAGGCGATCTTGGTCTTGGCGGATTATTATTGCCTATTATTCAATCTTTTGCAAACGATGCTTCTATTCCGCTCGACGTAACTCTCAATGAAATTATCGGACCGACATTCTCATACTATTTAGTTATGATTGTTGTGGCGATACTTTTATTTATAATTTTCAAGATTATATTTGCAATTGTTTCAGCGCTTGTAAAAAATATCTTTGCGCTCCCAGTTTTAAAACAAATAGATAGATTTTTAGGGCTTGCGATTGGTTTACTTGGTGGTTTTATTTATTTAGAACTTGCAATTATGCTCTTAGGTATATTGCCTATTGGTTTCATTCAAGATATTTACGCATTAATTCCTGAAACAACTTTTACTGCATTTATCCAAAACGCAAGTTTATTTAAGTTAATTCTTAATTCAATTTCCGTTGCAGATATTACAGAATTCGTAAAAAACATTGTAAAACAAGCATAATTAACCAATTTTTGTGAAAAACCATATATTTTATATGGTTTTTCTTTTATTTTAAATGTTCCACGTGAAACACAGAATATTGTTATTATCTGCATTGTTTCACGTGAAACATTGTGTTTTGTAATTTAAATTTTAAAAGTTTCACGTGAAACAAAAATGCTATATATTAATAAAATTTACTTTAGCGCGTGTCGAATTTGCTTAATTATATTATAAAATTTCGCAAATTTTAATAACATTCTTTGCTAATATAGTCAAAATAGGTTTGTCTGATGTTTTTTGACGTTCTTTATCCTATGTTTTTTCTGGCTCTATTTATATAAATAAAAAACAAAAACAGCAATAAAAAAATCGACTTTCTCACACAAAATGGCTGTTAAAAATCCCCGGCAAAAAATTTGGTCATTCCGTCTCAGAGCGTTAAAATGACAATTTTTATTTGGCTATTTTGGGGCTTTGTTTATAACATTTTAAGGTTTTAATTTTATATAAAAGTAAATTTTTAGTTGCAATTGACTTGGGTGGGGTATATATTTTTATTTTCTACACAAGTAATATTTTAGCAAATTTATCTAATTTTAATAAAATAAAAAAAGCTATATTTTGCACGTTGTTTAATCTTTTGCGCGCTAAATATTTTGCGTATTTATACGCTTAAGACAACAAAATGCGCTAGCGCAAGATAAAATTTTATGCGCCGTTTAAAATTTTAAAAAATTATTTACAATTTCGACTAAAAAATCTTTAAAATCTATTGTAATTTACTGAAGAATATAGTATACTATATAAGTAAATATATACTAAAAAATCCCGTATTTTTGCCTTCAAGGTTTTTTTAACCTTAATTGTGTATACTATATGGGTAAATCATATTAAAGGAGACCATATTTTGAAAACGAAAAAGTCCAAAGGTATATGGATAGTTCTTGTTATTATCGTATTGGTAATCGGTGCGCTTTCGGTTATGAACTGTATGAATAAGCGCATTGAAGTAAATTACTCTGAGTTCTATTCTGCTGTATATAGTAATCATCAACAAGATGGTGTAATTTTAAAAGGCGATTTTGAAAATGCTGATGCTGCAAGTCTTAAAAACGCGGTTGGTAAGTATTCTTATAACTCAGTTATGATTAAAAACGTTATGTTTGACAATTACGTTGTTGAATTTGATATTTTAATCAATTTAGAAAGTGGAAGGACCACGACGCTTAGATTTCTTACAAATTATTCTAGAGCAAGCAGTTCCGTTGATGCGTTGGAAAAACGTATGGAAGCGGTTGGTATTGATTTTGACTATACCGATCCTAACGCTGGTGCTATTTGGTCGTCGTTACTTCCGATTGGTGGAACAATTCTTGCCGTAATCATTTTGTTCTTGCTTATGAATCAAACTCAAGGCGGAACGAAGAGCGCAATGAATTTTGCAAAAACCAACGCGCGCGTAAACCATAATATTAAGAGTAGATTTACCGACGTTGCTGGCGCAGAAGAAGAAAAGGCGGAACTTGCTGAAGTTGTCGACTTCCTTAAAAATCCCAAAAAGTTCTCCGACCTTGGCGCAAGAATTCCTAAGGGCGTACTTTTGGTAGGGCCTCCAGGAACGGGTAAAACTTTATTTGCGAAAGCAGTTGCTGGCGAAGCGGGTGTTCCGTTCTTCTCTATTAGCGGTTCTGACTTCGTTGAAATGTTCGTCGGCGTGGGTGCATCGAGAGTAAGAGATTTGTTCGACGTTGCTAAAAAAAGCATGCCGTGTATCGTTTTTATTGACGAAATCGATGCAGTAGGTCGTCAACGTGGTACTGGTATGGGTGGTGGCCACGATGAAAGAGAACAAACGCTTAACCAACTTCTCGTGCAAATGGACGGTTTTGAAACTAACGACGGTATTATCGTTATGGCTGCAACCAACCGTGCCGATATATTAGACCCCGCGTTACTTAGACCGGGTAGATTTGACCGTCAAATTTACGTAAACGTTCCCGACGTTCGCGGTAGAGAAGCAATTTTGAAAGTTCACGCAAGAAACAAACCCCTTGCACCCGACGTTAACTTTAAGACGGTTGCAAGAATGACTAGCGGTTTTTCTGGCGCTGACCTTGAAAACCTTTTGAACGAAGCGGCAATCTTGGCTGCTAGGGCAAATAGAAAGTTTATCGTAAACAAAGACCTTTACGAAGGTATCAATAAAGTATTGATGGGCCCGCAAAAGAAGAGTCGACTTGTTACTGAAACCGACAAGCGCATAACTGCTTATCACGAATCAGGCCACGCTATCTTGGCAAGGTTACTTCCGAATTGCGACCCCGTACACGAAGTTTCAATTATTCCGCGTGGGCAAGCGGCGGGCTACACTATGACTAGACCTGACACCGATGATAACCACTTGACTAAGGCTAAACTTCTTGACGATATAGTTATGACGCTCGGTGGTAGAGTTGCCGAAGAACTTATCATTAAAGATATCTCGGCGGGCGCATCTGGTGATATCCAAATGGTTACTAAGCGTGCAAGGCTTATGGTTACCGAGTGGGGTATGAGTGAAAAGGTTGGTCCTATTTCTTACGGTTCTGACAAGGAAGTGTTCATTGGTAGAGATATGGCATCACACGTTTCTTATAGTGAAGAAACTGCTGCTATCATCGATGAAGAAATTAGAATTATAATCGACACCGCACTTCAAAAGGCTCGCAAGTTGTTGTCAAAAAATAAAAACTTGCTCGATAATATGGCAAGACTTCTCGTTGAGAGAGAAACGATTTTCACTGAAGAAGTTGACTTGCTTATGGAAGGCAAGACGGTTGAAGAGATTATGCAGTTTATGGATGAAAACGAGCATATTCTTCAAGAAAACCCCTTTGAAAGGAAATCAGCAAAAAGTGTAATTGTTCCCGAAAAAACAAAGACGGAACAAGAAATTGCTGACAAACCCGAAGAAAAACCCGAAGAAAAAACTGAAGAAAACAAAGAAGAAAAGACCGAAAATAAAGACGGTGAATAATTAACTTTAAGGATAAAGAGCAATACTTGCTAAGGAGAGAATTATGGGTAAAATAATTGCTTTTTCAAATCAAAAAGGTGGCGTAGGAAAAACCACTACTTGTGTAAATATGTCTGCATACCTTGCAACCAAGGGTTATAAGTGTTTAGTTGTTGACCTTGACCCCCAAGGTAATGCGACCAGCGGTTTAGGCTTTGCTAAAAGCGACGTTAAGCATTCTGTTTACAACGTTATGATTGACGATATGCCTATCGAAGACGCTGTTGTAAAAACTTGCGTTGACGGGCTTGACATTTTGCCGTCAAACATTGACCTTGCGGGTGCGGAAGTTGAACTTGTTTACATTAAAGATAGAGAACACGTGTTAAAGCGTGTGTTGGAAAAAGCAAAATCCAGTTATGATTTTATCACTATCGATTGCCCGCCGTCGCTTGGGCTTCTCACCATCAACGCGCTTGCGGCGTCTGATACGGTTATAATTCCTATCCAAAGCGAGTACTACGCATTAGAAGGTTTAAGCCAACTTATGAACACCATCAAACTTGTTGTTAAGCATTTAAACTCTGCACTCAAAATTGAAGGCGTGGTGCTTACGATGAGTGATAACCGCGCAATAATTTCCCGCCAAATTTCAGCGGAAATTAAAAAATTCTTTGGAAAGCGCGTGTTTGAAACGGCTATTCCTAGAAACATTAGACTTGCGGAAGCGCCCAGCCACGGCGTGCCCATTATGCTCCACGACACTAAGTGCTCTGGCGCAAAGGCTTACTTGTCGTTAACCGAAGAATTTTTGGAAAGACAACCCGCAAAGAAAAATTAAAAATAAATTACGGAGAAAGTAGAGATGAAACCAAACAGAGGATTGGGTAAAGGATTATCTGCATTATTTTCAGAAACCGAAGAAGATTACGGCAAAAGTTTACTTTTCGATGAAGAACCTGTAAAAGAAACTAAAGAAAACGTTACGGAAATAGAAATTTCTTCTATTTTTGCTAACCCTAATCAACCGAGAAAAGTTTTTGACCAAACCGCGCTTAACGAACTTGCTGCATCAATTGCAAAGCACGGCGTTATTATGCCGATTATCGTTAACAAGAGTGGCGACCGCTATATGATTATTGCGGGTGAAAGAAGATTCCGCGCAAGTAAAATTGCGGGCTTAGAAAAAGTACCCGTTATTATTAAAAATTATAACGAACGCCAAATCAAAGAAATCTCGCTTATCGAAAACTTGCAAAGAGAAGACCTTAACCCTATCGAAGCGGCAACCGCTATGCGCTCACTTATGGACGATTACGGAATGACTCAAGAAGAACTTGCTGATAGAATTGGTAAATCTCGCCCCGCAATCGCTAACACTTTAAGACTTTTGAACCTTTCACAAGAAGTTATTAAACTCGTTGCCAACGGTGCACTTTCAGCGGGCCACGCAAGAACGCTTATTTCACTCCCCCAAACTGAACAAGTTAAGGTTGCTGAAGAAGCGATTAAAGGCGGACTTTCCGTGCGCGACGTGGAAAAGAAAGTCAAAGAGTATTTTGCTCCACCCGAAGAAAAGGCTAAAAAGAAAGCAAAACAAGAACTTTCTGCTGAGTTAAAAGAACTTATCGTGGATATGCAACGCGTGTTCGGTACTCGCGTAAACGCTATCGGCAACGACAAAAAGGGTAGAATTTACATCGATTATTATACCCGCGATGATTTGGATAGACTTAGCGATATTTTAGAGTTTGTTAAGAGCAATAAAAAACAATAAAAGGAGAAATTCGACATGTGGATTTACGCTTGGCTTGCAGTAACGGCGATTGCGCTTGTGATTGAATTTTGCACAAACGAAATGGTTTCTATTTGGTTTGCTGGCGGCGGGCTTGTTGCTTTAATCTTATCCGCTTGCGGCGTACCGTGGATGATTTCTCTCCCCGTGTTTATAGTTCTTTCGTTTGTTTTGTTAGTATCGTTTAGAAAAATCGTAATGAAATTCTTAAACAAGGGCGATGCGCGCACGAACGCGGATTCGGCAATCGGCAAGGAATTTGCGCTTTTATCTTCCATTGAATTTAATAAGCCTGGTACTATAAAGATAAACGATATCGTGTGGAACGTTACCACGGAAAAACAAGGCGAAAGCATTGCCGAAGGTACGATTGTTAAAGTTTTATCGCTTAAAGGCAATAAATACATAGTAGAATCTATTAAAAAATAATTTATAAAAACAATATATAAGGAGAAAAATTATGCCCCCAATTTTAGTAGTTTTGTTAGTTTTGGCAGTGATTGCATTTGTAATCATTATTTCATCAATTAAGATTGTTCGTCAATCAACGGCAGTAGTTGTAGAAAGACTTGGTAAATTCCATAGACTTTTACACACTGGCATCCACTTTATTTTCCCGTTCATTGATAAAGCGGTTGGCAACCCCATTAGTTTGAAAGAACGCGTTGCAGACTTTGCTCCCCAACCCGTTATTACAAAAGATAACGTTACCATGCAAATCGACACGGTTGTCTACTTCCAAGTAACCGATGCTAAACTCTTTACTTACGGTGTTGAACATCCTATCCGTGCTATTGAAAACCTTACGGCAACCACGCTTAGAAACCTTGTCGGTGAATTAGAACTTGACGGAACGCTTACTTCAAGAGATACCGTAAACAGCAAAATGCGTATGATTCTTGACGAAGCAACTGACCCGTGGGGTATTAAGATTAACCGTGTGGAACTTAAGAATATTCTTCCGCCGAAGGATATTCAACAAGCCATGGAAAAACAAATGAGAGCAGAGCGCGAACGCCGTGAAGCAATCTTGAAAGCCGAAGGTGAAAAGAGAAGTAGTATTCTCGTTGCTGAAGGTGAAAAGGAAGCAATGATTTTACGCGCGGAAGCGAAGAAGGCGGCGGTAATTGCCGAAGCAGAAGGTACTGCTAACGCAATTAAACTTATCAACGATGCTAACCCCAACGCTGCATACCTTACCTTGAAAGGTTACGACGCGTTGAAGATTATGGCGGACGGCAATGCAACCAAGATTATCGTACCCAGCGAAATTCAAAACGTAACGGGCTTGCTTGCAAGTTTGAAAGCCGTTGTTGAAGAAGAAAAGAAATAAATAAAAATTAAAAAAGGGCGCGTTTCTCGCCCTTTTTGTTTGGTAAAATGATAGAATTACAAAAGTTAGACAAAAATATTAAAGTAATTGAGCCGTATATATCAAGGTCGGAAGTGTCTTTTTGCGATATTTCTTTAGGCGTGCGCTTTATGTGGGGTGATGAGTTCGTTATAGAATACGCTATTTATAACGATACGCTTATTATGAAGGAAACTTCACCCGATTATAGCGATGCGTTTTACTATCCTATGGGTAGCGATATCAACGGTGCGCTTGGTCGAATAGAAGAATACTGCATAAAAAACAATATGCCGCTTAAGTTTTGCTGTCTTGATAATAGAGTTGCGGCAATTCTTAGTAAGCGTTATCACTCGGTTAAAATATATAATGATAGAGATTGGAGTGATTATATTTACGATGCGGAAAAGTTCAAAACTTATTCTGGAAAGAAGTTTAGCGGGCAAAGAAATCACGTAAATAAATTCAAGAGATTATATCCAAATTATTCTTTCAAAGTTATTGAACGCGGAGATTTTTCTAAAATCAAAGAGTTTTTGGATGAGTTTAATAGCAAAACCGAGTTTTTGCGCTGGTCTGAAGCGGTTGAACAAAAAAAGGTGTTTGACTTGGTTGAAAACATGTTTGAACTCGGTCAAGTTGGCGGGCTTATTGAAATAGGCGGAAAAGTAGTTGCTTTTTCCGTTGGTGAAGTTGTCGGCGACACACTCATCGTTCATATCGAAAAGGCTTTAATTAAGTACGAAGGCATATATCCCACTATGGCGCAAGAGTTTGCAAAAGCGTTTGCAGTATCTGGCGTAAAGAAAATCAACCGCGAAGAAGACTGCGGGGATACAGGGCTTAGAATATCTAAACTTCAATATCAACCCATAGAAGTTAAAGAAAAGAACTTTTTAACTGCAACCACGCTTTTTGACAAAATTTCCGCACCCGTTTTAATAAAAACCGAACGCTTAACCATAACTGAACTTCAAAAAGAAGATAAAGAACCGTATCAAAAACTCTATCTTGACGAAGAACTAAACAAGTGGTGGGGTTATGATTATAGGGAAGATTTAGGCGACAATAAACCCACGCCCGAATATTTTTACTTTTTCCAAAACGCATTGAAAGAGAAAAAGGAAGAATTTTCTTTTGCGGTTAAAGAAAACGGCAAACTCGTTGGAGAACTGGTTTTACACAACTTTGATTTTGTCGGCGGGGTTGAAATGGGTTTTAGGTTCTTTAAAGATTGTCAAGGTAAAGGATTCGCTTTTGAGAGTGCAACGGCGCTAAAAGAATACGCTTTTGAAATTTTAGGAGCGAAAACCTTAAAGTCAAGATGTTTTAAAGAAAATATTCCGTCTGCACGCCTTATAGGTCGACTGGGACTAAAAAAATATAAAGAAAGTGAAACGCATTTCTTTTTCAAATTAGACAGATAAAAAACAAAAACGGTTGAGAAAAAACTCAACCGTTTTATTATTTTTGTTACTTTTTTATTCGTCAAGACAGGCGGCAATACCCAAAACGCTTTCTTTTAAGGATATCAAAGAGCCGTTGTTGTACACTACTGCGTAATCACTAAGGTCTGCCGTATCGTAATCAAATTGATTATTCATACGCGATATGATTTGTTCTTCTGAGAGATTGGATCGCGTTTTAACGCTTTCAATGCGCGCCCTTTTGTCTCGCATTATAACGATAACCGCATCAAAGTGTTTTTGGTAACTGCGTTCAAAGAGTAAAGGCACTTCAACGAACACTACTCCGCCGAGTTTTTTAGCCTTGCCTTTAACTTCCTTTAGTACTCGCGGGGTGATAAGCGCGGTTAGTTTTTCTAGCCTTTTCTTATCGTTAAAAACTATTGCGGAAATGGCTTTTCTGTCAATGATTAAATCTTTTTTGCCACTAACTGCACTTGGAAAAAGTTTTTGAAGTTTACGCTTAATCTTGTCTTGTTCGTAGAGTTCGTTAGTTATAGCGTCGCAAGAGAGCGTTTTGTATCCAGCATCGCTTAAAATTTTCAGCGCGGCGCTTTTTCCGCTGCCTATTCCGCCAGTCAATGCTATCATTCTAAATTTTTTCATAAATTATTTAGCGTCAAACCAAGTTTTTCCGCTTTCGGGTGAAACGAAAAGCGGAACGCAAAGTTTAACAGCGCCCTCCATTTCTTCAGTAAGAATTTTTTCAATCATTTCCTTTTCGCTAACAAACGCATCTATGATAAGTTCGTCGTGAACTTGCAAAATTAGTTCAGATTTAAGGTTTTCTTTTTTTATGCGTCTAGCGACGCCAAGCATAGCGAGTTTAATGATGTCTGCACTGCTGCCTTGTAACGGCATATTCATAGCAACGCGCTCGCCAAACTGGCGCAAGTTGTAGTTTGAAGATAAAAGTTCTCTAATATATCTTCTTCTGCCGAGCAAGGTTTTAGCATAACCGTTGGCTTTTGCAAAAGCAACGTTTTTGTCCATATAATCTTTAACTTCGGGGTATTCTTTGAAGTAAGAATTGATATACTCTCTGGCTTGAGCGTTAGAAATCTTTAGTTGTTTTGCCAAGCCAAATTCACTCATACCGTAAATTATGCCAAAGTTTACAGCCTTTGCACTGCTGCGCATTTGCGGGGTAACTTCATCTAGTTTTACGCCAAAAACCTTTGCGGCTGTCGTTGCGTGTATATCTTTTCCGCTGTTAAAAGCATCAATTAAACTTTTGCAGCCTGAAAACGCTGCAAGTAAGCGCAGTTCGATTTGAGAATAATCCGCACCTACTAAAATTCTATCATCGGCTTTTGCAACGAAAAATTTTCTAATTTCCTTGCCTTCTTCTTCCCTTACGGGAATGTTTTGAAGGTTGGGTTCTTTGCTGGATAATCTTCCTGTCGCGGTTACCGTTTGATTGAAAGAAGTGTGTATAAGCCCAGTGTTCTTTTCAACTAGCGGCTTAAACCCTTCGATATAGGTTGAGTGAAGTTTTTGAATTTGTCTATATTTTAAGATAAGCGGAACGATAGGGTGCAAATGTTCAATGCTCTCTAAAATTTCCGCATTAGTCGAATAGCCCGACTTAGTCTTTTTGCCCTTTGCAATTTGAAGTTTGCCAAAAAGAACTTCGCCTAACTGTTTGGGCGAGTTAACGTTAAGAGATGCATCTTCCGCAAGCGCGCGGATTTGCGTTTCTAAATCGGCAAGAATAGATTTATACTTGTCGCCCGCTTGGTTTAGTGCAGTAATTTCCACTTTAAAACCCGCGTTTTCCATATCAAAAAGCACGTCGGTAAGCGGAAGTTCAACTTCAAAGTAGAGTTTTTCTTGATCTTCTTCTTTTAATTTGTCTTTTAAGATATTATACGCCGCAAAAAGCGAAGCCGCGGGCGTTTCTTTATTTAAGCCGTAAGCATCAAACAAATCTTGGGCGGTTTCAACCTTGCCAGAAAAGTCCGCAAGGTACTTCATTATAGAAATATCATCACAAGGCGCGCTAAAGTCGCTGTGGAATTTAATTAAATGTTTTAAGTCCTTTTTGCTGTAAGCAATAAGCGGAACTTTTCCAGTAAAAAGCGGAATAAGCGCGGTGATTATTGCGGAAAGTTCAAACCCGTCGTCAAGAAGTAATTGACGGATAGGTATTTTATATTCGGTTTTGCCGTCGCAAAGATAGGTTGCAGTATCCGTAAAAATTAAAGCAACTTTTTCTGCGCTGTAAATAGGGGTTATGTCAGCAAAATCTTGTACCGTAACCGTTTTTATTGTACTATTTGACGGAATTTCTTGCACCGTATCACTGGGAATGGCAGCATTTTCAAACAACTCATCCTTTTTGTAGAGCGACTTAAATTCATATTCGATAAACTTCTTTCTAACTTCTTGTGAAAACGGAAGTGTAATAGTCATATGAGAAACGTCGGTATCCACGCCGCAGTCGCAGTCGATAGTTGCAAGCGTCCTAGAAAGATAAGCCGAGTCTTTGCCGTTTATAACTTTTTCTTGCAACTTGCCTTTTAATTCGTGAGCGTTTGCAAAAACGCCGTCAATATCTTTATAAGATTGCAAAAGGTTAAGTGCTGTTTTTTCGCCCACGCCAGCAATACCGGGGATATTATCTGAAGAATCGCCCATAAGCGCTTTAAGTTCAATTATTTGGCTTGGGATAAGGGTTGTTTTTTCAGTAAAATTATCAAGAGTGTAAATTTCAACGTCGGTTATACCGCGTTTTGTAAAGTGAACTTCGGTTTGTTCGTCAACTAGTTGCAAAGCGTCCTTATCGCCAGTGAAGATGTAGGTTAAAATATCCGTGTGTTTTGCAACCGTGCCTATGATATCGTCCGCTTCCGAGCCTTCTTTTTCTAAAACGGTAACGCCCATAATCTTTAAAAGGTCTTTTAAGAGCGGAATTTGCGGGCGAAGATCTTCGGGCATAGGCTTTCTTGTGCCCTTATAATCAGCAAAAATTTTATGGCGGAAAGTGGGCGCTTTTAAGTCAAAAGCAACCGCAACGTACTTAGGCTTGATATCGCCAAGCATTTTGAAGAACATATTCATAAAACCGTACACGGCGTTGGTGGGCGTTCCACTTTTAGTAGAAAGCGCGGGCATAGCGTAAAAAGCACGGTTGATTAAACTGTTTCCATCAATAAGCACTAATTTTTCCATAAAAATTCCTTATCAATCGCTTGCCAAACATAAAAATTTATGGTATTATTTTATGGCAAGCAACGATGACGTTGTTTTGTGTTAAGTATTTTACCATTTAATTTTACCAAAAATACTTGTAAAATGCAACAAATAATTAAAAATAAACGCCGCTGTGGTGAAATTGGCAGACGCGCTGGACTCAAAATCCAGTGGTAGTGATACCGTGCCGGTTCGACTCCGGCCAGCGGCACCAAAAAAAGAAAGCGACTAACTCAGTCGCTTTCTTTTTTATCCAAGCCATCGTCGGCTTGGTATGTAATCACGCGATAGCGTGTATGTAATTGCCAAGGCACATATATTTCTTTGTGTGGGTTGGCTTGATGACATGCACAACGTTGTTGTGAGTACATGCAATACTGCGTATTGATTACATTCACGATGAATCGTGAGTAGTTGAAGGGGAATTTATGCAAAAAAACTTACTGATGGAGTATTCTAAACGATTAGCGATTGAGTTAGAACTTGTTTGCAAGGAGATTAAAGGAAATTCAAATGCGGTTTTTCAAATAAGAAAGTCATCATCTAGTGTTTTTGCAAACGTAAGCGAAGCGCAATATCCACAAAGTTTAAAAGACATGTTATCTAAACTTAAAATTGCGAGAAAAGAATGTTTTGAAACAGAAAGTTGGTTAGAAATTTTACGCTCGACAGGATATATAAATGAGAATATTTTTAAAAAATATCGTAACCTTTGTGGGCGAATTAGAAGAATGCTTACTGCTTCTTGTATCACTATCGAAAAAAAGATAGCAGATAGCACTGTGTAAAATAAAGTGAAAATTATAATAAAAGAGCAAGCAACTAAAAAGTTGTTTGCTCTTTTCGTTTTATGGTTGGGTTTTGTAAAAATTTTGGTTTGGTATTTACAAAATGAGTTTAGAGTGATATAATTAAGTAAACAAAAACTTGTGGGGTGGGGTATGAAAAAGACCATTAAATTATTTTCAATTTTTTGTTTAATACTCGTTCTATGTTCTTCGCTTTTTGCGGGGTGTGATTTGTTTGGTGGCGGAAGTGACGGCGTTGAAAGATATAACGACGAATTAACTTCAGCGACGGGCAAGTGGTTTTTAATGGACGACAATGATACTTATTTTGAGTTTGACGGTACGAAAAACGTTATGACGGTTAGGTATTTTGAAGACGGGGCTTTTAAATACGACGGAAAATTTAGGGCTATATATAAAGGGCTTGGCGATGACGTTATTACGCCGCTAACTTACGTTGTTAAGAGAAGTGATAAAACGAAAGAAGACTGGATAAACTGTTACGTTGAGAATTTTAAGCAAGACTTTACGCAGTTTACCATAATGAATATTGAAGAAGATTTGGGGATGATAGACGCGTCCCTTTACTCACACGTTTATAGAATTAGTGAATTACCCTATAAAATGGGCACTTATATTTTAGAAGGCAAGGAACAAGTGGAAGAAACTGATAATTATAAGTACGCAAAAGAATTTTATATCCCCAGCGGCACTTATAGTTTAAGTTCGGGCGAAAGTTTTACTTTTTTGGTAACAAAACCGACCACTCAAGAGTTGTTTCAGTATAGAAACGGCGATACGATAGTGGAAGGAACTTATAGGATGGCTCAAGATAAAAAGACCGTTTATTTGTATATATCGCACGACCAGTATTCAAAGGTAACCAAAGCCGATAAAGAGCATTACGACACCACTTTTGACATTTATTATCCGCCCGATATTTATCTTCGCGGAGATTTTTCTAACAGTGAACACTTAATAATCAACGATTTATATCATCACGGCGAAAGCCCGATTGAAGTTCCTGATTCCGCGTGGACTTTTGGAAAATATATTAAAAATTAAGGTTTTTTAGTAAAAACAAGCAAAAAAGAGCAAAAAACGAAAAGTTGTTTGCTCTTTTTCTTTTGTCGAAAGAAAAAAGCTATTTTAAAAGTTTTACAAAATCAGTTTACAAAAAACATTTAATTATGTATAATTAAAAATAAGTTTATTGACAAGGCTTTTTTACAGGAGAAAAAATGTTTTACTGGATCTTTTTTGCGCTTGCAATTGGCGCATCACTAGCAATGTTTTTTACAAAGATTTATAAAAGCGAAAACCCGTTGGTTGAAAAAATTGCTAAAATCACGGTTGTCGTTTGGATGTGTTTATACTTTTTAAACCTTTTCCTTCCCGACGGCTTGGTTTTAAGAAGTTACGAAAACGTTTCGTACTACGTAACTGGTGAAAACACTTGGCTTGTTATGCTTAGATGGTGTAACGACGTTGCCTTTTTAGTTCTTCCCGTTGCGGTATTCTTCAAAAAAGAAGCGTTTATTAAGATTTCTGGGTATTTTCTTATTCTCGTTTGCTTAGTTAACGTTGCCGTTTACTTTAAGCAAATTGAATTCTTCACCAGTGAACTCGGTGCGGGTATTGCTCAAATCAGATTTTTCAGCGCTGATTTTAAGGCTTTCTTATACGACAAGGTGTTTAGAAGCATTTGGTTTGGACTTTTAATGTTTGTTGAACTTATGCTTATCGTTTTCGTGGTTTTAAGAAATATTGAAGTTTTCAAAAAGCCCGTTACGGTAAAGGGCGCGCTTATTAACCTTGGAATTTTTGCGTTGGTATTCTTTTCGATTATGCCTATCTACGCACCGCAATATATTTTCAAAGGTTATTCACTCACAACCGAAAATAATTTTGACAACTTCAAAATGGGCACGCCTTTCCATATTATTTGGATAATCTTCGTAATTGCTGAAGGCGTTGGTTTGACCCTTTTGTTTAGAAAGAAATCTTATGAAGATAAATATATAGTGGTATTGATGCTTGCATTATCGCTCGTTATGCAATATCACGAAATGTTTACTTGCGTAGGTGAAATTACCACGCATAGAATGCCCTTCCAACTGTGCAATATGGCTGGTTTCTTCATCCTTTTAATGCTTTTAACAAAGAGCGAAAAGGTTTATCACTTTACCTTGGTTATAAACGCGGTCGGCGCAATAATCGCTATGGCGATATGTGATACCACGCCTTTTGGTATTGCTTACGTAATGAATATTCACTACGTATTCGAACACACCAACGTAATTTTAACGCCTATCCTTTGTGCAACATTAGGGCTTTTCCCGAGATTGAAAACCAAGCACGTTATTGACTTCTTAGTTGGTTTTGCAATTTATTTTGCATTTATTCTTCTCATCGGTGGAACGTTTACTGGTCTTAAAGAAATGGGCGGGGAAAACGCTGATTACTGGAATTGCAATTACTTGTTTATGTTCAACAAGGACGAAACCGCCGCAATCGTCGGTTTCGTTGCGCCTTTGTTTGATATAAAAATTACTTTATTTAACTTCTTTACGCTTAGTTTAATACAATTAGTTGTATTCGTTGCGTTCTCTGTGATATGCACGGGCGCGTTCTTCGCAATTAAAGCGCTTACGAATATAGGCAAAAAGAAAGAACCCGTTATTAAAAATGAGCAACTTAGCGAATAAAAGTTTAATAAGCCGCTCTTCTACAAGCGCGCTCAAGATAATATTTCAAGTGATGGTGCTTTTTCATCATTTGTATTTGTGCTCTACGGAATTTGGCCGACACGTTAGTGCAATGGCTGGCCCCGTTGCGGTTGGGGGATTTTTAATACTTTCCGGTTACGGCGTTGGGTTAAGTTACAAAAAAAGTGGGGAAGAATATTCTCATAAACTTCTTTTTAAGCGTGTTCCGTCCACTTACCTAATGCTATTTATCACGAATATTTGTTATCTTGCGTTGTATTTTTATATGGGTAGCAAGTTTGATAACTTATTCGACCTTGCGGTTTCCGTTTTATATCTTCCGATTTTTGATGGGTTTGTTGCGCTTTCGCACTACGTCTACTTTTTGGCAGATTTAATTATATATTATATAATGTTTCTATTGTTTTCACATTTGTTTAGAAAACAAAAAAACGGGTTGACGATAACAGCCGCGGCTATGTGCGCCGTGTTAATTATCGTAATTATAGTTTTATCAATAATAAACGCGAAAACTGGCAGTTCTAGATATTTACGTGCGTGTTTATGTTTTCCGTTTGGGCTGACGTGTGCTTGTTTCGACCAACCGCTCGTTAAGTTTTTTAAGAAATTTAAGTGGTTTATAGTAGCAATCTTATTTATTGTAGGTGTAATTGTTTACTGGTTTGGCGCAAACAAGACTGCAAATGAATACGCCGTTCCAGTACTTGTTGGCTTAGCAATAGTTTTAGCATTTAGCGGGTGCGAATTCAAGAGCAAGATAATAGAATATTTTGCATCCCTTATGCTTTACGTTTACCTTTCGCACGAATTATTTAGGGAATTGTTGATTTACGAGTTTCCTAATATGCACCAAAACGTAAGGGCAATAATTGTGGTGGCATTGTCGCTGCTTATAGCGATTATAATCACTACGTTAATAAATTTTATAAGTAAAAAGTCAAAGAAAAAAGAGAAAAACGCCTAATGATAGGCGTTTTTCCGTTTTAAAAAATATATTATATAGAGATGAAAATGCTTAATTAATCAAAGGGCGGTTTGGGTTTAATACACTCGCCTGAAACGGCATCTTGAAACATCATCCAAAACCCATCACCCGACAAGTCGAATATGGATAGTGGAATAAACGTGCAAAACCCCTTTAATTCTTTGGGCGGCGTTTTAGAATAAACGGCAGGAACGCCGTAACATATGTATTTTTCTTTAGCGCGTTCTTTGATAACGCCCACGATGTAATACTTATCAGCGGAATAATTTATTTGCGCCCATCGACTTTTTGGGAAAAGTCCTTTTAATCTATCATCTTTGGGGTATTTACTAAAAATTTTTTCTAAATCTTGTTCAACGGTTTTAAAGTAGGGCTGCTCTTTTGAATATTCTTCGCCGCGACTAGCGTCCGCTTCATTTTTAAAGAAGTCAGCTGCCGAACGGATAATTTTCGTTTCTTCTTCGCGGCTATCAATAGTTTGGACATTTGGTATCCGTAAAGTGTCATCATCGTTCTCCTTTATATTTACGGGCGGCGGTAACTGCTGGTCAAATTCGTAAAAATTTGTAGTTGCAACCGCTTCATCGTCATAAAAAGCCTTAACGGTGTCGCTTTTTTGTGACGGAAACTCTTTTTTTGGCGTGTTAATTGCGGGTGGTTCTTGCACGGCTGGTTTTTCTTGTAAGTGTAAACTTCTTTCTTCCAAACACTTTTCTGCAACTAAACTCTTAAATTTGCTAAGCGTGCAAGTAGAATTGTCTTCGCTCGCAAAAGCAAAGGTTATAGGTACGCCGTTAATAGCGTAAAGGCCAACCGAAATTCCGCTTTTAACTGCGGGCATAGTTGAAAAAATAAAACTTTGAGAAGTAGGTTTTTTCCCACAGTCAAAAGTAAAACAGTCGCCGTTTGCGTCTACTAACATAAATTTATAAACAGTGTTCTCAATGGGCATAACGTTTAGAGTGGTTAAATGCAAACTAGCAACGTCTTTTTCAATTTCAATACGACACATCGCACTGACCGCCTTGTCGCTGATAGAGAAACCTGCTTCAATTTGTTTTAATACTAAAATTTTTTTATAAAAACTCATTAACGAAATCCTAATATTTTTGTCTTTCTTACAATATATATGAAACAATATTGAAAAATATAGATTATTTTGTCAAAAAACAAGTAAAAAAGTAAAAATTGAAAAAATTAAAAAGGCGTGGAAAAATTTGTAAAAAGTTTAGTTAAAACCCTTTACTTTTGACACGATGTTTGTTAGAATATACACTGAGGGAACAAAAAGATTTTTTGTTTTAAGGCGATTATTTAAATTGCGTAAATCATAAATAAATATTTAGCGAAATTGCATTTTTTGTATAACCTTATAGCATTTTGCAAATACTTAAAATTGACTTGTTAAAAACCAAATAAATAAAGAAAAATACACTCAGGCAACTGAGAATACGTAAGGAGAATTATTATGACGACCAACAAGAAAGTTCTGGATTTTATCCAAGAAGCACAAGCGCTCTGCCAACCCGACCAAATCGTTTGGATTGACGGTAGTGAAGAACAACTCGAAGCGTTGAGAAAGCAAGCAGTTGAAGAAAAAATTCTTATTAAACTCAATCAAGAAAAATTACCTGGCTGCTATCTCCACCGCACCACTGTTAACGACGTTGCCAGAGTAGAAGGCAGAACCTTTATCTGTTCAAAGAAAAAAGAAGATTCCGCTCCCATCAATAACTGGATGGAAACTGGCGAAGCAATGGCTCTTATGAACGACCTTTTCAAAGGCGTTATGAAGGGTAGAACTATGTACGTTATCCCTTATTCAATGGGTGCTGTAGGTAGTAAGTTCTCAAAAATCGGTATCGAACTTACCGACTCTGTTTACGTAGTTCTTAATATGGCTATAATGACTAGAGTAGGCAAGGCTGTTGTTGATGCTTTAGGCGATGGCGACTTCATCAAAGGTTTACACTCTTACGCAGAACTTTCTGAAGAAAAGAGATATATTATGCACTTCCCCGAAGAAAATACCATTATGTCAATCAACTCTAACTATGGTGGTAACGTTCTTCTCGGTAAAAAGTGCTTTGCGCTCCGTATTGCATCATTCCTTGGTAAGAACGAAGGCTGGATGGCTGAACACATGCTTATCCTTGGCATCACCAATCCCAAGGGTGAAAAGAAATACATTGCTGCTGCATTCCCCAGTGCTTGCGGTAAAACTAACCTTGCAATGCTTATTCCCCCCAAATCATATCTTGAAAAGGGTTATAAGATTGAATGCGTAGGCGACGACATCGCTTGGATTAGAGTTGGCGAAGACGGTAGACTTTGGGCAGTTAACCCCGAAAACGGTTTCTTCGGCGTTGCTCCTGGTACTAACGTTAAGTCTAACCCCAACGCACTTTACTCTACTATGAAAAACACCATTTTCACCAACGTTGTTCAAAACCTTGATGACAACACCGTTTGGTGGGAAGGTCTTGATAAAAATCCCCCCAAGAACGCTATCGACTGGAAGGGTAACCCCTGGAACGGCGATATGAAGGATGCTGAAGGCAAGGCTATTAAGGGTGCACACCCCAACAGCCGTTTCACCGCTCCTGCAATCAACTGCCCGTGCATTTCTGATCAATTCGAAGCACCCGACGGCGTACCCCTTACCGCTATCGTATTCGGTGGTAGACGTGCTAAGACTGCACCGTTAGTATATCAAAGCAAGGACTGGAACAACGGTGTATTCGTAGGTTCTATCATGGCAAGTGAAACTACTGCTGCTGCAACCGGCGCTGTAGGTGTTGTTCGTCGTGACCCGATGGCAATGAGACCGTTCGTTGGCTACAATATGGGCGACTACTTCAATCACTGGATTGAAATGGGCGAAAAGATTACCAACAAACCCCAAATCTTCAACGTTAACTGGTTCAGAACTGATGATGAAGGCAACTTCATTTGGCCGGGCTTTGGCGATAACATGCGCGTTCTTGAATGGATTATCGACCGTTGCGAAGGCAAGGTAGATGCTCAAGAAACCGCTATCGGTTACGTTCCTAACGCAGAAGACATCAACATCGAAGGTCTTGAAGATATCACCGTTGATACTATTAAAGAACTTCTTACCGTTGATAAAGAAAACTGGAAGAAGGAAGCAGAAGGCATTGAACAATTCTACGGCGAACTCACTCGTGTTCCTGAAGAATTAAAGGCTCAACTTGCTACTTTGAAAGCAAACTTAGATAAATAATTTAAGCGCGAATAAGCAGTGCGTTTCTTCGTTACTACTTCTTCACTCTTAAAAGAGTTTAATAAAAAACAAAAACGCTTTGCGAACTGCAAAGCGTTTTTTTATATCTTATATATATTATATAATGTTTATTCGTACTTAAAAGTTACGTTCTTTTGGCTGTTTAGTGCGGTTAAATATTTTTCACACTCTATTTTTGCGCTTTTCAAGGATAAGCACTTATAATTTCCGCACTCTTTGCGGGTGTTTCCAAACATTTCACCCTTGTGGTCAATGGTTTTTTTGAGCGCAAGTTTAACTTCGTTTAACACGGTTTGATTATCTAAATTTCTAACTAAAAGATAAAACCCAGTTCTGCAACCCATAGGCCCAAAATAAATTACGCTATCTTTAATAGCGGAATTTCTTAAAAAAGTTGCCATCATGTGTTCAACCGAGTGCATAGTTATATCGTCTAAATAATCGCCATTGTTAGGGACGCGCGTGCGCAAATCGTAAGTAATAATATCCCCGTCAATTCTTGAAATATAAATACCCACTCCTATTTTATCGTGGTCGACGGAAAAACTTGCAATTTTTTTAGTTGTGTTAGTGCTGTCCATAGTTCTACCTAAAAAGTTTTTTTCAATTATATCATAAAACGGCAAAAAGTCAAAGTGATTTTATTTTTTATGCTAATTTGCATTGCAAAAAAGAAATGTATTATGTTATAATAATAAAGCAAGATGATGTTTCTCAATGAAAAGGGTATACCCTTTTCTCTATCCTTACGAATAGAGAAAAGGGTATACCCTTTTCTCTATCCTTACGAATAGAGAAAAAGCATTTTGATAGATAAATATTTAAGGAGTTTATTATGAAGAAAACAATAAGAGCGTTGTCGCTTGCGTTGGTGTGCGTAATGCTTATGCCGTTGATAGTTGCTTGTCAACCAGCAAACCAACACGCACACAACTATAGCGAAATGGTTACCACCGCTGAATTCTTAAACGAAGAAGGAAGTTGCTCTAAAAAGTCAACTTACTTTTATTCTTGTGAGTGCGGTGAAAAGGGCACGGAAATATTTGAAGGTGATTATGCTTATGCGCATAATTACGACCAAAAGAACACCGATGATAAGTATTTGAAAGAAAACGTTTCTTGCACACAAAAAGCAGTTTATTACTATTCTTGCAAGTGCGGTGCAAAAGGCACGGAAACTTTTGAAGGCGAAAGCACTTCAGACCACGTATTTAATTTAAAGAATACTGCTGACAAGTACGTAAAAGAAAAGGGAAGTTGTTCATCAAAAGCCCTTTACTATTACTCTTGTAAGTGCGGTGAAAAAGGTGAAGAAGTATTTGAAGGCGATTATATTCATAATTTTGGCGACAAAATAACCACTTATGAATATTTTGCAAGCGATTCTACCGCAACAACGGCAACTCAGTTTTATAATTCTTGCACGAGTTGTGGAGAAAAGACGACTTTTGAATTTGGTAAGACTGATAGCCAAAGAGCAGCAGTAGGTAGCAAGGTTAAAGAAACACTTGACGGTAAAAAGATTTTAATTGTAGGTTGTTCATACAACTATTACGGTAAAATCGTTAACCCCGTAAATGTTGGCGTTACTACACAAACTGCCCGTGATAACAACCAAGGATATTTTTGGGAACTTTGTAGGCAAAACGGTGCAGACGTAGAAGTTGGCAACTGGTGTTTTGGTGGTCATGACTTAACCGACCTTTTGGGAACGAGTTGTGCTGCTGACCGTGGCCATGATGGGTTTAACCACCTTGCAGCGTTAAAAGACCGTAATTTTGATTACGTTAGTTTAATGGATATTGCAAGACCTAAAAAATTAACTGTAGAAGAATATATTGAAGAATTAAAAGGCTTTATGAAAATATTTACCGACGTAAATCCTAACTGTAAATTTATATATTCTATACCTTGTGGTGCTTATTGGTATAAAAATGCAGATAGAACAGACTTTAAGGAAACTTACGTAGGAACTGTTTACGCAAAAGAAATTGCAAAACTTCCCAATATGGTTGTAATGGACTGGGGCAAAATGATTCACGACCTTGTTAAGGGAAACGCTAAAGTTCCAAATTCAACCTTTACTTATAACGCAAACAGTTTTATCGTTGGTGACGGTTATCACCCCAACTTATTGAGTGGTTATATCAATACCCTTATGACCTATTGTCTTATTACTGGTGAAACTGCAGTTGGTCAACCTATCAACCTTGAAAACGGTTTAGAAAATTCACAGGCTGCACCGTATAAGAAGTCAGTATATGTTGCAAATTACTATAAAGGTCAAAAAACAAACTTTATTGAAATTATGGATTCTGCAAGCGAAATGGCAAATATTCAAAAAGTAGTAAATAGATATCTTGATATGCAAACTTATCTCTACTACTAATATAAAAAAATAAAACAAAACGCAAGAACGGTGAATTTACCCTTAAGTTCTTGCGTTTTTTTGCATTTTGGTGTATTATAATGATAAATTAACTTTATTTTAGGAGTTTATTATGAAAAAAAGCGTAAAAGATATTTTGGCAATTATTAAAGAAAACAATATTGAAATGGTTGACTTTAAGATGGTTGACATCAACGGTCAATATCGCCACGTAACAATCCCCGCACAAAATTTTAGTGAAGAAACTATGAAGAGCGGTATCGGTTTCGATGCATCAAACTACGGTTACGCCGTTGTTGAAAAGAGTGATATGGTGTTTATTCCCGACCCTGACACTGCTGTTATCGACCCGTTCTGTTCAGTTCCTACCCTTTCTATGACGGGTAACGCTATGATTATCGACACGCCCGAAAATAGACCGCTTCCGCAATATCCCAGAAATATCGTTCGTGCAGCGGTTAAGGCTATGCAAGATAGCGGCGTTGCTGATACTATGTATATTCTCCCCGAATTTGAATTCTATCTTTTCGACCAAGTTGGTTGGGAAGTTAGCGGTAGAGAAATGAGCGCGTTCGTTGACGCTAAACAATCTTACTGGAACAGCGCAAACGAAGGGTTAGGCGTTGTAGTTCCCAAACAAAAGAACTATCATATTGCAAAACCGTTCGATATTTCTTACGAATGCCGTAGTGAAATGTGCAAATATATGACTGATGCTGGTATTGAAATCAATTACCACCACCCCGAAGTTGCTGCATCTGGTCAATTTGAAATTGAACCACAACTCGGCGAAGTCGTTCATATGGCGGACGCTACTATGATGATTAAATACATCATTCATAACACCGCCCTAAAGTATGGCAAAACCGCAACCTTTATGCCCAAGCCCATTTACGGCGAAGCAGGCAGCGGTATGCACGTTCATATGCTCTTAATGAAAGACGGCAAGCCCGTGTTCTCTGATGATAACGGTTACGCACACTTGAGTGAAACCGCGCACTACTTTATGGGTGGTCTCTTAAAGCACATCGCATCACTTTGCGCACTTACCAACCCCAGCACTAACTCGTTTAAGCGTTTAGTTCCTGGTTTTGAAGCACCCGTAACCGTAGGTTACGCAACGTCTAATCGTAGTGCGGTTATTCGTATCCCCGCATACGCAAAATCTCCCGAAAAGAGAAGATTTGAACTTAGAAACCCCGATGCAACTTGCAACCCGTACTTCTGCTACGCTGCAATCTTAATGGCTGGTCTTGACGGTGTTAAAAACAAAATTGACCCGCATAAAAACGGTTGGGGTCCTTACGACGTAAATCTTTACCATCTCCCCGAAGAAGAAAAGGCAAAACTCCAAGGCTTACCCGTATCTTTAGAACAAGCGCTTGATGCTTTGGAAAAAGATAACGAATATTTGACCGCAAACGGCGTATTCCCCAAAGAACTTATTGCAAACTTCATTAAAACCAAGCGTGCAGAATGTAGAGAACTTTCAGCAATTCCTAATCCTGCTGAGTTCGATAAGTATTTTAACTTATAAGACCTTGGCTTGCTTGTTTCTTCACTCTTAAAACGCAAAATGTTCGGCGTTTATGATTTAAGATTAAAAATTATATAAAAATATTATTAACAAAAGGAGAATTTTTATGGAAGGTACTTTTTGGGCGTTCCTTCCGGCGATTATAGCAATCGTGCTTGCGCTTGTTACTAAACAAGTATATATCTCGCTCTTTTTCGGGATATTGGTCGGCGCGTTGATGTACACCGGTGGCGACGTACTTAACGGACTCTTTACGCTTTACGACGTAATGAGCAAAAAGGTTGGGGAGAACGTTCCCATTATCGTGTTCTTGGTAGTGCTTGGCATTTTGGTTATCTTAATGCAAAAGTCTGGTGGTGCTAAGGCGTATGGAGATTGGGCTAGTAGAAATATTAAGTCTAAGGGCGGTGCACTTGCCGCTACTGCTGGACTTGGCTGCTTGATTTTCGTTGACGACTACTTTAACTGTTTGACGGTTGGTTCAGTTATGCGCCCCGTAACCGACAGATTTAAAGTTTCAAGATCAAAACTTGCTTACATTATCGACGCAACCGCAGCGCCCGTGTGCATTATCGCACCTATTTCAAGTTGGGCGGCGGCTGTTGCTGGTGAACTTTCTGGCGATGGTATTATGGTTTTCATAAGCACTATTCCTTTTAATATTTACGCTATACTTACTCTCGTAATGGTTTTCGCACTTTGCTTTATTAAGTTTGACTTTGGCAGAATGAAGAAAAACGATATGATAACCTTTACTACTGGCGACGTTCACTCAGGCATTACTGAAGACGTTGAAAAGAAAGATGAAGTGCTTACTAACCCCAAAGGCAAAGTTCGTCATCTTATTATCCCCGTAGTAGTTTTAATTCTTTGCTGCATCGGCGGAATGATTTATACTGGTTACTTCTTTGACTGGGATGCTGAACTCATCACTAACGTTCCGCAATCATCAAACGTAATCGAAGCGTTTTCTAACTGTTCAGCAGGACACTCGCTTGCAATCGGTTCAACAATTGCGCTTATAATAATCGCCGCGTACTATATGATAGCAAAAGTAGTTTCTTTCAAAGATATGATGAACAGCATTTCAGAAGGTTTTAAGGCAATGGTTCCCGCAATCCTTATTTTGACGTTTGCTTGGTCAATTTCAGGTATTATGGGCGCTAAGGGTGGATATCTCGATGCGCAAGCATTTGTTCAAAATAACCTTGCAAACAGCAACTTCCCGACTGCTTTATTCCCTGTAATTTTCTTCATTCTTGCTGGCGTAATTGCTTTTTCTACCGGCACTTCTTGGGGAACGTTCGGCGTACTCGTACCTATCGCGGTAACCCTTTTAGGCGGCGAAGGAACGCTTACTATTATGACCGTTTCAGCAACGCTTGGCGGTGCAGTGTTCGGCGACCACGTTTCTCCCATTTCAGATACGACCATTTTGGCATCTGCTGGTGCACAATGCAACCACGTTGAACACGTAAACACTCAACTACCCTATGCAGCAGTAGTTGCTGGCATAGCGGCAGTAACCTATATAGTAGGTGGCGTGTGTGCAACACTTGGTAGCGTGCTTAGTGGAATAATTATGTGGGCTGTTGCATTAGTTTTATTTGTAGGCACAGTTATCTTAATTAAGTTCTTAAACAAGAAAAAAGAAAACGCAGCGCATCAGTAAAGACTAAATAAACTGAAATAAATTATGACGACCTAAAAATAAATAAAAAAACACCGACTTTATTAAAAGTCGGTGTTTTAATTTTAAGTTAATCGTTAAAGAAGATTATTCTTTTTTAGCAGTGTCAGCAACGTCTTCAGCAAGGCTGTTGTCTTCTTTTAATTCAGCAACTTCTTCTGCGGGAGCAGCGGCTGCTTCAGCAGCGCGGCGAGCAGTGAGTTCTTCAGTCATTTGAGCAACTTTCTTCTTGTTCAAGTTGTAAATGAAAGTGATTGAAATGAACATTACGATAGCACTGAAAGAATAGAGTGCCGCAACGAGCCATTTCATATTTTCAGCAACAGCGAAGGGTTGATCTGCGCCTAACTCGCCTTTATAACCGAGTGCGCCCATGATAAGGATAACTGCAGACGGGCCAAGACCTTGAGCAAGTTTTCTGAAGAAAGAGTGGAGTGAGTAAACAGTACCTTCTTCTTTAGTGCCGTTCTTCCATTCGTTGTAGTCGATAGCGTCAGCCATAAGTGCCCAAGAAACGCAGGTGTAGAAACCTAAACCAAAGCCGAAGAATACTTGAGCAACAACGTAACCAATAAGACCTACCGTCCGTTACCTAAAGGTAAGAACAATAAGAGTGCACCGAAAGTACTTACGGCAGCACCAACAGAGCACGCTTCTTTCTTACCCCATTTGTTTACGATGTTTTTAATAAACGGCATAAACGCGAACATGGGGAGATAACTGATAAGCATTATGATACCTGAAATTTGTGCGTTACCAAAGTAAGATTGGAATAAAACGGCAGTAGCGGTTGTAGAACCTTGCATACCGATGAACATTGCCATAGCAGCGAGAGTTGCGCCGATAGCAGCGGGGTTCTTAAGGAAGTTCCACATTGCTTTGAAAACGTTGAACTTAACCTTCTTTTCGCTAACCTTAACGGTGCTTTCTTCTACACGGATAGTGGTAGTTTTAAGCATATAAAGGAAGCAAATTAAGCCGATAACACCCATAACGATAGCCGCAATGAAAACGGTTTCACCTTTAAGGTTGTTAGAAGCGTCGTAGCAAAGGATGGGAAGAAGTACCATCGGTAAAATGTTACCAACCATTGAACCGATTGAACGCCAAGTTGAGAGTTGTGATCTTTCAGCACCATCTTGAGTGATAACTGACATCATTGAGCCGTAAGGAACGTTAGCAATGGTGTAGAAAGCATCCCACAAAACGTAACCGAGAACGAAAAGTACGCATCTCATAACGAGCGGTGCTTTAGGCAAGGGAAGGAAGAAGAACAACCCAGAGAACAACAAACCAAGCGCGCCTACAAAGATGTACGCTTTAAACTTGCCGCGTTTATATTTTCTCTTATCCGCGTCGAACATAGAGCCTAGAATCGGGTCGTTAATAGCATCCCAAAATTGAACAACTAAAAGTAAAATAGCATAGAGTTCTTCGCCGAGCGCCATAAATTGCGTCCAGAAGATGGCCATAATAGAACTCTTTAATGCGAAACTCATATTGCAACCTAAATCGCCGGCTGCATATGAAAGTTTGTCCCTCATACCGAAAGGACGAGTCTTGTTAACGGTTTTTTCCATATTTTCCTCCTGATATATATATATTTAGGGCGGCAAAAAACCGCACTGACCGCCCCTTAATTTGTATATACATTATGTATAATATATAAAGAATTGTCAATACTGATTTTTGTTTTTTTAGATTGCTTTTACAAAAAGTAATAAAAAATGGCGTAAAAATACCAATAAAAAGGCATTTTTGCTATTGACAGTTGGGCTTGGTTCAAGTATAATATTCTATAGTAATTATAAAAATATACGTGTAAAACGTTTTTTGGAGGAAAGAATGAGAAACATTGTAAAAATTAACGACGGCTGGAATTTTTATAAAAACAATGCCGACGTATCAGCACTTAGCGGCGAGTGTGAAGCCGTTAATCTTCCGCATTCTTGGAACGCGGTTGACGGTCAAGACGGTGGAAACGATTATTTCCGCGGCCCGTGTGTTTACACAAAAAAATTCGCTAAAGCCGACCTTCCTGAAGGCGAAAAGGTTTATATTGAAATTCGCGGTGCGAATTCTTCTGCTGAACTTTTCGTTGACGGCAAGAGTTTGAAAGTTCACCACGGCGGTTATTCTACTTGGCGTGTTGATATAACTGATGAAATTAAAGAAGAAATTGAAATCGCTATTAAAGTGGACAACTCTGCAAACGACTTCGTTTATCCGCAAATGGCGGACTTCACTTTCTACGGCGGTATTTATCGCGACGTATACTTAATCGGCGTACCCGCAACCCACTTTGACCTTGATTATTACGGCGCGCCCGGTATTAAGGTTACGCCCGTTATGGACGGTGCAAACGCCAATGTTGAAATTGAAGTTTATATCACCGATATGGCTAATGGCGATGCTGTTAAATATACTATTACTGATAAAGAAGGCAATATCGTTGCTGAAAGTACGGCGGCGGACAAAAAATTTAACACCGTTATCGAAAACGCGCATCTTTGGAATGGTAGAAAAGATCCGTATCTTTACTCAGCAAAAGCGGAAATTATTCGCGACGGCGCTGCTATCGACAGCGTTGGTGCAACTTTCGGTTGCAGAAGTTTTAAGATTGACCCTGAACTAGGCTTTATCTTAAACGGCGAAGAATATCCCTTGCGCGGTGTATCACGCCATCAAGATAGATGGGGTATCGGTAACGCACTTCTTCCCGAACATCACGAAGAAGATATCGATTTAATTATGGAAGTTGGCGCAACCACTATTAGACTTGCGCATTATCAACACGATCAATATTTTTATGACCTTTGCGACAAGAAAGGCTTGGTAATTTGGGCGGAAATTCCGTACATCTCAAGACATCTTCCTAAGGGCAGAGAAAATACCATTTCTCAAATGAAAGAACTTATTGCGCAAAACTATAACCACGCGTCAATCGTGGTTTGGGGGCTTTCTAACGAAATTACTATGGGTGGCGCGGGCGACCCCGATTTGTTGGAAAATCACCATATCTTAAACGATTTAGTTCACGAATGGGATAAAACCCGTCTTACCACAATGGCTTGCGTTTCTATGTGCGGTATGGATGAACCTTACGTTCAAATTCCCGACGTTGTTTCATACAACCATTATTTTGGTTGGTACGGCGGCGATACGTCTATGAACGGGCCTTGGTTTGATAAATTCCACGCAAAATATCCCAACAAACCCATTGGCGTAAGTGAATACGGCTGTGAAGCGCTCAACTGGCATACTTCTAATCCCAAACAAGGCGATTACACCGAAGAATATCAAGCGTACTATCACGAAGAATTAATTAAACAACTCTTCACCCGCAAATATCTTTGGGCAACTCACGTTTGGAATATGTTTGACTTTGGTGCGGATGCTAGAGCAGAAGGCGGCGAAAACGGTCAAAACCACAAGGGCTTAGTTACTATGGATAGAAAGTACAAAAAGGATGCTTTCTATGCATATAAAGCATGGCTCTCTGACGAACCGTTCGTTCATCTTTGCGGCAAGCGCTATATCGACCGCGTTGAAGATGTTACTAAGGTAACGGTTTATTCTAACCAACCCGAAGTTGAACTCTTCGTTAACGGCGAAAGCATCGGCAAAAAGCAAAGCCCCGAACACTTCTTCTATTTTGACGTTGAAAACAAAGGCGAAAGCAAAATCGTTGCAAAAAGTGGCGACTTAAAAGACGAAAGCGTTATCAGAAAGGTTGACGAAATGAACCCCGATTACGTTCTCAAAGAAAAAGGTGCAGTTCTTAACTGGTTTGACGTTGAAGAAAAAGAAGGCAGATACTCACTCAACGACAAGATGAGCGATATTTTGGCATCTTTCTGGGGTAAACTCTGGTTTGCAAAAATAGGTCTTAAGATAAAGAAAGCATTATCTGGCAGCAAGACTAAAGAAAAATCAGGCTTTGAAGTAAGTGAAGATATGATGCAAATGATGGGCGGCTTTACCGTACTTCGCTTAACTTCGCTTATGGGTGCTTTAGATATCAAGTGGTCTAAAGAAGAACTTCTTGCAATGAATAAAGAACTCAACCGCATTAGAAAACCCAAAAAGATAAGAGAAAAGAAACAATAAGCAATAAATAACAAATAGAAAGGGCAAGCCAAATCGGCTTGTCCTTTCATTATAAAAATAAAAAGTACAATAAAGCGCGTGAATTGTCTTCACGCGCTTTTACTTATCTTTCTAATAAAAAATCAACAGAAACTTCAAAAAAGGCAGCAATGCTGACAAGCATATCTAAGTCGGGTTCACGACTGCCCGTTTCCCAAAAACTTATCGTTTGGTTGCAAACGCCAAGAATATCCCCCAACTGGCGCTGGGATAGTTTTTTTTCTATCCTTAACTCTTTTAATCTTTCCCCAAAAACATTATCTTTCATACGAATAATTTTACTATACAATATATAAAATCGCTTGACATCCTACAAAATGTAGGATATAATAAACACCTAGAATAAATAAAGTCAACCGCAAGTGTAAAGGCTTGCAGTGCAAAAATGCATAACGAATAAGCACAGAGCATAAGTAATATTTGTGCTTAAAAAACACAACAATAATTAAAATATAAAAAAGGCATATTTTTTTTGCTTTTAATACATCACAAAATGATGTATGCAACCCCAAAATAGACAAAACGAACTTATATAAAAAAGTTAATTTTTAACATATTTTTTTAGATATATCAAAAATTGCCTTTAATAAGTTTACAGTTCTAAAAAAATTGTAAATAACAAAAAATCTTTTATTTGTGGGGTAAAATTGTTTAACCTACATCACAAAATGATGTATTATTAACGCCTAATGATTTTTTAACTAAAAATAACGCGTTCGCTAACCGTTGTTAGCAAGTGATTATTTAGAGATAGGAAAAGTACAATGAATGAAAAATCATACAAAAAAAGCAAAGTCGACCTAGCAACTAGTATATTTGGCTGGATAAGTTTCGCGCTTGCTTTAATCATGGTTGCGGCAACGTTCATATCGTTTTTTAGCGATAGCAAAAACGGAAAAGAATTTTTGGGCGCAAAGATTTTTATCGTTCAAACCGACTCAATGAGTAAAGGTGAGGCGGAAGACGAAGGAATTTTCTTTAACGCGGGCGACGTTGTTTTGATTAAAACGGTTCAAGACAACACCAAATTTAAAGAAGGGGACGTAATTGCGTTTATATCGTTGAATGCGGAAAGTTACGGCAAAACCTTAACCCACAAAATTCGTGAAGTAAAGTACAATACGGTTGGCGAGTTAATAGGTTACGTAACCTACGGCATCAATACCGACACAAATGACCAAACGCTTGTCCAACCCGAGAATGTAATCGGTGAATATGCTGGTAAAGTTCCGGCTGTGGGGCACGTGTTCGCGTTCTTAAAGACCGAACGCGGCTACGCTACTTGTATATTGTTACCGCTTATGTTGCTTGCAATACACTTTAGTATAAAACTTGGCGGGCTTTTAGAAAGAAAACGCCTTAAAAAACTTGGTTTTGATATTGACGGAGTTTTGAGCGCGGCTGAAGAAGTAAAGGAAGTAAAAGAAATTGCTTCAACTGCTCCCAAAAATGAAGAAAAGCCCTTAGAACAAGTAAAAGGGCAACTAGTTCCTAAAACTTCTAAAGAAAAAAAGGTGAATAAAACTGAAGAAGCGGAAGAAACTGAAGACCAAATCGTACAACAAATTTTAGCAAAACAAAAAGAATTGAAACTTTCTCGAAAAAAGAAGAAAGGAAAAAGATAATTAAAAGCGTTTCGTTTTTTTGAAAGAAAAAACAAATTCATATATTATTTTAGGAGGTCGTTAAAATGACTAAAGAAACCAAAAAAAGAGCAGGTATAATTGCAAACCTTGTTGCAATTATCGTATGCCTTGCTATGCTTATGGGTACTACTTTTGCTTGGTTTACTGATTCAGAAACCAATAGCGGAAACATCATTAAGAGTGGTACGCTTAACTTAGAAGCATACTGGGCAATGGGCACGGAAGAACTCGATGCTGCAACTTGGAAAGAGTTTGAAGACGGTAAAATTTTTAATAATGCAAATATTGAACCTAATCACACCGTTGCAAGACACTTTAAGATTGAAAACAAAGGTTCACTTGCATTAAAGTTCAAACTCGTTATCATTCCTAACGGCGCAGTTTCAAAACTTGCAGACGTAGTTGACGTTTATTATGCTAATCCCGCAACTAAACTTCCAGAAAACGCTGATCTTTCTAATCTTAATGGCATTCGTAAAGTTGGTACTCTTGCAGACTTAATCGCAGATCCCGACGGTGCTGCTTACGGCGTACTTTTATCTGAAGAAATTGAAATGGCAACCATCGCATTTAAAATGCAAGAAACTGCTGGTAATGAATATCAAAATCTTTCAATTGGAGATAATTTTGACATCAAAATCGTTGCTGCTCAATATTCTTATGAATCAGATGATTTTGGCACTGATTATGATGAAAACGCACCGTTGCCTTGGACTGGTGCTGTAGATACTTCATGGTATAACGATACCGACACCGAATTTTTATTAGATACGACTGAACAACTCGCTGGTCTTGCACAACTTGTTGATGCTGGCAACAACTTTGCTGGTAAAACTATTAAGTTAGATGCTAATATTGATTTGGGCGCAAAAGATAGCAATGGAAACGCAGTTCCTTTCAACCCTATCGGACATTCTAGTCAAGGTAAATCTTTTAAAGGTACTTTTGACGGTAAAGGCAACACTATTTCTAACATGTACGAACAAAGTGATCTTAGTGCATGGCAATATGAAGGTGAATATTATGGTCTTTTCGCATACACCGAAGGCGCAACCATTAAAAACGTTACGATTGAAAACGCATACGTTTCTAGCGGAAGAAATGAAGCAGCGTGTGTTGTAGGTAATGCAGTTGATACTACTTTTGCTGACATCAACATTAAAGATAGCACTTTAATTGCTTATAACAACTCAGCAGGTGGCGTAGCAGCAGAATGCTATGGAAATTGCTCTTTTACCAATATTACCGTTGATGAAGATACTGTTATCGGTCCTCTTTGGGGTACTTATGACGTTAGACTTGGTGGTGTTGTAGGTATGGTTCAGACTGGTAATAATGTAACATTTAAAAATATTGTTATTGCTTGTCAATTAGATGCAATCAATGACGTTGCTGCTAACTATCAATACTGGTTATATCGTTACTGTGGTATGTTGATTGGTCATGTTGACGCAGTTAACGGTGTAGCAGATCCTTCTGGATATGTTACCTGTGAAGACGTAAAAGTTATCTATGATGAATGGGTTAACTATCATTACTGTGAAGATGCCGATCTTGGTGCTGGTAGTTATAATGGTCCTGGCGAATATAAATATGCTCGTGTAGAAGCAGGAACAGGCACTAATGGTATTGATTTAGAAAAATGCAATCATAATGATGACGAATCACACAATGTACTTATTGTATTCGATCAACTTTTCGGTGGTGGTCAAGGTGTTAAAGGTCTTAAAACCTATGACGGTGTAACCGTTGTTTACAACAACTAATAATAGTTAAAAAATCTTTTATATAAATATTTAGGAGGTCATTAAAATGACTAAAGAAACCAAAAGAAGGGTAGGTATTGTAGGCAATATCGTAGCGATTATCGTATGCTTAACAATGCTCCTTGGCACAACTTTTGCTTGGTTTACTGATTCAGAAACCAACAGCGGAAACGTTATCTCAAGTGGTTCACTCAATGTTGAAGCATACTGGGAAAAAGGTACTGAAAACCCTGCAAATGCAGACTGGAAAGATCTTAATGCTGCTACAGCCGTTTACAACTATGACAAATGGGAACCTGGTTACGTTTCAGCAAGACACTTTAAGATTGCAAACGAAGGTTCACTTGCGTTCAAGTACAAACTCGTAATCGTACCTAACGGAGCAGTATCAGCCCTTGCAGAAGTAATCGACGTTTACTACGTAAACCCCGCAGTTCAACTTTCTGACCGTGCAAACCTTAGCAGTGATCTTTTAGTAGGTACACTTGCAGACTTAATTGCAGATCCCGACGGCGCTGCTTACGGCAAACTTTTATCTGGCGAAAGTGAGACTGCAACCGTAGCATTTAAGATGAGAGAAAGTGCTGGTAACGACTACTACGATATGTCAATCGGCTCTACTTTCGACATTAAAGTAATTGCAACTCAATACGCTTCTGAATCAGATGACTTAGGCACTGATTATGACAAAGATGCTATTTTTGCAGACTATTACGTAACAACTGCAGATGAACTTATCGAAGCGCTTGAAAACGCTGAAGAAGGCGAAGCAATCGCTTTAATGAGTGACGTTAAAATTGACCCAGCAAGCATGAGCAATGCATACGGCACGACTGGTATCAATATTAAAAAAGGTCAAATTTTTGATGGTAATGGATATACGCTTGATATTGCAGGTGCAGGTGGAACTTGGGATAGTGGTATCAGTATCACAGGTGGTACTGTTAAAAATATAACTGTAACGGGTGCATTCCGTGGCATCTTTATTAACCACAATAGCACTGAAGTGGGCAAAGTAATACTTGAAAACGTTATCACAGATGGAACGGTTTACACCATCAGTTGTGACCAAGGCACAAATAACGGCCTTGAGGCAATTAACTGTACTTTTAAGGGCTGGACGAGTTATGCTAAAACTTTAGGAAATGCAAAATTTGTTAACTGTTATTTCGGAGAAGGCAGTGGCTATTCTTTCTGCCGTCCTTATGCTCAAACTGAATTCGTAGGTTGTAAATTTGAAGCCGGCTTTGAAATGGATCCACGTGCTGCCGTTACATTTGAAAATTGTACTCTCGATGGTGTAGCAATTACTGGCGAAAACTTATCTACACTTGTTACTAGCAACATTAATAACGCAACTATTAAATAAGAATAACTTTAGTAAAGTATTCTAGGAGAGTTAATTATGAATCAGAACCTATATATGTACGAGACTGACACTGACATTACAACATTCAATTTTGTTGTCGAATACAATGAGGTTAAGGCAAAATAATTAGATAATAAAAATCTGTTCCACAACAGAGTTTTATTCATAAAAACCCAAAGGCAGAAAAGTCAATCTTTGTGATTGGCTTTTTTGCTTTATATTCCTTAAATTTAAAAATTGGCGTTTTGCTTTACAACTGTAAAAATTTTATATATAATTAAAGGGTACGTAAAAGGAGAAATTATGTTCAAAATATTGATTGCTGAAGACGATTATAAAATACGTCAATTATTTGGTAGGGTGCTCTCTAAACAAGGTTACACCGTTAAGGGTGTTTCTAACGGGAAGGAAGCGCTTTTAGCCATTGAGCAAGAATATTACGATATTATCATTTCGGACGTTATGATGCCCGTTATGGACGGCTATGAACTCATACGCGCGCTAAGAGATAGCGGAAACAATATTCCAGTGCTTATGATTACCGCAAAAGCCGAGTTTGACGATATGCGTCAAGGCTTTCTTGCGGGGACTGATGATTATATGGTTAAGCCCATAAACGTAAACGAAATGGTTATAAGGGTAGGGGCGCTACTTCGCCGTGCACAAATGATGAACGAGCGCCGTCAAGTTATCGGCGGAACGATTTTGGAGTGTGATTCGCTTACCGTTATTACTAATGATGAAAGCATTGTTTTGCCCCAAAAAGAGTTTATGCTATTATATAAAATGGTTTCTTTCCCCGGTAAAATTTTTACCCGTCAACAAATGATGGACGATATTTGGGGGTATGAAAGTTCTTCCGACACGCACACGGTTGACGTGCACATTGGGCGTTTAAGGGATAAATTCCGTTCTAACCCCGATTTTGAAATTGTTACTATTCGCGGTATAGGGTTTAAGGTGGTGAAAAAATGAAAAAGCCCAACTTCAAAAAATACGGCAGTTGGAAAGACTGGAAACGCCCTAGTTTTCAGTTTTACTTCGTGCTTTTCGTAACGCTGGTAGTTATAATTACGGTTATGGCATCGGGGTTGCTTTCTGAACTTTTAGAAAAATGGGTGGGTGAGAGCGTTTCTATCCCCACGATTTTGGTTATGTTCATATTTGGCTTAGTTATCGGCTGGGTTTTGTCGTTTTTTATAAGTTTATTCTTGCTTAGGCCCATCCGTTCTTTGCAGTCGGCAATGAACGAAGTTGCGGAAGGCAATCTTGACATCAAGGTTGAAGAAAAAAGCCACTTTGATGAAATTGAAAACATAAACCACTCGTTTAACCTTATGACTAAAGAGTTAAACGCCAACCAACTTATCCAAAAAGACTTTATTTCTAACGTTTCGCACGAGTTTAAAACCCCGCTCAGTACTATTGAGGGTTATGCAACCCTTTTACAAGATAAAACTTTAACCGACGACGAGCGTGAAGAATACGCTAAAGAAATTGTTTCAACTACTAAAGATATGACCGAACTTGTTGGCAACATTTTGCTCTTATCTAAAATTTCTAACCAAGCAATAGCATACCAAAAGCAAGAATATTCTTTAGACGAGCAACTCCGTAAAGTCGTTGTGGCGTTAGAGCCCAAATGGTCGGCAAAAAACATCGAACTCAACGTAGATTTTGAAGCCGTAACTATTAATTCTAATGAAAACCTTATGTTTAACGTTTGGCGAAACTTAATCGAGAACGCCATCAAATTCTCTCCACAAGGCGGAGAAATTAAATTGTCGTTAAAAAACGATAACGGTAAGGTAATTTTTAGCGTTTCTGACCAAGGCGAAGGGGTAAAAGAAGAAGACAAAAAGTATATTTTTGAAAAGTTTTACCAGTCGGATACTTCGCACAAGCAAGAAGGTAACGGCTTAGGGCTTGCGCTTGTTAAGAACATTTTAACTATTTTCGGTGGTAGTGTCTGTGTGAAAAATTTACAGCCTAAAGGTTGTTGTTTTATCGTTACACTCTAAATTTTGCGGAGAAGTTCAACAATTGTTGAATGTTAATTGATATAAAGTTTAATTTTGTGTAGTAAAATTAATTACATAATGGGAGATAGTAGGTATCTCTGACGCTCAGGAGAAGTAAAATGAGTTTGGAAAATAATTGCATTGACGGTAAATTGTTTGAAAGACTTTTGACTTTTGGTGCATTAAATCTTCAAGCAAACGCGAAAGAAATCAACGACCTTAACGTGTTCCCAGTTCCCGACGGCGACACCGGCGATAATATGTACGCTACGCTCGCGGGTGGTGTGGATAGCCTTAAAAAACAAGCCGAATATTCTATCGACTGTAAGGCAAACGCTTTGGCGGAAGGGATGCTCCTTAACGCAAGGGGTAATTCGGGCGTAATTTTATCACAGTTATTCTATGGCATAGCACAAGGACTTTTAGGGTTAAAAGTAGCAACCGTGCCCGAGTTTTGTGGGGCGTTAAAGAAAGGCGTTGAGTGCGCTTATAAGGCGGTTGTAAAACCCGTGGAAGGGACTATTTTGACGGTCGCTAGAGAAGCGGCGGATAGGGTTTTTGAAAAGGTAAGTGCGGAAACCACTTTGGAAGGGTTTTTTCTTGAATACTTAAAAGAACTTAAAGTTTCACTTCAAAAAACCCCTGAACTTTTGGAAGTTTTGAAAGAATCTGGCGTAGTTGATAGCGGCGGGGCTGGCTTGGTGTGTATTGCCGAAGGCTTTTACAAGGCTATCGTTGGCGATGAAACTTTAGCGGAAGTTGCTTTTACTGCAACCGCGACAAAAACTGATATTAATACTTTTGATTTTGATGAAAACAGCAAGATGGACTTTGGTTACTGCACCGAAGTTTTAGTTCAACTCTTATCTTCTAAAGGAGACGTTCAAGAGTTTAATCTTGATAATTTGGTCGAATTTTTAACTAGCATTGGCGATAGCGTTGCCGCTGTTCAAACTGGTACGAAGGTTAAAATTCACGTACATACTATGACACCTGCGCTCGTTTTGGAAAAGTGTCAAAAGTACGGCGAGTTTATATCCGTTAAGATTGAAAATATGACCTTGCAACACAACACCACGCTTTTGGTAGAAAAACCCAAAAAGCGTGAAAAAACCGCTATCGTTGCGGTTGCTTCTGGCGAAGGTTTAGCGCAAATTTATCTCGATAACGGCGCTGATTACATAGTTAGCGGCGGTCAAACGGACAATCCGTCCACTGAAGATTTTATAAAAGGTTTTGACCATGTTAACGCGGACACTGTATTTGTTCTTCCAAACAATAAAAACATAGTTTTAGCGGCTAAACAAGCGGCGGAATTATATAAAAATTCTAAAGTTATCGTTCTTCCGTCAAAAACTCCGCAACAAGTTTATTCCGCGCTTGCGCTTTGTATTAAGGGCGATGAAGATATGATGCAAGCGGATATGACCGAAGGCATTGAAAGCGTGGATAGTTACGCTATAACTTACGCTGTAAGGGACGCGGTCGTTAACGGCATTGAAATCAAAGAAGGGGACTATATGGCGTTCTCTCCCGATGGACTTATGCTCAGTGAAAAAGAACTTTTACTGGCGTTTAAGCGCATGATTGACAGCGCCGACGAAGTTGAAGATAAAGAAATAGTTACCATTTTTTATGGTAAAAACGTTAATGAAGCGTTTAAGCAAAGCGTTAGAGATTTTATCGAAGAACGCTTGCCCGACGCTGAACTTATTGAACACGAAGGCGGTCAAGAAGTTTATTCTCTCTTGGTTGCCCTTGAATAAAAAAATATAAGGAAAATTATTATGAAAAACGTTCTTCTTATTGGTGATTCTATCCGTATGGGTTATGAAAATTACGTTCGCGATGCTTTTAACGGTATTGCGGAAATTAAAGCGCCCGAAGGTAACTGTCGTTACGCTTTGCAAGTTTTAAGATATGCGCACGAATGGAGAAAGTATTTTACTTGCACTCCTGAAGAAGTTGATATCGTGCACTGGAACGCTGGGCTTTGGGACGTTCTCCGTATGTACGGCGACGAACCTTTAACCCCCGTGGAGTTTTACGCTAACCTTATTAAGCGTATTGACACTAGACTTCGCTTGTTATTTCCCAACGCAAAGATTATTTTTGCAACTTCAACTTTTGTTCAACAAGAAAAGTATGGTGAAAAGTTGAAAAGACTTAACTCGGATATTATTGCGTACAACAACGCGGCTTTAGAAGTGCTTAAAGATACTGACACCATTATCAACGACCTTTACGCGTTCACTAAAGATATCCCCGATTCTTGCAGAAGTGATATGACTCACTTCAATACCCCCGACGGCGTAAAGGCTATGGGCGGTAAAATCGTTGCAACCCTTTGCAAGGAACTCGGCGTAGACCCCAGCGAACTTGCCGTTCCCGATGCTATCCCGCCGGAAATTTCCGCTCAAGTACTAGGTTTTTAATTGACGCCTTAAAAGATATATTACTAATGGAGAAGATTATGAAAAGAAAGGTATTTTGTACTTCAACGGGTTGCTTAGAATACGCGCCCGCGCGCTATCTTGAACAACACGACATCGGCATTATTAGAGTACACGTACTCTTTAACGGCAAGGATATGTTGGAAGGGTTAGATTTAGACCCCGTTGATTTTTACAAACAACTTGAAAAGGTTGACGACGTAAAGAATAATCTTCCTAAAACCGCAATGCCAACGCGTGCGGAAATTATGGAACACTTCGATAAGGCTGTCGCTGACGGTTATGAAGAACTAATCATAATTGCAATCAGTTCTGGGCTTGGCGGAACTTATAATCTTATAAGACTTGTTGCAGAAGAATATAAAGAAAAAATCAAAATTCACGTTATCGACGCTAAAATCACTTGCTTTGCTGAAGGTTTGCTTGCTGTTAAGGCGGCGGAACTTATCGAAAAGGGCGTAGATACTCCAACTATCTTAAAAGAAATTGAGTGGATTCAAAAGAGAATGGAACTCTTTGGCATCGACGGCAGACTTGATTACCTTATTTATAACGGTAGACTTAAAGGTGGCAAGGCGTTCTTTGGTAAAATGCTTTCAATTTGCCCAGTTATCCACTTTAACGAAGTGGGTGAATTAGTGCCCCTTTGCAGTGTTAGAACTCAAAAGAAAGCGCTCCAAAAAACTTGTGAACTCTTAAAAGAAATTATCGGCGATAGAAAGAGTGAAGATTATATCTTGCTCCACTTATACACTGGGACTTCAGTCGTTGACCAACTAGTTGAAATTGAAAAAGATTACGGCATTGAAACCAACCACGAACGCGTAATTATGTCGCCCGTTAGCGGTTGCCATAACGGACCGTGGCTTGCGGGGTATATTTACGTGCCTATTCGTCGTGATAGTGAGCCGTTAGAATAGAAAAAATCAAAACACACTTCTAGTTTTTGCTGGGGTGTGTTTTTTGCTTGCTATAAAGAGTTATAAATGTTATAATTTAGAAAACATTTAGGGAGAAAAAGTTATGATACATTCGTTTTTATTGATAGGGCAATCTAATATGGGTGGCCGTGGTTTTAAGACCGAAGTCGACCCTATTAGCGATGATAGGATTTTCGTTTTAAGAAACGGGCGTTGGCGCAAAATGTATAATCCCGTAAACCCCGATAGAGTTACTTCGGGCGTAAACTTGGCGGAAACTTTCGCACTTTCTTACGCTGATTATAAAGGCGTACAGGTAGGGCTTATTCCTTGTGCGGACGGCGGAACTTCGCTCGATCAATGGACGGTTGGCGGACTTTTATTCGACCACGCTTGTTATCAAATGGAACTCGCGTCGAGAACTTCTACTATTGCGGGCGTATTGTGGCATCAAGGCGAATCTGACTGCGGTGCGGAAAGACATCCTTTCTATAAGCAAAAACTTGCAGTTATTATGGAAGCGTTTAAAAAGAAATGTAATCTTTACGACGTGCCTTTCTTGGTTGGTGGATTAGGCGACTTCTTGGAAGACTGCCCCGTTGGAGAAGGTAAGTTCAAAAATTACGTTATCATCAACAAGGCGTTAGAAGAATACGCAAACGAAACTAAGATGACGGGGTTCGTTAGCGCAAAAGGTTTAGGCGCAAACCCCGACAATATGCATTTTAGCGCAAAGGCTCTCCGTGAGTTCGGTTATAGATATTTTGATGAATTCTTAAAATTAGAAGATAAAAACAAAGTATTCGTTGAAAAGGATACCGTTGACAACGCTATTAGAAACGAAATTGAACATTTATAAAATAGTTAAAAAACCGCAATATTACACAATATATTGTGGTTTTTTTGTAAAGTGTTTAAAAAGTATTTAAAATACGAGAAAAAACGCTAAAAAGTGGGTCAAAACGCTTGACTTAAAAGCAAAAATATTTTAATATATTTAAGCGTTTATAAGGAAAAGTTCGTGTTTTTTTCGGGATTAGCCCTCCTGAGTTTACCCTTATCGTGTACGGGTAACGGTGCTTTTTCTTAACATAAATAAAGAAACACAAGGAGAAATTCACTATGAAAACTTATATGGCTCATGCCGATAACGTTGAAAGAAAGTGGTACGTAGTAGACGCTGAAGGCGTTGTTCTCGGTAGACTTGCATCTAAAGTTGCTGCAATTCTTCGTGGTAAAAATAAACCCACCTTCACCCCCAACGTTGACACGGGCGACTTCGTTATTATCGTTAATTGCGACAAAGTTGTATTAACCGGTAAAAAACTCGAAAAGAAATATTATCAATACCATACCGGTCACATTGGTGGCTTAAAATCTATCCAATATAAGACCCTTATGGCTAACAAAGCAGACGTAGCCGTTTATGAAGCGGTTAAAGGTATGCTCCCCAAAAACTCTTTGGGTCGTAAGATGATTACCAAACTCAAAGTTTACAGAGGCGCAGAACACAACCATCAGGCTCAAAAGCCCGAAACGCTCAAATTGTTTTAATGAGGTGTAATTATGGCAAAGGCTACTAGTAAAAAGAAAGTTCAATACTGGGGAACTGGCAGAAGAAAGAAAGCGATTGCTCGCGTTCGTTTGCTCCCCGCTGGTGATGGTACTATCACTATCAATAAAAAGAGCCTTGACGAATACTTCGGTCTCGATACCTTGAAGTTCATCGTTCGTCAACCCTTAGTTCTTGTAGACGCACTCGCTAAGTATGACGTTTGTGTAAACGTATGCGGCGGTGGTTTCACTGGTCAAGCAGGCGCAATCAGACACGGTATCGCTCGTGCTCTTTTGCAAGCTGAACCCGAAACCAGAGCAGCCCTTAAGAAGGCAGGCTTCTTAACTAGAGATTCTAGAATGAAGGAAAGAAAGAAGTACGGTTTGAAAAAGGCACGTCGTGCTCCGCAATTCTCAAAGAGATAATATCAAAAATCAAAACGCAAGGAATTTTCCTTGCGTTTACTTTTTTCAACGCCACATATACTGCGTGATACGCGCAAAACTTGCGCTTTTATTTGGTTACATATAAACATATGCGCCCTGCATAAAATGCTCGTTTTTCACGTCTGACTTGCATCTGCGGCGTTTTGTTTTTTATAGCATCTAAGCCTTGAAACATTCTGGCGTTTTGTTTTCTAAATCTTAAGTTTTTTTGTTGCGCCGTTTACTATTTTGGTTTTTTATGGTACAATATAATAAAAAAGGAGTTTTTATTATGAAAAGAATTATTGCAATAATATTATCAATATTATCAATGTTTACGTTTTCTGCTTGTTCGGATGAAAACGCTGTTTTAGAAGAGATAAAAACTTATGAAATAACGGGTGAAATTCGTTCTTTAGATATAGATATTAACGCTGCGGATTTTACCATTGAACAAGGGGATAAGTTTTTAGTAGAAAGTAACTTAAAATACTTAACCGTAAGTAATGAAGGCGGCGTTCTTAAAATTGAAGACACGCTAAAAAACGCCGTGCACTATAACGGCGCGATTTTAAGGGTGTTTGTGCCGAGCGGCGCTTTATTTGATGAAGTTGATATTGAAACCGGCGCTGCAAAACTTACTGCAAAAACGCTTACTGCTAAATCTTTAGAATTAGAACTTGGCGCTGGTAACTTGCAAATAGATGACCTTGTGGTTTACAATGATGCAAAAATTGAAGGCGGTGCGGGTAAACTTACCGTAAAGAACGGAACAATCAATAATTTAACGATGCATTTAGGCGTTGGCGCGTTGAGTATGACCGCTAAACTTCTTGGAGACAATGAAATAGAGTTCGGCGTGGGTAATTCAAATTTAACGCTTGCTGGCGGTGAAGAAGATTACAAAGTGGATATAGAAAAAGGAATAGGCAGTATCACCATGGGTGGAATAGCCCTTTCAAGTTCTTGCAGCAAGGGTAGTGGCGAAACCGCCGTTAGTATTAAAGGCGGAGTAGGTGCGGTTACCGTTTCTTTTCAAAAATAAAAGTGTTTTAAGGTGTAATGTGTTTAGTATTAGAAAAATGACGGCGGAAGATAAGCCGATTGTAATGGATATGATGCGCGCGTTTTATTCTTCGCCCGCAGTTTTAAGTAACGGCTCTACTGAAATTTTTAACGCGGATATCGACGCGTGTGTGGGGGATAGTCCGTACTTAGAAGGCTATATCTTTGAAGAAAGCGGAAAAATTTTAGGCTACGCAATGCTTGCTAAAAGTTTTTCAACAGAGTTCGGTCAGCCTTGTATTTGGATAGAAGATTTATACATTTTAAGTGAATTCCGTGGGCTTGGAATAGGTAGCAATTTTTTCAAGTTTATAGAAGAAAAGTATCCTAACCACTTATTCCGTTTAGAAGTTGAAGAAGAAAACGAACGCGCGGTAAAAGTTTATAAAAAATGCGGGTTTGAAGTTCTTCCGTATATGGAAATGAAAAAGTAAATTCAAATATTTCAAAAAACAGCGCTCATTTTGGGGCGCTGTTTTTAGTTTGTACTCTTTTAACGAACTCGTCGTGAGAGTTTATTATACTTAGCATTGACGATTGCAAGGGGGGTGGTGCTGTGCGTTGCGGCGTGGGCTTTTGTTCGGCGTTTTGCGGCTTCTCGCCAAACAAATTTGCAAGGTTTAAAGGCGGTGTGCTGTCCGCTTTACTTGAAGAAACGCCTTTGTTTTGCTCATAAAAGTTAAAAAAAGAATTTAAAAGTTTAAAAATGCCGAATTTATCCATTTTATTACCTTTTTAATTTATGAAAAAGTCTAAAAAATTATTGCAAAAGTTCGCTAAATAGTATATAATATATATCTGTATAACTGTGTAATATGTATATTCGGGGAAAGTCAAAAAGTTGACCGAATATAGACGGAGATTTTATGAAAAAGATATTTGTCAAAATTTTATCTTGCGTGCTCGGTTTGTGTATGCTTGGAACGACTCTTGCGGGTTGTGACAGTTGCGCTGAAGCAAACTGGGATAATACCGATATGACCAACTGGGGTAGCGTTGTTTCTTACGGCGGTTTCCTTGCAGAAACGGATAATTATATCTACTACATCAACGGTGTTGCTAACAAGTCTAGCGACAACACTTACGGCAAGCCCGTTAAAGGTGCATTGATTGTTGCGGACAAGAACGATTTATCTAAGACGGAAATTGCTCTTCCCAAACTCTTCGCGGCAACTGATGTCGGCGCAGGTCTTTATATCTTTGGAGATTACGTTTATTACGGAACTCCCAGTACTGATAAAGCATCAGACGGTACTGTTGCAAGTTCTGACATGATGTTTAGACGCGCTAAACTCGACGGTTCGAGCGATGAACACATTTTAACTATTTCTTCACACTCTGCAGCGCACAGAATAGTTGAAAACAATGGCACCGTTTACATTGTATATTACGACACTGACTCAACTTCGCTCGTAAGTTACAATACTGCAACTAAAGAATCTATCACTATTGCTAAAACCGACGTAAAAACTGAAGGTTACGAATCTCTCACTAGTTATAGATTCCTTCATAACGATATGCTCTCTTCAGCAGTTCTTGTTTTTGCTACCACCGTTTATAGCCTTCCTTATAATGAAGATATGAATGAAGGGCTTGATTCAACCCGTCCCGTAGAATCTTACAACAAGATTTACACTTATTCAATAGGCGACGGCAAGGTTGATGAAGTTTACGGTAAGTTGGTTTGCGACGGTTCGGTTAAGGACGAAACTTTTGCGATAATGGCAAACGACAGTAAATATATTTACATCCAAAAGACTACTGAATTCGGCAAGGTTACCGCTCACGCACTCACCATTAACGAACTCTTAAACAAAGAAAAATCTACTGATGCTGGTGTTGAAGTTGTTGCTGAATACGCTACTACTTCTAACCTTGTCGTAGACCTTGATAACGTTTATATTATGCCTGCTAAATCAACCGATTCAAGTGGCACAACTACTACTTCTAATAAGATTTATAAAGACACTATGAGAGTTAGTAAGGATGGTCAAAAAATCGACCACACCGAAACTAAGGCTCTTGCAGCAGTAGCATCTGACGTTCACGCGTTGATGTTTGTTTATAAAGATTATCTCTATTTCTATAATACTTCAATTGAAATTTGCAGAGTAGACCTTACTAAAGGTGCTGAAGCATCTATTGAACGCGTGTCTGATTCAATCACTCCCGGTGCATCAACTTGGTATGCTCCGGAAATCGTAACCTTAAATGGTAAAGATTATCTCTTCTATTGTGATAGTTCAGAAATCGGTCTTTCTTATATCAAATACGTTGACCTTGCAACCAAGGTTACCGAAGTTGATAGCAATAATGATGGTGAAAATGACTTCTTCTATATTGAAGGTGCAAAAATTATCGGTCAAGTTGTTTTAGATGACCAAGCAAGCATTATGCAAGCAAAACTTGATGACATTGTTAACGGTCTTGACGAACAAGGTGTTCTTCAATTTGAAACCGATGAAGATGGTAAATACGTTAAAAATGCCGACGGCAAAATTTACGTAGAAGCGCTTATCGAAGCCAGAACTGAATACAACGCTTTAAGTTCTGACGTGAAAGAAAAAGTTGATGCAACCACTTTGGAAAATTATGAAAGAGCGGTTGAGGTAGCAAATCTCTTCTTCAAACTTGACGGTATCGAAACTATTTCAGCAAACACCACTTCTGGCGCAAAATTTGATGCGTTAAAGGCTGCTTATGAAAGTGTAAAGGCTGATATTAAAAAATACTATGCTGACAACGAACACGCAACTATTGGCGCTTATATCCCCAACAACTTGAAGGCAAACTACACTAAAGCAGTTAAGATGTTTGAACCCAAAGACAACAAATAATATTTTTCAAAATTCAAACTTAAAACAAACGGCGGAAATTTTCCGCCGTTTTTTGTTTTTTAAAAACCTAGTAAAACACTAATAATTTGTCATATTATGTCGAAAGATTGAATATTGAAAAAATATTTTACAAAATTAGACAAATATTTTTCAAAATTCATTAAAATAAGTTGCATATGAAGCGCAAATGATGTAAAATAAAATCGAAGAAACAAAAAAGGAGCGCATTATGCAAAAAAAGACAGTCTTTTTATTACAAGACACAAAAGAACTCATTGACGAACTTAGCGCACGTTTTGCAAACGAGCCCGATTACGAAGTTGTAGGTAGTGCCGTTGACGGTATTTCTGCAATTTCTCTTATTGTGGAAAAGAAACCCAAAATTTTAATAACGGGTTTAGTACTTTCTGGCTATGACGGACTTAGCGTTATTGCAAAACTTAAAGAACTTGACTTACAAACTAAAGTGATTGTTTTGAGCGCGCTCAATACTGACGAAGTTATTTCTAAAGCGGTAAGCGCAGGTGCTGATTATTTTATGGCAAAACCTTACAACTTTGCGGCACTTAAGGAGCGTATTGATAGTATGTTTGTTGAAAAACAAGAAATTTTAACTAGTGCAAACTTTCACAAAGTTAGTTTAGAAGAAAAGATAAGCAAAATCTTTATCAACGTAGGTATTCCGCCACATATTAAAGGCTATGGCTTTTTAAGAGAAGGTGTAAAGATGGCGGTTGAAGACCCCGAAATCATCAATAATATTACCAAAAAACTTTATCCCTCTATCGGTGAAAAGTATAACACTACACCTAGTAAAGTTGAGCGCGCTATCCGTCACGCAATAGAAGTTGCTTGGAATAGGGGTAGAATTGAAGCAATAAACAATATATTAGGCGTGCGCGCGTACGTAGGCGCAGAAAAACCCACTAATGGCGAATTCATAGCACTTGTTGCTGATAAAATGTTATTAGAACAGGCGTAATTTATTTCTAACTCTTCATATGTAATTAACGAAAAACTTTCGTAAATCATATTATTGACTTTGCTTATTTTGATATGGTATAATTTAATCATAAATATATATTAGGAGAAATGATATGAAAAAGTTTGGCGTTGATATTAAATGGCTTGCGGTAACTTCTTTTGAACTTCGTTTTGGCGATTTTACCGTTGTAACCGACCCGTATATTACCGAATGCGTTGGTACTGACCTTGATTACAATGCGGTTGAAAAGTGTGATGCAATTTGTCTTTCACACTCACACTGGGATCATATTACCGATATTCCAAGGCTTGCTAAAAAATTTAATCCTTTAATTTTATGCGGGGATAAAACTGCACTTCCTATGGCAAAGTGGCTTGATTATATCCCTGCTAACATCCATCCGATGTATCCCGATACTGAACTTGATTTTAACAGTGTTAAAATTCGTGCGCTTTATGGTAGACACACCAATCTTGGTAAGGGGATAATCGGAATTCGTGAAAGGGTAATGTCAAACCCCATTTGCGCTAACGATGAAGGCATTGCAAGTTTACAAGAAATAGGCTATTTTGAGTATAGAAACTACTTATTCACAACCCCCAACGGAACAAAGATTTTAATTTGGGGTAACGACCCTACGGTAGAGCAAGTAAATATTTGCAAGGCGTTAAAGCCCGATATTGCAATTATTCAGCGTTCAACTCCCCCCGCAGCGGCTGCTAAAAAGGCGGAATTTGTGGCTCAAATCGGTGCAAAGATTTTGATTCCGCACCATCACGACTTTAGGGGTGTTGATGACCCTGCTATCATTGAAAACTTTAAGAACGAATTCTTAAAGCGTGTGCCAGACGGTGAATTTATTACCCCAAAACATGGCGAATGGATAAGTTTATAATCAAAAAAATAAGGACTGTAGCGTAAACCTACAGTCTTTTTTATTATTTACAAAAAAAATATTAAATTTTTAAAAAAACTTCTTAAAAATAGTTTACAAATTTAAGAGATGTATATATACTATTAAAGCAAAATACTGTTCGCGTTTTCATTCAGTTCGTCTAGCGTTGTAACTTTAACTCAGCACGCGGAATAAATTAGATTAAAGTCGGTGTAAAAACCGCTAAAATAATACATAAATATATATGATATATATGGAGAAGAAAAATGGCTAAATACGTAAAGTGCCCTAGATGCGATTTAAACTATATGCAAGAGGGCGAAGAGTACTGCGACGTTTGTAAGGCAGAACTTAAAAAAGGCCCGCAACTTATTTTTGCGGTAGACGATATTGAAGAAGAGGCTGACGTTTGGGAACTTTGTCCTATCTGTCATCACAACCATATTAAGCCGGGCGAAAAGATGTGCGCAAAGTGCGCTGAAGAAAAAGATTACAAAGAAAATAGAGACGACCCAGATGATGAATCTTGGAAGGAATATCTCGACGACGATACTGAAGAAGAGGAAGAAGATGAAGAAATGCTTTCTCTCAACAAACTAGCAGAAGAAGAAGGCGAGTTTGATGATGAAGAAGAGGAAGAAGAAATCATTGAAGAGGCTGAACCTGATGACTTCGACATCCCCGACGTTGATGCATCTGACTTTGAAGATTATGAAGAAGATGACGACGAAGAAGATGATGAAGATGAAGATGAAGAATAATTTTTATCACGTATAAAAAATTTTCTTTTGGCAATAATTGCCGTATGATTAAAAGTACGGTTTCATTATCACAAGTAAAAGAACACATAAAAAATATGCAACAAAAAGCAGTTGACGTTACGCTAAATCTTGGCAGAAACAAGTACGTCAGTTATAGCGGAACGCTGTCGGGCGTATATCCCGCGCTGTTTACCGTTGTGCCTTTTGATAAATCTTTTAAGGGCAAAACGTCTTATTCTTATTCAGAATTTATGTGTGGAAAAGTAAAACTCAAAGAGAGTATAAAAGAAGCGTAATTATTAAACGCGAGCAAAAAATTGCTCGCGTTTTCTTTTTGTCATAATTTACTCAAAACAAAAATATATTTTAATAAAAGAATTTTACCAAAAGGGAGAGTTATTATGCCATTTGAACCTGTTTTTGAAACCATAAATTATACTTGCGGGAAAAAAACGCTTACAGAACAAATTAAAGTCGAGTGCAGAACTGCCGTTAAACAAGAAGACCTTTTATCCGTATTAAACGTTTCTGCGTTTGCAACCGTTACTAAAGGTCAAGCGGATGAGAATAAGTTTAACTACGGTGGAAAAGTTGTTTTTTATACAAGTTATATATCCGCCGACGGCGCACCAGCAAAGTGTGAGTGCGGCAGTGAGTTTAAGGGGGATATTAAAGATGAAATTTTCTCTCTTAACTCAAAAACTACTGTTAGCGCAGTAGTGGATAAAGCGTATGCAGAATATAGCGGTGCATATTTAACAGTTATTGCCTACGTTACCATACGCGTAAAGGTTAGCGACTGCAAAGAAGTGAACGCGCTGTCTGGCGGTTCAAACCTAATTATAAATGAAAGCGAACTAAAGTACCCCAAAAGTTACGGTTTAAAAAGAGCATCTTATCCAGTAGAAGAAGAATTCCAAGTTGGCTATGCTGTTGAAGAAGTTTTAAGCCATCGCGCGCAAGCGGTTATTAGTGCGGTGCAGTGTGGGGTAGGATGTATTATCGTGGACGGCGAAGTTTTATTGTCGGCGATAATGTTGCAATCTTCACAAAGAAATGGTATAATAAAAGAAAACAAAACTTTTCCGTTCCGTGTGGAAATCGAGTGCGAAGACGCTATGCCTAATATGCAGGCGGCGGCTAGCGTAAAAGAACGCTCATTCAAAATCGACGTTGCAGTTGATAAAGAAAACGCCGTAAGCGTAATTACCGCAAGCGTTATTTTAGATTTAGAAGGCGAAGCGTTCTATACGGACGTTGTAACACTTGCAACGGATGCGTTTTCTACTGAACAAGAAGTAGAAATCGTAAAAGAAAAGGTTAAACACACCAACTTAGGTAAGTTAACTACTTGCTCGGTTACCGTTTCGGGTAGGGCTATAACCCCCGAACTATCCGTTGGCGCAAGTGTGCTTGCGGTCGGTGGCGAAAAAGTGGAAATAGTTAAGGTTGACTGCGCTAACGATTGCACTACTATCAGCGGTGTAATTAGTGCGACGGCATATCTTCGTGATGGTGATGAAAAGATTTTTACTATAAACCTTGAAACGCCGTTTGAAAGTGCTGTATCTTGCGAGTTTTTGTGCGAAGATATTTCAGACATTTGCGCAAGGGCTTATAACGGTCGCGCAAAGATTGTTTCTTTAACAGAAACCGATTTGGAAGTAGACATAAGTTTTACGGTTTATCCAGAAGAAAAAACCGAATTAGAAGTCATAGGTAAAATTAAACCTATTGGTGAAAAAGTTAAACCCACGGCAGCACTTTCAGTTTATATTGCAACTGCGGGCGAAGATATGTGGACGCTTGCAAAAAGGCTTAGCGTAAGCCCTGAAACACTTGCGCAAACTAATTCCGATTTAACTTTTCCGCTAACTGGCGATGAGAGAATAGTAATATATAGACAAAAATAAGGGAAAAACACAAATGAAAAAACTTACGGTTTTAACTCCGGCAAAACTCAATCTTACGCTTGACGTTTTGGGCGTAAACGGCAACTTTCACGATATTGAATCTTTAGTTGTTTCTATCAATCTGTTCGATAAAATAACCGTAAAGGCGCGCCAGGACGGCAAAATTACCCTTCTAACCAAGGGTAGAGAAGTTGATTGCCCTGTGATTGAAAATAACGCTTATAAGGCAGCAAAATTGTTTGTAGACACTTTTGGAACTACGGGTGTTGATATTATTGTTGACAAAAATATCCCCGTTGCTGGTGGGCTTGGTGGTTCTTCTGCGGATATTGCGGGCGTGCTCAACGCACTTAACGCGCTTTATGGAATAAATGGAGAGATTGAACTTCTTGCAAATGATTTAGGCAGCGACGCAGCGTATATGTTGCATGGCGGTGTTGCGGTTATGAAAGGTAGGGGTGAAATCATTGAAACGAGCGATGCAGATAGAAAGATTTATCTTCTTCTCATTACTGAAGATACTCAAATCGCAGCAAGAAATTGTTATAAAAAATTTGACCAAAAGAAAAAACTTTACCCATCGGTTACTCAAAAAGCCGAAAGAATTTTGTATACGGGAGATTTAGAACAGTTATTCCCATTGCTTAAAAATGACTTAGGCGAAGCCGCAGCAGAACTCGTGCCTAATATCAAACACAATATATTTAACCTTAAAAAAGCGGGTGCAGCAAATGCGCTTGTCGCAGGTAGCGGACCTACTGTTTACGGTGTGTTTGAAGAAAAAGCGGAAAGGGATAAAGCATATAAAAAACTCACCGCGCTTTACGGAAAAAGTTTGATAAAAGCGGAAACGGTTGTTAAAATTAATAACAAATTCATATAAATTGCTGCCCCAGTGTGTATTTGGGGCAGTTTTTTATTTTAAAAATGAAAGTATAAACAATTAAATTTTTGTCAATAACTTATGCAACGAAAGTCTTAAGGAGAATGTAAAATGAAAAAGATTTGCATAAGTTTTTTGTTTATTACCATAATAATTTTGTCGGGAATAGGTCTTATTGCTCAAAAACCGCAAAAAAGCGAGGAGTATCTAAGGATACATATCCGCGCAAATTCCAACCTTGAAATTGACCAAGCGGTAAAATACAAGGTTAAAGAGCAGGTTGTAAAATACCTTACGCCCTTTATTGCCGAGTGTAAAACAAAAACGGATGCTGAAAATATGCTAGAAAGCAACCTTGCTGGCGTTTGTGCCGTTGCTGATAAGGTGCTAAGAAACAGCGGATTTTCATACACAGCAAAAGCAAGTATCAAAACCGAAGAATTTCCAACCAGGGTTTACGATAATTTAGAGTTGGAACACGGTTTTTACGATGCGTTAATCATTGAACTTGGCGAAGGCGTAGGCGATAATTGGTGGTGTGTTGTTTACCCGCCACTATGCTTTACGGGGAATGAGTGCGGTTACGTTTACAGGAGCAAAATTTTAGACGTAATATCCGATTTTTATAAAAGTAAGGAGAAACAATAAATGAAAAAGATTTTCAAAGTATTGATAATCGCGGTTATGGTAATTTGTATGGGTGTTTCCGTGGGCTCGGTTACCGCTCAGCCACGCCTAAACACCGTTTGCGCCGCGGTTTATCAACAAGGCAGCCGTGGAGACGTTATCAAGACTATGCAAAGAAAACTTAAAAATTGGGGATATTACAAAGGCTCGGTAGACGGAATTTTCGGCAAACAAACAAGAGAAGCCGTTAAGTATTTTCAAAGAAAGAACGGCTTAAAGGTTGACGGCATCGTGGGGAACAACACGCTTAAAGCGCTCGGGATGAGCACTTCTTCTTCCAGTTCATCTTCGAATTATAGCGATGCGGACTTAAATTTACTTGCTCGCTTAATTTACGGCGAAGCAAGAGGTGAAAGTTACGCTGGACAAGTGGCAGTAGGCGCGGTTGTTATGAACAGAATTAAAAGCGCATCTTTTCCCAACACTATGGCGGGCGTAATTTATCAAAAGTACGCGTTTACCGCGGTTGACGACGGACAAATAAACTTAACGCCAAACGCAACTGCAAGAAAGGCGGCACAAGACGCTATGAATGGCTGGGACCCATCTTACGGCGCGCTGTATTATTATAACCCGTCAACGGCAACCAGTTCGTGGATTTTCACAAGAAAAACTACCGTAACAATCGGTAATCACGTGTTTGCTATTTAAGGAGAACTAAAATGGAAAAGAAAAAGAATAACGCCGTAGAAAAGGCGGAAAAAGTAGCAGAAAAAAACGATAATTTAAAAAAGGCTAAATCTCAAGGCGCAAAAAAGGTGCAGCCTAAAAAAAGCACTCAAAACAAACAAAACGAAAAACAAATAAAGCGAGAAAAAATTAAGGCTGAAAAAGAAAGAATTAAATTAGAGCGCGAAAAGGCTCAAGCGCAAAAGCGCATAGAAATGGCTAAAATTAAAGCGCACAAAAAGGCGGAAAAACAAAAGGCAAAAGCCGCGCTGCTTAGAGAAAGACACCGCCGTGATTTAGAACACAAAAAGCACCTTCAAGAGTTAAAGGCGGAAAGGGAAGCCAAAAGACAAATGCTTAAAAACGAGAGCAAAAAAGAAAGAAGTGAACGCTTAGCCAAAGAAAGAGAACAGAAAAGACAAGCATATCTTCAAAAAAGACAACAAAAAGAACAAGAAAGAAATAGAATTTTACAAGAAAAGAGATTAAAGAGAGAGCAGCGCGCTAAAGAACGCAGACAAAATAGAGAGAGAAGAAAGGGTTACGGCGGTTGGCTTGCCGCAGTTATTACTTTGGGTATCGTAAGTTTAGTTCTTGCGTCCGTTTTAACCTTTACTTTTTTAATGCCTACTGCCGAAGACAATATGTTAGAAGCGGGTTATCAAAAGAATTTTTACGATACGGTTGAGCAAATTGATAACATTGACTTAAATCTTTCAAAAGCACTTGCAACTGCCGACAAGGGCGCGCTTCAACAATATTTAGTGGATACGGCAATCAACAGCGAACTTGCTGAAAACGATTTGCAACAACTTCCACTTCACGATGAAAGCAAGCATTACACTACAAAACTTATCAACCAAATAGGCGACTATGCAAAGTATCTTAACAAAAAGATTATCACTGGGGATAAATTATCGCAAGAAGATTATCAAGCACTCTCTACGCTTTATAGGGCAAACCTTGCGTTAAAGAATTCTTTGCAAGAAATGATGGGGAGTATGGGCGATGATTTTTCTTTCTCATCAATGCTTGAAGGCAACAGTAAAAACCTTGTCATAAAAGGTTTTGATGAACTTCAAAACTTGTCCGTGCAATACCCCGAACTCATCTACGACGGACCGTTTTCAGACGGGCTGACCGAGCGTGAAATTAAAGGTTTAAAGGGTGAGGAAATTGACGAGAATGCCGCAAAGGAAAAGTTTAACAAAATATTTAACGCTTACGAACTTAAAAGCGTGCAAAACGTAGGTTTAGCAAGCGGCGAAATAGAGTGTTATAACGTTCAAGCCCAAGTTAACGGCGATATTTTGTACGCACAAATTTCTAAAAAGGGCGGCGAACTAATAATGTTTTCTTACGCGGGCAGTTGTAACGCTATGCATTGTGATGAAGATAAGGCAACCGAAGTTGCGGCTGAGTTTATAACTTCGCTCGGTATTAAAGATATGAAACCCGTGTGGGTAAACCTTTCAAACAACGTTTACACCGTAAACTTTGCGTTAGAAAAAGATAACGTTATAGTATATTCAGATTTAATTAAGGTGCGCGTGTGTGCGGAAACTCAAATGGTAATCGGTTTAGAAGCAAGAAGTTATTATACTAACCACACCGAAAGGGTTATCGGCACGCCGTCCCTTTCAAAATCACAAGCAGCAAAGAAAGTTTCTGATAATATAGAACTTAGAACTTGCCGTTTGGCGTTAGTTCCCATCGGCACTTCAAGCGAAAAACTTTGTTACGAGTTTTCTGGTGAATGCGACGGCTCAACCTATTACGTTTATATCGATGCTATACATGGTAGACAAGTTGAGATGTTTAAGGTTATAGAGTCGACTGAAGGCACTCTCTTAAT
>SVHH01000003.1 GCA_015055945.1 Clostridiales bacterium
TGTGTATGGCGAGCAATCTTGAAGCAAGTGTGATGGCAGTCACACTTTGCAAGGAGGCTGGTGTAAAGACTGTTATTGCAAAATGTGCAAACGAGATGCAACAAAAAATACTGCTTCGTGTTGGTGCGGATCAAGTAGTCTTTCCTGAGAACGAATCAGGCATCCGTCTCGCTAAGAACTTACTTAGCTCCGGCTTTATTGATATGATTTCTCTCTCAAAGGATGTGTCGTTGGTTGAGATCGACGTGAAGGATGAATGGTGCGGTAAGAATCTGATCGAGTTAAATCTAAGAAAAAAATACGGCTTCAATATCGTCGCTATCAAGAAGGGTGAAAAGGTCAACGTAAACATCAATCCCGAGCAAGTTCTTGATGCAGAAACTACGATGATCGTTATCGTAAATACGGCAAAATTGGGAAAATTGAAATAAGCTGTAAAATTCTAATTTAGCGAGACTTATTATGGATGAAATTTTAATTAAAATACTTGTATGTTTTCTTGCTGGCGCTGGGGCTGGTATTGGAACGGGTTTTGCTGGTATGAGTGCTGCCGCCGTAATAGGACCTATGCTCATAACGTTTTTAGGAGTTCCTGCTTATGATGCGGTAGGGATAGGGCTCATAAGCGACGTTTTAGCAAGTTTAGTTAGCGCGTATACGTATAAAAAGAGCGGAAATTTAGACGTAAAAAATAGTTTACCCTTGCTTATAAGTGTTCTTATAGTAACGATGATAGGAAGTTTTGTTGCAAGTTTTTTGCCCGAACAGGCAATGAGCGGCACAATGCAAATTGCTTTGATTATAATAGGATTGCGTTTTATTTTAAAACCCGTCAACAAAACTAGAGAGCAATTAGAAGAGAGTTCTCCAAAATCAAGATTTATAAAAGCAGTAATCGGCGGCATATTCGTTGGTTTTATCTGTGGCTTTGCTGGGGCTGGCGGTGGAATGATGTTGCTGCTCGTTTTAACTTCGTTTCTTGGCTATCCTATGCATTTGGCTGTCGGAACAAGCGTATTTATTATGGCGTTTACGGCGCTTACGGGTGGTGTTAGCCATTTTATAATCGGTGGATTTCCTGACGTGCTTTGTCTTGTGCTTTGCGTTGTGTTTACTTTGCTTTGGGCAAGAATTGCTGCTAAAATTGCTAATAAATCTAACGCTAAAACATTAAACCGAGTAGTTGGTATCGTTATGATTGCTACAAGTATCGTTATTTTAGTGGTGAATTATCTTATATAATGAAGGAGTTGGTAGGGTATTAACCAATGAATAGACAAGAATTGGAAAAATACATATTAGACACATACGGTGTTAGCCCAGAATATCCGTGGATTAAATATCCTTCCTTTTCCGTATTCCGCCATGAAAGCAATCAAAAGTGGTTTGCTGTGATTATGACCATTGATAAAAGTAAACTTGGAATAAAAGAAGACGGACAAATTGATGTTGTAAATTTAAAGTGTGATGCAAATATCGTTCCGTCAATGTGGGAGAAAGTGGGGATATTCCCAGCTTATCACATGAATAAAGAGCATTGGCTAACCGTTGCCCTTGATGGCACGGCAACTAATAATCTCAAATTTTTATTAGCGGTAAGTTATGATTTAACTTATAAAAAGTATATATGATAAGTTTGATAAAAAGATAAGCCCGAACAAATTTTGTTCGGGCTTATCTTTTAACTAATTATTGAATTTGCATCATTACCAGATGTGCAGAAACTGGGCGAGAGCCACCTGCAACTTGGGTAATGGTAAGCGCAGCCGCGCTACCTGCGGGGCCCATTATATGGTATGTTGTTTGATGGAAAAAGGTTGGACAATTTATAATGAGATTAAAAATTATTGTGTAAATATAAAACTATTATTACATTTAAGCTGTGATAAAGTTTGATTGAAAATACAAAAAAACCGTTAGGTAAAACCTAACGATTTTTGTGGTGCCGCTGGCCGGACTTGAACCGGCACGGATGTTACTCCGAGGGATTTTAAGTCCCTTGCGTCTGCCTATTCCACCACAGCGGCTTAGATATTTAGTTAAAAAAACTCTGCACTCGATAGCGCAGAGTTTTTTGTTGGAGGCGCCACCCAGATTTGAACTGGGGGTCAAGGCTTTGCAGGCCCGTGCCTTACCGCTTGGCTATGGCGCCACCGATATGAGTGGGGAAAACCCCTAATAAAAAAAATGGAGCGGGAAACGAGATTCGAACTCGCGACATTCGCCTTGGCAAGGCGACGCTCTACCACTGAGCCATTCCCGCACATAAGTGCAATAGCGATATTTGGTGGGAACAATAGGGCTCGAACCTATGACCCCCTGCTTGTAAGGCAGATGCTCTCCCAGCTGAGCTATGCTCCCGTGTCGCTATTGCTGATATAATATAACAAATTTAGAAATAAAAGGCAAGCGTTTTTAGGGGGTATTTTAAAATTTTTTTAAAATTTTTTTTCTTTGTGTTTTTTTGGTTGAAAAGTTAGGGTAAAGTAGCCAAATATATTGTATTTAACTGTATAAATTAAAAAACACTATTGACTAATGTAGAGTTTATGTAATATAATATAGGTATAAATTATTAATTTGTTAATAAAAAAATTTTTGGATGAAAAGATGTTTGCAGTTGGTATAGATATTGGTGGGATGAGTATTAAGATTGGTTTAGTTGATGATTGTGGTAAAATTATTGCTCAATCGTATTTTAAGACAGAAAATACACCTTGTGAAATGATTAAGTTAATGGCTGAACATATTTCAATCTTAATTAATGATAATTCACTCGAAACTAAAGATTTAATTGGTATAGGGATTGGTTGTCCTGGCTCGGTAAATGTGGATACTGGCATGATTGAAATTTTACCTAATATTTTCGGTTGGGTAAAAATACCTATCGTTTCCAAATTGAAAAAATATTATGACGTTCCTATTAAAATTTCTAATGATGCAAACGTTGCTGTTCTTGCCGAAAGTTTATATGGCGCTGCAAAAAATTATGATAACGCTATAATGTTTACTTTAGGTACTGGGGTAGGTGGTGGAATTATACTTGATAAAAAACTAGTTGAAGGTGGTCATTCACTCGGGGCAGAACTCGGTCATACAACTTTGATTTTGGAAGGTGAAGAATGCACTTGTGGACGCAAAGGGTGCATTGAAAGATACGTTTCTGCAACGGCGCTTATCGAGCAAACAAAGCGCGCCATGCTCTCCGATAAAAATAGCACTATGTGGGATTTTGTTGGGGGTAATATTGATAAGGTTGACGGCAAAACTGCCTTTGAAAGTGCTAAAAAGGGTGATTTAACGGCTAAAAATGTTTGTGATAAGTATATTTATTACCTTGGCGAAAGTATACTTAATATGTTGAATATTTTCCGACCTGACGTGTTTATTTTAGGTGGAGGAATAAGTGCGCAAGGTAAGTTTTTAACCGATAAATTACAAGATTACTGTGAAAGGTTTGAATACGGTTACAAAATGAGCACTAGAACTAAAATAGTTACCGCCATCTTGGGTAATGATGCAGGTATTATCGGAGCAGCAGCATTAGTAAGACAATAAAACAAATTATATTACTTAAAAAATATTTTTAAAACAATAATCATGGTTTAATTTATTAACAAGATTTGCTTATTCATAGGTAAAATAAGAATTTGTGTATAAAATATCCTAAAAACACCCCCTAAATTTAATATCTTGAAAACGATAAATTGATGTTTTTTTAACAAAAAAAAGTGTTTTGGAAAAAAATACGTAAAAAATTTTACTTGACATAGTTAAAAATATGGTTTAAAATTAAAAACGTGTATTAACACGCATATTTAACTTAAATCTTTATTTTGGAGATGTTTTATGAAACACACTGAAACCTTAATGTGGAAAGAAATTTGCGAAACACCTAGAATTTTTGGTGAAATTCAAGGTAAAAATTCTGACGTAATGAAAGCGCTTGTTGCAGACATTAAGTCGGGTACAGCAACAAACTTTGTTGCTGCTGCACGCGGGACTAGTGACCACGCTTTAATTTACTTTAAGTATATGCTTGAAGTTAATTCACAATATACAGTTGGTTTATCAGCACCTAGCGTTGTAACACTTTATAAAGGTAAAATTAATTATTCAAACAGTATCGTAATTGGCTGTAGCCAAAGTGGTAAAGCGGCTGATGTTCTTGAAATTTTAAGACGTGGTAATGAACAAGGTGCAATTACTATTGCAGTTACTAACGATTTGAATAGCCCCATGGCTAAAGAAGCAAAATATCATCTTTACTGCTGTGCGGGAGAAGAAAAGAGTGTTGCTGCTACTAAAACGTTTAGTTCACAACTCTTTATTATGCTTTGGCTTGCTTCTGAACTCTCTAACCATAGAGAAGATTTGTTACACTTAAGCCACTTAAAGCAAGAAATTGAACAAGTAATTCCCGAAATTGATGCATTAACTACTAAATATGCTGATAAATTTAAGGATATGAAGAGTGGTTTTGTTCTTTCTCGTGGTATGACTTACGCTATCGCATTAGAATCAACCCTTAAACTTCAAGAAACTTGTTATATCCAAATGAAAGGTTACGCTGGTAGTGATTTTTATCACGGGCCTATGGCGATGGTGAACGAAGCAACGCCCGTTATCATTTACTGTGCTAAAAATAATGGCGATTCAGAAATGCAAAGACTTGTTCGTGAAGACCAAATTAAATGTATTGATAAGATGATTAGCCTTGGTGCTCCCGTTCTTTTGGTTACCAACGACAACGTTCTTATCGGTAAAAAAGGTTGCAACGACGCGCTTATTAATTTTGGTGTACCCGAAGAAGTTTGTATGTTCGCGTTTGCGCTTTTTGCTCAAATGCTTGCTTGCAAAATTTCTTGCGGAATTGGCAATAATCCCGATGCTCCTAGAGCACTTAGCAAGGTAACAATTACTAAATAATGAAAATATAAAGGAAATGTCATGAAATACGTGCTTAAAAACAGTAGAACAGGCGAAGATATTAACGAATTTTACACAACACTTGAAATTACTAAGACTGAAAAGGAACTTACCTTTGAGTTTGTTTGCAAAAACTCTAAACTCTATAGCGCTTATGATAATTATAATGATCCCATTTATGAAGGAGACGTTTGCGAAGCGTTTATTTGTACTAGTAACGATATTACTAAATATTTTGAAGTTGAAGTTGCGCCAAACAATACCTTATTCTTAAATAGAATGAAATGCTTGGCGGTGGGTGAGTATGAAGCAGACCCTATTCCAAAAGAAGAATGCTTTGTAAAAAGCGAAACGGAAAAATTAAGCGACACCGATTATAGAGTTAAATTCATCGTACCCTTAGATAAGATTAACTACGATGAAAAAATCGGTATTAAATTTAACGCTTATAGAATAGAAACTGAAGGTGGAATTCCTGATAAAAACCTTCTTGCCGTAAGCCCCACGATGTGTGATAGTTTCCATCAACCCGCAAGTTTTATCGAACTTAAATAAATTAAAAACGCTCGCTTGTGTTTCAAGCGAGCGTTTGTTTTTATAAACTTTTAATTAAGTTGGGTAGGGCTTTTTCAAACTCAACACCATACCAGTTTCTATCGGGATTATCGATTGTTTTAGATATGCTATCGACAGTAAAATCAACCGCAATTTTAAGTGATTCTTCTAAAGTTTTGCCGATTGTAAGTGCTCCGCAAAGCGCGCTTGCAAACACGTCCCCAGTACCATGGAAAGATACAGGAATGTGTTCTCTATAATAACTAAAATAAGTGTCTTTATGTCTGTCATAACCGTATACACCAAGTTGATTTTCTTCTAAAGATATGCCTGTTAACACCGCTTTTTTAGCACCCAAATCGGTTAGGGCTTTTAATGTTTGTTTTACGTAATCTTCATCGTAATTATCGCCCTTATATTCTTGACCAAGAAGGTATGAGGCTTCGGTTAAGTTGGGCACGATGATATCAGCATGTGCGCAAAGTTTTGACATTGACGCTGCAAAGTCTTCATCAAAGCCGGCGTATAGTTTTCCATTGTCAGCCATAACGGGATCGACTAAAATAAAGTTATCGTCAGTTTTGAATTGTTTGAAAATTTCAGTAACGATATTCACTTGTTCAAGTGAGCCAAGATAACCGGTATAGAGTGCATCAAAACTGATGTTTTGTTCTTTCCAGTGCTTTGCGTTTGGCAACATATCGCTTGTTAGATCGCGGAAGGTAAAGCCTTTAAACGCGGTGTGTGTTGATAAAACTGCAGTGGGAAGAACGGCTGTTTCAACGCCAAAAGCAGAGATAACTGGAAGGGCAACGGTAAGTGAGCATTTGCCTACGCAAGAAATATCTTGAATTGTTAAAATTCTTTTCATTTTTTCTCCTTGTAATCGAATACGTCCGTAAACATTTCAAGTTTAGACGATTTTAATACTTTTGTAATAATATTTGGGGTAATGGATGGGAAAATTCTACCTAAAAAAGCCATAGGTCTTCCGTCAATACCCATTACTATGCGTTGTTTCTTTTTAGCAATACCTTTAACGATTTTCTTAGTAGCCTTATTTAAGGGCATCATAAGTCTGTTAATAAGTTTATTTTTTCGACCACTTTCACTTTGGCGGTTTAATATATCAGTTTTAATAAAGCCAGGGTAAATGCCGCCGATATAAATTAGTTTTTTATATTCTTGTTGAAGCGTTTCGGTTAGTCCACGAACTGCGTATTTTGTTGCACAGTACATACTTTGACCAACAACTGCGCATAGTCCCGCTGCGCTTGATACGTTTACGATCGCGGGGGATGTTGATTTTTTCAATAAAGGCAATAGCGCGGTTATTGAATATAGATATGCTGAAAAATTTGTTGCGACTATTTCATCAATTTCTACATCGGAATATTTTTCATACTTAGCAAACGGCAACATAAAACCAGCATTATTTATGAGCACGTCGATTTGTATTTTGTTTTCAGTTAATTCTTTGGCGAAGTTTTGCCAGTTTTCTCTTAAAGAAACGTCAAAAATTCTATAAGAAAAGTTAGACTTTTTTTCGCCTAAAGTTTCTATTGCCGTTAGAAGCTTTTTTTCATTTCTTGCTATACCGATTATTTTACAGTTGTATTTTTCAATAAGCATTTTTGCAACGGAAAAACCGATTCCGCCACTTGCGCCTGAAATTACAACCGTTTTATTTTGAAGATAACACTTTTTCATGACTTTATATTATCATAATCAAAAACATAAATCAAGAAAATTAAAATATAAAACGCCGTTTTAACCTTGTACTGCTTGAAAAGATTTATTATATATGATATAATTTCTAATAATAAAATTATTAGGTAAGCAATTATGACTGACGTAAAACAACTTTTAGACAAACTTAATGACGAACAAATTAAACCCGTTCTTGATACTGAAGGCGCGGTTTTAGTTATTGCAGGGGCTGGTAGTGGTAAAACTAGAGTTTTAACCAGCCGTATTGCTTATCTTGTGCTTGAAAAGGGCGTTAAGCCTTACAATATTTGTGCAATTACTTTTACTAACAAAGCCGCTGGCGAAATGAAAGAACGTTTAAGACAAATAGTTCCCGATGTGGATGATATGTGGGTTTCAACTATCCACAGCATGTGCGTTAGGATTTTAAGACAAGAAATTTCTCATATCGGCTTTGATAGGAACTTTACCATTTATGATGAAACTGATAAAGAAAAGGTTTTAAAGCGCGTTTTTGAAGAACTCGGCTATGACGTTGATGCGCTTTTTAAATCGTGTAAAAATATCATTTCAACTGCTAAAAACGATTGTTTATCACCAGAACAATGGCGTAAGGCAAATTCGGGTTTAAGATTTGCTGACGATATTGAAAAAATTTATGCTGCGTATGAAACACAACTTATGCGTTCAAATGCACTTGATTTTGATGATTTATTGCTGAAAACTTATAAATTGTTTGTAAAACACCCTGAAATTGCCGATTACTATTCAAATAAATTTCACTATATACACATTGATGAATTCCAAGATACTAACAGCGTTCAGTTTGAAATTGCTAAAATATTATCGGCGCATCATGGCAATCTATTCGTAGTGGGTGATGATGACCAAAGCATTTACGGTTGGCGCGGCGCAAAAGTTGAAAATATTTTGACCTTTGACGATATTTTCCGCGGTGCAAAGATTTATAAATTAGAGAGAAATTACCGTTCTACAAAGAAGATTTTAGAACTTGCTAACTGTATTATCAAAAACAATACTGGTCGTAGGGAAAAGGAACTATGGACGGAAAACCCAGACGGTGTTAAGGTTGAAACTTTCGTTGGCTCAGATGAAAACAACGAAGCGACTTTTGCTGCCTTACAAATTAAAAACCTAATGGCTAGAAATAACGATTTATCTTATCGTGATTTTGCCGTGTTTATGCGTGTCAATGCGCTATCCCGCGCATATGAACAAGAATTTATGAAGTACGGAATTCCGTGCAAAGTTTTCGGCGGGTTTAGGTTCTTTGAGCGTAAAGAAATTAAAGACGTGTTATCTTACTTAAAGGTTATAAATAACCCGAGCGATGATGAATCGTTTCTTAGATGTATAGCATCTCCAAAGCGCGGGATCGGCGATAAAACTCTAAGAGAATTAAGAGAATTTTGTGCTGCGGCAGATATTTCTTTATATGAAGGCGTATTTAGATTAGAACAAACAAGCATCGGTTCTGCAGCGAAAACAAAGTTATTTAACTTTGGTATGTTACTCGATTCGTTTAGGATTTATTCTGAAAGTAACGGCGTTGTTAAACTTATGGAATACGTTCTTGAAATGACGGGTTTTGAAGATCAGTTTTTAGAAAAGAGTGAAGAAAATACTTCAAGGCTTTACAACATAAGTGAATTAAAGAACTCTGCCGATCAGTTTGAAAAAGATAATAAAGGCGCAACGCTTGCTGATTATCTCAACTCAGTTACGCTTAGTTCGGATGTTGACGGAATAAACAGCGATGATGCTGTAACAATAGCAACTATACACGCAGCAAAAGGCTTGGAGTATAAATGTGTGTTCGTTGCGGGGCTTGATGAGAGTATTCTTCCTATATCTCGCAGTATTGATGATGAGGAAGAAATGGAAGAAGAAAGACGCTTAATGTACGTTGCAGTTACGCGTGCTATGGAAAGATTGTACCTTACGCGCGCTATGAGCCGTTATATGTACGGTAGGCGTGAACGAATGGTACAGTCTAGATTCTTAAAAGAAGCGCAAATGATATTAGCGCCTAAAAAGGTTGAAGAATCTCCTTATAAAGATTATTCATACCTAAAGAGTTATGGCTCTTACGACGATGACGATAATTATTCGTCTTCTCGCGGCGGATATTCTTCAGGGTATGCAAAAACGTTCTTGCAAAACAATAAACCTAAAGAAGTAAAAGGTGTGGAATACGGCAAGTTTAAGTCTGGCGCTAAAGTTCGTCATACAAAGTTTGGCGAAGGCATCGTTATAGGAACAAAGGGTGCGGGGGATAATCTTATAGTTGACGTCGCGTTTAAGGGCGTTGGCGTTAAATCGCTTTCAGCAAAATTTGCACCCATGGAGGTTTTATGAGTAATAGAATGAGAGAACTCGTTGACGTGCTTAATAAGTACGCGCACGAATATTACGTTCTCGATAATCCTACTGTTTCAGATAAAGAATATGATAAACTCTACGATGAACTTGTGCGTTTGGAAAAAGAAACTGGCGTAGTATTATTTGATTCCCCCACAAAAAGAGTTGGTGGTGAGCCTATTGCTGCGTTCAAAAAACATAAGCATATCGAAAGATTATACAGTTTAGATAAGGCTACTAGCGAAGAAGAAATTTACGCTTTTGAAAAGAGAATAAATAAAGAAGGCAAAAAGATTGATTATACCGTTGAATATAAGTTTGACGGGCTTACTATTTGTTTAACTTACGACCAAGGTAAATTCGTATGCGCAACCACTCGTGGTAACGGTGTGGAAGGGGAAGACGTTACAGCACAAGTTTTAACTGTAAAAAGTTTTCCGCTCATAATTTCTTATAAGGGTAAAATCGAAGTTCAAGGTGAAGCTATTATGCGCCTTTCCGTTTTGGAAAAGTATAACGAAACCGCCGCTGAACCGCTTAAAAACGCTCGTAACGCCGTTGCTGGTGCAATTAGAAATTTAGACCCAAAAGTTACTGAAAAACGCCACGTAGAGATTATGTTTTACAACGTAAACTATATGGAAGACGGTGCGTTTTCTTCGCAAGTAGAAGGGGTTGAGTTTTTAAGAAAAGAAGGTTTTAAAGTTCATCCATTTTTGCGTGTTGAAGGCACAATTGAAGGTGTTATGTCTGCTATAAAAGATATTGAAAACAGTAGAAAAACACTTGATATTTTAACTGATGGTGCAGTGGTTAAAGTCAACGACTATTCTATAAGAGAAGAACTTGGCAGTACTGATAAATTTCCGCGTTGGGCAATTGCTTTTAAGTTTGAAGCGGAAGAAGTTACAACCATACTTAAAAACGTTAAATGGCAAGTTGGCAGAACTGGTAAACTTACCCCGCTTGGTATTTTAGAACCGACTGAACTTGCCGGTGCAACCGTTAGAAAGGCAACGCTAAACAACTTTGGTGATTTGCAAAGGAAAGGCGTTTTAATAGGTGCGCGCGTTTTAGTTAGAAGAAGTAACGAAGTTATTCCTGAAATTTTAGGTACGACTGAAGTTTATCCTACTTGCAAAAAAGTAAAAAAACCTACCACTTGTCCGTATTGTGGCAGTGCGTTAATAGAAAACGGTGCAAATTTATTCTGTCCTAACGATAATTGTAAACCTAGAGTCGTTGCAAAACTTACTAACTTTGCGGGTAAAAACGGTATGGATATTGAAGGCTTTAGTGAAAAGACTGCCGAGTTGTTATTTAAAGAGTTCAACGTGCAAAACTTTAGCGACTTGTATAGTTTGGATAAAGATAAAGTGCGTTCGTTAGACGGTTATAAAGATGCAAAAACAGATAATTTATTTACCGCTATTGAAAAGTCAAAAAACGTAGCATTTGACAAGTTTATTTATGCGCTTTGTATTGATAATGTAGGCAAGAAAACGGCAAAAGATTTGGCAAATAAATATAAAACGCTTGAAAACCTTAAAAATGCTGGAAAAGAGTCGTTGTTAGAAACGGAAGATATAGGTGAAATTGTTGCCGATTGCATTTATAATTACTTTAGGAATGATAAGAATTTGACAGAAATTGAAAAGTTATTCTCGCTAGGGGTATCCGTTAAAGAAATTGCTCAAGTTTCTAATGGTGTTTTTTTAGGAGAGCGTGTAGTGCTTACGGGAACGCTTTTAGAATTTAAGCGTGATGAAGCCGCTAAAATCATAGAGTCGCTCGGTGGGGAAGTTTTATCAAGCGTTTCTAAGAAAACTACTATTGTGCTTGCAGGAGAAAATGCGGGTAGTAAACTCGATAAAGCCAAGGCGCTTGGTGTAAAAATAATTGACGAAGATACTTTTAAATCACTTATAAAAACTTGATAAAATAATAAAAGTATGATAAAATAGTTTAAATATTATACGGAGAAAGTTGTTTATGCTTAGTATGACGGGTTACGGTAGGGCGGAATATTCTGAAAACGGAATTAACCTTATCGTTGAAATGAAAACCGTAAATAATCGTAATTTTGATTTAAATTGCAAAACTCCACGCGCGTTTATTGCGCTTGAAGATGCTATAAGAAAGACAGTTCAAGCGTACGTCAAGCGTGGTAGAATTGATTTGTTCGTTAACTTTTCCGACACTCGTGAAAACGTTTCAGATTTAACGGTGAATTTAGATAAGGCAAATGCTTATTATAACGCAAGCAAGCAAATTGCTGAAAAGTTTAATCTTGCAAACGATATGAGCGTTAGTTTACTTATGAAGTCGCCTGACGTTATCGTGGATAATTCCGTGCTTGACGTTGCGGAGATTGAGCAAATCGTTAAAGATACGGTTAAATCGGCTTGTGAAAATCTTAATAAAATGCGTAAGGTTGAAGGCGAAAAGTTAGTTGCCGATATGCTTAGTCGTATGAATACGATTAAAGATTTAGCAGATAAAATCACTGAACGCGCACCGCTTGTAGCGATTGAGTATAAAAATAAACTTAAAATCAGGATTGAAGAATTTTTACAAGACGTAAAATATGAAGAATCAAGACTTTTAAGCGAAGTTGCTTTTTATACCGATAGGGTTAATATTGATGAAGAATTGACAAGATTGAAATCACACATCGTTCAGTTTTGTGATATCATTAAAACTGAAGGCATGGGTAAAAAACTTGACTTCTTGATGCAAGAGTTTAATAGGGAAACAAACACCATTTGTTCAAAATCTAACGATATTGAAGTTACCAGATACGCTCTAGAACTCAAGAACGAAATTGAAAAAGTAAGGGAGCAGGTTCAAAACCTTGAGTAATATGAGAAACGTTTTAATCGTGCTTTCAGGACCGTCGGGCGTAGGGAAAGGAACTATTGCAAAGTTGCTTACCAAAGATGACAACATTTCGCTTTCAATTTCTTGCACAACCCGTTCTCCAAGAGATGGGGAAGTTCACGGCAGAGAATACTTTTTTATTAAAAAAGAAGAGTTTAAGTCCAAAATTGAAAAGGACGGATTTTTAGAATACTCTGAACATTTTGACAACTTTTATGGCACACCTAAAGATTTTGTACTCAATAGTTTGAAAGAAAAAGACGTGTTGTTAGAGATTGACGTTAACGGTGGGCTTAAAGTTAAAGAAAATTACAGTGATGCCGTGCTTATAATGCTTCTTCCACCTTCGCGTGAAGAAATTAAAAACCGTCTAATTAAAAGGAACACGGAATCAATAGAAAAAATCAATTCAAGAATGGAAAGAATTGATTACGAACTCAGCAAGCAAAGCCTTTACGATTATGCCGTTATAAACGACGATTTAAATGTTGCGCTTAATGAGATTAGAAAAATAATTGAATTAGAAAAAAATAAAGTTTAATAAAGTAATTTCTTAAAGGAGAGATAACTATGATACATAAACCGCCTATTGATGAATTGGCACAAAAAATCGGTTCAAAATACGAACTTTGCATCGTTACTAGTAAACGTGCAAGACAACTTATGGAACAAGCGCAAAACCAAGGCTATACCGAACTTCCGGATAATGAAAAGCCTTTGTCTATTGCTGCGCAAGAAATTCAAGATGGCAAACTAGTTGCCACAAACGATTAACAAAATTAAAAATGTGTTCATCACTTTGGTGGACATATTTTGTTTTTAACGGATAATAGGGAAGTTATGTTTGCTGACGTTATAGTCGACATCAACAACGTAGAAGTTGATAAAATTTTCGAATATTCTTGTTTTGGCTCCACCGTTCAGGCTGGCAGCCGTGTTGTTGTGCCTTTTGGCAGCAAAGTAATTGAAGGAATAGTTATTAAAACCAAAGAAAAAAGTAACTATTCTCCCGATAAAATTAAACCTATTTTGCGCGTTTTAGAAGATATTCCAGCATTGACTGAAGAAACTTTGGAGTTGATGGAATACGTTTGTAAAACTTGTTACGTTACTCGTGCAGCAGCGCTTAGACTTTTTCTTCCGTCAGAAATGCGCAAGGGAAAGGTTAAGGACCATTTCGTAAGGTATATAAATCTTACTGATGATATAAACGTTGAAGAAGTTCTTTTGTCAATGCGTAAGTCTGCTGTAAAACAAAAAGAACTTATTGAATACTTAAAAGAAAAAGGCAAGTCGCTATGCACTCCGCTTAGTGATAGGTTTGGCGCGTCAGCCCTAAACACAATCGTTAAAAAAGGCTATGCACAAATTACTAAAGAAAAGTATTTGCGTTCGCCGTATAAAGATTTATCTACGGATAAAAAGAGTGTTTCTTTAACCCCCAAACAACTTTTGGCAGTAAATTCAGTTGTTAATACTGATAAAACGGTAAGTTTAATTTTTGGCGTTACTGGTAGCGGTAAAACTGAAGTTTACTTAAACCTTATCAATAAAACTATAAACGCTGGCAAAACGGCAATAATGTTAGTGCCTGAAATCGCCTTAACTCCGCAAATGTTAAAACAACTTCGTGCGCGTTTTGGCGATAACGCTGCAATTCTTCACAGTGGCTTATCCGCTGGAGAGCGCTTTGACGAGTGGTGGAGATTAAGAAACGGCGAAGCAAGAATTGCCATCGGTGCAAGAAGTGCTATTTTTGCTCCGGTTGAAAATTTGGGACTTATCATTATTGATGAAGAGCACGACGGTAGTTATACCAGTGAATCTTCGCCTAGATATTCTACTATTGACGTTGCCAAATTCCGTGCGCAAAAAAATGGTGCAAAACTAGTTTTGGGCAGTGCAACGCCGTCGGTTGAAAGTTATCTAAATGCAATTGACGGGGAATACAATTTAATTGAACTTCCTGATAGAATTAATAAAAAACCCTTGCCGGAAGTTGAGATTGCTGATATGCGTAAAGAAGTTAGGCGTGGCAACAACACTCCGTTTTCTTCAATATTAAAGGTTGAGCTTGACGAGTGTTTAAAAAACGGCAATCAAGCAATAATTTTCCTAAATCAGCGTGGATATTCTAAAACGGTAATTTGCACTGAGTGCGGACACGTTCAAAAATGTGATTCGTGCGACGTTTCCTTGACTTACCATAGGGAAGATGATGCTTTGCTTTGTCATTATTGCGGTGCAAAGTATAAAATGATAACTGCTTGTACCGAGTGTGGTAGCCCTTATATTAGATACGGTGGCACTGGTACGGAGCGCGTTGTTGATGAACTTCAAAAACTCTATCCAAAAGCAAGAATACTTAGAATGGATAGAGATACAACTCAAAATAAAGAAGGGCATTTTAAGATTTTAAGCCAGTTTGCTAATCGTGAAGCCGATATTTTAGTCGGAACACAAATGATTGCAAAGGGGCATGATTTTCCTTTCGTTACCTTGGTTGGAATACTCGATGCGGATATGAGTTTGCATTTTTCCGATTATAGAAGTGGGGAACGAACTTTTCAACTTCTTACCCAAGTTGCTGGTAGAAGCGGTAGGGCTGAGAACGCGGGTAAAGTTGTTTTGCAAACTTATTCGCCTGATAATCCAGTTTTAAGGTACGCTATTAAATATGATTATATAAACTTCTTTAAGCAAGAGATTTCAGTTAGAAAGGCAACTGCTTTTCCGCCTTTTACCGACGTGGTTAGAATACTAATAAGCGGAGAAGATGATGAAAAAACACTTGCCGTAACTAAGGCAGTTTATGAAGATTTAAGCATAATATATAACTTAAATAGAGATAAATTCCGCTTTTTTGGGTGTATGAAAGCGCCCCTAAAGCGTTTACAAAATAAGTTCCGCTATCAAGTTTTGATGCGAATTACCGCAAAAGATAGGGAACTTTTAGACGAAATATTTGAACGTGCCGATAAATATAAAACACGCGCTGTTTCGGTATTTATGGAAGTAAATTCCAACAATTTAACTTAAAGGTGATACTATGGCTATTAGAAATATTGTTCAACTTGGCGACCCAACTCTTAGAAAAAAGAGTTTTGAAGTGACTGACTTCGGTGAAAAAACTCATCAACTTTTAGACGATATGAAAGAAACACTTATCAAAGCGGACGGTGCTGGTCTTGCTGCTCCGCAAGTTGGCGTTTTGCGCCGCGTGTTTATCGTAATGGCCGAAGGTAAATATTTTGAATGTATTAACCCCGTTATAGTTAGCCAAAGCGGCACGCAATCGGGCGAAGAAGGATGCTTGTCCGTTAGGGGTAAATACGGTGCTGTAACTCGCCCAAATAAAGTAACCGTTAAGGCTTTCGATAGATTTGGTAAACCCTTTACCGTAAAGGCTGAAGGATTTTTAGCGCGTGCATTTTGCCATGAATACGACCATTTAGACGGCATAATTTACGTCGATAAAGCAGATTACGTTAAGGGAGAAAACGATTGAGAATAGTTTATTTAGGAACGCCCGATTTTGCAGTGTTACCGCTAAAAAAACTTGTAGAGAGTGGCGAACACGAAATTGTTGGCGTAGTTACAAATAAAGATAAACCAGTTGGTAGAAAACAAATTTTAACCGCACCGCCAGTAAAGCAATACGCTTTAGAAAACGGGCTACCCGTTTATCAGTATTCTAAAATTAGAATAGAAGGCGTCGAAGATATGAAGGCGCTTAAGCCTGATTTGATGATTACTTGTGCGTTTGGTCAAATTTTATCTCAAGAAATTTTAGATATCGCAAAACACGGCGTTATCAATATTCACGCGTCGCTTTTACCCAAGTATAGGGGAGCGTCTCCCATTCATTACGCCATGTTAAACGGCGAAAAGAAAACTGGTATCACCATAATGAAAACCGATATCGGCATCGATACTGGTGATATGATACTTCAAGAAGAACTTGAAATTTTAGACGGTGAAACTTGTGGTAGCCTTTTTGAAAGATTATCAGTGCTCGGTGCAGAATGTTTAATGAAAGCGTTGCCTTTAGTTGAAAACGGCACTGCTAAGTATATTAAACAGGACGAAGATAAGGCAACTTTTAGTAAAATCGTTAGAAAAGAACACGCGCTTATCGATTGGAATGACAGCGCGGAAAACGTTTATAATAAAATACGCGCTTATAACCCCGCACCTATTGCTTTTTGTTATCTTGACGGCAATCCGTTTAAAGTGTATGAAGCAAAAGTTGTGGACGGTAGTGGCGCTGCCGGGCAAGTGTTAAAAGCGGAAAATGAATTGATTATTGCTTGCGGAAGTAGTGCATTATCACTTTTAACCGTTCAAAAAGCGGGCGGAAAACCTATGAATATAAAAGATTTTTTGCGCGGTAATAAGTTTATTTTAGGTAGCGAATTTAAGTAATGGTTAACTATTTTTACGATTGTTATTCTATATTAAATAAAGTATATAGTGAAAAGTCTTATCTAAAGCAAGCGATAAATTCAACCTTTATCGAAGAAAAGAACCGTGCACTTACCATTAAGACTTGCTACGGTGTGCTTGATAAAGATATTGAACTTTCTTACTATATTTCTAAACTTGCGGAAAAATCTCCAAAGTTAGTTATAAGAACTATTTTGAAGATTTCAATGTACGCAATAAAGTATTTAGAAAAAAAAGAATACGCCGTTACTAAAAACGCTGTTGAACTGATTAAAAAGTTAGGCAAGGGCGGTATGGCTGGGTTTGTAAACGCCTTTTTAAGAAAGTTTATTAGTACTAATATTGAACTTCCTTCTGATAAAATAAAGTGTTTATCAATTCAATATTCTTACCCTGAATTTGCCGTAAAATCGCTTGTTAAAACCTATGGTTTTGAGCGCACGGAAAAAATGATAGCCGCGACTAATGAAAGCACTTGCTTAAGTTTTTACGACGTTGACGGTAAAGATTACTTAGAAAAACTTGGTGTTGAGTTTGAAAATACGCCCTTTGATAACGTTTTTATTGCAAAACGTTTTGTAAGAAACGCTGATTACGATAAGGGTGTTTATACTTATCAAGCGCTTGGCTCTGTCGCTATTTGTGAAGAAGTTGAGCCTTGCGAAAATTTGCTTGATGCGTGTGCTGCGCCTGGTGGTAAAAGCGTTAGGCTATCATATAAATGCAAACAAGTTACTTCGTTAGACGTGCACGAACATAGGGTAGAACTTATCGAAGAATATAAAAAGCGCATGGGTAGAGAAAATATTACCACGCGCGTTGCTGATTCTAAAATTAAAATTGATGAATTTGTAGATAAGTTTGATGCTGTTTTGGTCGATGCTCCGTGTAGCGGGTTAGGGGTAATGAACGATAACCCCGATATTAAACTAAATAGAGAAGAACAAAACATTCAAGAACTTAACAAAGAACAAATTGCTATATTAAAAACTGTTTCAAACTACGTAAAAAAAGGTGGGTATTTATATTATTCAACTTGTTCAGTTTTAGACAGTGAAAATATAGAGATAATAAAAGCGTTTATGTCTGACATAAAAGGCTTTGAAATATGCGAAATCGATAGTAAATTACCGCATGAAAACGTTTTAGGCACAAATCAATTTTTACCTGATATTTCCGGCGGTTTAGGATTTTATATTGCAAAACTAAAGAGAGTGAATTAGTGTGAAAGAGTGCTTGCTAGGGTTAAACCTTGAAAAACTTAAGAGTGTAATTAGTGATCTTGGCGAAAAGAGTTTTAGAGCAGGACAAATTTATAAAGCCTTGCATTTAGGACTTGATTTTTCCGAGATGACTGAGCTTTCTAAAACTTTGCGTGAGAAACTTTCTGAGCAATATACAGCGCAACCCGTTACGATTATTAAAAATTTAAAGTCGGTTGACGGAACGCAAAAATTCTTGTTTAAACTTTGCGATGGCAACGTTATTGAAGGCGTTTTGATGAAGTATAAATACGGTTACACCATTTGTGTTTCTACGCAAGTTGGTTGCCGTATGGGTTGTGCTTTTTGCGCATCAGGGCTTCATGGTTTAGTTAGGAATTTAACTTCCGCTGAAATTTTAGGCGAAGTTATTGCAGTAAATAGATATCTCGGCGGTGGGCTTGGTGATAAAAGGCAAATTATAAACATCGTTTTGATGGGTAGTGGTGAGCCGCTTGATAATTATGATAATACGGTTGAATTTTTAAGGCTTGTTTCTGAAACTGGCGGTATCAATATTAGTCAGAGAAACATTAGTCTTTCTACTTCTGGCATCGTTCCAAAAATGTATAAACTTGCCGATGAAGACGTAAGCATTAATTTAACCGTTTCGCTACACTCTCCGTTTGATGAAGAGCGTGAACAAATTATGCCCGTTGCAAAAACTTATAAGATTGATGAAATTTTGGGCGCGTGTGCAAATTACTTTAAGAAAACTGGTAGGCGTTATATTTTTGAATACGTTTTAATCCGTGGCAATAACGATTCTATTCGCCACGCTAACGCGCTTATTTCAAAACTTAAAGGTAGACCTTGCCACGTTAATTTGATAAGGCTTAACGAAGTTAAAGAAAATGAATTAAAGAGCGCAACCGATAAGGAAGCGTATAGATTTTTAGGGCTTTTAGAAAAGGGCGGACTTTCCGCAACCTTGCGCAGAAGAATGGGTGAAGATATTGACGGCGCGTGCGGTCAACTTCGCCAAAGATATATTGAAGAAAATTCTACAGGTGAAATTTGATAGGACAAGTTTATAAAGCGCATACGGATTCTTATCTTGTTAAGTGCGATGGAAAACTTTATAAATGCGGGGCAAGGGGCGTTTTGAAATTAAGGCGCAACGATATTGCCGTTGGTGATTACGTAGAGATTGAAAAGAACGTTATTTGCGCGGTTAAAGAGCGCAAAAATAGGTTTATAAGACCAAACGTATCTAATATTGACTTGATCGTTGCGGTCGTATCACCAGAGCCTAAGCCCGATTATTTGCTTTTGGATAAACTTTACTTAAACTCTGTAAAAGAAAACGTTGAGTTTGCAATTGCGGTAAATAAAGCGGATATAAGCGATGCCGTGCTTTCTTACATCAAAAAAGAATACGGAGCGCTTGGTATTGATATTATTTGTGTTTGTGCAAAAACTGGCGAAGGTATTTCTAACCTAAAAGAAAAACTTGACGGAAAACTTACCGTTCTTGCGGGACAAAGCGCGGTGGGTAAGACTTCGATAGTAAACGCTATGTTTGGGCTTGATTTGAAAGTTGGAGATTTAAGCGATAAAATTCAAAGGGGAAAGCACACGACTACGCGTTCGGAAATCTTTGAGTTTGAAAATGTTAAACTTATTGATTCGCCTGGGTTTGCCGTCATAGAAGCGTTTGTGGATATAAAAGAATTACCAGAGTGTTATCCAGAGTATTTTGAAGTTTCGGGTGAGTGTAAGTTCAGGGGCTGTTTACATATAAACGAGCCCGATTGTAAGGTTAAAGAACTGGTTGAAAGTGGCGTTTTGTCAAAAGAACGTTACCAAAGATATATAGAAATTTATGATGAAATATCAAAAAGGAGAAATATTTATGAAAAAGATTAAGATTGCACCTTCAATTTTATCAGCAGATTTTTCTAAAATGGGACAAGAAATTGCTGATATTACCGCTGCTGGGGCAGACGTAATTCACCTTGACGTTATGGACGGAAGTTTTGTTAGAAACTTATCTTTCGGACCTAAACTTATCAAAGAGTGCAGACCTTATTCAAAGGCAGTTTTTGATGCACACTTGATGATTGTTAACCCTTGGAAATACATTCCGCAATTTGCTGATGCTGGTGCAGATATTATTACAGTACATCACGAAGCGTGCGGTCCTATGCTTAAAGAAACTTTAAGAATGATTAAGAGCTTAGGCGTTAAGTGTGGCGCTGTTATTAACCCCAACACCGACGTTAAAGAAATTGAACACGTTATTGATGATATCGATATGCTTCTTCTTATGAGCGTATATCCTGGTTTTGGCGGTCAAAAGTTTATTCCTGAAGTATTGACCAAGATTGAACAAGCGGCTAAACTTATTGAAAAAACTGGCAAAGATATCGATCTTGAAATAGACGGTGGTATAAATAAAGAAAATATCAAACTCGTTAAGGATGCTGGTGCAAACGTTATCGTTGCTGGTAGTACCGTGTTTAACGAACCAGATCGTGCTGCAATTATCAAGTATTTAAGAGAAGTTTAATCTGTTAGTGGCAATTTTCATATTTGCAGCATATAGTTATATATGTGAGGTATGTTTATGAGAATTTGTTGTATTAAGCCACCTATGATTATTAGAAAAATCTTAAGACTGTTTTTTGCAAACAAATGTAAAAATCAATAAAGAAAAGCCCTACCGAATTCGGTAGGGCTTTATTATTTTATTTAAGTTATACTATGTCAACCACAGTTTCGTAAATCTTGCCAGTTACGTCAAGCATTTTGCTTAAATTTTCCATTGTTTTAGGAACTTCTTGATAAGTAGTAGTGTCGAGTTTTAAGTGAGATAAGTCAACAGCCTTATTTGCAATAAGGTTAATGCTTGCTGCAATATTGCTTACTCCGTTGCCGATACAATGAATTTGGAGCTGCTTTTTAACCGCTTGAGTGAATGAAACTGATGTGTTTTTATATGAAACGCCAACGAAAGCAACGCTTGCACCGTATGATGCAAGGGCAAAGGCTTTAGGTGCGGGAACGTTGCAATCAGCAATATAAACAACGCTCTTAGTCATGTGTCCGCCAGTTATTGAGAAAACTTCTTTTTGCCAGTTGTCATCAGCACTAAGTACGTAATAAATACCAGAATTTTTTGCTATCTTATAATCTTCATCATTCGTGGTGATAAGGATAGGTACTGCTTGGTAATACATAGCGAGTTGGGCTAAGATGTTACCAAAGTTGTTTGCGCCGATAATAGCAAGGTAATCGCCTTTTTGGATGTTTAATTTATCAAATACTGAAACAGCAAGTGAAATTTGTTCGATAAACAACGCTTGAACGTCAGGAATAACGTCGGGTAAAAGGAATAACTTACCAGAATCAACGGCAACAAAGTCACTTAAAAAACCATCATAATCAATACCAGCGTTTTGAAAGTTGGCGCACTTAGAAGTTTCGCCGCTTTTGCAGTTATAGCACTCATGACATTCTTTAGTGGGTTCGATATATACGTGCGAACCTTTTTGAAGACCAAAAAGGTTAGATTCAACTTCGCTTACAATACCAACACCAGCACTTCCGAGCACGACGTTAGCCCCGTCAAGTTCGTCCTTATAACGAAGAACGTCCGACAGGGTGATAAGAGATTTTGTTATTTTAACCTTTGCAAGAGAAGGTGAAGGGGTTGCTTCAACTAGTTCTTCTTCTTTCAAAGTATAAGGTTTTGTGATCTTCCAACCTTTCATAATTTCTCCTAACGAATTGCGAAATTTAATTCATTGTACTACAAATCTTAAAATAAAGCAAGTAAATTAGTTGGGTTGTCAATAATTAAATTTTTTGAAAAAATTATCAAATACCCATTATTTATAGTTGACTAAAGGTGAAAAATATAATATAATTAGCAGGTAAAAAAAGATAAAAGAGGTGTGTTATGAAAGAAGCTATACATCCGGATTATCATGAAGTAACAGTAGTTTGCGCTTGTGGCGAATCTTTTAAAACTGGTTCTACCAAAAAAGGTGACGTAATAAAGGTTGATATTTGCAGTAAATGCCATCCTTTCTTTACCGGCAAACAAAAGTTGGTTGATACCGGCGGCCGTGTTGACAAGTTCAACAAGAGATTTGACAAAGCAAAATAGTATGCTATATTGCGCGGCTTTAAGTGTATTTATACCTTAAAGCCGTTTTTTTTATAATTTTTGGTGCAAAAGGCAATATATTTGCCTATTAAAGTTTTATGAGCAAAAAAGAAAAATGCAATAATAAATGCAAAAAAACGTCTATAGGTGGCCAAGCCGTTTTAGAAGGCGTGATGATGCGTGGCGAAAGGTCTATGGCAACTGCCGTTCGTGATGAAAGCGGTGTTATTAGACTCGAAACTAAAAGGGTAAAGTCAAATAAAGAAAAAAACATCTTTTTTAGATTGCCTATTATCCGCGGCGTCGTTTCCTTTCTAGACTCTATGATAGGTGGCTCAAAAGTTTTAATGCGCTCTGCTGACGTGTACGGAGAAGGTGAACCTTCACGTTTTGAAAAGTGGGTTGCTGAAAAACTTAAAATTGACGTAATAAGCGTTGTTTCAACAATCTCGCTATTTTTAGCAGTGATTTTAGCCGTGTTTTTATTTATGTGGCTTCCGCAGTTTTTGCGCGGTTTGTTGGAGACAATCTTTGCCGTTAAGTTTGACGTTTGGGCTAAAAACTTCATAGAAGGCGGACTTAAACTTTTAGTGTTCGTAAGTTATATTTTGCTTTGTTCGCTCTTAAAAGACGTTAGAAGAACTTTTATGTATCACGGTGCGGAGCATAAAACTATTTCTTGCTATGAAAAAGGCTTACCGCTTACCGTTGAAAATGCTAGAAAATGTACAAGAGTTCATAACCGTTGCGGGACGACCTTTATGGTTTTCGTTTTGGTTATAAGTATTTTAACTTTTGCGCTTGTTGAAAGTTTAATCGGTACTGACGTTGAAAAAATATATAGAATATTGTTAAAGATTGCAATGCTCCCCGTCGTTGCTGGGCTTTCTTATGAATTGTTGAAAGGGCTTGCAAAAACCGATTGCTTTATTTTCTTTCCGTTAAAACTCCCCGGACTTTTATTGCAAAGAATTACCACGAAAGAACCCGATGACCAAATGTTAGAAGTAGCAATTACGGCATTTAAAAAGGTTTTAGAAATGGATGCTGATCCGTCTATTCCTACCGTGGATTTTGTAACTGCAGAGAAGTGCAACGCACTTACCGAAAGGGTAAAGAAAACGCTGGAAGAAAACGGCATACCTGAGAGTGCTGAAGCAGAGTGGATTGTTTCGCTTACGCTTAACGTAAAGAGAAGTGAACTTAATACCGATAAAATGGTGTCCGCTGCAAACGTTGAAAAAATTAACAATATAGTTAGTCAAAGAGTTACTGGTAGACCGCTTTGGTATTGCATCGGCGATACTGATTTTTATGGCTATAAGATTTTGGTTGATGAAAGAGTGCTTATTCCGCGCCCTGAAACAGAACTTTTGGTTGAACATTCGTTAAAGTGTTGCGATAAAGATAAAGTAGTACTCGATATGTGTACCGGGAGTGGTGCGATTGCCGTTGCCGTAAACAAAAAATCAAATGCAAAAGTTGTTGCGGTAGATTTTAGCGACGGCGCTATTGAACTTGCAAAACTTAATGCAAAAAATAACGACGCTGATATTGAGTTTATTAAAAGTGATATGTTTAATGAACTTGGCGAGCGTAAGTTTGACGTGATTATTTCTAATCCGCCCTATATCAAAACTAAGGATATAGAAAATCTTCAGGTTGAAGTAAAAGACTTTGAGCCGAAGATGGCGCTTGACGGGGGCGAAGACGGCTATGATTTTTATAGAATTATTGCTAAAGACGCACCCTTATACTTAAATAAAGGCGGTGTGCTTTTGCTTGAGTGTGGCATAGGTCAAACTGAAACCGTTAAAGAACTTCTTTGTGGTTTTGAATCGGTTGAAATTATAAAAGATTACGAAAATATTGACAGAATTGTTAAGGCGGTATTTTAATGTTTAAGAAACTTGATAAAATGCTTGAAAGGTATGATAAATTAAACGAATTAGTCAGCGATAGCGACGTTATATCACGCATAAACGAGTGGAAAGAATACACTAAAGAACTAGCGGAAATAACCGAAACTGTTGAAAAGTATACCGAATACAAAAAGGTTGTAAAGGAAGAACAAGATATAAAGGAAAGTTTACCTTTAGAAACCGATGCGGAGATGAAAGAACTCTTAGAAGAAGAACTTCTAGTATGTAAAGAAAAACTTGCTAAGATTTCTGAAGAACTTAGAATTTTACTTCTCCCTAAAGATCCTAACGATGATAAAAACGTTATCATGGAAATCCGTGGTGGCGCTGGTGGGGATGAAGCGAGTTTATTTGCGTATGAACTTTATAAACTTTATAATAAATACGCTGAAAGAAATCGTTGGAAAACTGAAGATATTGACGTAAGCGTAACCGAACTCGGTGGTTTAAAGGAAGCGATTTTCTCTATCTCTGGTAAAGGTTGCTATGCTAAACTTAAGTATGAAAGTGGTGTGCATAGAGTTCAACGCGTGCCCGAAACTGAATCACAAGGTAGAGTTCATACTTCAACCGCAACCGTTGCAGTGCTTCCCGAAGTTGAAGACGTTGAAGTAAATATTGATGAAAAAGATTTAAGAGTTGACACGCTCCGCTCATCCGGCGCTGGTGGTCAACACGTTAATAAAACAGAATCTTGCATTAGACTTACTCACATACCTACGGGCATCGTAGTATTGTGTCAAGATGAGCGTTCTCAAACTAAAAATAGAGAAAAAGCAATGCGAGTTTTAAAGAGTAGACTTTATGATTTTTATCAATCACAATATGATAAAGAGTACTCTGAAAACCGCCGTAGCCAAGTAGGTACGGGGGATCGTTCTGAAAGAATCAGAACATACAATTTCCCGCAAGGTAGAGTTACCGACCATAGAATAGGTTTAACACTCCACTCAATCGATAACTTTATGCTCGGCGACATTGACGAAATGGTTGAAGCACTTGCAATTCACGATAGAGAATTAAAACTAAGTGCAGGTTTTGATGAAGAATAAAAAACTTAATTAGAAAATTAAAAGGAGACGACCCCTTATGATTATTTCACAAAAAGTAGGAAAAATTGCACCGTCTTTGACGTTGGAAATTACGGCGAAGGCAAAAAAGATGAAGGCTGATGGTATTTCAGTAATTGGTTTTGGTGCGGGTGAACCCGACTTCAATACTCCCGATTACATAAATGAAAGTGCTAAAAAAGCAATTGATATCGGCTTCACTAAGTACACACCCGCTGCGGGTATGGTGGAACTTAAAGATGCTATTTGTAAAAAGTTCTTAAAAGACAACGGTTTAAGTTATGAACCTAATCAAATAGTAATTTCTTCTGGCGCAAAAAGTTCGCTCTATCATGCAATTTGCGCGATTGTTGACGAAGGCGACGAAGTTATTTTACCCGCTCCGTACTGGTTAACTTATCCCGAACTAATTAAACTTGCTGGTGGTAAATGCGTTATCGTTGATACCAAGAAAGAAAACGGTTACAAAATGACTGCGGATGAGTTTAAGGCTGCTATTACCGATAAGACAAAAGCGCTTATCCTTAATTCACCCAACAACCCGACTGGTGCGGTATATACCGAAGAAGAAATTAAGTCGATTGCTGCCGTTGCTCAAGAAAAAGGTATTTTCGTAGTTTCTGACGAAATTTATGAAAAACTTGTTTACGGAGATAATAAGCACTATTCAATTGCAAGTTTTAGTGAAAAGATGAAAGAACTTACCATTTTAGTTAACGGTATGTCAAAAACTTACGCTATGACTGGTTGGAGAATAGGTTATCTCGCTGCGCCTAATGCTATTGCTAAGGCAATTTCAAGTATGCAAAGCCATACTACTAGTAACGCATGTTCAATTGCTCAATATGCATCAGTTGCTGCACTTACCAATCCCGAAGGAGACAAGTTCATTGAGGATATGCAAAAAGTATTTGATGAACGTAGAAACCTTATGATTGATACGTTAAAAGGCGTTGAAGGCATAGAGTGTATTGAACCTAACGGCGCTTTCTACGTATTCGTAAACGTTGGTGCGCTTTACGGTAAGAAGTTTGAGGGCGAAGTGATTGACGGTTCTTTGAAGTTTGCAGACTTAGCGTTAAAGAAAGGTGTTGCGGTTATCCCTGGCATTGCATTTGGTAGTGATGACTGTATTAGATTGTCTTACGCAATCTCTAAAGAAGACATCAAAGAAGGGCTTGATAGACTCATTAGTTTTATAGAAGAACTTAAATAAATTATGTAAAAAACGCGTTGCTTTTTCATAGCGGCGCGTTATCTTTATGGCTTTTATAAAAAACTTTAAAAAATATTAAATAAATTTTAAAAAACCTATTGAAATTTTAAAAAAAGTATTATACAATATATACAAGTAGAACAAATTATCCAGGAGGAATTTCCCAATGAAAATTATTTATGGACCCAAAGGCACAGGCAAAACCAAGGCAATTATCGAAAGTGCTAACGCTGCACTCGAAACTGCTAAAGGACACGTTATTTTTGTTACGGATACCACAAGATATACACACGATATTAAATATCCTATTAGATTTTTAGACGTTACTGGTTTTGGTGTTAATTGTACCGATGGGTTGAACGGCTTCTTGAAGGGTATTGTTGCGGCAAACGGAGATAATGAATATATCTTCTTGGACGGTATTGCTAGAATTACTGGCAAAGAACTTAAAGATCTTGAAGTTATTTTTGCATCAATGGATAAACTTGAAAAGGATTATGGCGTAAAATTCGTTGTAACTTGCAGTGCTGCTAAAGAAGATTTACCGAACTTTGTATTAAAGTACGTTGATTAAGTTGATTTTTATAGTAGAAATAGTGTAAAATAAGAGTCGGAGTATTATTCCGACTTTTATTTTTTTGTTAAGGAGATTGTTATGCAATTTATTAGTACCAGAGGTAAAGACTCAGTTTCATGTTCCGCGCAAGCAATTGCCAAAGGTCTTGCTCACGACGGTGGGCTTTTCGTTCCTGAAAAATTCCCTTTAGTAAATGCTGAAGAGTTTAATAAAATGCTCGATATGGATTACGCTCAGCGCGCTTGTTTGGTTTTGCATAAGTATCTTGAAGAATACGACTATGATGAACTTTTAGCCGCTTGTATAAAGGCTTATGATAAATTTGAAGATTCTGATGCTGCGCCTATCGTTAAGATTGATGAATCAACTTTCATTATGGAACTTTTCCACGGACCAACGCTTGCGTTTAAAGACGTTGCTTTAACGCTTTTACCGTATCTTATGAGAAAGGGCTGTGATATAAGTGGAATTAAAGATGAAATTCTAATTCTCACCGCAACTAGTGGCGATACGGGTAAGGCTGCCCTTGAAGGCTTTAAGGGTGCGGATGGTATTAAGGTTATGGTTTTCTTCCCGAGTGATGGCGTTAGTGAAATGCAAAAACTTCAAATGTGCACTCAAGAAGGGGATAACGTTAAAGTAGTTGCAGTAAAGGGTAACTTTGACGATTGTCAAACCGCAGTTAAAAATATATTCTCTGATAAAGAATTTAACGCTAAATTAAAAGACGACAGCGTTGTTTTATCTAGTGCAAACTCTATGAACTTTGGTAGACTTGCACCGCAAATTGCTTATTATTTTTCAGCATATTGCGACCTTGTTAATTCTGAAGAAATCAAAATGGGCGATAAAATAAACTTCGTAGTTCCCACTGGTAACTTTGGTAACATTTTAGCGGGTTATTATGCTAAACAAATGGGGCTTCCTGTAAATAAACTTATTTGTGCATCAAACGATAACAACGTTTTAACCGAATTTTTTGCAGATGGCACTTACGATACGAATAGAGAATTCTTTAAGACAATTTCTCCGTCAATGGATATTATAATTTCAAGTAATCTTGAAAGACTTATTTTTGAACTTTGCGGGAGAGATGCTGCTATTACTGAAAAGAGAATGCTTGATTTAAAGAAAATCGGTAATTACTCTTTGGAAAAGGCAGAAAAAGAAAAGATTGATAAAGAGTTTTTTGCAGACTTTGCTGATGAAGAAGACTGCAAAGAAACCATCGCTGATTTCTACGATGAAAACGGTTACGTTTTGGATACGCACACCGCAGTTGCCGTTTCAGTTAAGAATTCTTATGTTGATTTTACTGGAGATGAAACACCTACGGTCGTATTGTCAACGGCAAGCCCTTATAAGTTCTCACACGACGTTTTAAGTGCTATTGATGGTAAAGCACCTGCTGATCCTTTTAAGTGTGCGGATAAGTTGTTTGAACTTTCTGCCACACCTATTCCTACTCAAATTTCCGAGTTAAAAACTAAGGAAATTCGTTTTAAGGAAGTAATTGATAAAACACAAACTTTTGATGCTGTTTTAAGTTTTTTAAACAAATAATTCAAGGATAATTTAAGTAAGGTAATATAAAATGGAAGATAAGAAAATATTATTTAGCGCCATTCAACCTAGTGGAATTTTAACGATTGGTAACTATCTTGGTGCGCTAAGAAATTTTAAGAAATTACAAGATGATTACAACGGCGTTTTTGCGCTTGCTGACCTTCATACTTTAACCGTTAAACAAGATCCTGCAATTCTTAGAAAGAATACTTATGAACTTGCAGCGCTCTATCTAGCGTGCGGTATTGATCCTGAAAAGTCAATTTTGTTTGCTCAATCACACGTTTCTGCACATGCTGAACTTGCTTGGGTGTTAAACACCATTTGCTATCCGGGCGAACTTTCAAGAATGACTCAATTTAAAGATAAGAGCCAAAAGCACGAAGATAATATCAACATGGGTCTTATGGATTACCCAGTGCTTATGGCGGCTGATATTTTGCTGTATCAAACCGAACTTGTTCCTATCGGTGCAGACCAAAAACAACACTTAGAACTTGCAAGAGATTTGGCTATTCGTTTTAACAATCGTTTTGGCGAAACTTTCAAAGTACCCGAAGGTTATATCGGCAAGTCGGCAGCAAGGGTAATGAGTCTTGCTGAGCCCGAAAGAAAGATGAGTAAGTCAGATGCTAACCTTAATGCGTTTATTTCAATGGATGATGATTCTGCAACTGTTATTCGTAAGTTTAAGCGCGCTGTTACCGATAGTGATAATAAAATCGTTTATTCACCCGAAAAACCGGGTATAAGTAACTTGCTTTCTATTTATTGCGCGTTCACCGATAAAACTTTCGAACAAGCGGAAGCGGAATTTGAAGGAAAGGGCTATGGTGACTTTAAACTTGCTGTTGGCGAAGTTGTTACCGAAAAAATCGAGCCTATTAGACAAGAAAAGAATAGATTGCTTAATGATAAGGCATACCTTGATGAAGTGCTTAAAAACGGTGCTGAACGCGCTGAAAGACTTGCTTATAGAACGCTTAGCAAGGTTTATAAAAAAGTCGGCTTAGTTTTAAGAAAAAGGGGTTAAAATGTTTGGCTACGTAAAAACCGATTTTCCAAACATGTACATGAAAGACGTGGTTTTATATAAAGCCATGTATTGCGGACTATGTAAGGGGATCGGCAAGTGTTGTGGAAATAAAGGTCGTTTGGTTTTGAATTATGATTTAACCTTTTTATCCTTATTTACGCACAACTTACTTAACATAGACGTTAAGATTGAAAAACAGACCTGTATTATCCATCATATAAGAAAACGCCCAGTAGCCGTACCCGATGTGCTTACTGAAAGAATAGGTGCACTTAACGTAATTTTGGCTTATTATAAGTTAAATGATGACGTTATTGATAATAAGAAAGGTTTTATAAAACGTTCGTTTTTTAAGTCATCCTATAAAAAGGCGGCAAAAAAAGAGCCTAAGTTTGACGCGATCGTTAAAGCGCGTTATGCTGAACTTAGAAAGTATGAAAAGGCTAACTGCGACAGTATTGATATGGCGGCCGACCCGTTTGGGCTTATGATGAAAGACATCATTTTAGAACTTATTGGTGATGACTGTGCTGATAACGTTAAAAAAATTGCCTACGAATTCGGTAAATGGATATATCTTATCGATGCGCTTGACGATTTTGATAAAGATAAGAAAAAGAAAAACTACAACGTATTTGTAAACGCCAACCCAGATGTTTGCGATAAGCAAACTTTATTAATGACTAAAGGAAATGAAATTGTTTATATTTTCGGCACAATATTAAACGAAATTTCAACTTTAGAAAAAGGGCTTGATTACAAGTTTAATCACGATTTAATCAGTAATATTTTATCTTTAGGTTTGAAAGGACAAACCAAAGTGGTTATGGAGAATAAAAAATGCAAGAATACTTCAAAATTTTAGGCTTAAGTGAAAATGCAACCGATGAAGAAATTGAATTTGCCTACCAAAAATTAAAAAATCAGTATTCTAGGGACCGCTTTTTAGAAGGTGATCCTGGAAATAGAGCGGCAAGAATGCTTACCAAGGTTGAGACCGCTTATCATGAAATTATGGCGGTTAGAAAAAGTCAAAGCGAAACTGAAAGCGAAAGCGCTGCCGATTTATCTGAAGTAGATAGACTTATTAGAAACGGTGATATTACCGCTGCTCAAGAAGCGCTTGATAACGTTAGAAATAGAACGGCTGAATGGCATTACTTGCAGTCAGTAGTTTTCTACAAAAAGAATTGGGTAAACGAAAGTAAAAAACAACTTGAAATTGCACTTTCAATGGATCCGCATAACCAAAAGTATGCTGACGATTTTGCCAAACTCAAACAAAAAATGGAGTATAACGAAAAACAATTTAAAGGTGCTCAAACTCAAGATCCCAACCAACAAGATATTCGTGATAGGCAAATGGGTGGCGAAGCCAACAATTGTTTATCTTTCTGCGCAACTTGGTGCTGTATAGACATGATGTGCAGTATGTGCTGTAGATAATGAAAAGTAAACTTATTTCGATATCTGCAATTTCCGCAGGTTTTGTGGCTATCTTTTTATTGATAGGCGCTTACGTGGAAGTTGCGGATATTTTTACAATTATAATTGCGTCAATTTTTGTTACGCTACCGCTTTATTATAAGTCTTTTAAGGCTTGTTTTTTAGCGTTTTTAGCGGGTGGGGTTATAGCGTTTATTTGTAGCGGATTAAATATTTATTCATTAGTATTTCCGTCATATTTTGGATTTTTTGGTATTTATCCTATAGTTAAATTTATTTGCGTGGAAAAAAATCTTAATAAAATCGCCAGATTTTTAATAGGAATTATTTGGTGCGTGGTGGCGTTTATCGGTATATATTACTACTACATTACTATTGAACCTAGCGTTCTTAACGGATTTCCCGAATGGATACACGATTATATGATAATTGCTGTTGCAATCATTGGTGCTGTGTTTTACTTGATTTACGATAAATATTTAATAGTTTGTAGAAGAGTAAGCGATTATTATCTTAAGAAAATTATAAAATAGGAATTCAAATGGAAAAAAACGAGGAAAAAGTTGGCGTTGTCGTAGGTCTTGGCTCTAATGGCGAAGGCATTGTTAAAGAAGACGGCAAGGTCGTGTTCGTTCCATATACTTTAGTGGGCGAAAAAATTAAATATAAAATCTTAAAGGTTGATAAAAAATGCGCTTACGGCAAGGTGTTGGAAGTTTTAACGCCTGCTGAAATGCGTGTTAGACCAGCGTGTCCTGTATTTGGAAAGTGCGGTGGTTGCCAACTTCAGCATATTAAGTACGTAAATCAACTAAAGATTAAGGAAGAAAACGTTGCAAATTGTTTTGAAAAAATTGCAAACTTAAAAGTAGAAGTTAAAAACGCTGTTAAAGGTGATGACGAGTTTAGATATAGAAATAAACTTCAATTACCAGTTCAGGAAACCCCAAAAGGCACGGTTATCGGCTTTTATGCAGAAAATTCACATAGGGTAGTACCTATTGACGATTGCTTGATTAATGCGCGCTGGACTATTGATATTATTGCGGCGGTTAAGCAATATATTGAAGAATTTTCTATAAAAGGCTATACTGAAAACGACGGTAGTGGCGAAATAAGAGAGATTACCGTAAAGGACGTAAAAGATAATCTTATTATAACAATGGTTGTTTTAGATGAAAATTTACGCGGAATAAGTCGCCTTATTGAAATATTAAATGAACGCTTAAACTTTACTTTCTCATTGTACTTAAACGTAAATAACAAAAACACTAACGTGATTTACGGTGAAAAATTTAAACTTGTTTACGGCGAGCCAGACTATACTGGAGATATGCTTGGTATTAAGTATAAAATCGGGGTTCAGTCTTTTATGCAGGTAAACAACTCCGTTTGTGCTAAACTTTACTCAGCGGTAAGGGACGCTGTTGATGCTGACGAAAACACTGTTGTAATCGATGCGTATAGCGGGGCGGGGCTTATGACCGCACTGCTTTCTAAGCGCGCAAAAAAGGCTATCGGTGTTGAAATTATACCCGAAGCGGTAAGGTGTGCAAACGACTTAGCCGTTCAAAACGGACTTGACGATAAAATCAGTAATTACCTTGGGAAATGTGAAGACATTTTGCCAGACATAATTGAGAAAGAAAAGCAGTTAAACTCTAAGATTTGCCTTGTTTTAGATCCGCCTAGAAAGGGTTGTGATATTAGGGTTATAAACGCTATAATTAAGAGCGATATCGATAAGATTGTTTACGTTTCATGTAAACCTTCTACACTCGCAAGAGATGTTGGTTTAATTACTGGCTCGCTTGCGGTTATAGATGGTGAAATTAAAAAGGTGGAAAATCCTAAACTTCGTTACGATATTTCTTTAGTTCGTCCTTTCGATATGTTTGCAAACACAAAGCACGTTGAAACGCTAGTTGTTTTAATAAAAAGGCATTAATAAGGAGTTTTGAAATGGAAACTAAACGCGTTGATATTGTTCAATTTGTTGTAGTTGTTTTATTAGGAGTTTTGTTAGCGTTTAATTACATACTTTTTATAAATCCAAACAATTTTGCGCCTGCGGGTATCAATGGTATTGCTGTAATGATTCAGTATAAATTTAACTTTTCCGTAGGTTATATGTCTTTAATCATAAACGTTCCACTTTGTATTTTTGCTTTTTTCTTGATAGAGAAAAAGTTTTCTATTAAAACTTTGTTTTTTTGCGTTGTGTATTCTTTAACGTATTTGTATTTGCAAACTCTTGATTTTTCAAAATTTCAATACAATGCTCAAGGTATAGATACAATATATCCAGTAATTATAGCGGGACTTTTAAGTGGATTAGTTTACGGGTTTTTGTTTAAGATAAACGCATGCACGGGTGGAACAGATATTGTTGCTAAATATTTAAGTAAAAAGAAACCATTTTTGAACTTCTTTTGGGTAATGTTTTCAATTAACGCAGCTGTAGCTATTGCATCTTGTTTTGTGTATGCTGAAAACGGCTTTTTAAATTATAAACCAGCGTGCTTGTGTATGTTGTATTGTTTTGTTTCAAGTTTTATTGGCAACGCAATGCTTAAGGGGGCAAAGTCTGCTTATAATTTTACCATTGTAACTTCACAACCGCAAGATTTAGAAAAAGAAATATTGAAAAAATTACGCCATTCAGCAACGCGTGTGCAAGGGCAAGGTATTTATTCTAATGAAGAAAAAACTATACTAACGTGTTTAATTAACAAACATCAACTTGTTGATTTTGAAAACATAATTAAAAAATATCCTGAAGCTTTCGTTTACGTGCAATCTGTTTCACAAACGTTTGGTAATTTTAAAAGGATAAAATAATAATGAAACTAATCTTAAATGCGTTAATTAAATTCGTTTTAGGGGTTGTTTTAGTTAGCACACTTTTATTTTTACCTGCATGTACTTTTAACTATTTTGGCGCTTGGCTCTTTATAGCGTTGCTATTTATTCCGATGTTTATTATGGGCATAGTAATGTTTTTAAAAGCCCCAAAACTACTAGAAAAACGCTTAAATAATAAGGAGAAAGAAAAAACTCAAAAAGGTGTGGTTGGTTTTTCTGGTTTAATGTTTGTTGCTGGTTTCATAGTGTCGGCATTAGACTTTAGATTTTCATGGTCAACCGTTCCACTATGGCTTGTAATAGTTGCGTCAGTTCTGTTTTTAATCGGCTATCTTTTATATGTGGAAGTTATGAGAGAAAACGCGTACCTTTCACGCACGATTGAAGTGCAAGAAAATCAGCAGGTTATAAGTACAGGGTTATACGGTATTATTCGCCACCCGAGGTATTTAGCAACACTTTTAATGTTCTTGCCGTTGCCGTTAATTTTAGGCTCGTTTTGGGGATTAATTGTCTTTGTAATTTATCCAGTAATAATAATTATTAGAATAATTAATGAAGAAAAAGTGTTGACAAAAGACTTGAAAGGTTACTCTGAATATAAAAAGAAAGTTAAGTTTAGACTTGTTCCTTTTATTTGGTAAAAGTTATTAACATTGAACTTAAAAGCAAGGTTTTTTTAGCCTTGCTTTTTTATTATGGCTGACATAAAACTAGTATCTAACTAATATAATTAGCATTAAGATATTAACAATCGATTAAAAAAATTAGGCAAAAATTGTTGATAAGTGCCATATTTTAACCGAGTTATCAACAATTTGGGGTTTTATTATGTTTGTCATAAAAAGGCGAAGTTTCATTATTATTTCAGTACTTTTAGCAACTGTTTTGGCGATAATAGTTTGTGTTGGGGCAATTACCTTAAATCCGGCGGGAGAAATGAATTCTGATAGAATTAAAATTGTTCTTGATGCCGGGCACGGGGGTGTTGACGCGGGTGTTAATGGTGTTAATACCGGTGTTAAAGAAAGTGAATTAAACTTAAAAGTTGTTAAAAAACTAGAAGGATATTTAGTTGCTGCGGGAATGGAAGTAACGCTTACAAGAAATTCTGATGCGGGGCTATACGGCATTGCTACTAAAAACTTAAAGAAAAAGGATATGGAAAAACGCCGTGATATAATAAATTCAGTTAAGCCCGACTTGGTTATAAGTATACATATGAATAAGTATAGCTTGTCTACAAGGCGTGGTGCGCAAGTGTTTTACAAAAAAGGGGATGAAGTTGGAAAAGTTTTAGCAAAAAGTGTTCAAAACAGTTTTAATAATATGGTGGAAGCAAGTAGAGAATGCAGCGTTTTAACTGGAGATTATTACATATTAAATTGCAGTGAGTACCCGTCGATAATTGCTGAGTGCGGGTTTTTATCAAACCCCGAAGATGAAGCCTTACTTATAACGGATAACTATCAAGATAAACTAGCGTTTACTATTTTTCAAGGTGTTGTTGATTATTTTTCTAAAACTGCCGACAATACATAAAAATTTTGTTTGTAATTTTATTTTGCTCGAATTAAAATATTCGGGCTTTTTTATTGTGTTTTTTAAAATAATATAGTATAATTAAGTTATTAAAAAATGGGGTAAGTATGAGTTGTTCAAATTAGGTGAAATAATGGACAAGAATAAGGCTAACAACGTTAGCCCGATAGTATTAGCATTTGTTGGTGATGCAGTATATTCTTTATTCGTTAGGGAAAAGTTAACTTTTGAAACTGATTATAAGGCTGGCGAACTACAAAAACTATCCGCAAAAGAAGTAAATGCAGGTGCTCAAGCCGAACTCGTTAAGGAAATTTTACCCTTACTTACTGAAGAAGAAATAGGTATCTTTAAGCGTGCGCGAAACACTAAAAAAGGCACTAAAGCAAAGAACGCTTCCGTTGCTGATTATAACGCTTCAACTGGGTTCGAAGCACTGCTCGGTTACTTATACTTAACTGGGCAAAATGAAAGATTAAATTTTATATTAAACAAAGGTGTTATAGATGAAAATTGAAGGTAGGAATTCGGTTTATGAACTTCTTAAAACCGATAAAGAAATTGATAAAATTTTAGTTCAAAAAGACTTGAAAGACGAAGCGAGCAAGCGCCTTATCAACGTTATTCGTTCACACAAGGTTAAACTTCAACCCGTAGATAAGTACGTTATTGAAAAGGAAAGTGAAAGCAAGCGTCATCAAGGCTTTATCGCATACGTTTCAGATTATAAGTACTTTGACTTAGAAGATATAATTGCTGATTGTGCGGAAAAAGACGGTTTAGTAGTCGTTTGTAACGAAATTTTAGACCCGCATAACTTAGGCAGCATTATTAGGGTTTGCGAATGTGCTGGTGCTGACGGTATTATTATCGGCAAGGATAGAAGTGCATCTGTTAGCGATACTGTTATGCGCATTTCAGCGGGCGCGCTCAATCACATTAAAGTTGCAAAAGTTACTAATATTAATACGGCGATTGATAAACTTAAAGATAACGGTTTTTGGGTTTATGGTGCGGAAGTTGGTGGTGGTAACATTTATAAATCAAACCTTACTGGCAAAATTTGCTTGGTAATAGGCGGTGAAGATAGTGGTGTTAAACGCCTAACCAAAGAAAAGTGCGACGGAATAATTTCAATACCTATGTTTGGTAAAGTTAATTCGTTAAACGCGTCAGTTGCGTGTGGTATTGCCGTTTATGAAGTTGTGAGACAGCGCGTAAGTCAAGATAAATAATAAATACTAAGGGAAAGGTAACTATGAGTTATTTGAGTATGACCGATGAGCAGTTAGTCGCTTTTGCCAAGACCGACAAAGGCAAGCCTTTTGAGGTGCTTATCGGCAGATACGACAAAATAATTCGCGGTATTGTAAATAAATATTTTTGTTTAGATGCTGATCGTGATGATTTGCGCCAAGCAGGGTTAATAGCCTTAGCCGATGCTGTTGATAGTTTTAATGAAGGTGCAAATTTTCAATCGTTTGCATATACTTGTATTCAAAACAAGGTGTTATCAGCGTTAAGGTCTAATAATTCTAAAAAGAACGAGCCGTTAAAAAATTATATCCCATTATCTGGGTATGGCGACGGCAGCGTTGATAAAACGGAAGTTTTAGTTGACTCTAAAATAGGTCCTGAAGAATTTTTTGTTGATAAAGAAAGCAAAAATGAAGTCGAACTTACTATTAAAAAAACTTTAAGTGAACTTGAATATAAAATTTTTGCCTTACATATTCAAGGATATTCGTATGAAGAAATAGGCAACAAACTTGAAAAACCGGAAAAATCCGTCGATAATGCTTTGCAACGCATAAGAAGAAAATTGCGTTCAAAGTTTGTCGTTAACGGTTAAGGAGAAATTTATGGCGTATCTTGCGTTATATAGAAAATATCGCCCGACCACTTTTGATAATCTTATCGGTCAAGAGCATATTGTAACTACGCTTGTAAATCAAATAATCGGTGAAAAACTTGGGCACGCTTATCTTTTTACTGGTACTCGCGGCACTGGTAAGACTTCTGCTGCAAAAATTTTTGCAAAAGCAATTAACTGCTTAAACCCTGTAAACGGCTCGCCGTGCGGGGAATGTGATGTTTGCAAGGCGCTTGCCGACCCGTCGAATATTGACGTTATTGAAATTGACGCAGCATCTAATAACGGTGTAAATGAAATTAGAGAACTTCGTGAAAAAGTTCAATATCCGCCAGTTTCTTGTAGATATAAAGTTTATATCGTAGACGAAGTTCACATGCTTACTGGCGCAGCGTTTAACGCATTGTTAAAAACTTTGGAAGAACCGCCTAAACACGTTGTGTTTATTTTGGCAACGACAGAAGTTCATAAAATACCCGCAACAATTCTTTCTAGATGTATGCGCTTTGATTTTAGGTTGATTTCTACTGAAAAAATTGCCGAGCTTATTTCTAAGATTTACGACGAGCAAGGCAAAGCTTATGAAAAAGAAGCGGTTTTTGCTATAGCAAAAGCAGGTGAAGGTAGTATTCGTGATGCTTTATCTATTGCGGATATTGCACTCTCTTACGGCAAGGGTAAACTTACCTATGATAACGTGATGGATATACTCGGGTCGTCTAATAACGAGCTTTTAACCGAGTTTGTTAAAGACGTATTAAATTCCGATACTGGCGCTGTACTTCATACGATTGACGCTCTTGCTGGTTTAGGAAAGAGCATGGGCGTTCTAATTAAGGACGTAACTGCTATTGTGCGTGACCTATTAGTGGTTAAAACATGCAGTAATTCAAATGCGATTTTGGGTTTACCTTCAGTTAAGTTCGACACGTATAAAATGATTGCTGATAGTACAAACGAACAAAGATTATTAAGGGTTTTAGAAATCTTTTCTGATGCGGAAAACACGCTTAAATACACAAATCACCCGCGCGTAATTTTTGAAACTGCTGCTGTTAAGGCTGCAAAACCCGATTCTGATTATAACTTTGATGCACTCATTTCTAGAATAAATACTTTAGAAACTCAACTAAAAAAACTTGAAAATGAAGGTGTTAAAGTAATAGAAAAGGTTGTAGAAGTTAATAATGAAAAAACGACCGAAGTAAATACTAATATAGAAGTCGAAAAATCTAAAAGACAAAGTATTCAATCGGTTGCAATCAACGAATTAAAGGGAAAACTTTTAACTAACCTTCGTAAAATCGGCAGTGAAATGCTTTGGAGTATCGTTCAAGGTGTAGATATGGAAGTAAATGGTAACGTTTTAACTTTAATTGCTGAAAAGACTTCCGATAAAGAATTGCTTGAAAAAATGTCAAGCAGAACAAAAATTGAAAATTCACTTGAAGAATTTTTACCTTTTGAACTTCAAATCAGCGTGTCAGATACTGAAAAACAACTTGACGCAGTAGATAAGGCTGCTGAAAGAGTAAAGAATATTTTTGGTGATGATATAGTTATTATTAAATAAAATTAAACATAGATTATTTTAAGGAGAACTAATATGGCATATAGAGGTGGCTACGGCGGTTTCGGTGGTGGAAACCAAATGCAAAATCTTTTTAAGCAAGCACAAAAAATGCAAGAAGAAATGCAAAAGGCTCAAGCAGAACTTGAAGAAATGGAAATTGAAGGCAGTGCAGGTGGTGGGCTTGTTAAGGTTATCGTTAACGGCAAAAAAGTTGTTAGAAACGTTACCATTAACCCCGATGCTGTTGATACGGAAGATATAACTATGCTTGAAGACCTTATTATTGCTGCGCTTAACGATGGTTATGCTAAAGCTGAAAAAGTTTTCAATGAAAAAATGGGTGCTTTTAACGGTTTAGGTTTCTAATATGAAAGTTTACATTGAACCTATAGGTAGGCTAATTAACGAGTTTTCAAAACTTCCTGGTGTTGGTACTAAAACTGCGCAAAGATTTGCTTACAAGGTTATAAATATGACACCAGATGAAGCCAAGGCTTTTTCTGATGCTATATTAAACGCTAAAAATAACGTGCGATATTGCAAGATTTGCGGTAATTTTTCTGAAGGTGACGTTTGCGACGTTTGTAAAAGCCGTTCAAACGATACGATTTGTGTTGTTAAAGAACCTAAAGACGTTATTGCTATTGAAAAGTTAAACGAGTATAACGGTGTTTATCACGTTTTACACGGAACAATTTCACCGCTTGATGGTATTGGACCTAACGACATAAATATTAAAGAACTGCTTGCGCGTATTTCTCAAGGCGGGGTAAATGAAGTTATTATGGCAACTAACCCTGACGTAGAAGGCGAAGCAACGGCTATGTATATTTCTAATCTGTTAAAACCTTTAGGGATAAAAGTTTCACGTTTAGCGCACGGAATACCTATCGGTACGGATTTAGAGTACGCTGATGAAGTCAGTCTTGCGCGCGCGTTTATTGATCGTAAAACGCTTTAATTTAGGTGAATTATGAAAATTTCAGTATTAGGTTGTGGCAGATGGGGATCGTTTATCGGTTGGTACTTGGTCAACACTGGTCATAACGTTATTCAATGGGGTACGGAAGGGAATTATTCTTTTGACGTGCTCAAAAATACGGGTAGAAACGAATACGTTGAACTTGATAAGCGCATCGATTTAACCCCAAATCTTGAATATGCAGTAAACAGTAGTGATATTATTATCATATCAATAAGCGCTCAGGGGCTTCGCTCTTTTATGAAAAGAGTTACCGCATTTGACGTTTCTAATAAGAAATTTATTCTTTGTATGAAAGGTGTTGAAGCGGAAACGGGTAAAAGACTTTCAGAAGTTATGGTTGAGAGCGGAATTAGCGCTGACAACGTTGCCGTTTGGGTTGGACCTGGGCATATTCAAGCGTTTACTAAGGGTTATCCAAACTGTATGGTTATTGATTCAACTAATAAAGATTTAGTTAAGTTTTTAGCGGACAATTTACGCGGCGAACTTATTAGATTTTATTACGGAGATGATATTATCGGCAGTGAAATTGGTGCTGCTGCAAAGAACGTTATGGGTATTGCCGCTGGTATGCTTGACGGTTGCGGTTATACAACCTTAAAAGGTCCGCTTATGGCGCGTGGGGCGCGCGAAGTTGCAAGGCTTATTAAAGCGATGGGTGGTAATGAACTTTCCGCTTACGGGCTTTGCCATTTAGGTGATTACGAAACTACGCTGTTCTCTGAATATTCTAACAATAGAAGATTTGGCGAAAAGTACGTTAAAGGCGAACATTTTGAAAAGCTTGCTGAAGGCGTTAGCACGACTAAGGCGCTAAAAGCACTTGGTGAAAAGTATAACGTTGATTTACCTATTACAAACGCTGTATACGCAATTTTATACGATAAAAAAGAACCTATGAAAGTTTTACTTTCACTCTTTTCAAGAAGCATTAAAAAAGAATTTTAACAATATAAAAAGACCGCTTTTTAAGCGGTCTTTTTCGTTAATTATAGTTTGCTAAAATATCTTTTGCACATTTTTTTACTGCTTCTTTTACTGATTTTGGTGATAACACTTTCAATCCGTTACCGTAACTCATAATTTTGGTTATAAGACCATTATCAAAGGGAAGTTTAACAAAAGCGTAATATTTACCGTTAAGCATTGAAACGTTTTCTATACCAAGCCACTCTTCAACGTCCGATAAACATTGTTTATCGATTTCAAAAGAAATTTCCACGGTTTCTTGGCTATTGTGCCAAAAGTTTAAGGGAAGTTCCATTTGAGATAAATCACGTCTAATAAACGTTTCGTTTAGCGCGTTTGCTTGTTCAATTCTTCCCGTTTTGAAAAACCTAAACTCTTCGCGCAAATGGCAGTATGCAAAGACGTACCACAAGCCTTGTTTGAAAACGATAACGTGCGGCTCGATAATTCTATCAGTAACTTCGCCGTTTCTATCGTGGTATTTAATTTGTAATTTTTTGCATTCTTCAATACTCTTTTGGATGACGATTAACTTGCTTTTATAACCGACCGTATCGCCCCAAGGACCAGCGTCAATGATTAAGTTGCCGCCTTTTACGTCAAAGCCCGAATATTCGTTTTTAACGGTTGATTTAAGTTTATTTATAACGTTTGACAGTTCTTTATTCGGAACACTGTCAGTAATAGCAGAAAGGGCGCTGATGGTTTGTTCAAACTCTTTTACGGTCATAAATGTTGAAGAAAATTTGTATGTATCCACGATTGAAAAACCGCCTTGATTTCCGCGAATAGTATATATAGGTACGCCCGCCATTTCAAGCGCGCTTATGTAACGGTGAATACTTCTAACACTAACTTCATATTTTTGTGCAAGGTAGTTGGCTTTAACGCATTTTTTCGACATAAGTTCGAAAAGAATTCTAAGCATAATTTCAAATTTCATAATTATTTTTCTCCTTATATACATATTTTAATTTATAGAAGAAAAAAAGTCAATTATTTGAAAAAAATTCTATTAATATGACATACGTGTGGCACAATTAATTAGTATTATTAGGATGTAATAAGGAGAAATTATGTTTGAATTTATTTTTAATACATTTTTTAGTAAAGTAAAGAAAGAAGATAAGGTTCAAGAAAATCAGCAAATAAAGTTTGATAGAAGAAGATTTAATGAGCAAAGTGAAAAGACTTGTTTGGCTAAATATTTTGTTAATTGTAAAGGATTGAACGTTTTAGAGCGCGAAAGGAATAAAACGCTTACTTTGCAGCATCACAAATAATTTTTATTATTTTTTCATTTGCACCCGCAAAATTTTGTTTAGATAAATTTCTTATAATGTTTAGCCTATTTGAATATACGGAATTAATTGCAAATGTGATAGAATCTTTAGTTAATACATTTTGATTTAATACGTAAGCAAAACCTAATTTTTGAAAATACTCAGCATTAATTATTTGATCCCCGCGCGAAGCCGCTTTGGGTAACGGGATTAGTATGCTTGGTATTTTTAGCGCCATCAATTCAAAAAGCGTGTTTGCTCCTGCACGTGATATACATACAGACGCTAAATTTAAGGCAAACTCCATTTTTTCGAGATACTCTACTTGGTAATAACCTTGTGGAGTATTTTCTTTTCCAAGGTTGCCTTTTCCGCATATGTGAATAACGTCGTACCTAGGAAGTAAGTTGGGGAGAGCGGCCCTAAAAACGCTGTTTATAGCGCGTGCGCCTTGGCTACCACCAGTAAGTAAGATTATAGGTTTTTTACCGCTAAAACCGAAATATTTAAGTGCAATTTCTTTATTGATATTAAATAATGATTCTCTTATGGGTGAGCCAACATATTCGCCTTTTTTCAATTCTTTTGCGGTTTCAGGAAAGGATGTTAAAACTTTTTTTGAATACTTTGAACATATTTTATTTGCTAAACCAATAGTATAATCGCTTTCGTGTGAAATGACTGGAATTTTTCTTTTTGCTGCTGCAATAACAACGGGTACGGAAACATAACCGCCTTTTGAAAAAACAACGTCTGGTTTGATTTTATCAATAATTTTGCCCGCTTTAATTATGCCTTGTAAAACTTTTGCGGGTGTTGAAATGTTTTTTAGTAAGTTAGCACGGTCAAATTTTGCGCAAGGTATTTCATAAAACTTAACTTTTTCTTTTTCTATAATATTTTTTTCAATTCCGTTCTTGCTACCGATATAAATAATATCGTTAAAATGATTTTTTAGTTGTGGTAAAAGGGCAACGTTAGGTATGCAGTGGCCAGCCGTTCCACCGCCCGTCAATATAATTTTACTCATACATTATATATATGCGTAAAAATAATTTTGGTTATACAAAAAAGAAAAGCGCGTTGGTTCCCAACGCGCTTATTAAGTTATTGTTAAAGATTAGTCGTTTTTCTTTTCGTCTTCATTGCCGAAAACTTCAACGTCGCCGTATACGTAAGAATCTTTGTCTTCTTCAGTTTCGGTTTCTTCCGCATTATCTTCAGCGGCTTCTTCTACTTCTTCAGATTGTTCTTCGTATTCATCGTCTTCAATATCAATCTTCTTTGCCTTAGCAGGTTTTTGTTTTTTAGTTCTGCTAGTGATAGTGTAGTGTGATTTTGCATCACTTGCATTTGCTTTACGTCTTCTTAAGAAAGTCTTAACAGCAAGCATAACGATTGCAATAACTAATACAGCGGCAAGAAGAATAGATGAGAAAGACATCCAGAAGGTTGCAGGATCAGTTTCTGCTGAGCAGTTGCCTGCTTCGGTAGTTTCTTCTTCGGGTTCGTTGTCATAGGGGTTAGTTTCAACGGGATCTAAGGTGTTGAATACTGCATAAACCATAGTTGAGTTTTTAGCCCAAATAATATTTTTCTTATATGCAACGTTTGCGCCAGTAGTAGTGGTGTCGTTGTTGAATTTTTGTTCGATGTCAGAGAGTTGGCGAGTATAGGTGAAGATTTCATCAATTGATTCACCGTTTACAATCTTTTCGGTGTGAAGGGGATTGCCTGATACGGTAAATACGTCTTCATATCTTGCTGCTTCGGTAAATGCACCGTTAGTTGTGATAGTGATGTCCTTAATGAATACGTAACCTTGAGAAGAAATGCTTTCATCTCTAGTGCCGTTCCAAACTTCTACACGCATATTCTTAACTGAAGCACCAGTAGCAACGTAGAAGTCAACGGTAAGCCAACCGTTATTATCCATCATTCTTTCGTAAACGGATAATTGCATTTTGGTATCGTCAGTGTCGTGTTCTTCGCCGTCAGCATCGGTAAAATTATTAAGCGTTGCAACGCCTTTGTCTTGGTTAGAAGTGTCTACAAGATAAACAGATGCTCTAGTGTCGTTGCCGCTAACTCTAAGGGTTACTGATACGCGGGCAAATGAACTTGAAGAAATAGCATAAGATTCGCTAATAAAGCCGTAATTATCAGCCTTTGCGTTATAAATAACGAGCGGTTGAATGTTTTCTTCTTCAGTTGCATTTAATGCAGCTTTAAGTCCTGACATTTTTGAAGAATAGTTGTACTTGGTGTTAATCAAACCAGCATAACTACCATCGTTGTTGCCGTTTGTTCTATCATTAACGGCGGTTTTAAGATGTGTGCCTTCTTGAACGTAAATGTGGTCAGCAACGATGCCTTGGTAACCAGTGGCAACAGCGGGGTGGGTTACGATAGAACCTAAATCGCTGGGTGCAACTGAGAAAGCATAATGTTCGTGGCTGGTTTCTGCATTGTAATCTTCTTCCATACCAGCATATAAAGAAATGGTTGAAGATGAGTCGCTTGAGTATAAAGTAAGGTAATTATAGTCAGTTAAGTCGTTTAATTCTTTAGCGTCGTTTTCAGATGAGTGATAATCACCGTAAGCAACAAGGGGAGAAGAGATATAAACGTCGCCAGTTGCAAATTCATCTTTATAAGAAACGTTTGCAACATCAGCAGGTCCAACAATTACTTCAATTCTAAATGACCTTGCCACGTCGCCAGTGGTGGTGCTGTCGTTATCCTTTTCAAAATTATTCTTAAGAAGGAATGAAACGTGTTGCCATTCATCGCTAACTTCGGTAATAGTTGCGGCTTCTAAATGAGAAATATCTTTTTTACCGCTTAGCATATCGTAAACGTCAAAAGAAATATTAGTGCTACCTAATTTGCTTAATTGATTTTTAACGTAGAAAGAAACTAAAGCGTATCCACTACATTCAACTTTTGCGAAACCATCGTATACGAGAGTTGCGCTAGAGTTTTTGATTGATACTTTATTTACGGGTGCTTTTGAACCGTAGGGTGAATCGTTAGATGAACTTAAAACTTCGAATGAACTGTCGTTAAAACGTTTAGCGGTTGCACCAGTATTTGATTTGGTATAGTCATGCTTTAATGATGCACCAGATGACTTGAGATAGGTATCGTTAAGTTTAAGTGAGAACGCATAGGTAGTTCCTGATGCAATAATAGGTTCTCTTTCTTCTTGAGCGTAGGTGAAAGTGCTGGTGTGGCAAGATTTAGTTCCAGCAATGTAATCATCTTCAGAAATTTCTTCAAAACTTACGTTATCAAAGTAAGCAGTACCTTGAGTAAGACCACTGAGTTGATATCCAAGACCTAAAACGAGTTGGAACTTGGTTTCGAAAATTTGGTCAGCCTGTACGTAAATGGTGTATTTGGTCCATTCGGTATCTTTGATGTTTTTAATAACGTACTCGGGTTGAGTTATTTCATTGAATACGGTAACAAGACGAATGTTTGCACCAAAATCTTGGTTTTTAGCAGTAAGGTTGGAAACTTTAACCCATGCGCTAAATTTGCCGTAAGTACCTTTCTTGAGGGAAACTTGACTTGAAGAAGTAATTTTTTGAGAAGTACCTAATCCAATATTTGCTGCAGAACGGTAGTTGTTTAACATATAAACCGCATTATCTTCAGCACCGTTGGGAATGCCAGGGTTAGCGAATTCTTTTGCGATATAGTTATTAACGATGTATTCTTTTACCGTTGCATCAGAAGGTTTGTAAGTAGAACTGCCGTCCTTGTTGTAGGCGGGGTCTTCTTTAATCATGTCGATAACTTCATCTTTCGTTACGCCGTTTTCATATAAAGCGTAAGATAGAAGCGCGTTATCAGTGTACATGTTATTTAAAAGTTCTTTCCATGCGTCGGTAGAAACGTCGATAACACCTGAATTTGCTGATGCTTGAATAATTTCATTACCACTATCCTTGCTTTTATTCCAACCAGTCGGGCTGGTTTTTGGGAAAGCGGAATATGATGAGTTTAAAGTGTCAAGCACGAAGTTGGGGTTGCTAATAGCCCCGTCATCTACTTCCGTGTGAGTGTAACTGGGAGTGGTAGAACTTGTCTTATCGCTGTCTTCATTACATGCCACAGCGAATAAAGAAAAACACATCACCGCAACCAATAATAAAACTGTAATTAGTTTTGATTTGTTGTTCTTAAAAATACCTAATCTTGCCATAATTCACCTTTGCTGAAATTTTTAACTGATATTACACGTGCGTACGCGCGACGCGCGCAACACAACGCATAAAACATTATAAAGCATTTTAAATTAAAAATCAACCGTAGAGAGCCGTTTTGCTATTATTTTTATAAAAAAATTTGTTGATTTACTGAGTAATTGCTAATAATAAGCATATGAAATTAAAAATTGAAGAAAAAAGTAATCGTTTGTCAAACAAAAAAACTATTTTATACTCAATCTTGGTGGGGGTACTTTCAGGTTTTATCAATGGGATTTTTGGTGGCGGTGGGGGGATGATTGTAGTACCTATGCTAAATTTAATTTTAAAATACGATGAAAAAATTGCTCATGCAACCGCAATCTTGATAATTTTGCCTATATCAATAATCAGCAGTTTGTTTTATGCTGCGTTTGGTAATTTTGATTTAAAAATCGGTATTCCTACTGGTATAGGAGTTACTGTTGGCGGTATAGTCGGAGCACTTTTATTATCAAAACTAAAGGCTAAGTGGGTTAGCATAATATTTTCTTTTGTTATGTTGGCTGCTGGTGTAAAAATGCTATTCTTTTAAGGTGAAAAAATGAATTGGTTATGGTTTTTATTAGTAGGATTAGTCGGCGGAGTTCTTGGTGGTATGGGAATGGGTGGCGGTACGTTGCTTATACCATTGTTAACAATCATTATGGGAGTTGGTCAACATACTGCGCAAGCAGTTAATTTAATAAGTTTTATACCTATGGCGATTATATCTTTAATTGTCCATATTAAAAATAAATTATTAAACAAAAAAGGAGTGCTTTGGATAATAGTTCCAGGGTGTATTTCGTGCGTGGGTGGCGCGCTTTTGTCAAAAGTTGTTTCAAATGCGCTTTTAACCAAGTTATTTGGTGGGTTTTTGGTGGTTTTAGCATGCCTTCAGTTCGTGCTGAAAATTAAGAAAAAAAGTTAAATGTTTTGTGCATAAAGCACAAACGACAAATTGAAAAAAATCAACTTAAAACATTGAAAATATTTGCAAAATTAACAAATAATGATAAAATATCACAAATATTCGATAAAATTTTGTGCATATTGAAAAAAGATTTTGTTCAATATGCACAAAATTAAAAAAAACTATATACAAACACAACATCTTGTGTTATAATATGCGTAAGAAAAATATATGGCATGGTGATTAATTTGGAAAAAATTGCAATTATTGATTTAGGATCGAACACAGCAAGATTACTTTTGGTAGACGTTAAAGAGAACGGTCATTTTCAAATAGTTGATCAACTTAAAGAAGCGCCTCGTTTAGGCGAAGGTATGGAAAGGGACGGATTCTTGAAACCTGCCAGAATTCAAGAGACTATTAAAACGCTCAAAATGTTTAGGAAACTTTGCGACGTTAATGGTATCGAAAGAATTATTGCGGTAGCGACTGCTGCGGTGCGCCGCGCAAAAAACCAACGCAGTTTTCTTGACGAAGTTTCTGCAACTTGCGGTATTAAACTTCGTGTATTAAGTGCAGAAGAAGAAGCGGTTTACGTTTATAAAGGCGTTATCAACACTATGGATATTCCTAAGGGTTTGATTTTGGAAATCGGTGGTGGTAGTACTAAGATTGTTTATTATAACAGACGTAATCTTCTCAATTATGAAACACTTCCTTTCGGTGCAATTACATTAACCGAACTCTTTGCTGGGGATGGTTTAAATCCATCTGAACAAGCACAAAAAATAGAAGAGTTCTTTACCGAACAATTAAAGCAAATTGAATGGCTCAAAGACGTTGACCCTGAAGTTCAAATGATTGGTGTTGGCGGTTCGTTTAGAAATCTTTGTCGTATGACTAAGATTATGAAAAAGTATCCGCTTAAATCTATTCATAATTATGTTATTAACGATACTGACTTTGAACATGTTTACGACTTGTTGAAGAGTCTTGATCTCGATAGAAAGAAAAAGATTAAAGGTCTTTCTAGTGGCAGGGCAGATATATTACCCAGCGCGCTTGCGGCTGTTTCTGCGTTTAAGAAATACTTAAACCTTGATAAGATAGTTATCAGTGGTAGTGGTTTGAGAACTGGTATTATGTACAACTACGCTGTTCCCACAACTTTGGACAAGCCTATTTCTGACGTTTTAACTTTTAGTTTGAATAACATAGTTGACTTCTTTGGTTGCGATATTAAACACACCGAACAAGTTGTAAACTTATCTGTTCAATTGTTCAAGCAACTCCGTGTTCTTCATAAATTCCCTAGACAATACCTTAAGATTTTAAAAGTTGCCGCGTATATGTATGGCACAGGAAAATCTGTGGGTTTCTATAATTATGAAAAACACTCTGGGTACATTATTCTTAACTCAAACATCTACGGTATAAGTCATAGGGACTTAGTTATGGCATCGTTTGTTGCATCTAATACTGCAATTGAAGATATTAACCCGTTTGACTGGGCAAGGTATCGTGACCTTGTTACTGATGAGGACGTAGATGCAGTTAGAAAGATGGGTATCATCTTAAGAATTGCAAGTTGCCTTGATAGAAGTTTATCTTCAGTGGTAACTGGTATTAACTGTGATATCTTGGGCGACTCAGTAATAATGAAGACCGTAGTTACAGGGGATGCGGCTTTGGAAATTAATTCGGCTATGGAAATTGGTGCTGACTTTAGAAAGATTTTCAAGAAAAATCTCGAAATACTTTAATATTAGAAACAACGCTGTGCATGCACGGCGTTTGTTTTTCTATAAATTTTAGGAGAAAATATGATTTCTAATAAACTTGCTATTGATTTTGATAGCGTTTATACAAATATATTTGTTTTAGGTAGTGGGCTTGTTTTAAGCGAGCCTACTGTTGCTGCGATTAGTCAAGATGGTAAAAAAGAAGTCAAGGCTGTTGGCTATGAAGCAAAAAAACTGATAGGTAAAACGGCAAAAAACACTAAAATAGTTTTTCCGATATTTGAAGGCGAAGTCGTTAATGAGAGTGTTGCTGAAGGCTTGCTTTCAACCTTCTTAAAAAAGGTTGAATTAAAGAGCGGTTTATTTGGTAGCCACGCATTGTTTTCTGTACCGTGTGGCGTTACTGGTGATATTATTTTTAAACTCAAAAATGTGGCGCAAAACAGTGGGATTTCTAACGTTTATTTTGTTGAAGCACCGTTACTTGCGGCTTTGGGACAAAGAATTAAAATTACCGAGTCATCACCTTGCTTTGTTATTGATTTAGGCGGTGGGGTAACTAACGTTGCTGCCGTTTCACTTGATGGCGTTATTGCTGGTGTTTCAGTAAATTTTGGTTATAACAAAGTAAGTACGGATATTATTGATTACATAGCGGAAAATTATGGACTTCAAATAGGTTTAACTACTGCTGAACGTTTAAAAAACGATATCGGTAGCCTTGATATGTATGATGCTTTATCTACTGTTGTTAGTGGTAGGGACGTTATTACTGGTGCACCTAAATCAATTACTATAAAAGCAAACGATATTTTTAATGCCGTAAAAAAATATTATGAAAAAATAGCCGAAATTGCAACGACGGTTTTAGGAAAATTACCGCCAGAAGTCAGTGCGGAAATTCGTAAAGCGGGCTTTTACGTTTCTGGCGTAGGGAGTTTGATACACGGTTTAAAGAATTTTTATAAAGATATTTTTGAAATTGATATAAATATCCATGAAAATGCTAGTTCAGTTGTTGCGCTTGGTGGCGGGGTTGTTTTAGGCGATAATAAACTGCTTAAAAAACTCTCAATCCCAGTTTGATTTTCTAACTTTACAAAAAACCACGTCTTTTGATTAAAATAGTCAAATTGCGTGGTATTTTTTTATTTAAAATTGAGCCGTGAGGTGAGAATATGGCTCGTAAAATAGTAATTACGTCGGGTAAGGGTGGCGTTGGAAAGACAACTGTTACTGTAAATTTGGGTGTTGCGCTTGCTAATTTAGGACAAAAAGTTGTTTTAGTTGATGCTGATTTTGGTCTAAATAATCTTGATGTAGTTATAGGTATTGAAAATAAAATTGATTATGATATAGTGGACGTTATTGATGGAAGATGTAGGTTAAAACAAGCATTAGTAAGTACGGATAATCATAAAAATTTATTTGTTTTATCATCGGGAAGTGGTGTTAATTCTTGTATTACTGGGCAAAACGTAAAATTAATTGTTGAAAACTTATCAAAGTATTTTGATTACGTTTTAATTGATTGTCCAGCAGGTATTGATTTAGGTTTTCATAGAGCGGTTTCTTGCGTAGATGAAGCAATAGTGGTTGCAACGCCGAATATTACAAGTTTAAGAGACGTTGATAAAGTTGTTTCGGTATTAAAAAGTTATCGCTTAAACTCAATAAATTTAGTTGTAAATAAAGTTCGCGGCGATTTAATTATGAATGATATGGTTTTAATGCCAAAAGACATTGAAAAAGTGCTAAAAACAAACTTAATTGGAGTTTTACCTGAAGAGGACGTAGTATTTTTATCTAGTGGTTTTTCGTTGCCGAAAAGAAGTGATTCAGCAAAAGCGTATAGAATGCTAGCAAATAACGTTCATAAAAACTCGAAAAAAATTTTTGATACAACTTTTAAGTATTCGGGATTTTTTGGCAGTATTAGAAGGAGATTAAAAAATATTGTATGAAAAAAACTAAAAAAAATGAAATTGTTCGTGTGCAATCTGTTCTTGAAAAAGATAGACTCAGTATCGCTGGTGGAGTGGGTGAATTACTTATAAGCGACCTTGAAAAAATGTTAAAAGATTATTTTGATTTTTCTAAAGATATTGAGTATAGTATTACGAAAGAAAAAAGCGAATATAGGGTAAACATTTCACTTTTAGTCAATAGAGTTAAACCTTTAAACACAATAATAAAAGATTAGTGATATACTATCTTTTTTAAACTCGATTATGTTTGACATAATAAAACTCAAACGTAATATTTTGTGTTTTAAGATTATCAAAACAACAATATTTAGTAAAAAGACGCATTTTTTAGCGTCTTTTTTTGTTTCTCAAGAGCGTTTTTCATTGACAATACTAATATTAATTAGTATAATTATTAAGAAAAATAATAAGAAATGAGGATAGATATGAACAAAAACGTATTCGACGTCTTAAAAGAAAGAGGCTTCATTAAACAAACTATTTTCGAAGATGAACTTTATGAAAAATTAGGTACTGAAAACGTACCGTTTTATATTGGTTTTGACCCTACGGCTGATAGTTTACACATCGGTCATTATATTCCCATTATGGCTATGGCTTGGATGCAAAAATATGGACATAAACCCATCGCATTATTCGGTGGTGGTACTGGTATGATTGGTGATCCTTCTGGTAGAAGTGATATGCGCCAAATGATGACTAAAGAAACCATTGCTCATAATATCGAGTGTTTTAAGAAACAAATGTCAAGATTTATTAGTTTTGAAGGTGAAAATGCTGCCGTTATCGCTAATAATGCTGACTGGTTACTTAACCTTAACTACGTTGACTTTTTACGTGATATTGGCGCATATTTTTCTGTTAATAAAATGCTTACTGCTGAATGCTTTAAGCAAAGAATGGAAAAAGGTCTTACTTTCTTAGAATTTAACTATATGCTTATGCAAGGTTACGACTTCTTATATCTTAACCAAAAATACGGCTGTATTTTGGAAGTTGGCGGAGATGATCAATGGAGCAATATGCTCGCTGGTGTCGACCTTATTAGAAGAAAGGAAAAGAAGAGCGCGTTCTGCTTGACTTGTACTTTGTTATTAAACAGCGAAGGCAAGAAAATGGGCAAAACTCAAAAAGGTGCACTTTGGCTTGATGAAAACAAGTGTTCCGTATATGATTTCTATCAATATTTCCGCAACGTTGAAGACGTTAAGGTTGAAGAATGTATGAGACTTTTAACCTTTATGGAAATGGATGAAATTAAGGAATTAACTAAGTATAACGATGAAAGAATGAACCTTGCAAAAGAAAGACTTGCTTTTGAAGTTACTAAACTTGTTCACGGCGAAGAAAAGGCGCTAGAAGCACAAAAGCAAGCGCGCGCAGCGTTCGGTGGCGGTAATGCTGCTGATATGCCGACTGCTGAAATCGAAGGTGTTATGTCAGTTGCAGAACTTTTGGTAACTGTAGGTCAAGCAAAATCTAAGGGCGAAGCGAAGCGTCTTATTGAAGGTGGTGGCGTTTCTATTGATGAAACTAAAATTACCGACCCGTTTGGCGCAATTCCTGAAAGTGCCGTTTCTAAAAAAGAATTTATTCTTCATAAGGGTAAAAAAGTTCACATTAAAGTGATTATAAAATGAGTAAAGCGTACTTTACTATAAAAGATCAAACTGAAAATTTAATAGTTATTGAACGTTCTAAGTTTATTTGCAATATCAAAGGCGTTGAAAATGAGGAAGATGCTAAAGCATTTATTGAAAGCATTAGAAAAAAGCATTCTTTAGCAAATCATAACTGTTACGCTTATATTGCAGATGACAAAGGACTTATTCAAAAGTTTTCCGATGATGGTGAGCCGCAAGGTACTGCCGGGCTTTCTATGCTGGAAGTGCTTAAAAACAAAAAGATGTACAAAACCGTTGCGGTTGTTACGCGTTATTTTGGTGGTATTAAACTTGGAACAGGTGGGCTTACGCGTGCTTACGGCGGCTCGGTTAGCGAGTGTTTAACCAAAGCAAAAATTCTCGATATGCAAGAATCAAGTTTTTTGCATATTAATCTTGAATATGAATGGTATTCAAAACTACTTAAACTCTTAACAAACCCTAATGTTAGTATAATTTCTACGGACTTCGGAAATTCAGTTGTGGTTGATTTTGCTGTTAAATCGGACAAGGCTCAAGATTTAATTGATAAGATTACAGACGTTTTTAACGGTAAACTTTTTGTAGATAATAAGGGGAGCGGATTTTTCGCGTTTTAATTTATGCCTAAAATTACTCAAATTTCAGTACAAACAAGAAATAAAAACAGATGTAATTTGTTTGTTGACGGTGAGTTTTTTGCGGGTGTTTCTACTGAGATTTTACTAAAAGAACGCATTAAAACTGGTGATGAAGTTGACCGAGCGACGCTTGCAAGCCTTTTATTTGAAAGCGAAAAACAAGAAGCACTTGGTAAAGCCGTAGATTACATTTCAAAGGCCTTAAAAACTAAAAAGCAAGTTAAAGACTATCTTTTAAGAAAAGGATATTCTGAAGATATAGTTTGGTTTTGCATTGATAAACTTAAAGAATACGCGTATGTTGATGACGTTGAATATTCTAAACGCTATATTAACAGCGTTTCAAAAACGAACGGAAAAAAACTTGTTGAATATAAACTTATGTCAAAGGGTGTTAAAAAAGAAGATATTTCTACTGCTTTTGAAAACACAGAAATTGACGCTAAAGAAAATGCAAAGGCTGTTGCTGAAAAATATCTTAAAAATAAAGAGCGCACTAAAGAAGTTAAGGCTAAGGCTTATAGATACTTAATAAGTAGGGGTTTTAGTTATGATGAAGCGAGTTACGCTTTATCAAACTTTGATGACAACGAGGATTAAATGGAACGAATTTTAAGCGTTAAAGAAATGCGCGCTGCTGATGAATACACTATAAACACGCTTGGCGTTGCGGAAGACGAACTCGTTTTCCGTGCAGGTAAGGCGGTTTCCGATGAAATTGTTCGTCGTTTCCATGGTGGAAGGGTTTTGGTATGCATTGGCAAAGGTAATAACGGTGAAGACGGAAAGGTAATTGCCAAGTTATTAGCGACTAAGCACGGCTTTACTGTTGCAACGCTTACAGTTTCAAACGGAATATTTAAACTTTTTGATAAAAAATACGATATTATTGTTGATTGCATTTTTGGTACTGGTTTAAATAGACAAGTTGAAGAAAAGTATAAAACCGCTATCGAAAAAATCAATAGTTCAGGTGCAATCGTTGTTTCGTGTGATATTCCAAGCGGGCTTAATGGCGATAACGGTCAAGTTTTAGGTGTTGCTGTTAAGGCTCAACTGACTGTTGCTATTCAAGAGTATAAGTTGGGTCATTTTTTAGGCGAAGGTCCAGATTATTGCGGCAGGGTTATAGCAAAAGATATTGGTATAAGTATTTGGGGCGATGAATTTGTAAAACGCTTTAATGACGATTCGGTTTCTAAATTCTTTCCAAGGCGCGCCCGCCACGTAAACAAGGGTTGTTTTGGCAAGGCTTGCTTGATTGGCGGAAGTAAAAAATATTCGGGCAGTGTTTTGCTTTCCGCAAATTCACTATGTGCCTTAAAAATGGGTGTGGGGTACGTAAATACTGTTGTTCCTGAAAGTATGTTCGATGCATACGTTGGCAAAGTACCCGAAAGCATTTTAACACCGATTAAAGATAAGGACGGTTTTGCTGTTTTCGATAAAAACACCTTAAATTCTATATTAAATTATGACTCGATTGCCGTTGGTATGGGTATGGGGTGTGACATAAACACTCACGAAATCATTAGTTATTTACTAGAAAATTATACCGGTAAATTGCTTGTAGATGCGGACGGGCTCAACGCACTTGCAAAATTTGGTAAAGAGTGTTTAAAAAACAAAAAGTGCACGGTTGTATTAACCCCACACGTTGCTGAATTTTCAAGACTTTTAGAAAAAGATAAAACTGAAATAATTATTAACCCTATATCTTACGCAAAAGAATTTGCAAAAGAATACGGCGTAATCGTTCTTCTTAAAGATGCTGTTAGTGTAATTACTGACGGCGAAGAAGTTTACCTAAACACTACGGGGTCGCCCGCGATGGCAAAGGCTGGTAGTGGCGACGTGCTTAGCGGACTTATCACAGGGATTTTAGCAAGGACAAATGAGAGTTTGCTTGCGACGGTATCTGGCGCATACTTGTTTGGTAAAATGGGTGAATACGCCCAAAAAGAACAAAACGAATATACGGTTGTGGCATCGGATTTGATAAACGCTCTTCCTAAAGTTATTAACGACTTAAATTAGGTTATAAAATATCCTATTCCGCCGTTAAACAGTGCTAAAACCATATAGACGTTAAGCACGATAAATATCGGCATCAAAACAACTAAAAATAAACTTTTTAATCGATATTTAAAGATAAACATAAATACGAAAATTCCCGTTGCGCCGCCTAAAAGTCCAGTGAGCATAAGACGGCTATCACGAATAGTTTTTTCGTTGTCGTCCTTATATTCGCTTTCCTTTTTTTGATAGCGCAAAATTAAAACCCCGTATAGGTTTATCGCTAAAAAATATACGATTGTTATTACATAAATAATAGTTGGCATAGTTATCTAACTTAAGTATAAGCAAATAAATAAAAAATAAACGGAAATTTTATGAAAGAAATATCGTTTATAAAAAATATTTATCGTGCTTAATAGATATTATAAACAAGGAGTTTTTTATGAAATGCATGTATTGTGGTTGTTTAGACAGTAAGGTAATTGATTCACGCGCGGCTGAGGACGGAACTAATATCCGCCGTAGACGTGAGTGCATTAGTTGCGGTAAGCGTTTTACGACTTATGAAACAGTTGAAAACACACCTATTTTTGTTGTTAAAAATAGCGGTGTTAGACAAGCGTTCGATCCCAGCAAAATTCGCGCAGGCATTATAAAGGCTTGTGAAAAACGCCCTGTGCCCGCAAGTACTATCGATAAACTTATTGATGATATTCAAAAGAAAATTTATAATTCTTTAGCGCAAGAAGTTTCTAGCAAAGAAATAGGTGAAATGGTTTGTGAAGCATTAAAAGAAATTGACGAGGTTGCTTACGTTCGCTTTGCGTCAGTTTATCGTTCTTTTACCGATACAACTTCTTTTATTAAAGAACTTGAAAAAATGGTTAAAAAGGATAAATAATTAGGGGATATACATATGAATAAATGGGATAAAAGATTTATGGAACTTGCTGAAACAGTTGCAAGTTGGTCAAGTTGTTATCAAGAAAATAGACACGTTGGTGCTGTAATAGTTAAAGATAAAAGAATTTTAACTACTGGCTATAACGGCGCACCCGAAGGAATTAAGAGTTGTGCTGAACGTGGTGAATGTCTACGCCGTGTTAAGAATATTGCAAGCGGAACGATGCAAGAAGTTTGCTATGCTGTTCACGCTGAACAAAACGCAATTATTCAAGCAGCAAAACTTGGTGTAAGCCTGCAAGGCGCAACTATGTACGTTACTCATCAACCGTGTGTTATCTGTACAAGAATGATTTTGAACTCTGGTGTTACCACAGTTATCTATAAAAACGGCTATCCCGATGAGTTTGCACTTGAACTTTTTGCTCAGTCGGGCGTAAAATTAATAAAATATTCAGATTTAGAAAAAAACTAAGTAAAACTGCTTGCAAAAAAATTAAAAATATAGTAGAATATATCATGTTGTGCGAAACAACGTGATATATTTATTGGAGAGCTATCGAAGTGGTCATAACGAGGCGGTCTTGAAAACCGTTTGGGTGCAAGCCCACGGGGGTTCGAATCCCTCGCTCTCCGCCAAGAAAAAAAGGAACTATTTAATTATAGTTCCTTTTTTCTTTGTGTAAAGTATAGGTATATGCGTAGGGGTTCGAACGAAAGCGTTAAAAAAACAGTGGATACCCACTGTTTTTAGCGACTGACCGAAGACTTTTGCAAAGCACGGTTGGTTTTGTAGTTTTTGCTTTGCAAAAGGCAAGAGCGAATCCCTCGCTCTCCGCCAAGAAAAAAGGAACTATTTAATTATAGTTCCTTTTTTCTTTGTATAAAGTATAAGTATATGCGTAGGGATTCGAATAAAGTGATAAAGATTTTTTGGAAGTTTTTAACTTCCTTTTTTTTATTTTATTAAATTTTCTTTTATTTAATCATTTGATTTGTTATAATATTATTAATATTACTCTACGAATAGTTGAATTCTCCACACTCAACTATTGGTATGTAGACTTTTTAGTCTTAATCGTATATGATTAAGACATAGGAGGAGCAAATATGGATCAAATTAAAATTGGTAAATTTATTGCTGAGTGCAGAAAAAAACAAGGTTTAACACAATTAGAGTTGGCTGATAAACTTTGTGTTACGGACAGAGCCGTTTCTAAATGGGAGAACGGAAAATCAATGCCTGATTCGTCTATTATGATTGAGTTGTGCAATATTCTTAATATCAGCGTCAATGACTTGTTGTGTGGGGAGGTTGTAACTATGGATGATCATAAGGAAAAACTTGATAAAACTATTATTGAAATGGTTAAGCAAAAAGAAGATAATGATAAAAAACTTTTATCTTTAGAAATATTAATTGGTATACTATCAATGATTATTCTACTTGGGTTTACTATTAGTGCGGCTTATATCGAAATGGCAGATTGGCTTAAGGTTTGTTTAATAGTAAGTGGATTTATTATTTGTTTTATTGGTATATATTTTGCAATTAAAATAGAGCAAACGGCAGGGTATTATAAGTGTGCTAAATGTGGGAATAAGTACGTGCCATCTTTTAACAAAGTTCTTTTCGCTATGCATTTTGGCAGAACAAGATATATGAAATGTCCAAAATGCGGCAAAAAATCTTGGCAAAAGAAAGTTATTAGTAAAGAATAAATATAGTGCTCCACCTAAAATAAAAAAGACGCTAAATTTGAAGCGTCTTTTTTTATTTTACCTATTGAAAAACTAATATAAGTTTGCTATAATATAATTAATAAAGGTAATCGTTAAAAAGAGTGGTGGCATAAAATAATTTAAGGGGTAAAAACATGAAAATTCAATTTATCGGCGCAACACACGAAGTAACTGGCAGTTGTACACTTTTAGAAGTTAATAGAAAGTATTATCTTGTTGACTGTGGTATGGAGCAAGGTAAAGACGTGTTCCAAAATATTACTTTGCCCGTGCCTGCAAGTGAAATTGAAGCGGTATTTTTAACGCACGCACATATCGACCACTCGGGTATGTTACCAAGATTATATCGTGATGGCTTTAAAGGTAGTATTTACGCTACGGAAGCGACTACGAATCTGTGTGACATAATGCTTAGAGATTCGGCTCATATCCAAGAATTTGAAGCACAATGGCGTACAAGAAAAGCGGAGCGTGCTGGTGAAAAGGCTGTTGAGCCAGTTTACGATATGCAAGATGCTATTAAAACAATAGCACTCTTTAGACCGTGTAATTACGGTGAAATCATTTATCCTGCGGAAGGTATTCAATTAAGATTTACCGATATCGGGCATTTGCTCGGTTCGGCATGTATAGAATTGTGGCTTAAAGAAGGCGAAACTGAACGTAAAATTGTTTTTAGTGGGGACGTTGGTAATATAAATCAGCGTATTATTAAAGACCCGCAACAAGTTGAAGAAACCGATTATCTTGTAATAGAATCAACTTACGGTAACCGCGTGCACGCAACCGATAGATCAAACGTTGTTAAGGATCTTGCAAATTATATTCAAAGCACCTTTGATAAGGGCGGGAACGTAGTTATTCCGTCGTTTGCAATAGGTAGAACGCAAGAACTATTATATGCTCTACGTGAGATTAAACAAGAGAAAATGGTTAAAGGGCACGATGGGTTTAAAGTGTATCTTGATAGCCCGCTTGCTCAAGACGCTACGGCTATTTTTATGCAATGCGACCCCGAATGTTTTGATGAAGAAACCAAAGCAGTGTTAAAACAAGGTATAAACCCCATTTGGTTTGACGATATTAAGATTACGGCAACTGCGGAAGAATCTAAGGCTATTAACTTTAACAATGACCCCAAAGTTATTATATCTGCTAGTGGAATGTGTGAAGCGGGTAGAATTCGCCATCATTTGAAGCATAATTTATGGAAGAAGAATAATACAATATTATTCGTAGGCTATCAAGCGGAAGGTTCGCTCGGTAGGCAACTTATCGAAGGCGTAAAAAAAGTTACGCTTTTTGGTGAAGAAATTACCGTGCGCGCAAACATCGTTTCATTAAAAGGCAGCAGTGGGCACGCCGATAAAGACGGCTTAATGAAGTGGATAAAAGGCTTCAATTCTAAACCTAAGCAAATTTTTGTAAATCACGGCGAAAACGATGCTTGCGAAGATTTTAAAGCCTTGTTGCTTGATAATGGTTATAGGGCAGATGCGCCGTTTAGCGGTACTGAATATGACCTTATTACTGGTAATATTACCGTATTTACTGAAGGCAAATATATTGATAGAGAGCGTGCGTTTAAGGGCGCAACTCGTGCTGAGGGCGTTTATAAACAAATGCTTGATGAAGCGCAAAAACTTCTTACGCTTGTTAAGAGTAGAAAAGGAAGAACTAATAAAGATAATGCTAAATTAACTTCTCAAATTCGCGCGCTTTATGATAAATGGAAAGGAGAATAAATGAGATTATGTGTGTATGGTGCTGCATCAAGCAGTATCAATCAAGAATTTATTGACAAAGTAGAACAGTTTGGTTTTCAACTTGCAAAAAAAGGTCATTCGCTTGTTTTTGGTGCTGGGAAAAACGGACTTATGGGCGCAACCGCGCGCGGCGTTAAAAAGGCGGGCGGATATATTCTTGGTGTTGTTCCTAAGTTTTTTGACGAACAAACAATTGAAGTTATCTATGATGAGTGTGATGAACTTATTCAGCCTGACACTATGCGTGAGCGCAAAAAAATTATGGAAGATAATGCTGATGCGTTCGTGGTTGTTCCAGGCGGTATAGGCACTTTTGAAGAATTTTTTGAAATTTTAACCTTAAAACAATTGTGTCGACACGATAAACCTATTGTAATCTATAATCTGCAAGGCTATTATAATGAACTATACGCTATGCTTGAAACAGCAACCGATAAAAAGTTTTTGAGAAAAGATTGCTTAGAACTTTTTAAAATATGTGATGATTTAGAAGAGTTGTTTAATTATTTAGAAAACTACAAGCCTACGAATAGAAGTATTAAAGATATGAAAGATGGTTGATATTTAGTATAAATTTAAAAGCGTTACTTAAAATTTTAAGTAACGCTTTTAATATTATAAAATACATTGACAATTATTACTAAATAAAGTAAAATATTACATATAATTTTAATTGCTTTAGGTGTTTAATAAAAAATAAAGCACCGAGCAAAACTTTACTCGATGCTTTTGGCAGGGGAGACGCGACTCGAACGAACGCTCTCTCCGTTTAATTTTATCCCTACAGTAGGAGATATTCGTGTTTTTTGGTGCTTTTATTATAGTAAAAGTGCCTTTTTTTGTCAAATAAAAAAGTTCGTATAGTAGGAAAAATTTTTAATATGAGTTAAAAAAGTGCAACCAAAATGCAACCTAAAACCAATTTTTAGCAATAATTAATATGTTTTGACAATTGGTTGATATTTGAGAAATTGCAATTGATAAATCAGTTCTAATATCTTTATAACTTCCGCTAATTGCACTGTTTTCATCTAAATATTTGTCAAGAAAATTATTATATACTGTTTTTATTTCTTCAAATTGAGTCTTGCAAGCTGAAAATTCGTTATAATTTCCGCAAGCGGTTATTCCATTTTCTATTTCTATGTTAATTTCGACGAACGATAAAACCGCATAAATTACATATTGTCTTTGATATTTGTCTGTTGAAAAGTTATAAGAAGAAATTAGATAATTACCAACTTCGGTGATTTTTACTATTATTCCATCTTCATTTTTAATAATATCATTAGCATTTACTATTAGTTCGGTTGATTTTTTATTGCATATAGAACAAGTGCCAATTCCAACGCTATGACCGTTAGCATTTCCCCAAGTTGTGCCACAATATTCACAAGTTTTTGGTTTATCGCAAGTTGCGTCTAACCAATTATGATTTAATCTTTCTTGTTCAACAATTCCGCATTTATTACATATTTTAGGCGCAAAGCAAGTTGCTTGTTCAACTGACCAATCGTGTTTACACTCACAAGCGGTTAAGTTAAATAAAAAAACAAGTGATAAAATAATCAATAGAATTTTTGAAAGTTTCTTCATAGTTTTCTCCTAAAATAAAAAAGTGTGCCCCATAAAGAGACACACCCAAAAATGTATCTCTCAATGTTGCGACACACTTTTTACCCAAATTAAAGGCGAGAGAATACAATTTTTACATAGTATTCCCCTTAATTTGGGCTTTTATTAAAGTGTATCGCATAATTATTCTAACATAATAAAAATAATAAGTCAATCGGTTTTGTTTGCCGTGTGAGTGTTTAATAGCGACAATATGCATTATTTAGAAAATTCTTTTGAATAAGCGTGTAAAATACCCCTAATAATAGTGTTTGTAAAGGTAGACCTTTGCGAACATTGTTTTTTTCTATAAATTTGATATTTTATTGTGTTCGTTAATGTTTGAAAAATAATTTGCGAATATTCGTAAAAATAGTTGACATTTACGAACGCTCGTGCTATTATACTAACAAGATAAATCTCTTATCTTACTTTATAAGATTAAGCGGATAAAAAGGAATAAAAGGAAATTTTAGAAATTAAGGAGAAAAGAAAATGTCAAATGTATATGGATATGCGCGCGTGAGTTCTATCGACCAAAATCTTGATAGACAAATTGAGCAGTTAAAAGAATTTGTGTTAGATAGTAGATACATTGTTTGCGACAAGGCAAGCGGAAAAGACTTTGACCGAAAAGGTTATAATTTGCTTGTAGGTGGCGAAAATAACGCTCCCTTGCTACGTTCGGGTGATTTGCTTGTAATCACTTCACTTGACCGCTTGGGGCGTAATTATAGCGAAATAAAGCACCAATGGGAATATATAACACATACTTTGCAAGTAGATATAAAGGTTTTGGATATGCCGTTATTAGACACAAGAACAAACGACCAAAGTCTTGATAAACGTTTTATAGCGGACTTGGTGTTGCAAATTCTTTCATATACTGCGGAAAAGGAAAGAGCCTTTATAAAGAAAAGACAAAGACAAGGAATTGACGTTGCAAAGGCAAAAGGGAAAGTTTTGGGTAGACCACAAGCAACCTATCCGCAAGAGTGGGAAAAGTTCTATAAAAAATGGAAAGACGGCGAAATAACCGCCGTCCAATGTATGGATATTTTAAGTTTGAAAAGAACAACTTTTTATAAGTTAGTTAAAGGGTTTGAAAGTAGTTCTAAATAAGAGTTTTGACGGCGTTTAAGTAGTTGTTGAGTTAGTTTCTTAATGATTGCGATAAACCGCCGTCATTGTCTTATTTTTGTCTTATTTTAAGGTGTTTTGCTTGTTTATTATGTAGCATAATAATTTTTCTATCTCATAATAATTTAACAATATTTTAACGTCTATTTCTTCGGCTTCTTTTGTTAATAAACACGCTCCAATTGTAAGCATATTATCTTTGCTTATGGATATTACGCCTATATCAAAGAAAATATCTGCGCTTTCTAATTGCTTATAAAATATTGTTTCATCACTTATATCATAGTGAAAAGTATAACATTTTTCTTTTTTAATATCATTATCTTTTTTAAGCCCATAAATCAAAGTTGTGTCTAACCTTGTATTAAGTAAAAGTTTTCCGTTTTTCTTGTTAATAAATCTCATTTTTTAATCTCCTTTTTTATTGATTTTTTAGTTCTTCGGTAAAGTTCCCTATAGTAGGGGTGTTTTTAGGTGTAAAAATGTCTATTTTTAATCTATTTAGCCGTTTTTATGTTCGATTTATTCTATAAGTCTATATATATTGATTAGTTCGGTTTTTCCCCATCTACGTGGAATAGTTGCAGGGTTAATATTTAATTTTTCTAATTTTTGAAAGTAGTTTCTATATTTTTGGGGTTTTAATATTAGTTTTGTTTTCCATACGCTTTTAGTTTTGGCAACTGCTAATAATATCTCTTTTAGTGCTTTTTTCGTTTTATCGTGTAGGTTGCTTTCTTCAATTCGTTTTAGCGCTTTTGCGTATTCGTAATAGTTAGCCTTTCCGCAAATATGCGACAAGTAGTATTTGAATAGTTTTCTTTGTTGTTCTTCGCTTATTAAAAATATTTTTAAGCCGTTTTCCTTGTTCTTAAATTTTCTTTTAAGGGTTATAGTTTTACGCTTAAAACATTGTATTTCAAGCCTTAAAATATCTTTACACTTTTCTAATAGTTCGCCTTTGTATTTTGCCTTTTCTTTTCTCTCTTCGTATTTGTCATAAATGTTAATTGTTGCACTTTTATTTTTATATCTAACGCCATTAGGATAGTGGGTTTTATCAATTTCCTTTTTATGTTGTTTCTCGTTATCTATTTTATAAAAAGGTGGCTTGTCTCCACGTTGTAATAGTTTAATATATTCTTTTACGTTAGGTGTTTTAATATCTATTGTGTAATCTATTCTTTGAACGCTCCAATGAAAAATATTAGAGTGGTGGGGTAAAAGTTCTTTAACGAATTTTGAAAAATTTTCTTTTAATTTATAAATATTGTTATCGTTTACAACAAAGGGAAAAGGTGTTTGTTTTCCACTATTTGCAACCCTATTTAGATTTATAATTATTTTGCACCAAAATATATAGCCGTTTTCTATTTTTTGTGGATAGGCTTGTATAGTTGTTATTCCTTTACAATTTAGGGCGTGTAAATATACGTTTTGAAAATTGTCAATTTTTACATTTTTTTGTTGTAGTAAAAAGTGATAATCATTATATTTTATTTTTGTAATCAATTCGGCGGTATGTATCATTAAGTATTTTTTTGTTCCCCCTTTTTGGTAGTATTTTTTTAATTGATAAAACTTTCGTATAGTAGGGGTTATTACCGAGTGTATTTAATGGGGTAATTTGAATAGGAATACCCCCCATATTTAATAGAAAGCTTTTTTTCTAACGTTTTTTTGTTCGGTAGCGGTTTCGAAAGAGTTCCCAATAGTAGGGATATTTATGATTTTAATAAATTTTCATAAATTTTACTTACTACGTCAATTGTTCTATTTTTGTTATCTTCCATAACGTGCATATATACTTGTTCAGTAATTCGTGTATTTCCGTGTCCTAAAATTGTAGATATTTCTTTTACGGATAATTCATTACTGCTTATTGAAAGGCTTGCAAAAGTATGTCTAAAATCGTGTATTCTAATTTCTCGTATATTAAACTTTTTACAAAAAACGCTTATACCCCTTTTTAGGTTTTGTGGGCAAAGTGGTTTTCCAGTTTGTGGGTTTACCATTAAATACTCGCAACCGCCAAATTTTTCATATTGCCATTGTTTTATTTGTTGTAAGCAATTTCTAAAATCTTGATTTTTTGGTAAAAATATTATCCGTTCACTTGTAATAGATTTTGGACTTCCGTCAATTGCTTTGCCATTTACATTTACACGATTGTTTTCAATTCGAATACGTTCTTTCTCAAAATCAATACTTTCCCATTTAAGCCCCGCCATTTCACCGCGCCTTAACCCTAAAAACAAGCCCAAATAATATGTGAGTTGAACATTTTTATTGTGGTAATCTTTTATATTTGTTAAAATGATTTTTAACTCTTCTTTTGTATAGTAGTTAGCGGTAAATTTTTCAGTTTCTTTCAATTTGTCAACAAGTTTGACGGGGTTTTTAATTATTAGTTCATCTTTATATGCGCTTTCAAATACACTACTTAAAAATGTTAAATCTTTGTTAATTGTTTGTGCTTTCATTTTAGTTGTATCTTGTAAAAATTTAATATAAGCAAGTATTTCTTTTTTGCCTATGTCTTGTAAGTATTTTTTTGAAATATCGCAGTTTTTAATTCTTTTACAAATGCGCTTATATCCGTCTAACGTTGTTTCTTTTAGAATTAAAGAGTCAAAGTAAATGTCAACGTATTCTTTTAATTTAACTCTTATAAGTGGTTGCGGTGCTTGTTTAAGAGTTTTTTGCGCCTTAAATTCTTTTTTTCTTTTAACTGCTTGTTCAAAACGTGAAAATCTTTCAAATTTTCTTTGTTGTTTTCCGTTGTTGTCAATGCCTATAAACAATGTAAGCCGATAATCTTTTGTTTTTTTATCGTAAAAAATGCCCTTTTCTTTTGTTTGCTCGTATCTTGAATTTGTGTTGCGTGTTTTTTTACTCATAAGTTTTGCTCCTTTAGATATTTTTGTTTGCGCATAACTAAATATCCTTGAATAAAATTTTAATTTGTGATATAATTTTTGCAAAGAGTATCAATAATTTTGGTTTCCCTTATATAGGGCGCGCCGTCAACCCCTTTAGGGGTTAAGTTTTTCAACTACTTTCACTTAAAGAGTAAAAAGGGGTAAACAAACAAGAGTAAACGGACGGCGGTTAGGTTGTTAAAACACAAAAAATGCAACCAAAATGCAACCAAAATTCAAAAAAGCACAAAAAAATAGGATATACTCGCAAAATCATACGATTTTTTGAATATATCCTACTAAATTGTGGCAGGGGAGACGCGACTCGAACACGCAACCGGCGGTTTTGGAGACCGCTGCTCTACCAATTGAGCCACTCCCCTAAAGGACGTATTAGATTATATACTAAAAAAAATTTTAAGTCAATCAAATTCAGGTGAAAATTATGAAAAAGAAATTTAAATTAGGTGTTATCGGTGCTGGTTTTATGTCTACGGCAATAGTTAAAGGCGTTATCGGTGCTGGGCAGTTAAATAAAGAAGATATCATAGTTAGTGATGCTTTTCCCGCAGCATTAGATAAAATGGCTGAAAATGGTGTCAGTGTTACTTCAGGTAATTTAGAACTTGTAAATAATAGTGAATACGTTTTATTTGCTGTTAAACCGCAAAGTTTAGACGAAGTTTTATCTTCAATTGCTGGTGCTTGTTGCAATAAATTCATTTCTATTATGGCTGGCGTTAAGAAAGAAAAGATTAAAAAGGTTTTTGAAGGTGCTTTAGTTGCTAGATGCATGCCCAACACTCCTTGCGCTATTGGTAGCGGGGCAATTGGTTTAGATTTATCTGATTTTGATTGCGATGCTGATAAAAACTTTATCAAAGGCTTGCTTGAGCCGCTCGCAAGTGTTGCTTTGGTTGAAGAAGATAAACTTAACGCTGTTACTGGTGTTAGTGGTAGCGCGCCCGCTTACTTTTATTTGTTTTTAAAAGGTGTAGTAGAGGCGGGAGTAAAGCAAGGATTAAGTTATGAACAAGCAAAAACACTTGCTACAAGCACTATGATAGGCGCAGGTAAAATGGTTGAAGCAAACCAAGATAAAACGCTTGATGAGTTAATAAACGCCGTTTGTAGCAAAGGCGGCACTACTATTGAAGCCGTTAAAGTTTATAATGAAAGTGGGTTAAACGATATTACTTTAAAAGCCGTTGACGCATGTGTTAAACGTGCTTTTGAGTTGGAGAATTTATAATGAAAACAGTTGAAATCTACACTGACGGTGCTTGTAGTGGTAACCCTGGTGTGGGGGGGTACTGCGCTATTTTAATCTATAATGGTGTTGAAAAGGTAGTTAGTGCTGCCGAAAAGGAAACGACTAATAACCGTATGGAACTTCTTGCGGTAATTAAAGGGTTAGAGTGCTTGAAAGAGAGTTGCAACGTTGTTCTTTATAGCGATTCTCAGTACGTTGTTGATGCTTTTAACCAAAAATGGATAGAATCTTGGATTGCTAACGGATGGAGAACTGCTGGTAAAAAGGAAGTTAAAAATATAGACTTATGGAAAACCTTGGTTGAACTTACAAAGACGCATAACGTTACCTTTATTAAGGTAAAAGGACATGCTGACAACGAATATAATAACCGCTGTGACCAAATTGCCGTTAGTGAATACAAAAAAATATTAGAAAATATATAAATAAATTGTATGATAACTTTGTTTTTTACTTAATATATTATTGTATGGTAAAGGGCAAAGTTTCATTATTTACGGAAGTGTCTAGCGTTATTGCTATAACAATACTCGGTGTTTTAAGCGTAGTATTTTCTATTTTATACGTTCAAACTTTTACTAGTGGTTTTATTTTTGATTATAAAAATATAATTACCGCGGCAATTGTTTCTTTGCTTACAATTATAACAATTATAACGATAATTTTAACAAAAAAGAATAAGTCTTTGCTTTATAAAATATTTATTTTAACACTATTAACCGTTGCAATTGTGGCGTTTTCGCTTTATATACTCTCTGTAAGCGGCTTTCTTGATAGAATAGATAGCGTAGAAGATTTTAGGGCTTATATCGCATCTTTTGGCGCTTGGGCTGTAATTTTATTTATTATTTTGCAGTTCTTGCAAGTAGTGGTGCTGCCTATACCGTCTTTTATAACCGTTGGGGCGGGGGTATTATTATTTGGACCGTTTTGGTCGTCAATTTATAGTTGTATCGGTATAATAAGCGGGTCTATAGTTGCATATCTAATCGGTAAAGTTTTTGGCGTAAAAGTCGCAAAATGGCTGGTTGGAGAAGATTCACTCAAAAAAGGATTAAAAACGATAAAGGGTAAAGATAAAATAATATTAACCTTTATGTTTATTTTTCCGTTTTTCCCAGACGACCTTTTATGCTTTGTTGCGGGTATAACAACCATTAGTCCATCGTATTTTATAACGATGATTTTTGTAACTAGAATAATTTGTATATTTGCTTCATCGTATTCTTTTAACAATAGTATTATACCGTATGATACTTGGTGGGGGATTTGCTTATGGATACTATTCTTTGCGCTGACTATTGTGCTTACGATACTCGTTTATAATAAAGGTGAAAAAATAGAAAAAATCATTTCAAATAAAAATAAAAAAAGGAAGAAAAATACTGCATAATTTAATTGTGATTATGTTAGACAAAACAAAAGATGAACGTTTTAATTTCTAATGATGACGGTATAAATTCCCCGTCAATAAGAGCACTGGCTGATAGGATGAGTAAAAACCATAAAGTTTTAATGGTTGCGCCTGCTGATAATAGGTCGGCAACCGCACATTCGCTAACTATTGGTAAACCCATTAAAGTTTTAAAAGATGATAAAACTACAAAATACGAAGCTTATTCAATATCTGGGTCGCCTGCTGATTGCGCAAAAATTGCAAGTTTGATGTTTTCTAACTTTAAGGCGGATGTGGTTTTAGCAGGCGTAAATACCGAGCATAATATAGGCTCTGACACTTTATATTCGGGTACGGTTGCAATTTGTTATGAATCAGCGTATTGTGGTCGTATTGGGTTTGCCTTTTCTGCATATCATTATCAAGAAAAATATGTTGAAGAATACGCTCGACTTACTGAAGAAGTTTTGAATAAAATTTATCCTTTATCTAAAAAAGGTGATATTTGGAACGTTAATTTTCCTAATTTAGAAAAAGGCGAGCCTAAAGGCATTAAAATAACTGCACTTGGAAAGCATATTTATTCAGATCATTATGAAAAGATAGGCGATAACGAATATAAGCTTGTCGGTGATTTAATTGACCACAATGATAACATTGATGATTGCGACGTTAATTTGATTAAACTTGGTTACATAACAGTTACGCCAATGCTATTTAATAGAACAGATTATACTCGCATCAAACAAATAAATAAAGCATGATAAACTATGAACACCGAAAAAAATATCGGTGTTTTATTTTAAATAGATATAATATTAGTAAAGTTATTGCAAAAAAGAATAAAAAGTGGTATTATTTACTAGTAATAAATAAAATAATGGAGTAATAATGGGAAAAGTTGTTGTCGTAGGTGGTGGTGCTGCGGGTATGTTTGCGGCTTATGCATCGGCACTTTACGGAAATGAAACAATTTTGCTTGAAAAAAATGAAAAGTTAGGCAAAAAAATATATATTACTGGTAAAGGGCGCTGTAACCTTACAACTACTGTCGACAAGGAAGAATTTTTTAATTCCATCGTTAGAAATTCTAAGTTCATGTTCAGCGCTATGAGTAACCTTTCCCCAGAAGACACTTTTAGTTTTTTTGAAAACAGTGGCCTGCCGCTAAAGGTTGAAAGGGGAAATAGAGTTTTTCCGGCAAGCGATAAGGCTAGCGACGTTACCAAAACTTTAGAAAAATGCTTAATTCAGTTGGGTGTTGACATTAGATTAAACACGCCCGTTACTTCGTTAAAAATTGAAAATTCTATTGTTTGCAGTGTTATAACTGAAAACAGTGAAATTGAATGTGATTCAGTTATCGTTTGTTGTGGCGGAATATCTTATCCGCTTACAGGAAGTTGTGGTGACGGCTATAAGTTTGCTAAAGCAGCTGGGCATAATGTTGTTGATTTGCGCCCGTCTTTAGTTGGTGTAGAGCTGCTAGGTGCTGACTATCTTCAAATGCAAGGTTTATCTCTTAAAAACGTAGCTCTTTATGTCAGATATAATGGCAAAAAGATATATGAAGATTTTGGTGAGATGTTATTTACGCACTTCGGCATCTCCGGACCTATAGTTCTTTCGTGTTCGTCAAAAATAAATAGATTAGATTTATCACAAATTGAACTTGTTATTGACTTAAAACCCGCGCTTGATACAGTAACTCTCGATAGTAGGTTATTAAGAGAGTTTAAGGAAAATAATTCAAAATCAATATTTGCGGTGATGCGCGCGTTGCTTCCTAAATCACTTATTAACGTTGTTCTTGATAGAGCAAATATTAAGCATGACAAGTCTTGTAGTGAAATAACTGTATTAGAGCGTCAAGCAATTATAAATTCACTAAAAAATTTAACTTTTAAACCTAAAAAACTTCGTCCAGTAGAAGAAGCAATAGTAACTTCTGGCGGTGTTGACGTTAAAGAAATTAACCCTAAAACTATGGAAAGTAAGTTGATTAAAGGCTTGTTTTTTGCGGGGGAAGTTCTTGACGTTGATGCGTTTACTGGCGGATTTAACCTTCAACTTGCATTTTCAACGGGTTATACCGCTGGTATAAATGCATGAAAATAAAGTATAAAAAAATTTTTCTTTGATATATATAAGGAGAGAATATTATGGATAAAATTATTAGAATTGCACTTGACGGTCCGTCGGGTAGTGGTAAGAGCACGATAGCAAAGCGTTTGTCATCAAAGCTTAACATTTTATATCTTGATACTGGTGCTATGTATCGTGCAACGGCCCTAAAGGCTATTGCGCTCGGTATTGATACGCTTGATGAAAAAGGCGTTTCAACCTTTATTGACGATATAAACCTTGAAATTAAATATATCGACGGCACTCAACACACTTTCCTTGATGGTGAAGACGTGTCTGAAAGAATTAGAGAACCGCACGTTTCTATGGCAGCATCTAACATTTCAAGCCTAAAATGCGTTCGTCTTAAAATGGTTGATATGCAAAGAAAGATTGCAAGTCAAATGTCTTGCGTTTTAGATGGTAGAGATATCGGTTCTTACGTTTTGCCTAACGCTGACTATAAGTTCTACATCACTGCTAGTACTGACGTGCGCGCTGATAGAAGGTTTAAAGAACTTACGTTAAAAGGTCATAAGGTTGATTTCGAAGAATTAAAGCAAGAAATTGAACAACGTGATTATAATGATAAGACTAGAGATTTTTCTCCGCTTAAAAAAGCAGAAGACGCTATTGAAATTGACACTTCATATATGAATATCGAACAAGTTATAGGTAAAGTTTTATCATACATCGAAAAATAAAGGACTTACTATGAATTTTTTTAAGAAAATACCCGTTTGCTTAGCAAATTTATTGTTTCCTATAAAAGTATACGGTAAAGAAAACATCCCTAAGGACGGCGCTGTTTGCGTATGTAATCACTTTTCGTTTATTGATAGTGCTTACATTCGCGCGCTCTTTAAAGACGACGTTTACTTTTTAGGTAAAAAAGAAGTGTTTAAAAACAAGTTTGCTGGTTGGATACTAAGATGTTACGGCGGAATTCCTATTGATAGAGAAAGCCCCGATATTAAGTCATTATTTACGGCTACAAAGGTTGTTAAGGAAGGCTATAAACTTGTAATCTTCCCGGAAGGAACAAGAAACAAAACTGGAACAAACGAACTTCAACAAATTAAAGGCGGGTCGGCTGTTTTTGCGGTTAAAGCAAAGCGACCTATTGTACCAATGATGATATTGCATAAGGCGCGCCTTTTTAAAAGAAACGCTTTAATTATCGGTGAGCCATTTTATTTGGAAGACTATTATTCTAAAAAACTCACAGCCGATGTTGTTGACGAGATGGATGAGTTTGTTAGACAAAAAATGATAGAACAGCAAAAAATCTTATTTACGTTAATCGCAAAGAAAAAGAAATAAATATGAAAGTTTTACGTGGAAAAAACGCGGGTTTTTGCTTTGGCGTTAAAAGAGCGGTGTCTGCTGCTGAAAAACTAAGTGGTAGCGGTAACTACGTTCTTGGATCAATTATTCATAACGAAAGTGTTATCAATAAGCTTGAAAAAGCGGGAGTAAAGACAATAAACTCGTTTGATGAAGTATCTTTTAATAAAGGTGACAACTTGCTTATAAGAACACACGGTGAGAGCGAAGACACAATAAATAGAGCAAAAGCGCTTGGCGTAAATGTTATCGACTGCACTTGTCCGTTCGTTAAAGAAATTCATAACATAGTAAAATCTCATTACGAAAAAGGTTATACCATAGCAGTGATTGGTGATAAAGATCACCCTGAAGTTAAGGGGATAAACGGGTGGTGTAATAACAAGGCGGTAATTATTGATAAGGACGATATACTTAATCAAATTGAAGCCGATAAATTGTGTGTTGTGGTTCAAACGACCTATTCTGAAGAAAAATTTGATAAAATAGTTAAAAATTTTACTTTTAGCAAGGTAAAAACAGTTGATATTTTCAAAACAATTTGCTATACTACAAAGGAGCGACAAAGGGAAGCGGAAATTTTATCCGCTGAGTGTGATGCCGTTATAGTTTTAGGCGGATCAAACAGTAATAACACTAATAAACTTTATGATATTTGCACTAAAAATTGCAAACAAGTATATAGAGTTGTTGACCCTGTCGAATTCAATTACGAAAAAATAAAAAGATTAAATAAAGTTGGGGTTGTCTTGGGGGCGTCCACGCCGATCGAGCAATTCCGGGAGGTTGTCTCAAAAATGGAGAACGTTACAGAAGAAATCATCACTACTACTGGTGAGATTCAAAAGGAAGAAGTTGCATCTGAAATGGAAAAAGCATTTTCCAGCATTAAACCGAGCAAAGACCTTAAGATTGGTCAAATCGTAACCGCAGTTATTACTTCGGCTAAAGATGAAGGTCTTACTTTGTCAATTAAAGATTCAAAGAAAGATGACTTGTCTCTTCCTAAGAGTGAAATTATGGGTGAATACGATAAGGAGGCTTATCAAGCAAAAGTAGGCGAAAAGATTCGCGTTATGGTTATCGCTAAACAACCTATTGTTTTCTCTGAAAAAGCTATGGAAAGCGTTCTTAAAGAAGAAGCCGAAATCGAAGAAATCAAAAATGGTAAGATTTTTGAAGTTACCGTTGACTCTACTAATAAAGGTGGTCTCAACGCTAAATATGGTAGATACAGCGTATTTATTCCCGCATCACAAATCAAACTTGGTTTTGTTAAAGATTTAGAAAAATACGTAGGTAAAACCTTAAGACTTAAAGCTGAAAAAGTTGAATCAAGAGGCGCTCGTAGACAAATTGTTGGTTCACAAAAGGTTATCTTAGAAGCTGAAAAAGCTGAAAGAGACGCAGCTAAAGCTGCTAAAGAAGCTGAATTCTTTGCAAGTATTCAAGAAGGCGACGTTGTTTTAGGTACTCCCGTTAGATTTGCTGCTTTCGGTGCATTCGTTGACGTAAACGGTTTCGATTGCTTAGCGCACATTTCTGATCTTTCTTGGACTGGTTGTAAGGCTTGCGCTGACGTATTAGAACTTGGTAAACAAACTGAATTCAAAATCTTAAAGATTGATGAAGAAAATAAGCGTGTTTCTATCGGTTACAAACAACTTCAACCTAAACCTTGGGAAACTGTTACTGAAAAGTATAAGGTTGATGACGTTATCACTGGTAAGGTTGTAAGAATTGTTAACTTTGGTGCTTTTGTTGAAGTTGAAAAAGGTATCGACGGTTTAGTTCACGTTTCACAAATTTCAAATCAATGGCTTGAAAATCCTGTAACTGCTTTAGAAGTTGGTCAAGAAGTTCAAGCGAAGATTATTAATATCGATCCTGAAAAGGAAAAGATGAACCTTTCTATCAAGGCTTTGCTTCCTGAAGTTGAAAAACCAGTTAAGGAAGAAAAGGTTAAGAAAGTTAAGGATGATTCTGAAGAAGAATATCCTGAACTTCGTGAATGGAAAGACGATGCTGATAGCGGTGTTTCAATTGCTGAAATGCTCGGTAACAGCGAAAAATAATTGATAAATTAAGCAGGCTCAATCGAGTCTGCTTTTTGTTTTAATTTTAAAGCGTGGCTAAAGCCGCGCTTTTTTGTTCTATAAAAATTTTAATTGAATAAAATTTAAATGATGGAACTTAAGTTTTTGCCTTTAAGAATAAAAAATGTAATAGAAACATTAGATGTGGACAAGTTGTATGAGATAAGGTTTAGAGTAAATCAACCAATTAAAATAAATTTTAACGGCAAATATAAATACCTATTAAACTCGTATAACGAAAAAATTTTTGCGACAAATAATGACTTTGATGAAATAATAAAAAAAGTTACCGAATACTCGCTTTACGCGTATAATGAGAAAATAAAAAACGGATATTTGTATGCGCTTGGCGGTGTGCGCTTAGGGTTGTGTGGAGAGTGTGTTTTTGACAACGAAAAAATTATTACTATAAAAAACATTACTTCAATAAACTTAAGAGTACCACATAATATTTCAGGATGTTCAAACACATTCTTTGACAAGTTGGTTCAAGGTAGTAAGATTTATAATACACTAATAATTTCTCCACCATTTTATGGAAAAACAACTATGCTTAAAGACGTTGCATATAAACTTAACAACTTAAATTTAGGCAATATTTTGATTATTGACGAGCGCGGTGAATTTACAAACGTTCAAGGTGAAAATATTGATAAAATTACTTTTTGTAATAAATCATACGCGTTTGAATATGGCGTAAGAGTAATGTCGCCGAGTATTGTAATTGCGGACGAGTTAGTAGGTGAAAATGACTGGAATTACGTTTATAATGCATGTAAAAGTGGTGTTTCTATTATTGCAAGTGCACATGGAAGTTCAATCGATGACGTAATAAATAAGTCATTTTTTAACAATAAAGTTTTTGAGCGTTATGTGGTAATTAGTGAAAAAATAGGCACCGTTAGTGCTATATATGATAAAAATATTAGTTTGATATGAAGTTTTTTCTAGGTATATTGCTGTTTTTAGCATCAGTAATATTTGGTTATATTTCATCTACAAAATTTACTAAAAGAACTGATTTGTTTTCTGAGTTTTGCGCTTTTAATCAACTAACAATAAGCGAAGTGGAGTTTGCTCAAAACACGATAAACACAATAATTAATAGCATTGATAGTTCTTTTGCTAAGGATGTTAAATCTTATTTAGAACAAGGTAATTTTATTAAATATGATTTTTTAAACGAAGAAGAAAATAATTTAATTTTAACTTACTTAAAAAACGTTGGTGCTCAAGATAAAATATCACAATTACAGTATTTAAAAAAAATTGATTTAGACATTAATAGACGCTTAGATGTTTGTAAAGAAGAAATGAAGAAATATAAATCACTATACGTAAAGGTCGGTTATTTAGTGGGACTAATTTTGTTTGTGCTTGTTTTATAGGTAAATATGCAAATTGATATTATATTTAAAATAGCAGCAATTGGAATTTTAATTACAGTAATAACACAGGTATTAAAAAAAAGTGATAGGGATGATATAGCCACGTTGGTGTCGCTTGCAGGATTTATTATTGTTTTAACTTTTGTTATTGATATGATTAGTGATTTATTTGAAAATATTAAAAATATATTTTACTTGTATTAATGATTAAAATAATAATTGTTGCTCTTGTTTTTGCTGTTATAATTTCATACTTAAAGGCATCTGGTAGTGATTTATACGTTTTAGCACTTGTGGGTGCTGGAATTATACTGTTTAGTTTAGCATTTGAATATTTAGTAGAAACAGTAGATTTTGTTAGACAACTAATAGATAAAACTGGCGTTGATCAAGAATTTTATAGAATAATTTTCAAAATAACAATAATTGGATATCTTATTGAATTTTCGGCTGATACCATAACAGATTTAGGCTTTAAAAGCCTTGCGGACAAACTTGTGTTTGTGGGTAAATTCATAATATTTAGCGTATCGTTGCCCATTTTATATGCAGTATTTAATTTGTTAACAGGATTGGCATCATGAAAAATAAAAGAATTGTTGTGGTTATTTTTCTTTTAATAAGTTTTATTTCGTTTGCAGTAAATATTAATACTGTCTACGCTAACGAACTTAGTGAAAATATTGAAGAGCAACTTATCAACTTAGACTTAAGCGAACTTGAAAGTTTTTACAACGAGTTGACTGCTGATTTTGAAGGTGTAGATTTTATTTCATTTTTAAAAAAGAACTTAAACGGTGAATACGTTTATAATGCTGAAAACTTTTTTGATTACTTAAAAGATATTTGTTTTGATTTTGTTAAAGACTTTTTACCTACGTTCATTTCTGTCATAATTATAGCAGTAATTTGTGGTTTTTTACATAAAAATAGAAACACAAATATAGGTGAGAGTGTGTCAGAAATTACGTATTTTGCAGCAATATTAAGTATTATATTGCTTTTAATGGTTAAGATTTATCCGTTAATTAAAAATACTGAAATCGTTATTAAAAATATAGCGAAATTAATAGAGATTATGTCACCCATAATCGTTACGTTAATGGTTGCGGTAGGGGGTAACGTATCTGCAAGCGTGTATAAACCTATTGTTGCATTTTTTACTGGGGCATTTGTTAACGTTGTGTTAAACATAATTGTTCCATTAATATTGTTGTTTGCAGTTTTTAACGTTGGTGCAAGTTTTTCTTCGGTAATAAAATTTAATAAATTTGCTGATTTTTGCGCGGGTGCAATTAAATGGATATTAGGAATTTTAGCAACAATATTTGGATTATTTTTATCTATTCAAGGCTTAACTTCTGCACATTTTGACGGAATTTCATTAAAGGCAGCAAAGTACGCAATATCTAATTCTGTACCTATAGTTGGCGGGTTTTTAAAGGATGGATTTGATATCGTAATTGCAGCAAGTGTATTGATTAAAAATTCAATCGGTGTATGTGGAATTGTTGTTTTAATATATTTAATTCTCTCGCCAGTGTTGTATTTATCTGTTTTAAGTATATTACTAAAGTTATGTGCTGCAATCTTAGAGCCTATTTGCGACGTTAGAATATCAAATTTATGCGTTGCTTCTTCAAAAACTTGCTCTTATTTAATCGCCGCAATTTTAACGGTTGCTTTAATGTTTTTTATTTTAATTTTAATGCTAATTTTGTCGGCAAACGCATTTGTTTAGTTATGAAAGAATGGGTTATAGGAATTGTCGTTTCTGTATTTGCATTTTCAGTAATATCGCTTGTATTGCCAAATGGTAGTACGGCTAAGTTTATTAAGCAATTATTTAGCGTAATAATGATTTTTATTTTATTACAACCGTTTGTAAATACAAATACATTTTATGAGCAAAGTTTTGTTTATAACGATAAAATATCGTTTATTCAAAATGATTTTTTAGAATATGCGCACGATAAAAGCGTCAGTATTCATTATGAAAACATAAATAAAATTTTACTCAACTTTGGTGTTGAAAATGCTAATGTAGATATGCTTTATTATACTGATGAAAATTATAATTTGAAAATTGAAAAGGTGGTTATTAATTTGGAAAATTCAGTAATAAAGACGGACAGGGAGCATATAGATATTATTGACCAGATAAAAACAAGCATCGGAAATTATCTTTCATTAGATAAAAACTTGGTTGTTATTTATGATTAAAAATTTTATTGAAAAAACAAAGGATGCGTTTGATAAACTTGTTCAAGGCAAGAAACTTCAGTATATTTTAATTTTCATTATAGTTGCAATTTTAATATTAACTTTAGTTCTTAACTTTTCACAAAGTGAAAAAGAAGTTATTACCGAAACAAATAGCGCAAACGAATATGTTAATGAACTTGAAAATAAGTTGTCTAAGGCGTTAAGCAAAGTTGAAGGCGTTGGGGAAGTTTCGGTAGTAATTAAAGTAGAGTCGGGCATGGAAACGGTTCTAGCAACAAAAAAAGTTACGACAAAAAACTCTAATGGAGAAGTGACTGAAGATACACCTATAATTGTTAATGGAAAAACAGTTGTATTGAAAGAATATTATCCTAAAATTACAGGAGTTCTAATCGTTGCTAAAGGGGCGAATAAAATTGCCATCTTAAACAAAATTCAACAAGCGACAGTTTCGCTTTTGGATATAGAATTAAACCAAATAGAAATTTTGACAATGGAATAAGGAGAAAATAATATGTCAAAGAAAAGAAAAATAATTGTACTCTCTTGCATGATTGCGCTTTTAGCAGTTACCGCCGTGTTCAACTTTATTTTGACTACGGATACCATTTCTAACGAGCAAGCAGCGATTGTTAGTAACGCTAACTATTTTACGCAATATAGAAGTGAACGTGTAACCACAAGAAACGAACAAATCGTTCAACTTGATGAAATTATTGCAACTTCTGCAGCCGACAGCACTGAAAGATCTGATGCGCTCTCAATGAAAATTGAACTTACTGAAATTACTGAAAAAGAAATGCTATTAGAAAACTTGATTAAAGCATACGGTTTTGAAGACGTAGTTGTTGTTATTGGCTTAGAATCTGAAAACATTAACGTTATTACAAAAACAAGCGAATTAACAACTGATGATGCAATAGTTATTCATTCAATTTTGGCTGAAGAAGTAAATGCAGCACCTGAAAACGTAAAAATTATACCTATTTCTTAAAAAACACTATGCAAAATAAATATTTTGTGGTACAATAGTTAAAACAAATTATTTATCAGAGGATATTTATGGCTCGTTTTAAGAAATTTCCTATAAATTCTCACGAAGGCAAGGTTGTTTACGCTGACGGCATCGTTGACGGTATTGTTCTACTTGCGATGCGTGAAGTTCCCAATGTGGAATTATATACGCCCGTTCAAGATGATAAAATGTCTAATCCGTCAATTAACGTCGCAATTGAAAAAGATGGCGTTCACGTTGAGGTCGTTGTTAAAATTCATTATTCGCAAAGTGTATCTGATATTGCTTTTAGAATTCAAGAGGCTATTAGATATAACGTTGAAGCAATGACTGAATATCACGTTGCAAGCGTAAACGTTTCCGTTAAGGACGTTATGTTTGATGATAGGGAAGAAAAAACTGAAGATAAAACTCAGCAACTTGCAGAGGCACAACAAGAAGGTTAACGTATGAGAAGTCAAGCGAGAGAAGCAGTTTTTAAATTTATATTTTCACAGCTCTTCAATTCTGATGATGAAGGGCTTTTTACTGTTTTGTGTAAAGAATTATCTGATGATGATAAACAATTTGCACAAGAATTATTAGCGGCAATCGATAAAGAAAAATATTTTGCCTATATTGAAAGACTTGCGGTTGGGTATAAGGTAAATAGATTGTTTGCCGCGGATAAATGCGCGTTACTTATCGGTATGGCAGAACTTAATCGTTTTCCTAAAACGCCTATTGCCGTCGTTGTTGACGAAACCGTGAAGTTAGCGGCTAAATTTTCTACTGAAAATAGCACTAATTTTGTTAATGGGATACTTGCGGAATATATAAGGGAGAAACAAAATGGCTAATATTATCGACGGAAAGGCACTTTCTCAAAAGATTAAAGATGACTTAAAAGTAAAAGTTGATGCTTTTGAACAAAAATATAATAGAAAAATTACACTTGCGGTTATTTTGGTTGGTGAAAACCCCGCATCACAAGTTTACGTAAAGAATAAAATCAAGGCAACTGAATACGTTGGTATGAAATCACTCGCATTTTATTTGCCTGAAAATAGTACTCAACAAGAAGTTGAAGATGCTGTTAGAAGTTTGGCTGCGGATGATGCAGTTGATGGAATTTTAGTTCAGTTGCCACTTCCCAAACACCTTAATGAAAACGCTGTTTTAGATATTATTCCTGCAGAAAAAGACGTTGACGGATTTTTGGCTGAAAACGTTGGCAAGTTAACTTTAGGGCTTCCTACAACTATCGCTTGCACTCCGTTTGGCGTTACTAAGATGCTTGAAAGCACAGGTCTTAATTTCAGTGGTAAAAACGCTGTGGTTATTGGCAGAAGTAACATTGTTGGTAAGCCTATGGCGCTTTTATTATTACAAATGAACTGTACGGTTACCGTTTGTCATAGTAAAACCACTAACTTAAAAGAAATTTGCAAGCAAGCAGACGTTGTTGTTGCTGCAATCGGCAGACCTAAGTTTGTTACTGCTGATATGGTTAAAGAAGGTGCGGTTGTAATTGACGTTGGCATCAATAGGACTGAAAACGGGCTTGTGGGTGACGTTGATTTTGATGCAGTAAAAGATATTGCATCATACATAACTCCTGTTCCTGGTGGTGTAGGGCCGATGACTATTGCAATGCTTTTAGAAAATACATATCTTTGCGCGGAGAGAAAAATTAATGTTTGATTATAAAGCGCAGTTTAGCCGTTATTACGATTATGTTAACGGCTATTTAATTAGTTTTTTTGATAAAATAAAAAAAGAAAATCCATCAGTTATTACTGACGCTATGGAATATTCAGTAATGAATGGTGGAAAACGTGTTCGCGCGGTAATGTGTCTTGCGGCTGCGGACCTTTTAGGTGTGCCTTTTGATTTAGTTAAAGAGTATTGTGTTGCGATAGAGTGTATTCATGCGTATTCTTTAGTGCACGATGATCTTCCGGCAATGGACAACGATGATTATAGGCGCGGCAAACTTTCAACGCATAAAAAATTTGGCGAAGCAAACGGTATTTTGACTGGGGATGCGTTACTTAACGTTGCGTTTGAAACTTGCTTAAAAAAGCCTGATTTTAACCGTTTTGATGCACGTGCACTTTATGCCCTAGCAAGTGCTGCGGGTTTTAAAGGCATGATTTACGGACAAGTTTTAGACCTTGAAAACGAAAGTAGTAAGGAGTTAAAGAAAGAAGTTTTATATCAAATATATGAAAATAAAACTGCAAAACTAATAACCGCACCGTTATTGATTGCTAGCGAACTTGCATTTGGTAAATATAGGGAAGAATTAAAGGAGTTTGGTTATCATCTAGGTATTACTTTTCAAATTATCGACGATATTATGGACGTTGAAGAAACGTTTGAAAACATCGGAAAAACACCCAACAAAGATGAAAAGGAAGATAAACTTACTTCAATTAAATTATTTGGTGTTAGTGGTGCAAAAGCGCTTGCTAAGGAACATTATGAAAAATGTTTGTCAATTCTAAAAAATATACCTAATTCTGAGTTTTTTGTTGCGCTAACTGAGGCTATGTACGTTAGAAGGAAGTAAAATGAAGATACGACTTGATGCTTTTCTCGTTGAAAACGGTTATTTTAATTCACGAACAAAGGCTAAGCAATCGATAGAGCGCGGCGAAGTTGTTTTAAACTCAAAAACAGTAGATAAATGCTCACTTTTAATCGATGATTATGTCAAACATAAAGTTGAAATTATAAGGTCAGAAGAGTACGTTTCACTTGGCGGATATAAACTCAGCAAGGCGATTAAAGATTTTAAATATAATTGCAGTGAAATGGTTGCGGCGGATATTGGTGCAAGTACTGGAGGCTTTACTGATTGTTTTCTTAAAAATGGAGTAAAAAAGGTTTTTGCCGTTGATTTAAATGATGATTTGTTGCATAAATCTTTGAAAGAAGATAGCAGAGTAATAAGAATAATCAAAAACGCGAAAGATTTAACAAATACTCATTTTAGCGACAAAATTGATTTGCTTGTTGCTGATTTAAGTTTTATTTCAGTTACTATGCTTATGCCAGTATTTTCACACCTTGTTCAAAGTGGAAAAGATATGATTCTTTTAATAAAACCGCAATTTGAAACTGGTTTTAAAACGCGTTTTAAGAACGGAATTATTAGGGATGAAAAATTAAAACTTAAAGCGTGCTTAGACGTTTATAACAGTGCGATTGAATATGGTTTTGCGCCGAAAAAGATTACTTTTGCACCATTATTTAAAGAAAAAAATACTGAATTTTTAATGTTATTTAAAAAAGATGACAAAATTGAACTCACAGTAGACGAGTTGCATAATTTTTTTAATATTCACAAATTTTGAATATTTGTTGAATTTAATTTAGTTTTGTGTTATTATGTTTATAGACTTAGGTGAAATATGAAAGTTTTTATTTATGATAACAAAGAAAAAGATTGTGGTGGTAAGTATCTTAATGAACTTAAAACCTTACTAAACAATGCCTCAATTGAATATGAGCAAATTTTTGATAGTGACCTTAAATCTACTAAGAGTGCCGATGCTATTTTTACTTTAGGTGGAGACGGTACTATTTTGTGGATAGTTGAGTTTGCTAATAATAACAATATTCCTATCGTTGGAATAAACGTTGGCAAGGTTGGCTTTTTGACGGAGTTTGAGCGTTTAGAAATGGCGGAAGCCGTTAAATTGTTTAAAGAAAACAAACTTAAGATCGAAGATAGACTTACTTTAAGTGTAAGCGTGAACGGCATTACTACGTGCGCGCTTAACGATGCGTATATTCAACGTGTTTATTCTGAAAGCGTTGGGTGTATGACTGCTGATATTTTAGTTAAAATTGATGGAATAAGCGCGGCTAAATTTAAGGGCGACGGAGTTATAGTTAGTTCTCCAACTGGTTCGACGGCATATTCTTTGTCTGTTGGCGGAGCAATTTTGTCGCCAGAAATTAAAGCGCTTTCCGTTACGCCAATAGCAGCGCACGCCTTAGGGCTTAGATCGATTGTGTTTTCTGCGCAGTCTGTTTGTAGTTTGGAATTGACTGGTAAGGCAAGCGGAATGTTATTTGTTGATGGAAGGCTTGTTTCTAACGTGGGTATAAATGACGTAGTAGAAGTTAAAGCGGCGAACGTTTCAACAAAGTTCTTGCGTAAAGAAGATTATAATTTTTACAAGAAATTATCCTTAAAACTTAAAGATGGTTTTCAAGGTTAGGTGATTTATGACAAAAAAGCAACGCCTTAGTATTATAGAAAATTTAATAACTGAAAATGAAGTATCTACTCAGGAAGAATTAACTGAACTTCTTATAAAAAATGGGTATGACGTTTCTCAATCAACTATATCTAGAGATATTAACGAACTAAATTTAATTAAAGTTGAAGGTGTTCAAAAGAAGTTTAAATATGCAAAAGCCGAAACTTCAAGCGATAAGTTAACCCCGCAAATCATAAACTTGTTTAAGCAAGTAACTTTATCAATGGTTTGCGCTAATAATCTCATCGTGATTAAAACTTTGGCTGGTAATGCTAGTGCGGCTGGTATGGCACTTGATGAAATGCATTTATCACAAGTTTTGGGCACAATTGCTGGTGATGACACTTTACTTGTTGTTGCTAAAAATAATACTGATGCAGAAATTATTGTTAAAAGTTTAAGGGCTCTTTAATGTTAAAAACTCTCACCATTAAAAACATAGCGCTTATTCAAAGCGTGCAAATAGATTTTTCGAACGGACTTAACGTTCTTTCGGGCGAAACTGGGGCTGGTAAATCAGTTATTATAGAGTCGCTCAATTTTGTGCTGGGCGCAAAATCTGATAAATCATATATTCGCAGTGGTGAAAGTGAATGCTTTGCAAAAGCAGAGTTTGATATTACAGATAATCAAGCGGTAAAAAGTGTTTTAGACGAGTTTGAGATTGAGTATGACGACTCATTAATTCTTTCTAGGAAATTGACCTTAGACGGCAAAAATTCCGTTAAGATTAATGGTGAAAGCGCGACTGTTGGTATGTTAAAAAAGTTAACAGCGCACCTTGTTGATGTGCACGGTCAAAGTGAACATTTTTACCTACTTAAAAGCGCAAATCAATTAAGTTTACTGGATAAGTTTTGTGGTGAAGAAGTTGCCAAGTTAAAAAATAAACTTCAAACGGAATATAGTAACTATAAAAATGTTTGTGCTGAAATTGAAAAACTTGGCGGCGATGAAAGTCAACGCCTTGTGCGCATTGATATACTTAATTATCAAATTAATGAAATTTTAGGTTGCGGATTTAAGGATGGGGAAGATATCGAACTTAAAGAAATTAAGGAAAAACTTATCCATCAGGAAAAGATTTCAAACGCTTTGTCAATAGTTAGGGGTGTTGTTAAAGATGAAGGTGGGGTTAGCGACGTGTTCGGTAGCGCTGCCCGCGCTATTTCTACTATAAGCAACATAGATTCAGCATACCAAGCGCTTAGTGATAGAATTGAAGCCGTTTATGCTGAACTTGATGATATAGGTGATACTGCGAGCGGTATGCTTTCTGACCTTGATTTTGGACAGTATGACGCTGATAGTATTGAAAATAGATTAGAAACTATAAAATCGTTAAAAAAGAAGTATGGCAATGATTATAATGAAATTCAAACTTTCTTAAATAATGCAATATTAGAAAAAGAAAAACTTGAAAACTTTAATGAAATTGCTGAAAAACTTCTTATTGAGCGTAAAACTTTAGAAAGTATATTATATAAAGATTACTGTATTTTAAGTAATTTAAGGCGTTTGGGAGCGGAAACTTTTACTAAAAACGTACTTGATGAACTAACCGAACTCGGTATGTCAAAAGCAACTTTTAGTGTGCAATTTAATAATATTGTAGCCCAAAATGAATGCGAATTTGTTTCAGCCAACGGCTTTGACAAAATAGAATTTATGTTCTCTGCAAACCTTGGTGAACCGCTAAAATCTTTGTCAAGCGTAATTAGTGGCGGTGAAATGAGTAGATTTATGCTTGCTGTTAAAGCACAAACGGCTAAATATAACGATATTTCAACTTTCATTTTTGACGAAATCGATGCTGGCATTAGCGGAACGGTTGCAAAAGTAGTTGGGGAAAAGTTTGTCAAGATTGCAAAAGACGTTCAAATTATTGCAATTTCGCATCTTCCACAAATATCTGTTATGGCTGATAATAATTTGCTTATCGTCAAGAAAGAAGATGGACAAAAAACTTACACAACAGTTAATAGTTTGTCTCCTGAACAAAAAATTAATGAAATAATAAGACTAGTCGGTGGCGACGTTAATAGTGAATCGGCTAAAGATCACGCAGTTAATCTAATTGATGCTGCCGAAAAATTTAAGAAGACAGTTTAATTTAATAAAAAAATTAAAACCACTCAATGCGGGTGGTTTTTTTGTATAAAAAAATAAAAATTACGTACGCTAAGTTGAGTAGGAGAATTTATGAAAGGGAAAATAAAGTTTTTAAGTATAATTTTTGCGCTAGTTTTGGCTTTTTCTTGCTTTACATTAAATAGTGCGTACGCAGAAAATTTTGATAATAAATTATATTTAGGTGGAATTCCTGCTGGGTTTGCAATCCAAACTCGTGGTGCGTATATAGTTGGGCTTTGTGACGTTGTTACAGAAAATGGCGTAATAAGCCCATCTAAAGATGCGGGAATTTTAGTCGGGGACGTAATTATGACAATTGACGGTGTTGAAATTAACTGCGCCAAAGATATTGAAAACGTAATAAAAAATAAAAAGAGTACGACTATTGCAATAGAACGTGCGGGAGAAAATATAATTAAAAACGTTTCACCTGCAAAAGACGTTGGTGGAAGTTTTAAACTTGGAATTTTTGTTAAAGACGATGTATGTGGTATAGGCACAATAACATTTATAAAGGGAAATCGTTTTGCATCGTTGGGACATCCTGTTATCAATGAAGATGGCAACATCACGAAAATTGTAGAAGGTAACATTTTTAAGTGCAACGTTTCAGGGTGTGTTAAAGGTGAAAGGGGTAAACCTGGTGAACTTAAAGGGGTATTTTTAAAAACAAATGCAATTGGCTTTATAGATAAAAATAAAGAGAGTGGTGTTTACGGCAACATAAGTACTTCTTTTGACAAAAAAGACCTAATAGAAATCGATGCTGGCGATGCTGTTATGGGCGATGCGGAAATATATACTACTGTTAAAGGTAATAAACCTGAAAAATACGACATTTCAATAATAAAAATTGATAATGAAAACGAAAATAAAAACTTTGTAATTAAAATTATTGATAAAAGATTATTAAATTGCACAAACGGTATAGTTCAAGGTATGAGTGGAAGTCCGATTGTTCAAAACAATAAACTTGTAGGTGCTGTTACGCACGTATTTATCAACGACCCTACACGAGGTTTTGGTATCTCAATTGATAATATGTTAAATAATTAGTAAAACACTTATTTAATAGCAGCGAATATGTCTGACATAATTTACATAAACGGAGGTTTGAATATGAAAACTAAAATTAGTATAATCGTGTTACTGATGGCTTTTATTATTGCTGTAAGTAGTTTGTTTGGATATTCTAAAAAAACGGCATTTGCAGAAGAGTACAATGAAGTTAAAAGTAGTTGTGCATATTTAATAGATGCAGATACTAAGTCAGTTATTTATTCTAAAAATGAAAATGACAAAAAGCCTATTGCAAGTATGTGTAAAATAATGACTTTGTTGCTGACTTTTGAAGCAATTGAAAGAGGTGAACTAAAAACTGAAGAAAAAATATGTGTTAGCGAAAATGCATCGCATATGGGTGGTTCGCAAGTATTTTTAGAAGCAAATGCTGATTATTTGGTAAATGATTTAATAAAAAGTATAGTTATTGCATCTGCCAACGATGCGTGTGTTGCAATGGCTGAGCGTTTATGTGGAAGTGAGAGTGTTTTCGTCGATAAAATGAACGAAAGGGCAAAAGAATTAGGTATGGATAATACTGTTTTTGTAAACTGTACAGGACTTCCTAAGCCTTCACAACACTCTACAGCAAAAGACGTTTCTACTATGTTTGCTGAACTAATTAAGCATAAAGAATACTTTAATTATTCTAAAATTTGGATGGATAAAATTCCGCATCCACACGATAGATATACAGAAATATCTAACACAAATAAATTGGTAAGATTTTATAAAGGTTGTGATGGCGGTAAAACTGGTTACACGAATGAAGCAGGGCATTGTTTGGCGGCATCGGCTGAGCGAAACGGTACAAGACTTGTTGGCGTTGTAATATCCGCACCCGACTCTAAGAGTAGGTTTAACGACGTTTCATCAATGTTTAATTATGGTTTTGCAAACTTTGAAAGTAGAACTATTATCGATGCAAATAAACCGCTTGAAATATTTGCAAACATTAAAGGCGGGAAGCAAGAAAAGGTTCAAATTATAGCCGAAAACAACGTTAAATTATTTGGCAAAAAGAACGAAAAACGTGGTGTAGAGTTTTCATTCGTTTCAAGTAAAAATTTAACTGCACCTATCAAAAAAGGCGATAAATTGGGTGAAATTATCGTTTTTGAAAATAATATAGAAATTGCTAAAGTAAACGCGTTAGCAACCTGCGACGTTGATGAAAAAACTTATTTTGATTATATAAAAGATATTGTATTTAATTGGGCGCTAATTTAAGCGCTCTTTTAATATAAGAACTGTTTAACTTAATAATAATAAAATTTACTAACTAATACCTTGATTTTTATCGTTAAATTTGTTAAAATATAGAAAAAAACAAGGTGATTTACTTATGAATCAACGCGAAACATTAAAAAATAAAAATGGTGTACTAGAAATTGGCGGCGTAAGTGCAACGAAACTTGCTAAAGAATTTGGCACGCCGCTTTACGTTATGGACCAAGCATACATTGAAAATATGTGTAAGGTTTATAAAGAAACTCTCGAAAAAGAATATGGCGACGGACTTATTTGTTACGCATCTAAAGCGTTTAGTTGTAAAGAAATTTATAGAATAGTAAATAATGCTGGAATTGGTGCTGACACTGTTTCTGGTGGGGAAATTTTTACTGCTAAATCGGTTGATTTTCCTATGGAAAAAATTTGTTTTCACGGCAATAATAAAACAAAAGCAGAACTTGAATTTGCTGTAAATAGTGGCGTTGGTTATATAGTTTTAGATGCTTACTCTGAAGCCGATGAACTAGATTTAATTTGTAAAAAATTAAATAAAACTCAAAAGGTTTTAATAAGGGTAAACCCTGGCGTTGAAGCGCATACACACCACTATATCCAAACGGCAAAAGTTGATTCTAAGTTTGGCTTTTCGATAGATAGTGGCGAAGCATTAGAAATAGTTAAATTTGTTAGTAAAAAGTCAAATATTGAACTTTGTGGTTTGCATTGCCATATCGGTTCACAAATTTTTGAATCTAAATCTTTTGCGCTCGCCGTTGATAAAATGACTGGATTTTATAAGACTATTAAAACTGAACTTGGCTTAGAATTTGACGTTCTTAATATGGGTGGTGGCTTTGGTATTTATTATGCCGAAGATGACGCTAAAAAAACTTGTGCTGAATATGCTGATTATATTAAAATCATCGCAAAAGAATTAAAGTATAACGTAATCGTTAAAGGTATTAAAAAACCGTTCTTGATTTTAGAACCTGGTCGTTCAATAGTTGGCGAAGCGGGTGTTACGCTTTATACTGCTGGAAGAATTAAAGATATTAAAAGTATAAAAAAATACGTTGCTATTGACGGTGGCATGTTTGATAACCCGCGTTTTGCGCTTTATCAAGCAAAGTATACCGTTATTGCTGCTGAAAAACTTAATGAACAACCTATTGAAAAGTATTCAATTGCAGGTAAGTGTTGCGAAAGTGGGGATATTATTGCTGAAGATTGTATGTTGCCCAAGATTAACGAAGGCGATTTACTTGCTGTTTTATCAACTGGTGCTTATAACTATTCGATGTCGAGCAATTATAACAGAAACTTAATTCCGCCCGTTATAATGGTCAAAGATGGCGAAGCACGATATGCAGTAAAACCCCAAACTTATGAAGATTTGTTAAGAAATGACGTATAATGATAAAAACGCTTAATTACCTTAAGCGTTTTTTCTTGCAATTTTTTAAAAATTATTATATAATAATTTTAACATTAAAAGGAGAACTGTTTTGGCTGAAAGAATTTTAGATTATATCGCAAAGTTTTTAGCGCTTATCGTTGTGCTTCCTATCCATGAATTTGCGCACGCATTTGTGGCTGTAAAATGCGGTGATCCTACGCCAAAAATGTATGGTAGATACACCATTAATCCTTTAGCACATTTTGATTTATTAGGACTTGCATGCTTTTTGTTTGCAGGTTTTGGTTGGGCAAAACCCGTACCTGTTAACCCTTATAATTTTAATCATTATAAAAAGGGTAGTTTTTTAGTTTCGATAGCGGGTGTTGTTTCTAATTACTTGTTGGCGTTTTTAGTGTTTCCGCTTGCTTATTATTTTGTATGGTTTTTACCAGAATTTGGGTATTTTACGCTTGTTCTTAGAGATACATTGATGTATATCGTAGGGTTTAGTTTATCATTTTTTGTGTTTAACCTTATACCAGTATATCCACTAGATGGCTTTAGAGCGCTTGACGTTTTTGTTAAGCGCCAAAATAAATTTTATATATTTTTAAGAACTAAAGGAATTTATCTTTTATATGCGTTGTTTGCGCTAAGTTTAATTGCGGACTTTACTGGGTTATATTTTTTAGACGTGTTTGGTAATTTTATGAATACAGTTGTTGGTTTTATTTCTAAGCCGATAATTGAATTTTGGAATTTAATTTTAAAAGGAGTGATGGTTTAATGGCTGAGTTTGAATCAGTAGTAGATTATTCTACTAAACTTGATAATTTTGAAGGTCCTATCGACTTATTGCTCCATTTAATTAAGGAAGCGAAAATCGAAATTAAAGACGTTTTCGTTTCGCAAGTAACCGAGCAGTTTTTGCAATATATGGATGGGGTAAACGAACTTGACGTTGATAAAGCAAGTGAATATCTCAATATGGCAGCAACTTTACTTGAAATTAAGTCAAAATCAATTCTTCCCAAAATCGAAGATTATCTTGAAGATATTGAAGACCCAGAAACTGCGCTTATTAGGCAACTTGAGGAATACAAACTCTTTAAGGAAGCCAGTGAAAAATTAAAAGAACAAGAAAACGTTTCGCGTTTTTATAAGGAGCCGGATAAATCGGTCGGTGACGTTAAAATAGTATATAACGACTTTAACCTTGACGGTTTAATTGCTGCGTTTTCAAAACTTTTAATGCGCGTAGACGATAAGAAAAGGCAAGAAAATACGCTAAAAGAAATTCCAAAAGAAGTTTTTACTGTTAAAGATAAAGTTGACCATATAAGAAGTGTTTTACTCGATAAAAAAGAATCAAGTTTTTTTGAATTATTTTCATCGTATTACACAAAAAACGAACTTATAACCACCTTTCAAGCCATGCTTGAACTATTGAAACTTCAATATATTGCTGTTACGCAAAACGGCGTTTTTGATGACATTACAATCACTTTAAGAGAGGATAGAAATGAAGAACTTGGAGAAATTGACGAGTATAATTGAGTCCATTTTATTTGTTTCGGGTATGCAAGTTGCAATTTCAGATATTGCTGAAAAACTTGAAGTTTCCGAAAAAGATATTATGTCGGCTGTTAAAGTTTTAAAAGAAAAGTATTCAGGGGACAGCGGAATTCAATTGCTTGTTTTTAATAAAAAATTACAATTTTGTTCTAACCCTAATAACGCTGATGAAGTTTCTTCAGTACTTAACCCGATTAAAGAACGTGAACTCTCTAAGAGTATGCTTGAAGTTGCTGCTATTATCGCTTATAAGCAACCTGTAACTAGAATTGACTTAGAAGAAATTCGTGGTAACAGCGAATATGCCGTGCAAAAACTTCTTGAACTTGGTGTGATTGAGCCGGTTGGTAGAAAGGATGCAGTTGGTAAACCAGTGCTATTTGGTACTACTGACAAGTTCTTAAAACGCTTCCAAATTTCTTCGCTTGATGAACTTCCAGATTATGATGATTTAATAAATAAAATTCAAGTTATCCGTGGTAATCAACAAGAAGAAGATTATCTTTATCATAAAGACGTTTACGTTGATGAAAGCGCAAAGGAAGTGGCTGCAACACAAGCACCAGCCTCTGATAGTGCCGATGATGATTTTGAACTCCCTGATATTGATGATGAAGAAATTCCTGACTTCCTTAAAGGCGAAGAGATAGAAAAGTTTTAATATAACAATTTAAAATTTTAGCGCTAAACTTTGGTTTAGCGCTTTTTGTATATTTAAACACATTTTGCAGATATTATTATAGTGTTAACCGTGATAATTATTGCCGTAATTTTATTAATTTTTCCTATATTTATTAGCGGCCAATTTTATTTTAATAAAAATGAAATTAAAATTTATTATAAGATAAAATTGTTTAAATTAATAAAAATTATAGACGGTTATGCGGAATTACTAGATGATGGAATAATATTACACTTAACAAAAAATAGAGCAGTGTTATTACCATATTCTAATATTTTTGAAATTAGAAAGAAAGTTGAACCATTAAAAGATTATCACTTAATTACTGCAAGTCTAACAACAAATTTAGGCAGTAAAGACGTGTTTATGCCATCATATGCGGCGTTTATCGTTAATTACGTATATAATTACTTAAAATGGTTTTTGCACCATAAAAAGCCGTATTTTAAGTTTGATAACTCGGTCAACGTTTTCGTTGGCGCATCAATATTTGAAGTTAAGTTTGACGGAGTTGTTGTTTTTAATCTTCTGATGGTTGTACTAAGTTTAATAAAAATTTTGGTAGGTAAGGTATTTTATGCGATTGCAAAATGATAATAATAAAATTAACGCAACAATTGAAACAACTCTTAAAAATATAAGCAATTTAATAGACGTAAACACGGTAGTAGGCAAGCCTATAAAGACTGAAGATGGCGAATACGTTGTGCCCGTCTCAAAAGTAACAGTAGGTGTACTTTCTGGGGGCGGTGAATATGGTAAGGTGAACATATTTACAAAAGATACCGATTTACCGTTTTCGGCTGGAAATGGCGCAATTATTTCAGTTAAGCCTTGTGGTTTTTTAATTAAAGAAGGAAAGAAATTTAAGGTAATAACTGTTTCAGACAATTCTTTTGATAAACTCATTGATAAGGCAACTGACTTTGTTTCTAGTTTAAACGGGGAAGTCCAATGAAAAAATTTATTTCTTTAATTTTATCCGCGCTAGTTTTAGTAGTGAGTTGTTTTCTAAATGCTAACGTTTGTTTTGCAAAAGATTTTAGTGGAAGTACGGCTGAAATAGTTATAGAATTAAATTCTGGTAGAGTTTTACATGAAAAAAACGCTTATGAAAAAAAGTATATGGCCAGCACAACTAAAATTCTTACTGCTATTACTGTAATTGAAAATTGCAGGATAGATGACGTTATAACGGTAACCAAAGAAACGGTTGGGGTTGAGGGCTCAAGCATATATTTAGAAGTTGGGGAAAAGTTGTCTATTAAAGATTTATTATATGGTTTAATGTTGCGTTCGGGAAACGACTGTGCCGAAACTCTAGCAGTATATTGTAGTGGAAGTATTAATAAATTTGCTGAGTTAATGAATAATATTGCAAATAAAATAGGTGCAAGGTACAGTAATTTTACAAATCCTCACGGCTTACATGATGAAAATCACTATACAACTGCCTACGATTTGGCGTTGATTTCTCGTTATGCAATGAATAACGAAATATTTAGAGAAATAGTAGGGAAAAAGAGTGTGATTATACCACACATAACACAAAAATATGACAGAAAACTTATTAATAAAAACAAAATGCTTACTGAATTTGAGGGGGCAAACGGTATTAAAACTGGATACACGAAAAAGGCTGGGCGTTGTTTAGTTTCAAGTTGTATTAGAGACGGTATGGAACTAATTTGTGTTGTGTTAAATTGCCCGCCAATGTTTGAAAGGTCTAAAGAATTATTGAGCGAAAGTTTTAATAATTATCATAATGTTAAAGTTGTTGAAAGTAATAATATTATAGGTTTTATAAAGGAAGAAAATAATAAAAATTCTTACGCAATACACGTAAAAAATGATATAATTTTGCCACTTACTAATGAAGAAAAAGAAAACATTAGAATTGAATATAATTACGAAAAAACTGTAAAAAGTCCGCTAAAAAGTGATGAGCACGTTGGTTATATTGAAATTTATACGCAAAATAACTTGATTTTTAAAGAAAAAATATATACTATATAATTATAAAGATTATATAAGGTATATTATATGAGAATAAATAAATTTTTAGCAAATAGCGGCGTAGCGTCAAGACGTGCAGCCGATCAACTTATCAATGATGGCGCAGTTAAAATTAACGGTAGAGTGTGTTCGCTCGGTGATGACGTTGATTTAGCAAACGATACGGTAACAGTCAAAGGTAAACCCGTAAACGTTGTAAAAAAATACGATTATTATATTATGAATAAGCCAAAAGGCTGCGTTTGTACGGTTAAAGATGACAAGGGCAGAAAAACGGTTATGGACTTACTTCCGCCAAGCGCAAAACGCTTATTTCCGGTTGGTAGACTTGATTACGATACTGAAGGTCTATTGATTTTAACAAACGATGGCGATTTAACCTTTAAGTTAACTCATCCAAAAAATGAAGTACCTAAAACTTATTTGGTTAAAACGGAAAAACCCGTATCTGATGAAGATTTGCAAAAACTTCGTTCAGGTGTTTACATTGACGGCGTTAAAACCAAAAAGTGCAACGTAAGACTTATTGAAACACATAAAGACGGTTCTAAACTTCACGTAACAATTACAGAAGGAAGAAACCGCCAAGTTCGTAAAATGTTTGAAGCGGTAAATAATAACGTTGATTTTCTTAAGAGAATTAAGATTGGTGATTTAACTTTAACGGGGCTTAATCGTGGTGAGGTTCGCCAGTTAAACGCTAGAGAAATTGATTATTTATTAAATTTATAAAAACAAAAAAGGCACTAAAAATAGTGCCTTTTTTAAGTATTGGTTAAATTATTTTTTTCTTCTTCTTTGTCTTTGGAAAACAGCAAATTTTGCGCCTACGTATCTAAGAGCAACTGCACCTACGTAAATTGCTGCCAAAACGTTAGGGAGAACGAATGAGAATGCAATAATCGCGCCATTTGCAAAGTTTACGCCGCAAATTAGGTTAATAACGAGTGAAAGTACTAAAACGTTAAAAGCAATGATTGCTGCGGTAATTATGCCGTCTACGCCGATCTTTTTAGCCGTTGTATCGTTAGGATAAACTAGATATTTCAAAACTAAATAAGCGGGCGGGAGCGAACTGAGAATTGAACCGAAAATTGCCACGTAAACCTTAGCCGGAGAACCGCTGCCAACGCCTAAAGAAATTATTAGCAATGCAATAAACGCAATTGCAAAAGCAAATACAGAAACGTAAGCGTTTAATTTGTTTAATAAAACAGTTCCGCGTGTTTCATAAGAATCTTTAGAAGAAACTCTAACTTTATAATTTTCTTTAGCGGCTTGAAGTTTTAAGTCGCCAAAATCTTTATCATCTAAAGTTTTTATACTGTTATCTGTAAGGGTTTTATTTAAGTCCTTAACTTCAGGTTGAGCGGGTTTTGTTTCAACAACGTCGTTTTGAGTGGCTGAGTTTTGCATTGAAGAAGTTTTAATTAAACCGTTAAGAATGTTTCTAAAATTAATATCTTGCGGGTTTTCAGCCGCTTTTTTAGGCTCTTTTTCAATAATTTTTGAAGAAATTTGGCTGCTTGCCGCCATATTACGAACGTAAATATCTGGTGCTTTAGAAGGCTTGGAATCGATTGAATTAACAGGGTTGAGTTCGTGTGAAGTTACAACTTTAACAATTTCAATGGGTTTTTCAACGATTTTTTCAACGTATTCAGTCTTATAAACGGGTTGTTGTTCACAATCCATAAGTTTATCAATAATAGCACGAGAAAAAGTCCAACTAGAAAGATTTGCTTCAACAGTGGCTTTACCGTTTTCAGTAAGTGTAAAATATTTTCTACGGCCAGTATCAGCATCATACCAGTAAGATTTAACGTATTTTGAGTTTTCCAAGCGTTTTAACGCGCTGTAAAGCGTTGCTTGGTTAATTTTGTATTCATTGCCGCTTTTTTCATCAATTGCATCACTGATTTGTTGTGCAAACTTGTCAGACTCAAGCAAAGTGTGTAAAATAATGGTATCAATATGACCGCGGATTAAATCACTGCTGATTGCATTTTGTTCCATACAAAACTCCTAAGTTTATAATATATTTTATTTAAGTATACTATTAAATTTAATTTTAGTCAATTATTTTTAACATAATAAAATTATGTCAGATAAAATAATAATTAAAAACGGCAGTTAAACACTAACAATAAATTGTTTAGCAATTATAAAAATATAAATTTTACAAAACTATTGACAAACTTTGTTCTATTTGCTATAATAATACCGTAACTATGCGTAAAAGCCGCGTTTTGCGCATAGTTACATATATTTCAATTTAGTACCCTATTTAGAGAAAAATTAGAAAATTAAAGAAAAAAATTAAGTTGGTGCCCTATTATGAAGCAAAAAAGTTTTTATGAACAACGTGAAATATCTTGTATTAAACGCCTAAATGCCATAGTTGACGAACTTCCCTACTTTGTTAGAGACTTCTTTATCGGCGTTGAACTCAGGACGAGTGCGCTTACAAGGCTTAATTACGCGTACGATTTACGCGTTTTCTTTGATTTTTTGGCTAAAAAAGTGTTTAAAAAGGAAATTTTAGAGATAGAACTTAAAGATTTAGCCAAATTAGAGTCGTTTGACTTTGAATATTTTTTAAGTTATTTAAGCCATTACACCATAAATGATAAAGAAGAACGATGCACTGAAACTGGAAAAGCGAGAAAATTATCCACGCTCAGAGCGTTTTACAAGTATTTTTTCAATAGAAACGCACTCCCTGCAAACACTCCTTCTAAGGTTTCTATGCCAAAAATTCATGAAAAAGAGATAATTAGGCTTGATTCAAACGATAAAGTTGATGAAATTGGAGATATGCTTTATACGGTTGAAACCGGTCAAGGTTTAACTAAAAAACAATTAGCATTTCATAACGCCACAAAACTTCGCGATGCTGCTATTATTACCTTATTTTTAGGTACGGGCATTCGTATTAGTGAATTAGTTGGATTAAACACCGATGACGTAGATTTTAACACAAACAGTTTTGTAGTAACAAGAAAAGGCGGAAATCGTGCTGTTTTATATTTTAACGATGAAGTTGCTTCTGCCCTACACGATTATCTTGACGCAAGACTAAAAGATGAAGATAAAAGCGAGCCCGCACTCTTTTTATCGCTCCAAAACCGTAGAATTAGCACTCGTACAGTGCAAGAATTGGTTAAAAAATACGCAAAAATTGTTTCTCCGCTTAAAAAAATTACTCCACATAAATTAAGAAGTACTTTTGGCACTAATTTATATAAGCAAACTGGCGATATTTACGTCGTAGCCGATTGTTTAGGTCATAAAGACGTAAATACCACTAAAAAACATTATGCAGCCATAACAGATGACATAAGAAAAAAAGCGGCAACTGCACTTTCTATAAAAAATGATAAAAATTAGCTATTTTCATCAGTAATTATCTTGGTAATTTTAATAATTTTATAATTTTTATCGGATTCGATACACTTTCCGCAACTATCACAAATTTTGCTAGGATCTAAGTCGCAAGTATCGTCTAAAATTTCATCTTCCCTATCTTTTATTTTATCGTAATTCATCAATTACTCCTTATTTATATAAATTTTGTAAAAAATATAAACATTTGTTTGACTTTTTATAATCTAAATGATACAATGTAATTATGAAAAAAATTGAAGAAAATATCCAAAAAGTATACAATTTCACGGTAGAATTTATTAAAGATAACGGTTTTCCACCATCTGTGCGTGAAATTTGTACAAAACTTAATATAAAATCTACCGCAACAGTCTATTCTTATATTGAAAAGTTGAAAGATAAAGGCTTACTTGAAAAATCGCCCATGAAAAAGCGCGCATTAACACTACCTGGTCGAGCGCAAGATTTTAAAAGAGTTCCCCTACTTGGAACAATTCGCGCGGGCGAACCTATTTATGCGGTTGAAAATCTCGAAGGTTATTATCCCCTTCCTAAAGAATTTGACACAGGCGGCGATGAATTCGCTTTAAAAGTTAAGGGCGATAGTATGATTAATGCGGGTATTTTTGAAGGCGACGTTATTATCGTCAATAAACAAAGCGTTGCATCAAACGGTGAAATAGTCGTTGCCCTTGTTGATGATTCAGCAACCGTTAAGCGTTTTTATAAGCGTAACAGCAAAATTATTCTTCACCCCGAAAACGATCACATGGACGACATGATTTTTTCTAACGTTGTAATTCTAGGCGTTGTTAAAGGTTTAATGAGAAAATTCTAATATTTATCCCCATCTTAATTGATGGGGATTTTTTATTATAAATTTAAGTTTTTAAGTGCAAGTTTGCAATGCTCGTAAGTTAATCCGCCTTGCATATAAGCAATATACGGCGGTTTAATGGGCGCATCAGCCGAAAGTTCAATAGAAGAACCTTGAACGAAGCAACCCGCAGCCATAATAACTTCATCAACGTATCCAGGCATAGCCCAAGGAAGTGCGTCAACGTGGCTGTCTATCGGTGAATTTCTTTGAATATTTTGAATAAATTTGATTAAATCTTTATCGTTGCCAAATTTTATTGCGCGGATAATATCTCTAGGTAATTCATCAGTTTTAGGGGAAGTTTCATAGCCCAGTTTTTCTAAAACCTTACCAAATAACATTGAGCCTTTTACTGCTTGCAATACAATGTGCGGCGCAATAAAAAGTCCTTGGTAAAAATATTGATATCCAAACGCATAAGAACCAACTTCGCCTCCGATAGACGGTGCTGTAAGTCTATTTTGTACGAGCGTAACGTATCTTTCATCCCCCGCGATATAACCACCAGTAGGAGCGATTCCGCCACCTAAGTTCTTAATCATCGAACCGGCTAAAAGGTTTACACCAACTTCAGTAGGTTCTCTTTTTTCAATAAATTCGCCGTAACAGTTATCGAGCATTATGCAGCCGTCAAAGCCTAATTCCTTAACTGTGTCAACACCTTCTTTAATTTCATCAATAGATAAAGCGTTGCGCCATTCGTATCCCCTAGAACGTTGCATATAAACCATTTTGGGCGCGCCGTTTTTAGTAAAATAATCTTTGATTGCATTTTTATCAATTTTTCCATCGACAAGGTTAATGCATTCAAATTCAATACCATAATCTTTAAGCGAGCCGATATTTTCGCCGTAAATTATATCGTGAAGAGTATCGTAAGGTGTTCCAGTAATGCATACTGCTTTATCGCCGGGCATTAATATCCCGAATAAACACAATGAAAGCGCGTGTGTGCCCGATGCAATTGTCGGTGAACAAATTGCTTTCTCTGCCTTAAAAATATCTGCAACAACTAAATTTAGAGTATCTCTACCGTCATCGCCGTATCCATAACCGTTTGTGCCAGTAAAATGTCTTAAAGCAAGGCGGTTTTTTTGAAAAGCACTTAAAACTTTTTCTTGATTAAAGAGTGCAACGTCTTCAAAATGTTTGAAATTTTCTTGTAATTCTTGTTCGCTTGTTTCAATAAGTTTGTAATCAATCATTTGTAAAATCCTTTAATATTGTCGCTGTCATATTTTCAATTGAACTTGGATCAAGATTTATTAAACCATCTATTCTCTTAAAAAAGGTAATTTGCCTTTTTGCATAATGACGTGTATTTAATTTTATGGTTTCTATTGCTTGATCTAACGTAATATTACCGTCAAAATATTCCAAAATTTCTTTATAGCCTATACCCTGCATGCATTGATTTGATCTGTCAATACCGCTATTTAACAGCCCTTTAATTTCGTCAATTAAACCGCCCTTCACCATAATGTCGACACGACTGTTAATTCTCTCGTATAAAACTTCACGAGGGTGATTTATTGTGTATGCTAAATAATCATATTTAGGGGTGAAATCATCTTTAATATCAGATTTTTTGCAACCGTTTTCATATATTTCAAGCGCACGAATAACGCGCTTTAAATCGTTATAATGAAGTTTTTGTGCGCTCTCAGGATCAACTTCTTTCAAAATATTATAAACAAACTCGTTTCCATTTTGTTGGGCGAGTTTTTTATATTTTTCACGAACTTCAGCATTATCGTTGCCGTTGCCGTAAGATAAATCATACAAAAGCGAGTTGATATAAAATCCAGTACCGCCACATATAATGGGTATTTTCCCTTCGTTTATAAGATTTTTTAGGATTGGTTCTGCAAGGTTTTTATAATCGCTTACAGTAAAATTTTCATCCGCATTTACAACGTCAATCATATGATGTTTAACGCCTTGCATTTCCATTTCGTCGGGCTTAGCAGTGCCTATGTTTAACCCTTTATAAATGTACATAGAATCGGCGGAAATAACTTCTGAATTAAGTTTTTTTGCAACTTCTACAGCAAGCGCGGTTTTACCCGATGCCGTAGGTCCACAAATGATAATAATTTTAGGTTTTAGACTATTCTTTTGAACCATTTGTCAATTTCCATTCTGCTAATTTTAATCGCTACGGGCCTGCCGTGCGGACATTTTAAGCCGAGATTATTTTTTAGTTTTTCAGTCAATGCTTCTATTTCAAGCCCGCTTAACTTATCACCAGATTTTATTGCTGATTTACACGCTTTTTGCGCTAATTTTTCTTTTAATAAGTCATTTACCGAAAGTGATTTTAACGTTTCTATTTCAGTCAAAATATCATTAAAGAACGAAGTTATATTCATTTCGGTTAAAAATGAAGGAACTGAAGATATTTTTAATGCGTTTTTGCCAAATTCTTCTAGTTCTATTCCCATTTCATTTAATGCTGACGATTTAGAGATTAAAAAGTCATACTCTTGGTTATTTACGTTTAAAACAAAAGGCACGAGTAATGGTTGTTTAACGACTTCATGATTTTTGAGTGCATCGTTTAATTTATCGAATAATATGCGTTCGTGTGCTGCGTGTTGGTCTACAAAGTATAAATCTACACCGTCTTCAAAAATCATAAATGTGTTTAAAGCTTGTCCTATATAAGTTAAATCTTTTTCAATGGTTATAGTTTGTTGTTCAGCAGCCGCTTTTTTCTTTTCTAAACTTTCTAAAAATGCTTTATTTTCAGCAAAAATATCTGTAACTGAAGACTGTTTCAAGCCGTCGTCTACACTAACTTTTGTGCTTGATATGGATTTTGCACCACTATCACAAAAAGTAAGTTTATCAAACTTTTTCATTTCAGATATTTCGTTCTTAAAGTTATCGATTTCCTTCTTTAAGTCATTATGTTTAACATAATCTTTTGTGAATAAATCAGTATTTTGCTGATAATTGTTTGATTTTTGCGAAACTATATTCAACGCTTCACTACTGCCGTCTAAAACTTTAGTTATTACAGAGTATAACGAGCCGTAAATTACTTGATTATTAGCAAAGCGTACGTCTAATTTATTAGGATGCACGTTTACGTCCACTATTTCAGTAGGAATTGTTAAAGATAAAACGTAAAAAGGATATTGGCGCTTCATCATATAAGGTGAATACGCATTAGAAATTGCTGAAGATATGGTTTGGTTAACAACATATCTTCCATTAACAAACACCGACTGATAACTTCTATTCCCTTTTGAGAAGTTGTTTTTGCCTAAATATCCACTTATTTTAATGCCATTTTTTACTACGTCAACAAAATGGCTATTATTAATTGCGTCAACACCATAGATACAAACAACGGCAGACTCAAATCCATCACCAAAGGACTGATAGATTACCTTATCGTTGGCCGTGTATTTAAATGAGATATCGGGGTTCGATAAAATAAAGCGTGCAACAGTCGAAGAAATTTCATTTTCTTCAGATCTAACAGACTTTAAAAATTTTTCTCTTGCTGGTGTATTAAAAAATAAATTATTGACTTTAATAACCGTTCCGTCTACTGCGCCGCAATCTTCTGTTTTTACGTTTTCCCCACCTTCAGCACTAATTTTTGCGCCGTCTTCTTGGTTTTTAGGTTTAGAAATAATGGTAATTTTAGACACAGATGCAATCGAGGCTAAGGCTTCACCCCTAAAACCTAAAGAAGTAATATTATCAAGGTCGCTAAGATTGGATATTTTACTCGTAGCGTGTGACATAAGAGCCTTAGGTAGATCTTCTTTTTCTATACCTGACCCGTTATCAGTAATTACAATTGATGAAATTCCGCCATCAACAACGTCAATTTGGATAGAAGTAGCCCCAGCATCTATTGAATTTTCAACCAACTCTTTAACTACAGAGAATGGACGCTCAACCACTTCGCCCGCCGCTATTCTGTTGTATATTCGGCTTGATAATAAATTAATTTTGCCCATATTTATCCTTTGATTTTTTCTTGTAAATCACTAAGAATCGTGAATGCTTGCATCGGAGAAAGATTGTTTATGTCTAAATCTTTAATAATTCTTTCTACTTCACTTTTATTTTCTACTATTTTATCTTCAGTGTATGTTGAAGAAGTTTTTACTTGAGACTTCTCTAAACTATTTAAAATTGTTTTTGCTCTTTGAGTTATTTCTTTACCAACACCCGCAAGGTCGGCGACTTCAATACCAAAACTTCTATTGGCCCCGCCGCGCATAATTTTACGCAAGAAAACAATTCCGCCAGCCATTTCTTTTACGGTTACTTTATAATTCTTAACACCATCAAGCGTTCCCTCAAGTTCGGTAAGTTCGTGATAATGTGTTGCAAATAAAGTTTTAGCACCAATTTTATTTGTAACGTATTCTACAACCGCCCAAGCAATGCTCAAGCCGTCATAAGTACTAGTTCCTCTACCGATTTCGTCAAGAATTATAAGGCTATTTTTAGTAGCGTTATGCACGATGTTTGATACTTCAGTCATTTCAACCATAAAAGTACTTTGATCTGAAATAAGGTTATCACTTGCTCCTATTCTAGTAAAAATCTTATCGGTAAGTGGTATTTCAGCCGATTTTGCGGGCACAAAAGAACCGATGTGTGCCATTAGGGTAATTAATGCAACTTGACGCATAAACGTGCTCTTACCCGCCATATTCGGACCGGTTAATATCATCATTCGGTTTTCATCACCGTCAAGCAAACAATCGTTTGGAACAAAGCGTTGTTTTGAAGTTTTTTCAACGACTGGATGACGAGAATCAACTAAATTTAGTCTGCCGTTTTCATTTAAGATTTCAGGTCTAACAAAAAAATTTTCACGTGCAACTCTTGCTAGAGATAAAATTACGTCAAGATCAGCAAGCGCGTCGGCAGTTTGATGAAACGATGATATTTGCGCGCTTAAATATTCTTTAATTTCATTATAAATTTCTGCTTCTAATTGAAGAGATTTTTCTTCACTAGATAAAATTTTATATTCAATTTCTTTTAGTTCTTCGGTTATGTATCTTTCTGCATTAGCAAGCGTTTGACGGCGTTGATAATTGTAAGGAACTTTATCTTTAAACGAATTCGTAACTTCGATATAGTAGCCAAATACGCGGTTATAACCTATACGAAGGTTTTTGATACCAGTCTTTTCACGCTCTCTATTTTCAATTTCAGCAATACAAGCCTTGCTGTTTTTCCCAAAAGAACGGAGTTCATCTAGTTCTTTATTATAACCCTTTTTAATATACTCGCCGTCTTTCATGTTTGCAGGTGGTTCATCGCTAATGGCGTTATTAAGTAGTTCAACCGTTGCGCCAAAATCACCTAATGCGTCTGATATATCACTTATAAATTGAGACGTAATACCGAGAAGTTGAAACTTTATGCTAGGCAAAATCTCAAGCGATTTTCTTAGTGAAACACAGTCTTTTGGTAACAAATTACCGTTGGAAATTTTACCGGCTAATCTCCCAACGTCGCGAACGGATGAAAGTAGGTTAATAACACCTTCGCGAATTAACGTGTTGTTATAAAAACACTCTACACCGTCTAAACGATAGTTGATTTTTGCTATGTCATTTAAGGGTGATAATATCCAACTCTGAAGTTTTCTCGCCCCCATACTCGTTTTGGTTTTATCAAGCAACCATAAAAGTGAGCCATATCTTTTTCCATCTCTAAGTGTTTTAACGAGTTCGAGATTTCTAACAGCGTTAACGTCGAGCATCATAAACTCGTCGTTATTTTCTTTTTTAATGGAGTTAATGTTAATAAGCGCGTGTTTTTGTGTTTCTTTCAAATAAGAAATAAGTGCGCCACAACAACAAATACACTCAGGCGCATTTTCTAACCCAAAAGGTTCTAGCGTCAAAGTATTAAACTGACATTCTAAAGCAGTTCTAGCGTTTGCTAAATTAAATTCACTTTCAGCAAGATATGAAAATTTAGGTAATACGCCGTGTTCAACAAGTGGTGAAGAATTCATAATTTCAGCCGCTTGTTTGTTAGAAACGATTTCTACAGGAGAAACCTTAACTAACTCGTCAATTAGTTCTGAAACGGCAAATTTACCGCTAAAATTCTTAGTATAGAACTCGCCTGTTGTTATATCAACCCAAGCAAGCGCGCATTTATCAGAGTTCAAGTACACTGAACACAAAAAGTTATTTGTTCGATCATCGATAAGTTCGTTATTAATAACAGTACCAGCGGTTACGATTTTAATAACATCCCTTTTAACGAGTTCTTTTCCGCCCGCTTCGCTAAGTTGTTCACAAATTGCAACCTTTTCGCCTAAAGAAACTAATTTTGCAATGTAATTATCAGCAGCGTGAAATGGAACGCCGCACATAGGTGCGCGTTCTTCTAAACCGCAATCTCTACCCGTTAATGTTAAATCTAACATAGCGGATGCTTTAACTGCGTCATCAAAAAACATTTCGTAAAAGTCGCCAAGCCTATAAAAAATAATACAGTCTTTATGCTTTTCTTTTATTTGTAAATAATGTTGCATCATTGGTGAAAGTGCCATATTAAACTAATTCCCCTATTAAAGAAATACCGCCGGTTTTAGTGATTTTAACGTCAACGAATTGTCCAATTAAATCAGTTTCGCTCTTAAAGTAAGCCATTCTACCGTAAGTGTCGCGTCCTAAATACATACCCTTTTTATCATCAAAACCTTCACAGAGTATTTGAACTGTTTTATTAAGATATGTTTCCGACTGTTTTCTATTAGTTTCGTTTTGCAAATCGATAAGTTTCATTATTCGTGTTTTTGAAATTTCTTCATCAACTTGCCCGTCCATTTTGGCTGCGGGCGTGCCGTCGCGCTTAGAATAAATAAACGTAAACGCACCAGCAAAACCCACTTGTTTTACAAGGTCAACCGTATCTAAGAAATCTTCTTCAGTTTCAGTCGGAAAACCAACCATTATGTCTGTCGTAATAGAAACGTCAGGAATATATTGACGTAATAATTTAACTTTTTCTAAATAATCTTCTCTAGTATATTTGCGGTTCATAAGTTTTAATATTCTATTTGAACCGGCTTGCACTGGAAGATGCACGGTTTTGCACGCTTTTTTACTTACGCTTATCGCTCGAATTAAATCTTCATTAAAGTCTTTTGGGTGGTTTGTCATAAAGCGCAAACGGAAGTCCCCTTCAATTTTGGAAACTTCTTCAATTAGTTTTGCAAAACTTGTGTTTTCAAGGTCTTTTCCGTAAGAGTTAACGTTTTGACCGAGTAAAGTAATTTCTTTATAACCTTGCTTTACTAAATCTTTACATTCTTTAAGTATATTTTCCATACTTCTGCTGCGTTCTCTACCGCGTACGTAAGGAACTATACAGTAAGTGCAAAAATTATTGCAGCCGTAAGTAATGTTTACCCAAGCATTAGGAAAACTAGTACGAGTCTTGGGTGTTCCTTCAATAATTTCCCCTTCCTTTTCATCAACGGCAATCAAGGTCTTTTTTTGTGAAAGTTTTTTCTCTAACAGTTCCTTAAAACGCTCTAAATTATGTGTGCCGAAAATAATATCGACAAACGGAAACATTTCATGAAGTTTTTGTGCAAAACCAGGCTGCTGAGTCATACACCCGCCAACAGCAATGATTAAATCTTTCTTTTGTTTCTTAAGTTTTTTAAGCGCACCGATATTGCCTTCCGCTCTATCTTCAGCATTTTCTCTAATGCAGCAAGTGTTGAATACGATTATATCCGCATCAACTTCGCTATTAGTTGCCGAATAACCCAATTCAGTCAAAATACCTGCAATTTTTTCAGATTCATGCAAGTTCATTTGACAGCCGTATGTAATTATATAATATTTCTTTAAACAATTATCCATACTACATATCTTACTCTAAAAATCGTTATTTGTCAATTTATATGCGACAAAATTAGCATAATAATCTTTAAACTTTTACATACTAAATTCGATGAAAAAAACACTAAAAATAATATCCTTTATATTTTTATCATTTGCAATTTTATCAACTGCTTTGATCTTAATATTAAACTCAACAACTTTTAACGTTAAACTTGATGAAAATAAACTTGTAAATTCTAATCGAACAATAGTTTTTTACGATAATAATGATAAAGTTTTTGCAGAACAATCTAAAGGTTTAAATATTACCACAATAGACAGCATTCCGTCACACACAATCAACGCCTTTATTGCTATTGAAGACAAACGTTTTTACAATCACAACGGCGTTGATTATAAAGCGCTACTTAGAGCAACCTTTAACAACTTAAAAAGTGGCTCTATCAAAGAAGGTGCATCAACGATTACGCAACAACTTATAAAAAACACTCACCTAAGCAATGAGAAAACATTAAAAAGAAAAATTACTGAAATTAAACTCGCTAAACAACTTGAAAAAAAGTTTAGCAAAAATCAAATACTTGAAACGTATCTTAACACAATTTATTTTGGTGATAATTGTTATGGAATTACTTCAGCCGCGATGCATTACTTTAATAAAACACCAAAAGAATTGGATATAAATGAAAGCGCAACGCTTGCCGCAATCGTTAAAGCGCCAACTTATTACTCGCCTTTTAACGACTTAGATAAATCAATTAAACGAAAAAACTTAGTTTTAAGCGAAATGCTTAAGCAAAATTATATAACGAAAAACGAATTTGAAGAAAATATCAATAAGCCGTTAAATTTATCAAACTCTGCAACAAATGAATATGATTTTTTATATTTAACAAACAATGAAATTTCGCCTTATATTTCAAAAAACCCGTATAAATTTGGTTCACTTAATATTCATACGACACTAGATACTGATTTGCAAAGTTTACTAAAGGATATTCTTAATGATTATACAACGAATAAGCATGAAATGTCTGTAATAATCATGGATAAAAACGCTAGTATTTTAGCATACTTTTCAACTTATGGAGATAATAAAAGACAAATTGGTTCAATAATTAAACCTATCGGTGTATACGCACCTGCAATTGAAGAAAATATTGTAAATTCTTGCACTATTTTATGTGACAAAAAGGAAGATTTTAACGGCTATTCTCCGTCAAATTATAATGACGTATATAGAAATAATATTTCCGTTAAAGATTCGCTTTGTTATAGTTCGAACATATGCGCGGTAAAACTATTAAACAGTTTAGGCGTAAAGAAAAGTACTGATTATTTAAATAAACTAGGAATAAACTTAAGTAACAACGACCAAAATTTAGCATTGGCACTTGGCGCAACTGAAAAAGGCACAAAACTCTCTGATATTACCGCAGCATACTGCGCATTTATCAATAAAGGCTATTTTAGTAACCCAAAATGTACAAAAAATATAATTAAACAAACAAATAAAAGAGTTTTCGGTGAAGACACTGCCTACATTGTAAGCGATATGTTAAATGGTGCAGTAAAGTATGGAACAGCAAAAAAACTTTCTTTTACAAACGATAATTTATACGCAAAGACTGGTACTGTAGGTAATAAAAATGGTAATACAGACGCATATACAATATCTTTTAGTAAAAATTACGTTTTAGGCGTATGGTGTGGCGCAAAAGACGGCGAACTAATTCCTAACTCAATTTCTGGCGGTACTTTGCCTGCCAAAATTTCCGCTGATATTTGGAATAAAATCGAAAAAGAAAAAGGTAAACAAAATTCAATAGATATGCCAAACAGCGTTAGCGAACTAAATATTGATAAAACTATTTATGAACAAGATAATAAGATAATTTTAAGCGATGACAACGCACCAAGTAGGTATAAATTAAAATATTTATTTAAGAATGATAACCTTCCAAAAGAACAATCTAGTAGGTTTACAAAACCTAAAATTAAATCATATGAAACATCAGTTATTGACAATGCAATTAAGTTAGAATTATGTGTGACAGAATTATGTGGTGCAAGGCTTTATAAGATAATTAGTGGAAAAAAAGAACTGATATTTGACACAAAAGACGGTAATATTTATATTGACAAGAAATTAAAACCAAACGATATAAATCAATATATAATTATCCCCTATTATCAAACTGATAACAATATTTTTTACGGTAAAGAAGTTGTTTTGGAGAAAATAAAAACGCCGAACTTAGAGTTCGGCGATAATTGGTGGGATTACGATTAAAAAACGTATTTTTCTACTTTTTTAAATGCTTCATCTATCAGGCCTTCAATATCAAGTTTACTCTCTGCTCTAATTACCCTTTCTAAATTAGGTTTAATTGCCGGGAACTTAGGTAAGAATACCGTGCAGCAATCTTCATAAGGCAAAATTGAAGTTTCATAAGTATCAATTTTTCTTGAAATTTCAATAATATCAAGTTTGTCAAACGCGATAAGTGGTCTCAAAACTGGCATGGTTACAACTGAATTTGATGAAGTTATACTCTCAATGGTTTGGCTTGCAACTTGACCTAAACTTTCACCAGTAATAATTGCTTGGTCACCTTGTTGCTTTGCAAGGCGTTCAGCAATTCTCATCATAAATCTACGCATAATCGTAATCATAAATTCTTCAGGACAATGCTTATGAATTGCTTCTTGAATATGCGTGAAAGAAACAACGAAAAGATTAATTCCTCCATTATATTCTCCAACTTTTTTAGTGAGTTCAATAACCTTTTCTTTTGCTGCTTCACCAGTGTATGGAAAACTATGGAAGTGAATACAATCAAGTTTCATACCGCGCTTGCAAGTCATATACCCTGCTACGGGGCTATCAATACCGCCTGAAATTAAAAGTAAGCCCTTGCCAGCAGAACCTACAGGCATGCCACTTAAGCAATGAACAACGTCTGTGTAAACAAAAGTTTTACCGTCTTCTCTGATATCAACATTAACTGTAAAATCGGGGTTCTTTACTTGTACTTTAATTTTTCCACCGTAAACGTCTAATAGTTTACCACCTAAAATCATTGACGTTTCCATAGAACTTGGCGTAAATGTCTTGTCGGCTCTATTAGTAGCAACCTTAAACGTACCTTCTTTATCTTCACAAAGTAATTTTGCCGCCTCAAAAATATCGTCTAAATTACTATCAACTACGAGTGCTCGACTATAAGTATGAATACCTGCAATTTTTTGTAATTTATTGGTTATCAAATCGTAATCATTTTCATCAAAATTTTCGATTAAATAACGACTGTGCATGGTTGTAAAGGTAAAATTTATACCCTTTAGTGAACGTTTAATGTTCTCTTTAAGCATTTTTTCAAAATAACCGCGATTTTTACCTTTAAGGTGAATTTCGCAATATCTTATAATTATAGCATTTTCCATATTAGCCAAGTATTCCTTTAAGTTTTTTTACTGTATTGTTTAAGATTTCAACGGCATTTTTTGCTTCATTAATAGAATTAAAAGTACTAAAACTAATTCTAATAACGCCGTCTAAAACATCATTTTTATAACCGCACGCTTCAATTACTCTACTAAACCTATTTTTAGATGAGCAAGCGGAACCATTACCTACTATTAATCCAAACTCTTCCATAGAGTGCATAACGACTTCACCGCGAAGCCCAACTGCTGAAATGGTCAAAATATAAGGACTTGAATTTGGTGCTGAAATAATTTTGAAAAGGGCTCTATCAAGGTTTTCTTCAAAATAGGCCTTAATACTTTTTACATACTCATAATTATTTTGCAAATTGTCATATTTTTCAATCGCGGCAAATTCAAAAACTTTTATACCAAAAACGTTTTCAGTACCGCTTCTCAAACCGTTTTCTTGTCCACCGCCAAAGATGAGCGGCTTTATACTTAAGTTTTTGCGTTTTATAAGCGCACCAACGCCTTTTAAGGCGTTTATTTTATGTGCACTAATAGAATACAGGTCAATATCTTGACTTAATCTATAAGGAATTTTGCCAAACGCTTGAACGCCGTCCGAATGAAAAATTATATCTTTATTTATAGATTTAATCTTTTTAGCAATTTTGTTTATATCGTTTATAGCACCCGTTTCATTGCCAACGTGTGCAATAGAAACGAAATCTACACGACTATTTTTAACATAATTATAAAGTTTTTCTTCATCGACTGTTCCATCGGGATTAAGGTCAATAAATTCAATTTGTAATCCCCTATTTTTAAGTTCTAAAAAACTTTGATAAACTGCGGAATGCTCGCCTTTATCAGTTACGAATACGCCGCGCTGACGCGCGCAAAAAATTGCCATATTATCACTTTCAGAACCGCAAGAAGTAAAAATTACTTCATGGTTTGAAGTTCCAAGGCATTTCAATATGGTTTCTTTCGCTGATTTAATCTCTCGCGCACAATTTAACCCGCCTGAATAAAGCGTAGACGGGTTGAAAAACTTTTCATTATTAAATTGTTGAGCCTTATCTAACGCGCTCCTTGACGGGCACGTAGTGGCTGCATTATCAAAATACATCATAATTTTTTCTTCTTTAATTCGTTTAAATATTCATCGTCAAGTACTCTAGTTGAAGTATATTTTACAACGTTAACAATAAACCTTTCAGTAAGTTCCATTGTAAGAAGTTGCTTTTTACCTTCAGCATTTATAACGAAATAGTAAATCGACTTGCCTTCGCTTGCTTCGCTGTTTTCGGTAAGTACAGTTTTACTGATATTCATACTGTTATATCTTTCAAAAGTATCACCGCCAACCTTACCTATTCTTTCAATCTGGTTGGTTTCAAATTCTATAATGAACTTTCTTTTATATTGCTTAATTACTTGAGAAACTCTAATCGAACCAGAAATAAAAGTATAGTCGTGGTCAACACAAAAAGTGTTTTTCTTTTTACCAATCACAATACCTAAAATTAAGAACACAACCATAGGTACTATCATAATTATTAAACCAACGAATAAATTGTGGTCAAAATTATATGAAGTAAATACAATAAAAAAGGTTATAGGTACTAAAAGAAAAAATATCCAAGATATAATATCAAATAATTTAAATTTAGTTTTTTCTTTACTACCGTTTTGAACAACGGAAGTTTCTTCATAGAAAATTTCTTGCATTTATTTCTCCAATCATCATATATGGTAATGACATTATATCACTAAAGATGTAAAAACACAATTATTTTAACTTTAAAATTGTAACGCCATTTTCACCCTCACCGTAATTACCGCGTCTAAATTCAAGCACGTTTTTATCAGTTTTTAGGTAATTTCTTATTTCTTTCAATAAAATGCCTTCGCCAACTCCGTGTATAATTTTAAGTTCTTCAATACCGTGCATAACACCTTGATCAATAAAATTTTTAACGTCTTCTAAAGCTTCTAAAGAAGTTTTACCAACAACGTTAATTTCCGACTTAGGAAGTCCACCGCGAGTATTGTTAAATATTTTAACTTTTTCAGCCTTTACCTTTTCTTCTTCAGAATTGTAAAGGTCTTTAATTTTTACAACCGTTTTAAGCGAGCCGACTAAAACTTCTGCTTCGCCCTTTTTCTCTTTAACACCAATAAGTTTAGCGTAAGTGCCAAGTGAATTTACGTAAACCCTATTACCTATCTTTAATTTATCAGCAGTAACTTTAATCATTTCGATAGGTCTATTGTCGTTTTCTACACTTAAATACTTGCTGTTTTGCAAGCGGTTTTTAAGCTCGCTTGCCCTAAACACTTCTCTGCTTTCTAATCCAACACGTTTTAATATCTTTTTTAACTCGTCAATAATTTCTTCGGCTTCGACAAGTTTATCCGCAACGATTTTTTTAGTTTCTTGCTTTGCGGTTGAATAAATTTTTTCACGCTCTTTTATTATTAAATCTTTTTCTAGCGTAATTTTATCAAGTTCTTTTTGCTTGTCAATTTTAATTTGTTCAAGCTCTTTTGATAATTCTTCAGATTTTCTTCTGCTTTCTTCCGCCTTTTTTAAAACGTTTTCAAAAGAAATTTTTGTGTCGCTAAGTTGGTCGAGCGCATCAATAATTACGTCGTTATCTAGCCCTAAAGTTTTAGCAATATCTATCGCGTTAGAACTACCCGGAATACCGATATTTAGTTTATATAGCGGTTTTAACGATTTTGCATCAAATTCCATCGATGCGTTTTCAATCTTTTTACTCTCAATTGCAAATTCTTTTAACTTAGAATAGTGTGTGGTTATAATACCAAAGCAATTTTTAGAAAGTAATTTTTTTATTATTGCCAGTGCTAAAGCGCTGCCTTCTTCGGGGTCAGTCCCCGCACCTATTTCATCAAGTAAAACTAAACTTTTTTCATTAACATTGTTAATAATGTTGATTATATTTTTAATATGCGATGAAAAAGTTGATAAATTTTGCTCAATGCTTTGCTCATCACCTATATCACAATAAATATTAGAAAATACTGAAATTTCACTCTCGTCATCAGCAGGTATATAAAGCCCACTCATTGCCATAGCAGATAAAAGTCCAGTAAGTTTAAGCGTTACTGTTTTACCACCCGTATTTGGTCCTGTAACAAGCAAAAAATTATATTCACCGCCTATGTTTAAGGAAACTGGAACAACGGCACCCTTATCGATTAATGGATGCCTACCGCGCTTTATATCTATAATGCCGCTATCGTTTAAGACGGGTCTTGAGCACTTATTTTTAAACGAATATTCGGCGCGTGCAAAATAACCGTCCAGTTCTATAATATTTTCAGCGTTATAGCGTAAAGCATCGGACATGTAAGATACTTTAGACGAAAGTTCTGCTAAAATTCTATTTATTTCTTCAATTTCATCAAAAAGTGCACGCTTTAAGTCATTATTTAGTTCCATAACGTGCTCGGGTTCAATAAACACAGTTGCGCCAGATGACGATTGGTCGTGAATAAATCCTTTAACGAAACTACGGTATTCGCTTTTTACTGGAATAACGTATCTATCCTGACGCATAGTAACCACGTTATCTTGCAAATATTTGCCTAAATTTCCGCGCATATAAGAATTTAATTCTGCGCGAATTTTAGCGTTGATATTACTTATTGTTTTTCTAATAGAATAAAGCTTTGGCGATGCATTGTCGCTGATTTGATCTTCAGAAATAATTTTATCTGTAATTTCTTTTTCAAAGTCAGGGTTAATATAAAGCCTTGAAGTGATTTCCTTAATAAGCGTAAGCGTTGGGTCGTTTACGGTTTCAACTGACGAGCGAACGATACGCGCACTCTTTAAGTTTGACGCAACTCTTAATAGTTCTAAATTATTAAGATTGCCACCTATATCTACCCTATCCAACTGTTCGGAAATATCTTCAAAATAATAAATACCGCCGATGCTGTATTTATACAAATACTTAAATGCTTCGTCGGTATGATTTAATAAATTTTCAACTTCATTAAGCGCGATTAAAGGCACGAAAGATGATAAATTCTTCTTCGTGTTGTTAAGAACGGCAAATTTTGCAACGTCGTTCATAATTTTATCGTACTCTAATGCCTTTAACGTCTTAATTGATATCATTATCTTAATTCTGCACCTAATTTTTCAACAAGCGCGTCCAAAATATTTTTCATAACCTTATCGATTTCTTCAACGTTAAGCGTTCTATCGTAAGAAATGAAGATTAGGTTAAACGCCATACTCTTTTTACCTTCACCGATTTGTGTGCCTTGGTAAATATCAAAGAGTGAAACGCTGTCGAGATATTCCCCGCCCGCTTGTCTAATAACTTTAATTACGTCGCCACAAAGAACGTTATCATTTAACACAACAGCTAAGTCTCTCTCAATCATAGGATACTTAGAAATTGCTTTGAAAACAATCTTATCGTTAAACGCGTTTACAAGGTTTTCATAGTAAATTTCACCGCCGTAAACTGCCTTGTCAACGTCAAGTTCGGTTATAATGTTCGGGTGAATTTGACCAAAGTAACCAACAACCTTCCCGTTAACGACGATATCCGCTGAACGAGTGGGATGCATGCAAGTCTTCTTTGCGGGAACGTACTCAACCTCTGCTCCAGCACAGAACGATGCGAGAATACCTTCAACAACACCTTTTAAGGTAAAGAAGTTTTCATTATCACCAAAGGTTACTAAAGATAAAATTTGATTTTCTTTAGGTAATTTTTCAAGCGGTAAACTTTCGGGATTATAAACTTTTGCAAGTTCAAAAAGTTTACCTTCATAATTCTTTCTATTGATATTGTAGCACGCTGCACGTACTGCTGACGGAAGAAGTGAAGTTCTCATAACCGCTAAATCTTCGCCAAGCGGATTTAAGAGCTTAATAAATTTATGTTCTTTTGCAGCCTTATCAATACCAAATAAATCATATTCTTTTTCTGAAACGAAAGAATAGTTAATCATTTCGTTAAAACCGTAACCAACTAAAAGGTTTTTAAGTTGCTCATTTTTTCTTTGCGCATCAGTTAACCCGCCGTTAGTTATCGCTGAAGTTTTAAGTAAGGTCGGTTCGATGTGGTCGTAACCATATTCTCTAATGATTTCTTCTGCAATATCAGGATAACTTTCCATGTCTTCACGATAAAGCGGAACGGTAACGGTTAAATCATCTCCGCAAATTTCAACCTTAAAGAATAATCTTTCTAAAATATCTTTAATAGTTGCGGCGGGAACGTCAATACCGAGAACTGCATTTACCTTAGAAACGGTTGTTTGAATAACCTTTTCTTTGATTTCTTCGTTAACTAAATCGTACTCGTCGCATGCAATAGTGCCACAACCAAGTTCGCAAATCAAGTTAAGCGCACGCTTTAGACCGATTTCAACTGAATAAAAATCAACACCCTTTTCATATCTTGAAGATGCATCGGTGCGTTGACCAAGCATTCTTGATGTTTTTCTCACGTTGTCTCTTGCAAATTTTGCTGATTCAAAAACAACTGCGGTAGTGGTGTTTTCAATTTCACTGTTTAAGCCACCCATAACGCCAGCAAGAGCAACGGGGTTAGTAGCATCGCAAATAACAAGATTTTCACTAGTTAATTTGAATTCTTTTTCGTCAAGCGTAACGATACTTTCATCGTTTTCAGCACGTCTAATAATAATTTCGTTTCCACCTAATTGCGAAAGGTCGAAAGCGTGCATCGGTTGACCGATTTCAAGAAGTACGTAGTTAGTAATATCCACTATATTGTTGATGGCACGAATACCCATTGATGCTAATCTTCTCTTAAGCCATCTAGGCGATTGTTCAATTTTAACGTCCTTAACTAAGTGCGCCATATATCTGGGGCACAAATCAAACGCCTTATCGGTAACTTTTATAGTGTTTTTAGTTGAAAGTTTTTCGTCTACGGTGTAAGTCAATGCGGGCATTTTTAAGGGTTTACCTAAAACTGCTGCAACTTCACGCGCTAAACCTAAAATTGATTGACAATCAGGGCGATTTGCGGTTACGTTTATGTCAAACATAACATCTTCTAATTCAAGCAATTCTTTAACTTCAATACCGAGCGGAAAATCTTTATCTAAAATTAAGATACCATTAACTGAAGCTCCTTCATACCAGTCGTCGTTAATTCCTAATTCTTCCCCGCTACAAAACATTCCGTATGACGGAAGCCCGCGGAGTTCACCGTTATAGATTTTTTCGCCGTTTGCAAGGGTTGAATCATTTAGCGCAACTGGAACAATAGCGCCTTCGAAGATATTAGTAGCAGCGGTAATAATTTGGAACTTACCGTGCTCACCAGCATCGACTTGCGTAACAGAGAGTTTATCCGCATTAGGATGCTTTTCAATTTTTTCAATTTTACAAGTCACGATGCGATTAATATGTTTTGCAACGTAAACCATTTCTTCTACTTCAAAACCGCAGGAGAATAATTTTGCTTGCAATTCTTCTGCTGTACAATCTATATCTACGTATTCTTTTAACCAAGAAAGTGGTGCTTTCATAATTATCTCCTATTGAATTGTTTTAAGAACTTAACGTTATTTTCAAACAACGTTCTAATATCAGAAATACCGTATTTAATCATTGTAATACGTTCAATACCTAAACCGAACGCAAGTCCAGAATATACGTTAGAATCAATTCCGCTCATCTCTAATACGTTTTTGTTTACGATACCAGCGCCAAGAATTTCAATCCAGCCAGTTCCTTTACAAAGGTTACAGCCCTTACCGTGGCATTTGCAGCACGTTACGTCAACTTCAACACTAGGTTCAGTAAACGGGAAATATGACGGTCTAAAACGAGTTTTAGTGTCTTCATCAAACATAATCTTAACGAATTCATCTAAAAGTCCTTTTAAGTCGCACAAAGAAACGCCCTTATCAACAACAAGCCCTTCGATTTGATGGAACATCGGAGAGTGTGATGCGTCATCATCGGCACGGTATACCCTACCAGGACTTAAAATCTTAATCGGGGGTTGTTTTTTCTCCATAGTTCTAACTTGTCCAGGTGAAGTGTGTGGACGAAGAAGAATATTATCGGTTATATAGAAAGTATCTTGCATATCACGCGCGGGGTGATCTTTAGGGATATTAAGTGCTTGGAAGCAATAGTAATCGGTGTCGATTTCAGGTCCTTCAAACACTTCAAAACCCATGCCGCAAAACGCATCAAATATCTTATTTTTAACGATGTTTAACGGATGGATACTGCCGCTTGCTACGGGGCTTGCGGGAATTGTTACGTCTACCTTTTCAGCATCGAACTTTTCTTGAAGTTCTTTTTCTTTTAATAAAACTTCTTTTTCGTTAAAGAGTTCGCTGATTTCAACTTTTAAGTCGTTAACCATCTTACCAAACGCTGCACGCTGATCAGCGGGAACGTCTTTCATTCCGCGAAGAAGTGCCGTTACTTCACCACTTTTGCCGACGTATTTTGCTTTAACGTCAAACAAAACCTTGCTTGAAGTAATTGTTTCAAGTTCGGCTTTTGCTTTTTCTTTCAATTGAACAAACTTTTCTTGCATAATTTCCTCCAAAAAAATAAAAACGCCCTAATAAATAGGGCGTTTTAAACGCGTTACCACCTAATTCACTTAAAAATATCTTTTAAGCCTCAAAATCTTATAACGGAGATTACCCGATGCAACCTACTATATTTCAGCAGCACAACTCCAAAGTGAATCGCGCATACGGCATTGTAAAAAACCTTTCAGCCCACGAGTTTTTCTCTCTTAACCGCCTTCTATACGCTCGTCTTTATCATCGTTTTTAATTATTATAATGATTTTCAAGCATAATGTCAAGGATTTAATACTCGAATTGGCATTATTCAGTTAAACAATTTTCCATTCAAATACACTTCTGGCACACTTCCCACAAGCACGGTTTCACTTATAATAAACGGGGCTGTAAATTCTTGAATTTCATTTTGCAAAAAGGACTCCACTTTTACTTTGCATTTTACCACAACGCTAATCGTATGTAAGGTTTGATTTATACCAACCGATTTAAAATTCGACAAAAAATCACACTCAACTGATGATATAAATACAGATTTATAATCAATTTCTTGCCCATAGCCTTTAAACATATCAAAGCCTAAAAACACTAAAAACGGAATTGGTACACCCTTTTCTAGTCTATTAGATAAATTTTCTTCAGTTTTTGAAACAATTTTTTGACTAATTAAATTTACTTTTAAAGCATTAGCACTCATTAAAACTACTTCGCCGCTATTATTTTTTTCTATAAAAACTAAATCATTATAATCAACCCCGTCATTTAGCACGCCTAAAATTGCTTCATTAGCACTCAAAGCGCAGTATGTGTTAGTGTAATCGATACAAATTTGGTTTATTTTTTTAACGATAAAGCATTTATAATAAGCAACTATGCCGATAATAATAACAAAGCATAAAATTAGCGCGATAACCCCATTTCCTTTACCGCGCTTCTTTCTTTTATAATATATATTTTCTTCACAGCAATCTATCATACAAAATTTTATGCTTAACTAATTTCTTTTAGACTTTGATTTAAAAATTAGAGAGAAAAGATAGCCAAAAATTATAGCCGCCGTAACGCCCATTGCAGCCGCAGAAAGCCCACCAGTTAATGCGCCAAATAAGCCTTCTTTTGCACCGTCCATAGCGCCTTTAGCAAGTAAATATCCAAATCCACTTATAGGAACTGTTGCCCCTGCTCCGCCAAAATCAACGATATATTGATATAGTCCAACAGCCTGTAATAAAACGCCCGCTAGAAGAAAATAAACGAGTATTCTGCCAGACGTAATCTTAGTGTAATTTATCAGTAATTGAGCGATAGTACAGATAATTCCACCTACTAAAAATACTTTCAAATAAGTTGTTAAAATTTCTATAACCATAATTAACTTTCCACCACCACTAAATGTGCAATTGCGGGTATACTTTCACCTTGCTGAGTTGACGTTGTAGAAAGCAGCGCACCAGTAGCGAGCAAAAGTATTTTTTTAAACTTCTTTTCCTTTAATCTTTTGTAGATATACGAACTAAATACCAACGCACTGCACCCCGCACCGCTTCCGCCTTGATATTCGTCTTCACAAATATTATAAACTAATTCGCCACAGTCCACGTGTTGCTTTTCTATATTAAAACCCTTTTCCCAAACTAAATCTTTGAAAATTCTTGAGCCTAAAGTACCCAAGTCACCAGTAATTATTAAATCATAATCAGATGGCGTTAGCGACGTTTCCATAAAATGAGTGTACAGCGTATCAGCCGCCGCAGGAGCCATTGCAGCGCCCATATTATTTGCATCAACAACACCATAATCTATAACTTTACCGACCGTTGCTCCAGTAATTTTAGGACCTACGCCATCAGCAGAAACAACCACTGCGCCAGCCCCAGTTATAGTCCACTGCGCTTGTGGCGGTCTTGTACAACCTAACTCTAATGGATATCTATATTGTCTTTCTGCTGAAGAAAAATGACTGCTTGTTGCACAAATTACGTTATTCATATATCCACCGTCAACAAGTGTCGCACCTAAAAGCAAGGCTTCACTAAACGTTGAACAAGCGTTATACACGCCAAGATATCCACAACTAAAGTTTCTTGCAGCAAACGTTGCGGCAATAATTTGGTTAAGCAAATCACCCGCAATAATCGTGTCGATTTCATCTTCTTTCTTTTTTGCATGTAATATTGCCGTTTTTATTGCATTAAATAGCATTTTACTCTCTGCCTTTTCAAAAGAATCTTCACCAAACATATCATCGTCAAGTTTCGTTTCTATAAACTTTGCAATACTACCTTCACTTTCTTTAGGTCCGCCTATTGAACCAGCGCCGATAATTACTGGTTTATTCTTAAAATATATCGTTCTTTTCATTAAAATATCCTATACCCTATAAAATACAAAATTCCAACTAAAACGCTACTAGCAACGCCAAACACTATAATAGGTCCAGCAACCGTAAACATTTTAGCCGCTGTCCCGTAAATATAACCTTCAGTTTTAAATTCAACGGCTGGCGAAACAACTGAGTTTGCAAAACCAGTAATAGGCACAATAGAGCCACCGCCAGCGTACTTACCAATTCTATCGTAAACGCCAAGCCCAGTAAGAAACGCACCTAAAAATATCATAATCATAGAAACGTAACCTGATAATTCATCACCCGTAATATTTAATCCAAGTTCTAGAATAAATCTAAAGGTCTGACCTATCATACAAATAACACCACCAACCCAAAACGCGTGAAATAGCGTTCTTTTTTGATTTGTTTTTGGCGATATAGCCTTTACGTATTCTAAATAATTTTTATTAACGCAATCTTCAGACGTTTTCATTTTTGCTCTCCTTTTTTATAAAAGGTTTAATTAAAACTTCTTTTTCATCAATAGGTTTTAAGTATTCAAAAGTCTTAATATTTCTCATAAAAATAATTTGAGCATAAAGAAAAAGTTTTATTCTAAAAATAAAAAAACGACTAATATTTTAGCCGTATTTTTTCAAAAATTTTACTCTCTAACCGAGATACTTGCACTTGCGACACACCTAAACTCTCCGCAACTTCACTCTGCGTCCTATCCCTAAAAAACCTCAGTATTATAATCTTTTTTTCGCGTTCGTTTAGGTCTGATATAATGCTATTTAAATGTATTCTATTAAGTATTGTTTCTTCTCCAAACTCGCTTGGGATTTTATCTATCAATTCTTGCCCGTCATCTTGGTCGTCAAACTTGTCAAAAATTGATAAAGGCATCTTTGCGCTATCTAGTGCAACCACCACTTCTTCACAATCTATATTAAATTCCTTAGCAATCGTTTCAATTGATGGCGCATCACTATGTTTAGAAGTAAATTCATCAACAAAACGGTTGATTTTATTAGCCAAAATCTTTAACGCTCTTGATACTTTAATAGCACCATTATCGCGCATATAACGCTTTATTTCGCCTATAATCATTGGCACGCAGTAGGTTGAAAACTTTACGTCAAAACTCTCGTTAAAGTTGTTTACTGCTTTAACAAAGCCAATACACGCAATTTGATATAAATCTTCATACTCTACGCCTTTATCTTTAAAACGTCTAATTATGCTCCTAATTAGCGGAGAATTTTCCTTAAATAACGTATCTTTTGCAGTTTCGTCGCCGTTTTTAGCCCTTCTTAAGTAATCAAGTAACTGCTCTTGACTCAACATAACAACCTTATTAAATAGAGTTTATAATTTTTTTCATATAAACTTTTGTCCCTTCCCCAACTTTTGATTCAACAAATACTTCATCCATAAAACTTTCCATTATTGTAAAACCCATACCAGATCTTTCGTCTTCTGATTTTGTTGTAAAGAAAGGTTCTAAAGCCTTAGGTATATTTTCTATCCCAACTCCTTCATCAAAAATGTTTATATGTAAAGTGTCGCCAGAAATTATAGCCTCTAACGTAATTTCGCCCTTTTTATCGGGATATCCGTGAACAATTGAATTTGTTACCGCTTCGCTAACCGCAGTTTTTATATCGGATATTTGTGAAAGCGTTGGGTTTAATTGCAAGGCGAAGCAAGAGATTGTGCTGCGCGCAAACGCTTCGTTTTCTGAACGAGATAAAAACGTAAGTTTCATTTTATTTGTAATTTCCATATTTTCTCCTTTAATATTTAGGCATAATTTTATAAAGCCCAGCAAGTTGAATAACCTTTTCGGCAGCAACTGACGCGCCTGATATATATAATGGTATATTAAAATTTTTTAGTTTTTTATATCTTCCAATTAACAGCCCTATCCCAGTACTATCCATAAACGATAGCCCCGATAAGTCAAAAATAACACTCTTTACGTTAAGGTTATCAAGCAACAATTTATCTAATATATTTTTAGCGTTTGAAGCAGTACACTCATCAAGTTCGCCATATATGTATATAGACAACGCGCCGTTCCCCTTTTTATACTTAATTTCCATACGCCCTCCATAATTTGTAATTACGATATCACTAAAGTCAAAAAAAATATTGTAACTAATTGTTATTTCGTTGTTTTTTTTGACAAAAAGAGTTTAAGTAAAAAAAATTAAAAAATATTAGAAAAAATTTGAAAAAACTGCTTAAAAATTGTTGACTTTATTTTGATTTTATTATAATATATTAAAGCGTCGTGAGTGAGCGGGGTGTAGCGCAGTTGGTAGCGCACGTGCTTTGGGAGCATGGGGTCGGGAGTTCGAGTCTCTTCACCCCGACCATTACTTGCATTACACTAAAGATCATACGTTTTAAGGGCCTTTAGCTCAGTAGGTTAGAGCGGTCGGCTCATAACCGATTGGTCCGCGGTTCGAGTCCGTGAAGGCCCACCACATACCTTAAAACTTAAAATTTGGCCCGGTAGTACAGATGGTTAGTACGCCAGCCTGTCACGCTGGAGGTCGAGGGTTCGAGCCCCTTCCGGGTCGCCAAATGAAAATGCTTGTAAGTTTTACAAGCATTTTCATAAAAACTTGTATGCCTCGGTAGCTCAGTAGGTAGAGCAAGGGACTGAAAATCCCTGTGTCGGTGGTTCGATTCCGCCCCGAGGCACCAAGTTAAAAATTACACTTTGCTGGTGTAGCTCAACTGGCAGAGCAGCTGATTTGTAATCAGCAGGTTGCGGGTTCGATTCCAGTCACCAGCTCCAATCGTATCCCCTTTCAATTTCATATATTCGGGAAGGTTCCAGAGTGGCCAAATGGAACAGACTGTAAATCTGTCGTCAGTGACTTCGGTGGTTCGAATCCACCCCTTCCCACCAATAAAAACACTTACTAGTTAAAGTAAGTGTTTTTTTATTATTATGTAAATAATTATTTTGTTTTTTTAATTTTTTATGTTAAAATATTGTTATAAATAAACGAGGTGAAATTTTGGGGCTAGAATATTTTGAAGAAAGGGGTGCTTGCGGATTATTTAACGTTGAGCATCTAATATCTATTATTTGTTTTTTCATTTTGATAATCTTAGGACTATTTGCATCTAGGAAAATGACCGAAAATGGATACAAAATTTGCCATATTTTAGTCGCTTTACTGACTACAATTTTTGAAATTGTAAAAATAGCATTAAAACTAAGCGCTGGACGCGGACCTGATGATTGGTTACCCCTTTATTATTGCAGTTTATTTCTTTTTGCAATTTGGCTATCTTTACTTAAAAACAAAACACTAAGCATAATAGGTTATTCTTATATAACCATAGGCGGAATTTTGGCTGGAACGTTATTCACATTTTACCCATCAACTTCGCTTGGAATGTATCCCTTCTTTCACCCATCGTGTTTTCATAGTTTTTTCTACCATTTAACCATGGTTTATTTTGGATTACTAACGATAATAAAAAATAAATACGTTCCAAGCCCAAAACATTTTATTCACTATTTTTTATTCATAATAATTGCGTGTATACCGTCGTACTTTTTTAACGAATGGCTTGGTAGCAACTGCATGTTTTTGCACAACGCTTTCGGGCTACCCATATTAAACGACATATTAAAATTTTCACACCCATTATATATGATAGTGATTATAATTGCCCAAACTTTTGGAATTTACTGGATTAGTTATGGTATTTATTATTTAATAAGGAGACGAAAATGAAAGATTTTTCTTATTTAATCAAAAACTTTTTTACACACAAAGACTTTTTAGTTTCTGCAGATAAAATGATGGGGACGATGTTTACCCCACTCCACTTTGTATTTTCTGCAATCGTTTTAGCAATAGTTATTACAGGTGCAATACTTCTTTCAAAGAAAAAAGAAAAAATCAAAACGGTATTTATTATACTTTGGGCATTATGCGTAGCACTTGAAGTAACTAAAATTATCTGGGAAAGTGTTTCAGGTAAAGAAGTAAGATTTGAAACTGGCGGAATTTTACCCCTATATCCTTGCAGTATTTATATGTATGCTATGCCGTTTGCAATTTGGGGTAATGATTTACTTAAAAAATGTGGTTGCGGTTATGTTTGTACGCTTGGCCTTTTAGGTGCAACAATAAACTTCTTTTATCCTGCAACTATTTTAAGTAATTACTCTTGCATATCATTTGCTGGCTTTCACACCTTCTTCTATCACGGTACAATGCTTTTTACATGCCTTACAATGCTAATTTCAGGCTATCACAATTATAAAGGCGCTAAAAAATGGTTTGAATTATTATTACCGTCAATATTCTCTTTAATAGTATCTATTCCCGCAAATATCGTTAACTTCTCGCCTATCAATTCAGACTATATGTTCTTTAAGGCAAATTCTTTCTTTATGCCAGCGATATTCGGCGGCACATCAGATATAGTTTCTACTATCATAATTTATATCTTATATATCGTAGTGCCCGCTTTATTTTATCTTCCGTCTTTTATTTCAAATAAAATTAAAAAACAATAAAAAATGTTATTGGCACCATTTAACCAACGACTTCTTCCCGATTGCTGTTGCAACTAAAGACTTAAGATAACGTTATGTGTAACAAAAAGGCTTTCACTTTTATCAGTGAAAGCCTTTGTTTTTTATAAAATTAAATATGAGTAAATCCTTTGCCGTAAACTTCGTTTGCATCGCACACTATCACGAAAGCATTTTCATCAAGTTTTTTAATTGCAAGTTTTAATGCGACGACTTGATTACTTTTAATACACGTCATTAAAACGCCCTTATCGGTTTTTGAGTACATACCTTCGCCATCAACCTTTGTAACACCACGCGGGCTGTGAGTGATTAAAAACTCGGCAATTTTATCAGCCTTTTCAGTGATGATATAACACATCTTTGCTTTAGTCAAGCCAAATACAATTAAATCACTAACCTTAGCACTGACAACAATTAAAATCATTACGTACATAATGCTTTCAAATGCCGGGAAAATGTTAGGTTGTTCATTAAGAACGAACGCGCCGACAGCAACGATTAAACCATCAAATAAGGCAACGTGTGTTGCAATCGTTCCAAACGGCATCACGTGATGCGTAAGCCTACCTAAAAGTTCCGTTCCACCGCTAGACATTTCATACTTTATAAATAAACCAATGCCTATACCCTGCAAAATTCCGCTGTAAGCCGCAGCAAGTATTTTGTTGTCAGTAACTGAGGCATCTTGCAAAACAAGTTCCCAAAGCGCACCAGTGGCACTTAAAGTTGCGGTGGTAATAAAGCAATTAAGAATAAACTTCCACCCCATCAACTTAAAGCCAAAAATTAGTATTGGCACGTTTATTAAAACCATAAAAATACTGTAACTATAAGGTATTTGCGTTAATTTTTCAAGCAGCAACGATGCACCACTGACACCACCACCTATAATATTATTAGGGTCAAGCAACGCTCTGGTGCTGAGTGAATACGAAATACAGCCTATAATCATAAACAAATATCGCTTAAGTTCTTCACCAAAACTCTTTCCAAAAGCGTTGCGCATTGAATCTGGTCTTTTCATTTGAACGTTAGTTTTCATAATTTTCTCCAAAAAGAAATGATTGCAATTGTGTATTGCAATCATTGATAAGTCAAGTATAACACTTTTTATTTAAAATTCAAAACAAATTTAATAAGTTTTTAATTAGTCGTCATCTTCTCTTGTAATAGAAAGAATAAAATCATTTTCACTTAGTGCTCTATAGATATAATCTGCGGGAAATTCTTTGTCAGTACTAATTAATGTTTTATAAATAATTTTACCGTTTTCTTTCTTCGCACTAATACGAGTAAAACGCTTTACAGAGAAGAGTTCCATTACTTTTGTTTTTTCAGTGCCGTCATTACACTCAAAAATAATATTGAGTGTAATTGCGTGTCGCATTTGAAAAACCTTAAACGGCAAGTGCATTATAAGTTGAATTATTATAATAATAAGCGATGCTACTATAGAAATTTCCCAAAGTCCAGCACCAACCGCCATACCGATAGCCGCCGTCGCCCAAATACCCGCAGCAGTTGTTAATCCGTGCACTATTTGCTTGTTATAAAATATCATACCAGCGCCGATAAAACCGATACCAGATACTATTTGAGCCGCAATTCTTGAAGGATCTGCACCGTTAATATTTTTCGACACTATCATAAACAAACACGCACCAACACATACGATTGTATGAGTTCTTATACCCGCTTCTTTTGAACGCATTTTACGCTCAAAACCAATAATAAAGCCCAAAACAAGCGATAAAACGAGTTGAAGCGCAGCGATAAGTATTTGATCTAAATTCATAATTTATCCCCTTTAATAAAGATTAGGAAAGCGCAAATATGCAACTTTCCTAACAGTATATTAAATAATTTTTATTATTATAATACTACTTAATCAATTTGTCAATAGTGTTTATAAATTTTTAAATATAAAAGCACTGTTAGTTACAGTGCTTTAATTGTGTAAACAATAAACCCCCAGATAGTCTGGGGGTCCAGTAAAGGTTTACCGTTGAGTAAAATCCTCCGTTTGTGTATAATAAAAGTTGCGACCTGCCAGTTGCAACTAAAAAACAAACGGAGGATTTATGAAAAAAGAAATTTTCACTGGAAATAGTTTAGCACATACAAAATGGAATTGCAAGTATCACATAGTATTTGCGCCAAAATATCGTCGAAAAGTATTTTTCGAGGATAAAAGGCAAGAGATAAGGGATATACTGCGTACGCTATGCAAATGGAAAGGTGTAGAGATAATAGAAGGAGAAGTATGTCCCGACCACATACATTTACTTTTATCAATACCACCCAAAATTAGCGTTTCGGGATTTATGGGGTATCTAAAAGGAAAAAGTAGTCTAATGATATTTCAAAAATACGGCAACTTAAAATTTGCATACCGAAATCGCGAATTTTGGTGCAGAGGATTTTACGTAGATACATCGGGGAAAGACACGAAAGCAATTAAAGAGTATATTAAAAATCAATTAGAACAAGATAAACAATCAGATCAGTTAAGCATATTTGATCCTAAAGACCCGTTTACGGGTAGCAAGCAATAGGTGCAAGACTGGCAAGTCGTTTAAATACGCACTTGTGCGTAAGCCAGAATAGTTTAGGGCTAATTGCCCGAAAATGAAAAACCACCAGCTATGCTGGTGGATATTTATTTTTGATTAAATTTTAATAAATAAACCAGTAATTAAAATCAAAAGAATACAAATCGGCGCGATATATTTAATCATTATATTAAAGTATCTAGTAAGCCCCTTAGATTTATCAATACCTATTTCTTTGGGAAGTATATTTTTATCAATAAACCAACCAGCAACAACACAAGTTATAATTGCAATTATCGGCATTAAAATATTGTTTGCCAAGATATCAAATAAATCTAAAATAGAATTGCCAGCAATATTTATAAACGACAACACACCATAACCTAATGATGATAAAGTTCCTAAAACTAAAATTGCACCAAATACTATTAAGCACGCAACCCAGCGTTTCATTCTACCATCTTCACAAAGCACCGCAACGATTGATTCTACAAGTGAAACTGAAGAAGTTACCGCCGCAAAGAATACCAAAATAAAGAAAATTATGCCAATAATTCTACCACCCGGTATACTGTTGAAAACGTTTGATATTTGGATAAACATAAGAGTTGCACCATTAGTTTCCATAATCTTATGCGCCGCATCCGCCGTAGGAGCAAAAGCAAATACTGCCGGTATAATTATTAAACCAGCAATAATTGCGAACAAACTGTCAAACGCTGCGATTTGAACTGACGAAGACTTAATGCTAGCATCTTTTTTCATGTATGAACCGTACGTAATCATTATGCACATACCGATTGACAATGAATAAAAGAGTTGACCTAATGCACCTAAAACAGTTTTGAAGCTAAACTTAGTGAAATCAGGGATTAAGAAGTATGCAACGCCTTCTAACGCGCCGTCTTGAAAAAATCCATAAATCATTAAGAATACTGCTATAATTGCAAGAGCGGGCATTAATATTTTACTCATTTTTTCTATACCTTTTTGAACGCCCATCGTTACGATTAAAACGGTGATTGCAGCAAAAATCAAGAAGAAAACAAGTGGTTCAATCGGGCTTGAAATAAACGAAGTAAAAAATGTTTCCGTGTTAACTTCTGCCCCAGCGCCTTCAACCAAACCTTGGCTGCCAACTAAGAATGACCACATATATTTGATAACCCAGCCGCCGATTACGCAGTAATAAGGTACGATAATTAACGGAACAATAACGCACAAGTAACCAAACCAACTGAATTTTTTGTTAAGCGTACTAAAAGCGCCTATAACACTTTTGCCAGTATGTCTACCAATGCCTATTTCTAACATTAAAAGGATCAAACCAAAGAACACGGCAAGTAATGCATAACTGAGTACGAATATCCCGCCACCGTATTGCGCTGCCAAGTATGGAAAACGCCATAAGTTACCAAGACCAACAGCCGAACCAGCCGCTGCTAATACAAAGCCTATTTTACTTGTAAATCCACCACGTTTTTTTGCAGTGGCTTCAGCAAGCGGAGTATTGTTAATTTCACTATTTTTCATAAATATTTTCCTTTTGTATTTACTAACCGATGATTTCAGTTAAAATATCTTCTAAATAATCACCGTTAAATTCTTCAATTGCACCTTTATCAGAAAGAGCGGCAAATTCGGGGTTTATCGGAAGTTTTGCAACGCGTTTAATACCGTATTCAGCAGCAGTTTTATCAATTTTACTTTCGCCAAAAATATTAATTTTCTTTTTACAGTCTGGACATTCAAAGTAAGAATAATTTTCTACTATACCAAGTACTGGCACGTTCATTAAACTTGCCATTTTAACAGCCTTTCCTACTATCATTGAAACGAGTTCTTGCGGAGATGCAACAACTACAATACCGTCAACTGGAAGTGATTGAAAAACGGTTAATGGCACGTCGCCAGTTCCCGGAGGCATATCGACAAACATAAAGTCTACGTCCTTCCAAACAACGTCGGTCCAAAATTGTTTAACAGCACCAGCAATAACGGGACCACGCCAAACAACAGGGTCAGTTTCATTTTCAAGCAACAAATTGATAGACATAATTTGAATTCCGCTTTTAGTTACTGCTGGAAGAAGATATTTATCGTCTAAAGTTCTTGCTTTATCACTAACACCAAACATCTTAGGAATAGAAGGCCCAGTGATATCAGCATCTAAAATTGCCGTGTTAAAACCTTTCTTTTGCATCAAAACTGAAAGCGTTGAAGTAACGAAAGATTTACCAACACCACCTTTACCACTGACAACACCAATTACCTTTTTAACTTTACTAAGTTCATTGAGCGGTTCTTTAGTGATTTTTCTTTCACCGCAGTCTTTTGATGAACAAGTAGAACAATCATGCGTACATTCACTCATATTAAAACTCCTTATAAAATCTTCAAATTTAAATTTCAAAGTTTAAACTTAATTTTTCATAATACCAAAGTATTATAACAAATTTAACCAATAAAATGCAAATTTTAAGCGGTGTTTTTGGTGTTTTTTTATAATTAATTTAATTTTTAATTAAATTTAGTTGTAAAATTTACAATATAGTGATAAAATGTAAAGAAAACTAAAGGAGAATAATATGAATATTTGGCACGACATTGAAAGCAATCGTATTCAACCCGAAGAATTTATTGCCGTTGTTGAAATCAGCAAGGGCTCAAAACAAAAATATGAAATGGATAAAAAAACAGGACTTCTCCGCCTAGATAGAATTTTGTACACGTCAACACACTACCCCGCAAACTATGGTTTTATTCCACATACCTTAGCAGAAGATAACGACCCGCTTGACGTTTTGATTTTATGTTCAGAAAGTCTTATCCCTATGAGTTTAGTTAAGTGCTATCCTATCGGCGTTATCATTATGAACGATAACGGTTCAGTTGATGAAAAAATTATTGCAATTCCCGATACTGACCCTAACTACAATACATATAAGAGCATCCATGACCTTCCCCAACATATATTTGATGAAATGCGCCACTTCTTTACTGTATATAAACAACTCGAAAACAAAAACACTTCAGTTGACGTAGCATCTGATAAAGACGTTGCAATTGACATAATCAAAAAATCAATGGATAGTTATAAAGTTCATCTTTACGAACTTACAGCAAAATAAAATTTAAGCCCCGATTTTTCGGGGCTTTTTTGATAAAATGCATCTATTATGTCTAACATAAAAGGCAACCACTTTGCAAGTGATTGCCTTTATTTTTTACGATTATAAATTATATTCTTTTGCAAGAGCCTTAAAACCAGCAAGAGAGTTCTTAATGCGGTTATAATCTACACAATAAGCAATTCTAACGTATCCTTCAACGCCAAAATCATCACAAGGAACAATTAAAATTTCATGTTCTTTTGCCTTTTCATAAAAAGATGTTGCATCACCTGTGGGAGATTTAACGAATAAATAGAACGCGCCGTCTGGTTTAACACAAGTAAATCCGTATTCACAAAGCGAATTATATAAAAGATTTCTATTCTTTTCGTATGCTTCTAAATTAACTTTAGCATCTAAGCACTTACCCGCTACCCTTTGAAACAAACTAGGAGCACAAACGTAACCTAAACTTCTACCAGCGCCACATACGGCGAGATAAATAGTTCTGCTGTCTTGCATCTCTGGATTTACTGCGATATAACCTATTCTTTCGCCAGGCAATGATAATGATTTAGAGAAAGAATAACATACGAGCGTATTCTTATAATAGTTCATAAGATACGGAACTTCAACGTCAGCGTATACAAGTTCACGATAAGGCTCGTCCGCAATAAGATAAATGGGATGACCATATTCTTCTTCTTTCTTTTTTAAGAGTTCACAAACAGCAGATATAGTTTCTTTTGTATAAACAACGCCGCTGGGGTTATTCGGCGAATTCATAATGAGTGCCTTAGTATTTTTGTTCAACTTTTCTTCTAAATCTTTTAAGTCGATTTGGAAAGTGTTTTCTTTGGGCTTTGAAATCACAAGTCTACCACCAGCGTTTTCAACGAATACCCTATATTCAGTAAAGAACGGCGCAAATACAATACATTCATCGCCATCGTTAACTACTGCTTTTAAGCAAATTGAAAGAGATGCAGCAGCACCACAAGTCATATAAATATCATCAGCACCAACTTTAACGTTAAATCTTTTGCAAATATTATCAGCAATAGCCTTTCTAACTTCAGCATCGCCTTGTGCAGAAGTATAACCGTGAAGTACGGTGGGATTATTATTTTTTAATAACTCAATAATGGTATCAGTAACCATTTGCGGCGGCTCTACACTGGGATTACCAAGGCTAAAATCATAAACCTTGTCTGCACCAATTTCCTTTGCGCGTACTTTACTATACTCAAAAATTTCTCTAATTATTGAGCGTTTACTACCAAGCGCATAAGATTTTTCATTATAATTCATAAAAAATTCTCCTATAAATCAAGCAATTTCAACGCGTTTTTATAAAATAATTTATCTAAGGTTTGTTGGGACAAATTAAGCGACTTTAACCTATTAGCATTATCACAAATATCTTGCCAAGGACAGTCTGTCGCAAACAAAATTTTATCTTCTCCGTGCTTTTCCAAAATACTTTTAAACAGATCCGAATCAATTTCGTGTAAAGTATAAGCAGTGTCAAAGTAAACATCCAAACCGCAAAGTAAATCCAGTACATTTTGCCATTGTTTATGCGCGCCATAATGCGCCAAAACGAACTTACTATGCCCAACTTCTTCAATAACTTTTTTAACCCTTTCAGGCGGACAACGAACCGGCTCACCTTCATAACCATCATCAACCCCAGAGTGTGTAACTACAATTAAGTCGTACTTTTTTGCGCACTTTAAGATATCAATATAACCTTTGTCATCAATAAAAGTGCTTTGATAATCAGGGTGTATTTTAACACCCTTTATACCCGATGCTTTTATAAGTGCCATTTTACCGTCAATATCTTCGCACTTAGGATGCATACCAGCAAAAGATATTAGGCGTTTTTTCTCATTAGCAAAACGCTCGTTGACAGAGATAGCAAACTTTAATACGCTTTCAAACTGAGTAGGCTTTGTTAAAACGGGCAGCGTTATGCAAATATCCGCATCAGCGCGCGCCATTGCATCTATCATCCCTTGCACCGTGCCATCAGTATAAGGTGTATTATGAGCGTTAGATGCAAGCGCATCAATAGTTGACTTTGCAATTTTATCGGGAAATATATGTGTGTGAAAGTCGATTAGCATAATAGTTTATAAAGCAGCAATTTCCTCGCAAGAAAGAGTTTTAACGCCATTTTCGCTTAAAACTTTGTCCGCTTCAGCCATTTTAGACGTTTTTAACACAACGTACGCTTCATCACCATCGATAGATAAGCCGTACATATATTCGATATTGATACCGTTATTAGAAAGTACGGTGAGAAGATTTTGTAAACTACCAGCTTCGTGATCAATTTTCAAAACGATAACGTCGGTAAGCATAGTTGAAAAGCCGTCTTCAGCGAGTTTTTCTTTACCCAACGCGGGATTGTTTACGATAAGACGTAAAAGTCCGTATTCAGTGGTATCAGCGAGTGATAAAGATAAAATATTTACTTTATTGTCTTTCAAAACGCTTAAAACTTCACCAAGTCTACCTTGTCTATTTTCAATAAATACTGATAATTGTTTAGTTAACATAATTAAATTCCCCCTTTAATTAATAAAGTTTACGTTTGTCAATTACGTGAACAGCTTTACCTTCACTTCTTACTAAAGTTTGCGGTTCAACGATTTTAACCTTAGGATTAAGCCCTAACGCTTGGTTTAACACGTGAGTAATCTTCTTAGTAAGCGCTTCTAATCCCCTAATTTCATCGGTCATAAATTGCGGATTTACTTCAACTTGAATTTCCAAAGTGTCTAGATTATTTACACGGTCAACGATAATCATATAGTGCGGTGAAACTTCTTCAACGTCGATAAGAGCTGCTTCAACTTGGCTCGGGAATACGTTTACGCCACGGATGATAAGCATATCGTCAACCCTACCTTTAAATCTACTAATTCTTGCGCTAGTTCTGCCACATTCGCACTTAGAGTAATCAATACTGGTTAAGTCCTTAGTTCTATATCTAATAAGCGGTAACGCTTCTTTAGTAAAGGTTGTAAATACTAATTCGCCGGTTTCACCCGGTTTTTGCGCTTTCATCGTGGTAGAATTAAGAATTTCTGGATAGAAATGGTCTTCACATACGTGCAAGCCTTTATGGAATTCACAGTCGCACGCAACGCCAGGTCCCATAACTTCACTTAAACCGTAAATATCAAACGCTTTAATATTTAAGCGTTCTTCAATTTCTTTATGCATCTTTTCAGTCCAAGGTTCAGCGCCGCAAATAGCACGCTTCAACTTGATATCTTTTATAAGATTTTCAGATTCTAATACTTCAGCCAAGTGCAAGAGATATGAAGGCGTGCAAGCAATAGCCGTTGCACCAAAGTCAACCATCATTGTAGTCAATTTTTTAGAGTTACCAGTACTCATGGGAACAACCATTGCGCCGAGTTTTTCAGCGCCGTAATGAGCCCCTAAACCACCAGTAAACAAGCCGTAACCGTAAGCAACTTGAATGATATCATCTTTAGTTACGCCAGCCATTGCAAGACATCTTGCAACACATTCAGCCCAAATATCAATATCTTTTCTAGTATAACCAACAACCGTTGCCTTACCAGTAGTACCGCTTGACGCGTGAACTCTTACAACTTGTGAATGCGGAACTGCAAACAAACCGAAAGGATAATTATCTCTTAAGTCGTCTTTAGTAGTAAAAGGCAATTTTTCAATATCTTCAATACATTTGATATCACCGGGTTCTAAGCCCATAGCTTGCATTTTCTTGCGATAAAAATCTACGTTATGATAAACGTATTCAACAAGTTTAACAAGCCTTGCACTTTGGAGAGCGGACAACTCATCCCTACTCATGCATTCTTTTGCTTCATTCCAAATCATTAATATTTACCCCTATAATTAAGTTTTTTATTCGTGGTCGTAACCGCTAAGGAAAGCCTTTTCATTAATTTCAATGGTTTTAGGTGGAACGGTTTTTTCAACAACTGAAAGCCATTCTTCCTTGCTAAAGCCGATGTATTTTGCAGCAAGCCCTAAAACAACAGAGTTTAAAACTTTGCTGTTGCCAAGGTCTTTAGCAATTTTGCCGCCGTCAATAGCATAAACTGTGTGCTTTTCTTTTAAGGTTTCAATAATATTTTCGGGATATTGACTTGCTCCGATAACAACTGTCATAGGGTCAATTCTCGTATCGTTTACGATAATAACGCCGTCTTTTTTAAGGAAGTGTGCATAACGGAGCGCTTCTAATCTTTCAAAAGAAACTAAAATATCTGCTTCCCCTTCTTCAACGACGGGTTCACTAACCTTTTCGCCAAACCTAACGAATGTTACAACGCTACCACCACGTTGAGCCATACCGTGAACTTCACTAAGTTTAACGTCAAAACCAGCGTTAAGTGCGGTTTTACCTATAATTCTACTGGTGAGAAGTGTACCTTGTCCGCCTACGCCGACAACCATAATATTCATTTTTTCCATATTACTTTTCCACCTTTTCAATAGCGTTAAATTTGCAATAACTTTGACATAATCCGCAGCCGTTGCACATAGTTTCGTCAATCTTAATCGTGCCGTCTGCTTGCTTAGTAATTGCAGGGCAACCTATCTTTAAGCACATACCGCACTTTTTACATTTTTCAGCATCTGCAACACATTTAAAGGGGAATTTTTGACCTTTAATGAGTGCGCAAGGCGCTTTTGCAATAATTACGGTAAGAAGGTTACCGTTAACAGATTCTTTAATAGCCTTTTCAAGATTAACCACGTCAAACGCGTTGATTTCAAGAACGTTTTGAACACCAATTGCCTTACAAAGTTCAGCAAGATTGATAGCGTAAGTATCATCCCCTTTAAGCGTTTTACCAGTTGCTGCGTGTTGTTGGTGTCCAGTCATACCAGTCGTGCGGTTGTCAAGGATTAAAACAGTGCCCGTAGCCTTGTTATAAACCATGTTGACTAAAGAGTTAATACCAGTATGTAAGAAGGTTGAATCGCCTATTACAGCCACCCAGTTCTTTAAGAATTCTTTACCACGAGCCTTTTCAATACCGTGGAGCGAAGAAATACTTGCACCCATACAAAGCGTGCTATCAATTACACCTAAAGGAGCAACTGCACCGAGAGTATAACAACCTATATCGCCTGCTGCGTGAATTTTAAGTTTATTAAGAACGGAGAAAACACTTCTATGCGGACAACCCGGACATAAAATAGGCGGACGATTAGGTGCTTCGTTTTTAGTAAACACTGCACCGTCTTTACCGAAAAGAACTCTCTTTAACATATTTGCGCTGTATTCGCCTTGCTTTGTGAAAAGTTCTTTACCTTTCACTACGTAACCCCAAGATTGAATTTGTTCTTGAATTACGGGTTCAAGTTCTTCAAACACGTAAACTTCTTCAACTTGAGAAATGAATTCTTCGATAAGTTTTTTAGGTAACGGATTTACAAGTCCGAGTTTTAATACGCTTGCTTCGGGGCAAACTTCTTTCACGTATTGATAAGGAATACCGCTGGTAATAAAGCCGATTTTCTTATCATTAATTTCCATTTTGTTTACGGGGAAATTTGCGCCGTCTAAAGCGATTTTGTTATCGCGTTCTTCAACGACAACGTGTCTACCAATTGCAGACGCGGGCATCATAACGTATTTTCTTACGTTGCGTTCATAAGTTTTATCTTCAACTTCTACCCTATCTTCAAGCGTTACAACGCCTTGAGAGTGTGAAAGTTTAGTAGTCGTACGCAAGATTACGGGAGTATCATATTTTTCGCTTAGTTCATAAGCAAACTTTACAAAGTCTTTTGCTTCTTGACTATCTGACGGCTCTAATACGGGAATATGCGCTGCACGAGCAATCATTCTAGTATCTTGTTCGTTTTGTGAACTTGCAAGACCAGGATCGTCGGCAACAACTATAACAGCACCGCCGTTAACACCTGTGTATGAAAAAGTATACAAGGGATCGCTTGCAACGTTCAAGCCAACGTGTTTCATACACGCTAAACTTCTAACACCGCCAAAAGACGCACCAAACGCAACTTCAGCAGCAACCTTTTCATTAGGTGCCCATTCGGTGTAAACTTCTTCATATTTAGCCAAAGTTTCACTGATTTCAGTACTCGGAGTTCCAGGGTATGCACTTGAAACCTTGACACCAGCTTCATAAACGCCACGTGCAATAGCTTCGTTACCGAGCATTATAATTTTTTCACTCATTTTATTTACTCCTTAAATCTTTTATTCTCTTTGCCTTGCCTTCAAACCTTTGCAAGGTGTTGGGTGATTCAAGTTTAACTTTTGCATCGAGCCCAAGCATAATTTTAAGTTTATTTCTTACACTGCCCGCAAGTCTTTCAAGTTCACCAAAAGAGTCGGTTGAATGTGCAAGTTCAACTCTAATTTCAAGTTTATCAGTGTACCCTTCACGAGTAACGATAATTTCGTAATGCGGACCAAGTTCGTTGAAACTTAAAATTACTTCTTCAATTTGACTCGGGAACACGTTTACGCCACGGATTTTAAGCATATCATCACTTCTGCCCGAAAGGTTTTCCATTCTTACAAAAGTTCTACCGCACTTACAAGGCTCGTAAATAAGTCTAGTGATATCTTTAGTTCTATATCTAATAAGCGGCAAGCCTTCCTTTTTAATACAAGTGATTACAAGCTCACCCTTTTCACCAGCAGGTAAAACTTCTCCAGTTTCGGGGTTAATAATTTCAGGGATAAAAAAGTCTTCGTTAATGTGCATACCGCAAAGGTATTCACACTCGCCAGAAACACCAGGACCCATAAGTTCACTCATGCCGTAGTTTGAAGTAACCAACATATCGTCGCCCCACGCCTTATGCATTTCTTCACGCATAGCGTCGGTCAAAAGTTCGCTACCAACTAAACCGATCTTAACGTTTAAGTCCTTTTTAGGATCAACGCCGATTTCGTTTGCCACTTCAGCAAGTCTTAACGCGTATGACGGAGTTGCAACGAGCAGGGTCGTTCCAAAGTCTTTCATATACATAATTTGCTTTTCGCTGTTACCAGTTGAAGAAGGAACGATGGTTGCACCAATATTTTCCAAACCGTAGTGAAGTCCTAAAGCACCAGTAAACATACCGTAACCAAAACATATTTGAGCTATGTCCTTTTTAGTTGCACCACCCATGCACGCGATACGTGAAACGCATTCCGTCCAAGTTTCAAGGTCACCTTGCGTGTAACCTACAACGGTTGGTTTACCAGTAGTACCGCTTGACGCGTGAATTCTTACTAATTCATCTTTAGGTACGCAAAACAAACCAAAAGGATAATTGTCACGCATATCTTGCTTGGTTACAAAAGGTAATTTGGCAAGATCTTTAAGCGTTTTAATATCTTCGGGTTTTACACCAAGTTCATCCATTTTTGCTCTATACGGAGCAACTTTTTCGTAAACCCTTTTTACAGTCTCTTGTAATCTTTCAAGTTGAAGCGCTTCAATCTCTGCGCGAGATAAAGTTTCTTCTTTAGACCAAATCATAATCTCTCCTAAAAATCCGTCTTATATTTTTAAGCCGCTTTGTCTTCAAAAGCGTTTTCAATAATTTCTTGTTTTGGTGCTTTCGTCAATAAACTTACAACGAAAGTAACGATGATTGAATAGATCATACATATTACGCCGATAAGCGGTGAACAACCTACGCCAGTTTGAAGCGCAACGCCAAACGAACAACTCCAACCAGCCTTGTCATAACCGAAAACGATAATAAGCACAACGGTTAAAACGAGAGAGCCGATAATTGATGCCCAAACGGCAGGTTTAGTAACCTTTTTCCAAATAACGCCTAAAACGTACGGTCCCATAAAGCAACCGGCAAGTGTACCCCAACTGAGCCCCATCATATAAGCAATTGCCGTTACCTGGAATTCTTCATTGAGTATTGCAAGAACAACTGAAATAACGATGAAGATTAAGCACAGAACACGCATAACGGTGTTAACTTTTTTATCACTTGCTTTTTGGTTAATTTTTCCTTTATAAAGGTCAACCGCAACGACCGACGCACTTGCGAGCGAAACTGAAGATAAGGTTGACATACTTGCTGATAAAATAAGAACGGCAATTACACCGATAAGCCCAGTAGGAATTACAGCGCTGAGCATATGCGGAATTGCGTAGTCAGTACCAAAAGTGCTGCCGTCTAAAACCGTTCCGTTGAAAAGTCCACTGAGCCCGCCAACAAAGTAAGCGCCAAAGCCGATAAGCAAAGCAAAAAGCGTACTAACTATAGTTCCTTGCATAATCGCCTTATCATCACGCACAGCGTAATATTTGTGAATGGTTTGCGGAAGCGCCCACACACCAAATGAAGTTAATAAAATGAGTGAAACAAGTGAAACGGTGTCGCCGTAAAGTCCAGTCTTTTCACTTCCGAAAGTAAACCATTTAAGCGTTGAAATATCCCAGTTAACTTCTTTAGTATTCATAAAGCAGAATACCATTAACACAACGCCTATGATCATTATGATACCTTGAATAAAGTCTGAAAGCGCAGTTGCAAAGTATCCACCAAAGAATAAATAAAGTGCGGTAATACCCGCAAGAATAAGCATAACTATCCAGCCTTCAATACCAAACACGATTTCAAACATACTGCTAAGACCAGTATAAACTGATGCTGAATATGGAATTAAGAAAATAAAGATAACGATTGCCGAAATAAGTTTAATAGTCTTGCTGCCGTATCTCTTTTCAAAAAACTCAGGCATCGTTTTTGCTTGAAGGCGGGTTGTCATAACTTTTGTGCGCTTAGCAAGAACAAGCCAAGCAATAAGTGAACCGATAATAGCGTTACCGATGCCAATCCACACTGCTGCAAGTTGGTATGCCGCACCAAACTTACCCGCATATCCTATAAAAATTACGGCAGAGAAATATGTAGTACCATAAGCAAAAGCGCTCATCCATCCGTTAAGACCCTTTTTACCCGCGAGCAAAAAGTCGTTAACTGACTTAGAGCGATTTTTTGTATAAATTGCAATCCCTACCATACTTACAAGGTAAAGGCACAAAATAACGTAATCTAAAACCATGACATAGCTCCAGTAAAATAATATAAGAATTATACTACAATTAAGAAAAATAATCAAGAAACTTTCGACCATTTTTAAAATATAAATAATAAATATTATTTAACTATTGAATTTGCGTCTTTAGCCCTTTAATTAAGACAAATAAAAAGAGCGACTATGTCAAACATAATCGCTCTTAATTTTATTAGAAAAATACTGATTAAAGTGTAACACCAGTCTTATAGAAAGCAATTTCACGGATGTCTTCACTCTTACAAGTGTATTCTCCGTTAACCGTCTTAATAAGAAGGTCAAACAAACCGTCTTCATCCATACCAAACGCATTAAAATCAATCCAGTTGTTCTTAAATGCAGCAAGATTATCGTTAGTTGAAATCTTCATAGTAGGAACGAAAGTTGAGAACGGTGTTCCCCTACCAGTTGTAAAAAGAACAATTTGACAACCAGCAGCCGCAAGTGCAGTAGCGGCAATAAGGTCGTTACCAGGAGCATTGAGTGCACTTACACCACATTTTTTAACCGTTTCACCGTACGCTAAAACGTCAACGATTTTAGTAGTACCAGCCTTTTCAACACAACCCAAAGACTTTTCTTCCAAAGTGGTAATACCGCCCTTTTTGTTGCCAGGACTTGGGTTTTCATACACAGGGAAACCTTGTTTTGTATAGTACGCTTTAAAATCTTCTATCATCTTCTTATAACGCTCGAAAACTTCAACGCTTTCACACTTATTCATAAGAAGTTGTTCAGCACCAAACATTTCAGGAACTTCAGTTAAAATTGCGCTACCACCGAAAGAAATGAGTTTATCACTAATTCTACCAACTAACGGGTTTGCCGTAAGACCAGAATATCCGTCGCTGCCGCCGCATTTTAAGCCGATGCAAAGTTCTTCTAAAGAAACTTCTTCACGCTTTAAGTCAGCACATTCATCAATAAACTTCTTCAAAATACCTAAGCCATATTCGATTTCATCTTCAACTTCTTGACAGTTAAAGAAGGCAATATTTCTACCCATAGGCTCTAAAATTGCTTTAATACCGTCTAAACCGTTATTTTCACAGCCAAGACCAACCATAAGCACAGCACTAGCGTTAGGGTTGCAAGCAATTGAACAAAGTAAACTCTTGATGTTTTTATTATCTTCACCGAGTTGACTGCAACCAAATTGATGAGTAAGCGCATAGACACCGTCAATGCTACCTTTAATGTATTTGCGCGCTTCTTTTTCAAGACGCATACAAACGTTATTTACACAGCCAACGGTAGGAATTATATAGATTTCGTTCCTAATACCTGCCCTACCAACTTTACGCTTATAACCTAAGAAAGTTCCTTGTTGTTTTTCAAAACTTTCAGCATGGAAGTTGTATTCGTAAACTGGCGTTTCATCAAGGTGAGATTTTACGTTATGAGTGTGAACCCATTCACCTTCTTTAATATCAATAGACGCTCTGCCGATAATTTGACCGTATTTAATAACGGTTTCACCCTTTTTAATATCTTTAAGGGCATATTTATGACCAGCGGGGATATCGCCGCATGCCGTAAGACATACGCCGATATTATCCGCTTTATTGATAATAACTTTATCTTTCATAATTAAATAAGGCTAGTTCCTTTGTAAATTTTTTCGATATTTTCGCTAACAGTTTCATAGAAACCCTTATAAGCGGTCAAATCTTCACCCCAAACGTTTTCGTCTTTCATAAAGTCGATAAGGGGCTTTTTAGCAGCAAAGTATTCGAGATAAGGCTTGTCATCTTGAATAGTGATTTCACGTGAAGGAAGTTTAACGATGTATTCTTCACCCTTCTTTTCAATAGCAGAATAAATAGCCATCAAATATGAGAAACCGATGGTAAGTTTAGCGGGGATTTTGCCGTATTTTTCATAGTAATCCTTAAAACTCGGCAAATCTCTTGCACGCCACTTAGAAATACTGTTAAGGCTGATACTTACGAGTAAGTGGTTAAGATACGGGTTCAAGAACCTTTCCTTAATACTGTCAGCAAAAACGGTTGTTGCAGCGATATCATCAGATACGAAAGGAACGATTTCTTCTTTTAAAGTATCTTGTAAGAAGTTAGAAAGTTTTTCATCGGTCATACAATCGTAAACGGTTACTGCACCTTCCCACAAACCAACGGGGACGATATTTGTATGGCTACCGTTAAGTACACGTACTTTACGTTTTTTGTAGTACTTAATATTTTCGGTAAGAACAACTTCGATGTTGTGAACACCGTCTTTAATGTACTTGTCGATTTCGCCTTTCTTTTCTACAGCCCAAAGACCAAAGGGTTCGCCGATAGAAACGAGTTTATCGGGTTCGCCGATGAGTTTTTCAATCTTTTCGATATCTTCAGGTGTTCTAGGATAGCCTGAAACAATACGGTCTACTAAAGTGTTGCAGTAGAAGTTGTTTTCAGCATTCCATTTTTTGAATTCTTCGGGTAAATTCCAAAGTTCAATATACTTATCAACGCATTTTTGAAGTTCGTCAGCGTTGTTATCGATAAGTTCAACAGGCATCAAATAAACGCCACCCTTACCTGCGTTAAAACGTTCTAATAAGAACTTGGTAAGTTTTGCGGGATAAGTAATACCTTCAAAATCATCAAACTTATCGTTACCGTTATAGCAAATACCTGCTTCAGTAGTGTTTGAAACGATAATTTTAAGATCATCTTCTCTAGCGAGCGCATAGTAAGCATCGATATCAGCAAACGGATCGATAACATTTTCAAGAACGTCTACACCATATACGTCTTCAACGGGCTTTCCGTTTGCAACACCGCGTAAAACGATGTGGTATTTGTTGTTTTGCGCTTTGAATTTATCAAGAGTGCCAAACGTAATGGGTTTTACGATGTTAACCTTATAGTCGCCACCTTCTTTGTTGAGAGTGTCAAAATAAAGGTCAACGAAAGTACGCAAGAAGTTACCTTCACCAAATTGAACTACTTTAATCATAATACACCTTCTTTTTATGAGCATACTGCCCTATTTTTTATTACAAGTATATTTTACTACAAAATCGCTTGCAAATCAACATAATTTAGTATAAAATATCAAAATAATTACATAAATCGTAAAGGCAAATATGAGTTTTATTGAATTTGAAGAATTAGAAATGCAACAAGACTTCGCAATGAGCGAACCACACAGTCACGAGTTTTACGAACTCTACTTTTTAATCGATGGTCAGCGCGAAGTATTTGTTGAAAATAAAATGTTTAAAATTGCAGAAAACACCTTAGTAGTTGTTCCGCCCTTTTTTATGCACAAAACCGAAGGCGGTCCTTATAAGCGTATAAACATCAACGTTACACCCGACCTTTTAACCGATTTTCAAAATGACTTTTTAATGAAACTATCTAAAAAAGCCGCTTACAAAATCAACCCAAACAATCTTCACTTGGTTTTAAATCTGCTTGAAGAAGGCGCAAGATTACAAGCAAATGCAATAAAGAATAAAACTGACTGTATTTTATCTTTTACGCAAACTATTCTTCATTTATTATCTTCACAAAACCTTACGCCTGTATCTTCACTAAGCACCGCGCGAAGTAATATTGCTGGTTCTACAGAAGTTTTGAAAATCTTATCTTATATAAACCAACATTATAATCAGCCCATCACTTTAAAAGACTTGTGCGATAAATTCTTTTTATCCAAAGTTTCTCTTTGCAAAAAATTTAAAAACGTTATGCACTGCTCAATTATGGAATACGTTTCTCGTATGAGATTGAGCAAGGCAAAATCACTTCTTAAAGATACAAATAAATCAATTGAAGACGTTGCGCTTGACTGCGGATTTTCTTCAGCAAATTACCTTGGTTTAATCTTCAAAAAAGAAGTTGGTTTATCGCCGTTAAACTATAGAAAATCAAGATAGAAAAAAACCCGACGAAATTCGTCGGGTTTTTTAATGTATTAAATATAACTATTATCAAATTATCTTTGAACACGACCGCTTGCATCGCCACCAGCCAAGGTTTCAACTTCCTTCTTAGAAACCATGTTGTAGTCGCCTTCAATACTGTGTTTTAAGCAACTTGCGGCAATAGCAAATTCAATTGCTTGTTGGGGTTCATAGCCGTTTAAGAGTGAGTAAATAAGACCGCCACCAAAACTGTCGCCACCACCTACTCTATCAACGATATGCATAGCGTATTTCTTAGAGAAGTAAGCCTTACCATCAGTATAAAGCATACCGCTCCAGTTGTTGTCGTTTGCAGAAAGGCTTTCTCTTAAAGTAATTGCTACACCTTTAAAGCCAAAACGATCAGTAAGTTTTTTAGCAACTGAGATATAACCGTCTCTATCGAGTTTGCCACCGTAAATATCGGTGTTGTCCGCTTCGATACCGAATACGTCTTTAGCATCTTCTTCGTTAGCGATACAATAATCAATATAGTTACAAAGTTCGCCCATAACTTGACCTGCTTTTTCTTTTGACCAAAGTTTTTTACGGAAGTTAAGGTCACAAGAAACGGTAATACCGCGCTTCTTTGCTTCTTTCAAAGCATCTGCGCAAATAGCCGCAACGTCATCAGAAAGAGCGGGAGTAATACCGGTAAAGTGGAACCAGTTTACGCCTTCAAAAATTCTAGCCCAGTCAAAATCTTCTTTTTTAGCGGTTGCAATAGAACTATTTGCTCTGTCGTAAATAACCTTACTTGGACGTTGGCTTGCGCCCTTTTCACAATAATAAATACCAACTCTATCACCGCCGCGAACAACTAATGAAGTATCTACGCCAAATTTTCTTAAAGAGTTAACTGCTGCTTGACCAATTTCATGATCGGGAAGTTTAGAAACGAACGCAACGTCCACACCATAGTTAGCAAGACTGATTGCAACGTTTGCTTCAGCGCCACCAAAAGTTGCTTGATATTTATCACTTTGAACAAATCTCAAGTATCCTTCAGGAGCAAGTCTCAACATCAATTCACCAAAAGTTACTGCTTTCATAATTTTTTAATAATCTCCTTACAATTTTCAACGATGTCGCCTTTCATCATGAAACTTCCGCCGACAGCGTAAACTTTTTCAAATGCCAAAAATTCTTCTAAGTTGGTTAAGTCCACCCCACCAGTAGGAATAAACTTAATTTGGGGGAACGGTGCAGAAAGTGCTTTTAATGCTTTCAAACCACCGTAAACGTTCGCCGGGAAGAATTTAACGATATTAATTCCAAGTTCAATTGCTTGCATAATTTCAGTAGGAGTTACGCAACCGGGATAGTAAGGAATACCAAGTTCTTTTGCGTAAACTGCAACTTCAGCAGAAAGACCCGGAGAAACAAGAAACTTTGAACCTGCTTCAACAGCCTTTTTAGCCTGTTCTAAATTGATAACAGTACCTGCACCGATGTTCATATCGGGAAATTCTTTAACGCCAAGCGCAATTGCTTCCGCAGCGCAAGCCGTTCTGAAAGTGATTTCCGCACAGTTAACACCACCATCACGGAGTGCTTTAAGAGTGGGAATAGCGTCCTTAATGTCTTTGATAACGACAACCGGAATTACTCTGTCCATAATACCACCTTTTAATAATTTATTATTTATTGTATCGCAAAAGCGAAATTAAACTATTGTGATTTTAACACAAAAAAGTCAATTAGTCAATAATAAAATAAACATTTAAGAGCACAATTTTACTAATTGCTGTAAAAAATTAAACCTAACAATAAATGTAAAATAGATTATGTCTAACATAAACGCAATCATTTTGGCTAGTAAACACAATATTTTTATTCGTTTTTAATCAAGTATAAATTTGAGAAGTATTGCTTTTAATTTTTCTAATCTATTTTATCAATTTTATCAACTTTCATTTGGCACTAAGTGAGATAATGGAAAATATTTAGTAAAACAATAAACATTTTAAGATTTTTTTTGACATTTTTTCCTATTATATTTCTTGACTAATCTTCTAGATTAGTATATAATTTATGCTGTTGACCTAAAAACAAAAGAAAGTATTTTATACGGAGGCATAAATTTATTTATGGACATTAAGAGAATTGAGAAAAAATGGCAAGCCATATGGGAAAAAGAAAAGTTAGGCGTTTTCAACCCTAAAAACGTTGACAAGAAATATTATTGCTTGGAAATGTTCTCATACCCTTCTGCCGCAAAATTACACCTTGGCCACTGGTATAACTATGGACCTACGGATAGTTTTGTTAGATACAAAAAAATGAAAGGATTTGAAGTTTTTCAACCTATGGGTTTTGACGCTTTTGGTCTCCCCGCGGAAAACTATGCAATTAAAACGGGTATTCACCCCAAAGATTCAACTGATAAAAACATTGCAAACATGGAGCAAACCCTTAAGGAAATGGGCGCTATGTTTGACTGGACCGCTGAGATTAAAACTTGTAATGAAGATTACTACAAGTGGACTCAATGGCTCTTTTTGAAGTTATACGAAAAAGGACTTGCATACCGCAAGGAAGCACCTGTTAACTGGTGTCCCAGTTGTAAAACTGTTCTTGCAAACGAACAAGTAACCAACGGTGTTTGCGAAAGATGCAACAGCGTTGTAGTGAAGAAAGATTTAACTCAATGGTTCTTCAAAATTACCGATTATGCTGAAGAATTATTGCAAGGCTTAAACACTATTGACTGGCCCGATAAAACCAAACTTATGCAAAAAAACTGGATAGGTAAATCTACTGGTGGCGAAATTGAATTTACTGCTGAAAGCGGCGATAAATTCAAAGTATTCACCACTCGTGCTGATACCCTTTTCGGCGTTTCTTACGTTGTCCTTGCTCCCGAACATCCCTTGGTTAAAAAACTTACTTCTAAAAAGCAACAAAAGGCTGTTGAAGAATATATTTTAGAAACTTCTAAAACTACTGAAATCGATAGACTTTCAACTACAAGAGAAAAGACTGGCGTTTATATTGGACACAACGCTATCAACCCCATTAACGGCAAAATCGTTCCCATTTACGCCGCTGATTACGTTTTGTATTCTTACGGTACTGGCGCTGTTATGGGTGTTCCTTCACACGATGAAAGAGACTTCGCTTTTGCTAAAAAGTACGACCTTCCTATCACCCGCGTTATCAAAGGTGTTGGTAACGTAAACGATGAACTTCCTTTTGTTGAAGACGGTATTATTGTTAACAGCCCTGGATTTGACGGTATGACTAGCGAAGAAGCCAGAAAAGCAATCATTAACAAACTCGTTCAAGAAAACAAAGCAGAACATAAAACCAATTATAGACTTCGCGACTGGTTAGTATCACGTCAGCGTTACTGGGGCGCACCTATCCCCGTTATCCACTGTGATAAGTGTGGCGTAGTTCCCGTACCCTACACTGATCTCCCCGTCAAACTCCCCTACGACGTTGAGTTTGCACCCGACGGAGAATCACCACTTGCTAAACACCAAGGCTTTATGAACGTTAAGTGCCCCGTTTGTGGTGGCGATGCGCATAGAGACCCCGATACTTTAGACACTTTCGTATGCTCAAGTTGGTACTACTTAAGATATCCCGATGCAGACAACTCTAAAGAACCGTTTAGCCCAGAAACAATCAATAAAATGCTTCCTGTTGATAAATACGTTGGCGGCGCTGAACACGCTTGTATGCACTTACTTTACGCTCGCTTTATAACCAAAGCACTTCGCGATATGGGTTACCTTAACTTTGACGAACCGTTTAAGTCACTTGTACACCAAGGTATTATTTTAGGACCTGACGGTATGCGTATGAGTAAGTCAAAGGGAAATATTATCGCCCCCGACCCTTACGTAGAAGAATATGGCTCTGACGTACTCCGCTTATACCTTATGTTCGGTTTCTCTTATACCGAAGGCGGCCCTTGGAGCGATGACGGTATTAAGGCTATCACTAAGTTCCTTGACAGAATCGAAAGACTTGCTGATAAGATTAACGCTACCCCAGCTTCTAAAAATAACGTTATTGAAAAACCCGAAAAAGACCTTCTTTACGCAGCAAACTACGCTATTAAATGCGTTGACAAGGATATGGAAGAATTCTCATTTAATACTGCAGTTGCTCGTTTAATGGAACTTCTCAACGCACTAACCAAATATGACGGTTTAGAAGGCAAAAAGAACGTTACCGTATTCAAGAATGCGTTCAAAATTTTAATTCAACTTCTCGCACCCTGTGCTCCCCACTTTGCTGAAGAAATTTGGGAAAGTTTGGGCGGCAAAGGTTCAATCTTTAACACAAAATATCCCGAATGCGACGAAAGCGCGCTCGTTCTTGACGAAGTTGAAGTTGCAGTTCAAATCAACAGTAAAATGCGTGCAAAAATTATGTTACCTAACCAAGTTACCGAAGAACAAGTTAGAGAAATCATATTTAAGGATGAAAAACTTGCCGCTGAACTAGAAGGCAAACAAATCAAAAAACTTATCATCGTTCCCAAAAGACTCGTTAACATTATCGTTTAATCACTAATTAGTAAGGCATACAATGAAAAAACAAAGCGCACAAAACAAAACACCTAAAAGATTAAGTCCTTCAATCACTGAAGGACTTAACGACGTGCAAGTAAATGCGAGAATGGAATGCGGAATGCGCAATCTCGTAACAAAAAAGTACTCAAAGTCATACTTGAGTATTTTTGTCGATAACATTTGCACGGTATTTAACCTTTTAGGTTTAACTGTTTTCGTTGCACTTTTATGTATTAGCGATATGGTTAAGATTACCGATTTCTTCTTCGTTTTATTTTATATTGCGAATATCACAATCGGTATTATACAAGAAATTAGAGCAAAACACAGCGTTGATAAGTTGTCGATTATGTCTAACAAAACAACTAAGGTTGTTAGAAACGGCGAACTTAGGGAAATTAGCGCTGAAGATATTGTTTTAGACGATATTATAAAACTTGGCATCGGCAACCAAATCCCCACTGACTGCATTATTATTGATGGTGATATTGAAGTTAACGAAGCGTTAATTAGCGGCGAATCTATCGCTATTAAAAGACGCGTTGGAGAAATGCTGCTTGCTGGTAGTTTTATTACTTCTGGCACTTGCTACGCTAGAGCGGAAAAAGTCGGTAAAGAAAATTACGTTGAAACGCTTTCCGCTAAAGCAAAACAATACAAACGCCCGCACTCTGAAATAATGAGTTCGCTTAAAACTATTATCAAAGTTATTATCTGCTTAATTATCCCTATCGCAATTGCGTGGATACTTAAGTCATCTATAACTGAAGACTTTGCAACTGCCATTTATAAAACTTCCACCCCCGTTATCGGGATGATTCCATCAGGAATGTTTTTATTAACAAGCGTTGCGCTTGCGGTTGGCATTATTAAACTTGCCAAACACAACACGCTTGTTCAAGACTTATATTCGCTCGAAATGCTCGCGCGAGTAGATATGATTTGTTTTGATAAAACTGGTACGATAACCAACGGCGAAATGACTGTTAGCGAAGTTGTGCCTTTGTGTGAAACTGATTACAATACTGAAGAAATTATGGGCTCTATGCTACGCGCACTAAAAGCCGATAACCAAACTGCTTTAGCGTTAAAACAATTCTTTAGCGAAAATGAAGTTTATTCCCCCGCTTTCACCCTACCCTTTAACTCAGCAAGAAAGTTATCTGCGGTTACTTTCAGCGATATAGGCACGTTTGCTTTTGGCGCTCCAGAATTTGTTTTAACTAACAATGAGTATGCAAAAATTGCCCAAAAGGTAAACGAATATGCTAAGCGTGGTTTAAGAGTGCTTGTGTTTGCACACACCGATACCCCGCTTGCAGAAAACTTCTTACCTAGAGATTTTACTCCGTTAAGCTTGTTTATTATTGCAGACAACGTTCGTGAAGATGCAATTAAAACGATTGCATGGTTCAAAGAAAACGACGTAGCAGTAAAAGTTATATCGGGCGACAATCCCTTAACCGTTTCTGAAGTTAGTAAACGCGTAGGTATTCCCAACGCTGAACAATACATAAGTTTAGAAGGTTTAAGTGAAAAAGAAGTTGAAGACGCTGCAAATAAGTATACGGTTTTTGGCAGAGTTTCCCCCGAACAAAAAGCAATACTTATTCGCTCATTAAAGGCCGCTGGGCACGTAACCGCAATGACTGGCGACGGCGTAAACGACATTCTTGCGCTTAAGGAGGCCGATTGCGCTATTTCAGTTGCCGCTGGTAGTGATGCCGCTCGCAACGTATCACACATTGTATTAATGGATAATAACTTTAATTCAATGCCTAAAATCGTTCATGAAGGTAGGCGCGTTATCAACAACGTACAAAGTTCCGCATCACTATTTTTAATGAAAACGATTTTCACAATGCTTATGGCGGTTATAACCTTGTTCCTACCGTACATGACCGCTTATCCCTACAAACTTTCAAATATGATAATGTTTGAAGTTTTCATAGCGGGTATTCCTTCAACACTACTATCATTCCAACCCAACGATTCTCGCGTTGAAGGTAGTTTTATAAACAAAGTCATCGCAAAATCATTACCCGCGGGTGTATTGATGGTTCTTAGCGTTTTAATGGTTGAAACAGCAAGAATTTTTGTCAATATGTACTCCCCAGACCAAATGATTTACGAAACTATGGGCATTTACGTTTTGACTTACGTTGGTTTAATCAACTTGTTTATGACTTGTAGACCTTTCAATATGTTTAGAACAATTTTGTTTACGCTGACGACTTTGATTATTCTAACGCTCACTTACCTATCATTCAACGGGCAGATAAGCAACCTACTCTCACTCACCGTTATGCTGCCCCTATCTGAATACTGGCATCACTTAGCAATTACTGGTGGAATTATAATTATAAATATACCGCTTGCGTTCGTATTGAGAAACGCGTTCAATAAAATTGACGTAAATAAATTCTTCTCTAAAATTTTCAAAAATCAATAATATAAAAAGCCTACTAAATTTGGTAGGCTTTTCTTCTTGAATAACAAAAACGCCGTTGCAATTTGCAACGGCGTTTTCTATTCGATTATTATTTACCTTCAATCATTTTAACGATATCGCCAACAGTTTTAATGTTAACAGCATCTTCTTCAGGAACGGTAACGTTGAATTCTTCTTCTAAACTCATAAGCATTTCAACAACGTCAAGTGAGTCAGCACCTAAATCTTTTACAATATCCTTATCTTCAGTGATTTCATCAACTGATTTGTTTAATTGCTGAGCAATAAGTTCTTTTACCTTATCGACAGTTGCCATCTAAGTTTCCTCCAAATTTTTTATACATTTATTATAATATATTTTGCCACATAATGCAAGTATTATTAGCAAAAAATTAAATTTGATTACTCAACAGCAGGAAGTGAATCAAAGCCCTTTTTCAAGTCTTCTTCAGTAGGAACGTAATCGCTCATAGTTTTTGCGTTATACGCACTGTACGCAGCAAGGTCAAAGTAGCCAGTACCAGTTAAGCAGAATACAATCTTTTTCTTTTCGCCAGTTTCTTTGCATTTGAGCGCTTCGTCAATAGCAACCCTTATTGCGTGTGAAGATTCGGGCGCAGGAAGAATACCTTCAGATTTAGCAAAAGTAACGGCTGCTTCAAATACTCTAGTTTGTTCAACTGCAACCGCATCGATATAACCGTCGTGATAAAGTTTAGAAACGATAGGATTCATACCGTGATATCTAAGTCCGCCAGAGTGGCTAACTGCGGGCATAAATCCGTTGCCAAGCGTACACATTTTAAGAAGCGGAGTCATTTTACCAGTATCACCAAAGTCGTAAGCGTATTTACCACGAGTGAGCGACGGACAAGATTTAGGTTCAACACCTATAATCTTATATTTTGCAGTTCCATTAATAACGTCTTTAACAAACGGAGCAATAAAACCACCGAAGTTAGATCCACCGCCAACGCAAGCAATAAGAACGTCGGGCTCAATATTGTATTTATCAAGAGCAATTTTAGTTTCTAAACCGATAATTGATTGATGAAGCACAACGTGATCCATTACGCTACCCAAAACATACTTACAGTTGGGCGTTTCAAGTGCTTTTTCAGTTGCTTCCGAAACAGCACAACCAAGCGACCCACCAGTTCCGGGGAATTGTTCTAAAATCTTTCTACCAACCTTGGTCGTTTCAGACGGACTAGGAATAACCTTACCGCCATAAGTTTCGATAACGGCTTTTCTAAACGGCTTTTGTTCTGCGCTAGATTTTACCATAAAAACGGTTAAATCCATATTATAATAAGCGCACGCCATAGAAAGCGCCGTACCCCATTGACCTGCACCAGTTTCGGTCGTAAGTGAAGTTAAACCTTGTTCTTTTGCATAATATGCTTGCGCAATAGCAGAGTTAAGTTTATGTGAGCCTGATGTGTTGTTACCTTCAAACTTATAGTAAATTTCAGCGGGAGTATCTAAAACCTTTTCTAAGCAATACGCTCTAGTTAAAGGTGACGGACGAATCATTGCATAAAAGTCTTGAACTTCTTCAGGAATTTCAATATATTCATCGGTAAAGTTCAATTCTTGTTTAGCAAGTTCTTCACAGAAAACTTCGCTAAAATCTTCTAAAGTGCACGGTTTTAAGGTTTTGGGATTTAATGCGGGTTCGTGCTTATCTTTCATAACCGCATTCATATTATACCAGTATTTAGGAAGTTCACTCTCCGAAAGGAATATTTTGGTAGGAATTTTTTTGTCTTTCATAATTATTTCTCCTTATGTTTATTAGCAAACGGTAAAAACAAAATAAAAACACGGTAAAAACGCCTTTATGGGACGAATTTATCCGTGTTGCCACCCATTTTCACAAACAATGTTTGCCTTATTAAGATACCATCATATCTTGCCATTTTAACGCTAAGCCCGCGTCAATGACTACTGTTACTTCGCCACTGCCCTCAGTAATCCATTCAGAACCGCCCGCCGCTTGCTTTCACCACCCGCAAACTCTCTATAGACTAAAGCGAAACCTACTACTTTACATCAACGGTTTATTTATTTGTTTTATAATAGCACCTTTTTTTATAACTGTCAACCAATTACAAATAAAATTAACTATTTTTTTAATAAAATCATATAGTCGTTCTCTTTCAAATCCACTCCGCCATCAAATTCTTTATTTGATATTAAATCAGTTAAAACTCCGTCAAAAGATAAAGAAAGCGGCTCTTTCGAAAGATTTACGGCGATAAGAAGTTCAGCGTTTTCATCAATTCTTTCAAAAATAAACGCGCCATTGTCAGCGTAAACTTCTTTAAACTTACCACCTGCAAAACACGAATATTCTTTGCGAATATTACCTAAAAACTTATACCAAGAAATAAGTTCTTTATTTTCTTTACCCCAAGGGTAAGTTCTTCTATTCAGCGGATCGATATAGCCTTGCATACCCGCTTCATCCCCGTAATAAATACACGGCACGCCGCAAAGCGTAAACTGTAATAGTGATGCAATTTTAACCTTATTTATGGCGGCTGCAAGGTCGTTTTCAGATATAAACGTCTTAGACATTTCCGCCTTCGATTTACCGCTCATATCAGACCCACAAAGCGAAGTAATAAGCCTACACGTATCGTGAGTTGATAAGATATTCATTAAAGAATTAAGTACGCTTTCGGGATAATGGTCGATTTGTTCTTTCACAGTAAAACTAAGTACTTTCGCATCGCCGTTTCTAACAAAATTAATAATGGCATTCTTCAGTGGATAGTTCATTACTGAATCGAGTTCTTTACCTAAAAAATATTCTCTACGCACTCCATAAGCAATTTTATTTGACGCATCTTCCCAAACTTCGCCTATTAAGACTGCATCTTTATTATTACGTTTAACAGCCGAGCGTATATTTCTAACAAAACTACTTGGAAGTTCATCAACAACGTCTAAACGCCAACCGCCTATACCCATCTTTGTATAATGCTCAATTACACCGTTTTTGCCAGTTATAAAGTCAACATAATCAGCGTTTGATTCATTTACCGCAGGCAATACTTTTATACCCCACCACGCTTCATAATCGTTAGGATAAGACTTAAAATTATACCAGTCGTAATACTTAGACTCTTTTGAATTATAAGCACCTATTGAATCATATTTACCGTATTTATTAAAGTAAACACTATCATCGCCAGTATGATTAAAAACACCGTCTAAAATAATTTTTATTCCGTGCTCATTAGCCTTTTTTATAAGCAACTTAAAATCTTCTGCAGTCCCAAGCAATTCATCTATTTGCATATAATCGCCAGTATCATAGCGATGATTAGAAAACGCTTTAAAGATTGGATTAAGATAAATCACACTAACGCCGAGTTCTTCTAAATATGGCAGTTTTTCAATAATACCTTGCAAATCTCCACCAAAAAAGTCATTGTTTACAACTTGTCCTTTTTCGTTTGGTTCATATATAGGCATATCATCCCAGTTATCGTGCAAAATCTTATCAGATGATACGCTAGAGTTTTTATTAACCCTATTAAATCTGTCGGGAAAAATTTGATAAATTATACCGCCACCAAGCCAACTAGGCACGCTAAATTCACTATCAAAGATAGATAATTGAAAACGCGTAGGAGTTGAAGTGATTTCTCCTTGCATATTGTTGTTTTGTCCTAAAAAATAACCGCTACCAAGGTCAAAACAATAAAAATACAACCCAATAGGTAGCATTATGTCACACATAAACACATCGCCATCCTTAAGCATATCAATACGGTTATCAATGGTTTCACCATCTTTTTGGACAAGCAAAACTACAGAGTCAAAATTACCTTTGACTCTGATAGTTAACCGTTTATTGAAAGGCACGGCACCCGTATGACTTTTATAAAATACGTCTAATGGGTTGTAATACATTTATTTAATACTCTTTAGTTTCCAAATTGTGTTAGCGTAATCGCGGATACTTCTATCCGCAGCAAATATACCTGCGGTTGCTATGTTATTTAAACTCTTCTTTGCCCACAACATTTTATCTTGATATACTTTATCTGCCTTAGCATGAACGTCGCTAAACGCACCGAAGTCTGCAAGACACATATAAGGATCAGCAACTGGGCTTCCAGTGAGCAAATACTGAGCAATATCAGTAAAGGTTTGACCGTTGAAGCCAACGTTAAGCGCGTTAATAACCCTTTCTAACTTCTTATTATTTACGTAGAATTCAGACGCGTTATAACCCTGCGCCCAAAGTCTATCAACTTCTTGAGTGGTAAGCCCAAATATAAAGATATTATCATCCCCGCACGCTTCTCTAATTTCAACGTTTGCCCCGTCAAGCGTGCCGATAGTTAGAGCACCGTTAATCATAAACTTCATATTACCAGTTCCGCTCGCTTCTTTACCCGCTTGAGAAATTTGTTCACTAATTTCAGTTGCAGGCATAAGTTTTTCAGCCATAGAAACACAGTAATCTTCCATATAAACAACATTTAATTTTTCGTTAATTTTGGGGTGTTTTCTAATATCTTCACTCAAGCAACAAATAAGTTTAATAATTTGCTTCGCAAAGTAATAGCCGGGCGCTGCCTTTGCACCAAAAATAAAGGTTTTCGGTTGCATAGGAAGATCGGGGTTTTCTTTCAAGTCATTATAGAGTGAAATAATATAGAGCGCATTTAGCAATTGACGTTTATATTCGTGTAGTCTTTTTGCTTGAACGTCAAAAAGTGAGTCGGGGTTAATCTTAAACCCTTGCTTTTTACTTGCAAAATCACAGAACTGCAGTTTCTTTATATGCTTAATTTCATTGAGTTTAGCAAGTACGGTCTTATCATTTTCAAACTTCTTAAAATCGATAAGTTTACTTGCATCCATAACGTAACCATCGCCTATGCAATCGTTAAGTAGCGCGCAGAGTTCGGGGTTAGATTGACAAAGCCAACGTCTATGCGCAATACCGTTGGTAACATTAGTAAACTTTTCGGGATAAACGTCATAGAAATCTTTAAAAATACTATTCTTTATAATTCCACTGTGAAGTGCTGAAACACCGTTAACAGTATGAGACGCAACAACGCTTAAATTTGCCATTTTGATTTGACTGTGGGAGAAAATACTCATTCTGTCAATCTTATCCCAGTCACCAGGGAATCTATTCCACATATCAGCACAAAATCTTTGGTTGATTTCTCTTAAAATCATGTGGATACGCGGCAATCTTCTTGCAATTAAATCTTCACTCCACTTTTCCAACGCTTCACTCATGACGGTGTGATTTGTGTATGCAACCGTTCTAGTAACGATGCTCCACGCATCATCCCAAGAATATCCCCTTTCATCCATCAAAATACGCATAAGTTCGGGAATACAAAGTGCGGGGTGCGTGTCGTTAATGTGAATTGCTGCCTTGTCTGGTAAAGAATCTAGCGAGCCGTAACGCTTTTCGTGATCGTTTACGATATCTTGAAGCGCAGCAGATACTAGCAAGTATTGTTGTTTGAGCCTTAAAGATTTACCTTCAAAGTGGTTGTCTGACGGATATAAAACCTTAGAAATAAGGTCGGCTTCGTTATCTTCTTGCATACTGCGAATATAATCGCCTTGCGAGAAGGTTTTCATATCGAAGTCGCGGATATTTTGCGCCTTCCAAAGTCTAAGAACTGAAACGGCTTCACTGTCTTTACCTGAAATCATCATATCGTAAGCAACCGCTTCAACTTCTTTTGCGTCAAAATGGTCGATTTTTAAGCCGTTTTCCGTCCAGTATTCTTTCAAATGCCCGTCAAACTTAACCTTATAAATTTTATCTTGGCGTTGAGTAAGCCAAACTTCGCCGCCAGGAAGCCAAATATCAGGAAGTTCCATTTGCCAACCGTCAACAAGTTTTTGCTTAAACAAGCCGTATTCATATCTTATTGAGTAGCCCATTGCGGGATAGTTTTGGCTTGCAAGCGCATCCATAAAACACGCAGCAAGTCTACCCAGACCACCGTTACCTAAGCCCGCATCTGGCTCCATATCGTATAATTCTTCTAAAGAACAATTAAATTCTTTCTTTAAAGCATTATTTAATACGTCTTGAATACTTAAGTTGTAAGTGTTGTTTTTAAGTGATTGACCAAGCAAAAATTCCATGCAAAGATAATAAACTCTTTTACCACCTTTTTCACGGTATTTTTTATTAAATGCACTGCGTTTTTCAAGAAGAATATCTCTAATACACATAACTAGTGCTTTATAAACTTGTTCTTTGTTTGCTTCTTTAGGTCCAACGCCGAAATACTTTGAAAGTTTACTCTTTATAAGTCCGACTGCCTCTTTTTCTGTCATAATTGTTTGCTCCTGTAAAGTAAATTATTTGTTGTAAAGTTTCTCATATTCCCCAGCTTGAACTTTCCAAGAAAAATCAGTTGTCATTGCACGGTTTTGAACGTCTAACCATTTTTCTTTATCCTTAAAAGTCCTAATCGCTTCATTTATTACGTAAAGCATATCGTGTGCGTTATAATCGTGGAAGGTAAATCCGTTACCTTTAACGCCTGTGTACGCTTTAATACTATCGTTAAGCCCGCCAGTTTCACGAACTACTGGAACTGTGCCGTAACGGCTTGCAATCATTTGTGAAAGCCCGCACGGTTCCATCTTTGACGGCATTAAGAAAATATCTGCACCAGAATAGATTTTTCTTGATAAATCTTGGTTAAATGCAATTACAGTTACACACTTTCCACCATAACAATGTGATAAATGCGTAAAGTAATTTTCATAACCTATTTCGCCTTTACCAAGTATTACTACTTGCACGTCTTGAGTAAGCAAATCTTCAATTGCTGCCTTAACAATATCAAGCCCTTTATGTGAGACAAGTCGAGATATAATTGCTATAATCGGCACGTCGCCCCTTACTGGAAGATTAAGCATTTTTTGAAGTTCCGCCTTACAAACCGCTTTACCAGACAAATCTTTATCAGTATAGTTTGCAAATAGATATTTGTCAGTTTTGGGATTATAATAATCAACGTCTATGCCGTTTAATATACCGTATACTTTTTGCGCGTTTCTATTGATAATTCCGTCTAAACCGTGCGCAAAGAAAGGCGTTTTTATTTCTTCAGCGTAAGTTGGGCTAACCGTTGAAACGATGTCAGACATTTCAATTGCACCTTTCATAAGGTTAACCATTCCGTCAAACTCAACTTTTTCTCTCAAAGTATCGCTAAACCCAAACAAATCACCGAAGGTAAACATATCAAACTTACCTTGATATTCAATGTTGTGGATAGTAAATACGGTTTTAATCTTATTAAACTTTTCATCGCCGTAATACATGCCCTTTAGGTAAATGATTGCCGCTGCCGTTTGCCAGTCATTACAATGCAAAACGTCGGGATATATATCTAATCTTGACAAAGTATCGAGCGCCGCGCGTGAAAAGTATGCAAACCTTTCCCCGTCGTCATAAAATCCATAAATATTGCCTTCACGCTTAAAATAATATTCGTTATCAATAAAATAGAATTTTACGCCTTGATATTCGTAATAAAATACTCCAGCATATTGCAAGCGCCAACCAACTGAAACCTTAAAATCAGTTAAGAACTTAAACTTAGCCCTAAATTCTTGGTTAATGCTGCTATAGAGCGGCAAAATCACGCTGACGTCAAGATCTTTATTTTTAGCAAGCGCTTTAGGAAGCGAGCCTAGCACGTCCGCTAAACCACCCGTTGCTATGAAAGGCGCTGCCTCCGAGCCTAAGAAAACTATTTTTTTCTTCTTTATCACCTTTATCTCAGGTAATTTTTTTGTTGTTTTTTTGGTTTTTACTTCAGCCGACTTTGTAGTTTTTGCTTTAGTAGTAGATTTTGTTGTCGTTTTAGTACTAGCCATTATTTTCTCCTTAAATCATTATACCTTTACCGATATAGAATGGATGATTTTCGCTACCTGAAAGCACCTTTCTATCACGGATAGTAACGTTTTTATCAGCAATAATGCAGTTTAATGAACTGTTTTCACCAAGAACGGTGTTTTGCATAACGATACTGTTCTTAACAACCGCTCCCCTTGCTACTTTAACGTTTCTAAATAAAATACTGTTTTCAACTTCGCCTTCAATAATACAGCCGTCAGCAATCATAGAATTTTTAACGATTGCGCTGTTGCCGTACTTAGTTGGTGCAGAGTCTCTAATCTTCGTAAACACACTTCTATCGCCAAATACTTCGTGTCTAACGTTAGCGTCTAACATCTTCATATTGCTGTCGTAATACGCTTGAAGTGATGTTATGGCTTCATAAACGCCGGTGTGTTCAAAACCCATAATATTGAGCGCATCAACGTTTTCGGCAATAACGTCTGTCATAAAGTGGCGTTTATTGTGTGAAATACTATCCATAACGATATTTTGCAAAAGCGATTTTTTCATAACGAAAATGTTAGTAAACACGTTTGAATATTTATCGTTAAGTTTTTCCTTATAATTTACGCTGACAATTCTACCGTCTTCAATATCAAAAGTAGTAGCGTTTTTAGCTGAATAAGTGCCGTTCTCGTACTTCTTATAAACGAGTGTAATATCCGCTTTGTTGCGAATATGGTATTCGATTACGTCGCGATAATTTATTCTACTAATAGAATCACAGTCGGTCATAACAACGTATTCTTCATCCGCGCGGAATAAAAAACTAGTTATGCCCTTTAACGCTTCCAAGCGTGAAGTATATAAACTACTGCTTGAAGTATCGCCAAAAGGTGGAAGAATAATTACACCACCGTCTTTTCTTGCCAAATCCCAGTCCTTACCACTACCAACGTGGTCCATCAAAGACTGATAATTGCTCTTGGTGATAATACCAACCGTATCAATACCAGAGTTAACCATATTTGATAACGGAAAGTCGATTAAACGGTAACGACCGCCAAATGGGATTGAACCGAGCGTTCTAATTCTAGCAAGTTCGGGAACAGCATCGTCGTGAATATTAGAAAAGATAATACCAACTGCTTTCATGTTAATTTTCCCCCTTTACTAAATCTTGGTCGATAATTTTACAACCTTCAACCTTTGCGCCTGCACCAACTTTAACGTTTCTACCAATAACGGCAATACCCTTGCCTTCAGATTTTGCACAACCGACACTCGCGCCTTTGCCTATATCAACGTTTTCGTCAAGTATTGAATATTCAATTACTGCATCTTCTTCAATAGTGCAATCGCCCATAATAATACTGTTTTTAACTACAGCACCCTTTTTTACAACAACGTCGCTTGCCAAAACTGAATTTTCAACCGTACCAAAAATTTCACAGCCCGACATAATGATGCTGTTATCAGTTTTTGCACCTTCACCTATATATTGCGGCGGAGCGAGCGGGCTTCTTGATTGAATTTTCCAAGAAGAATCGCCAACGTCAAATTTAGGATTATCTCCAAGCAAGTCCATATTTGCTTCAAACAGCGAATCGATCGTTCCAACGTCTTTCCAGTATCCGTCAAATTTATAAGCCATCATCTTTTCGCCCGCGTTAAGCATCTTTGGAAGAACGTTTTTACCAAAGTCGTTTGAAGATTGCGCGTCAGCGTTATCTTCTTCTAAGTACTTACAAAGTTTATCTGTTGAGAATACGTATATCCCCATTGATGCTAACGTTGACTTGGGTTTTTTAGGCTTTTCTTCAAACTCATAAATAGAGCCGTCTTCTCTAGTATTTAAAATACCAAATCTTGACGCTTCTTCAATAGGTACGTCTATTGCTGCAATAGTACAGTCAGCACCGCTTAACTTGTGGAAGTTAACCATTAAAGAATAATTCATTTTATAGATATGGTCGCCCGACAAAATCAAAACGTAGTCAGGGTTGTATTGTTTAATAAACCTTAAGTTTTGATAAATAGCGTTTGCCGTGCCCTTATACCAGTCGGAAGAGTTTTTTCCTTGATAAGGCGGTAAAATATGAACGCCACCAAAGTTTCTATCCATATCCCAAGGCTGACCGTTACCTATATAATTATTCAAAATTAAGGGCTGGTACTGAGTAAGTACGCCCACCGTATCAATACCAGAATTGATACAGTTTGAAAGCGGGAAATCTATAATTCTATACTTACCGCCAAAAGATACCGCAGGTTTTGCGATATTTGTTGTTAAAGCATAAAGTCTACTGCCTTGTCCACCTGCTAAAAGCATTGCAACACATTTTTTCTTCCTTATCATATACAATAAACTCCTTAAATTATTTACCTTGTTTTATTAAATACATTCCGCTAAATCTTGGTAATGAAACGGTAATTGAAGTGCCTTTACCATGTGCGCTCCTTTTTACCGTTTTAAAGGTCTTTTTCTTTAGAATTCCATTTCCGCCATAGCATTTGTCATCCGAGCACAAAACAGCCTTGTAAACACCTTTATCAAGCCCTAGACGGTATTCGTTATAATCCGCACCCGAAAAGTTTATGATTGCAACAAGTTCGTTACCGCTTAAATCTTTTCGCTTAAACGCTAAAACGTTATTATCTTTTTCATCAACGGCAATCCACTCAAAACCATCCCAACTATCTTCAATTTCATATAGCGGAGAACATTCTTTATAGAAGTGGTTAAGTCTTTTATTGAACTTAAAAAGTTTATTATGATAGACATAATCAAGCATAAAAAACTCAAGTCCTTCCTTATAATCCCACTCCTTGAACTGACCGTACTCATTCCCCATAAAAGATAACTTCTTTCCAGGGTGCGCGTACATATAAAGCCAAAATGCTCTAAGAGATGAAAACTTATCTTCTATCCTATGCGCAAACATTTTATCGAGTAGTGATTTCTTTCCGTGAACAACTTCATCGTGTGATATAGGTAAAACGTAATTTTCACTAAAAGCATAGCACATTGAAAAGGTCAACTTATCGTGTATACCCGATCTAAAATACGGATCACATTGAACGTACGACAAAACGTCGTTCATCCAACCCATATTCCACTTATAGTTAAAACCTAGCCCACCATCACACACAGGCTTAGTAATCATTGAAAACGCGGTTGATTCTTCAGCAATCATAAGCGCATTAGGATACTTTTCAAAAATAACAGTATTTAGTTTTTTGAAAAACGCAATAGCTTCTAAGTTTTGATTGCCACCAAATTCATTAGGGATCCATTCCCCTTCTTTTCTATCGTAGTCAAGATAGAGCATTGATGCAACCGCATCAACTCTTAACCCGTCAACGTGGTATTTTTCGAATAAAAATACTGCGTTAGAAACAAGAAAACTTTGAACTTCATTTCTCCCCCAGTCAAAAAGGCGCGTGCCCCAAGTTTTATGTTCTTTTCTATCCCAGCCTTGGTTTTCATAACAAGGCGAACCGTCAAACTCATAAAGTCCGTGCAAATCTTTGGGAAAATGCGCTGGCACCCAGTCAACTATGACTGAAATCCCTTTTTGATGGAACTTGTCGACTAAATACATAAAATCTTTAGGCGTACCAAACCTAGATGAAGGCGCGTAATATCCAGTTACTTGATACCCCCAAGAGCCGTCGAACGGATACTCAGAAATAGGCATAAATTCCACGTGGGTATAGCCCATATCGACAACGTAATCAACTAACTCTATTGCTAGTTCGCGGTAAGTATAATAATTACCGTCCAAATGGCGCTTCCACGATGCAAGGTTTACTTCGTAAATGTTCATTGGCTTGTTGTAAGGTGCAGTTTTGTTTTTAATAAACTCAGCGTCCCCCCACTCATAGCCGTCAACGTCGTAAATCTTTGATGCAGTACCCGCGGGCGTTTCTGTATGAAAAGCATAAGGATCGGCTTTAAGTACAGTATTTTTACCGCGTTTAACGGCAAATTTATAGTTATCGTAAACTTTCACACCAGGAATAAATGCTTCAAAAACACCGCCATCACTTATGCGTGTCATAACGTTCTTAGTATCATCCCAATCGTTAAAATCACCTACGACAGAAATGCTACTTGCGTGCGGTGCCCAAGTACGGAACACCACACCCTTTTGACCGTTAATATCGCAAAAATGCGCGCCGAGATAATCGTAAGTATTATAGTTTGTTCCCTGATGAAAAAGATATAATGGTAAACTCATATCATCAGTTTTTTTTGTATTAATCTTTTTTTTCATAAATAACTAGCAAATATAATCTTGATTTTTAGCGGGAGCTGCATCCATTTCCGCCTTAGTCTTTTCATAACCCTTTCTACCAAAAAGCGCGTAAGTTGCGTTTTTGCCACCTTCAACGCCAGGTTGATTAAAGGTATCGATGTTAAGCATTGCACCGCAGAACGCTGTTTCCATTTCAAACAAATATAAAAGTTCACCGATAGTAAATGCGTTAACTTCAGGCAAAGTAATAGTATAATTTAGTCTATGAGCGGTTGTAAGCGCGTATTCAGTAGCCTTTCTTTCCGCGGTGATAAGTTCGTTCATCGTATGACCGCAAAGGAATGATACGTCTGGTATATCAGCATAACCATCACTAATATCAACAGTTTTTCTATAATTCTCTACACCGATTAAGGTTATAACCTTATCAAACGGACCTTCGCGATAGAGTTGAACTTGTGAGTGTTGATCGGTTACACCAAGCGCTTTAACGGGGGTTTGACCAACGAAAACTTCATTACCATCATTATCAACGGCCTTACCTAAACTTTCACCCCAAAGTTGACAGTACCAGTCAGCAATATATTTAAGGCTATCAGCATAAGGCATCATAACTGAAATATTCTTTCCCCTTTTCATTGCTAGATACTCTAAAAGTGCAGAGATAAGCGCAGGGTTTTTCTTAACGTCTTTAACCTTACAAAGTTTGTCCATATATGCAGCGCCAGCAAGCAATTCTTTAATATCTATACCAACGACTGCCGCGGGCAATAAACCAACTGGACAAAGTTCAGAAAATCTTCCGCCTACCCCGTCAGGAATATAGAAAGTTTTAAGGTTTTCTTGCTTTGCAATTTTAATGAGATTACCTTTGCTTTCTGAAGTAGTTGCAATCATATGGTCTTTAGCCTTATCACCATATCTCTTTTTCAAAATGTCCATGATAATAAGATATTGAGCCATAGTTTCACTTGTTGCACCGCTCTTTGTTACAACGTTAAAAATAGTTTTATCTAAATCTAACACGTCAAGAAGCGCAACCATTCTTTCAGGGTCAACGTTATCTTCTACGTAAAGTTTAGGAAATTTTCTCTTTGATTTAGGAAGTTCATTATGTCTTAAATGACAAAGCGCTTGAAAAACGGCAATAGGACCGAGCGCAGAACCACCGATACCAAGCACTACAAAGTTGTCAAACTTTTTCTTAATGTCTTTTGCGGTTGCAATAATATCGGCAACAATTTCTTTTTGGTTATATGGAAGTTCAGTCCACCCCATCATGCCTTTACCGCGATTACGCTTAACTATGTCGAAAGCATCAGCAACAATCTTTTTGCTATTAGAAATATCTTTTGTTGAAAAACCTTCCTTTTCACCAACGTATTCTTTCATCATGTTGTTGTAATCGAGTTTTAACTCCATTTGTTTGCGCCATGCAACGTTTTTGTAATTCATAATTTTACCCCTTAATTTTATATATGTTACTATATATTATATTATCATAATAGTACAATATGTTGTGTTTGTCAATACCAAAATGCGCATTTAATGGTATAAAAATGTAAAAAAATGGTATTTTTTTGTATTTGTGCCAATATAATTTGACTTTTTTCAAATTTATAAATAAAATAAATTGCAAACAAGAAGTGTAAATAGGTGTTAAATGCTAAAAAACATTATTTTCGACATTACTGGTGTTATATTAAAATTCAATAGAGATGATTTACTTTCACATTTTTATAAAGGCAAAGATTACGCGCTACTAAAAGAAAAACTTTTCTTCGAGTGGGAACGCCTTGATGAAGATACTATCACTTTAGAAGAATATTATAGAAACGTTCTAAACTCTCTCCCCGTCCACTTGCACAGCGTAGCAAAAAGCGTGCTTAACAACTGGGAATATTATATGTATTTTAACCACGAAATAATCGAACTAATTAGAGAATTAAAGCAAAAAGATTATAAACTTTTTATTTTATCTAATATGACGCGCCACTTTATAGAGCGCGATTATCGCTTTCCTTTCTTTAGAGAATTCGACGATATAATTTACTCTGCGTATTTAGGGCTTCTTAAACCAAATCCCGCCATTTATAAGCACGTACTTGTCACACATAATCTTACCGCAAATGAGTGCTTATTTATTGATGATATAAAAGAGAACCTTGCGGGAGCCGCAAGGTTCAATATAAATACTTTTCATTATAGAAACAATACTAAAGACTTAAGAAAAGTAATCTTTAACGATTAACCTTTTAAGTCTGCAATTTGTGCTTCAATTTTTTTACGCATATCGATATACTTATCGAGTTTTGCCCTTTCAGAATCAACTAACGCTTTAGGTGCTTTTTCTAAGAAACCGTTGTTAGAGAGTTTGCCGTTTGCACGCGCAATTTCCTTTTCAACGGTGTTTAGTTCGCCTTTAAGTCTTTCAAGTTCTTGTTCAAAGTCAACAAGATCTCCAAGCGGAACGAAAAGTTCAAAGCCGTCAATTACTTGTGATACCACTTGCTTAGGTAATTGCGTTTTATCTTCAATTATTTGAATATCAGACACACCCGCAAGTTTAATAATATACACAGAGCCGTTTTTAAGCGGCTTTTTATTTTGCGTAATTGCGTAAAGGGTTACCTTTTTAGAAGGAGCAGCCCCTACTTTTGCCTTAATATTTCTAACGGTTTTAATAATTTCTTTTACAGGTTCAATTTCGTTCACGCTTGAAGGATATCTAAGTTTAGAGTTATATCTCGGGAAATCAGCAAGCATAAGTGGGCCGTTTGCACCAGGAATACTTTTATAAATCTTTTCAGTAATAAACGGAACGAAAGGATGTAAAAGTTTAATAATTTCACCTAAAACATAAACTAATACGCTAACCGTATCGTTACGCTTTTTTTCATCTTCACCGTAAAGAACGGGTTTGGTAAGTTCAATATACCAGTCGCAGAAGTCCGTCCATACGAAGTCATAAAGGTTTGCAAGCGCAACACCCATCTCGTATTTTTCCATATTTATAGTAACTTCTCTAACCGTTTTATTGAGTTTAGAGATAATCCACTTATCAGCAGCACAAAGTTTACAATCTTTAATATCGCTGATAGTTTTATCTTCAGCATTCATGATAACAAAACGAGACGCGTTCCAAATCTTATTCATAAAGTTGCGCGCGCCTTCAATCTTTTCATCAGAGAAACGCATGTCACTACCAGCAGCAACACCGTTAATAAGTGAAAATCTTAAAGTATCAGCGCCAAATTTATCAATAATTTCAGTTGGGTCAATACCGTTACCTAAAGACTTACTCATCTTTCTACCTTGTGAGTCGCGAACTAAACCGTGTATAAGAACGTCTTTAAACGGAATACGTTTCATATGTTCTAAGCCAGAGAAAATCATTCTTGCAACCCAGAAGAAAATAATATCGTAACCAGTAACTAAAACGTCTGTGGGATAGAAATATTCCAAATCTTCAGTCTTATCGGGATAACCGAGAGTTGAGAACGGCCATAATGCTGATGAAAACCAAGTATCCAAAACGTCTTCATCTTGCTTAATGTTATGGCTACCGCATTTGGTACACACTTTTACGTCTTCTTTAGAAATCATCATTTCGCCGCAATCTTGACAGTAATATGCGGGAATACGGTGTCCCCACCAAAGTTGACGTGAAATACACCAGTCTCTAACGTTTTCCATCCAGTTGAAGTAAATTTTAGAAAATCTATCGGGCGTAAACTTAACGCTCTTTTTTCTTACTACGTCAATTGCAGGTTTTGCAAGCGGTTCCATCTTAACGAACCATTGTTTACTTACAATAGGTTCAACGGTGTGGTTACATCTATAGCAATGACCAACGTTGTGGTGTAACGGTTCAATTTTTTCCAAAACGCCGAGTTTTTTTAATTCTTCAACGATTTTTTCTCTACATTCTAAAGCGGGCATACCACAGTATTTGCCTGCTTTTTCGTTCATTAAACCATCATCAGCGATAACTCTAACAACTTCTAAGTTATGTCTTATACCAACTTCAAAGTCGTTGGGGTCGTGTGCGGGAGTAATCTTAACAGCGCCCGTACCGAATTCAAGTTCAACGTATTCGTCGAATACGATAGGAATTTCTTTGTTTACGATAGGTAAAATCAAAGATTTACCCTTCATATTAGCGTAACGCTTATCTTTGGGGTTAACGGCAACTGCGGTATCACCTAACATAGTTTCGGGACGTGATGTTGCAACTGTAATAAATTCATCACTATCCTTTACGGGATATTTGATATACCAAAGGTGGCTGTCTTCCTCAACGTATTCAACTTCCGCATCAGAGAGTGCAGTTTTACATTCGGGACACCAGTTGATAATTCTATCTCCCCTATAAATTAGACCTTTTTCGTAAAGATTTACAAAAACTTCCTTAACTGCGCGTGAACATTTTTCATCCATAGTAAACGCCAAACGAGACCAGTCACAAGAAGAACCCAAAGTTTTTAATTGTTCAATAATTCTTCCGCCGTACTTTTCCTTCCAAGCCCAAGCACGTTCTAAGAAACCTTCACGACCGATGTCGTTTTTAGTAATGCCTTCTTTAGCCATTTGTTCAACGATTTTAACTTCGGTTGCAATAGATGCGTGGTCAGTACCAGGGAGCCAAAGCGCACTGTAACCTTGCATACGCTTAAATCTAATAAGAGTATCTTGCAAAGTTTCATCCAAAGCGTGCCCCATATGTAACTGACCAGTAATATTGGGCGGCGGTATAACGATAGTGAACGGTAATTTATTAGCATCAACGTGCGCCTTAAAATACCCGTTACTTTCCCATTCCTGATAAATATCCTTCTCAAACTCCGAAGGATTGTAAGTTTTTGCCATATCCATAAGGCTATTTCTCCTTTTTACTATACCCGAATATTATATATAATATTTTTTCTAAAGTCAATCATTATCGACAGCATTGTCAAATATAAAAATTTTTTCATACAATAAATTATAAAAATTTTCTTAGGAGAAATAAATGAAAAAAATTATAGCACTCTTTCTATCCCTTATTCTTTTTCTTTTCCCCTTATCGGCATGCCAAGAAAAAGATTCTGGCACAATAAGGCTTAACGAAGTAACACACTCGGTGTTTTACGCACCTTTATACTTAGCGATTGAAAAAGGTTACTTTAGTGAAGAAAACATAACTATTGAACTTACCAACGGCGGCGGTGCTGATAACTCTATGACCGCAATTTTATCTGGAACTGCAGATATAGGTTTAATGGGCCCCGAAACCGTTATTTACGTTCAAAATCAAGGCAAAAAAGACGCACCAAAAGTATTTGGTCAACTAACCCAAAAAGACGGCTCTTTCTTGGTTTCAAGAATTGCTGAACCAGATTTTGAGTGGAGTAACTTAAAAGACAAAGAAATTCTTGCAGGTAGAAAAGGCGGCGTCCCCGCAATGACCTTTGAGTACGTACTAAACGAATTAGGCATGCAAAACGGCAAGGACTTTACACTTAATTTTGACGTTCAATTCAACCTTATGACAAGCGCGTTTTTAGGTGGAACAGCGGACTATTGCACGGTGTTTGAGCCAACTGCTTCCGAATATCAAGCAAGTGGCAAATGGCACGTTGTGGCAAGTGTTGGCGCTCAGGCTGGCGAAATCCCCTACACTTCATTTATTGCTTTAGACAGTTATCTTAAAAATAATGCCGATACTGTTAAAGGTTTTTTAAGAGCGATAAAAAAAGCACACGAATTTATGGCAACACACACCGAATATGAAGTTGCTGAAGCGATAGTAAAACAATTTCCTTCAACGTCCATTACTTCAATTGAAACTTCAATAAAAAGTTACAAAGCAATAGACGCATGGAAAACTAATTTACAAGCAACCGAACAAAGTTTTGAAAGATTACAAACTATTATGCAAAATGCAGGCGAATTAGATAGGAAAGTTCCATTCAATAAATTAGTTGATAACTCGTTTGCAAAAGAAATATTCGGTTAAAAATTTATAACTTACGGCGGAAAAAATGAAAAAACTACTTGAACTGAAAAACGTTTCGCTAACCTACTATACGGTTAGTGATGAAATAAAAGCGGTTGAAAACTTAAGTTTTGACTGTTTGGACGGCGAATTTACTTCAATTATTGGACCGTCAGGCTGCGGAAAAACAACGATATTATCATTGATTGCTGGGCTTATCAAAGCAACTGAAGGCGAAATTTTCATAAATGGCAACTCTACTCCATCTCACGATAATTTGGCGTATATGCTGCAAAAAGACCAACTTTTTCCGTGGCGAACAATAGAAAAAAACGTTTATCTTCCGCTAGAAATAAAAAAGAGTATTAATGAACAAACAAAAGAATTTGCAAACAATTTACTTGAAAAATACGGATTAAGCGAATTTAAGAAAAAATATCCATCACAATTATCGGGCGGTATGCGGCAACGCGCCGCGCTTATTCGCACGCTTGTTTCTAATCCGTCGCTTTTACTACTTGATGAACCGTTTTCTGCTTTAGATTCTCAAACACGCCTATCCGTTTGCGATGACGTATATAAAATTATAAAACACGAGCAAAAAACTGCAGTTTTAGTTACCCACGACATATCTGAAGCAATCTCTATGTCTGACAAAATCATAGTCCTAACCGATAGGCCAGCAAAGGTTAAATGCATTTTTAGACCAACTATTGAAGGAGCAACCCCATTAAAGAAAAGAGAAGATAAAGAATTCAGTATTTGGTTTGAAAAAATATGGAAGGAGTTACACTAATGAAGAAAGATACAACTCAATTTTCACCCAAACATCTTCTATATATTAAAAAAGTAAAACGAGAAAATATCTTTATATTTTCTATGCGATTTATTATCCTTGCCCTACTTTTAGGACTTTGGGAACTATTTGCAACTTTAAACATTATCGATTCCTTTATAACTAGTAGTCCGTCAAAAATAGTTTTAACAATAAAAGACTTATGGGTAGAAAATAATCTTTTTTACCATATGCTTATAACATTATACGAAACTGTTTTAGGCTTTCTTATAGCGGTTGGGGTTGGTTTTGTAGTTGCTCTTATTCTTTGGTGGTCAGAACGTTTAAGACGCATTTTAGAACCTTATATCGTAGTCCTAAATAGTTTACCCAAAATTGCTCTAGGTCCAATCATTATTGTTTGGTGTGGAAGTGGAAGTAAAGCAATAATTTTTATGGCAATTTTAATAGGCGTAATCGTAGCGATTATGACCATGCTTAACGGCTTTTTATCAACGGATAAAAACAAGATTTTATTGCTTAAATCAATGGGTGCGACTAAATTTCAAACATTGACAAAATTAGTTATACCCGGAAGTTTTCCTACTCTAATCAGTATGCTAAAGATTAGTGTTGGGCTTGCTTGGGTTGGCTCTATTATGGGCGAATATTTAGTTTCGAGAGCAGGCTTAGGTTATCTAATCGTATACGGCGGCCAAGTTTTTAAACTTGACTTAGTTATGGCTGCAACAGTTGTTCTTTGCGCCTTAGCAACCCTTATGTACGCTTTCGTTGCTTTACTTGAACGACTTTTAATAAAAGAAATTAAAAAATAACTAAAAGGGCGAACAAATTTGTTCGCCCTTTTACTATTTATCTTTATTGATTGAACAGCATAAAGAATTTATAACCGCAAAAATCATTACTCCAACGTCACCAAACATCGCTAGCCAAATAGGAACGCTAAAAATCACACTAGACAACATTATTAAAACTTTAACCGCTATTGAAAACACGATATTAAACGTTACAACACTCTTGATTTTTTTCGAATATTTAACTGCAAACGGAAGTTTAATTAAATCGTCGTTCATAATGATAACGTCGGCACTTTCCATAGCAATTTCACTACCCATTCCGCCCATAGCAACGCCAACGTCTGAAGCGGCAAGTGTTGGGCTATCGTTAATACCATCTCCAACGTAAACCTTTATACCCTTTTCATCTTTAGATATTTCTTTAAATGTTTTTAATTTATCTTCGGGCAATAACTGAGCAAAAACATCATCAATTCCAACGCTTTTACCAACTTCGTTAGCAACTACAACGTTATCGCCTGATAACATATAAGTTTTTTTAACGCCTAATTTTTTAAGTTTATTTACAGCCAAGACACTATTTGGTTTTACAGCGTCTTTTAATAAAATACTAGCAGCGTGCTTTCCGTCAACAGCAACAAAAATCTGCGTACCAAAATATTCGCTTTTAACGATTTCTATATTGTTTTCTTGTAACAAAAGTTCGTTACCTACTAAAATACTTTTTCCATCAATACTGCCAATCATCCCGCACCCAGCAATTTCACTAACACCACTTGCAATATATTCGCTCTTTTCAATACTATTAACTATAACCTTTGATATAGGATGATTTGATTTAATTTCTAAAGGATATATAAGTTTTAATATCTCTTCACAACTAAAGCCATTAAACGTTCTAACTTCATCAATTTCAAACTCTCCCTTAGTCAAAGTGCCAGTTTTGTCAAACACAAAGACACTTGATTTCGCTAGTTTTTCAATGAAGTTACTGCCCTTTACTAGCACACCATTTTTAGCAAGCGCACCAATACCGACAAAAAATGCTAAAGGAACGGAAATTACTAATGCACACGGACAAGAAACCACTAAAAACGATAGGCTTTTATAAATCCATTTAACAAAATTCATATTGTCAAATAGCGGAACGACAAATGCAATGATTGCAGCAAGAAACAATACAATCGGCGTATAAACTTTTGCAAATGCACTTATAAATTTTTGGCTTTTTGCCTTTTTAGAAGTAGCCCCTTCTACAAGTTGAATTATGCGTTCAACGTTGCTATCTTTATAAAGTTTTTTAGTTTTAATAACAAAAGCATCTCCAACGTTTATTGCACCGCTAAAAACAGTTTCACCGTTACGGACAAGTGCAAGTTTACTCTCGCCAGTTATTGCCTTTACGTCAAGTTCAACGGGCGCACCCATTAAAAAACCGTCTATTGCAACTCGTTCCCCTTTTCTAACTTCAATAAAAGAACCGACTTCAACGTCTTCAGGCTTAGCATCTTTAATTCCAGTTTTATCTATTAGATGAACGACCGTGCTCTTTAAACTTGCAAGCCCAGCGATTTTTTTACGAGAACTGCCCGTTGCAATACCTTCAAGCATTTCCCCAAACGAAAAAAGCGTAACAATAAACGCACCTTCAAAGTATTCGCCTAGGATAAAAGCAGTAACCGATGCAATTGCCATCAAAAGATTTTCATCAAAAATCTTTCCTTTGCAAATATTTTTAACGCAGTTTATAATAAGTTCAAATCCACAAACAAGTGCAGCACATATAAATAAAATGAGTTGTAACACTTCACTTGAAATAAAACAAGCCGCAATAATCAATATCGCAGATATAAATATTTTGATAAAATCAAACTTAAAAGCACAAAAAACGCTCTCAGTTGAATTTATAACTTCTTCTGCTTTTGCAGCGCAATGTTCACAGCCGCAAGAAAGCCCTTCTACCCCGTGAGAATGATTATCGAGACTATGTGAGTGATTATGTTCGTTCTTCATTTGCCTTCTCCTTACTTAATTAGCAACCACTAATATATGGCTTATTATTTAAGGCGACTAAATGCCGCCCTAAAATTAACAATGCCTATGTTGCAGTGCTGCTTTTATAATTGAAGCAACGTGCTCGTCAGCAATCGAGTATAAAACTTGGTTTGCTTCTTTTCTAGATTTAATAATCTTGCCGTCTTTAAGTTTTTTAAGATGTTGTGACGTTGCCGACTGTTTTGCGCCAGTAATTTCGCATATGTGATAAACGCAAAGTTCGCCTTCCATAAGCGCAAGTAAAATCTTCATTCTACTGTTATCGCCAAGTAAAGAAAAAATTTTGCTAACCGCTTCGACTTGCGCGCCATATTCCCCCGACGCGTTTAACTTTTCTTTTATTCCGTTGTGTTGATGTGATTCACACTTTTTCATAAAGCACCTATATTAGTATTTGCTAATATATTAGCACAACGGTTAATAAATGTCAAGCGTTTTAATTATGCTTTATAAAAGAATACAAATAATTCCGCCGCGGCTTTCGTTAACTATTCGAGTTAAAGTTTTTCTCATTTTGTGCTGCGCTTCTTTGGGCATAGCGGTAAGTTTACCCGCCAAACCTTCGTTAACTAAATCGTGTAATGATTTACCAAACATATTCGTTTCCCAAATACCTGCTGGATTATCTTCAAATTTAGTCATAATATAGTTTATTAAGTCTTCGCCTTGCTTTTCAGTTCCTACGATAGGCGCAACTTCAGTTTCAACATCGACTTTCATTATATGTAAACTGGGCGCTGATGCTTTTAATTTTACGCCGTATTTACCGCCTTGTTTTACTAAAACAGGCTCTTCTAAATCCATTTCATCAACGGTCGGCAACACCACGCCGTAACCATTTTCATCAGCATCTAAAAGTGCGTCTTTAATCTTTTGGTAACGTTTCTTTTCGCTTGCAAAAGATTTAATATAACTCATTAAATGGTAATCGTCTTCAATCTCTTCATCACATTCGCGCGATAAAACTTTATAAAACAAACCGTCTTTTGGCTTTAATTCATATTCACTTTTACCGCAATCAAGTTTTAATTCTGATAAAGTTACGCCATCAAAATTATCGCTTTCTTCAAAAATTGTATCAAGTGCGGGATAATCACGCATTTTTTTGATTGATTTTGAACCTTCCTTAATTCTTTCAATCATTTCACAAATTACACTGCTATCGGACGGCAGTGCGCGCATCCATGACGGAATTTTAACGTCAAAAGAACACATAGGAAATTCAAGAAGTACTTTTTCCATAATAGCACTTATATCTTCCGCGGTCATTGATAAAACGTCCACGCAATGAACTGTTACACCGTGCTTTCTCTCTAATTCGCTTGCAAGTTTTAACGTTGCGTCCGCGTTGGGCGTTTTTGTGTTTAACACAACGATAAATGGCTTATTTAATCCCTTTAATTCATCAATAACTTTTTCTTCAGCCGCAATATAATTATGGCGCGCAATTTCGCCAAAACTGCCGTCGGTTGTTACCACAACCCCAACTGTTGAATACTCGTCGATTACTTTTTTCGTGCCGATAAACGCCGCTTTTTCAAAAGGAATTTCCTTATCATCCCAAGGCGTTTTAACTAAGCGGGGTTTTTTATCTTCTTCATGCCCCACCGCACCATCAACTAAATACCCAACGCAATCAACTAGCCTTACGTTTGCAGATGCTTTGTTCTTAAACTGAACTTTGACAGCGTTTGCAGGTATAAACTTCGGTTGAGTAGTCATAATCGTTTTTCCGTCAGCCGACTGCGGCATTTCATCGGTTGCAATTTGCTTTTGTAATTTATTACTAATGTTAGGCAGTACTAACTGCTCCATAAATTTACTAATAAAAGTTGACTTACCCGTACGCACCGGGCCCACTACGCCTATATAAATATCCCCACCAGTACGCGCAGAAATATCTTTATAGATATTGTATTTTTCCATAAAAAAACCTCCCATACATTACACAAGTAATATATGAGAGACTTCTTTGTATTATGAAAATTATTTAATTTTTTCCATATCTTGCTTTTCTTGTGCTTTCTTAAGTTTCATCTTAACGACCATTTGTTTAATGGACGTGGGATGTTCTTCCCCCGCGAGCATTCTTTCTATATTATGTCTATGCGCAAGCCAAGTAAATAAGCATATTGCAAGAATTAAAAGATTTGAAACAATATAATACACAAGCGAATTCGTTACCGTATTATATGCAAAAAATAATCTTAACGCGCTACCGATTGCAGGGGGTGTTATAGCAATAAACGAGCCCATTGCACCAAATTCAGTAATATAAATGAATACGCCAGCGGCAACGAGCGCCATTATTATTAAAACCGCCCATTCCCAGCCGAAAAGGCTTGAACAAACCAAAAATACACCGATAGTCGACGCGATACCCTTCCCGCCTTTAAACTTTAAAAATACGGGATAAATATGACCAAGCACGGCAGATAATCCACAAAGATATATTGCAAGGTCGCTTACAACAAATTCCGTACCGTAAAAGTAGCTGTCTTTAGTCAAAAAATAAGCAACTAAAGTAGGTATTACACCTTTCATAATGTCTAAAAAGAAAGTGAGAAGCCCCGCTTTTAAGCCTAAGTTACGGCTCATATTAAGTGTTCCAGGGTTACCACTACCCACTGCTCTAATATCCACTTTTTTTGTTTTAGCAATAATTAAAGCCCAATTTAAGTTGCCAATAAGATAACTTGATATAGACAAAATAACAAGCAACCAAAAATTACTCATCTTCGTTATTTTCCCTTACCATAATTTTAATAGGCGTACCAGAAAAATCATAAGCCTTTCTTATGCAGTTTTCCAAATATCTCTTATACGAGAAGTGCATAATAGACGCGTCGTTTACGAATAAAATAAAGGTCGGCGGATTTACACCCATTTGTGTTACGTACTTAATTTTCAAACGCTTTCCGTTAACTGACGGCGGTTCATTTGCGCGAACGCAATCCAAAATCAAGTCGTTAAGTTGACCAGTTGATATTCTTCTAGTAGCGTTTTCAAGAACTTGAACTGACAAATCAAGAATTTTATCCGTTCTTTGACCAGTTTTTGCTGAAACGTAAATAGGTTTAATATAGTCCATAAATTTGAGTGCTTCAGATAAATCAAAGTTGAATTTATTGATTGTATTCGTATCTTTTTCAACCAAATCCCACTTATTCATAACGATTACCGAAGGCTTGCCTTGTTCGTGAATATATCCACAAATCTTAACGTCTTGCTCGGTAACTCCTTCGTTAGCATCAATCATCATAATGCAAACATCCGCACGGCGAATTGCACCGAGTGCACGAAGAACACTGTAATATTCCAAGTCTTCTTCTACGCTTTTCTTCTTTCTAATACCAGCGGTATCAATAAGAGTGTATTTTTTATCTTTATACATAAAAGGCGTGTCGATAGCATCCCTTGTAGTGCCCGCTATGTCAGACACAATCGTCCTATCAAACCCTAGTAATTTATTACAAAGGCTTGACTTGCCAGCATTAGGCTTACCAACAACGGCAAGTTTAACTGAATCGTCGTCTTCCTTCTCGCCTTCTTTATCAAATTTATCAACTACGTCATCTAAAAGTTCGCCTATACCAGTTCCGTGCTCTGCTGAAATGCCAAAAGGTTCACCCAAGCCTAAATTATAGAACTCATAGAGTTTTTCGGGGTCGTAATTATCGAGTTTGTTAACCGCCAAAACTACTGGCTTACCCGACTTTCTAAGTTTCATTGCAACATCTTCATCAGATGCGTTAAGCCCAGTTTTTGCATCGGTAAATAATATGATTACGTCCGCGGTTTCTATTGCGATTTCCGCTTGTTTTTGAATATGTCGCCACATTTGGTCGGTTGATTTTAATTCAAGCCCACCAGTATCTACAAGCGTAAAGTACTGACCGCACCATTCTGCGTCAGCATAAAGTCTATCCCTAGTTACACCAGGAAAGTTTTCTACTATTGATATTTTTTTACCGACAACCTTATTAAAAAACGTTGATTTACCAACGTTAGGTCTGCCGACAATTGCTACTAAAGGTTTAGCCACTTAAATTCACGTCCTTATTGTTTTTTATTATAGATTACGGCGTTATTATTAACACCGTCAATATTTACAGAAACTATTTCATCTCTTGAAGTAGGCACGTTTTTACCCACGTAATCAGCGCGTATAGGAAGTTCTCTATGCCCCCTATCGATTAGCACTGCAAGTTGAACCGTGCGTGGTCTACCAAGTTTAACTATAGCGTCAATGCCTGCGCGCACTGTTCTACCAGTAAATAACACGTCATCACATAGAATAACGTCCTTATCGATAATTGAAAAATTGATTTCACTACCCGTAACCTTTGCTTCAGCAGGAATTTCAATTAAATCATCGCGGTATAGCGTAATATCAAGTTTCCCAACGGGAACTTTAACGTTTTCTATTTGGTAAATATTCTCTGCCAAAAGGTCGCACACGGGAATTCCACCACGAGCAATACCTAAAAGAACGATATTGTCAACACCCTTATTATTTTCAATTATTTCGTGCGAAATTCTCTTTAATGCACGGCTTATTGCAATTGAGTCAAGTAATACTGTTTTAATTTCCATAATATTATTTTAGAGTTTTTAATACTTTTTCAAAATAATCTGGTATCGGGCAAGAAAAACTTACCACCTTATTTAAGGTTGGGTGCACGAATTTGAGTTCTTTTGCGTGGAGAAGTTGTCCATCAAGTTTAAACTTTTGGTTCTTAAACCCATATTCCTTATCCCCCACTATAGGGTGTCCGATATGTTTTGCATGAACTCTAATTTGATGAGTTCTACCTGTTCGCAATGAAAATTCACAAAGCGTATAATTTGCAAATCTTTTTATAACCTTAAAATCAGTAACGGCATCGCGACCGTTTGACACGACAGCCATTTTAGTCCTATCCTTAGGATTTCTACCGATAAAGGTTGAAATTGTGCCGCTATCTTCTTTTACAACACCTTCAAGCAGCGCAACATACTTTCTTGAACAAGTTTTATCTTCAAGTTGTTTTGCTAGCGCAACGTGAGCGTTATCATTTTTAGCAACAACAAGCAGCCCAGAAGTGTTTTTATCAATTCTATGCACGATACCCGGTCTAATCACGCCGTTTATACCCGATAAATTATCAAGGTGATACAGTAGCGCGTTGACAAGCGTAGAACCGTGCGTTCCGTTACCAGCGTGAACGGTTAAGCCTTGTGGCTTATTTATAACGGCAACGTCATCATCTTGATAAATAATATCGAGCGGAATATCTTCAGGGACTGCATCAAGGTTTTTATTTTCGGGTATTTCTACTTCGATAATGTCGCCGTATTTAAGAACTTTGTTTGACTTAACAACAGTGCCGTTTACTTTTACAAAGCCGTCATCGCACAACTTTTTCACGCGAGAGCGAGTAAAATCTAACGCTTTTGATAGGTAAACGTCAATTCTTAAACCGTCGTTATTCGTTATTTGAAACTTCATTTGCATCATCTTTTTTCTTAAATACTGCGTTCTCATCTAAGAACAAGAAATGTATAATTAGCATAATTACGCCGATTGTCAAAAAGGTATCCGCTAAATTAAACACTGGAAAACGATAATTTCCGAAGATAAAACTTAAAAAGTCGGTTACACCGTTAAACATAAGCCTATCTATAAAGTTACCAACCGTTCCACCAACGACGATAGCCAAAGCGTATTTAAGCCACGTGTAATTCTTCTTGAAAGCGTAAATATAGAATAAAACGAACAAAACTAGCGCAATGGCGGTTAAAATCTTAAAGAAGATTTGCCCCCAAGAAACACCTGCAAGAAAACTCCATGCAGCACCAGTGTTTACCGTATAAGTTAAATAGAAAAAGTTTTCAATGACGGTAATATCATTATCCGCACAAACTTCAGCAAAGTGCTTTTTTGTAACTTGGTCGGCAACCACGCACATAAGCATCAACAATACGGGTATGCATTCTAAGATTAGTCTTTTGAATCTATCAGCCCCAGTTCTTTGCATAACTCCTCCAACTGTAATTCTCCGGGATTAAGCACTTCGTCAAGATTAAAGCCGTTATCACCAGTTGCAGCGATATAGTCGTTAATCTTTTCTTGCGGATTAAACTTTTTGCTCTTCCCACCGTCAATAATGCTTTCAAGTTCTTCGATAACTTCTTTGGCTTCTTTTTCATATTCGCCGCCAACAAGTTCTTTTAAGCGAAGCGCCTTTTGCACGGGCGGATAAAGCGGATATTTTTCTTCAAGCATTTGAAAATAATCATCCCACTTTTTAACAAACTCGTTTAATTTTTCAACCGCCGCCAAATACTCTCGTTTTGATTTTTCTTCTAAGTCAAATGCAGTTTTTTCCGCTCTAAGAAGCATTGATAAAACCAACTTTTCCTTTTGGCTTAAGTTATCATTAAGCGCGTTAAAGGCTCTTATTTCTTGATTAAGTTTTTTAATAACTTCTTCTTGAGCTTTAATTCTTTTTTCGTATTCTCCCCTATAAGCGTTGATTAAAATTAACACTTCTTTTTTAGAATACTTTCCCTTACTGAGTTCCAAATTACTCTCCCTTTAGGCGTTTACTTTTGCGCCTCTTATTTTTTCAAGCATATCGCTCTTTAATTCATAAAGCCCGTCAGATAAGTCAACTTTATATAAATGCGGTCTATCAAGTCTTTTGTATTCATCCCAAAAACTATCAAGTTCTTTCTTTGTGTACTCTTTAATTTCTTTAAGAGTAGGCATGTTGTAAACAACCTTACCATCTTTAATAACTTCAATTTGCAGAGATCTAAGTTCGTAATTTTCAAACGTAATCTTCTTCCATCTTTCGCTGGGGTGCGTAAGCGTCAAAGGCTTATCGGTATCAATCTTTTCACCGCGCAAGAAAATAAAGTCGGCTTCAGCCTTACCGCTTGCCTTATCGTATACCCTATAAATATTCTTAAACCCAGGATTGGTAATTTTTGCGGTATTATTTGAAAGTTTAATCTTAGGCGTAACGGTGCCGTCCTTATCGATTATTGCTGCAAGTTTATAAACGCCACCGAGCGCGGGCATATCAGCACTGGTAATCAATCTAGTACCAACACCCCAAATATCAATTTTTGCACCTTGGTTTTTAAGCGAGTTAATTGAATACTCGTCCAAGTCGCCAGATGCACAAATCTTTGCATCGGGATAACCCGCTTTATCAAGCATTTCTCTTGCCTTTTTAGATAAATACGCAAGGTCGCCAGAGTCAAGACGAATTCCTTTGGGTTTATAGCCTTTCTCTTTTAAGTAATCAAATACTTTAATTGCGTTAGGCACGCCTTTAGTTAAAGTATCGTAAGTGTCAACGAGTAAAAGTGTGTTTTCCGGATAAACTTTAGCGTATTCCATAAACGCAGTATATTCATCCTTAAAATTCATTACCCAACTGTGTGCATGTGTGCCTGATACAGGTATATCAAACATTTTACCGGCAAGCACGTTAGAAGTGCTGTTGCAGCCACCTATTACGGCAGCCCTTGCACCGTAAATACCAGCGTCGGGTGCTTGCGCACGGCGAAGCCCAAATTCTAAAATAGAATCGCCTTTAGCCGCGTAACAAATCTTTGCAGCCTTAGTTGCAATAAGAGTTTGGAAATTCATTATGTTAAGAATTGCCGTTTCAATAAGTTGTGCTTGCATTATAGGTGCTTTTACGGTAAGTATAGGTTCACCCGGGAAAACGACCGTACCTTCAGGCACAGCGTAAATATCACCAGTAAACTTAAAATCTTTTAAGTAGTCTAAAAATTCTTTACTGAAAATTCCAAGGCTATCAAGATATTCAATTTCTTCTTCACCAAAATTAAGATTTGTAATGTATTCAACAACTTGCTCTAACCCGCAAGCGAGCGAATAAGTTATCATATCGTTTTGCCTAAAAAATACGTCGAAAACGGCTATCTCTTCATTTCTTTCGTGTTTAAGATATCCGTTCATCATAGTGAGTTGATATAAGTCTGTAAGTAACGTTAAATTTCTTTGGTTCATAATGCCCCTTCTTCAACAATTTTGATTATATCCTATAATACTCAATTTTGGCGTATTATTTCATTAAGTATAACACATAAAATTTTTTTTGTAAATATAATTTACAAGTTAAAATATATCTAAAAATTCTTTTCGACTAAAAAAACAAAAAAACGGCGATACTCTCGCCGTTTTTTTACTATATTCTCAATTAAACTTCCGCATCAATACGCTTAATCAATGCAACCATAACGTTTGCAATCTTTTCGTTTAAGTCGCTGTCTTGACTTTCCACCATTACCCTAACCTTAGGTTCAGTACCAGATGCTCTGATCATCATCCTTCCCTTACCTTCAAGTTCTTCGTTATATTTAACGAGTGCTTTACTCATTTCTTCGCTGTTCATAATTTTGAACTTATCTTCAACGATAACGTTTTTATTCGTTTGGGGATAAAGTTCAACTTGAAGTGCTTTAGACATCGTAGTCTTTTCATTAACCAGCATATTTGCAACTATTATCGCGGTTAATATACCGTCGCCAGTAGTTGCCAAATCTTTTAGGATTACGTGCCCGCTTTGTTCTCCGCCTAAAGATAAGTCTTTTTCTAAAAGTTTTGCAAGAACGTATTTATCACCGATATCCGTACGGATAAAGTCAATGCCTGCTTCTTTTAAGTTCTTTTCAATAGCCATATTCGTGTGGCTTGTGCCAACTGCAGTGTTCTTTTTTAACTTACCAAGTTTCTTAAAATATTTTGCAAGCCCACAAATAATTTTATCGCCGTCGACAACTTTTCCTAGTTCATCTACAGCCATAAGTCTATCCGAATCCCCGTCAAATGCAAAACCGATATCAGCCTTATATCTAAACATTCGCTTAGCAAGGTTTTCTGGGTAAAGCGCGCCACAGTTTTGGTTGATTTTTTCGCCTTCGTTAGTGCAGTTTGCCGCAATTACGTTTGCACCTAGTTTTCTAAATACGTCGGGTGCAATTCTATGTGCAGCGCCGTGTGCACCGTCAAGCACAATCGTTAGTCCTTCTAAAGAATTTTCACTTGCGCTTATAAGGTATTCTTTATAGAGTTTAACAAGGTTTAAGTCTTGCTCGTAAGTACCGATATCAGGGTAAGCGTTTACGCGTTCTCTAATAAAGCAACGCTCTACCCTTTCTTCTTCTTTATCGCCAAGTTTATAACCGTCGCTATTAAATATTTTAATGCCGTTATATTCGCCGCTGTTATGTGATGCACTTATAACGATACCGTAATCAAAATTTAGCGTTCTAGTAAGATAAGCAACGCCAGCAGTAGGAACAACGCCCGCGTCGACTACTTTTGCCCCGCCACTCATAGCGCCACCAGCCACTGCAAGTGTTAGATAAGAATTTGAAACACGCGTATCAGAGCCTATCAAAATCTTAGGTTTTTCTTTTAATATTGAAAGCGCATTACCTATTTTATAAGCGATATTATAACTTAAATCTTCGTTAACCTTGCCCCTTAAGCCGTCAGTACCAAAAAATAAACCCATTTTACTTTTTCTCCTTTAAATAAAGATGCGCTCTGTTTTCTTTTATCTCTTGTCTAACCCTACCGATAACAAAGTCGTCAGTTTTAACGTCGTCAGTAACGGTTGTTCCAGCGCAAATATATGATTTACTTTCAATATTTACGGGTGCAATAATGTTGCAGTTGCTACCTATAAAACACTCATCACCAACAGTTGTTCTATTTTTAGAGCGTCCGTTATAGTTTACGAATATAGCCCCACAGCCGATATTACAATCTTTACCAATATCAGCGTCCCCTACGTAAGCCAAATGGCTAACCTTACTACCTTCGCCAATAACAGCGTTTTTGATTTCAACAAAATTGCCAATTTTTGCCTTATCTTTAATTTCAGCCTTAGGTCTAAGTCTTGCAAAAGGTCCAACCGAACAATCTTTACCCACAACAGCGTCTTCACAATTACTGCTTGTAACAACCGTGTTTTCACCGATAGTCGTGTTCTTTATATAACACATAGGCATAATAATAGCGCCGTCTTTAATAACAGAAGTGCCTTCTATCCTGCAATTTTCATAAATTGTTACGTTGTTGCCGATAGTAACGCCTTTCTCAATAAAAACTGAGCGCTTATCTTTAATACATAAATTCTTTCCGTGTTTAAACTTCATAAAAACTCCCAAACTTTAACGTGTTTTAACTTTCTTTACAACACGTTTTTAATTTTACACCATAATTTACGCTTTGTCAATTCCTTTTGTTAAATAAAATTTAGCATAAAATGCCACTTTTGATATAAAATACGGCAAAAATTAAACATTTTTACAGTTTACATGTTTTTAAAATTTAGGGGTGAATTTTAAAATTTTACATAATATTTTACAAGTTTAACACTTAAATTAAAAAACATGTCTACCAATTATCGCACAAAAAAACGATCATACCCTTTATATTATTTTTAGAAAAATTTTTTTGTGAAAGATTAACTTTACAAAAATTTTCATAAATGGTAAAATATATTTATAAAATTTTTGGAGAATATTATGGTTGGTATTGTTGTTGCACTTTACTCTGAAGCAGAAAAATTATTAACAAGAGTTGAAAACTTAAAAGAAATTACTATGGCGGATAAAAAGGCTTATTTTTGCAAATTAAATGGTAAAGATACTATTATTGCTATAAGCGGTATAGGTAAAGTAAACGCTGCAATTACCACCCAACTTCTTATTGATAAGTATTCACCCGATTTCATCTTAAACTTCGGCACTTGCGGCGGCACAAATAAAAGCGTTGAAATTCTTAAATATTACGTTGTTACAAAGTGTGCGCAGTTTGACTTTGATCTTCGCGAACTTGACGGCGTTCCACTTGGTTATATTCAAGATTACGACACCGTTTTCTTCCCCACGTACACGCGTGGGCTTGAAACTCTTGAAAAAAGTGTTTTGGCTAGTTCAGATAGATTTACTGATAATCAAATTGATATCGACAATATCAACGAAATGGGTGCAAGCATTAGAGATATGGAAGGCGGTGCAATCGCACAAACTTGCACGGCTAACAATATTCCATTAGTTATGATTAAAGGTATTTCAGACGTTGTTGGCAGCGGAACAGCACAAGAACAGTTCTATAGAAACCTTAAAACGGTTGGCGAAGGTTTCCCCGACGTTGTAATTAAAGCAATTGACGCAGTTTCAAAAACACTTTAAAATAATGAACGAATTAACTAAACTTTTACTTGAAAATCAAGACCTATCTTACCGTGAATTTCACTCAAAACTTATCCCAGACAATACTCATCCTATTATAGGCGTTAGAGTTCCTGTTATAAAATCAATAGCAAAATCCGCCCTAAAAAATCTTCCGACCCAAACTTTAGATTTTATTAGTGAAACACATACTTTTTACGATGAGTTTATGTTACACGCACTGATAATAAACACCTTATTTTTAGACGTTAATAAAACGTTTATTGAAGTAGAAAAGTTCTTGCCGCAAGTTGACAACTGGGCAGTGTGCGACAGTTTTGTTTCTTCATTAAAAATTATAAATAAGCACCCCGAATTCGTACTAGAAAAGGTTAAAGATTACTTAAAATCTTCTCGCCCCTACACCGTTAGATTTGGCGTTGTGGTATTACTTAATTACTTTCTCGATAAGAACTTTAGCGAAGAAGTTTTAAGCCTTGTAAGCGAAAGATGTGGCGAACATTTTTATGTGGATATGGCAATTGCTTGGCTGTTTAGCGTGGCACTTGTTAAACAATACGATTTTGCTTTGCCCTATTTATTAAACGATAAATTAACAAAATTTGTTCACAATAAAGCAATTCAAAAGGCTATTGAGAGTTATAGAATTGATAAAGATACAAAAGAATATTTAAAAACCTTAAAAAGAAAGGCTTAAAGCGTTTGCTTTAAGCCTTTTTATTATTTATAAAAGTTTGTCTTTATATGTACTTGTTCTTCGGGTTGTTTTACACCTAATTCTTTACCAGCGTTTATACATTTAATCATATAAGCCATATTTTCGCCTAAAATGCGCATTGTTTGCATGCCTTCAACGTCGCTTTCCGCTTGCTCACCGTTGCTACCAAACACCATATTCCAGTATTGAGAAGTTACAACCGGCATATTGCTAATCATAAAGTATTTATTTATAATATCAAGTGTTGCCGTCGTTCCAGCCCTACGCGCAACTGCAACCGCAGCGGCGGGCTTAAATGCAAATGATTTCTTTGCAAAAAATACTTTATCTAAAAATGATTTAAGCGTACCGTTAAGCCCTGCGTAATATACTGGACTTCCAACGATTAAACCGTCCGATTGTTCTATCTTTTCAATTACTTCATTAACAAAGTCATCTTTAATACACTTATGAGTGTTTGTGCAAGCACAACACACGGTGCAAGCGGCGGTATCTCTATTCCCCACGCAAACAATTTCCGTTTCAACTCCGTTTTCATTTAATGATTTTGCTACTTCACTTAAAGCTGAATAAGTTGTTCCATTTTCATGCGGACTTCCGTTAAGTAATAATACTTTCATAACACACCCCGTAATTTCTAAAAAAATAACCCTTGCCGTTTAGACAAGGGTTTTTGGAGCTGATAACCGGAATCGAACCGGTGACCTCATCCTTACCAAGGATGTGCTCTACCATCTGAGCCATATCAGCATAAGCGTTATCTCTCAAACGCTTAACTATTATATAAAATAAAAAAGTATTTGTCAATATAAAAACCCAGTTAAAAACAAAATTTTTATAAATTTTTACAATTTTTTTCTTTTTTGATAAAACTTTTATAAAAACCGCCCGCCATAATCAAATATCACGGGCGGTTTTTGGTTAATTATTCATCAACGATATCTTCTACGTCTTCTTCTGCTTCACTCTTAGGTGAAATTGCTATCTTAGAAACGGTTGAATCGTCAATTCTCATAATTCTTACGCCTTGAGTATCCCTACCGATAGTGCTGATTTCCGCAGCAGCAACTCTAATAATAGTGCCGTTGCTGGTTATAATCATAATATCTTCTTCGCTAGATACAAGTTTAAGGTTTACAAGTTTACCAGTCTTATCGTTAAATACGCCCGCCTTAACGCCCTTACCGCCACGGATTTGCAATCTATAATCATCAATAGTCGTGCGCTTACCGTAACCGTTTTCAGTCATAGTAATTACTTCATAGCCGTCTTTAATGATTGACATATCTACAACGTAATCACCGTCGTTTAAGGTCATACTCTTAACACCTTGAGTATCTCTTCCCATCGGGCGAACGTCTTTTTCACTAAATCTAATACACTTACCTTCGCGTGATGCCATTAAGATATCGTCTTCACCGTTAGAGAGTTGAACTGAAATAAGTTCATCCCCTTCAACGATGCTTATTGCAATCTTACCACCACGACGAATATTAGCAAATTCTTCTAAAGAAGTCTTCTTAATTAAGCCGTTCTTAGTTGCAAGTACGATATAGCCTTGAGCATCCGCCTTAACTTGAATCATTGCGCGAACTTTTTCATTATCGCCAAGTTGGATTACGTTTACAATCGCCCTACCCCTTGCAGTTCTAGTACCAACAGGGATATTATAACCTTTAATGCTGTAAACCTTACCCTTGTCGGTAAAGAACAAGATATCATCATGAGTTGATGCAATAAACATATTATCAACGAAGTCTTCTTCTTTAGGTTTATGTGCGGTAACACCTTTGCCGCCGCGGCGCTGAGTTCTATATTCCGATACGGGAACGCGTTTAACGTAACCAAAGTGAGTTAAACTTACCACGATATCTTCAACAGGGATCATATCCGCTTCATCAATATCACCGTAATCGTAAGAAAGTTCCGTCTTTCTGGGAGAAGGATATCTATCCTTAATTTCTTCCATATCAGCCCTAATAATAGCCTTAACACGCGATTCGTTGGCAAGGATATCTTTAAGGTCTTTAATAGTGTTATCGAGTTCGATAAGTTCTTCTTGAAGTTTTTCTACTTCCATACTGGTCAAGCGTTGCAATCTCATTTCCAAAATTGCGTTTGCTTGCTTATCGGTAAGCACGAATTCTTCCATCAAAGACACACAAGCGGTGTTTTTATCCGCCGATCTTCTAATGATTTCAATAACTTTATCAATATTTGCAAGTGCGATTACTAAGCCCTTAACGATATGTTCACGCTCTTCTGTCTTTGCTAAGTCGTATTTAGTGCGGCGAACGATAACGTCTTCTTGGTGAGCAATATAATGCTCTAAAATTTCTTTTAAGCCTAAAACCTTAGGTTCACCGTCAACGAGTGCAAGCAAGATTATACCGTCTTTAACTTGCAAGTTAGTATGTTTATATAAAGTGTTGAGAACAACTTGTGCGTTAGCGTCCTTCTTGAGTTCGATAACGATTCTAAGTCCGTGTCTATCAGATTCGTCACGAACGTCGCTAATGCCTTCAATTTTCTTATCTTTAACAAGGTCAGCAATACTCTTGATAAGCATAGCCTTGTTTACTTGGTACGGAAGTTCGGTTGCAACAATTCTTTCTCTAGTACCGTTGTTAAATTCTTGAATTTCACACTTTGCACGGAGAATGAAGCCGCCCTTACCCGTTCTATAAGCCTGTCTAATGCCCGCTCTGCCCATCAAAACACCGCCGGTGGGATAATCAGGCGCGGGAATATATTCCATAAGTTCTTCAACGGTAATTTCGGGGTTATCCATAAGCGCGATACAACCGTTGATACATTCCGCTAAATTGTGGGGCGGAATATTCGTTGCCATACCAACCGCAATACCGTCCGCACCGTTAACTAAGATGTTAGGAATTCTTGACGGTAAAACAACCGGCTGCATTTCCGTATCGTCAAAGTTAGGATAGAAATCAACGGTGTTTTTATCAATTTCTCTAAGCATTTCGTTAGAGAGTTTAGATAGTCTTGCTTCGGTATATCTATAAGCCGCTGCTTTATCGCCGTCCACTGAACCGAAGTTGCCGTGACCGTCAACGAGCGGGAAATTAATAGCAAAATCTTGCGCTAAACGAACGAGCGCGTCGTAAACTGAACTGTCACCGTGCGGGTGGTATTTACCTAAAACTTCACCGACGATTTTAGCGCATTTTTTGTAACCCTTGTCGGAAGTTAAGCCCATATCGTGCATAGCATATAAAATACGTCTATGAACGGGCTTCATACCGTCGCGAACGTCAGGGATAGCACGAGATACGTTAACCGCCATTGCGTAAGCAATAAAGGATTTTTTTACTTCGTTATTGACTTCAACGTTGATAAGTTTGGTCTTTTCAAGCGTCGCTTTAAATTCAGCAGAAAGTTCTGCGCTGATATCTTTTTTAGCCATAATTTTTCTCCTTTATTTTTATACGTCGAGATCGGTTACGAGTTTCGCGTTGTTTTCAATGAAAATACGGCGAAGTTCGGGATCATCACCCATGAGTTGAGTAAACGTTTCATTTGCTTCAACAGCATCTTCCATCGTTACCCTAAGCATGGTTCTAGTTTCGGGGTTCATAGTGGTTTCCCAAAGTTGTTCGGGGTCCATTTCACCAAGACCTTTATAACGCTGAATATCGCATTTACCTACTTCAGCAAGGTAATCTTGAAGTTCTTTATCACTGTAAAGGTATTTATCAACCTTATTCTTTGATGCTTTATAAAGCGGGGGTTGCGCAATATATACGTGCCCTTTTTCAATTAAAGGACGCATAAAGCGGAAAAAGAAAGTGAGAAGTAAAATTCTAATATGGCTACCGTCTACGTCCGCGTCGGTCATACAAATAATTCTATCGTAACGAAGTTTACTTTCGTCAAAATCATCGTGTATGCCACCACCAAACGCAGTAATCATACTGCGAATTTCTTCATTTTCTAAAATTCTATTAAGTCTTGCCTTTTCTACGTTCAAAATCTTACCACGGAGCGGTAAAATTGCTTGGAATCGTCTATCTCTACCTTGCTTTGCACTGCCGCCTGCAGAGTCCCCTTCGACTATGAAAATTTCACAATATTCAGGGTTTTTATCAGAACAGTCAGCAAGTTTGCCAGGAAGCGTGGTTGATTCCAAAGCGCCCTTTCTTCTAGTGTTTTCACGAGCGAGTCTTGCGGCTTCCCTAGCCCTTTGCGCCATAATACACTTAGATAAAATTTCCCTTGCCTTTGCAGGATTTTCTTCTAAGAAAGTGCCGAAGTATTCATTCATTGCCTTAGTAACGTAGTTACGCATTTCACTGTTACCGAGTTTGGTCTTAGTTTGCCCTTCAAATTGCGGATCGGTAAGTTTAACTGAAACTACAGCAATTATGCCTTCGCGACAGTCGTCTGAAGAAACCTTTTCATCGCCCTTAAACACATTTAATTTTTTACCGAAGTCGTTGATTATTCTTGTTAAAGTACTCTTAAACCCTTCTAAGTGAGTGCCGCCTTCTTCGGTATTGATATTGTTTGCAAACGCGTAAATTACTTCGTTATAAGTTTCGGTATATTGAAGTGCAACTTCAACTTCAGTATCACCGTAGAACACGTCAAAGTAAACGGGCTTTTCAAACATAGGTTTTTTATTCTTGCTTAAATCTTCAACAAAGTGCGCAATACCGCCTTCATAGAAGAAAGTATCTTCTTGTTCGCGTTCAGCACGCTTATCAATAAGTTTGATGGTTAAGCCTTTGTTGAGATATGCAAGTTCTCTTAAACGAGTTTTGATCGTATCGTAATTAAAGTCAACCGTTTCAAAAATTTCATCATCAGGCAAAAAGGTAACCCAAGTACCAGTAAAGTCAGCATCGCCGATAACTTTAAGTTCCGCTTGCGGAATACCCCTATTATAAGTTTGCTTGTGATGTTTGCCATCTTGGAAAACTTCAACGTCAAGCCATTCAGAGAGCGCGTTTACAACTGATAAACCTACGCCGTGAAGGCCACCTGAAATTTTATATCCGCCACCGCCGAATTTACCGCCGGCGTGAAGTTTGGTCAAAACAACTTGAACGGCGGAAACACCTTCAGTATGGTGAATTGCAGTAGGTATACCTCTACCGTTATCTTTAACCGTACAAGAACCGTCGCCGTTGATTTGAACGGTGATAGTGTCACAATGCCCGTTGTTCGCTTCGTCAACGGAGTTGTCAACTATTTCTTGAACTAAATGGTGAAGCCCCCTAACGTCGGTTGAACCGATATACATACCCGGTCTTTTACGAACGGGGTCTAAACCTTCAAGGACTTGTATTTGACTTTCGCCATAATTTTCTTGTTTAATTTTTTCTTCCATTTCACACCCGTAAAACGATAAATTTTTTGTATATAAATTATACCATAAATTAAATTTTTTTACAAGCGTATAAATGCTAAATTAAAACTATTTATAGTTTTAAAGGGGGTTTTTTCACTAATTTTCGACTATTTTTTCATAAATGAATATTTTAAGTAAATTTACACAAGATAATAGTGCAAATCTAAAGGAGAAAATTACGTGAAAAATTGCAAAAAATGCAGCGCAAAAATGGACGGAATTTATAAAGAATGCCCCAACTGTGGCTACAGCGTTTGTGAAGAATGCGCCGACAAAACTTATAGCATTTGCCCTAACTGTTATAACGATTTGGATTTAAAAAATTAAAAGAGCCGATCGGCTCTTTTTATTTATTTGTACCTTGCTCTACTTCACGCATTTTCCACCTTATAAAACCGTATAGGTCGTTTATTAAAAACATTAAAAAACAAGCGACCATTGCTAGGCAAGTTAAATTTTGAAAACTTGCAATAGACCATAGAACAATTAAAACTATATCGTTTAGCGCAAACCCAATCGCATAAAAAGAAACCCTTCTAAGCATCATATAAGACGCTAAAAAACTTGTTGCAATCGATACTGTACTAACTATTAAATTAGGAGTGTTAAGCCACTTTAAAATAAAATAAAAAACAACTGTTACAAGTGCAGTAAGCAGCAATGTTGTCAGACATTCTTTACCTGTAAAACGTCTGATTTTTACTACACTTTCGCCTTTCTTTGCCGGGTTTTTAATCCATACTATAATTGTAAAGATTGAAATGGGTGCAGTCATGCCTAAATACGTTATAATTTCGCTATAATATCTAAACTTAAAAGACGTTATAGAATACAAGGCGGCAAAGATTACACAAAGCACTTGGCCTAGCACAAAACCTTTAGCAATAAAGATTAGTGCGGTTACCCCAAGTGCCGTTGCAAGTAAGTTAATAACGTCAATTTCTTTTGCAAAAAAGTTTGACGCTATAACTATAGTAAGCGACGTTAGATATATTACCCATTCCTTTTTCTCAAGCGTTTTAAACGGATTTTTCATAAGTTCTCCTTTACATAAAAAAACACCCACAATGCAACTCTTCAAAGACCTAACGAGCGCGTTATGAGTGTTAATAGTTACCCGGTGGCAACAATCAATCTTATTAAATTATTTAAATTTTAAGCGTTTGTGTTTTGTTCTAAATCAGCCTTCATCTTATCGAAAAGTTTTTTCTCTAAAATCCCCAAGCCCTTAATTTGACATTTGTCGGCTTCTTTTATACCCTTCTTGTAAAAGATATCGAACGCTTCTTTTTCGCCCTTTACGTATAGCAAATAAGCCAATTTTGCCCTAACGTTAGTTGCAGTGTTAACGTTGTTTAAGAATTTTTCATAATCTTCGGTAATTTCATCGGCTTTTTTATCGTCAAAATCAAACGTGCAAGCATTGTAGAGCGCATCAACCATAATGGGAGCGACAAAGTACTTGGGCAAATCATCCGTAAGCCCAACTAGCCTTTCCGTTACCTTTTTAGCGTTTTCATAATCACCCTTATCAAGATAATATAAATACCTTGCGTTTAAGAGCATCACGAAGTTAGTGTCGTCTTCGGGAAGTTGTGGTAGGTCAAAATACAAACTTTCATCAACTTCAGAAGGCGTTTTACCGTTATAGGTTTCCGCTTGAATTTTAAGCAAGTTAATGGTAACTTTACTAACGTCATCGTTATGCTTAATGCCGTAAACTACCGCACCGTCGTTACGAACGCCGTCAGTAGATGCGGGAAGAAGCGCACCAAGGCTCATATAAATACCGATAGGTAACATCATTGCCCAAATACAAAATACCCAAACGCCAAGTGATTCGATAAAGAACGGAATAATACCTACAAGCGCTAAAACTAAAGAAGTAATAGGACCTGCAAGCGACATATTTTTTAAGCGCTTAGCCATGTTTTCAGTACGGGTTGGGATCATCTCGGTATACCCTGCTTCTTCGCCCATCATAACTAAACTAAACTTAGTTTTCTTACCAACTTTTGCGAACTTAAAAAACCAAATAGTCATTGAAGAAAAAGTAAAGCCGTTCAACTTACCAGCAATAAAATGCGCAAGTTCATGCGCACAAGTATGTACTAAGCCGCAAGCGAGTGCACCTACAATAAACTTAAGCATTGCTTGGAATAAATCTTCATAATACTCAGTGCTACAATAAAAAACAACGCCGAAAAATGCAACTAGCGTTAATCCAAGACTACCAACAAAATTTATAACGTTTGCTCTTCTACTCATCATTTCTCCAAAATTTGCTTTAGATAACCTTCAAGGTTATCACTTTCGCTAACAGTTATCACTTCAAGACCTATTTTCTTCATTACTTCAAGCAAAATTAACGCCCCACCAGCAATAACTTCCGCCCTTTCTGGCTGAAGTCCTTTTAACTTTTTACGCTCGTCAATAGTCATTTCGTAAAGTTTGTCCGTAAGGGCTTTTAATTCACCAAAAGTAATTTTATAACCGTGTGTTTTATTAGGGTCGTAAGGCTCTAATTCTTGCAACATAGCAGCAATACTAGTAGCCGTTCCCCCGATAGTAAAATACTCGGTTTTTATCGTGTCAGTAAATTCGGAAATTACTGATAAAACCTTATCTTTTGCCTTGGGCAAATCTTGCCCGCAAGCATCCTTTAATTTAACCGCACCAAGCGGTACGCTTTTAGAATAAACAGTGTTTTTATCTTGCACAACGGCAACTTCCGTACTTGCACCGCCAACGTCAATTATGCCGCCGTTTGCGCCGTTTAACGCACCGATTAGCCCGAGATATGCTTCCCTTTCACCAGAGATAACTTCAACGTCAATATCGCATAAAGATTTAACTTTATCTAAAAAAGTTTGACTATTTGAAGATTGCCTTACCGCGGCGGTTGCAAAAGCGTAAACTTTATCCGCGCCGTCAACTTTGGCTTTATCAACAAAACGGCAGATAGCATCCGCCGTTCTATTTATTGCTATTAAACTAAGTTTTTTATCATCGGTCATACCTTCGGCAAGGCGAGTAGTGCAAACGCTTTTATAAAGAGTTTTTACACCGTCGCTCATCATAAGCCTTACGGAATTTGAACCGACGTCGATAACACCGTATTTCATACTAATTCATCGGAATATCATCTTCGTAAACTAAACCGAGTGCCCTTGCTTCACGTTCAATCCATTTGCGAAGCATGAAAGTTTCTTTTTCACTTTCACCCTTTTCAATGAGTTGTTCATAGTATGCAATCTGTTCGTTGTAATGGTCAATTCTTGCCTTATATGATATCATTGACGACACTTGGTAAATCAGCAACATCACGAGAATTGCCGCAAACAAAACAGCCCCGACCGTGCCCGCCACGACGAGTTTTTTTATCTTTTCTTCGGTTAAGTTTAACTTTTGTTTTTCCATCTTTAGAATTTACCTTTTTTTCTATAATTCTATTATAAATGTTTTTTGCACATTTTGCAAGTATTATATGAAAACTTTTTAAATATACAAGTATTCCAATAAAAATTGCTATTAACATATACCCCCTTAAACTTGGAAAGTTAAGTTTTAGAGAATATAATGAAAATAAAAAGCCTATCGGTGCTAAAAATGCAGCGTCTAAAATTATTTTAATAATTTTATTTTTTACAAAAAATTTTATCGCGCTCGATATTGAAAGAAAAATTCCGCTTGCCGCGCCAAAAGATAAGCACGCCAAAAAAACGTAAAACTGCCCGCTTGAAACAAACATTACTTAAACAATTTTTTTATCAACGGTTGCTTTTTTTGATTATACTTAAACTCGTTAAAAATGCCTTCGGCAATAAGCGTGCCAGTACCCTTATTGAAGGTTGAAATTTTGATATTTTCGCCAACGACTGTTAGTCTACTGCCCGATGCGGTAAGTTTTATATATTGCGGTGAAAAACCTTCCACTGCACTAACCCCTGTCATCGTAAGTTTTTTACGGTCTTCTAAAGTAATTTTTTCACTATCTAATGCGTTTTGAACTTCTGCCATAATAATACTCCTTTTTTTATAACTTATGCCCATTTTTAGATAGTTAAAACCATAAAAAACAAAAAGACGGAAACAATTCCGTCTTTTTTACTAATCAGGGAGTTTCATATCTCCAAATTTTATCCAACCTTTCTTTCTCATAAATTCACTTATTACAATATTAAGAACTGCGGGCAGCACAAACATAAGCATTATAATACCGAAAACGCCCCAAAAATCAAGTGTTGTAAACTTAAACAAGTCGAATACACCAACTAGTCCGCTTGTACCCATACCACCACCGCTTGCACCACATTTAAGGTTAAACACACAAGTTGAAATAGGTCCTAAAATTGCGCTTGAAATTATCATCGGAAGCATAATTATGGGTTTTTTCATAATGTTGGGTATTTGAAGCATACTCGTACCAACGCCTTGCGCAATAAGACCAGCAAAGCCGTTTTCACGAAAAGATGCAACTGCAAACCCAACCATATGGCAAGCGCAACCCACAGTTGCTGCACCACCCGCAACGAGCATTGCATCATAAATCTCAACTGATACTTCCCCCTTGGAAAAGGCTGTGATAACTGGGGATGCAACTGCAACCCAAATTGCAGCGGACGAAGTAGGCAAAGTCAAAACTATACCCATTACTACTGAAACTATTATTCCCATAAAGAACGGTGTTGCTTTAGTTGCAAGGGCAATCAAAACGCCTAATTGATTTACAAGCCAAATAAACGGATAAGAAACAAAAATACCCGCCAAAGATATAAACATTGTTCCTAAAGGGATTAAGATTATATCGAGTTTAGTTTTTCCAGCGTATAAAGAAACTATTTCTACTACAAGCATAGTTACAACGTATGCACCGATAGGATTACCAGGAGCACCTAAAGTGAGCGTAACCATACCGGCAGCACCAGGCATAAGTTTATCCGCAAACGCACCGACCATACCAGCAACACCCGCTGAAAAGATAAGCAACTTATCCTTACCCAAAGCGTGAGCAATTCCTACGCCGATACCCACACCCATAAGCGATTTTGCAATATTCGCTATATATAATAATGTATTACCGACAAAGTTATCGCCAACCCAGCCGGCAATCATTGCAAGAATAGTGCCAGCAATAAGGGTTACGAAAAGTCCTTGCGCCATGCCCGAAAACGCTGTGATAAAATAACGTTTAGGAAGTTCTTTTAAGTAGGCTAAAACTTTATTATCTTTTGTCATAATATTATCTCCGTAAGTTTATTATCAACTTGATCACACGAAGTAAGGTAATATTTTACGCCGTTTTTAATAACAAGCTTGTCTGCGCGCACGGTTTTTCCGTGAAGATGCCCGTAAATTACGCTGTCAACGCCGTTGTTTTCAAATATTTCAGTAAATAGCGTGTCTTCTCTACGCACGTTAAACGGCGGATAATGTATAAGTGCTAATAACTTATCCCCTTCTTGCTTAATTTTATTTGCCGCTGAGAGCGAAAGTTTTAATCTTTCAGTTTCTCTTAAATAAATTTTTCTATCTTGCTCGTTAAAATCAGGCGCTCCAGGCACACTCCAACAGCGTGAACCGCAAATCACAACGCCGTCAAACCTAATACAGTCGTTTTGAAGTGCGTAAAAATTTTCAGGAAGAATATCTCTGACTCTACCTATTCCGCTCCACCAGTAGTCGTGATTCCCTTTAATGAATATTTTTTTACCCTTTAAATCAACAAGACTTTGAATATCCTTTTGAGCATCTTCCAAATTCATTGCCCAACTGATATCCCCACCGATTAAAACCAAATCGTCATCAGAAACTTTCTCTTGCCAGTCGGCGCGTATTTTATCCATATAACCAACCCAGTTACCCCCAAAAACATCCATGGGCTTGTTGGTATTTGTTGATAAGTGAAGATCACTTATTGCAAAAATTTTCATAAATCAATAATACCATACTGAAAATAATTTATCAAGCATTTTATGTTTACAGTTAAAAAAAGCACCCTTGTAGGTGCTTTTTAGTTTTGATTAAATCAATAGGTTACTGCGGGAACATTGGTAGTTCAAAAAATCCCGCGCAAACTTCTTGCGTGTAATCTTGACACGGCGGAATTGCCGCATATCCGTAAGACGGAACGAGTAGTTCTACTTCCATAACTATTTTAAGTATGATGGACACGCAAGCATCAATAGTAAACTCGTTATCACCAGTATAAGAACCTTGAGTTGACACAAGCGATACTATTGCTTCAACCGCATACGGCATAATCGATGCTGACGGAACGTTTAATATTACGTCCTTGGTCACCGTAACTGTTGAAGTTGCAACGCCTTCTACCCCGTTTGCATCGGTGTATGCAACCGATACTGGAATAGTTACGTCCGCACGCACTCTTGCCGAGCCTTGACGCTCTGGAAGCGGATCAATAAGCAAATTGCTTATAACACCTTGTGAAACCGTACTCTTTGCGCTTATGAAAGTTAACGGATATGTAGGAGTTGTGGGTGTAAGGTTAGTAATATTTAATACCACGTCGGTAAGTTGTGTTTGTTGCATGCACGCGTCGAATACCTTTTTCGCTTGAATACAAACTTTTTCACACAAGCCGTTTATGGGATTACCGTTTATCTGCCCCGGACATCTATCCGACTGAAAATTACAAAAAAACGACATTTAAGCCTCCTTTTTGGTTTTATACTTTAATATATGCTTTAAAGTAGGCTTTATGACACACCAACTTTTACACAAAAAAACGGAGCAAAACGCTCCGTTTTTTTAGTTTGCATTTTCAGCAATTTTGTTGGCTACAAATTTTTTCTTTAACTTCTTATACGTAAATATAAACGCAATAGTAAATAGGTATAAAGGGACGTAATTCGACAACTAATTGATGCAAAATACGCCCCTTAAATATTAATAATTGTATCCTAGTTCAATAGCCTTAACGTTCTTTTCTAAAAGTTCAGCCTTTTTAGCGGGAACCATTTGCGCAAGACTTGACTTGATTTGTTCTAAGGTTAAAACGTTAGTTTCTTTGATAACCTTGCCCATGATAATCATGTTTGCAAGACCTTCTAAAGCGTTATCGCTTGCAAGTTTAGTTGCAGGGATACCAACGGTTGTGATATCTTCCCTATTTCCAGTCTTAGAAATAAGAGAACTATCATAAATAACGTAACCACCCTTTTCTGTGTCGTTATAGAACTTTTCAAGTGAAGGAAGGTTCATCGCGATAAGCACGTCGGGTTTATCAACGATAGGCGAACCGATAGGCGTGTCAGATAAAGTTACACTGCAGTTAGCAGTACCACCACGCATTTCAGGACCGTATGACGGAAGCCAACTTACTTCCATACCGTTCTTTAAACCAGTATATGCCAAAGCCTTACCAGCAAACAATACACCTTGACCACCAAAGCCAGCAATAAGGATTTTAGTAGTTTTACTCATGTTACTTTTCCTCCTTATACTTGTCTTTGTAAACGCCTAAAGGATAATAAGTTTCCATATTTTCGTTAAGCCATTCTAAAGCCTTTTTAGGAGTTAAGCCCCAGTTAGTAGGACAGGTTGACAAAACTTCAACGAGAGAGAAACCTTTGCCGTCGATTTGGTTTTGGAAAGCCTTTTTAATTGCTTGCTTTGCCTTTTTAATGTTCTTAACGTTGTTTACCGCTACCCTTTCAAGATAGGTTGCGCCGTCTACTTGAGAAAGCATTTCGCAAACCTTAACGGGATAACCTACAACGGTTACGTCACGACCATAAGGTGAAGTTTGAGTAACTTGTTGCGGCAAAGTGGTAGGAGCCATTTGGCCACCAGTCATACCGTAAATTGCGTTATTAACGAAGATTACGGTAATGTTTTCACCACGAGCGGCTGAGTGAACGGTTTCCGCAGTACCGATAGCAGCAAGGTCGCCGTCGCCTTGATATGTAAATACAACGTTATCGGGATAAGCACGCTTAGCACCAGTAGCAACGGCGGGTGCTCTACCGTGAGCGGCTTGAATCATATCACAGTTAAAATAATTATAAGAGAATACAGAACAACCAACTGATGCAATACCTACGGTTTTCCCCGTTACGCCGAGTTCTTCTAAAACTTCAGCAACTAAACGGTGAATAATACCGTGGGTACAACCCGGGCAGTAATGCAAGGGAGCGTCGGTTAAACCTTTGGTCTTTTCAAATACTACCATTCTTTTGCTTCTCCTTTTTCAATTTCTTCAAGTTTTGCTACGATTTCATCCGGTGTCATAATTACGCCACCAGTTCTACCGTAGAAGTATACGGGCTTAGAGCAGTTGATAGCGAGTTTAACGTCATCAACCATTTGACCCATGTTAAGTTCAACAGATAAGAACGACTTAACCTTACCTGCAGCCTTTTTAAGCGCATCCTTGGGGAACGGCCAAAGCGTGATAGGACGGAGCATACCAACCTTAATACCGCGCTTTCTTGCGTCCATAATAGCGTTCTTAGCAACACGCGCTGCAATACCGAATGCTACTACGCAGATATCAGCGTCATCCATCATGAATTCTTCATACATAACTTCATCGCGTTCAACGATTTTATAACGTTCATATCTATTGATATTCCATTCTTCAAGTTGTGCGGGGCTAAGCGATAAAGAGTTTACGACATTTCTACCTTCGTGAGTATCTTTACCAGAAGTTGCCCACGGCTTAGCGTATTCTTTAACTTCGCCGAGTTCTAAAGAAACGGGTTCCATCATTTGACCCATAGTACCGTCAGCAAGAAGCATTGCAGGCATTCTATACTTATCAGCAAGGTCAAAGCCTTTGAAAGTTAAGTCAACCATTTCTTGAATAGATGCGGGTGCTAAAACGATAAGTTTATAGTCACCGTGTCCGCCGCCCTTTAATGCTTGGAAGTAATCAGATTGTGAAGGTTGAATACCACCAAGACCAGGGCCACCACGTTGAACGTTTACGATAAGCGCGGGAAGTTCACAACCAGCAAGGTAAGAAATACCTTCACTCTTTAATGAAATCCCTGGGCTTGATGAACTGGTCATAACCCTTTTACCGCAAGCAGCAACACCTAAAACCATGTTGATAGCGGCAACTTCAGATTCCGCTTGCAAGAACGTACCGCCGATTTTAGGCATACGTTTTGCCATATAAGCAGCAACTTCGGTTTGCGGAGTGATAGGATAACCAAAATAATATTTGCATCCTGCCATTATAGCCGCTTCCGCAAGTGCTTCATTACCTTTCATTAACACTTTTTCTGCCATAATTCACCTCTATTTTTCCACCGTGATAACCGTATCAGGACACATAGTTGCGCAGAAAGCACACGCTATGCACTTTTCTTGATCGGTAATTTCAGCCGGATGGTAACCTTTTGCATTGATTTTTTCTTTGGAGAGCGCGATGATTTGTTTGGGGCATACGGTTTCACAAAGACCGCAACCTTTGCAACGCTCTACGTCAAAAGTAACTTTTGCCATGTTTTCTCCTTTTCTACAACCAATCTCCGTATTTAATCGGATCGATTAGTAGTACTTGTTTTAATTGTTTTATTCTTTCGTCAGCCGCAAGGTCGCGCCTTACTGCTGTAAATTTTATGGGTAAGCCAGTAACTGAAGAAAATTCTTCCGCCTTTTTTAAACCTTGCAAAATATCTTCAACCGTAGTTTCAAGCCCTAAGTTAGCGTTGTTTACTATACCGGTAAATTTAAGTTTTGCCGTGCGTTCAATTTCCGCTTTAATCTCTAGTGCACCTTCTATCGTGCGGGTTTCAGGTCTAAAACAATTGAGCACGAAAAGTGCGTCGTAATTATTTTCTTCCTTAATCTTATCAACAAATCTACCGAGAGCGAGCGCTCCCCTGTCGTCCCCACCGATATCTGCAACTGCAAACCTATTTTTATCGTCCACCATTTTATACGACTTAGCATTCATTGCGGGAATATCTACGTTTGTTTCCGCAAAGGGCGAAACGACTAATTCCACGCCGTTTTTCTCTAAAGTATCTAAAGCGTCAACCGTTCTAAAATACGGATTAACTATATCTAAGTCGTAAATACTAACGGGTTTATTTTGTTTTGCAAGTGCAAGCGCGTAATTTACCGCAACGAAAGTTTTTCCACTTCCGTAATGTCCCATTATAACGGTTACGCGTTTATCAAACATTATCTTTCTACCTTATAGCACCAGCCGCGCTTATCGGGATTTTTACCCCATTGAATACCGGTAAGTTCATTGTAAAGTTTTTGAGTGAGTTCACCGATTTGGTTATTTGATACAACGAAATCTTTATCCTTATAGAAAAGATGACCGATGGGAGAAATAACCGCAGCAGTACCAGTACCCCACGCTTCTTCTAAAGTGCCGTTTTCAGCAGCAGCCATAAGTTCGTCAACAGAAATCAATCTTTCAGTTACCTTATAACCCCATTCTCTTAAGATTTCAATGCTTGACTTTCTGGTAATACCAGGAAGAACTGAACCAGTAAGCATCGGGGTTACGATTTCACCGTTGATTTTGAACATAACGTTCATTGCACCAACTTCTTCGATATACTTTCTTTCTACACCGTCAAGCCACAATACTTGTGAAAAACCTTTGGCTTCAGCGCGCTTACCTGCTCTTAAAGATGCTGCGTAGTTACCACCACACTTAGCATAACCAGTACCACCGCGAACTGCTCTAACGTCTTCAGATTCAATACAAATCTTAACGGGGTTAAGACCTTCTTTATAATAGTTGCCGACCGGTGATAAGATAATTACGAAAGTAGCGTTATGAACTGCGTGAACGCCTAAAGATTCATCATTACCAAACATAAAGGGACGGATATAGAGTGAAGTGCCCGGTTGATCGGGAATCCAGTCGTAATCAACGTTGATGAGTTCAGTAAGTGCTTTAAGAGTAAATTCTTCATCTAAAGTAGGAAGACATAATCTTTCAGCAGAATCGTTCATACGTCTAACGTTTTCGATAGGACGGAACATTTGATAGCCGTCAGCAGTTTTATAAGCCTTCATGCCTTCAAAAATTTCCGCACCGTAATGCAACACGGTTGATGCGGGATGAATAGGAATATAGTCAAACGGAACTATTTTCGCATCATGCCAACCATCTTTATCCGAATACTGCATAACGAACATGTGGTCGGTAAAATACTTGCCAAAGCCGAGATTAGTAAAATCGGGCTTTTCTTTAAGAACTTTTGCCTTTTCAATTTTAATTTCTTGCATAATTTTACCTCTATATATTTATTTTGCTAAATTTAATCTTTCGATAGCGTCTTCACGCATCTTATACTTCAAAATCTTACCAGCGGCGTTCATGGGGAATTCTTTTACGAACACGAAATATCTTGGAACTTTATGCTTTGCCATGTGTGCGTTGCCGTATTCTCTCATTTCGTTTTCATCAGAAACTTCGCCAGCGTTTAAGATGATGTAAGCGCATGCTTCTTCACCATATCTTTGGTCAGGCACGCCAACTACTTGAACGTCGCGAACTTTTGCGTGTGTTAAGTAGAATTCTTCAATTTCTCTAGGATACAAGTTTTCGCCACCGCGAATAATCATATCTTTAAGTCTGCCAGTTACCTTATAGTAACCGTCAGGTGTTCTACAGCAAATATCCCCACTGTGCAACCAGCCGTCAGCATCGATAGTTTGTTCCGTTGCTTTGGGCATTTTGTAATACCCTTTCATAATATTGTAACCACGTGCAACGAATTCGCCGTTTTCACCGTCCGGGAGTTCTTCGCCAGTTTCGGGATCGATAATTTTACATTCAACTCCAGGGAACGCACTGCCGACAGTTTCAACGCGGTGGTCTATATCTTCGTTAACTTCACCCATCGTGCAACCAGGTGATGCTTCGGTTTGCCCGTAAACGCTTATGATTTCAGTCATATTCATTTCCGCAGCGGCACGGCGCATCAACTCGGGCGGACAGTTAGCCCCCGCCATAATACCGGTTCTCATATGTGAGAAGTCGGTCTTAGCAAAGTCAGCGTGATTAAACATTGCAATAAACATCGTGGGAACGCCGTTAAAGCAAGTAATCTTTTCATCATTAATGCAAGCGAGTGAAGATTTTGGTGAAAAGTACGGCATAGGACAAATAGTTCCGCCGTGAGTCATCAAGTTAGTCATTGAAAGCACCATGCCGAAGCAGTGGAACATAGGAACTTGAATCATCATTTTATCCGCAGTTGAAATATCCATTCTATCGCCGATAATCTTACCGTTATTTACGATATTACCGTGCGTCAACATTACGCCTTTTGGAAAGCCGGTAGTACCTGAAGTATACTGCATGTTACAAACGTCGTCAGACTTAACTTTAGACGCTCTGCGGCGAACTTCTTCTTGCGGAACTAGTTCTGAACGCTTAACAAAGTCTTTCCACTCTAAGCAGCCGTCCATATCGAAACCAACTGTTATAACGTTTCTCAAAAACGGAAGTTTTTTAGAATATAACGGTTCACCCGCTTTAATATTTTTGAGTTCGGGGCAAAGTTCTTCAATAATAGCCTTATAGTCAGAATCTTTGCAACTGTCAATCATTACGAGCGTGTGCGTGTCAGATTGCCTTAAAAGATATTCGGCTTCGTGAATTTTGTAAGCCGTGTTTACTGTAACGAGTACTGCGCCGATTTTTACGGTTGCCCAGAAGGTCAAGAACCATTGCGGAACGTTAGTTGCCCAAATAGAAACGTGATGACCAGGCTGAACGCCGAGTGAAATAAGCGCTGCGGCAACCTTATCTACGTCATCTCTAAATTGTGAATAAGTTCTAGTATAATCGAGCGTAGTGTACTTAAACGCAAGTTGGTCGGGATAGCGCGCAACCATTTCATCAAGAACTTCAGAGAAAGTTAAATCTAAAACGTCGTACTTCTTCCAAGGATGCGTACCCGTTTTTGAACGGTTATAATATACGGGTTTTTTAACTTCTTCATTAGATTTAGAAGTCATATAACTCTTAAAGTGAGTTAAAATGATGTCGGCCGAAGAAATATCATCAGATTCCATTACCGAAATAAACCCGTCGTAATTCAAAGAACGAAGTGCGTTTGCAAAATCTTTAACGGGCAATTCCCCGTCGCCGATAATAACAGCCTTGCCGCCCTTTTTGTCACCTATACGCACGAAGCCGATATAAGCGCCGAGCGTTTGGATTGTCTTATCAGCAGATTCTCCAGCACTAAAGAAAGTTTCACGGATGTTCCAGCAAACTTTAAGCGCTGCAGTGCCGAAAAAGTTAATAACGTCCAAAACCTTTTCAGTATTAGCGAGCGGACCAACAGTTTCAATAAGGATAGAAACGCCGTTTTCTTCCGCCATTTTGATTGCGGGTAATAAAACTTCTTTCATCACGCAATCATCAAGCATGGTGTCAAATTTAACGATTACGTTTTTAACTGATGCTAAAACCGCATATTCAACGTACTTGCATACGCTTTCACAATCAGTTTTATCGGTAATACTTTCGGGATAAGTAATCGCTGAAATAGCGATATGTCTATTTACGAGTTTTCTTTTTGCATCAGCAGTAACTGACGAGCGGAAAATACTATCAGCGTGCTGAGCCTTTTCTTTAGAAACGTCAAAAACTTCAATACCGTCAAAGCCGTAACTTTGCGCAACGTTGCAAAGTTCGATGAAGTTTGACGTGTTTACAAATTTATCGGGAAACGAGAACTTCATAATTACTTGCCCTCGTATACGATTTTATTGAGCGCGTTGATATAAGCACGGATACATGCACCGACAATGTCGGTTGAAACGCCGTTACCAGGATAAAGTTTTCCGTCAGCGCGCAAACGTATGATTGAAGAACCTACTGCGCCTCTACCCTTTGTTACAGCGTGTACTTGGAAGTCATCGAGTTCATAGTGATGACCGATAATTTGTTCAATAGCGTGGAAAGCAGCGTCGATAGGACCGTCGCCAGTAGAAACGCCAGTGAACTTTTCACCGTCTTTTTCCAACGTTACGTTTGCAGTTGCAGCGATAACGTTACTGCTGTTTACAACGTAGTTGATAAGGTGATAAGTTGAAGGTACTTGCATAGCGGTGCTTGCAATAATCGCTTCAAGTTCTTTAGTGTCAATGCTTTCTTTTTTAGCGGTTACTTTCTTAAATTCTTCGTAAACCTTGCCAGCATCGGCGTCAGAGAGGTCATAACCTAATTGATTAACGATAGCACAAACTTCGCTCATTGAAGCGGTTGCGTCGATTGCTTGAGAAACTTTTACGCTTTCTTCTTTTGTAGTGTATTCACCAGTTACGCCGTTAATAGCATCGGAAATTGACTTAACGTTGGTTACGTCAACGGCACATTCAGCATCTAAATCAAACTTTTTAGCGCGGAAAATATCAGAAACGACAGCCATTGAAAGATAATCGCCACAAGTGGAAGTCTTAACGCCGTCAGCCCCTGCTTTAATTGATTCCAAAGCGCAAGCAGATGCCATTGAGAGTGCGTTTGAAGGTTGTACGAAAACCTTAACGTCGCATACAGCCTTGATATCCTTAACCATTTTTGCGTAATCTTCAGGGAACGCTTCACCAGCGTCGTCAGCAATTGAAACACAGCAAGCGCCGTTTTCCACTGCAGCCTTTACGCATTCACAAACAAAACCGTCTTCCGCTCTAAACGCGTCGAGCGCAGCGAATTCTACGTGATCGCTGATTTCTTTAGCGGCTTTAACGAGTTCACTAATCTTTGCGAGCATTGCCGGTGCTTTTAAGTGATAAAAATATTCCATTTGCGCAGTTGAAACTGGCATAGCAACTTGCAAGCATACCTTTTTAGCAGCGCTTACGCATTCAGCGGCAGCCTTAACGCTGTCCACAGTATCACCCACTGCAATTTTGATTGCAGCATCCTTTACAGATTGAGCAATCGTGCGATATATAACTTCGTTTTCTTTAGAGTTGATTAGAACAGGTAGTTCAATAGCATCAACGCGTGCAGCGTTTAGCATTTCAGCAATAGCAAGTTTTTCTCTAAAAGTAAGAGAAAGTTCTTGTTCTTGAACAGCCTTTAAGGTTACGTCTGATACGGTAATCTTTTTCATTTTTACATCTCCTAAAACGTTATTTAACAAAAAATCCCTGACTAGAAACAGTCAGGGACGACATTTTGCCGTGGTACCACCCAAATTATTACAAAAATCTTTTGTAATCACTCATAAACTTTTGACGGGGTTAACCGAAAACGACTACTGACAGTTACCGTACGAAATAACGTTTAAATATATATTCATTAAACATTATATAATACGCATACGCGATTGTCAAGTAAATAAGTAGTATATTATAGGGTTTTTATCGACTTTTAAGTCAAATAAAAAATCCCCGACCGAATTCGGTCAGGGACGACTTAACTTGCCGTGGTACCACCCATCGTTATTGCTGTAAAAGCAATCACTTATTTACCTTTAACAGAGTTACCCGTAAACGATTACTTACTGTTCGCCGTTTCCGCTCCGGAATGAGTAACGCAATCTTTCGCATTGACTTGCACCAACCGTCAACTCTCTATATTAAAACAAAGCGTCTGTTTCCATCACAGCGTTTGATTAAATTTGAAAATATTATAACACCGCAATAGCCGATAGTCAAGTGTTTTAATAGCGGTTTTTAAAGTTTTAATAATTTTTTTATGTTGCCTGAAAGTATCATTTTACGCTCTTTTTCAGTGAGCGGAATTTGCATAAATCTTTCAAGTTCACGCTTAGCATCCCACATAGGAAAATCTGTTGCAAAAAAGAATCTTTCAGCACCCAGCATATCTATTATACTCTTTGCTTTTTCTGCAGTGATAAACGCTAATGACGAGCAAGTATCAAAATATACGTTCTTTAATCCTTTATAAACGTAAGCGTCATCCCAACAACGATAACCGCCAAAATGTGCCGCAATAAAAGTAACTAAAGGATACTTTTTCGCCACTTTTGCTAATCTATGCGGCTTAGAATATTCGTATCTATTATCCCCAGTGTGAAACAATATAGGAAAGTTTTCACCAACCGCTCTATAAAACTTTTCAGCAACTTCATCATCAATATTGAACTTTTGAAAATCGGGATGAAGTTTTACACCCTTGAAGCCGTTTTCTTTAGCCCACTTCACTTCACTTACCACTTCTTCTTCAGTCATATCTTGATGAAGCGTCATAAAGCCGATAAATTCACTGTGCGCATCAATTTCACGCTTGATAAACTCGTTTATAGCGTGTACTTGGTGAGCGGTGGTTGCAACTGAGTGAACTAAATACCCAGTAACCCCCGCTTGTTTACCATCTTCAATAAGTCTATCCACAGTACCGGCTGCCATTTCCATTTCAATATCGTAAAAATTACCTATTGCAACGGTTGCTTTTTCCGCAATCTTTTCGGGATAAATATGTGCGTGTGCGTCGATTATTTCCATATCGTAAGTCTTCCTTATAAGTATTTAATCGCATTTTCGTTTATAAAAGTTGATCGCCTATATATCTTCTTAAATAATTCAAATTAATTTTCCACTCGGGGATTAGATTTCTTCTACGATGGTCAATATTTGCCTGGTTAAGCGCCGCTTTAAATTCAGCGTAACTGCAATTATTTACTCTCATAAAATGGTCTTCATAATACTCAATTCTCTTAGATTTTAACTGAGTTAACCCAAAGTGAATAACCGAATGACAATCTTTGCATATCGCAACTACGTCTTCTAATATTTGAACGCCGTTTTCTTCATCATAACGCCATCTTTCATGCACGTCAAAATTAGCACATTTTCTACCACAAATCATGCACTTTCCGCCCGCGCGAGAAATAGCGTCCTTTCTAATAAAGTCCCATTGCGTCTTAGACAAAATGGTTCTAAGATTAGAATACCAGCACCCATCGGGAACCAACTCAAAATTCAATTTGTAATTCATTAGCCCTCCTACTGTCATGACAAACCAAATATAAAATCTGATGTTCGACAGACATTTTTTTTATTAATGAAATTGCCGACGACAGTTTTTGGTCATCAAGATTATAGAAGGGGTCGTCGAGTATTATAAAGGGTTTTTCACCCGTAAATAGCACGTCAACTAGTGCAAAACGCTTACAAATTTCAAATAAATTTTGATAGCCTTTGCTGTAATAATCAATAACTTTTTCTTGTCCTTTTTCTTCTACGGTCACGTTAAAATCAACGTCTATATAAACGGGTTTTTCTTGCCCGTTGATATACTCAAAATATCTATTTAAACTGTCTTGTAACGGCGTTTTATATTTCAACTTAAGATTTTCATGCGCTTGCTTTAAAAACTTAGAAGTAAGGCTTAAAATTTTCCTTTCTTCTTCGTACTCTAAAATCTTATCACAAAGTTTATTTTTTTCGCTTTCAAAATCAGCAAATTTACCCGCTATATCTTCATACCAAGCCACGCTGGCTTTCTTTTTATTCAACTCTTCAATCTTTTGTTTTACTGCAATATTTACACTATCAAACTCAGCCTTTAACGCACAAATATCATAGGAAGTATCTTGACTTAAATTCTCAGTATTATCAAAATTTAATGCAGATAAATCGCGATTAACTTCACGTAATTTTTCAGCAACTTCAAGCGAAATTTCCCACACGCTTAATATATTCATAAGAGCCGTTGCCCTATCGCTAATTTGCCCCAACTTGAACGCGCAAATATATGTGTCAATCTCATTTTTGTACGCATTTTTCTGTTCGATTAACGAATTTAACTGTGTTGTTTTTTGGTCTAATAACAAAGCACTTGCATCAGGAACAGTCTTATTGCAACTTTTAGCGTTTCGCCAAGTAATCACTAGTGAAACCGCAAACATTATGCCTGACATAGAGTATAAAACAAACGGCAAAATAGCAATGTTTGAAGTAAAAACCCCACCGAGCAACAACATAAGTGTAATGATAAACGAAATTATACTGCTACCAAAATTATTTTTCTTTTTTTGCGGCGCTATATTAGACAAAGTTTTAATATCACGCTCAATATTTTCAATATACGCATCAATACCAAGCAGTTCTTGATTATAGATAAGTAACTTATTAACGGTTTTTATATCGACAATATTTTCATTTAAGATTTCTAGAGCATAATTTTGCTTTTCAATTAGCGCGCTCTTTTCAAGCATTAAACGATTATATTGTTCTTTTTTTAGTGTAGTGGCTTCTGCCCTATTAGCATTTTCAATTTCAGTGTAAAGTTTAGACGCTCTTAATTCTAACAACTTAACTTCTTGACTTAATAATTCAATTTCGCTATTTATTAACTTTAGGGTTTCAAGCGAACTTTCAGCTCTTTTTATCTCTTCATCAATTCGATAAATTTCTTTCTTGGTTTCAGGAATAAGCCCCCTATTACCGCTATATTCATATTTTTTTAGTTTGTCATCAATCTTTTGAATAACCTTATCAACCGCCAATGAGTCGTCAATGCCACTGATTTGATTATACTTTTCAGTTAAACTTGCATTACTTTTTGCACTAAAATCTTTTTGAGAAAAGTAAGTTGTAGATAAAAACCCTTCTTCGTCAATTTGAAAAATGCGCTTACCCCAATCTTTATCGTTTGAGAGCACCTTACCTGTAGACACGTCATATAAATAAGCCGTGTCTTCAGATTCTTTATTGCCAAAAAACCTTTCTAATTTATATTCTCTATCTTTCCAAGAAAATATAACAAAACCACCAAATCTTTCAGTAGAGTTCCACGGCTTATACTTTATTCGCTCATTTTCAGCAACACTTCTTTTGCTACCGTTCAAACCGTAAAACATAGCCTTGATAAAGGTTGCAAAAGTGCTTTTACCCCAGCCGTTGTCTTGTTTTATAGTGTTGAGTTTATCATTAAAATCATACGTGAAATCTTTAAGTTTACCAAAGGAAGATACGTAGCATTTTATCAGTTTCATTATAAATCTTCCCCTTTTAAAGCATTTAGCCCAACAGTTAAAACTTTAGTTTTATCTTCTAAACTTAAATTACTTTCCCACACGGCACGCACAAACTCGCCGCGCATAGACTTATCAAGTGCATAATCAGTTTCTTTAATAACGATTGTTGTTTTATCCACAACTTTAGCATAGAAAAAAATCTGATTTAAGCGATAGGTTAAATCATCAACGTCAATGCCAAAATCAGCCTTTCTCTCACCCTTTAACACGACTTTTATAAGCGAAGACACTTCAAAACTTGCGTTCAAAGTATTAATTATTTCCGCGCGAACCGTCAAATAATCAAGTTTACCCTCAACGCTATATTCAAAAACAGAAATTTGTCTTAAAGCGAACTTCACAAACTGAGACGAAAGTCTATCTTCGATAACGTCGATAAGAATAAAGCCTTTGTCACCCGTTTCATCAAAACCGCGACCTTCCAAACAACCACTGTAAGCATATTTTCCACGCAAATCAAGTTGACCTTCAACGTGTTCGTGAATATGCCCCAAAGCAAGGTAATCGACGTTTTTATTCTTTAATCTCGGTAAACTTATTATTTCAGCCTTTTCTTCGCCCTTGTAGCCAGCAATTTGACCGTGCATAACCGCAATATTGACGCTGTAAGGGTCAAAGTTAATAGTGTCATAAATAGCGTTAACGTTATACGGCGTAAACTTTACGCCAGCAATACAAACGTTGCCGTATTTAAAAGCAGTCCATTCTTCGCCAAAAACTTTTAAGTTTTCAGGAATAATTTCTAAACTAGAAATAAAATTATCTTCATCGTGATTTCCCGCAAGGTATAAAAAATCGACTTGGGGGTTGTTTTCAATCGCATACAAAACGGCATTGCGTGTTTTAACAGTAACTTTTGCAGTATCAAACATATCCCCTGCAATAATTACCGCGCGAACGTTATTAGCGGTTGCATAATCACAAAGATTTTCAAACGTGCGAACCATTTCCGCACGTCTAACCTTTGCCTTATCCAAAGACAACTTATCCATTTTTGAATCAAGGTGCAAGTCCGCACAATGAATAAATTTCATTTTTTCCCCGCTAATTTTCTTTTATTATATATATTATATAATAACTTTTGAGAAATGTAAAGCAATAAGAATATATCCCCGAAAGAAAATTCTTCGGGGATACGTAAAATTGTAAACGTTTTCGTTAAGTATTATTCGTGCGTTTTTCTCTTAACATATTATACTTGTGTAAAGAATATAGTTTTGGCAAATTATACCTTAAAATGAAGGTTGGCAAAGTATTCAAAAATGCACCGACTAAAGCAACCGGAAGTCCAAACATAAACCAAAATTTTAACGGATAAATGAAAATTACTAAAAAGCCAAGTGGAATACTGAGCGCGTGTATTAAAACGCCGTAATTTGCTTCGGTTATAAACCTTTCAATATACTCGTTATTGGTTGGCTCTTGAACCTTGTTTTTATGAAAATTTGTAAAACTTCCAAGTTCTAAAACCTTATCTTTCCACTTTTTTATGCCGAGTTTTTCATAAAACTTACTTTCTTTTTTTCCTGCGGCATAAAACTTCTTATCAATAGCAAACCACTTATGTGGCAATAACCACCTTACGACAAACGCAATAAGTCCGCTTATCATAATTTCTACAACAGTTGAAATAATTACAGCAACCACAACGTACCACCATTCAATGCCGTATGGAGCACAAAAAAACACAATATCAACTGCGCTTATTATAATCATTGCAATTAAAATTATCAAAAAGTACGTCATAATTAACTATTAGCGTATTCTAATTGAACGCCGTAAACTATTTCATAAAGTTCTTTCCAAGCCTTAAAATTTTCATTTTTTAAGTACTCAACGTTTTCTTTATCATTTAAGTCTTTTTTAGGATATATGGGCGGCAAAAACCAAATGTTATGCGCGGGAATATCAAACCCGTCAGCGCCAATTTTGCCAGATTCTTCAAGCGTTATAAACGACGGAATAATAGGAACGTTATTTTTAACCGCAAACTTAAAAGCACCACTCTTTAACGGGCGGGGCTTTTTATAATTCCACCACATTGCTTGCTCTGGATAAATTAAAATCTTTTCTCCGCGCTTTAATAGCACTGAAACAGCCTTCATAAACTTTTTCATAGTTTCAACGTTGCTACTAAGCGGCAAGGTATTGCAATGACGGAAAAAGAAGCCGTATAAACCCTTAAAGTTTGTATAATTGCCTTCTCTAATGACTTTATAAAGATATTTCCCTTTTAATTCGTCTCTTATCGCCCTATAAACTACGTAATTATCATAAGCACTAAAGTGATTGCAAGTAATCATTGCCCCGCCTTGAACTTTGCGGTAGTTTTCTAGACCGTTTACAGATTTAATTATAAAAGTTCCGTCTTTAATTTGTTTTTCATAAAACTGAACTGCTTTTTTATTTGCTATTTTAGTAAAAAGTTTTGTAGAAAACTTTTCGGAAAGATAATCAACCTTGTCTGGAAGAAGCGGAATAGTTTCGGGGTCGTCTTCAACGTCAACGTCGAATTTTTTATCCCTTTCATATACTCTAATCTTCTCTAAAATTTTAAGCCTATCAACGCTTTTACCGCTTACAAGTTTGATATAAGTATCTTCTCTATTTGCTTCTTCTTCAGCAGTTTTAGCAAGGCGCTCTGCACCAGCCTTGTCACGCGCTTTACACTCGTCTGTATAATTATTGAGTTCATCTAAAATCAAATTATACACGTCCGTTTGCTTTGCGTATTTCCAAAACGGCTCTTTTAATCTACATTCGTGATAATGCCAAGGTTTATTCACCATGATGTAATGAATCATTTTAATATCACTTTCACTTACGGGAAGTTCGCCGTAAACTTCAGTATTCCAGCCGTCAAAAATCCACAAGACTCTATTATGACAAATTACGTTAAGATAATCTTCATCTTGAGTTACTGTAAACGTATAAACCTTTAATAAATCAATAAATTGTTTTAATACATTTTCTTCACGGAATTTTTTACAGTTAATTAAAATATGCCCAGCATTGAAGTAATTGTACCTACTTATCCCCATTACCTTTTCAACGTAATTGCCGTAAACTTCGGTTTGCACCATGGCTTGTTCGTGACAAGCACCCACCAACTTATCACCTAAGTTATGGTCATAAAACTCGCTTATATCTCCTAACACAACGGTATCACTATCAATGTAAATAGCCTTGTCATATTCAGGAAACATTTCAGCAATAAAAAGCCTAAAGTAAGTTGTTTTTGAGTAATAGTCGCGCAGTGGCAATGAAGTGCCAATCTTTTCAACTTGATCTTTAACGCAAATAAATTCAATATCAGCGTAATCGTTTTTAAGTTTATAAACTTCATTTTTCATCTCATCACTAATACCAGCATTAAGCACGTAAATGTGATAACGTCTAGATTTATCAGCATTGTCCAGCAATGATTTAATTGATACGACCGTGTATTTAACAAAAGCGTCGTCGCAAGCGTAAAAAATAGGAATTTCAGAATTGTTGATTGTTTTAACAGTTGAAGTCATTTGATTTCCTCTTGTTTGTTTCTAATGCAAACATCCTTTGCACACGCATAATTTTACATACATTTAAAGCAATTTACAAGAGAATTAAGTAGAAGATAATTCAAGTTTAGGTTGAAAATAAATTGACATTGTTTCCACCGATTTTTACCCTTTTCTACCGTTTTTTGAACAGAAAAATATTACTCTACTGATAGTAGAATACAAATAAACTATAAAGAGAATTTACTCAAATTTATTAATTATTTAATTATAAAATAAAAAATCACACCAAATTTAGCGTGATTTTTTAAATTTGTATTAAATTTCAATTAAACCAGCTTCGCAATCAAAGCGTATATATTCATGCCTAGCGCTCGGAATTTGCTCTCATATTCAGTTTGAACGTTATCCATTTCTCCCTTGTTGATTTTATTTGAAACGTCTTCAGTTTCAAAGCCGTTAGCAGCAAACTTTTCAAATGAAAAATCAAAAAACGGTTTATCATCTGTTTTTTGGTAAACGCAACCACCATGCTTAAGGTATCTCTTATAAGTTTCTATAAGCCTATCACAAGTAAGCCTACGCCTTTCGTGCACCTTTTGTGGATAAGGCGGTGAAAAGTTAAGATAAATATTATCTATACTCTTTTCGGGGATATATCTAGGCAAATAATCCGCACCACAGTTTATAAACTTTACGTTTTTAAGCCCAAGCCCTTTTGCATGCTCGGCTGCCATAACTATAATATTTTCTAAAAGTTCAACAGCAAGATAATTTACTTTTGGGTTACGCTTTGCCTTTTCAATAACGAAACCACCCTTCCCGCACCCTATTTCAAGTTCTACTGGGTTTTCATTACCAAACATTTCTTTATAGTCGTATAAACGCTTATCCTTGACTGCTTCCTTTACGTTGGCTATATCACGGTCGGCAACGATTATATAGTCGCTTACTAATAAAAGTCTTTCTTCAAGATGTTTTTTTCTTCTAATTCTCATGGTTAACACTCACTTTTTGTGAACTTTTAAATATTGTACCATTATTTTTTAAAATAGTCTAATATTTACCCCTAAAAATGCTTGCAAATTAAAAAAAGTTGTGGTACAATATCTAAGCAATCGGGGTATGGCGCAGTTGGTAGCGCGCTTGTCTGGGGGGCAAGAGGCCGTGAGTTCAAGTCTCGCTACTCCGACCA
>SVHH01000018.1 GCA_015055945.1 Clostridiales bacterium
CCTTTGACAAACGGCAGGGCTCTACCACAACCAAAACGCCGAAAGGTAAAGCATATATGTACAATAATGTTCCACTTATGTACACCTTAAGTAACGGTAATGCACTGTAAAGTACACCTTAAGTAGTGTCATAAGAGATTGACAAACAAAAAATCGTGTGATATAATAAGAGCAACAAAAAAGCCCAAGTGGGCTTCATAGACAATTCACGGTAAGTAAATACTGATAGTGGGAATACAGAACACCAGAGTAGGCTTGAAAAAGTATAATATAATCAGTGTAATTAGAAACGAAGTAGCGATTTAGTGAAAAGTAAAGAAAAGATATAGTCGAAATAATGGGTTGACCGTGGCTATCAGACAAACTTAAGCACAAGCATAGTGTTTAGGTTTTTTGTCTGAGGCCACGGTCTTTTTTGTTACCCGAAATCATAACCACGAAAGTTATTTGCCCCGTAATTTTGTAGTTGTGGTTTCACCCTGTTAAAAATTTTTAAGGAGGTAGCAAAAACTATGACTACAATTGAAAAAGTTAGAGAAGACTTGAAAATTCTCACCAAGTATTACGAATATGAAAACGAATTAAAACAAGCGTTTCAAACAGTACCCCATCCACGCACAGAACAAGTATTAAAAACCTATACGGAAATAATAGGCACTGCGCCGTTAGATTTGTATATGATTTTTTATGAATTATACGTGCTTGGAAACACACAGGAAAATACTGCCGAGCAGTTGCATTACTGCGTAGAGCAAATCCGTAGAAAAAACGCACAGCTCTTACAGTATTTTTTAACGCATATTAACGTTAAGGAGGGTGAAATCGTATGAGAAAAGATTATGAATTTATTGCTTTGGAAGAATACTCGTCGGTTTATGAAGATATGACCGAAACCGAGAAAGAAGAATTTATGTCAAAACTTTTAGAACTTTTACACGAAAATTGCGTTTGGTTTGACGACTAACAGCAATTACGGGGCAAAAACAAAAAAATTAAATAACGGGAGGTGAACTATTTTGAGAGAAATAGAGAGTCAAAACACGACTTTGGACCTTGTTGGTGATAATGAAACACTTATTGACTTAAACAAGATTCCAAAAGCCGAGTACGACCTCTTTATTTCTTCCTTATTAGCGCAGATATTAGAATATTATAAAAATAAGTAAAATAAAGAAAATACAAAAAATTTAATAAAATGTAAAATTAGTAAAGTTTAGCGCAGGAGCGATTTTTAGTGTTGAAAGAAAGGACCAGTCGTATAAGTCCTGCGCATAAAAAATATAAAAACAATTAGAAAATAAATATAGAACAATAAATTCCTTATCTGCTCCTATGGAAGAAATAATTAGGTTTTTAACAAAATTATTTATAGGAGGTAAGATATTATGCCAGAACAGGCAGCAAAAATTTACAATGACGGTAGCCACTTCATAGCGATAAGAAAAGGCGCATATCCTACACCTAAAAAGAAAAGCAAAATAAAGCCTATTGAAGAAGAAATCGTCTTAAAAGAAGAAACAATTTCACTCGTATCGGAAGATACACCATCCACCGATAAAACAGTAGAAAACACGCCTATATGCGAAGAAAACGTTGAAATCGAAGAAGAGCGTATAACGGTAAATAATTCTAAAATTACAGCCATTTCTGAGCCTAAGGCAAAAAGAAAAACAACCCGTAAAGAGTTGTTTGAAACATTATATAAAAAATACTATTCGTTAAAGCATTGGGAACGTAAACGGCAAATCATATTAGATATGCTCCCTTACTTTGAAAGCGAAGAAAAGGCTAAAGAATATGTTAATAAAAATTGCGAAAGAATGTATAGGAACTTTATTGTAAGGCGTATGCGATTATTCAAAAAAGTGCGTTTGCAAGAGTGGAACTATTTTTGCACTTTCACTTATGATGATAAAAAGCATACTGAAGAAAGTTTTAGAAAACGTTTAATGCAATGTTTACAACGATTTTGCTCTCGTAAGAAATGGAAATACATAGGTGTATGGGAACGTGGCAAAGATACTAATAGACTGCATTTTCACGCAATAATGTATATTCCTGAAATGGTCGGCGAACTTGAGGAAAAGAAAGATTTTGATACAAGGCATAATAAAATGCAAATAACCTTTCAAAACACTTTCTTTGGAACTAAGTTCGGCAGAGCAGACTTTGAAGCTATAGAGCATAAATTCTTAATAGACGAAAGCGTTATGTATATGGTTAAATACATAGAGAAAACAGGCGAAAAACTTATTTACTCACGGGGTTTACCACAATATATAATCTCGGATATTATGGATGAAGATATAATTTGCTATCTAGATGAAGAAGAACGTAAAATAATACTATCTGATGAGTTTGGCTGTTGGGATGAGGGTTGCTATATGGGGCAAAACACGCCAGAAGTGTTAGCGCAAATGCCAAAAAGCAACTAACGAATAAAAAAGGTGTTAAAATAAAAGCATACCGCCGACGAAAAAAGGCGAAAGATTGCGCCAACGGTTCAGTGCGCAACTTCGCCTTTCGTCGGTGCTTTATTTTACCTTTTTT
>SVHH01000004.1 GCA_015055945.1 Clostridiales bacterium
TTTTTTTCATAAAACACTTGACAATGCCGTGATATCACGATATAATATGGGAACTAAAAAATTTGGAGATGGTGAAATGGAAAAACAGATGACGGCAAAGCAAAGGGCAAGACAAAAGTATGAAATAGTACATAAGGAAGAGCGTAATATGGCAACAAGACAATTTAACACACGCCTTCCCGTAAAAGAGTATGAAGAGATAACGTCTTTCTTAAAGAGTAAACGAATCAGCAAAGTAGACTTGATAAGGATGGGATATCAAGCATTAATGCAAGAGTTTAATAAAGAAAAATAACAGTGAAACGGGCAAGGAAAAAGGTGGGTTTTGTTGTTGTGAAGTTTTAAATGTTGTAAGCAGGATAAGAAAAGTGCAACAGGGCGCACTTTTGAGAAAAAACAAGTGTGAAACCCACTTTTTGAGACTGTAAAAAATTTAAAAAACTTTTTTTGGAAAACGCTTGACTTTAGATGTATGTTTTTGGTATTGTTCGTGTTAATCCAAAAAAGGAGGCGTGAACAAAAAAGTTTTAAAAAAGGTAAAATAAAAAAATATAACTCCGTAAGATGGTGCCGACGTGCCAGAAGAATAAGACGAGCCGAGCCCCTCCACTTACGGAAATAAAAATAGGGGCAGGGTGGTTGTGTAAAAACACGTTCAAACGAAAACAATTCGTCCACACGATAAAAAACAAGGAGATTTGAAATATAGAGAAATAGAATTAAACGGAGAAAAATGTTTATTAAAAAAGCAAGGTAAAATAACTTTAATAGTTAAATTTAGCAAAGAGAAAACTAATGGGATTATTGAATACGTTCAAAACTCGTTAACCGAATCGTTTGAAGAAAGGATAAAAGGTGAAACAAATGAAAAGAGTATATGCACTATATAGAGTATCAACAAAAGGTCAAGTAGATAAAAACGATATACCTATGCAAAAGAATGCCTGTAGAACGTTCGTGGATAAAATGGACGACTGGCAATTATGTAAAGAGTTCTATGAAAAAGGTGTGTCGGGGTTTAAGGTATCGGCAGAAAAAAGAGATGCTATACAAGACCTTAAACTTGCTGCTGAAAATAATGAGTTTGATATACTACTTGTGTTTATGTTTGATAGGTTAGGTAGAATACCAAATGAAACACCTTTCGTCCTTGAATGGTTTGATTCACATAATATAGAAATATGGAGCGTAAAAGAAGGACAACAACGCTTTGAAAACGACGGCGATTATTTGATGAACTACATAAGGTTTTGGCAAGCAGGTGGAGAAAGTAAGAAAACTTCTATAAGGGTAAAAGAAAGACTTTCTCAATTAGTAGAAGAAGGTGCATTTACTGGTGGATGTTGTCCGTATGGATATAGGTTTATTAAAAGTGGAGTGGTAAATAAGAAAGGTAAAGAATTAGTGGCGTTAGAAATAGTCCCAGAAGAAGCGGCTTTAATATCCTTTATCTTTAACAAAACGGTAAAAGAAGGTTATGGTACTTGGCGATTATGTAAGATTATAAACGAAAAAGGGTATAGAACACATAATGAAAAGAAATAATTGCTAAATTGAGTATTAAAAACCTGATTTAGCAATTATTTTATTATAGTCTAAACCGAAACGATTGCAAGAGCATGCGGCTGTTAACTGGGCGACGCGTTAAGAAAACAGTCCGGAGGAACCGCCTTGTTTTTTATTTATTACAGCATATTCTTGGACGAAATGCAATAGATTTTACAATATTTGCAATATACACTCGCAAAAAATATGTTATAATAAAAGAAAAACATAAGGAGAGTCTTTTATGAAGAAAATATTATTTGGTTGGGCGGAAGAGGACATTACGCCTGAAAAGAAAGTGGCTCTTTCCGGTCAATTTGCAGAGAGAATTTCAGAGGGGGTAGAAAAGCCCATTACGGTTACCGCCCTGTCAATGTCAAATGAAAATGACCATGCTGTATTTGTAAGCTGCGACCTTGTGGGTGCTCCTGCTAATCTTATAGATGCAGTAAGAAAAAAACTTGAAACAAATAAATTAGGAATAGACCCGATGAGAATAGTTCTTAATGCTATTCACACGCACACGGGACCAGAGTTTCCACGTACGCAGCGTTCAAAACTGCCATTTTTGTCCAGTACGCCAAAGAAAATAATAAAATCGCTACTGCCTGAGGGCAAAAAATATATAGAAAAGGAAAACGTTTCGAAAAATAGTGAGATCAGTACTCCGGAGGAAACATTCGAATTTCTTGTAGATAAGATTGTTAACGCGATAGTTTCATCGTGGACAAATCTAAGCGAAGGCGCTTTTGCAAACGGCTTTGGCAGAGCCGCTGTAGGTATGTGTCGTCGTGCAGTATACAATGATGGAAGCGCTCAGATGTGGGGAAACACGGACACGGCAACCTTTGAGGAGCTTGAAGGCGGAAGTGATACAGGTATAGAGCTTTTGTATATATTCAATAAAAGCGGAAATTTGACCGGAATTATTGCAAATCTCGCCTGTCCTGCACAGTGCGTTCAACACAGACATTTTATATCGCCCGATTTTTGGGGAGAGGTCAAGCTTCTTTTGAGAGAACGTTTCGGAGCAAACATATATCTTTTGGCGCAGTGTAGTGCTGCGGGTGACCAATGCCCCGTTGACCTTATAAGATGGGTAGAGCCAGAAAGCCCTGTAAATGACCCGAACATAGAAAGGCAATCACCGTTAAAACGAAAAGCAGACCCTTCTATGTTTGACATTAGCGGTATGAAAAAAGCAGGCAAAAGAATAGCAAACGAAATTATTGAAGTGTTTGAAAATGAACTTGATAAGCCTGTGGCAGAGGGCATGTTTGAACATAATATAACGGTTATGAAGCTGCCATTAAGACGCGTAACATATTCTGACATAGATAAAGCGAAAAAAGCTATAAAAGAATATCTTGATAACAAAGACGGCGACGTGGATTATAACGATGCGGCAAAATTGCAGGTTTATATGGGAATTTTAAAGCGCGCCGAGGTACAAGAGTATCAAAACACGTTGGATACAGAAGTTCATATTGTAAGACTTGGAAATCTTGTTTTTGCAACAAATCCGTTTGAGCTTTTCCTTAATTACGGTAACAAGATTAAGGCGAGAAGCAAGGCGGAACAAACGTTTTTGGTTCAACTAGCAAACGGAGGAGAAGGGTATCTGCCTACTAAAAAAGCGGAAAACGGAGGTCATTACAGCGCGTTTGTTTCAGGCGGACAGGTAGGTCACGAGGGCGGCGAGTTGCTTGTAAGAGAAACCCTTGACCTTATCAACAACATATTTGAGAAAAGCAAAGATGCATAATAGGACCAAGCGAGTGGGTAATGTAATAAGTTATAGGTGAATAACGACGCCAATGCTTAGGGTGAAAAATACGTTTCTTTATTGTGTGTTTAAACCTATTGCTTTTGACACTTGTTTTTTTTGATAATTGGGTTAATTCGCCATTATAAAAGAAATAAAGAATAAAGTACTTTTTGTCTTATCCGAATACCAAAAAACGAGGTTAAGTCCCACACATACAAAGAAAAGCGTCCATTTTAATGGGTGCTTTTTTGTCGTTATAAAATAGCCGAATAAATTTTTTTAAAATTTTTTTATATTATTTACAAATAAATTGCTAAATGTTATAATAAGATTACAAATGTAAAGTTTTAATTTGTAAAGGAGCGATAGTATATGAAGTTAATTATCAAAGATAATTACGAAAAAATGAGTGAATGGGGCGCTGAACATATTGCTAACGCAATAAATAATCATAAAGAAAAACGCCCGTTCGTACTTGGTTTACCTACGGGTTCTTCTCCACTTGGCGTTTACAGAAAACTTATTGAAATGAATAAGGCGGGTAAAGTCACTTTTAAGAACGTGGTTACTTTTAATATGGATGAATACGTTGGGCTTCCTAGAGAACACGAGCAAAGTTACTGGTATTTTATGCACGATAACTTCTTCAATCACATTGATATTCCTAAGGAAAATATCAATATCTTAAATGGTATGGCTGAAGATTTAGATGCTGAGTGCAAGCGCTATGAAGAAAAAATTGCATCATACGGCGGCATTGATTTATTCATGGGCGGTAGTGGTGTTGACGGACATATTGCTTTTAATGAACCGTTTACTTCTTTAACTTCAAGAACGGGTGTTCGCGCGTTGACTGAAGACACTTTAATAGTTAACTCACGCTTTTTTGATAACGACGTTAATAAAGTTCCTAAAAAGGCTTTGTCAGTTGGCGTAGGCACGGTTTGTGATTCTAAGCAAGTTATGTTGCTTATTAGTGGACATAACAAGGCAAGGGCTTTAAGACACTGCGTTGAAGGCGGCGTTGACCACGCTTGGACTATAAGTGCTCTCCAAATGCATTTAGACGGGATCGTTGTTTGTGATGAAGCGGCTTGCGGTGAATTAAAGGTTGACACTTACAAATACTTTAAAGAAATTTACAAGGACGAAAAATAAGTTTCGCTTAACCGTTTTTCGCGAACTTTTGTATGTAAATATTTAATTAAGACTAAAATAAAAAAGCACTAGCCTATGGCTGGTGCTTTTTTGCCGAATAAGGGAAAATAATTGCCGAATTTTTTAAATGTTAGGACAAAAGGGAAAATTTATGATATATTAAATATAGAAAAAATAAAGGAGCAAGGATATGAAGTTCTTTCTAAAAATATCGCAAGATGAAGAGCCGTCGGTTACCGTAGTTTGTAATAAAATTACGAATACGGTAAGCAAAATTGAGAGCATTTGCAAAGAAAATCAAGATGAAATCTTATACGGGTACGACGGCGATGAGATTGTGCCGCTTAATCTTTGTGAAGTAATTTGCTTTTTTACAAAAGATAATAAAGTGTGTGCATACGTAGGGGATAAAGAGTATTCAACAAAACTGCGAATAAAGCAAGTTTTAGATATGGTTGATAATTCGTTCATTAAAATAAATCAAGGATGTGTGGCAAGCGTAAGCAATATTGAAAAGTTTGCCGTATCATTCGGTGGCGCATTAAAGGTTGTTTTTAAGAACGGATATTCTGATTACGTTTCTCGTAGAGAAACTTCTAATATCAAAAGGAGGTTTGGATTATGAAAAAATACGTAAAAGCATACTTTCAAAGGGGACTTGCGTTCGGCGGCTTTGGACCTATCGTTATGGGGATAGTGCTGTTTATCATTGAACTTTGCGGCGTGAACGTATCTTTAAGCGGAGCAGAGGTGCTAATCGGTGTAATCTCCACGTATATTTTAGCGTTCGTGCAAGCGGGTGCAAGCGTGTTTAACCAAATTGAAAGTTGGCCAGTTGTAAAAAGTATGGGAATACATTTCATATCAATATATATCGTATACGTTTTGTGCTATTTAGTAAATAGTTGGATACCTTTTGATTGGAAAGTTATCATTATTTTTACGGCAATATTTATTGTGGCATATCTTGTTATTTGGCTAACCGTTTATTTAATAGTAAAGAACACAAGCAAAAAACTCAATCAAGCATTAAGAAAATAAAGCGTGCGCCACAATCGTTGCAACGATAAAAACACCAGCAGACTGCTGGTGTTTTTTTGTATATTTTATGGATAAAAACCCAAAAGGTATTGAAAACTAAAGTTTACTATGGTATAATAATGCTTAAGGGAAAAAGTTTTTATACAAAAGGAGAGTGTGTGTTATGCTTTGGGGCACGTTTGGAGTGGTGCATATTGCATCGCTACTGATTTCAGTTGGAATTATAGTAGGATTATACTTTTTGTTAAAGTGTTTTTCGCAAAAAGTACAAATAATAGTTTTGGGCGTATTGTCTTTTTCGGGCATTGTTGCAATTATTTATAATCTTGTAACTTGGGGCTCACCGATAGAATATTTACCGTTACATTTATGTTCTTTAAATGCGTTAATTTTACCTATTGCAGTCTTTACAAGAAACAAGGTTTTGAATAACATCTTGTTATTATGGTTATTCGGCGCACTGCTTGCTTTGATAGTAAACACGGCGCAAGCAAACTATGAAATTTTTAGTTGGACTTTCGTTATTTATTATTTCCCGCACACGCTCGAAGCTGGTATACCTATCTTGATGTTCGCGTTAAAACTCGTTAAAAAGGATATTAAGTGTATACTCAGCACGGTTTTAATAACTTTAGGCGTGTTTACAGTAATACATTTCATAAATTTAGGTATAAACGTATACTGCGTAGATAACAACGTTTTAGATTACGCTGGCAATATAATTCAAGTAAATTATATGTATTCAATTTATCCTGAAAACCCAGTATTGCAACTTTTCTATAATATCATTCCCGCACCGTACTGGTATATGCTTTTAAGCATGTTAATTGTGGCTATTTATCTCGGATGTGTTTATTTGAAAGAAATAATCGCGTGGATAAAGGCTATTAAAGATAGTAAAAACAAGATTAAGGAGAATTAGTTATGAGTAGTTTTGAAAACTTAAGAATTGTAGACAACTTTTATCAAACGTCGCTATTTTTTCCTATGCCGACGGTTGTAATTTCGACCATTTGTGAAGACGGAAGTACTTCACTCGGTCCGTATTCTTTAATTCAACCATATTACGTTGCTGGTAAAGATTATTATGCTATGTTGCTTTCTTGTCGCAACTCATCAAACACTGCGCAAAATATTTTAAGAAACGGCAAGTGTGCAATTAACTTTATCGATGACAACCCCAAAACTTTCAAAGAAGCGGTTAAACTTTCTTGGCCTGGGGATAAACCCAGCGACAAGATGCCCAAGTGTAAATTCCGCTTGGAAAAAGGCATTGTTCAAGAAGAAACTGGTGAAGAACGCCCCTTAGTTTTGACAGATGCTATTCAGGTTATCGAATGCACGTGGGTTAGAGAACTTGACGGTGCTGATAAAGATAAGGCAGGCGAACTCAACGGATACGAACCGCCTTATCACGATTTTAATGGTATTACTAGTAAATTCGGTGCGCATTTTATCTTAAAAATTGATAAGATTTTAATGAAGAAAAAGTATAGCGATGCTATTATTAACGGCGTTAGGGCAAAAGACTTTCCGCCCCTTCCCGTTGACTACGGCTATCGCGATAGTAAAAACTTTTGGTATCATAAAAAAGCAAGAGTTCGCGCAGAACTTTTACAAGTTCGTCAAGCATCTTTAGAATCGGTTAGATACGCTGCTGATAGAGTTGACGATAAGGTTAAGTTTACAGATGAAGCGTTAAAGACCGTGCTGGGCGTTCCCAGAGTGTTCTTGCCGTTGGTTTTAAAAGGGTGCGTGGCTTGGGCTAAAGAAAACGGCGTGGAACTCATCAATGAACAACACATGAAGATTATCAACGATAAGCGCGCTAAAGAAAAGAATAAAGGCAAATAAAATTTGCGATTATAAAGATTATAAAAAGGCTTGGTAAACATATCAAGCCTTTTTGCTTTTGCGTAAAATATATAATAAAAACATAGCGATTTAGCGTGGCAGAAAAATGTCGAAAAACCTTGATTAGTGATGAGAGATATGTTATAATTTAATAGTTAAAGCAGTATTTTATAAGGAAATGTATTTGCTCAAACTAAATTTGGAAAAGGTTACTTGACTTGAAAAAAAGAAATACTTTTTGTTATGACTTTGTAAAGGTTACGGGTATAATCCCCGCGTATATTTGGGTAAGACCAAAGGTTAAGCGCTTAAATAAGGACGTGCCTAAAAGAATTAAAGGTGGCGTACTTATCGCGTCAAATCATCCAACGTTTATTGACCCCGTAACAGTGCATTTAACTTTTTGGTATAGACGTTTATATAGTATTGCTACAAAAGATTTAAGCAGAACTAAGTTAAGAGCGTTCTTTTTTAATATTGCAAATTGTATTTTAATTGATAAAAAAAATATGAGCATGCGCGCCATGCACGACGTTTGCGATGCGCTTAAGAGTGAAAAGGCTGTGGTTATTTTCCCCGAAGGCGGCGTAAATAAAACTGGGCAACAAGTTGCATCGTTTAAGTCTGGCGCAATCTTAATGGCGCATATGAGCAAAAAACCAATCGTTCCTATGTATATAAAAAAGGCGGAGCGTTGGTATAAAAGAACTAAAGTTGTCGTGGGAGAGCCGATTGACGTAGTTAAAATGATAGGTGAAAGACCTACAATGGCGGATATTGATAGGGCATGTCAATATTTGCACGACAAGGAAGTAGAACTTGCGGATTTTTGCAATAAAATTAAATAAAAGGAAAAGTTTAGGAAATAATTATGATTACTAACGAAGTGTTTAAAAAATACACTAGTGAAGAAACCTGGAATAAAATAGTTGATTATCAAAGCGTTAGCGAAATGTGGGCTAGTTGCGTTAAAAATTACGCGAATAAAACTGCAATAGTTGATGGAAAAGAATATACTTACAGTGAAATTGACCAAAAGGTAAGCGCAATGCGCGCTGCTCTTTCGGAAAAAGGTGTGGGCGCGGGCGATAGGGTTGGCGTGTTTATGCCGAACTCAGCCTCTTTTGCCGTTGCTTTTCTTGCGATAACCACGCTCGGGGCTGTTGCTGCACTTCTCCCACCACATCTCGATCAAACTGCTGTGTTTGGTTGTTCGTTAAAGTTTGGCTTAAAAGCAATAGTTTACGCAGATGCTTTTATTGAAAAGATGGAATTCACCGCGCAAAAAAATCCCGCAGTTATTCTTATTAGTGAAAATGCTCAAGGTCAAAGCAAAGTTGATATTGCAGAAGTAGCTGGCGAAGCACCTTGCGTAATTATCTTTACGGGCGGTACTACTGGCAAAAACAAAGGCGCGCTTTTATCTAACCGTGCTATTATGCGCGGTGTTAAAAACGGCTGCTTTGGGATTAAAGAAATTTTTGGTTTAAGATATTTCTTAGTCCTTCCGTTAACTCATGTATTTGGTTTAGTGAGAAACTTGCTCACTTGCCTTTACACGGGCAGTTCAATCTTTATTTGTAAGAATAATAAAGATATGTTTAAGGATATAGCAGTTTACAAGCCGTCTATAATGGTACTTGTTCCTGCGCTTGCGGAAATGGCGCTTAATCTTTCTAAACAATTTAAGAGAAATATGCTTGGCGAAGATATGAAAACTATAATTTGCGGCGCATCTGCGGTTTCTCCGTATCTCGTTAAAGAATACGCGCAAATCGGTATAACCCTTTTGCCTGGTTACGGCTTAACTGAAAGCGCAAACTTGGTAAGCGGCAACCCCGAAGCGTTAAAGAAACCCGATTCAGTTGGATATATTTACGAAGGTATGGAATATAAAATCGTAAACGACGAACTTTGGCTTAAAGGCGTAAATATGATGGATGGCTACGTTGGAGAACCCGAAGAAAATCAAATTTCTTACGAAGACGGCTATTTCAAGACGGGCGACCTTGTAAGAATTGATGAAGAAGGGTTCTTGTATATAACCGGTAGAAAGAAAGAAGTTATAGTTCTCCCATCGGGTGAAAACATTTCTCCCGCGGAAGTAGAAAGCAAGTTTAATGAACTCGATACAGTTCAAGATTGTTTAATCACTTTAGAGAACGGTGTGCTTGCACTTCAAGTGTTGCCGCGTATGAGCGTGCTTGGTTTACTTGCTAAAGATAACCCGCAAGAATACTTAAAAGAACAATTAAACAAAGTAAACGATGCGCTTCCTTCGTTTCAAAGGGTAAGTAAAATCGTGATACGTACTAGTGATTTTGTGCGTTCACCCAGTATGAAGATAGTGAGAAATCAAAATGGCTTATAATAGAGAAGAAATAAAAGAACAATTAAAAGAAGTGTTTAACCTTGCCACTAACGGCGCAAATGCGGATAAAGAATTCAAAGAAGATGCCTTACTTACAACTGACTTAGGTTTAAATTCCGTGGGTGTTTTATACGTGGTTATTGCTATTGAAGAATTCTTTAAAATTCAGTTTGACGATGTTGGTTTTGGAGACTTTAAAACGGTTAAAGACGTAATCGATTATATCGAGCAAAAAGTAAAATAATGAAGTGGGTAGTTACAGCGCCGCAAGCGGGCGATATGGTGCGCGTAAAGGTAAATGAACTCTATCATTACGGAATATACGTTTCTAGTAAAGAGATTATTCAGTTTGGACTGTCACCAATATTGCGCACGACCAATAATGACAACGAAATAGAAGTATGCTTTTCTGATGAAAAAACTTTTTTATGCGGAGGCACTTTTGAAGTTGGTATTTTTGATAAAAGTAATGAAAAAAAGAGAACGTGTGCGGAAATTATTGACTATGCGCGCAGTAAAATAGGTCAAAAAGGCTATAATATTTTATATAACAACTGCGAACATTTTGCGTATGACTGTGTTACTGGTCAAAAGCTTTGTTCTCAAACGGAAGAAGTTAGAAAGGTCTTTCGTGCCGTACCTATCGTTGACGTGTACACCGCCGTTATTCCAAAAGACGCTAAACTTTCTAATCTCTATCCTAAAGAAAGACAGCAAGATATTGATGCTTGCTCAAACGAAAGGGTTAAAAAAGAAAAATACTACGCGTGGAAATTGTTAGAATATGCGCTAAAAGATAAGTATTCACTAAACATTTGCGACGTTAATTTTGAAAAGAGCAAAGCGGGTAAATGGACGTGTGATAAGTGCTATTTTTCTATCTCACACAGTAGTGATGTAGTAGCCGTTGCCGTGTCGGACAGTGCTGTTGGTATAGACGTTGAACAGAATGATAACGTTAAAGAAAATGCTATAATAAAGGTTTTAACAAATAGTGAACTTAAACAGTTTGATGTGATTAAAAATGATGACCGTATTAGTTTTTTGCTTACAAAATGGGTGCAAAAAGAAAGCATTTTTAAGGCAGGAAAAGAGCAAAAATTCCTTCCGTCAAAGATAGACACCACTTTATATAGTGTAAAAATTAAAAACTTAAACGTTTTTGCTAAAGAGTATATTTTGGGCGTGTGCTCTATTCCTAATGGGATTATGAGGTTTCACGAAAACGTTATATTATAATAAGGATTATATGGAGAAGCAAGAAAAGATTGAAAAAGCCGCTAAGCAAAACGCTAGCGAACAATCTAAAACTGAAGTAAAACAGCGTGCCAGCAGCAAACGAAAAGCAAAAAAGGTAGTTACCGCTATACTCGCAACGCTTTCAGGGTTTAGTGCCATGACCGTTGCTTCCGCTGTAATTGCGTATGATTCTTTCTTTGAGCGCTATGAACGCCCAAACTATGAATTATATCCTGGCGAATACTGTTTTGAAAGGGTAAGTGATAGACTTAAACGCGATGAGTTTTATATAAAAACCAAAGGTGCGGACTTAAAATGCTATTATTATCCGACCGAAAATGCAAAGGGCTTGGTCATAATCGTTCACGGCTTGCACGCGGGTGCTGATGATTTTATTCCTTTTGCCGAATGCTTTGTTAAGCACGGATTTAACGTTTTCAGTTACGACGGTACGGGTGTTTATGATTCTAAAGGTGATTCTACTGTTGGTATGTGCCAGTCCTTGGTCGACCTTGACAACGTGCTTAATTTTATTAAAAATGAAGATGCTTATAAAAACCAACCACTGTATTTGATGGGGCACAGTCAAGGTGGTTACGCGGTAACTTCAATTTTATCTTTGCATAAAGAAGTTAAGGCGGTTGCAGCCGTTGCGCCCATAAACAACGCTTTTACTGTAATGGTAGAAAAAGGCGAGCAGTACGTAGGTAAGGTTGCGCAAGCATCAAGACCGATTTTTAGCGTGTATCAAAGAATATTATTTAAAGATTACGTTAATTATGACGGCGTGAAAGGCATAAATTCTGTGGATATTCCAATATTTATTGCGCAAGGCGTTGATGATAAAAGTATAACGTATGATAAATTGTCCATAACTGCATATCGTGACAGTATAACAAATCCAAACGTGGAATATTATCTTACCAAGGGCGTTCTAGGCTCGCACCTAGAAATTTTATACTCAGTTGATGCCGTTCTTTATAGAAAAGAAGTCGCAAGCGATTTAAAACTTCTAGAAATGAATAAAGGCACAAAATTAACCACTGCTGAAAAAGCAGAATATAACGCTACGGTTAATCATAAATTATACAGTAGCGTTAACGAAGAGTTGATGGTTAAAATTATCGACACGTTCGATAACGCAAAATAAAAAATAAAAATTCAAAGGAGATTTATTATGTATTGCAAAAGATGTGGTAAGTTTATCGACTATGAAGCCGATATATGTAACGAATGTGCGGCAGAACAAAATGCGGCAATTCAAGCGGAAGCGTTTGGCACTCAACCCCAGGTTAAAGAAGGCAGCATGAAGACTGGGCTTGGTAGGGCGATTGCAGCAGCCATTTTAGGCACGGTTGCATTATTGTTTATTGAAATAGCACTTGTCATAATGGAAATGGGCTCAATGGACCTTATGCTTGAAAGTGATTTGTATTATGCGGCTGATGCAGTGATTGAAATGGGTGCAGGTATGTTCGTTTTGTTGATTTTAGCAGCAGGCTGCGCAATTCCTTCGCTTATCCTTTCAATAAAGAGCATTAAAACCTTTAAGGCTGAAGGTGCTCAAGGTAGAGTTAAGCCTATTCCGACACTTGTACTTGGTATTTACGGCGTTGTAAATGCTGCTGCATCGCTTCTTTGTGTAGCGTTATTGATGTTCGTTGTGATTATTATGCTTTCAATGGGTATGATGTAATCTTAAATTGATATTTGCGCATGTGTTTACGTGTGTAGATAAACATAAATAAAAATTAAAAGATAAAACCAAAACGGCGTTGTTTATAAAAACAGCGCCGTTTTTAGTTAAGGTGTTTTGGGTGTGAAAAAATGACTTAAAAAAGGGATGGAAAAGGCTAGAAAATTTAGGCTGTAAATGCTTGTCTAGAAATTTAAAAAAAATTAAAAAATATAAACATTATATAATATATATAATATATGCGTAAAATTTTGCATAAAAATTAAATTAAAAGCACCTATTTTGACAAGGTAAAAATTGGCTGAGAAAAATTTTAAAAAAACACTTGACAAACTTGCGTAGATTCACTAAAATAAGGGTGTAACAATTTTACGCGGTTTTTGTCGTAAAATATAAAAGTTTTGAAGGTAGGATTAATTTTCTGCTTATTTTCTCGTTGCATAAAATTTTCAAAATTTTCGTGATATAATTCGTGAAAATGCTTGACAATTCTATGTTGGTTGAGTTAAAATAAGTAAGAGTAGGAGTTACTCTGCCCTTTGGGCTTTTAAAAACTGTTACTCAAACGGAAAAAACACAGGAGGTTATCTAAATATTCTTTTGGTAAATCAAAAACGTTAAAAATTCTTTACCCCCCGAATTGATAGGTGTATCCGTTAGCCGTCAATTCAATAAATCTATTATTTCAAAAAACAAAAAAAATTAAGGAGAAACAAAATGAAGCAAAAATCTATTTTAGTTAGATTGCTTACAGTTGTATGTGCAGTTTGCTTGTGCTTGAGCATGGTATTTGGCCTTGCTGCTTGTAACGAAGAAACTAAGACAGTTGTTGGCGTATCTATCAATAATGGTGAAATCGTTCTTGAGTTTTCTGATGGTTCAAAAGCAACTGCAGGAAGCGTAAAAGACGAAACTTGCGCTCACGAAAACATAGTTGAAGTGAACAACGGTTTGGCATATGAACTTGACGGCAAAGATGCTGAAAAATGTGGCGCAAAAATTTATGTATGTAAAGATTGTGATGCTTACATTGCTGACTATACCGAACATGATCTTAAAGATGATCCTACTGGTAAAGCTGCAACTTGTGCATCTGAAGGCTGGGAAGCTGGTAAGGTATGTAAAAACTGTGACTATACCACTGGTAAGAAGATTGAAAAATTACCCCATAACTGGTCTAAAGCTGAAACCGTATACGAAAGCAATGCTATCGGTACCAAGTGTGAAGCTGGTTATTCAGTTCTTAAGACCTGTAAAGATTGTGGTGAAGTAGAAGTTGAAAAATACGAAGCTGGTAAAGGTCATAAGGGTTTATATTCAGTTGCTGAAAAACCCAGCACTACCAAAGAAGGTAAGTTAGTTCTTGCTGCTTGTGAAGTTTGCGGTGGTTCACACGAAATTAAACTTCCCAAGATTACTGAAACTGACAAATACAGCGAAATCAAGGTTATCGCAAACCCGCTTGATGCTTCACGCGATGCAATCGAAGAAACCATCGAATACAGCTATACTCTCGCTGTTCCCTATAGTGAAGTTGTAGACGGTGAAACTGTTGAACATGAAAACCAAGTTCATAAGATTACCGACACTCGTAACCACTCAGTTGCATTCGGCGACAAGACTCAAGAAGTAGCTGCTCAAGCTGGCGTATTGAAGATTGACGCTTACACTGCTGAAGATTACGCAACTGTTAAAATCTTTGCTGGTCAAACTTATGACTGCACCAACTATGCAAAAGCTCACTTCGCTTGCGAAACTTGTGGCGGCGACATCGAAGTAAGTGTTAAGAAGGCACATACCATCGATGAAGAAGTTACCACTGAAGAAGTTATCGCTAACGCATTCCTCGCTCAACACGGTTGTGTTTATGAAGGTGAAAAGACCTGCTTATTCCCCTGTGAAGATTGCGGTGCAAACGTTGTTGAAATTTCTCGCAAACAAGCTGGTCACGCATTGTCATTAGTTGAAGACGAACTCAAAGAAGTTACCACTGGCGAATACAAAGGCAAATGGCAACTTAAGTTCGTTTGTAAGAACGCTGGTAAAGGCTGCAAGGGTCTTACCGCTCAAGAACAAATTAAGTACGTAGAAAAATCTTCACTTACTTTCGTTGACGCAACTTGCGAAGCTAAGGGTAGTGTAACTTACGTTGATGCTGTTACTGGTGAAAAGGCTTTTGCTGAATTAACTAAGTTAGACCACTCAATTGGTACTAAAGACGGCAAGGCAGTTAGAATTTCATCTGGTGCTACCATCGATGTAAACAAATATGCTGATTTTGTTGCAAACATCAACACCTTCGTTGGTAAAGATTTAATTTGCGGTGGCGCTACCGTTGCTGCTTACTTTGAATGTGCTGATTGCGGTGCTTCAGTTGATATCAACGCTTACAGATCACATAAATACGTTAAACAAGTGGTTACTCAAGAAGGTTCTTGCACCGAAGACAAGATCACTAGATTCACTTGTGCATTTGCTGATTGTGAATTCGCAGACGCTAAGGTTGCTGCTGATGAAACCAAAGCAACTTGGGGTACTTTAACTTCTACTGGTAAACATACTTTCGAATTCGTTTCTTACGACGCAGACACCAACACTCTTATTGTTAAGTGTGTAGCTGAAGCTGCTGAAGGCAAAGCTGATTGTACTATTAAGAACGTTGAAAAGACTGCATCTAACGTAGTTGCTACTGCTGTTACTGGTGAAAATTGCGGCGAAGACGGTACTAAGTTCACCTTCAAGTATGATGGTAAAGATTACGAACTCTTCAAGGCAAATGATACTCATATCTTCAACGGTAAGAAGATTGCTTCTGGCGCTGTTATCTTAGAAGGTACTGAAGGCTTAAAGATCCTTTCTGGTAAAGAACCTACTTCATGCTTAGAAGCTGGTAGAGGCGAAGGTTACATTGTATGTGAACGTTGTGGCGGTTCTGTAGCTGTTGCTGTAAACGGTACTCATAAAGTTCCTTATGATGCTGAAGGCAAGATCGTTCTCGTTCCTGCTACCTGCATCGAAGCTGAACACTATGTATGTGATTACGCTGGTTGTGACGAAAAGACCTACACTGCTAACAAAGCAACTGGTCACGATTACGTTCTTGCAACCGCTGAATTCGCAACCTTACCTGCTGCATTAACCATTAAGTGTGATGATTGTGGTATGACTCCTATTACCCTTAACATCGCTGCTGCTGATTTCGAAGGTCAAACCAAGAAAGAAGGTTACAGCTTCGTTGAAGGTTGCACAGTTGATACTTACACCGTTGCTCTCAAGGTTGCTGACTACGCTGGTTTAGATGGTAACGAAACTGAAATTCCTGAAAAGACCATTACCTTGAAGTTCACTGTTAAGTCAGGCGAACATGATTGGTTGGCTGACAAGAATGGTAAGGCTATCCTTTGCGTATGGACTGAACAAAACGGTGGTACTCACTACGTAGCTGGTTTCTACTGCACACGTTGCAACAAGATGATCGTTGCTAAGAGAGTAGATGCTACTACTACTGAAGGAAAGAAATGGGTTGTTGAAGGTGCGTTCGATAGAGAATTCATCGCAACACAAGTTGTATTTCCTAACTAATTAACAAATAAGCTTGGGCATATAGTTTGCCCACAAAAAACAATAGTTTTAGGGTGGCTTATAAATAACGGATATGAAGGCGTGTATAAAATACACGCCTTCAGAATTTTAAATAAGATTTTACAATATTTAAACTATAATAAAAACTAATAAAATTGTTATCGTATTATCTTGACAAATATATTTTAAAGTATTAAAATCATAAACGTTGTTTAAATAAAAAGTTTACGGGAGTAAAGTTTATGACTATTACGATGAGTCAATCTATTGAAATATTACTGTGCTTATCTATTGCACTTTTTGCTGGTTTAATGCTTTCACGTTTAGCTAAAGTATTAAAGTTGCCTGCGGTTACGGCGTATCTCGTTGCAGGTGTTTTAATCGGGCCGTTTTGCTTGGGTGCAATCGGCGTAAAGGGGATAGGTTTCCAAAGCATTGGCGATATTAAATCACTTGCGATTATTTCAGACGTAGCACTCGGTTTTATTGCTTTTTCTATCGGTAATGAATTTAGAGTTTCACAACTTAAGTCAATCGGTAAACAAGCAACGATAATTGGTATATTTCAAGCGGTATTTACCACTATTTTGGTTGATATTACCCTTGTAGCGCTCCATTTGCTTATTCCTAAGCAATTCCCCTTAGAAGCAGCAATCGTGCTCGGTGCAGTGGCATCAGCAACCGCACCCGCAGCAACACTTATGGTTGTTCGTCAATACAAGGCAAAAGGACCTGTAACAAGCACTTTACTTCCCGTAGTTGCCCTTGACGACGCTGTTGGTTTAATTCTATTCTCAATATCTTTTGGGGTTGCAAAATCATTAGGTGCGGGTGGCACAAACCTTGTTTCAATATTAGTTGAACCGTTATTAGAAGTAGTTTTATCATTAGGTCTTGGCGCTTTAATGGGGTATTTATTCACTTTCTTCGAAAGGTTCTTCCACTCTCGTTCAAAACGTCTTTCAATGCCGGTTGCGTTTGTGTTCGTAACCGTTGCAATCTCAATGATTAAAATTGAAATCGGCGGTGTACATATAGCATTTTCATCACTTTTATCTTGTATGATGCTCGGTACAATCTTCTGCAATATTTGCGATTTTTCTGAAGAACTTATGGATAGACTTGACCGCTGGACTGCACCCATCTTTATTTTATTCTTCGTTTTATCTGGCGCGGAATTAGAACTTCCTATTCTTGCAAACGGCATAGTTGTAATAATCGGTTTAGTATATATTGTCTTCCGTTCATGCGGTAAGTACTTTGGTGCAAATATTTCAGCTAAAATTTCAAAAGCGCCTACAAACGTTATAAAATACCTTGGTATAACCCTTTTGCCGCAAGCTGGCGTTGCGCTTGGTATGGCAATAAAGGCTGAAGCAGAACTAGGCGCGGCAGGGCATTTAGTGGCTAATATTACGCTTTTCTCAGTGCTAATCTATGAACTTGTTGGTCCGTTCTTAACTAAGATAGCGCTCCAAAAAGCGGGCGAAATTAACCCCGAAGGCAAGGTCAGCGCAAGAAAACTTGACAGCGATGTAAAGTAAAAAAATAAAACAAAAAAGAGCAGTAATTTTACTGCTCTTTTTTATTATATAATTAAATCTTATTCCCATTCAATAGTAGCGGGTGCTTTGGGTGATAAATCGTAAAGAACACGGCACACGCCCTTAACTTCCGACAAAATTCTATCGGTAATTTTCTTTAATACCGCCCAGTCGATTTCGGGCACGGTTGCGCTCATTGCGTCAACGGTGTTTACCGCACGGATAATTACCGGCCAGTCGAACACGCGTTTGCCGTCTCTAACGCCAGTTGAACGGAAATCGGGAACTACGGTAAAGAACTGCCATACCTTATCAGTAAGTCCAGCCTTGTCAAATTCTTCTCTTAAAATAGCGTCTGATTCGCGGAGAGCGTTTAAGCGGTCGCGTTCAATTGCTCCAAGGCATCTAACGCCAAGACCAGGGCCGGGGAAGGGTTGACGGTCAACCATTGCTTTAGGTAAGCCTAATTCGTAACCGATAACTCTAACTTCATCCTTGTATAAAAGTTTAACGGGTTCAACGAGTTCAAATTGAAGATCTTTGGGAAGACCGCCAACGTTGTGGTGTGCTTTTACGCCGTCGCTTTCAATGATGTCGGGGTAAATTGTGCCTTGTGCAAGGAATTCAATACCTTCAAGTTTTCTTGCTTCTTCTTCAAAAATACGGATAAATTCCGCGCCGATAATCTTTCTTTTAGTTTCGGGGTCGGTAACGCCTTTAAGTTTTTCAAGATAGCGTTCGGTTGCATCGATATAAACAAGGTTAGCGTCGAGTTGTTTGCCAAAAATTTCAATAACTTGTTCGCTTTCGCCTTTACGCATAAGCCCGTGGTTAACGTGCACGCAAACTAGTTGCTTGCCGATAGCCTTAATAAGAAGAGCAGCAACGACAGAACTGTCAACGCCGCCAGAGAGCGCAAGAAGCACTTTTTTATCTTTTACTTGTTCACGGATAAGTTTAACTTGTTCGTCAATGAACTTATCAGCGAGTTCTTTTGTAGTGATACGAGCCATATTTTCAGGTCTTTTGTTTAAATCCATAGTAATCTCCGAAATGTTTATTATGTATTAATTATACACTTAACCCACTGCAATTTCAAGTATTTTAATATAAAAATACTTCTTCATCTATTAAAATTTTTTATAAAAAGTAAAAGCAAAATAAATTGATTTACATGAGTATAAAATTTCTTTGAAAAATTCTTTCACTGTGTTATAATAATACTTGTGCGATATTAATAAGGAAATACTTTAAACCATATGAAAACTTCACGCAAAATGAACTTAATAGGACAAGCGTTACTGCTCGCGGCAACGCTCGTTTGGGGGACTTCTTTCGTGATATTGAAAGATACTATATCCGAAGTTCCGCCGATGTTCGTTATTGCAATTAGATTTTTAGTTGCGGGGATATTCCTTGCGCTGTTCTTTATAAAAAAGTTAAAGTCGGTAAGTAAACGCTCGCTTTTACGCGGGGGAATAGTTGGTGTGTTTCTTGCCGCTGCATATATCACGCAAACTTACGGTTTAATGAATACAACGCCTGGTAAAAACGCGTTTTTGACTTCTTCATACGTGGTCATGTGTCCGTTTATGCTTTGGATATTGTTTAAGAAAAAACCGACCGTAAAAAATATCGTATCCGCCGTAATTTGTATCGTTGGTATAGGTTTAATAGCCTTGTCGGGCGAACAACAATCGGGCGCAAGTTCTTTGCTTGGCGACGGCTTAACGCTCGTTTCAGCCGTATTTTTCGGCTTACAAATAGTGTTTATAGCACACTTTCAGTCAAAGGGTGAAGACAGCGTGGTTATGCTCGTGTTTGAGTTCTTAACCGCGGGTTTAATATTTGCGCTTATATCACTTTTTGCCGAACTAAACACTTACGGAATAGGCGCTTACGCTTTGCAGGGTGATAACCTTTTCAACGTGATTTACTTAACGCTTGCTTGTACGCTTTTTGCTCAGTCTGCGCAAATGATAGGGCAAAAGTATACGGCAACTAACCAGTCTGCACTTATTTTGAGTTTAGAATCGGTTTTCGGTATGCTTTTCTCAGTGCTTATGGGTGTGGAAAAGGTTACGTTTGTGCTCGGGGTAGGTTTTGCAGTGGTTTTCGTTGCAATACTTATCAGCGAACTTGAAATAGAAAAGAAAGAAAAAAAGGTTAATATATAACTATTTTTAAGGAGAAGTTATGACAAATAAGAACGTTTCGCTTAGTGGCGAAAGAGAAAACTTCGGCTCAAGATTAGGCTTTATTCTAATCTCTGCCGGATGTGCAATAGGGCTTGGTAACGTTTGGCGTTTTCCGTATATTGTAAGTCAATACGGCGGCGCGGCGTTTATCCTTTTATACCTTTTATTTTTGGTTATTTTCGGCTTGCCCATTATGACTATGGAATTTGCCGTTGGTAGAGCAAGTCAAAAGAGTATTGCGGGATCTTTTTCCGCATTAGAACCCAAAGGAACAAAATGGCATTTGTTTAGTTGGGTGGGCATGGTAGGCAACTATCTTTTGATGATGTTCTACACGGTTGTAACCGCATGGATTTTCATCTATTTCTATAAGATGATTGCTGGCGATTTTCAAGGTCAAACAGCAAATAATATCAACGCGCAATTCGGTGCTGTAACAACTAACCCACTACTCGTTGCAATCGTTACAATGGTTGTGGTTGCTCTCGGTGTTTTAGTGTGCTCTTTAGGTTTAAAGAAAGGCGTTGAAAAGATAAACAAAGTTATGATGCTTTGCCTTTTAGCAATAATTTTAGTGCTTGCCGTTTACGTTTGTACGCTTGACGGTGCGGGTGAAGGTCTTAAGTATTATCTTATTCCTGACTTTACAAAAATCGTATACGACGCGCAAGGTAAATTTATTTTAGGTAAAGTTTTGTTTGCGGCGCTCGGTCAAGCATTCTTTACCCTTTCAATAGGTATGGGCTCAATGGCTATCTTTGGTAGTTATATTAAAAAAGATAGACGCTTGCTAGGTGAATCAGTTTCAATTGCGCTTCTCGACACTTTCGTAGCGTTCGTTGCTGGTTTAATAGTTATCCCCGCAACCTTCGTTTACCCCGTAGAAGACGCAGTAACTGGTGGACCTGGGCTTATTTTCCAAACCTTGCCCAACATCTTTGCCAACATCGGCGGCGGTCAAATCTTGGGCGCATTCTTCTTCTTGTTTATGCTTTTTGCAGCAATGTCAACAGTTACCGCCGTGTTTGAAAACATTATCGCTTTCGGTATGGATATGTGGGGCTGGTCAAGAAAGAAATCGTGCCTTATTAACTTGGGGCTCTTGTGCGTGCTTGTTCTTCCGTGTATTTTTGGTTTCAGCATTTGGTCAGGCTTTACACCGCTCGGTGCGGGTACTAACATTATGGATTTAGAAGACTTTATCGTAAGCCAAAACGTTCTTCCGCTAGGCTCTCTCGTTTACGTGTTGTTCTGCGTGTTTGACAACAAGGCTTGGGGCTGGGATAAATTTATGCTTGAAGCAAACCAAGGCAAAGGCTTAGCCTTCCCAAAAGCACTTAAAGTTTACTGTAAATATATTCTTCCAGTACTACTTATTATCTTCTACGTGTTGGGTATTGTAAGCAAATTTATGCCTTTATAAGAAATAATGAAAATATAATATGTAACAAAAAACGCAATACGGTTTGCGTTTTTTGTGCAATTTAAGGAAAAAATGGAACAAAAAAACAAAAATAAGGCGGTCATTTTTGATCTTGACGGAACGGTTATTGATACTATTTACGATATAACCGACGCAATGAACGTAATGACTGAAAAATTTGGGTTTAGAAAGGTGAGCGTTGAAGTGATGAAAGCATCGCTCGGCGGTGATACTAAAGATATTGTTAGGCTTGCTATCGGCGAAGAAATTTCAGACGAACTTCTCGATGAGTGCGCGGAGTGCTACGCCACAAACTATATAAACTCGGGCAGTCCTAAAACTCAAGTTTTTAAGGGTATGGAAAAGGTCATAAGTGAACTTAAAGAGCGCGGCTATATAATACTTGCACTATCTAACAAGCCCGACGTGGAAATTGCACCACTTGCCGATAGACTTCTTAAGCCTTTAGGCTTTGATAAAGTGGTGGGGTTAAGTGAAAAAGTTATACCAAAACCTAAGCCCGACGGCGCTTTGTCGCTACTTAAAGAGTTTAATGCATCGGCGGAAAATTCGTATTTTGTAGGCGATGGCGAAACAGATATTTTAACTGGAATAAACGCAAAAATTACCCCGATAGCAGTGCTGTGGGGTAACCGTGATAAAGAGTTTTTGAAAGGGTACGGCGCGGAAATTTTCGCTAGAAAACCCGAAGAATTATTGAACTTAATCAAATAAAAAAACCGCAGTGATTTACTGCGGTTTTTACTTTTTCTAAATAATGAAACCAAAGATTAGAACTGCGGCGCACGCAAGAAGTGCAACGGTAAGAAGTGAACGCTTGCACACGGATGCAATTACGGCAACGACAGTTCCTATTAGTGCGGTGTAAATATCTCCAGTTGAGTAGAGAATATAGGGGAAAGTCATTGCGGATAAAACGGCGTAGGGGATATAGTACAGCACGCTTTTAATATAGGTTGAAGTTATCTTTTTTCTAAAGAACACGAAGGGTATCATTCTTATGATATAGGTAACCAAAGCCATAACTAAAATCATAAGCGTCATCTCTAATAACGGCATTATTTATCCACCCCCTATTCTTGATTTTTAACCGGGCAAATTGCAGCCATAACTAAAGCGGCTATAAGTGCGCTAATGATAACGGAAAGCCCCGTTGAAATTCCGTCAAAGAAAGGAAGGTAATAAATTAAACAACTGAGCCCCGCGCCTATCAAAACAGTGGGAAGAACGCCTTTAGTAGTTATTGACGGGGGAATAATTATTGCTATAAACATAGCGTAGAGAGCAATACCTAACGCGTTGGTTATAAACGCGGGTAAGATATTGCCTGCTAAACTGCCAAAAAGAGTTCCAAGCGCCCAACCAACGTAAGGGCAAAGTGATAAACCGTGGAAGTATTTAACACCAAAAGTTTTGGGTTTTGCTGCGGCAACCGCAAAGATTTCATCGGTAATAAACGCCGAACAAAAAAGCCTATGCTTTAAGGTAAAACTGTCGTCAAGTTTTTGGGTTAGCGTTATGCTCATCAAAAAATATCTTGAGTTGATAACTAATTGCGTTAAAATCATTTCGCCGATAGTGCCGAGCGTTGCAATAATGGTAAGCCCAGCGAGTTGACCAGCGGAAGTAAGGTTGGTCATAGAGATAAAAACGGACATAAACCAAGGCACGCCGAGCATACTCGCTTGAACGCCGAACGCAAAAGCGACCGAAAGGTATCCTAAACCTATCGGCAACCCGTCTTTAAGCCCGCGCCTAAAATCTAAAACGGATAAACCGCTGCTTGCGGTTTTTTTAGATTTTACTTGTTCCATTTTAACATTCCTTTTTCTTTCTTACCGCTGTATTTTATCATAAATAGGTTTAAGTTGCAACAAAATTACACTCTCATCCCTTTATTGCGTAAAGAAAAAATCTGTTAAAAATTAACACAAATTGTGATTTTGATAATAAAAGTTGCCAAAGGGTTGCCAAAAGTGGCTCAATATAACATTTAAGTTATAAAGGTATGCTTTTTTTATATCAAATAGGCAAATCAAATTATTTACAATTTTATTGTATTTTGTTATAATAATTATGCCTTAATTATAAGGAATACTATAGTAATTTTTGCGTTTTCCGTTCTTGAAAAAGGCGGAAGGACCGAATATAAAAAGGAGCAAAACAAATGAAAGTCAGTTATTTTCCCGGTTGTACGTTGAAAACCAAAGCGAAAGACCTTGACAAGTACGCTAGAAAGTGTGCGGAAGTTTTGGGCGTAACCTTAGAAGAAATTGATGCTTGGCAATGCTGTGGCGGCGTATTCACCACCAGTAACGATGAAATTGCCACTAAACTTTCTTCAGTGCGCGCTTTAACCGAAGCAAGTCAAAAAGGTCAACCCTTGGTTTCAGTATGCTCTGCATGTCATAACGTGTTGAAACAAACCAACTACGCTATGCAGAACGATGAAAACTTTAACTTTAAGGTTAACCAATACGTTAAGCCCGATAGTTATAACGGCGAAGCAGAAGTCATCCATTACTTAGAACTTCTCCGCGATAAAGTTGGCTTTGACGCTATTAAGGAAAAAGTAGTTAACCCCTTGACGGGCAAAAAGATTGCTGCGTATTACGGCTGTTTACTTCTCCGCCCAGGAAAAGTTATGGCTATGGACGACGTGGAAAACCCCACCATTATGGAAGATCTTATTCGCGCGCTCGGTGCTGAACCCGTAATTTACGCTTACCGCAACGAATGCTGTGGTGGTTACATTACTTTGGAAAGCAAAGATTTGGCAAAGGCAAAGAGCAACAAGGTTTGCGACAACGCACTTCAAAAGGGCGCTGAACAAATCGTAACCGCATGCCCGCTTTGCAAATACAATTTACAGAAAAACTCAAACGGTGAAATCCCCGTAGTTTATATCACTGAATTGCTTGCAGAAGCGCTCGGTGTAAAGGAGTAAAGTATGGAAAACAAAAATAATCTTCGTGATGAAATCATCCGTCGTAGTGGCGTTAACCCTTCAAAATGTATGAAGTGCGGTAAATGCTCAGGCACTTGCCCCGCTTACGACGAAATGGAATACCACCCCCATCAATTCGTATATATGGTTGAAACGGGTGATATTGAACCCTTGCTTAACTCTAAGTCAATTTATCGTTGCTTAACTTGCTTTGCCTGCGTAGATAGATGCCCCCGTGGCGTTGAACCCGCAAAACTCGTTGAAGCGGTTAGACTTTCAGTTATTAGACAACAAGGTAACAACCACTTAAAAGCAGACGATATTCCCGAACTTTTAGATGAAGATTTGCCCCAACAAGCAATCGTAAGCGCGTTCAGGAAATACACTAAGTAAAAAGGAGAATACAAATGCAAAGAATAGGAGTATTCGTATGTTGGTGCGGAAGTAACATCGCCGGAACGGTTGACGTTCAAAAGGTTTCCGAAGCGCTCGCAAAAGAACCGGGTGTCGTTCATTCCGTTAACTATCAGTATATGTGCTCACAAGCAGGGCAAGAAATGATTAAAAACGCCATTAAGGAACATAAACTTACTGGTATCGTAGTTTGTTCATGCTCACCCAGAATGCACGAAGCAACTTTTAGAAAGACCGCTCAAGCCGCTGGTATCAACCCCTACATGGTTGAAATCGCTAACATCCGTGAACAATGTTCTTGGATTCATAAAGATATGGCTGAAGGTACTGAAAAGGCTATCGTTCTTGGTAGAACTGCTATCGCTAAAGTTCAACTCAACGCTCCCTTAAAACCGGGTGAAAGCCCCGTTACTAAGCGTGCACTCGTTATCGGCGGCGGTATCGCAGGTATTCAAACCGCTCTCGACATTGCTGACGCTGGCTTTGAAGTTGACATCGTTGAAACCAAACCCACTATCGGTGGTAAAATGGCTCAACTCGATAAAACCTTCCCGACGCTCGACTGTGCGGCTTGTATCTTAACACCTAAAATGGTTGACGTTGCTCAACACGAAAAGATTAAGATTTATTCTTATAGTGAAGTTGAAAGCGTTAAAGGTTTCGTAGGTAACTTTGAAGTTACCATTAAGAAAAAGGCTCGTTTCGTAAAAGAAGACGTTTGTACGGGTTGCGGACTTTGCACTGAAAAGTGCCCGCAAAAGAAAGTTCCCAACGAATTTAACTTGGGTATGGACAACCGCCGTGCAATCTATATTCCTTTTGCGCAAGCAGTGCCTAAGGTTGCAACCATCGACGCTAATTACTGCACGATGCTTAAAACCGGCAAGTGCGGCGTATGTTCTAAGGTATGTACCGCAAAGGCTATCGACTACACTCAAAAGGATGAATTCATTACTGAAAAATACGGCGCAATCGTTGCTGCAACTGGTTTTAACCCCATCAGTATGGATAAGTTCGATGAATTTGCTTACAGTCAATCTAAAGACGTAATCACTTCACTTGAATTTGAACGCTTAATGAACGCTGCTGGTCCTACCGCTGGTAAACTCGTTCGTCCGTCAGACGGCGTACATCCCCACAAGATAGTATTCGTTCAATGCGTAGGTTCACGTTGTTCATCTTGCGCTGAAAAGGGTAAAGAATATTGCTCCAAGATTTGCTGTATGTATACCGCAAAACACGCAATGCTTACCCGTGATAAATATCCCGATACCGACGTAACCGTTTTCTATATCGACGTTCGTACTCCCGGTAAGCAATTCGACGAATTCTACCGCCGTGCAGTTGAAGATTACGGTGTACATTATATAAAAGGTATGGTTGGTAAGGTTTCACCTGAAGGTAACAAACTTATCGTTCAAGGTTCTGACCTTATCGCTAACAAACAACTCAAGATTGAAGCAGACTTAGTAGTTTTGGCTGCTGCAATTGAACCCGATAAGTCGGCAAGACCTTTGGCTACTATGCTTACCGCTAGTATGGACACTAACGACTTCTTTACTGAAGCGCACCCCAAACTTCGTCCTGTAGAAAGCCCCACGGCTGGTATCTTCTTATCAGGCGCTTGCCAAGGTCCGAAAGATATCCCCGAAACAGTTTCTCAAGCGGGCGCTGCTGCGGCTAAGGTTATCGGTCTTTTAGCAAAAGATAAACTCGTAGGTAATCCGTGCGTTGCTCATTCTGATGAAATGATGTGTAACGGTTGCTCAAGTTGTGAAAAGGTTTGCCCCTACGGTGCAATCACTTATGAAAATAAAGAATTCCGCGGTCCTAATAGAACCACTCTTATTAGAAGAGTTGCTCAAGTTAACGAGGCTGTGTGCCAAGGTTGCGGTTGCTGTACGGTTGCTTGTCCGTCAGGCGCAATGGATTTGAAGGGATTTGCAAGCAAACAAATTATGGCGGAGGTTGACGCAATATGCAAGTAAAAGAATATAAACCTAAAATCGTAGCGTTTTGCTGTAACTGGTGTTCTTATGCAGGCGCTGACCTTGCTGGTAGCAACAGACTTTCTTACCCTGCAGAAGTTAAGGTAATTAGAGTTCCTTGCTCATGCCGTGTAAACCCCATGTTTATTCTTCGCGCGTTCCAACGCGGTGCTGACGGCGTAATTTTATGCGGTTGCCACCCCGGGGACTGCCACTATACATCAGGTAACTATTACACCAGAAGAAGAATGGCGCTCCTTTTCTCAATGCTCGACTATCTCGGAATTGAAAAAGAACGTACCCGCGTTGAATGGGTTTCTGCTGCTGAAGGTGCAAAATTCGCCGCTACTATGAACGATTTCGTAGCAACGGTTACTGCTCTTGGTGAAAACAAGAGATTGGAGGATTTGAGATGCAAAAAATAACTCGTGAAATGCTTATTGAAAAAGCCGCTGCTCTCATTGCCGAAGGTAAAGTAAACCGTGTTCTCGGTTGGAAAAACGGTGAATTTTCTTACGACGTAACTCCCGCGCTTTTTGAAAGTGTGGAAGAAATGCAAAAAGATTTCGTTTTCGGTGATTTTTGCGGCGCAAACTTCTCTAAATATCTCGTTAAAGAAGCAAAGAAAGACGGCGCGGTTCTCGTTTTCTTGAAACCGTGTGATACTTATTCGTTCAACCAACTTCTCACAGAACACCGTTTCGACCGTGAAAAAGTTTACGCGGTTGGTATTCCTTGCGAAGGTATGATTGACGTAAACAAAATTAAACTCAGCATCGGCGACGGACTTTTATCTATCGCAAGTGAAGGGGATACCGTTAAGGTTGAAACCCTTTACGACGGTGTTAAAGAATTAAATAGAAATGAAGTTTTATCTGAACGCTGCTTAAACTGCAAGAGCAAAAAGCACGTTGCTTATGATGAACTTATCGGTGAAGATGGCGAAGTGATCGATAGCAATCGTTTTGACGAAGTTGAAAAACTTGAAAAGATGAGCGCTGATGAAAGATTTGCTTTCTGGCAAAACGAACTCTCTAAATGTATCCGTTGTAACGCTTGCCGTGACGTATGTCCTGCTTGTACTTGTGAAAAGTGCGTGTTTGACAATCCCAACTCAGGCGTTGAAAATAAGGCGGCTGCAAACAGTTTTGAAGAAAGAATGTTCCACATCATCCGTGCATTCCACGTAGCAGGTCGTTGTACCGACTGTGGTGAATGTTCACGCGTATGTCCGCAACACATTCCGCTCCATCTCTTAAATAGAAAATTCATCAAAGATATCAATTCTTTCTACGGCGATTATCAAGCAGGTGAAGAAGTGGGCTCACGCGCACCGCTCGTTAATTACACAAAAGAAGATATTGAACCTTGTGATGCTGTAAAGGGGGATGAATAATTATGAAAAAAGTTTTATTAGCAAATTCATCTGCACTCTTTAATGCTATTAAAGAAAATGCAACCCTTTATATCCCCGTTGACCTTGAAAAAGGTAGGGTAGCATATAAAAAATACGCTGACGGTATGGTTATGAGCGACGCTCTTAAAACCGACCGCTCTGCAAAAGACTTCTTCTTCCCCCAAACTGAAAACCTTATGGAATTCAAGGTTGACGGAAAGAATATTGAAGTTATCGATACTCGTTCAGAAAATGAAGACTTCGTAGTATTCGGCGTTCGCGCTTGCGACGTTAGAAGTTTAGAAGTTTTAGACAAGGTTTTCCTTGCTGAACCGGTTGATACTTATTATAAGAATAGACGTGAACACGGCGTTATCGTTTCAATGGCTTGCTCTCGTCCTACTGAAACTTGCTTCTGCGGCACTTTCGGTATTGACGCTGCTAACCCCCAAGGCGATATCGAGTGTTATAAAACGGCTGATGCTTTCTATCTCGATGCTAAAACCGAAAAGGGTAAGGCTCTCTTAGAAAAGATCGCTCCCGTTTTAGAAGATGCTGACGATACGGCTGTAAATGAACAAAAGGCTGAAATCAAGAAGATTTTAGATAAACTTCCCCTTAAAGATTTATCTGCTGAAAAATTCGGCAAAGATAAAACGGATGAATTCTTCAATTCACCCGAATGGAAGAACCTTTCCGAGTCTTGCTTAGGCTGTGGTACTTGTACCTTCGTTTGCCCGACTTGTCAATGTTACGATATTAAAGATTTCAAAACAAATACTGGCGTTCAGCGTTATCGTTGTTGGGACTCTTGCATGTACTCAGACTTTACCAAGATGAGTGCTGGTCAACCGAGACTTACTCAGTTAGAGCGTTTCCGTCAAAGATTTATGCATAAACTCGTATACTTCCCGACCAACAACGACGGCATGTTTAGTTGCGTTGGTTGTGGCAGATGCGTTTCTAAGTGTCCGATTTCAATGAATATCGTAAAGGTAATGAAAACTTTGGGAGGTAAAGAATAATGACAGACTTAAGAGAAGCGTTAATTCCTACCGTGTGCGAAATCACCGACGTTAGAAGTGATACGCCCGACGTTAAAACCTTCCGTGTTTTGACCTTGGACGGCAAAAAGCCCTTTATCCATAAACCCGGTCAATGCGCAATGCTTTCTATGCCCGGCGTTGGCGAAGCGTTATTCTCTATAACTTCTTCACCCACAAACACCGAATACGTAGAATTTTCTATTAAGAAATGCGGTTGTGTTACCGAATGGATTCACGGTGCTGAAGTAGGTCAACAAATTACCGTTCGTGGACCTTACGGCAACGGTTTCCCCGTAGAAACCGAATTTAAGGGCAAAGATATGCTCTTTATCGCTGGTGGTATTGGTCTTGCCCCCGTTCGTTCAGTTATCAATTACGTTCGTGATAACAGAGCAAATTACGGCAAAGTTGACATCGTTTACGGTTCAAGAAGTAAAGAAGATTTAGTTCACTATCAAGAAATCATTAACGAGTGGATGACTGATCCTTCAATCAACGTACACTTAACCATCGACCGCGAACAAGAAAACTGGGACGGACACGTAGGTTTCGTACCTAACTTCGTTAAAGAAGTTGCTGAAAAGTTCGATGAAGAAAAGAAGGCAAAAACCACCGCGGTGTTGTGTGGTCCGCCTATCATGATTAAGTTTACCTTACAAGGATTGAGTGAAATCGGCTTTAGCAAAGAACAAATTTACACTACTTTGGAATTAAGAATGAAATGCGCTATCGGTAAATGCGGTCGTTGCAACGTAGGTTCAAAATACGTTTGTAAAGACGGTCCTGTATTTAGAATGGACCAACTCGACGCCCTTCCCGATGAGTATTAATAAGGAGATAAACAAATGGAAAAATTAGTTAACGTTTACTTTTTTGGTAAAAAGTACGAAGTTCCCGAAAGTTTAACCATAATGAAAGCTATGGAATACGCAGGGTATCAACTCGTTCGTGGTTGCGGTTGCCGTAACGGTTTCTGTGGCGCATGTTCAACCATTTACCGTATTAAAGGCGATAGAGAATTGCACGCGTGCCTTGCTTGTCAACAAAAGGTTGAAAACGATATGTACGTTGCAACTCTTCCGTTCTTCCCGCTCGTAAAACAAGTTTACGATATTGAAAAGATTAAACCCACTGAACAAATCATGATGCAACTCTATCCTGAAATTTATGCTTGCATCGGTTGTAACGCTTGTACTAAGGCTTGTACTCAAGGTCTTAACGTTATGCAATATATCGCTTACGCACAACGCGGTCAATACGCTGAATGTGCGGAAGAATCTTTCGACTGCGTAATGTGCGGCGTATGTTCTTCAAGATGCCCCGCAGGTATTTCACATCCGCAAGTTGCTGAACTTTCAAGAAGACTTTACGGTAAGTACATGGCTCCTGAAACTGGGCATCTTCTCGACAGAGTTAAAGAAATTGAAGATGGCAAGTACGTAAGCCTTATCGAAGATTTAATGCAAAAGCCTATCGAAGAACTCAAAGAACTCTATAACAATAGAGAAATCGAAAAGTAAGGGGGAAAGAAAATGTATAATTACACTCAAGAACAACTTGATTCAATGAAAAAGGTTGAGGCGACCAGAGAGCAAAGACTTAAAAACTTGTTCGCTAGAATGAGCGCCGAAGAAAAACAAACCGTATTAAAAGAAAATCACCCCGACTATATCGATTCTGCTTATGAAGAATTAAAAGTTGGTCCTAACAAGGGCGGCAAAGTTCTTCACGAACTCGCTGACCTTCTCCAAGGTAAGTCAAGAGTTTTAGATATGGACATCGACTTATCTAAGCCCGATTACGACGTTGACGTTTTGGTTATCGGTGGCGGTGGCGCAGGTTCTTCTGCTGCTATTGAAGCCGACAACGCTGGCGCAAAGGTAATGATGGTTACCAAACTTCGTATCGGTGATGCTAATACTATGATGGCTGAAGGCGGTATTCAAGCGGCTGATAAACCTAACGATAGCCCCGCTATTCACTATCTTGATGCTTTCGGTGGCGGACACTTCGCTGCTAAGCACGAACTTTTATACAAACTCGTAAACGACGCACCCGATTGCATTAAATGGCTTAACGATCTCGGCGTTATGTTCGATAAAGAAGCAGACGGTACAATGATTACCACCCACGGCGGCGGTACTTCAAGAAAGCGTATGCACGCTTGTAAGGACTACTCTGGTGCTGAAATTATGAGAACGCTCCGTGATGAAGTTTTGAATAGGGGCATCCCCGTTGTAGACTTCACCGCTGCAATCGAAATTATTAAAGATACTGAAGGCAAGGCTGCTGGTGCAGTTTTGATGAACATGGAAACCAAGGACATCTACGTTGCTAAGGCTAAAACGGTTATTATTGCAACTGGTGGTGCTGGTAGACTTCACTATCAAGGCTTCCCGACATCTAACCACTACGGTGCAACTGCCGACGGTTTGGTTTTAGGTTATAGAGCAGGTGCAAAACTTCTCTATGCTGATACCCTTCAATATCACCCCACTGGTGTTGCTGAACCTACTCAAATCTTCGGTGCATTAGTTACTGAAAAGGTTAGATCACTCGGTGCTCAACTCGTTAATAAAGACGGTGAAGCATTCGTTTATTCACTTGAAACTCGTGACGTAACCGCATCTTCTATCATTAGAGAATGCAAAAAGCGCGACAACGGTATTAAAACTACCGATGGTGAAGGCGTATGGCTCGACACCCCGATGATTGATATGATCGGTGGTGAAGGCACTATTGAAAAACGTATTCCCGCAATGCTTAGAATGTTCGGTAAATACGGCATTGATATTAGAAAAGATCCTATCTTAGTATATCCCACGCTCCACTATCAAAACGGTGGTTTAGACATTTCTGCCGACGGTATGACCACAACCGTTCCTAACTTGTTCGTAGCAGGCGAAGCAGTTGGGGGAATCCACGGTAGAAACAGACTTATGGGTAACTCACTCTTAGACATCATCGTATTCGGTAGAAACGCTGGTAAGAGTGTTGGTAAGATTTATAAGGATATAGAAGTTAAAGAACTCACACTTGGCCACGTTAAAGCGTTTGATAAAGAACTTAAAGACGCAGGCATCAACGCTACTAAACTTTCTCCGCAACTTCTTCCTAACTACACTAAACAACCCAACATCTAATTTTTAAGCGCGAATAAACTTCGTTATGCGTCGTTTACTGAAAAGCGTTGTTTAAGTGTTAAATAAAAAAATTCACGCCCGACGGCTTTATAAAGCGGTCGGGCTGTGGTATGTATATATATTATATATAATGTATATACAATAAGGGAAAATGATTGAACAAATTTTTTAGGAGTTAATTAAAAATGGAAAAACAAGCAAAAAAGAAAAGCTTTAAATGGCTTTGGATTACTTTAGCACTTATTGCCGTTGCTGCAATCGGTGTATGGTGTGGCGTAAACGCTAAAATTGCACCTGATAAAAACGGTTTGCCCACTCTTAACGTTTTCGGTTTACCCGCTCTTTTAACAGGTATTTTCATTGTAACTGCTTTAGGCTATCTCTTAGGTAGAATTACAATTAAAGGCGTTAACTTGGGTACTGCTGGCGTATTCTTGGTAGCAATTTTATTCGGTTATCTTTGCACTTTAATTCCGCAAGACATTCCTGTATTAAACGCACTTCGTTTGGAAGCAGGAAAGGGTAATACCGTATATTATAAGAGCGTTATCCAAAACGTAGGTTTAGTTATGTTCGTTGGTTCAGTTGGTTTTATCGCTGGTCCTAAATTCTTCCGTGACCTTGCTAAAAACTTCAAAACCTATATCGTAATGGGTATTACTATTATCGTAATCGGTGCGGCGCTTGCAGTATTATTTACGGTTGTTTCACCTGAAAAGTTCGGTTCAGATTTCTGGGCTGGCGTATTGTCAGGCTCACTCACAACTACCCCTGGTTATTCTGCTGCTCAAGAAGCAATGGTTGCTAAGTTTGGTCAAGGCGCTGATACATTAGTTACGATTGGGCACGCAATCGCTTATCCCTTTGGTGTTATCGGTGTTGTATTATTCGTTCAACTTCTTCCCAAATTCACCAAGGCTGATATGGCTTATGAAAGAAGTTTATTAAAGCCCGAAGTTATGGAAGCAACTGAAAAGAAAGCAGAAAAGAAACTCTTTACTTGTGATGATTTCGGTTTCACTCCCTTAGCACTCGCTATCGTTTCAGGTCTTATCCTTGGTGGTATTAAAATTCCGTTATTCAACGGCATTAACTTCTCACTTGGTACTACTGGTGGCGTACTCATTATGTGCTTGGTATTTGGACACTTCGGAAGATTTGGTAAACTTTCATTAGAAGTTCCCACCGCAACTGTTAAAACATTAAAAGAATTAGGTTTGATGCTCTTCCTTATCGGTGCAGGCGTAGACGGTGGTGTTAGCCTTGTTTCTGCAGTTGGTGGTGATTTAGGTATACTTGCTTGGGGCTTTGCTGGTGGTGTTGCTATGACCATTATTCCTATGATCGTTGGCTTCTTCCTTGGTAAGTACGTTCTAAAACTTCCGCTCCTTTCAAACCTTGGTTCAATCACTGGCGGTATGACTTCAACCCCCGCACTCGGCACGCTTATTTCAACTGCTGAAACGGATGACGTTGCAGGCGCTTACGCTTCAACCTATCCTATTGCACTTGTTTTAATCGTTATCGCTTGTAACTTACTCATCAACTTGATGATGTAATTAAACTTAATATATAGTTTAACCCCGCGGCTATTACCGCGGGGTGTTTTTTATTAAACGATATGTAGTATTTTACATAACTATTTATAAATGATTGACAATAACGCATAAGTAAAGTATAATAAATAGTAATAAAACTATATTAAGGAGTTTAGTTATGAAAAAAATTCTATCACTATTTTTGGCATTATTGATAGTATTTGGTGGAACTTTAGGCGTTGCTTGTAATAGCACTGCCGACGGTGGAAGCGAGCACACTTGCGTTTATAACGACGTTAAGTATGATGCGGTAAATCACTGGAACGAATGTTCTTGCGGCAAAACTATTTCTATTGAAAAACATAGTTTTACCAAGGGTAAATGCGCTTGCGGATACAACGACCCAGATTACGTTGAACCGTCAAACCCATCTAATCCATCAAATCCGTCAAATCCAGATCCGATTATTCCTACGCCCACTCCTACACCAGAGCCCGAAGATGCTGATACTATAATGCGCTTTGTGGTTACAAGTGATGTGCATTATAGAGGTAAAACAGGTGAAAGGGATAGCGCTGATAGATTAGCGTCAATCTTTGAATCTGCTTACGAATATACTGACAATCAAACCGAGTATAAGAACTTGGACGGTATTTTCTTTGTTGGCGATAATACTGACAACGGAACGGAAGCCGAACAAACTGCTTTCTTTAACTATGTAAATGAAAACACCAGAGAAGGGACTTTTGCTCGTGCAGTAATGGGTAACCACGAATACGTAGATGGTGGATACAGCAATATTTCGGCAGGCTTGGAAATGTTTCTTAAATGTTCTGGGTATGAAGATGATGATATGCATTTTGAAATTAACGATTATCACTTCATTATGCTTTCAATTGATAAGTATAAATCAGGGCAAGCAAAATATGAATTCATAACTAGTTCTAAGAGAGAATGGTTAAAGGCGGAACTTGACAAAGCGCTTGCCGATGACCCCACTGGCGAAAAGCCGATTTTCGTATTCCAACACGTAGCGCCGTCTGAAACTATGTTAGGTTCAAACTCAGCGGGGGACCCCAACTTGAAAACATTGCTCGATAGTTATCCCAACGTAGTAGACTTTTCAGGGCACACTCACCGTCCCTTAACCGACCCAGGTTCTATTTGGCAAGGCACTTTCACCGCGTTGCAAACGGGTTCTATGGCGTATTTAGACCTTAATATTACTGGACATCCCACTTACAACGATGCTGGCATTGTTTCAGTAGATGAAAACGGTGGTTGGTATAATGGTGGCGCTAAATTCTCAATCCGTAACGCAATTATGTATTATATTTGCGAACTTGATGAAAACAACGTTTTAACCATTAAAGTCATCAACGCGTTGACTGGAAATATTGTTGGCGACCCTTACGTTATAGATTCATTTGGCGATCCTACTGGTTTTGATTATACCGATGAAAGAAAAACAAATTCAGTTGCTCCTACATTTAAGGGTAGTGATACTATTACATTAAAGTCAACTATAGGTTCAAACCTTTCATTCTCTTTCCCACAAGCAACTTGCAAAGACGTAGTTCAAAACTATCGTATTGAAGTTTATGAAGGCGCAACTTTAGTTAAAACTGAATATAAGCACGCTGGAAGTTTCTGGGGAGACTTAATGCCCGAAACAATGAACGTTTCTTTCGGTGGCTTAAAGGCTGCAACTAAGTATACTTTGAAAGTATATGCAGTAAATTCTTTTGCAAAAGAAAGCATACCTTTAACTAAAGAGTTTACTACTGATGCATATTCAGCAAACGCTATTGCTGATATCTTCTCAGTTAAGTTTAACGCAGACGGCTCTGCTACCGATACCGTTACAAATACAACCTTAAAAACTGTAGGCGCACCCGCAATTTCTGACGGCGTTGCAACTTTTGACGGAAACGACGCTTTCGTTTATGAAAAAGCAAGTGCGTGGTATCCTATATTGAAAGAAGCCTTTACCATTGAAACTTACGTTAATCAAACCACAAACGTTAAAAAAGCAATTGTCGGCAGTATGGAGTACGGTGGCTTTGGCTTACACTACGTTGACGGTAATTATAGAATGATGATTTATGGTACATCAAGTGAAAGTGGACAATCCTTTAGCACGCCAGTAAGCACTGGAGAATGGACGCACTTAGTTGGCGTTTATGATGGAACGAATATTCACGTTTATATTAACGGCGTGTTAATGGGCTCTCAACAGATAAAAGGTGCTTTCACTCCTTCAATATATGACGCGCAAAGTCTTGTTATTGGCGCAGATGTAAATGGTAAAAATACTATAGAAGATTACGGTAAATGCCAACTCAAGTCTGTTAATATTTACTCTGGAGCGTTAACGCAAGAACAAATCTCAAACCTTTATAACGGTTATTCTAACTAATATTAAACCCCCGTGGTAATTCCGCGGGGGTTATTTTTTAAATATGTATTCGTTATTTTTTGTCTAAAGCGTCAACAGCGTCGGCAATATGGGTAAATTGTGATTTTTTAGAGTGCTTGTCAACGTGGATTTTGTTTACGTCGCCATGGGTTAAACAACCCGCGCCACCGATACAACCACCAACGCACGCCATACCTTCAATAAAGTTGCCGTCAAGCATTCTCTTTGATGCTTTAAGTAGGGCAACTCTGCACGCTTCAATACCGTCGCAAGGTACTGCCTTTAAGTCAAAGCCTTCAATACCGCGCTCTTTAATACCTTCGGCAACGGCTTCAGAAAGCCCGCAGTTTCTTGCAAAAATTCTTCCGTAATACGATGCGTCAGCAATATCGTATTCGGGCAAAGAGTTGATTTCAATATCTTTGCTATCGAATAACGCTTGTAATTCTTCAAAGGTTATAACGCTGTCAACAAAGTCCTTCACTTCTTCTTTTTGGAATTCCATTTTCTTAGCAGTGCACGGTCCTACGAAAACAACTTTTGCAGTAGGGTCATCTTGTTTAATCTTCTTAGCGATAGTTGCCATAGGGGACAAATTATGTGAAATGTAACCAGATAGGTCGGGGAATTGTTTTTTAACGTAAGAAACGAAGGCTGGGCAGCAAGAACTTGTCAAAAAGCCTTTTTCCGCAAGTTCTTTTGCTTCGGAAAGCGCCACGATATCCGCACCGAGCGCGGCTTCAGTTATACCGTAAAAACCTAAGTTTTTAATACCTGATAAAACTTGACCTAATTTTGCGTAAGTAAACTGACTAGCAATTGCGGGGGCAACCACCGCGTAAACTTTATACTCGGTGTTGTCTTTGCTGTTCTTTATCAAGTCGATAACGTCTAAAATAAAAGACTTGTCGTTAATAGCGCCCCACGGACATTGATAAACGCACGCACCGCAAGAAATGCACTTTTCATCATTGATTTGCGCTGCCTTATTTTCGTCCATAGAAATTGCCTTAACCTTGCACGCGCGCTCGCACGGGCGTTTATGGTTAATGATTGCACTGTAAGGGCATACCTTAGAGCAAAGCCCACACTCAACGCATTTATCCTTGTCGATATGCGCTTTTTGGTTACGGTCAATGGTGATTGCGCCCTTTTTACAAGCATCTTCGCAACGGTGTGCTAAACAACCACGGCAAGCATCAGTTACTTCATAACCACCCATAGGACATTCATCACACGCAATATCAATTACTTCAATAACGTTCTTTTTCGTTTTATCGCCACCCATAGCAAGTTTAACGCGCTCTATCACTATTGCTTGTTCTTTGTAAATACAGCAACGCATAGTAGGTTCTTTACCAGGTACGATAATTTTAGGAATATTCATTAAGTTTTCTTGCAAAGTTCCTTGCCAGTGAAAGCGTGCAACTTCCCTTAAAACTTTATACTTTAAGTGTTGGACTTTGGTATCAAAAATTCTCATAAAAAATTGTCCTTAAATTAAATTTTGTTAAAATATTTATTTTTTGCTTCGAGTATTTTATTTATAAACTCGTTATCAAGTTTAGTTAAATGGTATTTTTTTCTATAAATGAGCACGTCTTTATAAGTTTTGGTGTTAAAAGTGCACTTTCTTTCCACAAGGTTATACTTATCTTTCAAGTCCTGTGGTATGGGGGATACCCACATATAAGTGTTGGGTACTTGTTCTAAAAGCGTAAACTGAACGCCGCGTTCAAACACCATTATGCGTTTTTTAGAAAATTCAGATAGTTCCGCTCTTTTAACGTCGATAAGGGGAAGGGACGGCACGTACGGGTCGCCGTGCGTAATTTCAATGCACCCCGCTAAATCTTCAGCAACGATAACGTCTTTTTTCGCCAAGGGGTTATCCTTTGACATGGCCATAACGTAAGAAAATTCGTTAAGCATTTCATAGTTTAACTTCTTTTCTTCAAAAAGGGTGTTAAAGTACTTTTCAAACGCGCTTTGGTATCTTACAATACCTAAATCGTATTCTTCTTTAACTACGTTTAATATAGAACGCATAGAGTTAGTTTCTTTATAAACAATTTCAGCTGATGCGGAGTTTTCTAAAGATTTAGAAAACTCTGAAAAAGCGTAAGAAAAATAACTTGCTCTAGGTACGCAAACGGATAGGCGCAATTGCTTTTCGTTGCGGTTTTCATAGATAGATTCTATCTTTTTAATTTGCGTTAGCGCGTTTTTAGCGTAGAGCAAAAATTCTTCGCCATCGATGGTTATTTCTAAACCTTTAGAAGAGCGTTTGAATATCTTAATCTTAAGGTCGCTCTCAAGCGCCTTAATTGCTCTACTTAAGTTAGGTTGCGAAGTATAAAGGTTTTCCGCAGCCTTACTAATAGAGCGCGTATTTGCTACTTCAACAGCGTATTTCATATGTAGAATATTCATAAAAATCTTTCTCCTATTATACCATATAGTTATATAGAGCCTAACTTTAAGTCAAGTATAACACATTTTATATGTTAAAACAAGCGTTTAACTTAACTTAAAAAATTTAATTTACGAAAAACTTTCGTATTAAAAACATTGTACTTTACTAGTAATTAGTGGTATACTATTTATGAGAATAAAATGATATAATTTATAGGAGTTCTTTATGGAAGAATTAAGAGAGCAACTAAACGCTCAAAAGCAAGAAAAACAACTCCCGTCTTGGTATAAATGGGTAATTGTTGGACTTTGCTTTATTATGGTTATGTTGTGCTTAGGGTTTTGTTCATCACCGTATAGTTGGTATATTAACTATATAGTGCCCTATCTTGGCGTTCCAGAATCTTTGTATTCAATAGGTAAAAGCATAAGATTTATAACTACTGCTGTGGTAAACTTGTTCTTTGGCTTTTTAGTTTCAAAGTTTGGTACTAAAAAACTTATTTTAACAGGTCTTTGCTGTTTAATCGGTTCAATGTTATGCAATGCTTTCGCAACCGATTTAAGTTTAATTTACGTTGGCGGGGTCTTGCTTGGCTTAGGTCTTGCGTGGACAACAACTACAATCGTAGGCTTCGTTGTAAATCAATGGTGTAAAGAAAACAAGGGTACGATTATGGGTGCTATTTTAGCATCTAACGGTCTTGGGTCAACTATTGCAACCTTTGCGTTGAAACCCGTTATTGAAAGAACCGCTACAAGTTTTAAAACTTCTTACATAATCGTTGCAATAACTCTTGCATGCGTCGCAGTGCTTATCTTGTTCTTTTATAAAGATAAACCCAAAAAATTTGGCGAACCCGTAGAAAAACCTGGTAAGAAAAAAGCCAAAAGAGGTCAATCTTGGACGGGTATTGAATTCAAAGAGGCTATCAGAAAACCTTACTTTTACGTTGCGCTCGTTTGCATCTTCTTTACAGGCATGGTTCTTCAAAGTATCACTGGTGTTGCAACTCCTCACTTGCAAAACGTAGGTCTTGATAAAAGTTTTGTTGACGTCACCATTATCGTTCACTCAGTTGCTCTTATCACTTTTAAGTTCTTGACGGGCTTTATGTATGACAAATGGGGGTTAAGAAAAACAATAACCACCTGCGCAATAAGTGGCGTAATCGTTATGGTATTGCTTGCGCTTGTGTCCAACAGCGCGTTGGGTATGGTTTATGCAATAACTTACAGCGTATTTTCATCACTTGCATTACCGCTTGAAACAATAATGCTACCCATCTATGCAAACGACTTGTTTGGTGAAAAGGCATATGGAAAAACCCTTGGTTTATTCGTATCAGTAAACACCGCAGGCTATGCGTTGGGCGCGCCCCTTGCAAGTTTGTGTAAAGATATTAGCGGAAGTTATGTGTTCTCTTTCTTCCTTGGCGCAGCGCTTATGACTGTTATAGTAATCGTTATGCAGTTCGTAATTAACGCATCAAAGAGAGAAAGAAAAAGAGTTGTTGAAAAAGAAGAAGCGGAAAGACTTGCTATCGAACAAGAACAAGAAGTCGCAGCAAACTAAAAATTAAAAGTAAACTTAAACGCGTGTTCATTTGAACACGCGTTTGTTGTTTTATTTTTCTATTAAACTGTTTAGTTTTTCCATTTGTTCTTTAGTGGGGGTGGGAATATCCTTAAACGGAAAAGGAATTTTCATATCGTCATACTTAACTTGGCAAATCTTCTTAAACGCAAGAAGTTCTATCTTTTCAACACACTTAAACTTTTTCTTTAATTCGTTTAAGTTTTTAATGTTTTGCTCGTTATCGTTAAGGGTGGGGATAATAACTTGCCTTATCCATACGGGGATATTCTTCTCGTTAAGGTATGATAAAAAATCTATTACCTCATCGTATTCACAACCCACGTGTTTTTTGTAAAGGCTACCTTCGGTATACTTAATATCGAGTAAAACCCTATCGGTAAATTTTAGTGCGCATTTTACACCGTCGTTAAGATAGCAACCAGAAGTATCAAGGCAAGTGTTTATGCCGTTTTGTTTACAGAGCGCAAATAATTCTTTAACGAACTCCGCTTGAGAAAGCGGCTCACCACCAGAAAGGGTTACGCCGCCGATATCACCAAAATACTCCTTAAAGCGCAAGGCTTTTTCTAAAACTTCTTCCGGGGTAAAACTATTATTTTGATTAAATTCCCAAGTATCGGGGTTATGACAGCACCCACAGCGTAGTGGGCAGCCTTGCATAAAACAAACAAATCTTACGCCAGGCCCGTCAACCGTGCCAAGACTTTGGAAAGAGTGGATATATCCGTTCATAATTACATACTTTCGTGGAAAGTACGGCTGATAACTTCGCGTTGTTGTTCTTTAGAAAGTTTGTGGAAGTTTACCGCATAGCCCGAAACTCTTATGGTAAGGTTGGGGTATTCATCGGGGTTTTCATAAGCCTTTATAAGCGTTTCTCTATTAAGAACGTTTACGTTGATGTGATGAGCGTTTTTCTTAAAGTAACCGTCTAAGATGTTTACTAAGTTGTTAATTCTATCTTCTTCGGTCTTGCCCAAAGCATCGGGCGCGATAGAGAAAGTGTTAGAAATACCGTCACGGCAATCTTCATACCTTAGTTTAGCAACCGAGTTAAGTGATGCAAGCGCACCGTTTTCTTCACGGTTGTGCATGGGGTTAGCACCGGGGGCAAAGGGTGCGGCTGCTTTTCTACCGTCGGGGGTTGCACCAGTGTTTTTGCCGTACATTACGTTGCTGGTAATAGTGAGAACTGAAAGGGTGTGTTCAGCACCGCGATAAGTGGGGGTTTTTCTAAGTTCGGTAATAACAAGGTGAGTTAAATCTTTAGCAATTAAGTCAACTCTATCGTCGTCGTTACCATATTTGGGGAACGCACCAACCGTTTCAAAATCAACTATAAAGCCGTTTTCGTTTTTGATAGGTTTTACGTTTGCGTACTTAATTGCTGAAAGTGAGTCCGCCACAACTGAAAGGCCAGCAATACCGAACGCCATAAATCTATGAACGTCAGTATCGTGGAGAGCCATTTGCGTCTTTTCATACGCGTATTTATCGTGCATATAGTGGATAACGTTCATGGTGTTTACGTAGAGTTTTGAAAGCCAACTTACGTAAATATCATAACGTTTTTTAACCGTTTCATAATCGAGTTTATCACCAGATAAAACTTCCATTTGCGGGCCGATATGGATATCGCTTGTCGCATCGTAACCGCCGTTTAGAGCGATAAGAAGAAGTTTTGCAAGGTTGCAGCGCGCGCCGAAAAATTGCATTTGTTTACCGATTTTCATTGCTGAAACGCAGCAAGCAATGGCGTAGTCATCGCCGTATATAGGACGCATTAAATCATCGTTTTCATATTGAATAGAGTCGGTGTCCGCCGATACTTTTGCACAGAATTTTTTGAAGTTTTTAGGCAAGTTATTTGACCATAAAACCGTAAGGTTAGGTTCGGGTGAAGAACCTAAAGTATAAAGGGTATTGAGCATACGGAAAGTGCTTTTAGTAACTAAAGTTTTTCCATTTTCGCCCATACCGCCGAGCGCTTCGGTAATCCACATGGGATCGCCGCCGAAAAGTTCGTTATATTCGGGGGTGCGCAAGTGGCGTGCCATACGGAGTTTCATAACGAAATCGTCCATTAATTCTTGCGCGCCTTCTTCGGTTAAAACGCCCGCCTTTATATCGCGCTCGATATAGATGTCAAAGAAAGTGCTAACACGGCCGAGCGACATAGCAGCACCGTTTTGTTCTTTTATTGCACCAAGGTAACCAAAGTAAGTCCATTGAATTGCTTCTTTAGCATCCTTTGCGGGTTGAGAAATATCAAAGCCGTAAGTAAGCGCCATTGCCTTTAAGTTGCCAAGGAAAGCAATTTGTTGGAAAAGTTCTTCGTCAAGCCTAATGGTGTCAGTATTAAAGTTGCCGTTTGCAAGGCAATCTTTATCTTTTTTCTTTTCTTCAATAAGTTTGTCAACGCCGTAAAGCGCAACCCTACGGTAATCGCCTATAATTCTACCTCTGCCGTACGCATCGGGAAGTCCAGTGATAACGTGGCACTTTCTAGCCATGCGCATTTCATCGGTATACGCACGGAAAACACCGTCGTTATGAGTGGTGCGGAAACGGAATTCTTGCTTAACCTTGTCGCTTAAAGTATAGCCGTAAGCTTCACACGCTTGCTTAACCATACGCATACCGCCAAAGGGGTTTACGCTGCGCTTTAAGGGTGCATCGGTTTGTAAGCCAACGATAATTTCGTTGGCTTTATCAAGATAGCCAGGCTTAAAAGCGTTGGGGGATGCAACAGTTTCGGTGTCAACGTCTAAAACGCCGCCTTTAGCGCGTTCTTCCTTAAAGAGCGCGTTGAGTTTATCCATAAGGGCAGAAGTTCTTTTAGTTGCTTTTGCTAAGAAAGAACTGTCGCCTTCATACGCGGTATAGTTGGTTTGAATAAAATCTCTAACGTCGATTTCATCTTGCCATTTGCCTTTGATGAAATTTTTCCAGTTTAAGTGTTCCATAAAAACTCCTTTGTGGAATTGCCGTATAAAAAAAGGGCAATCCAACTTCATAAAAAGTGAATTGCCCAGACGGTCGGCATATATCCGATACGTTCCCTTGCGGTTACCCGCTTGTCCGTCAGTTACGTATCAGCATAATTATTATAACATCATAAAAATAGAATTGTCAAGTTTAAAACCAAAAAACAAAAATATATTTTTACGCTCTACTAATATCTTTGTCAATGCCTATCGTAGCAAAGGTTTTTCGTAAGGGTAAATTAAAGAAAAAAAGCACCTAAAAAGGTGCTTAAATTATGTTTATTTATATAAAGAATAGTGCAGATACGATTGTCATAATAATTAAGAAACCAAAGTTAAAAAGCGAAAAAAGTAATATGTAATGCTTTGTCTTTCCAGGGTTTCTCATTGAATATTCTTTGAAAGTTATTAAACTTGCAAGAGAAGAAATAAGTGTGCCGCAACCGCCGATATTTACGCCGATAAGCAAGGGAATATAGTTTGTAGTAAATTGTGAAAGAAGTATTGCCGACGGAACGTTGCTTATTACTTGACAAGAAAGAACGGAAATAATAAGCGGGTTTTTATCTAAAAGGAAGGCAAACAAATCTTTTACCGCGGGGATTCTTGCCATATTGCCAGAAAAGATAAAAAACGCTACGAAAGTAAAAAGCAAACTGTAATCCACTTGTTTTAGCGCTTTTTTATCCATAAACGCAAGTGCAAGTGGGATTACGATAAGCCCCGTCCAGTAGGGTATAATTCTAAACACTATTATTATAGAAAAAGCGAAAAGTAAAAGATAAATTATAGTTCTAACGGGCGGAAGTGAAGCCTTTTCTTTTTCGGTAACTTCCATAGGTTCTTTCTTTACGAACAAGCAGCAAATGGTGATAAGCGCAATTGCAAGCAAGAACGGGGGAAGCATAATAGCAGTAAATTCACCTGTAGGGATATTAAACTTTGAGTATAAGTAAAGGTTTTGCGGGTTGCCGAAGGGCGTCAACATACCGCCAAGGTTTGCGGCAATGTTTTGCATAATAAACGTAAACGCCATCAATTTTCTTTTTCCCGTTGTAGATAAAATAAAGTAGCCTAGCGGTAAAAAAGTTAAAAGTGCCATATCGTTTGCAATCAACATTGAGCCGATAAAAGTTATATATACTAGTGCTAAAATCGATGCCCTTGTGTTTTTAAAAACCTTAACTATTTGGGTTGCTAATACGGTAAAGAACTTAATATTTTTAAGTGCACAAACAACAGCCAACACGCAAAACAAACAAGTTAAAGTTTTAAAATCAAAGTAGCCGAGATATTCACTATCCGGCGGAACGGCAAAACACGTTATTGCAGCAGCCAAAACGGCTATGCAGAGCACCGCGTTTTTCTTTACAAATTCAGTTAAAGCGTGCGTTAAAGATAACGCGCCGTTATGATGTTTTTTTGCTATTACACTCATAATAAATTCTCTTTTTGTAAAAACCGAAAGAAATTATATCACTTCTGTTAAAAAAAGCAAAGCAATAATGCGTCAAAAATTAAAGAAAAAATAAAAAATTTAATAAAAAACAGCGCCCTTTTTTTAGAGCGCCGTTTATATTAAATTTTATGCTTTAAATCTCTTTTTTGTCGCTTTTTCAATCACTGTCGTAATGCCTTTAGTCGCTATGTAAGAGCCGAACGCAAACAAAATAGTCAATATTGATAATATGAGCACGTAAATCATATGTCCTGCAAAACCTATTGATGCAACCATATTTAAGCGTATTTCTTCAACGATGGCAAGGTTACAATGTTTAAGGTTTTGGAAGTTTGTGTCAAGCGCAAAGGTCATTATAAGCGCAATTATTACGTAAGCGGCTAAAAAAATGGCCATCACGATGAAATCTTTCTTAATATTGTACTTATAGAATTTAAGTGCAATCATAAGGAAGAAGTATAAGCACACGAGCGAGTGAAACGTTACCGTGTGAAAGTCGTCAAAAGACTTAAAATAATCTATTATATTGCCGTCGCTGTAAACAACGGTGGGCATTATAAGCATAAAGAAGAAAACGGATGCGCTGCAAGCAAGCGTCAATGCTTCTACCTTTTCTTTATGTTTGCCGCGATAAAAGGTGTGCAAGGGGAAAAGGTATAAAAACAAACTGCAATAATGAAAGGGAAGGGCGTAAAGGTTATAATTATCGTCGTGAAGGTTATAGCCTTGTTTCATAAATTCTAACGCTAGTAAAATTATCGTTATAATTTGCAAGGGAATATATTTAATTTTTTCATCCTTATCTTTAAGTAGCCAACCAAGCAAGAAAGCCAGTGCTATAAACACTATAAAAGTGGGTATGATGGTATAAAAATGCGTTAAAGTCCAAAGTCCCATAAATAAAACCTCAATAAACTTAATGAAAATATTTTATCATATATCTGTGCATAAATCAATAGTTATTTAAATAAAAAAAAGGAGACCGTGTTTAGTCTCCTTTTTTAATTTGATAAGGGTTAGTTTGCAAATCCAACACTAATAAGTTCACCGTTCTTAATGGTAAAAGCCATACCAACGGAACCTTTTGCGTTTGTAAAATAATATGAAACTACGTCAGAGCCAGTGTCAATAGACGGGGAAGTAAACGCCGTCATGCCGTCAGCAGCAATTTGCCCGCAATATTCTTTTTCAGTGATAGAATTTATGTAGTTTAAGCATTTACTGAGTTCTGACTTTGCGGTGCCGTATTCTTCAGACGCATATTTGTCTTTAGTAAGTTCGTTAGATAAAACGGTTAAGTATGTTTTTGCCGTCGAATAATCAATATAGGTCGGAACTATTTTATTTTCGTGAACGAGAACGGATGCTTTTGAAGATATGTAAGAATAAAGTTTTGCGTAATAAACTTTTTCAATCGCATTTGAAGTATCTAAATAAACGATAGGTTCAATTACGCCTTTAACGCTAGCATAAATTTCATTATAGAGCGCGCCAACTTGTTCTTGAGTAGCAGTTGCATCAATAGTACCGTAACCGTAAACGTAACTTTCAATAGTCTTGTTTTCAAGATTTATCTTTGCTAATTTGTAAGATAAAATATCGTAAGCGATAAATTGTTCAAAATTAAAAGTTCCACTCGTTAGTTTTGCTCTTGCATCTTCAATATTGTCGCCGGCAAAAACAATTTCAAACGAATAAGCCGTGCTTGTGCCATAGATAAACTTAGCAATTGCAATTCGTATAGTATTTTCAGATGCCATTTGAGTAACTACCGTTGTATCGGTGGGTTTATTTAGCGTATAATCATAATTAAAGTATGTTTTAATTTGATTTGTCGAATCGCCGTTATTCATTTCTAGAGTTGCATTTACGCCGGTTGAACTGTTCTTTGCTTGGAACATAAATTTAAGATACGCAATAGAATTATCTAAATAAACCGTGTCAACTTTAAAGTTGTCAAAGTAAGTTGCAACGTAGTCGGCTGTGTATAGCCCTATACCAGAACCGCGGAAAATTGACTGTAATTCGTTAGCATATTCAACCGATGCGTTAGGTGCAACGTAGGCTAAAGGGTTGTTTCCGCTGGTTGAAGTGTTTTCAAAAACGGACGCTTCAAGTTCAGCAACCGATTCTTTTATAACGTCAACCGAAGTTTTTGCCGCGGGCGGAGTACCTGCACCGGAATCGCCTGGATCAGCACAAGCGGCAAGTGGAAACGAAAGCGTAAGAACAACAAGTAAAATTGTCGCTAAAAGTTTTGTAAGTGATTTCATTGTGTATTACTCCTTTTTTTATTTTTCTTGATTCTATTTTATTATATGAAAAAAGGGCTGTCAATAGGGTTTTTTAAAAAAATTAGGCTATGAAAGAAAATTTTTTTATGAAAAAAGCACCTAAAATATAGGTGCTTTTTGTTATTTACTTAAATTAGTCAAATTCTTCTTCGTCTTCCGTTTCTTTTTGTTCAACCAAGATGGTAAGTTTAGTTACGCGTTCCTCTTCCATTTGTGAAACGATTACGAAAAGGTTTTCATAACGGAAACTCTCTCCAACGTGCGGGTCTGCGTTAAGCATTTCAATAGCCCAACCGCCCATGGTAGAATATTGACACTCAAAGTCTTCGGGAACGTGGAACTCAATTTCTTCAAAGAAGTCTTCAATGTTCATGTTGCCGTCAACTTCGTAAGTGTTTTCGCCAGTTGCAATACATTTGGTAAATACCGTATCGGTATCGTCCCAAATTTCACCAACGAGTTCTTCTAGGATATCTTCCATACAAACTATACCAAGCGTGCCGCCAAATTCATCGATAACGATTGCAAGGTGCATGTGCGCTTCTCTAAGTTTTGCAAGCGCCGCGGGTAGTTTCATCGTTTTATGAAGTTTAAGCGGCTTTAACAAAATAGGACGTATATCGGGGTTTTCATTATCAAGCGTTGCTTTATAGTAACGGGTGAGTGATAAAACACCTATGATATTGTCAATGCTATCTTCATAAACGGGAAGTCTTGAGAATTGTGATGCGTCTGATAAAACTGCCTTAATTTCTTCATTATCGTCGATATCAATAGCCGTCATATCAATACGCGGCGTCATAATTTCTTCGATAGTGGTATCCTTAAAGTCAATGGTTGACTGTAAAAGTTCGCCTTGTTCTTCATCGATAACGCCTTCTTCTTCAACCATATCGATGATGGAAACAAGTTCTTCTTCGGTTACGGTAGGCTCGTCGTCCTTGTGGTCGCTACCCCAAATCTTTCTAAGAAGTGAAATGAGTGCCATTACGATAAACACAAGCGGGGAAAGGATAATGGTTAAGCATTTTACTGAAAACGCGATCACGTTTACAAAAGAATCCGCGTTTTGTTTTGCAAGTACTTTAGGTATGATTTCGCCAAAGATTAAAATTACAACGGTAACGATAATAGTTGCAAGGGTAGTTGCAAGTGCAACGTTATCTTTGAAAAGGTCTAATACGATAAGGGTACTGCAAGTTGAAATTGCAATGTTTGCAAGGTTGTTACCGATTAATATTGCACACAAAGCAATATGGAATTTTTCTATGATACCGTAGGCGATTTTTGATGATTTTCTGCCGCCTTCAGCAGCACGGCGCAAACGAATTTTATTTGCCGAGTTAAACGCTATTTCTGATGCCGAAAAATATGCTGACAAGCATATCATAATGAACATAACTAGATATGCCCACCACATGCGGCTAAAATGTTCTGCAAACATTATTCTTCCTCCTTGTCAGTTTGTTCACTGCCTTGGAGAAGTGCAAGGTCTTCTTCGTCAAGAACATGTACGATAACTTCGGTTGCCTTACCGTTGTCAACCGTTTTTGTGGTTATTTCAATATTTTCATACACGAAAGACTCATCTTCTTCTGGTAAATGCCCAAGAGTTTCTAAAATGAAAGAAAGCAAGGGTTTTGACGCGATGTTCTTAGGTGCTCTACCTAAGCCCATTCTTTCAAAAACGTTACCGATAAGCATACGAGTATTAACCATATATTTATTACCGCCGAGCGCTTGGAAGTTTTGGTCAACAACGTCTTCTTCATCCCAAATTTCACCAACGAGTTCTTCTAGAACGTCTTCAATGGTTACTAAGCCGACAATTTTCTTATCCTTATCTTGAACCATCGCCATTTGAATTTTCTTTTGGCGCATTTCAGTTAAAAGGTCGTCTATCATAAAGTCTTCGTTTACGATATAAGGTCTTGTCATCACTGAACGCAAATTGAGTTTAGGATTGCGATGATATTCGGTAAGAAACGTTCTTATTCTTAAAACACCTACAACTCTGCCGTTTTCCGTTTTTACGGGTAGGCGAGAATAGTTTGTGTTTTTAATGGTTTGTAAAATTTCTTCAGTCGTGGCGTTGAAGTTGAGATAATCTATATCCTTATCCATGGTCATGATTTCATCAACTGTTTTTTTAGTGAACTCAAGCGCGGACTTTAACATATCGCCCTGTTCTTCATTAACAACGCCTTCTTCTTCTGCCGTGTCAAAGATTTCAGTAAGTTCGTCTTCGGTGATAGAAGGGTCAACTTCTTTTTTAGAAAAGAGTTTTGTTGCACCTTTTGAAATTAAACCGAAGAAAGCAGAAAAAGGTGTTAAAATCTTCATTAAAAAGCGTAAAGAACCTTGGAAGAAAAGCGAAACTGATTCACTTCTATCGTTCGCAAAACTCTTAGGTATCATTTCGCTGAATAAGAAGATAATTACCGTACTTAATACCGAACAAATCATAGAGAAAGCGAAAGAGTTTAAAAACGCTTCGTCATAGCCTAACCCTTCGCTAAATATTTCGGTCGCGAGTATGGTAAACACCGACGCACCCAAAATTTTGGTAACGTTGTTACCTAAAAGCAGGGTGGTAAGTGCTTTATCAAATTTATTCAAAACACTCATAACGCCCTTGGCGCGCTTGTTGCCGTCGTCCGCGAGTGTTTTCATTCTGATTTTATTTACGGCTGAAAACGAACTTTCAGTCGCTGCGAAATAAGCACCGCCTATAACGCATACTACAAAGATAATCCATAAGGGTATACTGTCACTACCCATACAAAAACCAACTCCTTTTGTGTCAAAATTAGATATAAATCTGCGACAATACTTATTTATTCTAACATTTTAGAATTAGTCTTGTCAAGAAAACTTGTTGCATATACGCATTTATTGCTCTAAAATACACAATTTTGTAAGTTATTTTTTGAATTTTAATAAAAGATGATAAGAAAAATATCACCATTTTGGTTTATGGTTTAATAATTAGTTTGTTAGAAGTAACTTTATCACTTGCTACTATTGTATTTAAATTAAAAATATGTTACAATAAAATTAATGTTAAATAATATATAGTTGTTCTCTATTATAAAAATAATTAAATAAGGATACGTTTGTATGAAAAAAACAGCAAAAGTTTTTATTTGGATAGGAATGATATGTCAATTTTATTTAGTTTATCCAATAGTGGTGGGTGTTATTGCCTTAAATAAACTTAATGAAGCGCGCAAAAAAGAAGAAATACTTACAATGGGTATTTTAACTTTATTATTTTGTAATACTGTCGGTGGCATTATCATGTTGGCAATGTCTGAGAAAGATTTCTCACAAAATGAAATTGTTGATAGTGCAGATATTGTAATAGAAAAAGTTAAAGATAATTCACACACTTTATTACATAGAATTTTTTCTTTAATAATTCTTGGCGTAGTTTTAACGTCGTATATTTTTTCAATGATGCCTTTAATAAATTATGGGGATGCGTATGTTCCGTTTATATTAACGCTTGTTTTAATAGGCGTATCGGTAGTATTGGTAATTGTGTCTTTTTCGAAAAAAAAGAATAATAAAATTTTTGCGTTTACTTCTCTTGTTGTAATAGGGCTTAGTATTGCTGTAATAATTTTGAGCATATTGCATACTTGTGGATTTGCGCTGATTAAAGGAGATCCATTCAATATGCCTGATTTAGACGTTTTAATTGGATGTATGGTATGTTCTGGTATAATAATCGTTATGGCGAGTGTGTTATTCTTTACTTCTATTATAAAGAGAAAAGAAGTAGTTTGTAGTAAAGATGAAAATTTAACCGGTCAAAAAAGCGTTATTGAAAGGGAACTAGAAGAAGTTAAAGAATTATTTGAAAAAGGCTTATTAAACGAACAAGATTATAATTTAGCAAAGCAAGAAATAATAAAAAAATATTACAATTAAAAAAACGGACACCGCTTGGTGTCCGTTTTTCTTGGTGGAGTCTGTGACGCTCATTGAACTCATATTAAAGTTTTAATATCTTCTATAAATCACTTATTTTTACAGTTATTGCAAAAAAAATCTGTACTTGTTGCTTCGTCTTTTTTTCTACCTACGGAAGTGTTGTCAACCGTTCTTAAACGTAATTCTTTTATTGGGTTAGGTGCCACTTCAAAACGATAGTCTTTACCGTAATTTCTAATGTGAGTATCGATAACTATATGAGACGGAACAATTTCTATTGTTGGGTTTATAATCTTTTGGAACTCAAAGAAGTTTGCATCTGAAGGAAGTTCGTTAACGTTAACGTAATCTTCTAAATTTCCAGTGAATTGAACGGTGCTTTCTAAAATATCCCTTACGTAGTCTATGTTTTCGTGTAGACAAATAGGGTTAGGAAAGTTTCCGTCAGGTATAACTTCTTGCCAGTCCTTATTTTCGTATTCTTTAAGAAGTTCGCTTGCTTTATGTAAATGACCAATTTCAATATCAAGATTTTCTTCCCAAAGTTGTTTAATATACGGGTCGGTTTCCGTGACGTAGCAAGACCAATATAGATAGCATTCGCAGTATTCGTGCCAAAGCAACATTTCTAACCAACTTGCATTAGAATCCATTAGTGATTCGTATTGAGTTACGTGTTCTTCTTCAACAAGTGCTATTTCTTGGTATAATTTTCTTGATAATTCGTTGTTTGCAAGGTTGGTTATATTCATATAATAGTTCATTGTTTGCTGTTCGGCGGCAGTTATTATCATTGTAGATAAAATAGTTTGCTTATCCGCTGTTTTAGAGTTGATATTGCGTTTAACGTTATCTTTACTGAATCGATGATGAGAAATAGTTGGTCTACCAGGCATAATTTCTGTGTATCTACCAACTAAATTTTCGGCGAGAATACCTTGTTCCATATGTAGTAGATTAGCGTAGCGGTATAGATGGTCAAAATCTTCAAGAAGGGCAAAATCTAATGCTTTTTTAACGTAACAATCACACTCTCTTTTGGCAAGTTCCGCAGTTAAATCAACTGCTAATTGTTCGTAAGAGATAGTGTGTTCAAGTGCGCTTTCATTTGCGGGTTTTAATAGTGAAATTTTAAGTTGTTGTTGTTTTTCTATCGATCGAGTAACGCTAATTTCCCTTCTTAAATCGTTGTTGGTGGTATGTCTTGCAAGTTGGTGTGAAAACCAGTTGGCTTCAAATTCCGTTCCGTTCATAAGAATAATTCGGGTTTTGGTATACGGATTTACTTCATGTTTGTCATATGCTTTTGGATAAAGTTGCTTCCAATTTTGAAAACTACTTAAAATAGATAAAGGTTTTTCAATAAATGGATTCATAAAATACTCCTTATTAAAACAAAATTTTGCTTAATAATTATTTTATGAAATTCTAAAAGAAAATGTCTACTTACAAGTTGCGACCCGAATGTACAAATATCGTGGCGGAAAATTTAGGTGTGTAAAACTAACCAAATAGAGCAAGCAAAGAAAGTAGTAATTCATTGATATAATGCGCTAAATTTAGTTCCCAAATTAGTTCCCAAAAATCTCGGAAAAGGCTATTTTTTGCAACAAAAAAACACCACATATCGTATTTTTCGTTCAAAAAAACACAATATATGGTGCTTTTGGCGGAGTGTGTGCTTCACTCATTGAACTCTTAATTGAGTTTTAACTGAGTTTTTGTTTAAATAAAGCTGTTTGTTTTAAAAATCGAAGTTTGCCTTAAACCCGTAATTTTTAGCAAAAAGTTTATAAAGTCTATTTGCAGCTTCTTCAACTTCATCTAAAAACCTTTTTACATCTTTGTCAGTTAATTTAACATCCATAAAGCCATCATGAACAATTTGATTTCTTAATGTTATTATATTATCTATAGAAGTTTTCAACTTTATTTTTCTTCTTTTGTATGGCTTATCGAAAACAGCATTTACATCTAATTTTTTATCTAGTTGTCCAAAATTATTTATAATAGTTTGAGGTCTTTGAAATGAGAATTTGCTCACAATGCATTCTTCCACACTGCTTTCTCCTGTTCTAATTTTTTCCAAGTCGTCAGCAGATAATTTATCAGGCTTTATGATTTTATTTTCCGTATCAACATATTTCAAAATGGACAGATAAGAATTTTTAATATAATTTTCCCATGCTCCAATAATATACGGTAATTGTATGTTGGGAGAAACGACACAAGGCCTTAGATGGTCTGTAAAAGGAAGTACTCCGACTTGAGCACTGTAAAGGTCGCCTGCTAGAGCATCTTTATGTAACGACTTTTCTATAAACTGTGCAAAGATTTTAATGGGAATTAAAGCATTATGCAGTTTCCATCGTTGAATATATAATGCCATAGCTATATTAGATTTTTCCGGATTGCAATCCTCAGAATCTATGTATTTATTTTTACCATAATCTGTTTCGAAAGTCCCACCAAAAAAGTCTCTAATTGTTTTTATAGTTGTATTTTGTTGCGCGAGTTCCACGTAACTTCTACCGGCTCTTGTCCTTGTTTCTACTCTAATTTTGCCACTATCATTTTTTGATATGTTTAACTCTACGCCAACGTAAGTCAAATCCACATTAGGAGGTCTCCAAAAAAAACATTTTCTATAACTATTTTTTAACTCTCTTTCAACTTCGATTTCTTTATATCCTAAACACTCAATAACCCAATATAAATTTTTTATTTTTATATTAGTAGATATATAATTTGTAGAATCTAAACTCATAGTTTTTCTCCATATTAAAGTAAGTTACATAAAAAATCTATAATCATAAATCGTGCCTTCGTATTGAGAAAGTAACCAACCAATTCTTGCTAATTGATTTGAAGACTCTATAGTGCAAGGCAATTTAGAATATAAACCGAAGCTGTTCCAATTCATTTTAGATAATCCTAAAATTTCAGTCGCAATTTGTGCCATGTCGCCAGAGCCATAATGTTTTACAACTTTTAACGGAATAGGAACAGTTTTCCCTCCTTGGATATATTTAAAATTAGGGTTTTCAACTGATGGCGCAATACCGTGTGTATAAAGAAGCATTGTTTTTTCATCCATAGGAAAACACAAACCTCTTCTAACAGGGTATGTGTCTATGTTAAAGCTTTTTTCGTAAGCAAAACTATGTATAGCATCTTCATAGTTAATTTCTAGCAATTGAATGTCAGATATACCAGCAGACGATAGACATTTTACTAAGCCGTCAATTTCTTCTTTTTTGAAAGGTGTGCGTTTATGAATCACAACTCGTTTTGGTATTTCCGTGAATGATTTATAAAATAAGTCTTTTATGTTTAATCCTAATTTATAAGCTTCACTTTCTGTTAAAAATGGATTATTTTTCTTATCCAAGTAGAAATCTTTAATTTTAGAAAGCTTATATTTTAATCCTTGTCCATCTGAAGAATAAATATGGCTACATCCAACAACAACACTTTTACCGTGTTTAGAATTATTAATGCTATATCCTATTCCAGCAAAAGCAGTGTCCGGACGTATTGCCGAAATAACCCATGGTATATGACACGATTTTACGTATAAAGCAAGAGAGAGCGCCCACATAATTTGACATCTCATACCGGTTTCTTCAACAGTTTTTTCTCTCACGAATTGTGTTGCAATATTTTTTTGAGCTGCGTACGCTTTTACTACATCGTGTAAATCATAGTTGTCTTGTTCTGTAAAGCGCTCATATTCCTTTGGTATATAAATTACAATAACGTCAGTTGCTTGCGATGAATGTTTATCTATTTGTTGCAATATAGAATCTCTAAATTCATTAATAGCTAACATAATATTCGAATTGCTAGGTGCTGATATTTCAGACCATTGTCTATCGCTTATTAAAGGAATGTTTAATCCGATATTAAAGGCGTTAAAAAAACCGGGGAAAGGAATAACGTAAGCAGTGTTAAAGCGAACACTGTGCTTATTGTTTAATTCGTTCAAGAATTGCTGAAAATCTTTAGAATGATTTATTGGACAAATTACGCCTAAACTAATAGACGTTCTTGATATTTTAGTTCCTAATGCAAAGTCGTATGGACTGTTATTGGTTAACCCACGCATTGGGTGAAAATCAGTGCACATCGAATTTTGGATAGGATTAAAAAATACTAATTCAGGGTCTTTACATTCAATGCCATTTAACACTATCCTTTTTGGATTTATGGAATTTGGAAGTCGTATAGAATAATTTCTTGAATTATTTATGCCAACTAAAGCACTATTTGACCGTATTTTAAACTCAAAACCATTTTTGTCTTGCGCAGGAATATATCCTGTAAAAATTTCAGTCCCAAGTAAAGTATTAGCCCACTTATCAATGTAGTTATTTATATTTAAATTTGGGGCCTTGCCGTTAGTTAATGAGGAAAAAGCATCTGCGAACGCTTTTAAAGTAATATTTTCATACTTATCGTCCTTACAAAAGTGATAAGTTGGTTCAAAAGACAAATAAGTATATTTGTAATCAAATTTTAAAGATAATTTAATTCCATAATAAGCAAAAATCTGCTTGCCATTTATGTTGAACGAAAACACGTTTTCACTATTTGATTCGTCCCAAATTTTATCTTTAGAAAAAGCAAAGTTTGAACCCTGAGATATCACCATTGTAATTCCACGTAGTAACATTTCTCTAAAAACTTTATTCGTTAATATCAAATCTCTTGAAAAAGCGGTTATTTCAATGTCGCTCTCTAATCTATTTGAGCACACCTTAGAAATTGTTTCTTTATTTCCCCAAGCATAAACTAGTCCAGAATTTGGTATTGCAATTATCCCATATTTATTAAGTGATTTGCATATATCCCAAGCTCGTTCGTTTTCATTAAACTTTAATTTAAATTGATAGCAAGTTTTAGGAAAAGCTATTGGATACAAGTTTGTTTTTACAATGTTTTTTAAGTTCCCGCTAATTTGATTAAATGGGGTGGAATTATAATCAATCGTGTCGCCCAAGTCATTTAAAAGTTTGTCAATTCGACTGGTAAAACTTGCATCTTCACTCATGCAATACTTCGACAATAAAAGCATTGTTTTATCAAAACCATCAGTTGAAATATAAAAGGCTTGTCTTCCTTTTGATATAATGGTGGTCAGTAAATCCTCTACCTCTTTCGGGACTTTTTCACCATAGCCACACCAATATAATCTTCCTGCGCCAGGTTGAGAATAAGCTTCTTTAAGAGCCTCCATAATTGAACGGTCTCGACCACTATAACCAATTACAATTAAATTTCTTCTTGATAATTCTTGTTTTAATGCATTAATCAAGACATCGCTTTGAGCATCAAGCTCTGTAGCTGTATTTTTTAATGGTCCGTATTTATAATCTCCGTGTAAAGCAATACATAACAATTCTTTGTCATTTTCTGCTCGATAAACACGTTGTTGAGATTCCAATGTAACCTCAATTGGCACAACATTATATTGATGTGCAACTTTTATTGCTAATCCATCAAAATTGGTTGTCCAAACACTTCTCATCCACCCAATTTCAGCAAGCATTGCTAGCAAATGATATCCTAAGCTAGGTTTTTTATTCTCAAATAATTTTTGAAAATATTTTTTTCGGTCATCTTCTATAGGATAAGCTTTTTGTGCATAAGTTGAATATTCCGTATCATCATTTAACGGTGGAAAAGTGTTTTGTTCATCTATCCATCTTTGAATTAAACGTCTAACGCTTTCAATTTTAGTATTATTACAAGCCCTAGCATCGTGAGGATTTTGAGATATATAAATTTCTCGTTTCCAATCCCAAATACAATCAGTTGCAGATTGTACGCCCGATTCTACAGATGCGCCAGCGCCAAGAAAAAATGAATGTGCTGTATCTTTATTCTGCTTTATAGAACGTAAAAATTCATCAAAAGTTAATCTTTTCATAAATCTCCATAAAATCATTTGTAGTATTTTATTTGATTATACCATATACTTGTAAATTTTTCAAGATAATAGGCTCTTGCATCTTTACATTTTTTATAAAAAGTGTTATAATAGTTTCAATATAAAGGAGAGTCGTGTTATGAGCTTTGCAGAGAAGGTAAAACTTGTTCGTACTGAACTAAAATTATCGCAAGAAGATTTAGCGAGAGAACTCGGTGTTAGCTTTGCTACTATCAATAGATGGGAAAATGGTAGTTATAATCCAAGTCGTTTAGCAAAGAAGGTGTTTGAAGATTTCTGTGTCAATAAAAATCTAAAATTTGAGGTGCACGCATGAACCCAATTATAAAATGGCCTGGCGGTAAATCTAGAGAAATAGATAAAATTCAGCCGTTAATTCCTGAATATGATAGATATGTTGAACCGTTTTTCGGCGGTGGCGCATTATTCTTCCATCTGCAACCTAAAAAGGCGGCAATAAACGACATTTCTGAGTCTTTAATTCAATATTATAATCTCATTAAAGCACAAGATAAGACTTTATATAATCTTTTGATGTGCTATAATAACAGCTTTAATAATATCGTAAATGTTTGCTCTACGGAAAGCACCTTTCTATCTGACACATTCTTTAAATTGAAGGATGGGAAAATATCAAAAGAAGAATTGTCAACCACTCTTCAAAGCTTAATATCTAGTTTATCAGTAAAAATTAATTCTGGATTTACTGAGAAGTTATTGATGGATGAAACTGCTTTTGAAAAAACTTTATACCGTATGGTTGAAGATAAATTCATAAGAACAGTAGCAAATTATAAGAAAACTCCTTTTTCAAATGAAGATTTAATTGAAAACTTGCTTACAGGTTTTACAAGTGGTTATTACATGTACTTCAGGCAAATTTTTAATGACTTGAATTTAGGTAAAATAAACGACCAATCTATTCAATACAAAGCTGCAAACTTTTACTTTATTAGAGAATATTGTTATGGCTCTATGTTTAGATATAACTCTAAAGGTGAATTTAATATTCCTTATGGTGGAATGTCTTATAATAGAAAAAATATGCAATCTAAAATTGATGCAATGTTTAATAGAGAAATCGAAACGTTATTTTCAGATACTGAAATACATTGCTCAGATTTTGAAAAATTCTTTGATAACGTTAAATTGACTTCTAATGACTTTATGTTCTTAGACCCACCTTACGATACAGACTTCTCTGATTATGAAGGAAAAGACTTTACTAAATTTGACCAGGAAAGATTGGCATATAACTTAAGAAAAACAGCTGCAAAATTCCTTCTTGTAATAAAAAATACGGACTTTATCCACAAGCTTTACGAAAAAGATTTTAATATTGTAAGTTTTGATAAACAATATACGTATAACGTGCGCAGTAGAAATGATAGAGATGTTGAACATCTAATAATAACAAATCTCCCAGTATAATCTGGGAGATTTTGTTTTTTGTATATATTATTTAAATGAACTTAATCGTTTAGTAGTTGCTTCAAAATATTCTTTTTCTATTTCAATTCCTATGTATCTTCTGCCATTTTTTAGTGCGGCAACACCAGCTGAGCCCACACCCATAAACGGGTCGAAAACAACATCACCTTCGTTTGATGCAATTTTTATTAAATGTTCAAGCAGCGCAATAGGTTTTTGAGCAGGATGTTTAGGGTTAGTTAAACGCTCTGGACGCATACAAATAGGACTTTGGTAAAAATTATGCATTTCGTTTTGTTTAGTAAAGTTCCATTTATGACCTTTTTTCCACATGCAAGCAATCATTTCACAGCTGTTTAGAAAGCCGTTTTTGTAAATCTTTGGTGCTGGGTTCGTTTTGTGCCAGACAAAGAATTGAAATGTATCAAATTCACTATCAAAAGCAGCATGCCATTTACCGATGAGATTATAACTTGTAAAAATAAATATATTTCCGTCGGGTTTTAATATTCTTTTAAAATCTTTTACTAATTCAAATGGGTCTATTTCTTTTAAATCCCATTCTCCCAAATCGTTATTTAACGCACTTCTACCAGGCAAATTGATATTGCCCGTTGAATACTGTGCTATATTGTAGGGAGGGTCGGTTAAAATCAAATCAATACTATGGTCAGGAATTTTACTTAAATAATTAATACAGTCGCCATTGACAAGCGTATAGTTTTTGGATTTTATTTTTTCTACTCTTATCATTTTAGTTTTGCGTACAATTTCTAATCATTTCGCGTATTTTAGCGTTCAAGTCTATTTCTTCTAAAGCTTCTTTGTATATTTCCTCGAAATCTTCAAATGAAATACCAGGGGGAAGAATTTTCTCCCAAAACTTTTTACCTATCAAGAACATTTCTGGATATGCTAAATGTTTCTTCACAGCACCGCTCCAATTATTTCCTTCGCCATCTTTATTATATAAAGTTGCGAAATATGCTTTTGCGTTTGGAACGTTTAATCCTACGTAAATAGTTAAAAGTTTTTCTACGTTTGATGGCGCATTAGAACTATCTAAATCGCCACCAGCTTTAAGTTCAAGGATATTCCAATCTTGTCCATCAAAGAAAGCTAAATCAACAGGCTTTCTATGTACAGTTTCAGTCATGTATCTTTCTGCAAGTGGTAAAAGATTTTCTCTAATACTGTTTTGATTAACTCCACTTTCACAACGATTTCTTCCAGCGCCACTTGCAGTATTTGTAGCTCTAAAAGCAGAAATTTGCCCTCTGAGATTCCCGTCGTCAGTATTTACGTTAGTAACAATAATTTGTCCGGCAATAGAATTTTCGTTAATATTGTGTTGTATGCCGTGTGGGTTTACGATAGTGGGAACGTTTTCATCTCCAAAACGTAAACGAGCAATACGTTTAGCGCAAGCCTCTATTGCAAAACCACTTTTAGATTCAAAACTACTAACAAACACCATGTTTGCAGTCATTTCCTCATCAAGTTGGCTTAAAAGAAAATTATATCTCTTTCTTATAAAGTTGTATCTAAAGTCACTTTCTATATTTCTAACAACTTTAGAAAATTCATCAAAAACTATACTCTTAATTCTTTCTCTCATAGTGTAACCTCTATAATTTTATCAAAAGTTAAAAAATTCTTTAAGCGTTACTTTAAGTGCAGTAGCAAGTTTTTCAATATTAACTATCGAAATGTTTCTTCTTCCACACTCAACGCTTGTAATATAAGTTCTATCTAATTCTGCTAAGTCGGCAAGTTCTTCTTGGCTTATGCCTAGTTTGTTGCGTAATTCTTTTACTCTTTTACCAATTAAAATTTTTACGTCCATTTTTATTCTCCTAGATTCTTATAAACATATTTTAACAAAAAGTGACTTTTTTCACAACGGACTTTAAGTCACATAGGCTTATTTGCTTGACTCTTATATAATAAAATTATATACTTATAGTGGTGATAAGCTAAAGTGGGTTTCCCACTTGTTTAAGAGTCGAAATTGCAATTTAGTGCAATTTCCTTAACTTGCTTAGGCGTTGAAATTCGCACCATTTTTTCGGAAAAAACGCATCGGCAAAAAATCTTCCAAAAAGTTTATAAATATGACACACTTTGTCATCTTTACTTTGGTATAATAGGACTATGGATAAGTTAGCATATCATTACAACAAGAAAAAACTACCCGCTAAAACAGAGGGTAAATATCTGTACTATTATCCCTGCGAGGATACGGAAAGCGCCACCGTGCAAATGGGTGGGCGTGGCTTTGTCACGATTGAAGTAACCGAGAAAGAATGGGAAGCGTTAATTGAGTTAGATAGGATTGAGTATAATAATGAGCATAAATACGTACGCCATACTGCTGAACTTCTCGATGAGGAAGAGGAAAGTTTAACCGCCAAGCAACTAGAAAACTTCCACATTAAAGATACCCCTATTGATACAAAGGTGGCAAACTATTACTACAAAAAAGACCTATATAACCAACTGACCGAGGATGAAGAAAAAGTTCTTAAAATGCTTGAGAACGGCGCTACTCAAAAAAATATAGCTAAAGCATTAAACGTTACACAAGGCTACGTTTCAATGATTAAAGCCCAAGCACAATATAATTTTGACTATGTAGAACAAACAACTGCCATCAAAACACGTGACGATGAATATCCTTGGAAGTGTTGGAACTTGTTTACTAAAAAGTTAGAAATGCCGATGTTTTTAGACGTAGAAATGGAATATGTATTAAGACATCTCCATCCTAACGATATAGCCCACTTCCTTTATTGGTACTATAGTTTAGGGGAGTTTGTCCGTTTTTCTATTAGATACTACCTATATAACGAGGAAGCGCTTGAAAAAGAAAAGTCGGAGTATCTATCAAAGGCAAGCGACCAAGAGCTTGCTTGGTTTTTACAAAACTATGCTGATGCAGTTCCTTTGGTACAAATTGTATATATTCGTTTAATTACCGAAGTTGAATGCCGTAGAGAACGTGGATTACACGGTAATAATAAAGCGGCAGACGGCTTATATACCGCTGTGGAGAAACTTGCTAAACGAGTAAATATATCACCCGAAGAATATTACGAAAAGCGTATTTATCCTATCATAGTTAATATTCGTACTAGACGAATAAAGCAGTTTTACCGCTTCTATTCGGGCAAGACACTAAAAAAATTAAATTATTTTTAAAAAGTTTCTAATTTTACTAATATTTTCCTTCTTCTCGTGGCTTATAAGTGGAGGGAGCAATTCTGAACGATGACCTAATGAACAGGTTGTCGTTCTTTTTTATCCCTTAAAAAACAAAAAGGAGGTGAAAAATGACTAATTGGAATTACGAATATTATGAAAACCCTATAAGGGACAAGCACGCTACTATTTCCGTTCTCACGTTTAAGAAAGATGAATTGTCTGAACAAGACGATTATCTTAAAAAAGTTGAACAAACTTACGAAACTAAGTGGTTAAAGCCTATGTTATCTAATTTTGAACAAGAATGGAATCGCATTAAAACCGAACACAACGCAAGATTTTATAATCGCGGTAAGAACATCGCATTAGAATGTTTGCAGTTTGGTGGCAACCACGAATTTTGGGACGATTTCCCCGATGAATACGAAATATTAGCGTATTTCAATAGGTGCTATGCTTTTGCAATCGAAACTATTGGCTACAAGCAAACTGATACGAACATCATTTGCGCTATTATCGTTACCGAGCCAAACCGAAGAAACCTTTTCGTGTATTACTTGCCACTAACGAACAGTTGGCAAAGAAAGGTTTGTGGAAACGAATTTTCTCAATGTGGTAGTAGATTGCAACTGCGAGATGATGACGGCGAGCCTATTTATCGCACAATACATAGCGACATAAAGCCACTACTTTGTCACTCTGAATTTTGGAAACAGCGTGGCGGTTTAACGTCTTACTCTGACCTACAAGAAAGATTTTACAACGAAATATCTTATAGGTACGGAGCAGAACGTGGCGAAAGTTTGTCAAGATTAAAGTACACGTCTAAAGAACAGATTAAACGCTTTAATCGTAAAGAAGGCGACGACTACGATGTTATGCCTATAACTTCGGACGTTTGGATTTAACTGATGCCAAGCGTCTATTTATTTTATCAGTACATAACCAAAAAAATTAAGGAGGAAAATTGTGGTTTATGGTTAAAGATTTACTAACAAACACAACGCATCTACTGAGATGTAGTTTATTGGTGTTCTACCATCAGGAAAGAGGACATTGTATCCGCACAAATAAAAAATTAAGGAGATTTGAAAAGACATTATTTAGACGAATTTAACAAGGTGGAAATTAACCTTTCCACCAACGAAGTGGCAACTTCGCCACTTGAATTAGGCGATGAAACACTAACTGCAAGCGCTTCTGTGCTTGCAAATATGTTGTTAGACTTTGTAAGAGATAACGGCTCATACGACAATCTAACAGCACAGAATGTTTTTAGAAAGGAGAACAAACAATGAAGAAAGCAGTAATCTACGCAAGATTTAGTTCGCACTCTCAAACCGAGCAATCTATTGAAGGTCAACTCCGTGAGTGCTACGATTTTGCAAAGCGAAGCGACATCACAATCGTTGGCGAGTACATAGATAGGGCTTTAACGGGAACGTCAGATAAACGCCCACAGTTTCTTAAAATGATTGAAGATAGTAAGAAAAAGAACTTTGAGTACGTTTTAGTTTATCAATTAGACCGCTTTGCCCGTAATCGTTACGACAGCGCCAACTACAAAGCAAAACTAAAGAAAAACGGCGTGAGAGTTTTGTCTGCAAAAGAAAACATTACCGACGACGCAAGCGGAATACTTGTTGAAGGTATGCTAGAGAGTATGGCGGAGTATTACTCCGCCGAACTTTCTCAAAAAGTTAAGCGTGGCATAAAAGAAAGCCTTATAAAAGGCAATTTCATTGGTGGTCACGGACTTTTGGGCTACGACACCGTTGATAAAAAGTGGACGATTAACCCACTTGAAGCAACAGTAGTTAGAGATATTTTTACAAGATACCGAAACGGAGAGAAAGCCAAAGATATTATAGCTCGTCTTAACGCATCGGGTATAAAAACCAAGTCGGGCAAAAAATTTTCTATGAGCCAACTTGCCCGTATAATACGCAATGAAAAGTATATGGGCATTGTCAACGTGGACGGAAAAGTCTATACGAACGTAATTCCACCTATCGTGGATGAAAAATTATTTAGGGAGTGTAATTTAATTATGGATTTACATAAGCATAAACAAAGAAAGAACTATGACGAACAACCTTACATTTTAAGTGGTAAACTTTTTTGTGGGTATTGCGAGTCGGCAATTACCGCTGAAACAGGCACGAGCAAAACGGGGCGTGTTTATCACTATTACAAGTGCTACGGCAAGAAACTTAATCCAAACGACTGCCACAAGAAAAACGTTAGCCAAGATTTTATTGAAACACTTGTGTTTGAAGCGACTATTAAATACGTGCTACGACCAAAGGTTATTGATAAAATCGCTAAACTTGTTGCAGATAAGTTTAACGCAGAACTATCTATGCCAACCGTTTTATTATCGCTACAAAAGGAACTTAAAGAAGTTAATAAGTCCATTAACAGCATAATGACGGCAATAGAAAACGGTATCTTTACAAAGACAACAAAAGACCGCTTACTAAACCTTGAAGCAAACCAAGCCGACCTTGAAAACAAGATAGCCGTTGAAGAAGCAAGACAAGTTAAACCTTTACAACCTAACGAAGTTAAGAAATTTTTAACCTATTTTGCTTATATGAAATACGAAAAAGGCGAAGAAAAAAACGAGTTCTTTAGCTCGTTTATAAATCGTGTTATTTTGTATGATGATAAGGTTATTATTCTCTACAACTCAAACGATAGAGAAACTAAACGTCTTAATAAAAAACAGTTAAAGGAAGTAGAAAACGCCAAAAACCTTGAAGAAATAAAAGAAAACTCGTCTGAACGTAAAAAGTTCAAACGAGTTGCTTTTGGCGGAGAAAGAGGGATTTGAACCCTCGCTGCGCTTATCACACACTACTCCCTTAGCAGGGGAGCCCCTTCGGCCTCTTGGGTATTTCTCCAAAGTTTTAATAAAAAATATTAAGTTGTTATAGAAGTTCTTAATTTGGCGACACTGCTAAGGTTACGAAGCAGGGGGGCGACGCGTTAAGCAAACAGTTCGGTGAACTGTTTGTAGCCAAAGCCCGCGAGTACCCTTATGGTACGAGAGAGGATGCCCCTTCGGCCTCTTGGGTATTTCTCCAAAGTTTATTAAAAACAATTATTAAAAACAGTAAACTACAGCTCACACAAAGTGCTTATATTTAAGTTTTGCTATGATATGTTATCATAAAAAAACACTTTTGTCAAAGTATTTTTGGCATTTAAAAAATTTTTCTTAAAATATAATCATATTTTTGGTTTTATACGATAAACAGTGATAATTGTGCTGTCGATTAATGGCTCTTTAACTCGGGGAATAGTACCTTTTATAATTTTACCGCGCACAGCAGAGTAACTATCCGAGCGAATTTTGGTTGAAGATATAACTTTACCGCTAACGGTTTTTATTAAATAACCTTCACTTTTGTAACCCGCTTTAGAGTAAGTAATAATTTTTATATCGCCTTCATATAGGTCGGAAAATTCGCGCAAGGTATCGGTTAAAATTTCATATTCGGGCGCGGGAATTTCACCAGTTATAATGCTTTTTCTTATAATTTTTTCTTGCATAGGTTCGCCGTAAACTTGCACCTTTAATATAGACCCGTCGGCAAAGGTACGCAAAATAACTGGATTATGTGTGTTGTTAATAAATCTTAAGTCAGCCCAACCCGAATTTACCATAGCGTCAAAGGATGGTGCAACGTAAGAAACGGGCAACGAGTGTGGATGATATTCTATAATCTTTAATCCTGCAAGAAGTACTGCGTTATAAAGAGTTGTTGAAACTTGACAAACGCCCCCGCCAACGCCGTCCACAAACTCGCCGTTAACAATAATTTTAGCACTTTTGTAACCGCGTTTTTCCGTTCTTTCGCCCACAGTTTTATTAAAAGAAAACTCTTCATTAGGTGCAATTAAAATATTATCAAGCGACTTTGCCGCAAGCATTATGTTGGTTTTTCGCTCATCAGTAGAAGATGGGTATGAAGTGTAAAATTCCGCGCGCAAAACGATTTCTTTAGGCTGAAAATCATAAAAGGGCATAGCAAAAACGCTTGAAAAACTAAATTCAACAAGCGATATAAAAAAGCAAAAAACTGCTATTATTAAACTTAGTGTTTTAACCCTTTTCATAATTACAAAATAAGTATGGGTATTATAAGAAAAAACATACTTTAAGCAAAAAATGCATACTGATAAAAATATAAAAAGACTAATATGTACGAAAAAAAACAATACGGTATGTGTTTTTTGCGTCAATTAGATAGTTGTTTTGCTTAAAAATCACAAATAATAAAAGAATAAACCCGTTTAACTGTTAAAAAAGTTTAGGCGGGGTTTATTTTAAAACTTTATAAAACTATTGTGTTTTAAGAAATTATTTGATATAATACGATTTAAACAAATATTCAATAAGGAAAGTTGGAATGAATTTAATTGTTATCGGAGCGGGTAAGGTTGGCGAAACCTTAATCGCAAACTTCATAAATGAAAACCACGATATAGTCGTAGTTGACATCGATGCGGACAAAGTTCAAAACGTTGTAAACCGTTATGACGTAAACGGCATAACTGGCGGTGGATTGGAGCGCAGCGTGCTATTAGAAGCGGGCGTTGAAAAGGCGGACTTCGTAATCGCTTGTACCGCACAAGATGAAAAGAATATTTTGTGTTCGGTTTTGGCAAAAAAACTTGGTGCAAAGTACACTATCGCGCGTGTTCGCGATCCTAAATATTTTGAAGAAGTTGAAAACGTTAAAGACGTGCTTGGCTTAGACTTTTTCTTTAACCCAGAACTTCAAACTGGTAAAGAAATTGCGCAGATTATGAAATTCCCCTTTGCAAAGAGCGTAGAAAGTTTTGCGGACGGCAAAGCGACCATGGTAGAATTTACCGTTGCGGCTGATTCTAGCCTTTGCTATAAGAGTTTGATGGGGATTTCAGTGGAATGCCAAGGCAAGTTCTTGGTGGCAATGGTGCGCCGCGGGGAAGAAGTTATCATCCCTAGAGGCGATTTCGTATTAAAAGAAAACGACACTGTGTATTTAATAGCCGATGATAAAGAAATGGCGGTTATTATGAAAAAATTGCAAATGTATAAGCACCGCGCAAAAGCCGTGTTTATCATCGGTGGCGGTAGAATTGCATATTACCTTGCACAAGAACTTATCAGTGCGGGGGTTAGCGTAAAAATTGTAGAGCGAAGCCCGGAGAGAGCAACTGAATTAGCAAACGCGCTCCCTAAAGCGACGGTACTTTGTTTTGACGCGACTGACCACGAAGCGTTAGAAGAAGAAAAGTTGAACAATAGCGATGCGTGCATTACTTTGACGGGTATGGATGAAGAAAACGTAATCATCTCTCTTTACGCAAAAGAACAAGGGGTAAAAAAGGTTGTAACTAAGGTTGATAGACCGTCAGTGCTTAGCATGGTTAAGCAACTCGGTTTAGATACGGTTATTGCACCTAGAAACGTTATCGCAAATCACATTTTGCGTTTTGTAAGAGCGCACCAAGCGGATATCGGTAACGGAATTAACACTCTTTATAAAATGCACGGCAAAGCCGAGGCGTTAGAATTTACCGTAAATAGTAATTTTGTTGCGCTTGGCGTACCGCTTAAAACGATTGGAATAAAGAAAGGCATACTTATCGGTGGCGTGGTAAGAAACGGCGAGTTTATACTTCCCGACGGCGATACTTTCTTAATGCAAGACGATAAAGTAATTATAGTAACGTCAGCGGGTAAAATTACCGAATTGACGCAAATTTTAAAGTGATATGAATTATAAAGTAGTACTCTCAATCATAGGTAAAACGCTAATTATCGTTGCGGTTTTAATGTTGCTTCCTATGGTAGTTGGGATAATTTATCAAGAAAATAATTATCTATCTTTCGTAATACCGATAGCGATTGCGCTTGCGGGCGGTATACCTTTATCGTGCTTAAAATCAAAAGATAATTCTATGTATGCTAAAGAAGGTTTTGTTACCGTTTCTTTGGCTTGGATAGTTTTATCAATAATCGGTGCTTTGCCGTTTACGATTGCGGGTGAAATCCCTAATTTTATCGACGCGTTTTTTGAAACCGTTTCGGGCTTTACAACTACGGGGGCGTCAATACTGACTTCAGGGCAAGTAGATAATATGTCAAGAGCACATATGTTCTGGCGTTTGTTTACACACTGGATAGGTGGTATGGGTATCTTGGTGTTCGTACTCGCAATTATGCCGGCAAATAACGCTGGTGTAATGCACGTGTTTAGAACCGAATCTCCTGGTCCTTCGGTTGGTAAGTTATCAAGTAAACTTCGCTTTACCGCGCGTATTTTATACGGAATATACATGGCGTTGACCGCGTTGACTACGATATTCTTGCTTTTTGGCGGGCTTCCGTTTTACGACAGTTTATTGCTTGCTTTTAGTACGGCGGGAACTGGCGGTTTTGGCATAGTTGGCACGAGTGCTATGAGATACAGTTCGTATATCCAAGTAGTGCTTGCAGTGTTTATGTTTTTGTTCTCTATAAACTTCAATGCGTATTTTTTGATTTTAATAGGAAGTTTTAGAAAGGTTTTTGCAATAGAAGAAGTGCGTGCGTTCTGTATACTGGTTGTGGTTGCAACGCTTGCGATTGCAATTGATTTAACCGTTCAAGCGTCAAACTTGTTTGCACATTTTGGGGAAGCCTTAAAACACTCGTTCTTCCAAGTAACTTCAATCAGTTCGACTACTGGGTTGACTTCGTACGACTTTGATAAGTGGCCGTCTTTTTCCAAGGCAATACTTATGATTTTGACGATAATAGGTGCGTGCGGCGGTTCGACTGGCGGCGGCATAAAGATGTCAAGAATACTCATTTTGGGTAAGTCTAGTGCATCTGAATTTAAGAGCCTTATCCATCCTAGAGCTGTGGTTTCAATCCATTATGAAGGCGTTGCACTCGATCAAAAAACCGAAAGAAACGTTAGAACGTTCTTTATTATTTGGGTAGTCGCCGTTGCACTTTCAACTTTACTTTTGTCGTTAGATCCGTTTGCCGATTTATTCTCAGATTTTTCAGCAACGCTTGCGTGCATAGGTAACGTTGGTCCTGGGTTTGGCGCAGTAGGTCCTACTTGTGATTACTCTGGGTATTCAGCGTTTTCTAAAATTTGGCTTTCATTTATAATGCTTACCGGCAGACTTGAAATATTCCCGATGTTAATGCTTTTCGTTCCAAGAACTTGGAGAAAAGGCTAAACAATTAAAACAAAACCGTCTTTAAAATAAGGCGGTTTTTACTTTAGTAAAAAGAGAATAAAAAAAATTTGTTTTTATGGGCGTAAATGTTGATATTGTCGCGGTAAATCGTTTGACAATTTTCGACTGTAAATGTTATACTAAATATGCTATTAAAAAGGTTTAAAGTTTTTTACAACTGACGGATTAGCAGGTTACTGCGTGGGAGTAAAAAACGAGAGTTTTGTCGACCGTCTGGGCAGTTTGTTTTTTCAAACTGCCTTTTTATGTTTAAAATACCATTTTAGGAGAAAATAAAATGAAAAAAGTTGCAGTTATTATGGGCAGTGATAGCGATCTTAAGGTTGTTGAAAAGGCTATTACTACGCTTAAAGATTATGGCGTTGAAACCGAAGTTCATATTTATTCGGCACATCGCACACCTGTTGAAGCGAAAGAATTTACCGCGTCTGCGCGTGAAAATGGTATCGGCGTAATCATCGCCGCTGCAGGTAAGGCTGCGCACCTTGCCGGTGCAATTGCCTCAAATACGACGCTTCCCGTAATCGGTATACCTATTAAAGCATCCGCTTTAGAAGGTATTGACGCGCTTTTATCAACCGTGCAAATGCCCGCGGGCATTCCCGTTGCGACCGTTGCTATCGACGGCGCTGAAAACGCTGCGCTTCTCGCTATCCAAATGCTCGCTATTGAAGATAAAGTTTTAGCGGAAAAACTTGCGAATAAGCGCGCTGAAAAGAAAGAAAAAATTCTTTCAACTGATAAAGAAATAAACGCAAAGTATAAATAAAGCGTTAATTAAAAAGTGAAGAAATTCTGTCTTCACTTTTCTGCGTTTTAAAAGTATATAACCGGAGGACTTAAAATTATATGGAACGCATACAAGAAGAATGCGGGGTTTTCGGAGTTTATTCTAAAGAAGTTCAAAACCTTGCAAGCATGACTTACTATGGACTTTACGCACTTCAACACCGTGGTCAAGACGGTTGCGGTATCGTCGTAAACGACGGGGGCGTGTTCACCGCGCATAAAGATTTGGGTTTGGTTGGTGAAGTTTTTACTAAAGAACGCCTTGCTAAACTTGGTGTCGGTAAACTTGCAGTTGGGCACGTACGCGCAGGCGTAAAAGGCACTAACACCACCGCAAACACTCAACCACTCGTTGTTAATCACGTTAAAGGAACGCTTGCTATCGCATACAACGGTAGCCTTATCAATAAAGATGAACTTAGAACGGGACTTGAACTTGAAGGTTCAATCTTCCACTCTACTGGCGCAACTGAAGTTATCGCGTACGAAATCATTAAAGAAAGGCTTAAAGCACCGTCTATCGAACACGCTGTCGTTAAAGCGATGAACAATCTTAAAGGAGCGTATTGCATAGTTGTTATGTCGCCCACAAAACTTATCGCCGCGCGTGATCCGTTAGGTTTTAGACCGCTTTGTTACGGTCAAACGGAAGACGGTTCTTACGTGGTTGCATCTGAAAGTTGCGCGCTCGACGCTGTTGGTGCAAAACTTATCCGCTCGGTTAAGCCTGGTGAAGTAGTAGTATTCGACGCAATGGGTGTTCGTTCAATCGAAGAACACTGCGGCAAGGTTAAACCTTCTTCTTGCATATTTGAATTTGTTTATAACGCTCGTCCCGACTCTGTTATCGACGGTTATTCTGTTCACGAAGCAAGGGTGGAAATGGGTAGATACTTAGCAAGAAAATATCCCGTTAAAGCCGACGTTGTTATAAGCGTTCCCGATTCTGGTAACGACGCAGCCGTTGGTTACGCTAAAGAATCAGGCATTCCCTTTGAAATGGGTTTCTTAAAAAATAAATATATCGGTAGAACCTTTATCTTCCCCGACCAAAAGGATAGGGAAGACCAGGTTAGAAAAAAACTTAACCCGATAGCATCCGTTGTAAACGGAAAGCGCGTAATTATGGTTGACGACTCCATCGTCCGCGGCACTACTAGCGGAAGGGTTGTAAATCTTCTTCGTGAAGCGGGCGCAACCGAAGTTCACTTTATGGTTTCTTCTCCGCCTTTCCTTTATCCGTGCTATTACGGAACGGATATCAAAAAGAGAGAAGACTTAATCGCAAACAATCACACGGTTGAAGAAATTAGGCAAATGGTTGGCGTTGACACGCTCGGCTATCTCGACTTAGAAGACTTGAAAAAGATTGCTTTAATGGACGGTCAAAACAGTTTCTGTTACGCTTGCTTTGACGGTAAGTATTCAACTGAAATTCCAGTTCCACCTAAGCCTAACAAGTACGAACAAAAGATAGACATAGTGGAAAAGACCAAGCGCCATTTATAAGCCATATCTACGGCGTTATACGCGTAAAACTTGCGTATTTATTTGGTTGCGTACGGCAAGTACGCGCCCTGCATAAATTACTCGTTTTCCACGTCTAACTTGTATCTATGTCTTATAAATACTGTGTATAGGCAATCTCATCCCAAACACTTCACGAGCCTTGCCTAACTTGTTTCTTCACACTTAAAGTGATAAAAAAGAGTCTTGTCTAACTTGTATCTATGTCTTATAAAAATAACCTAAAGTAAAAAAATAAACGAAACAATTTAATTTGATAAAAAATTACGGAGATATATAAAATGGAAAAAAGTTACAGTGAAAGTTACAAAGCAGCCGGCGTTGATATTACCGCTGGTTACAAAGCAGTTGAACTTATGAAAAGCCACATCAAAAGAACTATGACTGAAGGTGTTTGCTCTGATATCGGCGGTTTTGGTGGACTTTTTGAACTCGGCAAAGTTAAAAACCCCGTGCTCGTTAGCGGTACTGACGGCGTTGGTACTAAACTTAAAATTGCATTCCTTATGGACAAGCACAACACGGTTGGTATCGACTGCGTTGCTATGTGCGTTAACGACGTTATTTGCTGCGGCGCTAAACCTTTATTTTTCTTGGACTACATCGCGGTTGGTAAAAACGTACCCGAGCGCGTTGCATCTATCGTAGAAGGCGTTGCTGAAGGTTGCGTTCAAGCGGGCTGCGCTCTTATCGGTGGTGAAACTGCTGAAATGCCTGGTTTCTATCCCGTTGACGAATACGACCTTGCTGGTTTTGCAGTAGGTGTTGTTGACAAAAAGAAAATTCTTGATAACAAGAAGATGAAAGCGGGCGATATCGTCATCGCACTTCCGTCTACGGGCGTTCACTCTAACGGTTTTTCACTCGTAAGAAAGGTTTTCGACGTTGAAAAGGCTGACCTTAAAACTCCGCTCGAAGCACTCGGCGGCAAGAGTCTTGGCGAAACTTTGCTTACCCCGACTAGAATTTACGTTAAACCTATCCTTGAACTCATTAAAGATGCAAAGGTTAAGGCAATTTCACACATCACAGGCGGCGGCTTCTATGAAAACATTCCTAGAAGTATCCCTGAAGGTTTCGGCGCAAAAATTGAAAGAAAGGCTGTTAAAGTTCTTCCTATTTTCGATATGCTTGCTAAAACTGGCAACGTTTGCGAAAGAGATATGTTCAACACCTTTAACATGGGCGTTGGTATGAGCGTTGTAGTTGCTAAAGAAGATGCTGATAAAGCGCTTTCTATCTTGCGCGCTAACGGCGAAAATGCTTACATTATGGGTGAAATCGTTAAATCTTCTAACAAGATTGAAATTTGCTAACGGTGAAAGAATGAAAAAAACTGTTAACGTTGCTGTTTTAGTTTCGGGCGGCGGAACGAACTTACAAGCAATTATTGATTTTACCGCTGCTGGAAATTTAGAAAGTGGAAAGGTCGTTAAAGTAATTTCTAATAAGCAAGACGCTTACGCTCTACAGCGTGCACAAAATGCGGAAATTGAAACGGCTGTAGTAATTAAAAAAGGCAAAACTCAGCAAGAGTTTGAACAAGGGCTTATTGCCGAACTTGAAGCGTGTAATGCGGAAGTTATCGTTCTTGCAGGCTTTATGTGCATTCTTTCTAAAGATTTTACCGATAGATATAAAGATAGAATTATAAACGTACATCCGTCGCTTATCCCGAGTTTTTGTGGTGAAGGCTTTTATGGCTTAAAAGTACACGAAGCCGCGCTTGCAAAAGGCGTTAAGGTTACGGGCGCAACCGTTCACTTCGTAAACGAAATCCCCGACGGTGGAAAGATTATTATGCAAAAGGCGGTTAAAGTCAAAGAAAAAGACACCCCCGAAACTTTGCAAAAGAGAGTTATGCAAGAAGCAGAATGGAAAATTTTGCCCGCATCACTCGAACTCGTATGTAAAAACATTCTTAAAGGAGAAATAAAATGAGCGTAAAAGGCTTAAACAATATTGAAAACTTGCTCGAAAATAACACTTACCCTGGTAGGGGAATTATCGTTGGTAAAAGTGCTGACGGTAAGAGTGCTATGATTGCTTACTTCATCATGGGCAGAAGTGAAAACAGCCGTAACCGTATTTTTGAAAGATATGAAAGCGGTATGAGAACTAAGGCGTTTGACGAAAGTAAACTCGTTGACCCCAGCCTTATTATATACAACCCGTATTTAGCGCTTGATAACGCTGATATCGTTACCAACGGCGACCAAACCGACACGGTTTTTAACTATATTAAAGAACACGGCGACGACGGGTACGCTTTTGAAAAATCTCTCCACACTAGAGAATTCGAGCCCGACCACCCCAACTATACGCCCAGAATTTCTGCAATCTTAAAGTATGCGGACGGCGACTTTAAGTATAAAATGTCTATCTTAAAGAGCAGCGACGGCAATCCCGAAGTTTGCGATAGATATTTTTATAGTTACGCACCCCTTTGCGGTTTAGGACACTTTATCCACACTTACGAATGTGATGGCAATCCTATTCCGTCGTTTTACGGCGAACCCGAAAGAGTTAAACTTCCTAACACCGCAAAAGAATTGGCGGATATCGTTTGGGGTAGCCTTAACAAAGACAACAAAGTTTCACTTTTCGTTAGAGTAGTTTCACTTGCTGACGGAAAGGCTGAAGAAATTATTATCAATAAGAACAAATAGGAGAACGGTATGAACGAACTTGAACTCAAATATGGTTGTAACCCCAACCAAAAACCTTCAAAAATCTTTATGGCAGACGGTTCTGATTTGCCTATCAAAATCCTTTCAGGTAAACCTGGTTATATTAACTTTTTAGATGCTTTTAACTCTTGGCAACTCGTTAAAGAATTAAAAGAAGCAACTGGCAAACCTTCTGCTGCATCATTTAAGCACGTAAGCCCCGCAGGTGCTGCCGTTGGCGAAAAACTTTCTGAAACCTTAAAGAAAGTATGTTTCGTTGACGATATCGAAGGCTTGGACGATTCTCCTATCGCTTGCGCTTACGCTAGGGCAAGGGGAACTGATAGAATGAGTTCTTTCGGCGACTGGATTGCACTTTCTGATGAATGTGATGAAGTTACCGCAAAAATTATTAAGCGTGAAGTTTCCGACGGCGTTATCGCTCCGTCATATTCACCCAAAGCGCTTGAAATCTTAAAAGAAAAGAGAAAGGGCGCGTATAACGTTGTTCAAATCGACCCTAATTACGTTCCCGCTGAGCGCGAAACTAAGCAAGTTTTCGGTATCACTTTTGAACAAGGTAGAAACAACTTCAAAATTGATAGAGAACTCGTTACCAAAGAAATCGTAACTCAAAACAAGAACATGCCCGAGAGCGCAGTTATCGATTTAATCGTTGCGCTCATCACCTTAAAATATACTCAATCAAACTCAGTTTGCTTTGCACACAACGGTCAAGCAATCGGCGTAGGTGCTGGTCAACAATCAAGAATTCACTGCACTCGTCTTGCTGGCAGTAAGGCTGACAACTGGTTCTTAAGACAAAGTGAAAAGGTATTAAATCTTCCTTTCCTTCCCACGCTCGGCAGACCTGATAGAAACAACGTTATCGACATCTATATTTCAGACGATGCTGAAGACGTTTTGGCTGAAGGTAAGTGGCAACAATACTTCACCGTTAAACCCGAAGAATTAACCAGAGCGGAAAAGAAAGAAATTCTTTCTAAAATCAGCGGCGTTGCGCTCGGCTCTGACGCGTTCTTCCCGTTCAGCGACAACATTGAAAGAGCGGTTAAGAGCGGTGTAAGTTATATTGCACAACCCGGTGGCTCTGTAAGAGACGACTTGGTTATTAAGGCGTGCGATGATAACGATATTATTATGTCGTTTACTGGTATGCGCTTATTCCACCACTAAGATTTTGGAGAGATATAATGAGAGTTTTAGTAGTAGGTAACGGCGGAAGAGAACACGCCATTATTCAATCATTAAAAAAGAGTAAGAAAATTGATGCTCTCTATGCAATCGCGGGTAACGGCGGCATAGCAAACGATGCTATTACCGTTGATATGGACGTAAAAAACGTTCAAGCGGTTGCTGACTGGGCAGAACAAAATAAAATTGATTTTGCAGTAGTTGCACCTGATGATCCGTTGGTACTCGGTGCGGTAAACTTGCTTAATGAAAAGGGTATACCGTGCTTTGGACCGTCAAAGGAAGCGGCAATTATTGAAGGTAGTAAAATCTTTTCTAAAAACTTAATGAAAAAGTACAATATTCCCACTGCGGAATACGAAACTTTTTCTAATATGCAAGATGCTTTTAACTATCTTGACACCAAAAGCGCACCTATTGTTGTAAAGGCGGACGGGCTTGCGCTCGGTAAAGGCGTTATTATTGCAAACACTATTGAAGAAGCAAAAGACGCCGTTAAGAGCATGATGGAAGATAAAGTTTTCGGTGCGTCAGGCGCTAACGTAGTTATCGAAGAGTTCTTGACTGGCCCTGAAGTTTCAGTTTTATCTTTCACGGACGGCAAAACGCTTGTTCCTATGATTTCATCAATGGACCACAAACGCGCGCTCGACTTTGACCAAGGATTAAACACTGGTGGTATGGGTACTGTTGCACCCAACCCTTACTATACTGAAGAAATAGCGAAAGAGTGTATGGAAAAAATCTTCCTTCCCACAATGGCTGCTATGAATAAGGAAGGTAGAACCTTTAAGGGTTGCTTGTACTTTGGGCTTATGCTTACGCCCAACGGACCTAAGGTAATCGAATATAACTGCCGCTTTGGCGATCCCGAAACTCAAGTAGTGTTGCCGCTTTTAGAAAGCGATCTTTTAGAGATTATGATGGCGGTTGCTGAAGAAAGATTAGATAAGGTTGAAGTTAAGTTTGCGGACAAATCTGCTTGCTGCGTTATTATGGCAAGTGAAGGTTATCCCGCAAGTTATAAAAAAGGCTTTGAAATTACTTTTGATACCGATAGAGAAAACGTTTTCGTTGCGGGCGCACGCCTTGTAGACGGTAAACTTTTAACTAACGGCGGAAGAGTTTTGGGTGTAACCGCAATCGATGAAACTTTGAAAGGTGCAATCGATAAGGCTTATGAAAAAGTATCAAAAATACATTTTGAAAATGCGTACTGCCGTAAAGATATCGGTGCGCGTGCATTAAAAGCATACGGAGAACAAAAATAATGGTTTACAGAATTTACGTTGCTAAAAAAGCAGAATTCGCTAACGAAGCATTGGCGATTATGGGAGAAATTGAAAATCTCTTAAAAATTGACGGTGTAACCGACCTTTCAGTTATCAACCGTTACGACGTTGAAGATATTGAAAAGGATCTTTTTGAAAAGTGCATCAACGCGGTTTTTGCTGAACCGCAAATCGATAACGCTTTCTATGAACTTCCTAAAGCGGACTATATCTTTGCAGTTGAACCGCTCCCCGGTCAATTCGACCAAAGAGCAGACTCAGCCGCTCAATGTATTCAACTTTTCTCAGCAGGTAACCGCCCCGTCGTTAAAACCGCAAAGGTTTACGCAATCAAAGGCGTTTTAAGTGATGAAGAACTTGCTGCAATCAAAAAATACGTTATCAACCCCGTAGAATGTAGAGAAGCCGACCTTGGTGAAAAGCAAACTCTCGCTATGGAATACACCGTTCCCGAAACTGTTGAAACCTTAAACGGTTTTAACGCTAAAAATGCGGAAGAATTAGGCGTTTTCTTGAAAGAAAAAGGCTTAGCAATGGATATTGACGACCTTAAGTTCTTGCAAGCGTACTTTATCAGCGAACAACGTGATCCCACTATTACTGAAATCAAAATGATTGATACGTACTGGTCGGACCACTGCCGTCATACCACTTTCTTAACCACCATTGAAAAGGCGGAATTTGAAGACCCGCTCGCTGAAAAACTCTATCAAGATTATCTTGACAAGAGAGATGAATTAAAGAGAACTAAACCCATTAACCTTATGGACTTGGCGACTATCGCTACGAGATATCATAAGGCTACTGGCGCACTTCCCAAAATTGATGATTCTGAAGAAATCAACGCTTGTACCGTTAAAATTAAGGTAAACGTTGGTGGCGAAGAACAAGACTGGTTGTTGCTCTTTAAGAACGAAACACACAACCACCCGACTGAAATCGAACCTTTCGGTGGTGCTGCAACTTGTATTGGCGGCGCTATCCGTGATCCGCTCTCTGGTAGAAGTTACGTTTACGCTGCAATGCGCGTAACTGGTGCTGGCGACCCCTTAAAATCTTTGGAAGAAACCATTAAGGGTAAACTTCCCCAAAGAAAAATCGTTACCACGGCTGCAAGCGGTTACTCATCTTACGGTAACCAAATCGGTCTTGCAACTGGTATCGTTGATGAAATCTATCACGAAGGTTACGTTGCAAAGCGTATGGAAATCGGTGCCGTTATAGCAGCCGCTCCCGCTAAAAACGTTCGTCGTGAAGTTCCCGCTAAAGGCGACGTCGTTATCCTTTTAGGCGGCAGAACTGGTAGAGACGGTTGCGGTGGTGCAACTGGTTCATCAAAATCACATAACGTAGAATCACTTTCTTCTTGCGGTGCGGAAGTTCAAAAGGGTAACGCACCTGAAGAAAGAAAATTACAAAGATTATTTAGAAATGAAGAAGCGTCAAGACTTATTAAGCGTTGTAACGACTTTGGTGCAGGCGGTGTTTCAGTAGCAATCGGCGAACTTGCCGACGGCTTAAACATCGACCTTGATAAAGTTCCCAAAAAGTACGACGGTCTTGACGGCACTGAACTTGCTATCAGTGAATCTCAAGAAAGAATGGCCGTTGTCGTTGAACAAAAGGACGCTGCAAGATTTATGGAACTTGCTACAAGTGAAAACTTAGAAGCAACCATCGTTGCAACCGTTACTGACGACGCTCGCCTTAAAATGACTTGGAAAGGCAACACTATCGTTGACATTTCAAGAGAATTCTTAAACTCTAACGGTGCGGAAAAGAAAACGGCTGTTAAAGTTGTTAAGCAAAAAATGGCTGAAAAAGAACTCCCTGCAGATTTTGTTGATGGTATTAAAGCGCTTGCCGCAGACCTTAACGTATGTTCAAAGCGCGGTCTTTCTGAAAGATTTGACTCAACTATCGGCGCGGGCACTGTACTTATGCCGTTTGGTGGTAAAAACCAACGCACGCCTATTCAAGCAATGGTAAACAAGGTTTCAGTTGAAAACGCTGATACCGACACTTGCTCGTTCATGAGTTGGGGTTATAACCCGTTCGTTAGCGAAAAGAGCCCCTTGTTCGGCGGTTACTACGCAGTAATTGAAAGCGTATGTAAACTTATCGCAACTGGCGCAACCTTTGCTGATACATATCTTACATTCCAAGAATATTTTGAAAAACCCAACAAAGACGCAACTCGTTGGGGTAAACCTTTCAGTGCACTTCTCGGTGCATATAAAGCGCAACGCGACTTAAAACTTTCCGCAATCGGCGGTAAGGACTCTATGAGTGGTTCGTTTGAAAATATCGACGTTCCGCCTACGCTCGTTTCTTTCGCGGTTACTACTGATAAACTCGATAGAGTTTTATCACCCGAATTTAAACAAGCGGGCAATAAGGTATTGTTATTAAAAGCAAAGACCACTGACGACGGACTTATCGACAGCGCGGACTTAATGGAAAACTTCCGCATTATTGAAAGACTTAATAATGAAAAGAAAATTAATGCTATCTATACTCCGTCAATCGGCGGCGTAGCAGAAGCGGTTATGAAAATGGCGTTTGGTAACGACATCGGCTTTAAGTTCTGTATCTCTGAAAAAGAAGAAATCTTTGGATATAATTACGGCTCTTTCGTGTTGGAAGTTAAAGACGACCTTTACATTGAAAAGGCAAGACTTTTGGGTTACACCACTGAAGAAAAAGTTATCGAATGTGCAGGCGCAAAAGTTGCTCTTGACGAACTCTTGGGAGTTTACGAAGATAAACTTGAATCAGTATTTAAGTGCAACAACGTTAAGACTGATAAGGGTGAAATTCCCGAAATTAGTTATAGTGCAACCACTTGGGATTACTCTCCCACTAAGTTTGCAAAACCCAGAGTTTTAGTTCCGGTATTCCCTGGTACTAACTGTGAATACGACACTAAAAAGGCGTTTGCAAGGGCAGGGGCTGACGTAGATATTTTCGTTATCAAAAATATAGGCGGCGTTTCAGAATCAGTTGACGCTTTCGCTAAGAAGATTAAAGATAGCCAAATCATTTTCGTTCCCGGTGGCTTCTCTGGTGGCGACGAACCCGACGGCTCTGGTAAGTTTATTACCGCGTTCTTTAGAAATAAAGCGATTAAAGAAAACGTTAGCGATCTTTTAGACGTTAGACAAGGACTTATGGGCGGTATTTGTAACGGCTTCCAAGCGCTTATTAAACTCGGTTTAGTACCTTACGGTAAAATCACTGATGAAATTACCGAAGATATGCCTACTCTTACCTTTAACACTATTGCGCGCCACCAATCAATGCTTGTTAGAACTAGAATTGCATCTAATAAGTCTCCTTGGCTTATGGATACTCAGGTTGGCGACGTTTACACCGTACCTATCTCTCACGGTGAAGGTAGATTTATCATAAAGGAAGACCTTTTAGAACAACTTATTGCAAACGGTCAAGTTGCAACTCAATACGTAGATATGGCTGGCAAGCCCACTTACGATATTAAGTTCAACCCCAACAACTCAGTATACGCTATCGAAGGTATTACTTCACCCGACGGTAGAGTATTCGGTAAAATGGGACACTCTGAAAGAACTGGCAACGGTTTATATAAGAACGTTTACGGCGAATATGATATTAAGATGTTTGCATCAGCAGTTAAATACTTCAAATAATTAACTTTTAGGAGAAAGATTATGGGTTTTAAAAGCGATATTGAGATTGCGCAAAGCGTAACTCCCGAACATATCCTTAAAATTGCTAAACGCGCAGGCGTTGACGAAAAGTACGTTGAGCAGTACGGCAACACCAAGGCCAAAATCAGCCTTTCACTCTTAAGCGAGAGTGAAAGGAAAAACGGCAAACTCATTTTAGTAACGGCAATTACTCCCACGCCCGCGGGCGAAGGTAAAACGACCACTACTATCGGGCTTGCCGACGGCTTGAAAAGAATAGGTAAAAACGTTGTAGTTGCGCTCCGTGAACCTTCTTTAGGACCTGTTTTTGGTGTTAAAGGCGGTGCAGCGGGCGGCGGCTGGGCGCAAGTTATCCCTATGGAAGATATTAACCTTCACTTTACTGGGGACTTTCACGCAATCGGTGCGGCAAATAACTTGCTTGCGGCTATGCTTGACAACCACATTTACCAAGGCAACGCGCTTGGCATTGACCCTAGAAAAATCACTTGGAAAAGATGTGTTGATATGAACGACCGTCAACTCCGTTTCGTTGTAGACGGGCTTGGCGGTAAGGTAAACGGCACGCCTAGAGAAGACGGTTACGATATAACCGTTGCTTCTGAAATTATGGCTGTGCTTTGCCTTGCATCATCTATTACCGACTTAAAAGAAAGATTATCAAAAATTATCGTTGGCTATACTTACGATGATAAACCCGTAACCGCTGGTCAACTCAACGCGCACGGCGCAATGACCGCACTCTTAAAAGACGCAATAAAACCCAACCTTGTTCAAACTTTGGAAGGCACACCAGCGTTCGTTCACGGCGGACCGTTCGCTAATATTGCACACGGCTGCAACTCAGTTATTGCAACTAAGATGGCTTTAAAGATGGGGGACTATGCGGTTACCGAAGCAGGCTTTGGTGCTGACCTTGGTGCTGAAAAGTTCCTTGATATTAAGTGCCGATTGTCTGGTTTAAAACCCGATGCAGTCGTTATCGTTGCAACCATCCGCGCACTTAAGATGCACGGCGGTTTAGCAAAAACCGAACTCGGCAACGAAGATTTAGTTGCGTTAGAGAAAGGCTTGCCTAATTTATTGCGCCACGTTCATAATATTAAGGACGTTTATAAACTTCCGTCAGTTGTTGCGGTTAACCGTTTCCCGACCGATACAGATAAAGAAATTGAACTCGTTATCGCAAAATGCAAAGAACTCGGCGTAAACGTAGTTTTATCAACCGTTTGGGCTGAAGGCGGCAAGGGTGGCGAAGCGCTCGCTGAAGAAGTTGTTAAACTCTGCGAAAAGGAAAACGACTTTACTTTCAGTTATGATGAAAATGAAAGTATTAAGGAAAAAATCAACTCTATTGCAACCAAAATTTACGGTGGCGATGGCGTTGTGTTTACCCCCGAAGCAGAAAAACAAATTGCTAAACTCAACGAATTAGGCTTTGAAAAACTTCCCGTATGCGTTGCAAAAACTCAGTATTCGTTCTCTGACGATATGAAAAAACTCGGCGCACCCGAAGGCTTTAAGATAACCGTTCGTGCGTTAAAAGTTTCAGCAGGCGCAGGCTTTATCGTAGTGCTCACTGGCAACATTATGACGATGCCGGGGCTTCCCAAAGTACCCGCAGCGGAAAAGATTGACGTTGATGAAAACGGCGTAATTTCCGGCTTGTTCTAAACATTATATATTATATATAATAAAAAAGGGCTACCCGAAAGGGCAGCCCTTTAATAATTTAAACATTGTCGCTTAATATAGTAAAAAACAACGACAAAGCCTTATTAAAAGCATAAATATAAGTTTCTTTGTTGAATACGGCATTATCTTCAGCATTTATGCGTTCGAACTGTCTAAATTGTTCTTGCTGTGTTTCAGTTAAACTGTCCCAAAATTTTGCGTGTTCTTCAAGTTCTTTATTTATGGTTGAATATGATTTATTGTTATGAGCTTCGGTTACCTTTTCTATATCTTCTAAATCTTTATAAAACATATCTTCAATAACTTTTCTCATATAACACCTATATAATTCATTTTTTATGAACAAATAATATTATAGTTCATATTTTATGAATTGTCAAGTAAAATATATAAAAAGTTCATATAATATAAACTGTAAAAAGTTTCCGCGCCTTGTAAGCAAAGCGCAAACTTCTTGCATTATTAAAAAGGTGAGAATATGGAAATATTTGGTTTAAGAGTTAAACAAGAATTAAAACAACAAAACAAAAAGCAAGTAGAACTTGCAAAATATTTAAATGTGCAAAAATCTACGTTGTCTGAGTGGTTAAATAACAACAATGAACCGCCTATGAAAGCGATAGTTGATATTGCCGTTTTCTTAAACGTTAGCACAGATTATCTTTTAGGATTAGATAATAATTAAAAAAACTTAAGGGTTGGTAAAGATACCAACCCTTTAATTTCGTCTTTATTTAGTTTTTGTATACTGCGTCCATCGTGGGCTTGCAGTTTCCCGAACTTGTCTACTTAACTTCGGGAGAAACGCAGTTCCTTTCTAACTTATTTCCGATTTGAAAGAATTTCTTTACACTCTTAACTTTCGGCTTTTAGCGTTTTTTGGTTTTCCCTTATTTTAAGTAAAGGTTCGGGTGCATCATTGATTGGGGATCTGTGTTCATGGGTGTGCACCTCCTAAAAGTATTTTCTTTTTTCCCACTCCTTATCGTTATTTCCACCTATATGGTAACATAGGGTATGGATATTGTCAATATTTTTTTAAAAAATAAACTTAACAATATTTTTAAAAACCCCCTTGACTGTATATCTAAAAATATAGTATAATATAAAGGTGTTATGAAAGGCTTGATTATTGTAAACCCTTACGGCAGCGTTGCGCCCAGCGTGCACCATGCTCAAAGGATGAAAGAAGAACTTAATAAGCGCGGTGTGGAAGTTGAAATTATTTCCGACGGATTTTCACGCGTGGTGATCGAAGGCAAGTGCGCAAAAATCGACTTAGAAGCCCCCGACTTTGCCGTGTATTTAGATAAAGATAAATACCTTTCTGAAGTTTTAGAAAAAGGTGGGCTTAGATTATTCAACAAGCACGACGCTGTTAGAATTTGTGATGACAAAGGTCAAACGTATATCAAACTTGCGGGCGCGGGCGTGCACTTCCCAAAAACTATTTTCGGCGCGCTTTGTTATCGCAAAGATTCGGCTATAAAAGAAGAATGGGCGGATAATATTGCCGCTGCTTTAGGTTACCCAGTTATTGTAAAAGAGAGTTTCGGCTCTATGGGGAAGGGTGTATACAAAGCGGATAATAGAGATGAACTTCTATCCATTATGGAAGAAGTTAAGTTGAAACCGCATTTATTCCAAGAATATATCGGCTATAAACCTGGCGTTGACGTGCGCGTTATCGTTATCGGCGGAAGGGCTGTTGCGTGTATGGAACGCGGTAATGAAAACGACTTCCGTTCAAACGTTGGTCAAGGCGGTAAGGGTAAGCAAATAATGTTACTTCCGCGTTTTAAGGAAGTTGCTGAAGGTTGCGCACATATATTAGGTCTTGATTATTGCGGTGTAGATTTACTTTATACCGAAAGTGGCGAGCCTTACGTGTGCGAAGTAAACTCTAACGCGTTTATCGACGGTATCGAATCGGTTACCGGTATAAACGTTGCTGGTATTTACGCTGACTATATCATTAAAACCGTTTTGGAAGAAAAGGCAAAGAAAAAGTATTAAAATATAAATTTTAGTTAAAACTAAACGCATGGGTAACTTCCGTGCGTTTTTTTGTTTATTAAAAAAAATTTTTAAAAATTTGTCATAAACTCTTGACAAACTATTTTAAAAGAGTATAATAAAATTAGCAGTCGGGGATAGAGAGTGCTAACACTCAACAAAATCGAGTGCTAAAAATTAGAATATTATTAAAAAGGAGATATATATTATGAGAAACTATTTATCAAGAAGAAATTCTAACTTAGGCTTTAACTTTTTTGAAGACTTTGACGATTTTTTTAAGCCCGTGTTTTACGGTGTAAAAGACACCGCGATGAAAACCGATATCAAAAAAGTTGAAGGGGGTTACGAACTTGCTGTTGAAATGCCTGGCTTTGAAAAAAAAGATATTTCTTTGTCGCTTGAAAACGGTTATTTAAAAGTAGAAGCAACCCGCGAAGAAAAAGAAGAAGACAAAGACAACTTCGTTCGTAGAGAACGCTCTGTTTCTTACTCAAGGGCATACTTCGTTGGCGAAAACGTAACCGAAGAAGACGTAAAAGCCAAATACGCTAACGGAATTTTGGAACTTTTCGTGCCTAATACAGAAAAACAAATTCCACAAAAAAAGAATATTGAAATAGAATAAGAGTTCTATAAATGTTTTTCCCCTCTAAAGCCCCGCCATTGTCGGCGGGGTTTTAACTTTAGAAAGTTTATAAAAAACGCCGTTTTTGGTTGACAAATATTTACTTATGACTATAATATATTTTAGCACTTGAAAGTAGAGAGTGCTAATTACAATTTATGGAGAGAAAGATGAAACAGTTTAAGACGGAATCAAAAAGAATTTTAGATCTGATGATAAATTCAATCTACACTAATAAAGAAATTTTCTTGCGCGAACTAATATCTAACGCAAGTGATGCTATTGATAAGTTAAAGTTTATATCTTTAACAGACACTTCGGTTATATCTAACTTTGAAATCAATATTTCAATGGATAAGGACGCTAAAACTTTAACCATTGAAGATAACGGTATCGGTATGACCGATAAAGATTTAGAAAAAAACCTTGGTACTATTGCTGAGTCGGGCACGCTTAAGTTTAAGACGGAAAACGCACAAAAGACTGATAACGAACTTATCGGGCAATTCGGCGTTGGGTTTTATTCAGCGTTTATGGTTGCGGATAAAATTGAAGTTTATACTAAGGCTTACGGCGCGGAAAAAGGGTATAAGTGGGCTAGCAAAGGCGCAGAAGGTTACACTATAGAAGAAATTGAAAAGGATAGTTTAGGTAGTAAAATCGTTCTTTACTTAAAGGCTGATACTGAAGATTGTAAATATTCAGACTTTTTAGAAGAATATAAAATCAGTGCGCTTGTTAAAGAGTATTCTGATTATATCCGCTATCCTATCAAGATGGAAGTTACCCGTTCAAAGAGAAAGGAAGGTAGCCCTGACGATAAGCCCGAATATGAAAGTGTAACGCAAGTTGAAACCTTAAACAGTATGGTTCCGCTTTGGAAAAAGCCCAAGGCTGAAGTTACTGAAGAAAACTTAAAATCTTTCTATAAAAACGAATTCCACGATTTTGACGACCCCTTAAAGTGCGTTTACGCTAAGATTGAAGGCACGGTTACTTACGACACATTGCTTTTCATCCCAAAGCGCGCACCTTACGATTATTATTCTAAAGATTATAAAAAGGGCGTAAAACTTTACTGCAACGGCGTTATGATTATGGAAAAGTGCGAACAACTTATTCCCGACCATTTCGGTTTTGTAAAAGGCATCGTTGATTCAAGTGATTTATCACTCAACATCTCTCGTGAAATTTTGCAACAAGATAGACAAGTTAAGGCAATTGCTAACAGTTTAGAAAAGAAAATCACCGCGGAACTCAAGAAAATGCTTGAAGACGATAGGGAAAATTACGAAAAAATGTTCGCGGAATTCGGGCTTTCACTTAAGTTTGGCGTTTACGCGGGCTTTGGTATGAATAAGGACAAGTTAAAAGACTTCCTTATGTTCTACTCAAGCAAGAAAGAAAAACTCGTTACCCTTTCTGAATACGTTAAAGAAATGAAAGATGGTCAAGAAGAAATTTACTACGCTTGCGGTGAAAGTTATGAAAAGATTGCCGCCCTTCCGCAAATTGAACTTGCAAAAGAAAAGGGTTATGAAATCTTGTTCTTCAAAGACGGCGTAGACGAATTCGTTGCAAAAATCTTAATCGATTATGATGGCAAAAAGTTTAAGTCTGTATCAGAAGCCGACTTTTCACTCGATAGTGATGATGAAAAGAAAGAATTAGACAAGAAGAACGAAGAACATAAAGGCTTGCTCAGCACAATTAAAGAAAGCCTTGGCGATAAGGTTAAAGAAGTGCGCTTAACGAGCAAACTCAAAACTTACCCCGTATGCTTAACTGCTGCTGGCGAAGTTTCTATCGAGATGGAAAAAGTATTTAATTCTATGCCTGGTGCGGACGGTAAAATGAAAGCGGAAAAGATTTTAGAAATCAGTTCAACGCACAAAATTTTGGATACATTGTCAAAAGTTTATGACAAAACACCTGAAAAAATTGCAAATTACGCAACCGTTTTATACGAACAAGCAAGACTTTTAGAAGGCTTAAACATCGACGACGTAACTTCTTTCGTTACCGCGATGGGTGAAATCATTTAAAATTCAATAAAAATTGACAAAAAATCCTTAAAAACACGCTTCGTTTTCAAGGATTTTTTAAATTTATATGATATACTTAAATATACAATTATGGAAAAATATTGAAATTTTTATTTAAGGAGCAACTAAAAAGATGACAAAAAGCAAAGAAAAATGTGCTTTGCAATTAAATAGCGTAGTTAAAGTTTACGGCAGCGCGGATAACCAAGTGCGCGCGTTAAAGGGCGTAAGCATCAACTTCCGCAAAAACGAGTTCGTGTCTATTTTAGGCCCGTCTGGTTGCGGTAAAACTACACTTTTAAACATTATCGGCGGGTTAGATAAGTACACCGAAGGCGACCTTTTAATCGGCGGTGTTTCTACTAAAAAATACAGCGATAGAGATTGGGACACTTATAGAAACCACTCGATAGGTTTTGTGTTTCAAACTTACAACCTTATTCCGCACCAAACGGTTTTGACCAACGTTGAACTTGCGTTAACACTTTCAGGAGTGTCTAAAGCGGAAAGAAAGGAAAGAGCGGCAAAAGCGTTAGAAGAAGTAGGCTTAAAAGACCACTTACATAAACGCCCCAACCAACTCTCCGGCGGACAAATGCAACGCGTTGCGATTGCGCGTGCGCTCGTAAACAACCCCGAAATTATCTTGGCGGATGAACCGACTGGCGCGCTCGATACCGAAACTAGCGTTCAAGTTATGGAAATCTTGAAAGAAGTTGCAAAAGATAGGTTGGTTATTATGGTAACGCACAACCCCGAACTTGCGGAAAAGTATTCTTCAAGAATAATTAGAATGCTTGACGGACTTATCGTTGGCGACACCAAGCCTTTTGAAGCACCAAAGCAAGAAGAAAAGTTGGAAGAAGTAGATAAAAAGCAAAAAGTCAAAAAACCCACTATGTCTTTTTGGACGGCGTTTAAACTTTCACTCAACAACTTGTTCACTAAAAAGGGTAGAACAATTCTTACTTCGTTTGCGGGAAGTATCGGTATAATCGGTATTGCACTTATCCTTGCGGTTTCGCAAGGCACAACGGGGTATATTAATCACGTTCAAGAAAGCACTCTTTCATCATATCCTATCACAATTCAGACCGAATCGATGGACTTAACTTCGCTTATGGAAAGTTTTATGGGCGTAACAGGTGGCAAACAACACGATAAGGATGCAATTTATAAAGACCCGATTATCGGGGAAATGGTAAACGCTTTGAGTACCACGGGTACTTCAAAGAACGACCTTAAGTCATTTAAAGCGCACCTTGACTCTGAAATGCAAAAGGAAGGCTCTGCACTCTCTAGCGCAGTTTCGGGCGTGCATTACTCATACGACCTAGACCTTGCTATTTATACTAAAAATATTGACGGCAAAATAGTTAAGTCAGATACCGCTGAACTTATGAACGAAATGATTGCTAAATATATGAAAGCAATGATGAATAGCGGAAAGTTAGAAGGTGCGGTTGGCGGCGCTGATAACAGCCAAATGACTTCGCCTATGTCGTTTATGGCTGGCGCATCGGGAATGTGGCAAGAATTTTTACCCGGAACGGATGACGGCGCGCTTATCAACGACTTAATTTATGACCAGTACGAACTTATCGACGGCGGTTCTTGGCCTAATGAACACAATGAAATCGTATTAATAGTAAACTCTAATAACGAACTTGACGACTTAACGCTCTACGCTTTAGGTTTACTTAGTCAAGAAGAAATCGACGCTATTATCGATGCGGCAGTTTCTGGCAAAACTTTGGAAGACGACGGAAAGAAATGGACTTACGATGAAATTAAGAAAATGTCGTTTAAGGCAATTTTACCCGCGGATAGATACCAAAACCGTGGCGACGGCGTGTTTATCGACACCAGCGAACTTCTTTTAGAAAGTTTATACGAAAGGTCTTTAGAATTAAAGGTTGTTGGTATAATTCGTGCTAAAGAAGATGCTGACGTAACAATGTTATCTTCGGGCATAGGGTATACCAAACTTTTAACCGAATACGTTATTGAAAAGTCAAGGGAAACCGAAGTTGTTAAAGCGCAACTCGCAAACCCCAAAATCGACGTGCTTACGGGCTTACCGTTTGAAGCAGCAGTCGATTCAATGACCGACGAAGAAGAAGCACAAAACTTTAAGGACTACGTAAACGATAAAAACGATGAACAAAAAATAGAGATTTATAAAAAAATCTTGTGCTTAAAAGCCGAAGACGCAGGCTTAGAAACGGCTGTTAATGGTTTAAAGCAAAGATTTAGCCAAGACCCCGCGTTTAAGGGTTATATAATCGATATGGTTTTAACTGAATATGCTAATCAGTTGGGCGTAGACAAGGCAGTTTTAGAATCATACCTTGGCGAAGCGACTGAAGAAGAACTTTTGGTTTACGTAACGCCCGTATTCGTGCAAATGGCAAAATTAGAAATAAGAAAAACGATTGATGAAAATCTTTTAGGGTATACGGATGCGCAAATCTTATTTATGTTAAATCAAGAAATTGCTTCTTCAAGCGATGAAACGCTTGCACGTTATTATGAAGAAATAACCGAATTTTCTACTAATACTTATGAAGATAACTTAGTAGATTTTGGATGCTTGGATATCGATACGCCTTACGTAATAAATATTTACGCATCATCTTTTGAAAATAAAGACGTAATTGCGGGTGCGATAGAAGATTACAACAAGAGCGTGGGCGAAGAACAACAAATTCATTACAACGACTACGTTGGCTTGTTGATGAGTTCTGTAACTGATATTATTGATGCAATTACTTACGTATTAATAGCGTTTGTATCAATTTCACTTATAGTTTCTTCAATTATGATAGGTGTAATAACTCTTATATCAGTACAAGAAAGAACAAAAGAAATCGGTATACTCCGTGCAATCGGCGCATCAAAAAGAGACGTTTCAAGTATGTTTAACGCTGAAACTTTGATTATAGGGTTTGCTTCGGGGCTGCTCGGCGTACTTGTAACTTATCTATTTTGCATACCCATAAACTTGATATTGTTTGCGCTTACCGGCCTTGCGAACTTACAAGCAGTTCTACCCATAAACGCAGCGATAATTTTGGTATTAATAAGTATGTGTTTAACGCTTATCTCTGGTATTATCCCGTCAAGAAGCGCAGCGAAAAAAGACCCAGTTGTGGCTCTTAGAACTGAATAAAACTAAACAAAATAAAAACCATACAAAATAAAAACCGGTCAAAAAACATCATCCTTTTTGGGTGGTGTTTTTTGTGTTATATTGCTTTTAAAATTATGTCGAGTTTTATTTTTTAAAAATAAGCATAAAACCCTTGACAAACTTACATAATAGTTGTACAATTATCTCAAAAGTTAGCACTTAACCCAAAAGAGTGCTAACACAAATCTTTTATAAGTGCTAAGGAGCGTTAAGCGGATGAAACTTTCCGATAGAAAGAAAAAAATATTGCAACTAGTAGTTGACGATTATATTTCTACTGCGCAACCCGTTTCTAGCAAGAGCATTACCGAAAAGTATTTGACCAACATCAGTTCCGCCACGGTAAGAAGTGAACTTGCGGGCTTGGAAGAAATGGGTTATTTAACCCAACTTCACACTAGCAGTGGGAGAGTGCCGTCGGTTGAAGCGTATAAACTTTACGTTGCCGAACTTATGGATAAGTCAAAACTTACCACTAAAGAACTCTCGGTTATTAAGAGCGCGTTCAAAGACCACGCTGATAACTTAGAAACGGTTGTCCAAAACGCCGTTAAGGTTATAAGTGATTTAACCGATTATACTTCTGTTGGTTTTGCATCTCGTAGTGAAAAAGATAAAATCATTAAGATTGACATTTTTAGATACAAAAAAAATCAAGCACTTCTTCTTATCGTAACCGAAAACACGCTTATCCGTGATAAGTTTATTTCTATCCCAGAAAGTATGACGGACGCGCAAATTGCCGAAGCAAGCGCTATGCTCGCAAAACTTTGCGCTGGCAAAGAGTTTGGCGAAGTTATGAAACTTGGCGAAGTTATCTCTGAAGAATTTGACACCTATCGTGAAATTTTTGACGGCGTTATGACTGCTATTGAAGATTACCTTGCCGCTAAGGGTGAAAAGGTCGTTATGGAAGGGGAAGGCAAAATCTTGAACAACCCCGATTATAACGATTCTGAAAAGGTTAAAAACTTCCTTTCCGTTGTAACAAGCAAAAACAAACTTGCTGGACTTTTGGCTGAAGATAGCGACAATATTGAAATCAGTATTAAAATCGGCGGTGCGGAAAACGATAAAGAAATACCTGACGACTGCTCGCTTGTTACGGCAACTTATTCGGCAAGCGGTGTAAAAATAGGCACTTACGGCGTTATCGGCCCGCTTAGAATGGATTACCAAAAAGTCGTTTCCGTTTTGGAAGGGGTTGGTAAAATTTTGGAAGATATGTTGACAAACAATAAAGAATAAAGGACGATTGTGATGGAAGAAAAGAAAGAAAAAACTGTGAAAGAAAAGGTTTCCGCTAAAGAAAAAGCGCTCTTGAAAGAAAATGAAGAATTAAAAGTGCAAGTGGAAGAATATAAAGATAAGTGGATGCGCAACGTTGCCGAGTTCGACAATTACAAAAAACGCAACGCTAAACTTTGGCAAGATGCTTTTAATGAAGGCGTTGCAAACGTGGTAGTTAAAATTTTACCCGTTGGTGATAATCTCGACTGGGCACTAACCTTAGGGCTTGATGAAAAAACCGCTGAAGGTATTAAAAACGTTAAGCGTAAATATCTTGAAACTTTAGAAAGTTTAGAAATTGAAGAAATTGACCCCACTGGTCAACCCTTCGACCCCAACATCGCTGAAGCCGTTATGCAAGTTGAAGGCGCTGAAGGCGAGACGAGCGACACGGTTAAGCAAGTGTTCCAAAAAGGCTTTAAAAAAGGGGATAAGATTATACGTTATGCAAAGGTAAGCGTAGTAAAATAATTTTAAACCATATTTGCGGCGTGATACGCGTAAAACTTGCGCTTTTATTTGGTTACGTACAAAAAGTACGTGCCCTGCATAAAATGCTCGTTTTCCACGTCTGACTTGCAACTATGTCTTAAAATGAGTTATAAAACGAGCCTTGCCTAACTTGTTTCTAAACCTTATTTTAGAAAAATAAAATTTATGAACTGCGCATTTCTGCGTTAACCACACTCGACAATATGCATGCTATTGCCTTCGGTGGTTGCCTTGAACTGCTTGTTTCTAAACCTTATTTTGATTGACTTGCAATTATACTTAAAAAATAAAAAAACATTATATATAAAAAATAAATTTGAAAATTATAGGAGATTAAATATATTATGAAAACTATTGGTATTGACTTAGGTACTACTAACTCTTGCGTAGCGGTTATGGAAAACGGTGAACCCGTTGTTATCGCTAACGCTGAAGGTTCAAGAACTACTCCGTCAGTAGTTGCTTTCCAAAAAGACGGCGAAAGACTTGTTGGTCAAGTTGCAAAGCGCCAAGCCGTTTCTAACCCCGACAGAACCGTTCAATCTATCAAAAGACATATGGGCTCTGATTATAAAGTTACTATCGACGGCAAAAATTATACCCCCCAAGAAATTTCTGCAATGGTTTTAACCAAACTCAAAAAGGATGCTGAAAGTTATCTCGGCGGTACTGTAACCGATGCGGTTATTACCGTTCCCGCATATTTCTCTGACAGCCAACGTCAAGCAACTAAAGATGCTGGTAAAATCGCTGGTCTTAACGTTCTTCGTATCATAAACGAACCGACCGCGGCTGCACTCTCATACGGTCTTGACAAAGAAGGCAAAACCCAAAAGGTTATCATTTACGACCTTGGTGGTGGTACTTTCGACGTTTCTATTATGGAAATCGGCGACGGCGTATTTGAAGTTTTGGCAACGCACGGCAACAACATGCTCGGTGGCGACGACTTCGATAAGCGCGTTATGGATTACTTGGCTGCTGAATTTAAGCAAAAAGAAGGCATTGACCTTACTAACGACAAACTCGCTATGCAACGCTTAAAAGAAGCGGCTGAAAAGGCTAAAATCGAACTTTCTGGTATGAGCAAGACCAACGTAAACTTGCCCTTTATTACCGCTGATGCAACCGGTCCTAAGCACTTAGACGTTGATATTACTAAACAAAAATTCGATGCTTTAACTGCTGACTTAGTTGCTGCAACCGTAACCCCCATGCAAAACGCTATGAAAGATGCTGGTCTTTCATACTCTGAAATCGATAAGGTTATTTTAGTTGGTGGTTCAACTCGTATTCCCGCAGTTATCGACGAAGTTAGAAAAGTTACTGGTAAAGAACCTTTCAAGGGTATCAACCCCGACGAATGCGTTGCTATCGGTGCTGCTATTCAAGGTGGCGTTCTTTCTGGCGAAGTTAAAGACGTACTTCTTCTCGACGTAACTCCGTTATCACTCGGTATTGAAACTTTGGGCGGCGTTTGCACTAAACTTATCGAAAGAAACACTACTATCCCCGTTAAGAAATCACAAGTATTCTCAACCGCGGCTGATAACCAAACCGCCGTTGATATTCACATCTTACAAGGCGAAAGAGAATTTGCTAAAGACAACAAAACTCTCGGCAACTTCCAACTCACCGGTATTGCTCCCGCTCCCCGTGGTATTCCCCAAATCGAAGTTACTTTCGATATCGACGCTAACGGTATCGTAAACGTTTCTGCTAAGGACTTGGGCACTGGTACTTCTCAAAACATCACTATCACTTCTTCAACCAACCTTTCTGATGCTGATATTGAAAAGGCTGTAAACGAAGCAAAACAATACGAAGAAGAAGATAAAAAACGTAAAGAAGTTATCGACAACCACAACAAACTTGACGGACTTATCTTCTCAGTTGAAAAGACCGTTAAGGATGCTGGCGATAAACTCACCGATGAAGACAAAGCAAAGGTTGAAGCAGCCGTTAAAAAGGCTAAAGAAGAACTCGCTTCTAACGACAACGATAGAATGGTTAAAGCAACCGAAGAACTCTCTAACGAAGTTCAAGGCGTATTCGCTAAACTCTATCAACAACAAGCACCCAACGGTGATCCTAACGCTAATGGTGGCGCTGGGGCTGGTGGCGAAGAATTCCATCAATAATTTTAACCGCGAATAAACTGCGTTATGCTGCGTTACTGCTTCGTGTTTGGATTTCGATAACCAGACGGTTAATCTCACCCCAAACACTTCGCGAGCCTTACCTAACTTGTTTCTTCACGCTTAAAACAAGTGTTTCAAAACTTGCTTGTTTCTAAAATCTAAAAATATAATTCTAATTAAATATCAAAATTCACTACTGAAAGGCAAATTTCTTGCCTTTCAGTTTGTGCGTTATTAAAACAAAAGAAAACTTTTATGAATAACTTACTTTTTTCACTTGCCACGCTTGGCGTTGGTATTAAAGACGGACTTATCGGTGCGCTTGGTAATGTTTGGTTTCAAATTTTAATCAACGCTGTTGGCGTTTTTGCAATAGCGGTCAAAATCATTGAAACGCAAAATAAAAAGCGTTCGGCAATTATTCTTCTTGCAATCTTAAATTACGCGTTGTGGATATCGTATTTTATCTTAAACGGTAACTTTACAAGCGCTATCGTAAACACTATTAGTTGTATTCAAGCGCTCGTATTCTTGCAACGCGGAAAACACAAGTGGGCGGACTCTAAATTTTGGCTTATTTTCTTTTTAGCAGTTCAAATTGTTGCAAGTTTCTTCACTTGGAACGGACCGTTCTCACTGTTCTCAATATGCGCAGGGTTATTAAGCACGATTGCATATTATGTTATGGATGAAAAACTCTATAGATATTTCTTCTTGGCGCTAATTTTGCTTTGGATAGGTAACGGCATCGTATATTTCTACCCGATTGCACTTATTCACGATATATTTGCTGCTGTTTCTATCATTATTGCAATTATTCGCTATAACTTTATTAAAAAAGAAAAAAATCCTAAAACTGATTTACAAGGTTAATTTATGGCTAAAGATTATTATAAAATTTTGGGTGTGGAAAAAAACGCTACTCCCGATGAAATCAAAAAAGCATACCGTTCAAAAGTAAAACAATGCCACCCCGACTTACACCCGGGGGATCAAGCCGCTGCGGAAAAGTTCAAAGAACTTAACGAAGCGAACGAAGTTTTATCTGACGAAAAGAAAAGAAAAAATTACGACACTTTCGGCGACCCCAACGGAAATATGGGCGGTTTTAGCGGCGGTGCAAGTGGATTTGGCGGCTTTGGTGGTTTTGAAGATATTTTCGGCGACATTTTTGGCGGTTTTGGCGGGTCTTCACGCTCTCGCGCGCAAACTAGAACTAAGGGCGAAGATATTATCATAGAACTATCTTTAAGTTTCTTAGATGCGGCTAAAGGCTGTCGTAGGGATATAACTTACAACCGTAACGAAACTTGTAGTTCTTGTAAGGGTACTGGCGCAAAGGGTGGCACTGCTTACAAGACTTGTGAAAAGTGCGGCGGTACTGGTCAAATTCAGTACACTTCAAGCAACGGCTTTTTCCGTTCGGTAAACGTTCGTCCGTGTGATGAATGTCGCGGTACTGGTAAAAAGATTATCGATAACTGTCCTGACTGTAAGGGTAAAGGTTACGTAAAAACGGCAACCAAGATTACTCTAGATATCCCCGCAGGTGCGGATACTGGCAGTTATATTAGAAAGGCGGGCTTTGGTGAAGCAAGTAAAAACGGCGGACCTTCTGGCGACTTAATAGTTGAAATGAAGGTTGAACCCAGCAAGATTTTTAAGCGCAAGCAATTCGACCTTTACGTGGAAGTCCCCATCAGTTTCAAAACTGCTGCGCTTGGCGGCAAGGTTAAAGTTCCGCTTATAGACGACACTATGGACTACACTATCCCCGAAGGCACGCAAAGTGGCAAGGTTTTCTTCGTTAGGGGTAAGGGTATAAAAACTTCGCGCGGGACTGGCGACCTTTACATAGTCGTAATAGTAGAAGTTCCGTCAAGACTTTCAAGAGAACAGAGAAAACTTCTTGATTCTTTTGAAGATGCAACCGACATTAAACAATGCGCACAAATGCGTCAATATAAAGACAACGTAGAAATGATGTACGGCAAAAACCCGTACGGTAAATAATTATGAGTAAATTTATTGAACTTACCGTTTCAACCACGCATATCGGCGGCGAACTCGTAAGCGACGTGCTTTGGAATTACACGGACGCTGGCGTGGTTATCAATGATATTGAAGACGTAATAGCCTTATCTCGCGACGGCAGGGCGTGGGATTACGCGGACGAAAGTATTTTCAGTGCGGATAAAACCGTGCTTGTAAAGGCTTATTTCCCGATTGAAACAGCAAAAGAACAAATAGGGCAAGTTGAACGAGATTTGGCGAATATGAAAAGCGCAAGTCCGTTGGACTTAGGCACTTTTGAAACCGTTAAGCGCGAGATTGACGGCGACCTTTGGCGCGAGCAGTGGAAAGAACACTTTAAGCCTATACCTATCGGTAAAATCGTAATCGTTCCCGAATGGATAAAGTACGAGCCTAAAAAAGACGAAACGGTAATATTGCTCGATTCAAACATGGCGTTTGGTACTGGCGAGCATGAAACAACTTCTATGTGCGTAGAATTTTTATCTAAGTACGTAAACGAAAAAGACACCGTTTTAGACGTTGGCTGCGGAAGCGGTATTTTGGGTATTGCAGCATCAAAACTCGGTGCTAAAGAAGTTATAATGACCGATATAGACGAGTGCGCGGTTACTGCAACCGAGCATAATATGATTCTTAACGGCGTAACTAACGGTAAAGTAATGCTTAAAAACTTGCTTGACGACAACACTGTTAAAGGACAAGTTATCGTATGTAATATTATGGCGGAAGTTTTAATTGCTTTTGCACCTTATATTGCGAATAATTTAACGGATAACGGTGTTATTATTTTAAGCGGTATTTTGGTAGATAGACTTTCCACGGTAAAAGACGCTTACATAAGTGCGGGTTTTAGTTTTGTGGAAGACAAAATTAAAGGCGAGTGGTCGGCTCTCGTTATGCGCCGCGGTGATAAGTAATGAAGGCGGTTGTGTTTACGCTCGGCTGCAAAGTGAACGAGTGTGAAAGCGATTCTTTAATTGCTGAACTTATCAAAAGGGGATATGAAGTCAGCGACGAGTTAGTTCCTGCCGACCTTTATATCGTAAACACTTGCGCGGTTACTGCTGAAGCGGAGAAAAAATCTCGCCAAATGGCAGCGCGTATTAGAAAACTTAACGACAAAGCAAAGATAGTGTTTACTGGCTGCGCTGTGCAAAAAAATCCTACACCGTTTCAAGAAAAATCTGACAATTATTTAATTACCGGCACTTTTAATAAGGGTAAAATTTTAGATATGCTCGATTTTTCAGGTGTGCATATAAGCCCACCGTGTACGGAGTTTGAAGAACTCTCGTTCGTAAAGACTTTACGCACTAGGACTTATGTGAAAGTTCAAGACGGCTGTAATAATTTTTGTTCTTACTGTATAATTCCTTATTTGCGCGGAAGAATTCGTTCAAGAAATCCATTAAGTGTAATAGAAGAAATTAAGGCGACAGAGCCTGTTGAAGCGGTTATAAACGGAATAAATCTTTCCGCGTATAATTACGAAGGCAAAGACCTTACCGCGCTAATATACGCGTTAAAAGACTTATCTTGTAGAATAAGGCTTGGCTCTTTAGAAGTGCGCGTAATAACCGAAGAATTTTTAACCGCATTAAAGGGTTTAAAAGACTTTGCACCGCATTTTCATCTTTCGTTGCAGTCGGGGTCAAACAATACCCTAAAGGCTATGAACCGCCATTATACTACTGAAGAATATGCAAATAAAGTTGATTTAATAAGAAAATTCTTCCCCGATGCGGGTATAACGACCGATATTATCGTTGGTTTTCCCGCGGAAACGGAAGAAGATTTTGAAACGACATTAAAGTTTGTGGATAGGGTAGCCTTTTCAGATATTCATCCCTTTCCGTTTAGTCCAAGAAATGGCACAGCCGCTTATAAAATGAAAGATTTAAGTGGCGAAGTTAAAAAGGCAAGACTTCATAAAATGCTTGAAAAAAAGGCGCAAAGAAAACTCTCGTTTGCCCGTTCAATGAAAGGTAAAATTTTATCATTCTTACCAGAAGAAGAAAAGGACGGCTTTATAGAAGGTTATGCGGAAAATTATCTAAGGCTTTACGTTAAAGATTGCGTTTTAGATAAAAAAATTGTTAAAGTTAAGGTAGGTGAGCCGTTTAAGGACGGCGCGCTTGCTGAAATTATATAAGGAGAAAATTATGGAAAACTGTTTGTTTTGTAAAATTATCGCGGGCGAAATTCCTGCAACAAAGATGTATGAAGATGAAAATATGCTTATCTTTAAGGATATCGACCCTAAGGCAAAAAACCACTATTTATGCGTTCCCAAAAGCCACTTTAAACTCCTTGCCGATATGACCGAAGAACAAGCGGAAATGTTGAAGGCGTGCTTTAAGAAAATTCCTACTCTTGCCAAAGAATTAGGCTTAGAAAACGGTTACCGTTTAGTAATTAACCAAGGCGACGACGCTGGTCAAACCGTATTCCATTTGCATATACATATACTTTCTGGGCAAAAGATGGGGTGGACCCCCGCTTAAAGCCATATATACTGCGCATTTCTGCGCTAACACCCTTGTCAATATGCATGCTATTGCCTTCGGGTGTTACCTTGAACTGCTTGCATCTATGTCTTTAAGTAGTGTAATCAGTTAGTTAATTACTTATTATCAGCGATATAACGAAACAGTTTATAAGCAAAAAGTAAAATAATTAGTGAAATTATATTGTTTTGGGGTATAATTATACTTAAATTATTTAACAAAATGCTTGACACTAAAAAAGTTGAGTGTTATAATAGAAAAAAATATTAAAAAACTTTAGGAGAAAATGATATGTTTTGTAAAGAATGTGAAAAGTTCGTTCCCGAAAATAAGACCGAATGTCCTTATTGCGGATCAACCGAATTTGAACAAAAGGAAATTGCGGTAATTCACGATGCCCCCAGTACGCTTTGGTGGTTTATTTGCTTTGTAGTGCCTTTCCTTGGCCTTGTATTATACATTGTTTGGAAGAAAAAGTTCTCACAAAGAGCAGATAGTTGCTTATATGCGTTCTTAACTCAAGTTGGTATAGCGCTTTTCATCGGTATATACTGGGCTATTATCGGTATGGTAACTTGTGCGTTCCAAGTTGGTATTTTCTAAGACAAAACGTATTGAATTATTTTTAACAAAAATCCCCGTTTGACTTAAATGGGGGTTAAATTTTATTAAATAAAAATTATATAACACAAGAATTTTTATAATAATCAATTGACAACTTGTGATTTTGGTGTTATAATTATCACAATGGCACTATATGTGTGATGTTTTATATGTAAGGAGATTAGATTATGTTTTGCGTTGAGTGTGGTAAATACGTAGCCAACAAATTAGATAAATGCCCTTATTGTGAATGTACTCAGTTGCAAGAAACCAATGAAGGTTTGCCCGATCCTGCAAGTCTTAAGACTCACGATGGTCACAGTGCAGGTCTTTGTATGTTAAGTTTTGCTGTTCCGATTCTTGGTTTCATTTTATACTCTATGTGGAGAAAACAGTTTCCGATGAGAGCAACTGCTATTTTAAGATCAACAATTACTGGTGCTATTGCATTAGTAGCGCTTTTGGGTTTGGCACTTTTCTTATTCATTTCTGGTAGTATGGAATTTGGTCAGGCAGCATTGATGTGTATGGTATTCTTCTACATTATATTTATTTTAGCAATTGCGTAGGCATAAATCAATAAATAAAAAAAACACCGCCGTTCAAACTTGAACGGCGGTTTTGTTTTACGCGTTTTCTCTACCTAAAATAAAGTCTGTTGTTTCGTCATAAAAATCAGCAAGTTTACACAAAAAATCTAAAGATAGTTCTCTTTGGTCATTTTCATATCTACAATATGCTTGCCTTGAAATGTTTAAAAGCTTTGCCAAATCTTCTTGAGAGAGCTTTTTTTGCAATCTTAAACTTCGTAGTGTTTTGCCTATTTTCATAAACGCACCTAAAACTTTATAATAATTTCTATTGACATATTACCAAATTGGTGCTATAATAACCATACTAGCACCAAAACGGTGCTAACAGTTTTATATTAAGGAGAAAAATATGTTTTGTAGAAATTGCGGAAAGTACGTTTTAGAAGATTTAACAGAGTGCCCATATTGTAAATCAAAGGATTTAGTCGGTAGCACAACTGGGGGAAATAACCGTAATACAAGCCAGAAAAAGTCAACTTTGAATTATAATTCGCCGCAAAGAACAAACTCATACGTGCCAAATACTTATGATGCACCGAGTGGTGGTTTTGCATTTTTAAGTTTTTTAGTACCTATAGTGGGTATAATTTTATTTGCAGTATGGCATAGAGAACAACCGCTTAAAGCAGGCAGTTGTATAAAAGGTGCTATAACTTCTATCGTTTTAGGCGTTGTAGTTAGTATTTTATCTATAATGTTAGTATTTGCACTATATGGAAGATATCTATAATAAAAAAGCCCTTCGCTAAACTTTAGCGAAGGGCTTTGATTTTTAAAGATTAGTAATTGATAACTCTAAGTTGGAAATAAGCCTTGGGGTGATCACAAACGGGGCACTTTTCGGGGGCTTCGGGGCTGTCTACGATATGACCGCAGTTACGGCAAATCCAAACAACCTTTTGGTTTTTCTTAAATACAGTGCCGTCTTCAATATTTTTTAACAAAGCAAGGTATCTTTCTTCGTGTTCTTTTTCGATAGCGGCAACGCCAGCAAATAATCTTGCAATGTCTTCAAAACCTTCTTCGCGCGCTTCTTTTTCCATACGAGCGTACATTTCAGTCCATTCACCGTTTTCACCAGCAGCAGCGTCTTTTAAGTTTTCGATGGTAGGACCAACGCCGTCGTGAAGAAGTTTGAACCAAATTTTAGCGTGTTCTTTTTCGTTGTCAGCAGTTTCTAAAAAGAGAGCGGCAATTTGTTCATAACCTTCTTTTTTTGCTTTAGACGCATAATAAGTATATTTGTTGCGGGCTTGAGATTCGCCAGCAAATGCTTCCATAAGATTTTTTTCAGTTTTAGTGCCTTTTAAATTCATAATAATTCTCCTTAAGGTATATGTTATAATTATTATAATGTAAAAGGAAAAATAAGTCAATATGAAAATAAAAAATATTTTTAACACTATTGACTTGTTTTTATATATAATGTTATAATTATTTCATAATTTAACTTTAAGAGGAAAGTTTATGGGTAATATTTTTTCCGCATTTTTAATGCAACTTATTTTTACTGTGGGCATAATCGTTTTGTTCGGGCTTATTGTAGCAATGCTCAACAAAATGTTTTATAGAAACCTTGCAAGTTTCGGTATGGCTCCGTGCTATATAACTGGATTTATCGGCACGCCTATTCACGAACTCTCGCACGCGCTGTTCTGTTTGATTTTTGGTCATAAAATTCATGAAATTAAACTTTTCCAAATCGGTGGCGACGGTACTTTGGGTTATGTAAACCACTCGTATAACCCCAAAAACATTTACCATAAAATCGGCAACTTCTTTATCGGCGTTGCACCTATAATCGGCGTATCACTTGCGTTTTATTTGCTTAACCTATGGCTCGTTCCCGATATGGCACATCAAATTGCAAATAGTGTGGGTAGCGTTGACTATACTGCGGGCATGGGCGCAATTATGAGTGGAGTTTTAAGCACCGTTGGTATTTTCTTTTCATACGCAAACAGCGGTGAATGGTGGATACTTTTAGTAATCGGCATTTTCCTTGCACTTCATATGACTTTAAGTGGTGCGGATATTAAGGGCGCGCTTAGCGGAATTATTGCATACACCGTGGTATTGTTCTTGATTAACTTGGTTTTAGGCTTAATCAGCGTAGACCTTATGAACGGCTTTACCCAAGTAATTATCAGTATGGCAAGTTTCCTTATCAACTACTTGATTATTTCAGTAGTGTTATCTTTGGTTGCCGTATTATTCTCATTCTTAATAAAGAAAATTTTTAGATTAAGATAAAAAATAAAACCCTGCTTTTTTTAAGCGGGTTTTTTATAGTATTATTCTCGCTTTTTTATAAGTTTAACCGGAAATTTGTTTGACAAATTTTCGGGGGGTATACTGTATATATAATAATGTTTAGGGGGAGACTAATGAAAAACAAGATTGCAATCGTTTTAATGTTCGTAATGGCGTTATGCGCACTCTTTACGGGTTGCTCATGTCAAACGCCTTGCACCGAGCATATTTGGGGGGACGGCGAATTAAAAACCGCACCTACTGAAACAACTGCTGGTATGTTCACTTACACTTGCATAAACTGTAAGGAACAAAAGGAAGAAGAAGTTGCCGCAGGTACTTACGTTTCAACAAGGCAAGATTTAGAAAAAGCGGTGGTTGAGGCTGCTTGGGCGTACTATATGAAGGGTACTAAAATTCAATACGATTCTATTGGATTAAATAAAGTTTCAACTAATTACGGTGGTTTAACTCGTCATACTTACGAAGCAGAACCCGAATACGGCACGAGCGACACTACTATTTATTCAGTATGTACTGATTTTACTTGTTCGTCTTATTATGAATCAATCGGTCGTAGAGTATTTGAAGGCATATATTCACCTGGTTACGTTTTGACTTTCTGGCACTGGATGTGTGCAGATAACCAACCCGAAGAAAGTTACAAGCCGTTATCTGGCGTAATTGACCCCGTAACTGAAAACGATAGGGATATGGCGCTTGTTCGTTGGGTAGATTATGATAGATACTCAAAAAACAACGCTTGGGAACTTCCGTATTGTGAAGAGTTGCAAGTGTTTAGTTCAAGCGCGTTTACCGATTGGTATGACGGCAAACTTGAATTTAAAAAAGATGGAAATAAGTATTCTTATTATCAAAAAGGAAAAAAACTTTCAGTTGAAGATTCAAAGGAGTTAGTTGTTAATTATATTTTAGAAAAGAAAGACGGTAAGTACGTTCATCTTCGCCAAGGCGACGTTTTCGTTGAAGACGGCCACGCGCTTATTTATATCGGTGGCGATTACGTTTTAGACTGTGCTGGTGATAAATATATACCTGATAACGGCACTGACCAAGTGGAAGAGGTAGGCGCAATTTACGGCAGAATGAAAACTGTGGAGAGCGTAGTTAAAGAAGATATGAGTGAAGACTTCGTTCTTATCCGTCCGTTAGATTACTATGCAAAAGATAGCGACGATAACCCCGCAAACGACTTGATGAGACAAGGCGGCGAATTTATCAAAATTCCCGAAAAAACTTTAAGCCGTAAAGAGTATCCCGCAATGGATATTAATAGAACTGTTAACATTACGCCTTACGGCACGGCAGTAACTAACGAAAACCTTACTTATAGCGTAAAAATTACAAACTGCACTGATGAAACAAAGTATACTACTTGGCGTGGTAACGGTTACAGCGGTCAAGAATATAAAGACTTAGTCGTAACCGAAAAAATCCCTGCGGGTACGGAGTTCGTAAGTGCAACTGGGGACTATACGCTTACCGACGGCGTTATTACTTGGAAAGTTGATATCTCTGCAGGTGATACCAAAGAATTAACTTATACCGTAAAGGTAACCGCAAATAAGGGCGAAGTTATCGTAAACGACGGCGGTTTTGTTGCAAATATTCCGTCAAACTCAATCTCTAACAGAGTGGGCAGGGCAAAACTTACCGATAGCCAAGTAAATAAACTTACTGATATAGTAGATAATAACAAGTATACTAATTACGGTGCTGATACCGATTTTGCCAACAGCGTTTATAGCGCAATCGGCAAAACTTTGAACTTGCCCAGCACAACCGACCTTATTGAAAACTTGTTTAAGCCCGCAACTTATAACACGCTTAAACCTATCGGTGTAATGTATAACGATATAACCACTCCCGTAACTATGTATTCACCGCAAAAAACTGTAAGCGCGGAATATGAAGTTTACCAAAAGATGTTGATTGACGGTTATTACGGCGGTTATAGAGTATACGACTTTGACAACGCAAAACTTGCTGAAGTTGGCGCTGAAAACTTTAATATAAATAAAGAAATGAACACCGCAATTAAAGAATTTAAACTTGAACAATTAGAAGCGGGCGATATTCTTATTTACGGCAAGGCAAAGTTTAGGGGCGACACTAACTTAACAAGCGAACTTTCATCAGTTAAAGTTATGGTTTATATGGGCAACGATACGCTTTTAATAAATTCATACGACGGCAATAAAGTAGTTCTTAAAGGTAAAGATGCTTTAGCGGAACTTACAACTTCGTTCTGGAAAGAAAACGACATTTTCTTTGCACTTAGACCATCACAAGCAATCTAAATAATAAAACAAAAAAACCTACTTCGTTTGAAGTAGGTTTTTTCTTTTTACTTAAAATTAAAACTTAATCTTTTCAGCGATATAGTTTTTAAGTTCAGCAATAGGAATTCTAACTTGTTCCATAGTATCTCTATCACGAACGGTTACTGCGTTATCTTCTAAAGTATCGAAGTCAACGGTTATGCAGTAAGGAGTACCGATTTCGTCTTGACGGCGATATCTTTTACCGATTGAACCTGATTCGTCAAAGTCAACGGGGAATGACTTGATAAGGTCGGTGTAGAGTTCGTCAGCCTTTTCAGAGAGTTTCTTTGAAAGGGGAAGAATTGCTGCCTTAAAGGGTGCAAGCGTGGGGTGCAAGTGAAGAACTGTTCTAATATCGTTCTTTTCCGCGTCGATAACTTGTTCTTCAAACGCGTTGCAAAGTACTGCCAAAACAGTTCTTTCTACGCCCAAACTAGGTTCAACAACGTAGGGGATATATCTTTCGTTAGTTTCTTGATCAAAGTAAGATAAATCTTTACCAGAAACGTTTTTGTGTTGAGTTAAGTCGTAATCAGTTCTATCGGCAATACCCCAAAGTTCGCCCCAACCGAACGGGAATAAGAATTCAAAGTCGGTGGTTGCTTTTGAGTAGAAACTGAGTTCTTCGGGGTCGTGGTCACGAAGTCTTAATTTTTCATCTTTAATACCGATAGATAATAGCCAGTTATGGCAGAATGAACGCCAGTAAGTAAACCATTCTAAGTCAGTACCAGGCTTGCAGAAGAATTCAAGTTCCATTTGTTCAAATTCACGCACGCGGAAGATAAAGTTACCGGGGGTGATTTCGTTACGGAAAGATTTACCGATTTGCGCGATACCGAAAGGCATTTTCTTTCTAGTTGTTCTTTGTACGTTTACAAAGTTAGTGAAGATACCTTGTGCGGTTTCAGGGCGGAGATATACGGTATTTTTAGCATCTTCAGTTACGCCTTGGAAAGTTTTGAACATAAGGTTGAACTGACGAATGTCAGTAAAGTTATGCTTGCCGCAAGTGGGGCAAGGAATATTATGTTCATCAATGAACGCTTTCATTTCTTCGTGAGAGAACGCGTCGATAGGTTTAGAAAGTTCAAAGTCGTTTTCTTTTGCCCAGTCTTCAATAATCTTGTCCGCTCTAAATCTTTCATGACATTCTTTACAGTCCATAAGTGGATCTGAAAAGCCTGCTAAGTGTCCAGATGCTACCCAAGTTTGCGGGTTCATCAAGATTGCAGCGTCTAAGCCGACGTTGAGTTTATTTTCGGTAACGAATTTTTGCCACCAAGCGCGCTTAACGTTGTTTTTAAGTTCAACGCCTAAAGGACCGTAGTCCCAAGTGTTAGCAAGACCGCCGTAGATTTCACTACCGGGGAAGATAAAACCTCTGCCTTTGCAGAGAGCAACGATTTTTTCCATATTGTTGTTTACTTTTTGTTCTGCCATTATATTTTCCTCATAAAACAAATAATAACTTGCTAATTATTGTACATTATATTAAAAATTTAGTCAAGTAAACAAGTTGATTAAATAAAATATTTAAATTTGCTTTTGTATTTTAAATATTTGTGGTATACTTATTGCATAATTATTTTCAGTTTGATTTTAAAAGGACTTTTTACTATGGTTGAAGCAACAAACTTTATCGAACAAATCATTAACGAAGAATTAGAAAGCGGAAAGGTAAACAGCGTTTACACTCGTTTTCCGCCCGAACCTAACGGTTATCTTCATATCGGCCACGCAAAATCTCTTTGCATTAACTTCGGTATGAAAGATAAGTATAACGGTAAATGCAATCTTTTCTTTGACGACACTAACCCGTCTAAAGAAAAAACCGAGTTCGTTGACGCTATCAAGGCGGACATCAAGTGGCTCGGCTTTACTTGGGACAAAGAAAATTACGCATCAGATTACTTTGAAAAAATTTACGACTTTGCCGTTGAACTCATCAAAAAAGGCAAAGCGTTCGTTTGCGATATGACGCCTGAAGAAATCAGCGCAAACCGTGGTAACCTTACCACCCCTGGTAAAGAAAGCCCGTATAGAAACCGCTCTATTGAAGAAAACCTTGCGCTCTTTGCTGATATGCGCGCGGGTAAGTTTGCTGACGGCGAAAAGTGTTTGAGAGCAAAAATCGATATGGCGTCGCCCAACATCAACATGCGCGACCCCGTTATCTATAGAATTTTACGCCAAACTCACCATAGAACTGGGGATAAGTGGTGCATTTATCCTATGTACGATTACGCTCATCCTATTTGCGACTACTTGCAAGGCGTAACCCACTCACTCTGCACCTTAGAGTTTGAAGACCACCGCCCCCTTTACGACTGGGTTGGTATTGAACTTGGTTTTTCACCAAAGCCTAGACAAATTGAGTTTGCACGCCTTAACGTAACTAATCTCGTTATGAGCAAGCGTTATCTTAAAAAACTCGTTGAAGACGGCTCTGTTGACGGTTGGGACGACCCCAGAATGCCCACCCTTACGGGTTTAAGAAACCGCGGCGTTCCCGCTGATGCGTTAAAAGATTTTTGCGCAAGAATAGGTGTAAGCAAGGCTAACTCTGAAGTTCAAATCAGTTATTTAGAAGCGTGCATCAGAGAGTACTTAAACGCTCACGCTGAACGCGCTATGGGTGTTTTGAAACCTTTGAAGGTTACTATCACTAATTATCCCGACGGTCAAACTGAACAACTTGACTTTGAAATTAACCCCAACGAAGAAGTTAAGCGTACCAGAAAGATTGATTTTTCTAAAAATATCTACATTGATGCTGATGACTTCTCTCTCAACCCGCCGCCCAAATACTTCCGCTTAAAGAAAGATGGTTACGTTCGCTTAAAGAGCGCGTATATCATTAAGTGTGATGAAGTTATTACCGATAAAGACGGTAACGTGGTTGAACTTTTGTGTTCTTATATTCCCGAAAGCAAGAGTGGCAACGATACTTCTGGTATTAAGTGCAAGGGCGTTATTCAATGGGTTAACGCTGACACCGCAGTTGACGTTGAACTTCGTCAATACGGTTACCTTTTGAATGATGAAGAATATTCTGGTCAAGATTTTTCTGAACGTATGAATAAAAACAGTGTTACCATCCACCAAGGCAAGGTTGAACCCTATATCTTTGAAAACGATTACGACGCACCCTATCAACTTATGCGCACCGGTTACTTTAAGCGCTTAAACGTAAAGGGTAAAGAAATCATAAGTGAAATTGTTTCTTTAAAGGATAATTTCAATCTTAAGAACAAATAAACTGCGCAATACTGCGTTAACTGCTTAGCGTTTTGACTTGCGAATTCCAAAAAGGTTAATCTCACCCAAAACGCGTCGCGAGCCTTGTCTTGCTTGTTTCTTTGTTCTTAATAAAATAAGGGCTTATATACTGCGTGATACGTGTAAAATTTGCGCTTTTATTTGGTTACGTACGGACGTACGCGCCCTGCATAAAATGCTCATTTCCCGCGTCTAACTTGTATCTAAACCCTTATTGAAAAAACGTTTCTTTTTCCTTAAGAAAAAAATAAGGGCTTAAATACTGCGTGATACGAGTAAAACACTAAAAATCAATAGGAAAATTATGCTTGATTTTATTTATAACACCCCTACTAAAGTGTTCTTTGGTAAGGACACTCATAAACAAGTAGGTAGAATTATCGCCGAATACGGTTATAAAAAAATAATGATGCAATACGGTAAAGGCAGCATTAAAAAGAGCGGGCTTTATGACGATATTATGGCATCACTAAATGATTATGGAATTGAAGTTGTTGAAATGGGCGGCGTTGAGCCTAACCCTAAACTTTCTTTCGTGCGCGAAGCCGTTAAGGTTGCTAAGAAAGAAAAGGTTGAACTCATTTTAGCGGTTGGCGGCGGCAGTACGCTCGATTCTTGTAAGGGTACTGCGCTTGGCTCTGCAAACGAAGAAGACGTTTGGGATTTTCATATCGGCAAAGCAGTTCCTAAAGCAGCACTTCCCGTGGCTTGTATTTTAACGCATGCTGCGGCTGGGAGCGAAATGAGCAATTCAGCCGTTCTTACTAACACTGAAATCAATATGAAAAAGGGTGTTTCAACCGAGTTTAATAGATGTAAATTCGCAATTATGAACCCCGAACTAACCTACACGGTAAGTAAATATCAAACGGCGTGCGGAATAGTCGATATGATGACGCATACTTTAGAGAGATATTTTACCGTTTGCCCCGATACCGATATTACCGATAGAATTGCTGAAGGCTTGCTTTCGTCTATTATAGAAAACGCTAAAATCGTTATGGAAAACCCTACCGATTACGATGCAAGGGCAAACATAATGTGGGCATCAAGTTTAGCGCATAACGGCTTGACTGGTTGTGGTAGAGAAAATTTACTTGCAGTTCATCAGTTAGAACACGCAGTAAGCGGTATTTACGACAGCGTTGCACACGGCGCAGGGCTTGCCGTTTTATATCCCGAATGGGGTAAATATATGGTTAAGCATAACCCCGCTCGCTTTGCACAATTTGCGCGTAGAGTAATGGGCGTAAAGAATAGCGACGATATAACAGCGGGTATGCTAGGTATGGAAAAACTCCGCGAATTCTTTAATTCTTTGGGTATGCCGTCAAAACTTAGTGAATTCGGTATTGAAAAGGATAGTGTTGAAGAATTATCAAACGCTTGCACTCATAATAAAAGTCGCGCTGTAAAGAGTTATATTCCGCTCGACTTTGAAGTGTGCAAAGAAATTTTTAACAAATGTTTTTAACCCATATTTACTGCGCATTTCTGCGTTACTGCTTAGCGTTTTGACTTGCGAATTCCAAAAAGGTTAATCTCACCCAAAATAAAAAAGGGTATCCCGAAAAAGATTTTGCGAAGCAAAAGATTTTTTGGGAAGAGGAAGAACAATTGCAAAATCTTGCACTTTGTTTTTATCAAAGTGCTGATATTGCTTATTAGTTCTGACGAGCGAGCCTTGAACTGCTTGCAACTATGGCTTAAAACTTTAGGAGTAAACTGCGCATTTTAAGCGTTAACTGCTTCGTGAAAACAAAAATAAAAACAAAAAGGCTCTGCAAGAGCCTTTTCCCATTTTTAAGTGTAAAAACTAAATATAGAAAATTCTATTAAAACACTTCGCGAATTGCTAAAAGTTTGCCTGAAAAACCGTCAACGAGCAAGGCTTTTAGGTTGCCGTTGCCAGAAGCAATGCCTATATACCAGTACGGCTTATTATCCCTAACGATAACGCGTGTGTAAATCTCCGCGTTAAAATTTCCGTTTTGGTCGGTGTAGGCGGAAATTAAATCTTTTTGGTCGTTATATAAATGGTCGAGCGCGGTTTTGTAATCAATGGTGTTTTGGGGCAGTATGGAAGTCATTTTAACGCTTTTATTATCCGCACCGCAAACGATATTAACGGTAAAAGAAGTTTGGTTAAACTCATCAATTTCTACGCTTGCATTGAGCGCGTGGGTAACTGGGTTTAACTTAAAATCACAAGAATATTTTTGCCCGCCGTTCTCAAAGGAAAGGGTATAGGTCGCGCTTGAAGTTTCTTTGCCGACAAGTTTGAAAGTTAGTAAGTTTATTCTTTCACAAGGCACGCCGTCGTTAGTAAAAGGCGTTTCTTTAAAACCGTAATGAGCGGTAAGGGTAAAATCATCACAATCACCTTCAAAAATATTGCATCTAAGTTCGCTAACCCTATCATACAATGGGTTAACGGGCTTACAAGCAAAAAGAAAAAGAGAAAAAAGAGAGAGTAAAGCACAAACAAAAACACAAATTTTTCGCATAAAAACCATCCTTTAAGGTAAAATTATGAAATAAAACGAAAAGTAATTCGTAAAATGTGAAAAAAATGTCGTTAAAGTATTGATTTTTCAGTTAAACTTTGATAAAATAATAAAAATTACTTATAAAGGGAAGGGCTTTTAAAGTTGACTAAACTCGTTATTAAGACAATCGCAATAACGCTTGCATCTTTAATCGGCGCACTAGCAGTAACGTTCGGTGCGATGGCTCTTTTTGCCCCCAAGGCGTTGGGGGAACTTTTTGACGGCGCAGGGAATTATTCCGCGACCGTTTTCTTTTATGAAAAAGCGTATGAAAAGTCGGGTGATATAAACGACCTAATTATTTTAGCGGATAAAATTGATATTGCAAACGATTTAGAAAATGCAAAAGATTGTTATAAAGAATTAGTTGAACATAAGGACTTTAATTCATACTGCGAAAGTAAGGGTGAAAACGCCCAAAGTGAAAAAGATTATTATATCGGTAATTACGCGTTGGCTTTGGCAAAGTCTGGTCAGTTTAGTGAAGGCTTAAGCGTAGCGTTAAACAATGCAAAAACTTCATACGGCGCGTTTAACCCGATAAGAATTTTAATTTACGAATACTTAACCGCCGATATGACGGAAAATATTACCGCAACTATTAGCGCGGTTGAAAGCATAGAAATCAGCGGCAATTATATCGATATAGATAAAGAATATTTGCAAAATTTATTAGGTTAAAAATACAATTTATATATTGAAAACATCAAAGGAGAACATTTATGGGTATCATTATTAAAGAAGGCTTAACATTTGACGACGTATTGCTTGTTCCACAAGCGAGTGAAATCGTGCCCGCGCACGTAGACTTATCCACCCAATTAACACCTGGCGTAAAACTTAACATTCCGCTTATGTCAGCAGCGATGGATACGGTTACCGAAGCGCGCCTTGCAATCGCGATGGCAAGAGAAGGCGGTATTGGTATTATTCATAAGAATATGTCTGTTGAAGACCAAGCGCTCCACGTAGACAGAGTAAAGAGAAGTGAACACGGCGTAATAACCGATCCTTTCTATTTAGATCCCGACAGCCCTGTAACCGAAGCACTCGCATTGATGGAAAAATATCGTATAAGCGGTGTGCCGATTACAAAAGACGGCAAGTTAGTTGGTATTTTGACCAACAGAGACTTGCGTTTTGAAAGCAACTTTGAACAACCCATAAAGAACATAATGACCAAGGACAACCTTGTAACCGCACCTGTAGGCACTTCACTTGAAGAAGCGCAAAAGATTTTAGGTGCAAACCGCATTGAAAAACTTCCTATCGTTGATGAAAAGGGTTATCTTAAAGGTCTTATTACCATTAAAGATATTGAAAAGGCTATTCAGTACCCCAACTCTGCAAAGGACAAGAACGGCAGATTGTTGGCGGGCGCAGCAGTAGGCGTTTCAAAGAATACTATGGAAAGGGTAGACGCGCTTGTTAAAGCAAAGGTGGATATCATTGTTGTAGACAGCGCACACGGACATTCTAAAAATATTTTAGAAACCGTAAAACAAATCAAAGCAAAATATCCCAACTTACCGCTTATTGCAGGTAACGTTGCAACCGCAGACGCAACCGAAGCACTTATTGATGCTGGTGCAGACGTAGTTAAGGTTGGTATCGGACCTGGCTCAATTTGTACAACTCGTATCGTAGCAGGTATCGGCGTACCGCAACTCACCGCAATTATGGACTGTGCTGAACGCGCAGATAAGTTCGGTAAAAAGGTTATTGCCGACGGCGGTATTAAGTACAGTGGCGATATCACAAAGGCAATCGGCGGCGGTGCAGCAGCAATTATGATAGGTAGCCTTTTTGCTGGCACTTTGGAAAGCCCTGGCGAAATTGAAATTTACCAAGGCAGAAGTTTCAAAGTATATCGTGGTATGGGCTCACTTCCCGCAATGCAAAGCGGCAGTAAGGATAGATACTTCCAAGAAAATGCTAAAAAACTCGTACCCGAAGGCGTTGAAGGTCGCGTTCCTTATCGTGGCGCACTTAGTGAAATCGTGTTCCAAATGTGCGGCGGTATCCGCGCAGGTATGGGCTACTGTGGCACTCCCACAATCGATGATTTGAGAAAGAAAGCACAATTCGTAAGAATTACTAACGCATCACTTATCGAAAGCCATCCGCACGATATCTCTATCACTAAAGAATCACCCAACTATTCTCCTAGAGCGTAAACAAAATAAAACAATAAAAACCCGCTTGTGAAACATCACAAGCGGGTTTTTTGCTGTAAAAATTTACTAAAATTACCTTGATTTATAAAACATCCTTAAAATATCGCAATGCTTTGTTAACTTTTGCGCAACAAATAAACAACATAAAGTGATGTGTTTGAATTATATTGCGATTATATAATGTATAATAGCGATGAAAAATAATATTTTATTGTAAAAAGGTGTACTCTTTTCTCAAATACTTTACATAGGAAAAACACCTTCAAAAGATAAAATATTAGTTATTTTAGTCGATTTGTCATATTTAAGGAGGTAAAAAAATTATGGCGAGAAAAGTTTACGTTGCGCCTAGCGCAACAATTGAAACTCTACTTCTCGACGTGTTGATGTTCTCAAATTATGACCAGTATGATAACGTTGGCGACGATGAGAATTGGGGAATTCAGTAAGGGGGTATAGAGCAAAAATGAAAAGTTTAACTAAAAGAAACATTGCGTTGGTTGTACTTAGCGTAATCGTTGCACTTTGCTCACTTACCTTTGCGGCAACCGTTAAACCCGCAAGAGCAACAGAAGACGGTGCAAAACCCGAAACGCTTCAGTTTCAAGTAATGGAATCGGCACAAATTCGTATCGGTCAAAGGGCGGAAGAAGATGCAGCGTCAACTTCTGGTATTAGATTTAGAGTTAAGATGGATTATGAAACCGCAAGTTACGTAAAAGCAAATGATGGCACTGTAACTTTAGGTTTTATCATCACGCCTAAACAATTGTTTGAAGCAAGAGCAGAAGGTACTGATGAAAACGGTGCAGCGTACGGTAAAGATGATTACATTAACTCAATCTCAAACTACGTAAACAAAAAGAATGATGGAAAAGGTGTAAAGGTTGACGTAGATAAGATTTACGTCGCTGATGCAAGTGATAAAATCACTCCGTGGGAAGGCACGCAAGATATTATCACTAAAGATGGCGAAGCATATTATGCAAACGGCGTTATACAAGGTGTTTATGAAAGTAACATTAACGTAGACTTTACTGTAATAGCATATATTTTTGACGGCACTAACTATGAATATAGCGTACCTAGTGCAGATTTTTCAAGAAGTTATACTCAAACTGCAACAAAAGCATATTTAAGTGGCAAGAACTCTCTTGAAGCAATTCAAAAAGCACAACACTTAAGCGACTTTGGTGCAGAAACTAATCCTTTGGCAATAACCGAAGGTCAAGATTTATATAATATTTCAGAACAAGTTGCAAAGGAAAATACTTTTGAAGGCATTAAGTTTGATCTTAAAAACGACGTAGAAGTTGACTATGACTTTGAACCCGTTGGTGAAAACTTTAAAGGTGAATTTATCAACAATGGCGAAAATGCTAAAGTTGTAAGTATTGTTAACAATAAAGGCTTAGAAAGTGTATTTGTTAATACAGTTGACAATGTTAGTTGTGTAAATAACACAAAAGTGTTTACTGCTACAGCAAAGAGTTTTGATTGGTTAAAAGTTGGTAGACAAGCGGGTGATGTATATTATGATCGTTATCTCCCAAATTCACAACTACCAACCGCTGGCAAACAAGTTGTTGAGTATGATTCTGATGGTGACGGAGCGACCGATGCTGAGCGTTTAGAAGACTATACGTTATATGGTGCAACTGATATGATTGGAGAGGGCAAGAGTTCTGCAATTGCTGCAACCCTTTCTAATGCAGACTCGTTAAGATTGAAACTTAACTATACTAAAAAAGAACTTCTTGATATGGCACCCGTATATAATGCTGAAACTGAAGTTTATGATAAGTCAACGTCACCTTACGGCACTTATAACCACGTAAAGTTTACTTATGCTCTTGTTCGCACTAATACTGTGGGTACAACACCAACCGAAAATGGTACTGAATACACAAGCCTTTTTGACGTATTAGCACAAGAAAAATTCTTTGCAGCACCTAAAAATGTTTCCGGTGCAAAGAAAATAGAACAAAACAAATGGCGTACTTATATGCTTTCGATTGAAGATTTTGCAATGGCTGTAGGAAACGGTACAGACAATGCAGACGTTTTATATATTGGTGTCTTCTCTACTATGGCTGGCGGTAAGGGTGGCACTTTTGAAATATATATTTCGGATATTGAACTTGTAAACGACACTTCTACAATTTTATCTATGGAAACAAATCATTCAGAGGCTCCGATTATAACATATCAAACCTCGCAAGTAACTGCGCCGACTTATGATGAAACTACAAATGAATGTACTGTTAAAGGTACTATGTCTATGTCTCGCACTGCCAGTTATAAAGCATCGTACTGTCATCCGTCTGAATTCCCATATGAAGGTTTTACAAATGCTGCATTTAAATATCAACTCAACAATTTATCGAATGTTTACGTAAAACTTAGATATACCCAAGCAGAAATTAAACAACGTGCTAAGGCTTATGGATATAATGCAATTTCTCTTACTTATTTAATTCAAGGAAGTGGTTATGCTCCTGAAGGGGTTATGGCGTTAGAACATACAACGAACGCATGGAAAACCATAAAATTACCACTTGATACTTTCTGTACGTATTTTGGCGCTGTAAGCCTAAAGCCTTCTTCTGACGCTGCATTTGAACCGATTCAAGATTACGAGTTTGCAACTTCAAGTGCAATTCAAGAAGTACCTCAAGAATTAGTTCAACTTAGATGTTCAAGAACACATAAAATAGTTTATATGTATATTGGTAATATAAGTTTTACAAACATTTAATAGGTAAGAAACCATAAAATAAGACTATTCTTATTAAATAACGACTAAAATACAAAACGGACTGTCCTTTTGGACGGTCCGTTTTTGTTTTAAATTAAAAAAGGCGTGGGTATTTTTATTAAAAAAATCTTTACTAATTGTTTAAAATATAGTAAAATATGCGTATGAGTAATAAAAACAAACTAAACATAACGGCTTACGGCGGGGGCTTGGCTTTTTTTTCCGCAATTAGCATATTCGTTATTATAACTTTTTTAGGGCAAACTATATTTGGGCTTATTTTCGAGCAAACAAGCGTAGAGTATATTGCAATTTGTTCAACCTTTTCGGCAATAGCCTTTGCAATAGTTAGCATCTATTATGGCGTTAAGGTTAAAAAGCCTTTTGAAAACCTTTTTTCAATAAACAAATTTAACCCTATACATATTGTTTTGACATTAATTTTATCAGCGGGTATGTTTTTTGGGCTTGGGTTTATTAATACTGCGTTTGTCGAGTTATTAAAGAGCGTAGGTATAACGCTGTCAAGTTCGGTTGTGCCGCTCAATAATTTTGGTAATTTTATTTTATTTTCTATTCTTTTAGCGTTTATTCCTGCGGTCTTTGAAGAAATTTTCTTCCGCGGAGTGTTGCTAAATTCACTTAACAAGGTTAAAACCCTAATTGCGGCTATATTAGTTGGCGGGTGTTTTGCGCTTTATCACTGCTCACTTGCGCAACTAATATATCAATTTATTTACGGCGTTTTATTATGCCTATTAGTAAAGACGGCAAAAAGTGTTATTCCAGCGGTAATTTCGCATTTTATAAACAACTTTGCCGTAATTTTATTAGAATATTATAGAGTTCAAATTGATTTATTTAATCCGATAATTATAGCGTGTGGCATTGCGCTTTTGGTTGTTTTCACCATTTTAACACTTTTAATCTTGAAAAAATCTTCAAAACCCGATTATAAAAAAGGTGAAGTTAAAGACTTTTTCTTACCGTGCGGAGTTTTCGGTATGGTTATTTGCTTAGTGCTTACGCTTAGCGTTATATTTGTAGGGGCTTAAAATATAATGATTAAAATTAACTTAGTTGCCGTGGGCAAGGTAAAGGAAAAATATTTTGCGGACGGAATTGCCGAGTATGCTAAAAGGCTTTCGCGTTTTTGTGAGTTTAAAATTATTGAACTTCAAGAAGAAAATTACCAAAAAGTAGACGACGCGCTAATTTCTTCAATCAAAGAAAAGGAAGGCGAAAAGATTTTGCCATTACTTAAAGGGTTCGTTTTTGCTATGGCGATAGAAGGGGATAAGTTTTCAAGCGAAAAGTTTGCAAAGCAACTTAAAAACCTTGTCGATATAGGTCAAGGAGTTATAACTTTCGTTATCGGCGGCTCTTACGGCTTATCTGACGCTGTTAAAAATAGGGCGGATAAACTCTTGTCTTTTTCAGATATGACCTTTCCGCACACACTTTTTAGATTGATGCTTACCGAGCAAATATATCGGGCGTTTTCAATAAATTCGGGTAGCGCATACCATAAATAATTCATACCATAGTGTATGGATATTTTGCAAAAAATCGAGCGTTATTACAATTCTTTTAATGGAGAAAAGGGCATAATTGGGTTTAGTGAAAAGTCGCAACCCATTTACTATTTTTGCGTTGCTAAATCTTTTTACCCAAAGATAATAGTTCAATGTGGTATGCACGCACGCGAGCACATTACTTCGCACCTATGCTTAAAACTTATCGATTATTTTTCTAAGTTTTCTAAAGTGGGCACGGTGTATTTTATCCCCGCCGTAAACCCCGACGGCATTAAAATTGCAATAAACACCTTACCGCTTTATAAAGCAAACGCTAATGGTGTGGACTTAAACGTGAACTTTGACGCAAAGTGGGGTAACGGTGCTAAAAACACAACTAAAAAGGGTGCGGAAAATTATATCGGGCGTGTTCCTTTTTCGGAAAGTGAAACAATTGCACTTGCAGCGTTTACCTTGCTTATCTATCCGCACTTAACCGTTAGTTTTCACTCTAAGGGCGAAGAAATTTATTACGAGTTTAATCAAAATCTTGCTGATAAGGAGCGCGATTATTCTATCGCTAAAACCGTTCAAAACCAAAACGGTTACGCCATTAAGGCAACGCCGCTATCATCCGGCGGATATAAAGACTGGTGCATACAAAACCTTAAAATCCCCGCATTGACAATAGAAGTTGGTGCGGATAATTTATCACACCCGATAGGCGTTAAGCACTTGGGTGCAATTTTTAATAAAAACAAAAACTTACTCAGTGCTGTAATTCATCGGCTTATGGAGTTAAAATGGACTTAAAATTTATGAAAGCGGCAATAAATCAAGCAAAAATTGCCCAAAAAAAGGACGAAGTGCCTATAGGTGCGGTTATTGTTGTTGACGGTAAAGTTATTGCGCGCGCACACAATTTAATGGAAAAAACGCAACTTGCAACTGCGCACGCGGAAATTTTGGCAATTAATAAGGCGTGCAAAAAGTTAAAGAGTTGGCGTTTGGATAACGCTGAACTTTACGTTACCATTGAGCCGTGCGCTATGTGTGCGGGCGCTATTGCTAACGCGCGCATAAAAAAGGTTTACTTCGGCGCGTTTGAAACTAAAAGCGGAGCGGCGGTTAGTAAATTTAACGTTCTTTCTAACAGCGGACTTAATCACACCGTGGAATTTGAGGGGGGGATTTTGGAAGAAACTTGCGCAAATATAATAAAAAATTATTTTAAAGCAAAGAGAATTCAAAAAAGCCTTGACTAATTCAAATTTTAGTTATAAAATAGATACGGTACTATATGTACATAAAGTTACATTAGGAGAAAAGTTAATATGATTACACACGGCAACAAGATTGAAGTTATTTCAGGTAACTCTAACAGACCCTTGGCAGAAGCAGTTGCTAAGGAACTCGGCTTACCCTTGAGTAACGCGGAAGTTGGCAAGTTCTCTGATGGAGAAATTAGCATCACTCTTCCCCAAACGGTTAGAGGTAAGGACGTATTTATCGTTCAATCTACTTCTATTCCAGTAAACGATAACCTTATGGAACTCCTTATCATGATTGATGCTTGTAAAAGAGCGTCTGCTGGTAGAGTTACCGCAGTTATCCCTTACTTCGGCTATGCTAGACAAGACAGAAAGGCTCGTCCTAGAGACCCGATTACGGCAAAACTTGTTGCTGACATTTTAACTAGCGCTGGCGCTGACAGAGTTCTTACTATGGACCTTCACGCTGCACAAATTCAAGGCTTTTTCGATATCCCCGTAGACCATCTCTACGGCGCACCTATTCTTGCTAGATACTTCAAGAATAAGATGAATGAAGACTGGGTTGTTGTTTCTCCCGACGTTGGTAGCGTTGCAAGAGCAAGAAACTTCGCTTCACGCGTTGACGCTTCACTCGCTATCGTAGACAAGCGTCGTCCTAAGGCAAACGCTATCGAAGTTATGAACGTTATCGGCGACGTTAAGGGTAAATCTTGCATTATGGTTGACGATATGATTGACACCGCTGGTACTATTTGCCAAGGTGCTGAAGCACTCGTTAAAAACGGTGCTAAAGAAGTTTACGCTTGCTGTACTCACGGCGTTCTTAGCGGTCCTGCTATGGAAAGACTTATTGCATCACCCATTAAGCAAATCGTTGTTCTCGATACTATCAATCTTCCCGAACACGTGCGCAACAATCCTAAGATTAAAGTTCTTTCAGTTGCAAAACTCGTTGCTAAAGCAATCAACACCATTTACTCTGATACTTCGCTTTCAGCAATTTACGAAGACTAATTAAGTTACTTAAAGAAAAAGCCGTTTGCAAAAAAACGGCTTTTTTAGTGGAGATAATATGAAACTCATTGTAGGTTTAGGCAACCCCGACGATAAGTATAAAAACACTTTTCATAACCTTGGGTTTATGTCTGCGGATAAAATCGCAAATGAACTCGGTGTGGAATTTAATAAGGAAAAATGTCGCGCGCTCGTTGCCGAAACCAAAGTGGGTATGCAAAAGGTTATTATTGCTAAACCTTTAACGTATATGAACTTAAGCGGGGAGAGCGTGAGAGAACTTGTTTCATTTTATAAAATCCCTTTAGAAGACCTTTTGGTTATATACGATGATTTTGACTTAAACAAAGGCGCGGTTAGAATTAGAGAGAACGGTTCTGCTGGTACGCATAACGGTATGCGCAACATAATCGCACTTTTAGGCAAAACTAACTTTCCGCGCGTTAGAATTGGTTTTAAACCCACTGAAAAACTTCAAATTCAACTTATTAACCTTGTTTTATCGGGGATTAAAGAAGAAGACAAGCCCACATTCAACAAGGCTTTAGATACAGCAGCAAGTGCCGGCATAGCATTTGCTAAGGGTGTGGAAATTCAAAAGATTATGCAGGAGTTTAACACCAAAGCGTAGTTGAATTCTATCAATAATTTGCTTAAAACTCATCTTGTGAGATACTTTATATATGCTTGAGCAAATCATAAAATTAAAAAACCGCGAAAATTCTTTAAAAGAGTTTATTTCGCACGTCCGCCAAGGTATTCCTTCGGCGGTTTTTGGCGTTGCTGATGCTTTCAAGAATTTTATGGTTTCCGCGCTCGATGAAAAGGTTTTATATATCGTAAAGGACGGTTTAACTGCACGCCTTGCTGTGGATGCTATCAATGAAATTTCGGGGAAAAGTGCCGTTTATATCCCGCCTAAGGATGAAATTTTGTTGCAAGCAAGGGCGTTTTCTAAAGATAATACTTACGCGCGTATTTGCGCACTCGATAAAATTAGTGATGCTTCAGTTATAGTTGCAACGGCGGAAACGCTTATGCAAACCGCACCCAAATCTATCCGCTCTATTACACTAGTAAGAGACGTAGACTTTCATCAAGGCGAAGTGGTTTCAACCTTGGTAACTTTAGGGTACGTGCGTACTGAAAATCCTAATACGCAAGGCACTTTTTCCGTCCGTGGCGACGTTTTAGACGTGTTTCCAGTGGGCTTTGAAAACCCCGTTAGAGTAGACTTTTTCGGCGATACGATTGAAAGCATAAAATCTTACGACGCGGAGAGTAGACAAAGCCTAGGATACCTTGACAGCGTTAAGATTTTGCAAGCAGCGGAGTTTATTTTTGAAAATGATGACTTTGCGCTTTTCAAGAGCATATTAAAGGGCGAACTAAAGAACGCTAATAGAGAGCAAAAAGTAAGGCTTAACGTTTTATATGGCGATTTAGAAGTGGCTATGGAAAATCGCGACGCTTATCTCATGGGTACGCTTTCCGTTTTGTCATCTTCTTGCGCAAGCATTTTTGATTATTTAGATAAGGAAACGGTAATAGTTATTGATGAAGCGCGCCGCGTGCACGAACTCGGTACTCTCAACCAAACGGAATTTGAAGAAAGATTTAATTCGCTAAGAGAAGCGGGCGAAGTTTTCTCGTTCGCAAAGGATAATTTCTTAGGGCTTGAAAAACTTACCGAAAAAATCAACGGTTATAGAGTGGTTGCTATGCAAGCGCTATCAACTGCAATACCGTTTTTCAACCCCCTAAAAATAGTAAATCCGCAAGTGGGTGGTGTTGCCGATTATCAACTTGATTTTAAGGAAGTTTTTACTGATATTGACAACTGGCTTAAAGGCGGTTATTCTATAACCGTTTGTACGGGCGATAAAAAGCGCGCGGATAACTTCGCGTTTGAACTTTCTTACAGGGGAATAGCATCTGCGGTAGATTATGGCGGCGAACCTAAAGGTGTAAACGTAATAAGCCAAAAATTATCGCGCGGCTTTATCTTCCACGAAGAAAAAGCGGTGGTAATAGGAAGTGGTAACCTTTTTGCTAAGCCCGTTTCCGCACGTAAAATTCAAAGCAAGAAAAAAGGATTTTTCACTGCGCCCGAAGTCGGCGATTATTGCGTACACGAAATTCACGGTGTAGGTAGAGTTTTAGGTAATAAGAAGATTACCACAACCGAAGGCACTAAAGATTACGTGGCGGTTGAATACTCCGGCGGGGATATTTTATACGTACCCGTAGAACAAATGGATATCCTTACTAGATATCTTGGTGGGGACAAAAAACCGCGTCTTTCAAAGATAGGTGGAAAGGACTTTGAAAGGATAAAAAAGAACGTTCGCGAAAGTATTAAAAAGATGAGTTTTGACCTAAAGAAACTCTATCAAGAACGCGATGAATTAAAAGGTTATAAATTTACCGACGACAGAGAACTTCAAGATATGTTTGAAGGGGCTTTTCCGTTTGAAGATACGCCCGACCAAGCGCAAGCAAACGTGGATATTAAGGCGGATATGTTAAGCGGAAAGGTTATGGATAGGTTGGTGTGTGGCGACGTTGGCTTTGGCAAGACTGAAGTTGCATTCCGCGCTGTGTTCCGCGCAGTTGCAAACGGCAAGCAAGCGGCAATGCTTGCTCCCACTACGATTTTAACCGAACAGCACTATAACACCGCACTTCAAAGATTTAAGGATTTTGGCATAAAAATTGCTTGCCTTAATAGATTTAAGACGGCAAAACAACAAAGACAGATTGTACAAGACTTAAAAGACGGCAAAATCGACTTTATTATCGGCACGCATAGGCTTTTAAGTAAGGATATTGAGTTTAAAGATTTAGGACTTTTGGTACTCGATGAAGAACAGCGATTCGGCGTTGAACATAAAGAAAAAATCAAACTTTTAAAGACTAACGTAGACGCGCTTACCTTGACGGCAACGCCTATACCTAGAACGCTGCATATGTCGCTATCTGGTATACGTTCAATAAGTACAATTAACACGCCGCCCAAAAAACGTTTGCCTGTACAAACTTACGTAACAGAAGAGACAGAAACGCTGATTAAAGATGCCGTTTCGCGTGAAATAAATAGGGGTGGACAAGCGTTTATACTCTATAACCGTGTGGAAACTATCTTTACTTTTGCTGAATCGGTTAAGCGTTTAATGCCTAACTTAAAAGTAACCGTCGTTCACGGACAAATGGAAGAACGCGTTATGGAACAAAACGTTTTAGCATTCTATCGCGGCGAATACGACGTTTTGATATCCACTACAATTATTGAAAACGGTATAGATTTACCCAAAGCCAACACGCTTATAGTAATAGACGCGGATAAACTTGGGCTATCCACACTCTATCAATTAAAGGGTAGAGTAGGTCGAAGCGACCGCTTGGCATACGCTTATTTTACCTTTAAGCGTGAAAAAATATTGTCGCAGACGGCTTTTGAACGCTTGAACGCTATTATTGAGTTTGCGGAAATGGGCAGCGGTATCAAGATTGCTATGCGCGACCTAGAGATTAGGGGTGCGGGCAATATTTTGGGCGCGGAACAGCACGGTCATATGGAAAAAATCGGTTACGAATTGTATTCTAAACTTCTCCGTGAAGAACTCTCTGGTAAGGTTGAAGTTATCCCCGAACTGGATATAAGGGTAACCGCGTTTATACCCGATGATTACATTGAAAGCAACGTCGCGCGAATGGACGCTTATAAAGAGATTGCGGAAATAAATTCGTTAGATACTGAAAAGGAATTCCGCGCATCAATTAGCGACGTTTACGGCGCGCTCCCCGAAGAAGCGGATAACCTTATAAACATAGCCGTAGTAAAGATGCTCGCCGCGCGTTTAGGTGCAAAAGAAATCAACGTTCGCCAGTCGGACGTGAGTTTGGTTTTTGATGACTTTAAAGTATTCGCAAAGAAAAAACTCGTGTCCGCAATGGATGCTTTTGCTGATAGCGTAGTCGTATCTATGAGTAATTTACCCGCGTTAGAGTTCGTAAGGGATGGACAAAGTAACGCTGAGATGTTGTCGATTATGAGAGAGTTTTTAACTCATACTCTTTAAAAGAGAGTTGAATTTCGTTTAAAAGGGCAAAAAATAGTGAAAACTAAAAAAAATTGTTTGCTTTTTTTGCTCGTATAGTATATACTTTATGGGTATAGTAAAAAATTAGTCTTTCAATGGGAGAGAATATATGAAGAAAATTTTGGTCGCTGTTGTATCATTAGTAATGACACTTGTAATGAGCATGACCTTTCTAGGCGGCTGTAATCTCGTAACAGTGGATAATGAAAGAAATATGAATCAGGTGATTGCAACCGTTAAGATTGCTGCAGACGCTCCTGAAGAAAATATTTACAAGAAAGAAGTAGCAATGAGTTATATTAACTACGGTTATATTTACGAACAAAGTTACGGTTATACCCGTGAACGCGTTATTAACCTTATCGTAAACCAACTCATTACCACTAGAGTATACGTTCAAAACGCGATTATTCAATTTAATAATGCTGATTCTTCAAGCATTTATTACGGCAACGTTGTTAATGAAGACAAGGGTACTTGGGATTTGGATAGATACCTTACCGAAGATGAAATTATCGATGCTGAATATATGACTAAAAAAGATATGAACTCGATGATTCATGGTTATATGGAAGGCCACGACCACGGCGTAACCGACACCATCGTTGGTGAAGTTAGAGCCGTTCCCACTGACGCTGCTAATAAGGAAAAAGAACTTACTAACGCTCAAAAGCAGGCGTATAAGATTGACACCAACAGTTCTACCGACCGCCGTGCTGCTTATAATGAAGTTATTGAACTTTTAGAACAAAACGAACTTTTAGGTAATTACGACGGCAGCATTGAAAGCACTGCTTACTATAAAGACTCTTTGAAGAGTTATAAAGAAAATACTATCGTTGAAAAATTTGAAAAAGCAATTAACGACGCTGCAAGAAAGTCCGTTACTTACGAAGATTTACAAAACGTTTACGAAAACAACTTTAATACTCAATCAGAAATGAGTGATAGCGAATTTGCTGAAAAGTTATCTTCTGCAACTGCGGAAGATCCCGTATTAGTTGGTAGAAACGGTACTTACGGTTACGTTTATAACCTTCTTTTAGGTGCTGATTCAAATCAAACCGCTAAAATCAACGATATCGAAACTACTGATATTGCTAAAAAAGCAGAATTAAGAAAGGAAATTCTTGATAAAACTATCGTTAAAGATTTGCGTTCAACTTGGCTTTTAAGCGGTTATGATTTTGATACTGAAACCAATTGCTTTACCGGGGACTATACTCTCGTTAAAGACGCTAAAAACAGTTTGCCTTTCGGCGGCACTGTAACCCACGTTAATAAAGACCACGTTGATGATGAAGAATATACGGCTCAATACCGTATTGACAGCATTAAGGAATACACCCTTGACGAATTCGTTAAGATGATGGACGAATACGTTTACGGTTCAGTTCAAAGCAACGCTAAAACTTCTTCTGACGGCGTTTCAATTTACAAGAAAGTTGTTAACAACAGCGCAGTTGAAGAATACGATGCTAAGATTAACGAACTCTTATTTGCTTTCTCAACCGACCCCGGTTCACTCAACACCTATAAAGGTTACACAATTGAGCCTATTCCTGACGTTGGCAGCGAAACTTACGTTCAAGAATTTGCCGATGCTGGTAGAGAACTTATCGCTCTCGGTGGAAAGAGTTACATCATCGTTGCAACCGATTACGGTTATCACGTAATGTTCTTCTCACAAGCATTTACGGGTATTGAAGGTTTTTCAACTTTAGAAAGTTATCTTAACTTTGCAATGGATACAACTGGTAATGTTTCTTATTGGGAAGATCAAATGAAAGCACTCGTTGAAAACTGGGATGATGAAGACGTTGATACTGACACCTTCCTTTACAAGTTCTTCAATAGCGTAGCTTCTACTAGAGTATCAAAACAAATCAGCAAAGTTCAAAACAAGCTCTTAAACGACCACGTTTATAACGCTAACGGCGGCGTAACCAAATACGCTGATAGATATGCTGATTTGATTGAAGGCTAATATTAAAAATAAAATTAAACGCAGGCTTAACCTTAATTAAACCTGCGTTTTCTTAATTGAAATATGGTATTATTTTTTGACACGGAAACAACTTCGCTTAACCCCGGTCAAATCTGTCAACTGTCTTACATAATGCAAGAAGGCGACCTTTTGAGTGCGCGCAACTTGTTTTTTACGGTTGATAATATGGATTATTCGGCTTACTTAGTTCACGGTTTTTCAATAGGGAAATTAAAAGAACTTTCTGGGGATAAGCGCTTTAGTGATTACATAGAAGTTATAGAAAACGACTTTTCTAAAGCCGACCTAATAGTTTCGCACAACACCGCGTTCGACTTTTCATTTATGCGCGCGGAGTTTGAAAGGCTTGGCAAGGTTTTTGAGATAAAAAACGAGTTTTGCACAATGAAAAAGTTTACACCCGTTTGTAAACTTCCAAAAAAGAAAGGCGAAGGGTATAAGTACCCAAAACTAGCCGAACTTTGTGCACACTTTGAAATAAGTGATAATAAAATTCAAGAAGTTTCTAAAAAAGTTTTTGGAAACGCGGCAAACTTCCACGATGCGCGTTTTGATACCACGGCAGTTTTTCTAGCGTTTAATTACGCCGCAAAACAAGCGAAAGAGTGCGAAGAAATAAAAAGATATTTATAACTAGTTTTACAAAAGGAAAAGTAAAATGGGAATTGATTTTGTTACGGTTTTAATAGCGGTTATCTCGCTTATACTTTTAGCAGTACCTGCATTTATCTTGAATAAAATGAAACTTTTGCCTGAAAAGGCAAGTGAAGTTTTATCAACTATCGTTCTTTACGGCTGTCAACCGGCACTCGTGTTTATGAGTTTTCAAGGTAAAGAATTTGATTCTTCTATCGCAATGAATATGCTTATCGTTGCGGGTATTGCGTTTGCAGTGCACTTAGCAATGTTCGTTGTTGTTAAAATCTTCGTTCGTGGCGACAGTGCTAAACTTCGCTGCGTGCGCGCGGCAAGTGTTTTCGGTAACTGCGCATATATGGGCGTTCCGTTCTTGCAAACACTTTTTGGTGCGTCTACCGTTTGGGGCGAAATTATGATTTACACCGCAGTCGTATTGACCGTGTTCAATATTCTTAACTGGACGCTCGGTGTGTATTTAGTTACTGGCAGCATGAAAAACGTTTCATTAAAGAAAATTATTCTTAACCCTACGATTATTGCAATCGTTTTGGGTTTCGTGTTGTTTATAACGCTCAAAAAACCGCTCGTGGACCTTGCTGCTGACGGCTCTACTTTGGACTTGATTTTAACTAACCTTGCAAACGCGTGCAACTTCCTTGGTAACACCGTTACTCCGCTTGCGATGTTCGTTATAGGTATAAGACTTTCTAATCTAGAAGTTAAAAAGTTATTTAGCGATAAATGGGCGTACATAACTTCTTTCTTAAAGTTAGTTGTGTGTTCACTAATTACCATAGCAATTATTGCATTTTTACCTATCTCAATGGAAGTTAAGAATACGCTCTTCTTCTTGCTTTCAATGCCGTGCGCAACCAGTACCGCACTCTTTGCTGTTCAGTTCGGCGCTGATGGCGACTCTGCTTCAATTTACGTGTTATTATCAACCGTTTTGTCAATAGTGGTAATTCCGCTTATGTATATGTTGTTTAGCGCGTTGATATAAAAATGATAAAATAAAAGAGAGTATCGTTTTGATACTCTCTTATTTTTTTACTAATTAGTCTCTAGGTCTTTTGTGTGAAGCATAGATGTCAACGTCAATTCTCTTCATTCTTGCCTTGTATGATTTAGCACGCATTTTAGTGGGGATTTCAAAAAAGATAAGTGCGATAATTGCTAAAACCCAAAGAACGCCTAAAGCAATCCACCATAAAATGTTTACAAAGAAGAAAAGAATTCGAAGCATAACGCCACCAAAACCATTAAGTTCCATATCCTTACCTAAATACCATTTACTAAGGTTTACCATTTTCTTAAGAATAGTGGATTCGATCTTTGCCATGATTTTCACTCCTTATATTAATATATATTTTTTAACGATTAAATTATAACAAAAAACTGTAGATAAGTCAATAAAATAAAAGTATTATTGCATTTTTTTATTTTATGTTCTAAACGCTTGAAAAAAAACAGAGTATTTGATAAAATACAAAAGTAGCATAAATAGGGGTATCGCCAAGCGGTAAGGCAACGGCCTCTGACTCCGTTACGCGTAGGTTCGAATCCTGCTACCCCTGCCAAACAAAGAACACCCTTTTGGGTGTTTTTTGTTTGCGTATGAGTAGTAGATTGATTAGGTTCTAAGGTTCGCCCGTCATATGACGGACAAACTTTGACGGACAAGGGGATCGTAGCGCAAGCGGAGATTTATCCTGCTACGAAGATAATGAACAATAAACATAAAAAAGCACCTTTGGGGTGCTTTTTTATGTTTATTGTTACCTTTATATAATTATTGACTAAAAATGTATAAAGTGATAAAATAAAAGTGTGTTAATTAATTTATTCTTTAATGAGAGATTATGAAGATTTTATCCCCTGCGGGCAATTTTGAATGTTTAAAAGCCGCTATTTTTAACGGCGCTGATGAAGTTTATCTTGGGATAAACGAGTTTAACGCGCGCAATAATATCGATGGATTTACAATGGCTAACTTGAAGGATGCCGTTGACTTTTGTCATATTTACGGCGTAAAGGTGTGTCTTGCGATAAATATACTCTTTACTGATTTAGAACTTCAAGACGCTTTGGATATTATTGTTAAAGCGTACAACTTAGGCGTTGACGCGTTCATTATTCAAGATTTAGGGCTGATTAAACTAATGGCGGAAAATTACCCCAAAATAGAACTTCACGCAAGTACGCAAATGGCTATCCACAACTTAGAAGGCGCACTATATTTAAAACAGTTTGGGATTAAAAGGATTGTTCTCGCAAGGGAAACACCTTTAGACGAAATAAAAAGAATAAAACAAAATACTGATTTTGAAATAGAATACTTTGCGCAAGGCGCGCTTTGTGTAAGTTTTTCAGGTAATTGCTATCTTTCTTCTTATCTTTTTAATGCAAGCGGAAATAGGGGGCGCTGCAAGCAACTTTGTCGCTTGCCTTACACCCTTTGTAAAAACGGCAAATCTTTGAAAAAAGGCTATCTTTTAAGTGCAAAAGATTTTAATATGATAGAAAAACTTGATGCTTTGTTAGATGCGGGCGTTGACGTTTTGAAAATTGAAGGCAGAGCAAGGCGACCTTTCTACGTTGCAACCGCAACTAAAGAATATAAAAAGGCGTTAGACGGTAAAAAGACAAGTCAAGATAACCTTAAACTTGCGTTTAATCGTGAATATACCGCGGGGTACTTTGATGGAAATGGCAAGATTATATCAAATCTTCAAAACCATATCGGCATATTTATCGGCAAGGTTGAAAAGGTTAATAAGGGCAAAAACTTTAACCAAGTTTATTTTTATTCTAACCGAAATCTTTCGCCAAAATCATCATTGAAAGTATTTAATAACGGCACTGAAAAGAGCGTTTTAACCGCGTACGACTTAAAGAATATTTCAAGCGGTAAATATATGCTAACAACCACGCAAAATTTAGCAGTGGGGGATAGTTTAAATTTAATAATTGATGCGGAATTAGAAAATAAAACCTTATCGGCAACCTTAAAAAGAATGGTTGACTTAAAAATTTGGGCTTACGCTAACGCTAAAATAAAAGCGACGGCAAAACTTGGCGGGGCAATAGTAGAAGTGTTTGGCGAGATTTTAGATAAAGCGCAAAAAATTCCGTTATCAATTGAAGATTTAGCCCTAAACTTTGCAAAAAGCGAGTATTTCGAGCCAAACATTACAGAGTTTAATACGGACGGAGTATTTATTCAAAAGAGCAAACTCAACGAGTTTAGAAGAACTGTTTACGACAGCCTTTACAACCAATTGATAACGGTTGAACGTGTACCGTTAAAGGCAATAAATATCTGTAGTAAAAAGCCAGTCAAAGCATTTATAGACTTTGAATTTATTAACGATACAAACTGTGATTTGACTGCCAAAAATATAGTTTATTCGCCCGAAGTTTACGAACTTGACAAAGTGCTTGCGTTAAAGAAAAAGTGCTTAAATCAAGGCAAAAAACTCTATCTTGACACGCCTAACTTTGCTTTAAAAAAAGATATTGAATTACTTAAAGATTTAGTTGAAAAAACTGGTGTAGGAATAATTGCAAATAACTATTATGCACTTAAATTTAATACGGAAATTATAATCGGTGGTGGGCTTAACGTATATAACTCGGTAACTGCATCACATTACAATAAGCCGATAATTTCAGCAGAAGACGGCGTTTTAGATAGAACTGACTTTGCTTATATGACGCTTCGCCATTGTCCGATAAAAAATCATATCGGCGGAGATTGCAATAATTGTAAATATTCAGACGGATATTTGTACAAAATGGATAGCGGAAAAGAATTAAAATTAAAGCGTAAAAAATTATCTACTTGCACTTTTTATTTGGTGTAAAAGGAGAAAGGTATGGCTAAAAATATCAAAGAACAACTAAAGAAAAGAAAGATTTCTAAACCCAACTTCATGTATAACTTGCTAGGCTGGGTGTGGAAAACTTTCGTTGCAAAAAAGTATAACGTTCACTATAATATCAAAGCGGACGTTAGTAAAGAAAAGAACCAATTTATATTTATAAGTAACCACGCGTCGCGCTTAGATTACATCTTTACGGGCGTGCCCGCACTTCCCAATAGAATGAATTTCGTTGCGGGGTATAATGAATTTTTCCGTTCACACTTAGCGGGTGTGTTTAACCTTTTGAAAGTTATTCCAAAAAGAAACTTTGTGCCCGATAACTATACTTTAAGAGAAGTTAGAACTATCTTAAAAGACAACGGAAACATTATGATTTTCCCCGAAGGCATGAGTTCAATTTCGGGTGCAAATCAACCGGTTGCCGTGGGAACTGGTAAAATGATTAAGCATTTTAAACTTCCGGTTTACTGCTCGGTTATCAAGGGCGGATATTTAACCAGCCCCAAGTATAACCTTAACGATCGATTAGGTAGAGTGGAAGTTGATATAGATTTACTTTTTACTAAAGAAGATTTAGAAAAATATTCCGCGGAAGAAATTGAAAATATTATCAATAAGACCATTTATCACGATGATTACGCTTGGAATAAAGTTCAAAAGAACGAGTATAATATCGGCGATAACGGTGCAGAGCATTTAGAAGACCTATTGTTTTGGTGTCCTAAGTGTAAAAAACAACACGTTATGAAAAGTGAAGGCAACAAACTTTACTGCACGGCGTGTGGTAACGGTATGACTATTGATAAAACTTATGCTATGACACCATTAGACGACACTTGCGTTATCCCCGAAACTCAAACCGAGTGGTTTAATATGCAGCGCGCGGTAATTAGGGAAGAAGTAAAGGATGAAAAATTTGTTTTAACCGAAAAGGTTAAACTTGGCACTCTCCCCGATAACGGAATGCTTAAAAATCAAGCAACTTCTTTAATTGTTGGCGAAGGCACGCTTACTTTAAATCGCAAAGGTTTAGAGTATAAAGGCACTAAAGACGGCAAAGAATTTACTTTCTTTATCGACAGCGTAAACTTACCCACATACGGTATGTGTACTGATTTAAGTCGTTTCTATACTTTCGTTGACGGCGAATTTTACGAATTTTACCCCGAGCACAGCGTAGTTGAAAAGTTCTTCTTAGCAACTGAAGAGTTGCATAGGCTAAATGGTGGGAAGTGGAAAGACTTTAATTTTTAAGGCATATTTACGGCGCAATACTGTGTCAAGCATCAGTTTGCCTTGATTGCGTACGGCAAGTACGCGCACATCGTCAAACTTCGCGTTTCCTTGTCTTGCTTGTAACTATGTCTTAAAACGAGTTTCATATCATATTTACGGCGCAATACTGCGAGCCTTGCCTAACTTGTATCTATCACACTTAAAACAATGTCAAAAATAATAACAAAAAAAAGCCACTCTGGAAAGAGTGGCTTTTTAGTTTTAATTAAATTATCTGTTGTTGATGAGTTTGGTAAGTTCAACGGGTTCAACGATTTGGTCGCCCTTGTAAACACGCATATTGCCTGATGCAATTTCGTCAATCAAGATAACTTCGCCGTTGTTGTAACCGAATTCAAACTTAATATCCCAAAGGTCAAGACCGATTTCTTTTAAGTCGTCAGCAACGATTTTGGTGATTTTCAAGGTTTGAGCCTTCATTTCTTCAAACATTTCGGGGGTCATAACCTTTAATGCCGCCAAGCCTTCACCAGTAACAAGGGGATCGCCCTTTTCGTCGTTCTTGAAAGTGCATTCAACGTAGCCACCTTCAAGTCTAGTACCGTTCTTAATATATTCGCCGTATCTTCTAATGAAACTGCCGGTAGCAACCAAACGGCAAATAACTTCTAAACCGTTACCGCCTTGAGCCTTACCAAAGCATTCAGCAGGAAGAACTTCCATAGTAGCGTTTTCAATATCAGCAGAAACGTAATGGGTTTTAATGCCTGCTTTTTTTAACATTTCAAAGTAGTATACTGAAGTTTGAAGGTTAGCCTTACCGATACCGTCGATAGTCAAGCCAACGGCGTTTTCACCGGGGTCGAACACACCGTCTTTACCAGTGCAATCATCTTTGAACTTTAAGAGAACGTTGCCGTTTTCAAGTTGATAAACGTCTTTTGTTTTACCTGAGTACAATTTTTTCATAAATAAAACCTTCTATAAATATAGTATAAAAATATAATAACCTAAAACGCAAAATTTTGCAAGAAAATGAATATAGTTATTAAAAATTTTACTAAAAAATTTATTATATAAGGTATAAGTATTAAAAAACACAAAAAATAAAAAAATTAAATATTGCACATGTAATGTCCTATATTTCTATTAAAAGTCCTTGAATAATACCTTTAAAAGTGGTATTATGTGATTGTAAGGTTAACCAAAGAAAAATTTAGGAGTAATAAAATGAACAAATCAACTTTTATTAAAAACTGTAGCAAAAAATTAGGTAAAAACATTAATCAATTTATCATCTCTACGCAAAATGAAAAGAACAAACTTACAAGAGTTGCTTTTGGGGAAAAGGTTAATAAATTGTTAGGGTTGGATAATTTTGATACTCAATCGATTTATAAAAAAGTATCAAGATGGATATCAGCAGACGCTTTTCCTGATTTGCCGACAATTATTGCTATTGCAAAGGTTATGGGAGTTTCTATCGATGAGTTATTTAGAGATGAGATAAATACTTTGTCAAAAACGGCTCATTTAACAATAGAAGAAAAAAACATACTTAAAAAACTTATATTAAATAAGAATAAATATAATAATAGAATCGCTAATATGTATGTTCCTTATGCTTTTAATAAAGAAGAAATAGATGTAAAGCAAGATATTTTTACAAGAGATGAAATTATTAAAATATATACGGAAAAGGCCGCTGATAAGTGGAGAATGAATAACATCGGTTATTTTATTGAACTTTATAATAATATTAAAAATAAAGAAAATATTCAAGAATTGAAGAAGCATTTTTCAAGAGTATATAGCGTAAAGTTCATTGAACAAAATGAACAAGCAGAAAATTTAGAGCCAATAATCTATTCAAATACTCCTGTTTTTTATAGTAAGATTAATGAGTATTGGAAGACTGAAAACAGTTGCGATTTTTATAATATTGAATTTTTTGAAGAAAAAAGTTATGACTTTGATATGGACTTGCAAACCATAGATATGGCATTGGTATATAAAAGCAAAATATTTGCTGAAACAGTTTATAAGAAGAATTTTGAAAGTTTAATTAATAAGGGTATCATTACTCCTTCAAAAGAAGAAGCATTCGTTGCTGAGTGGAGTGATGGGACGGTAACGGAAGGCGTATACCAAATGGATAAAAGAATAAATATCTTTACAAACGGAGACGGATATAATACGGAATATACTTTAGAAACAATATGTTTTTCATTTGATATAAACTTGACGGAAATTGAAATTAACGATTTTTTAAGAAATGAAAAACAAGGAGAATAATAATGAATAAAAAGCATGAGTATAATTTTGACGGCGGTAGACAATTTACTTCAATGGGCGCGTGTTGGTTTGTTTCTTATAAGTATTATTTGGAAGTAGATAAAAATCATGACAATTGGAAGAACTGCTCTACTGTAGACATGAGAAAAAGTATATTTAACAACACGAAAAGTTTGCACGATTTTTGGCTTTTGCAAGTTCTAAAAATGGACAAGAATAGATTGTATAGTAATGCATTAGGTATAAAAGGGAATAAAGTAATTGAAATGGCAAAGGAGATTTTAGAAAAGATTAATTAGTATTAAAGCACTTTTTTATAGTTGTTACCTCGAAAATACAAAAGAAGGCGGAAATTTTTCCGCCTTCTTTTGTATTGTTTTGCTTTTTAATTAATATTTTCTTGCTATAAACTAAAATAAAAACAGACAAGTATTAACCTGTCTGTCTTTTTTGGCACCACCACGGGGAAGCATCTCCACTGCGTTACGATGGGCTTGTCCGTCAAGAAAGAAAAGTCAAAGTCGCCCGAACCACGGGGTTCTCATCAACCCGTAATGTAAAATAAAAAAAAGATAGAAAAAACCTATCTTTTTATTTGGCACCACCACGGGGAATCGAACCCCGGTTTTCGCCGTGAGAGGGCGACGTCTTAGCCGCTTGACCATGATGGCATTTTAGCGCGTTTATAGCGCTTAAACTATTTATATTTTAGCATAAACGATTTTAAAAATCAAAAGGTTTATGAAAAAAATCAAAAAAACACCTGCATTGGCCGACGGAAACGCAAAATATTAACCCGTTTTGTTAACAGGGGAATGCCGCACTTATTGCTTCTGCATCTCTTATTTAGCGACCGGAATAAACGACGGTCAAGAGCACCGCTATTCAATAATGGATATAGGCTTTCTTTTAATAATATCTGTGGATTTTTTTTGGCGTTCCCTATCGCACCACGAAGGCTAACTTAATTATAGCAAAATATTAACCATAACACAACGATTAGATTGACTTTTTTTGAGATTTATCATAAAATTTTGTTATAAAAAGCAAGGGAAATTTTGAGAAGTGCAAAAGATAAAGCGTTTTAACTTAAGACCTGCGGTGTTTTCAGCACTATCCGTGTGTTTGGGTGTAGTCGCAGCGTATAATTTTATACTGAATAGCGTAGTGTGGGGCGTAATTTGTTGCGCGCTATTTTTATCTTTATGCGTCGCAGTATTTTTGCCTGTAAATAAAGAATTTTCCAGCCTTGCAAAAACGATTCTTTGTTGTGTTATAAGCGTACTTTTTGTTGTCAGCGGCGCGCTAATGCATTATGCGATAAAAGATTATGAAAACGCCAGCCTTGATAATCATTATTATGGTATTACCGCTCACGTTTCCGATAGCGCAGATACGCTTACGGGCAAAAGGCTTATCATAGAAAATATTACTGTTGACGGAAATATTAAAGGCAAACTTAGTTATAAGGCGTACGTGTATATTAAAGGTAATATTGATATAGACGTAGGGGACAAAGTAACCTTTTCTAGTTACCTTATTGATAACCCTATTATTTACGACAATTCTTTTTCCGCTTACAACTTAATTTATAAAACTAAGTACACCGCGGAAGTTAATGCTGGTAGTATAAAAGTTATATCTAGCGAGCCGACCGTTTTTGAAAGCATAAATATATTCATTAGAGATACTCTTTCTACTGCGTTAGAAAGAGATGAATTTTCCGTTGCTTACGCCATGCTTACTGGTAACGACGAGCAAATCGACTATGAACTATTATCTTCATACCGATATGCGGGTATTGCGCATATATTTGCCGTTTCAGGGCTACATATCGGCTTTTTAGCAACCACGCTTTCGTTTGTGTTTGACAAATTAAAAGCAAACCGATTGCTAAAGGCGATAGTAATATCTTTTTCACTGTTTTTCTATTCGGGGATATGCGGGTTTTCAGCATCTTCAATAAGGGCTGCGGTAATGACTTCAGTTATGCTATTTTCCGCGGTCAAAGGGGATAGATACGACGGTTTGTCGTCAATATCGTTAGCGGCAATATTGATACTTATATTTTCGCCAGTACAACTATTTAGCGTGGGTTTTCAATTATCGTTCGTTGTTGTTTTAGGAATGATGGTTTTAACAAAACCCATAGAAAAACTATTGAAATTTTTGCCTAAAAAGGTAGCATCGTCTTTAGCGATAGTGCTTGCCGCGCAAATATCAAGCATCCCAGTATGTTTAGATAACTTTGGTTATTTTTCGCCCGTTGCGGTATTGTTAAATATAATTTTTATTCCCGTTGCATCAGTAATTTTTATAGCGCTTCTTATTGCAGTAATTATCGGCGGGCTGTTTAATATAGCAAATATTACCTTATTTTTGCCAAAATACGTGCTTTACTTTATAAATGTAGTAATAAATGCAGTAGATTTTGAAAAGTTAGTGGTTGGCGGTTTTGCTTTTGGAATATTGACTTTTGTTTATTACGCAGCGTGTATAATACCAAGTAACTTCATAAACCTTAAAAGAATACATAGAATTATAGCGTTAATCGTATGCACGATTATAGGCGTAGTAAGTTCGGTTGCGATAGGTGTTATTAAAAATGAAAAAACTGAAGTTTTCGTGGTTGGTTCTGAAAGGCTTTGCGTAACCATAATTGATGCAAAGGACGAAAATATTTTGTTCGCAAGTAAAGCATCTTACGGTTTTTCCGCTGCAAGATTAAAGAGTATTTCTGATAGATATGGTGTTAAAAATATTGACACGGTTGTGTTTTTTAACGACACAAGCATTGATGCGCAAGTGTTTATGACAAAACTTAACACTGTTTTTGACTTAGAAAAGGTAATTTATTTTGGCGATAAAGACGATATGAAAGAAAAGATTATAGAAAAATCTTTCGGTGTTCAAATGGAAAACGCAAATGCTCATCAAGACTTTATTGCTGGGGATATTTTGTGTGAATACGTCATAGACGGCAGGGCGATTACCGCCGAGATTAAGGGCAAAAGATTTGCAATTTTTTCATTTAATGAAGTGGATAGTTACTACGGACTTAACGGTAAGTTTGACCTAATGGTTTGCTCGTTTAACGCTGACCTTGCGCTTAATTTTTACAAGCCAAAGCACCCTATAAGTTATAGGCACAGTAGCGTTTTTACCGATGGCGAGACTTTTGGTACTGCTATAATAGAATTTATATAATATAATAACTTTAAAAAAAGGCTGCAATATCGTTGCAAAATGCTAATTAAAATGCTAAAATGTATACGAGGTAATGTTGTCTTGAAGTATGCAGAGTTTAAGATGAGTGTGGAAAACGGACAGTGTTTTCCCGTCTATTTATTTGAAGGCGAGGACGCGTTTTTTAGAGAACGCGGTTTTTCTCTGCTTAAAAACAAGTTCGTTACCGAGCCCGATTTAAACCTTACAGTGCTCGATAGTGCGTGCACGAAAGAGCAACTTTTATCTTCGCTTAACGGCTATCCGTTTATGAGTGAAAAGCGCTTGACCGTGCTTAGAGAGTTCTATCCTAAGCAAGATTTTTTCAAGGGCGGGCTAAAAGAGTATTTTGAAAATCCTTCGCCGTTTGGCTTGCTTGTGGTGCTTAACGAAAAGCCTTGCGAGCAATTAAAAAAACAAGCGGGAGTAACGGTTGTCGATTGTTCTAAGCAAGACGCGGCTATTCTTACGAGATGGGTAAAGGGTGAGTGTCAAAAAAACGGCGTTACGATTGATGCGGAAACGGCAAAAACGCTGTGCGAATATTGCTTATGCGATATGACGCGTATAGAAACTGAAACTAAAAAACTTTGTGATTATAGTGGCAACGGTGGAACTATTAGTATGGAAACCGTATCCAGCATGGTTGCAAGAGACACTGAATACAAAGTTTATGAAATGACCGATTACATAGCGAAAGGCAAGGTTGACCTTGCGCTTGAAGTTATAACCGATATGATGAGTAAAGGCGAAACGCCGCAAAGAATTTTGACTTCGGTTTATAACTATTATAGAAGGCTTTTGCACGCGGCTATAAGCGACCTTCCGCTTGGCGAACTAGCAACTGCGCTGGGCGTAAAAGAGTTTGCTGCAAGAAAGACTAAAGAACAAGCGGCAAAGTTTAAGAAAAAGGCGTTAAAGCAAGCGGTAGACGCGCTTTGCGACGCGGATTATAAAATAAAGAGCGGGCTTGCCGATGCAAACGAACGCATGTGGCTTACCGTTTTTACGATAATGGTAGAAAGGTAGAGGTGAAGTATGAACCTTATTGATAGAATAGCGGCAACGTGGAATAATTTTGTTGGAAATCCTAACTTTGCGTTTGCAATGTGTGTAAGCGTTTTGGTGTTTGCCGTTTTGTATTTTTACATGATAAAGTTCTTAATGGACAACAAAGCACAAGCGTTAGTTGCGCTTTTCGTTGCGGTAATGATTATCGGCGCGGCAGTAATTTCTTTCCCCAAAGAAATCAATACGGCGTTCTTCTTGATAATCCCCACCATTTTCTTAATTGCCATTATGATTTTGTATTCTGTGGAATTAAAGAGAATTATTCTTACTAGAAAACCGATTAAGACAACCGACTTAAAACACGGCGTTTCATACGATGAAGAAAGGGTTAAAAAATGCGTTGCTGAAATTATTAAAGCGCTCCAAAACATGTCTAAAAACGACGTTGGCGCAATAATCGTTTTGTCAACGGGTAACGTTCCCACGCAAGTACTCGATAGCGGTGTTAAACTTGACAGTGATATTTCAAGCGAACTAATTGAAAGCGTGTTCTTCCCCAAAACCCCCCTTCACGACGGCGCAATGATTATAAACGGCACTAAGATTGTGGCAGCGGGTTGCTTTTTACCCCTTTCACAAAACGTGGATAATATCCCAAAAGATTTAGGCTCTCGTCATAGAGCGGGCTTAGGCGTAACCGAAACCATTGACGTAATTTCACTTATCGTTTCTGAAGAAACTGGTATTATTTCAATCGCAAGGGCGGGTAAAATCGTTAGATACGCCGATTATGAAGCGCTTAAGAAAACGCTTACTCGCTACTATTGGCAAGAACTTGAGGTAACAAGAAAATAAAAGGAGCAGCACTTTATGAACGAATTTAATTCGCAACCGCAAAACGATAACGAAAGCAAAAATAAAGTTAAATCTTTTTGGGTTAACGTTGGTATTGCAGCGCTCGCTTTAGTGCTTTCTGTTTTGACGGTATTAGTAATAAATTTGAACGGTTAACATCATGAAAGAAATTGCAATTAGAAAAGACAAAATATTACTCCCAAAAGTCGATGATATGCAAGCATGGGCGTGCATAGCGTGCGACCAGTTTACAAGTGAAAAAGATTACTGGGATAAGTTGCAAAAAGACGTGTGCGGAAAACGTACCACGCTCGACCTAACTCTCCCTGAAATTTATTTGGAAGACAATGCGGATGCGCGTATAAAGAAGATTAACGAAAACATTAAAAACTATCTAACTGACGGCGTGTTCACTTCGTACGGTGACGGTTTTATTCTCACGGTAAGAAAAACACCTTTCGTTGAAAGAAGAATAGGGCTTATGGCGGCAATCGACCTTGAAAAGTACGAATACTCTAAAAAGAGTGATTCGCTTATTCGTGCTACTGAAGGGACTATTGAAGAAAGAATTCCGCCCCGCTTAAAGATTAGAAAGGATGCGGATGTAGAATTTCCGCACGTTATGGTTTTATTCGACGATGAAAAAAGGGAAATTACTGAAGACCTTTACGCTCGCCGTGAAACTTTTAAGAAGATTTATGATTTTACTCTAAATATGGGCGGCGGCTCAATCGAAGGGTATTATATCGAAGATACTGACGCTATAATGCAAAAGTTCAGTTCGCTTTTAGATGAAGATAGACTTACCAAAAAGTACGGTAGGGTTGATAACTTCTTATTTGCTGTTGGCGACGGAAACCATTCTTTAGCAACAGCAAAAACGCACTGGAACAACGTAAAGGCTACTCTTAATGATGATGAAAAACAAAATCATCCCGCAAGATACGCACTCGTTGAACTCGTAAACATTTACGATGAAGGTATTTACTTCGAGCCTATTTATAGATACGTTTTCGGTGTAGATGCTAAAGAATTCGTTAAAGGTTTAATGCAAGTTGACGGCGGCATAATGCGTATTTACGACGGCTCTGAGCGAATGTGTAATGGCGAAAACGACTTGCCCACAGGAATTAGAGCAGTTGACGAATATATTAAGTGTTATTTAGAAAAAAACGGCGGTTCAGTAGATTACGTTCACGGTGAAAGCAACTTAAAGAAACTCGTTGACGAAAGACGTGATGCTGTTGGTATATTGTTTGAAAAGTTGGATAAATCGGATTTGTTTAAGTACGTTTCTAAAAACGGCGCGTTTCCGAGAAAGACCTTTTCAATGGGGGAAGGTGTTGAAAAACGATATTATCTAGAAGGAAGAAGAATAACAAAATGATAAAAGTATGTAAATTCGGCGGCACTTCAATGGCCGATGCAAATTCAATTAGACAAGTTAAAAACATTATCGAAGCGGATGCTTCTCGCAGATTTGTTGTTGTTTCCGCACCTGGCAAACGCTTTAAAGACGATATTAAAATTACCGATATGCTTTACCGCTGCTATGATGAAGTAGTAGAATTCGGTACTTGCAAAAAATCTTTCTCTATTATTCGTGAAAGATTTGTGCAAATCGTAAAAGATTTAGAACTCGATCTCGATATCGATTCAGTTTTAGACAAGACTGAAAAAGACATCGACGAAAGCAAATGCCCAGATTTTGCTGCATCTCGTGGCGAATATCTTTCAGCAATCGTAACCGCTGCTTTTTTAGGTTTTGAGTTCGTTGATGCTGCGGATATCATCAGATTTGACAGACACGGTCAACTCAACAAAGATTACACCGCTGATAAGGTTTACAACGCTTTGAACGACGTTGAAAAAGCAGTTATTCCTGGTTTCTTTGGAAGAAACTTTCAAGGCGAAATTAAAACCTTTAGCCGTGGCGGAAGCGATATAACTGGTTCAATCATTGCGAACGGCATTAAGGCTGACCTTTATGAAAACTGGACGGACGTTAGTGGTTTCTTAGTGTGCGATCCTAGAATCGTTCCCGAAGCAAAGGCAATCAATCAAATTACTTATAAGGAAGTTCGCGAACTCTCTTATATGGGCGCGTCAGTTCTTCACGCAGAAGCCATCGCTCCCGTTATGAGAAGACGTATTCCTATCAATATTAAAAACACCTTTAAGCCCGAAGATAAAGGCACTATGATTGTTCCTAACGATATGTATCAGGCAAGTGCAAACGACAGTGTTATTACTGGTATCGCTGGTAAAAAGAACTTCACCGTTTTGCTTATTGAAAAATCAATGATGAACGCGGAAGTTGGTTTTATCCGTAAAGTTTTATCAGTTGTCGAACACTTCAATATTTGCGTTGAACACTTGCCTTCAGGCATTGATACCTTGTCGGTAATTTTAAGTTCGGATCAACTTAAAGACGGTGTTTTATCCGACCTTGTAAACGAAATTAGAGAAAACGTTAACCCCGATTATATTCACGTAATGGAAAACGTTTCACTTATCGCAACCGTTGGTCACGGTATGGCAAGACGTCACGGTACTGCTGCAACGCTCTTTACCGCGCTCGCAAATGAAAACATCAATATTAAGATGATTGACCAAGGTTCAAGCGAACTTAACATTATAATCGGCGTTGCCAACTCTGATTATGAAAAATGTATTAGAGCAATCTACAAAGCATTTAATTAAAATTATTTAACCCACGCATTTTTGTGTGGGTTATTTTTTTATATTTTTAACAAAAAATTAATAAAATTTCCTTTCAAAATAGCAAAATATTAAGTTGACAAAAAAGTTATAAAAGATATAAGAAAATTGATATTATAAAAATTGTTCTTACAATTGACAAAGCCGCGCGTTTTTAATACAATGAACATTGTTAGAACATTTGAAATAAAAAAGTTATATAATATATAAGGGAGAAAAAATTAGTATGGATTACGCTAAAGAATCTTTACGCCTTCACGGTATTTGGAAGGGCAAAATTGAAACAATTTCTAAAGTAAAAGTTGAAAATAAAGAAGACTTATCACTTGCTTACACTCCTGGTGTTGCTGAACCTTGTGTAGCGATAAAAAATGATTATTCTAAGTCGTTCGAACTCACTGGTAGGGGTAATACCGTTGCAGTTATTACCGATGGTACGGCAGTTTTGGGCTTAGGCGATATCGGTCCTGAAGCAGGTATGCCCGTTATGGAAGGTAAGTGCGTTTTATTTAAGACTTTTGGCGGCGTTGACGCTATCCCTCTTTGCGTTAGAAGTAAAAACGTGGATGAAATCGTTCAAACGGTTAAACTTCTCGCTGGAAGTTTTGGCGGCATTAACTTAGAAGATATTTCTGCACCCAGATGTTTTGAAATTGAAAAGAGATTAAAAGAAGATCCCGAAGTTGATATTCCTATTTTCCACGATGACCAGCACGGTACTGCAGTCGTTTGCGTTGCCGCTTGTATTAATGCACTTAAACTCGTGGGCAAAAAGTGGGAAGACGTTAGCATCGTATTTAGTGGTGCTGGTGCTGCTGGTGAAGCTATTGCTAAACTTATGATTTCTATGGGCGCTAAAGACGTAGTTATGTGCGACAGTCGTGGTATAATTTACAAGGGTAGAAAAGAAGGTATGAACCCCGCTAAAGAAGAAATTGCTGAATTTACTAATAAATTTGGCAAAAAAGGCACTCTCGCTGATGCGGTTAAGGGCGCTGATATCTTCGTTGGCGTAAGTCAACCGGGTGTTTTAACTCAAGATATGGTCCGCACTATGAATAAGGGCGCAATCGTTATGCCTATGGCTAACCCCACACCCGAAATTATGCCCGATCTCGCGTTAGAAGCAGGCGCTGCTGTAGTTGGTACTGGTAGAAGCGACTTCCCCAATCAAATCAACAACGTTCTTGCGTTCCCTGGTATTTTCCGCGGTGCACTTGATTGCAGAGCGCTCGATATTAACGAAGAAATGAAGATTGCCGCTGCAACCGCAATTGCATCTTTAATTTCTGATGAAGAATTAGCCCCCGATTATATTATTCCCGCACCGTTCGATAAGCGCGTTGCTTTCACCGTTGCTAAGGCTGTAAAGGAAGCGGCTATTAGAAGTAAAGTTAATAGGATATAAGGTGAGTTTTTTTGAAAACGTTTATCAAATAGTAAAACAAATCCCTTACGGTATGGTTATGACTTACGGCGATATTGCTGAAATTTTAGGCAATCGTAGGTTGTCAAGGCAGGTTGGCTGGGCACTCCACGTAAACCCGTCGCCCGATACCATACCGTGCTATAGGGTTGTCAATAGGTTTGGTCAAGTCAGCAAAGCGTTCGCTTTTGGTGGCGAAAACCGACAAAGACAACTTTTAGAGCAAGAAGGCATAACTTTTGATGAAAAAGGTTGTGTAAATTCTTGCTTTTTTGTTAAAAAACATATATAATATCTAATGCTTGATGAAAATTTTCTTGTTAAACGGCATTTTTAATCAAGCAAATATAGTCGGGGTGTAGCGCAGTTGGTAGCGCGCTTGGTTCGGGACCAAGAGGTCGCATGTTCAAATCATGTCACTCCGACCAACAAATAAAAGAAAGCACAGTTTATTCTGTGCTTTTTTGTTTGTCTAAAACTGATACGGGGTTAGATTTTCTTGACAAAATAAGGGGCGGGTGGTATCATTACTTATTGAAAATAAGTAAATGGACAAAAAGAAAATGGCTAAGAGTTTAACGAAAGATTTTACACAAGGTAATATTGCAAAACAGTTGCTGTTGTTTGCGTTGCCGTTTATGGCATCGAATGCGTTGCAAGTTTTATACAGCACGATAGATATGATAGTCGTTGGGGCGTACGTAGGTACTTACGGACTTTCGGCAGTTTCACAATCAAGTCAAATACTAAACTTTGAAACAATGGTGTGCTTAGGTTTTTCTAACGCGGGGCAGGTCCTTTTAGGTCAAGCGTTGGGTGCGGGAAAGCGCAAAGAGATGAACGAAATAATCGGCACGTTATTCGTGTTTATTTGCATACTTGCACTTGGCTTTTCAACGGTAATATTGCTTGGACAAAGGCTTATTTTGGACTTAATAAATATGCCGCAAGAATCTTACGCCATGGCGCAAGAATATATGAGCATATGCGCAGGCGGGTTTGTGTTTACGGCGGGTTATAACCTTGTTTCAGCAATACTCCGCGGCATGGGCGACTCTAAAAGACCGTTTTTATTCATCGGTATAGCATCGCTCGTAAACCTTGTTTTAGACTTGTTGTTTACAGGTGTTTGGGGTTGGGGCGTTGCTGGTGCAGCGTGGGCAACCATAATCGGTCAAGCGGTATCTTTCATATTCTCGATTTTCTATTTAATGAAGAAGAAAGCGCAGTTCGGCTTTGACTTTAAGAAGGAAAGTTTTGTGCCTAAGGGCAAGTATATCAAGATGATTACTTCGGTTGGAACGCCTATGGCAATTCAATCGGGTTTTATCAATATTTCAATGCTGTTCGTAAACTCTATGATAAACGAAGTTGGCGTAGTTGCATCTGCAACCTTTGGCGTAGGTGTAAGAATTGACGATATCGTAAACAAAATCTGTTTAGGTATTCAATACGCGGCAGTTCCAATGATAAGTCAAAACATCGGCGCTAAAAACGTTAAACGCGTAAAGAAAATCGTGCACTGCGCGTGGATGTATTCAATTGCGCTTACGATATTCTTTATGATACTCTACGTAGCGCTCGGCAAGCAATTATTTATGTTGTTCGACGATAACCCCGCTGTTCACGAAATGAGTGGTGAATTTATTAGAGCAATATTAGTAATGTTCCCCGCATTTGCGTTTATGCGCGGAAGCGGTGCGCTTATTCAAGGTATGGGGTTTGCAAAGTTTGGTATGGTGCTTTCAATACTCGACGGTGTACTTTTGCGTATAGGTCTAAGTTGGCTTTTCGGCATAGCACTTGGTTGGGGCTTTTTTGGGTTTGTGTTAGGTTACGGTTTAGCGCCGTACGGATACGCAATACCTAGCGTAATATATTTTCTTTCGGGCAAATGGAAAAAACGAAAAGTTTTGGCAGAAGATATTTAAGGAGTGAGTATGGAATACAAGGAGTGTAGTTTTGGAAGGATAAAAACTTACCGCGAAGTTTGGGATAGTTTTTTACCCAACCACAAAGAGTTTTATGAAAACCCCACGGCTTTCAACATTGAACCGTTCAAAATTTTCGGTAACCTTTATTACGTAGGCGATAAAATGGTGTGTATGCATCTTATCGATACGGGTGCGGGTTTAATTTTATTCGACAGTGGTTTTTCAAATAATTACGACAGTTTAATTAGTTCTATTGAAAAACTTGGGTTTAGCCCTAAAGATATAAAAATAGTTATTCATTCTCACGGGCACTTTGACCATTTTGGTGGTGGGGATAGGCTTAGGGATAGATACGGCGCAACCATTTATATGAGTGAAGTTGACACTAATCTCATTAAAGAAATGCCCGAACGCGCGCTTATGTATTTAGCGCCCGATCCAACCGAGCCTATTTGCTATCCCGATAAAACTATTAAAGACGGAGAAGTTATTAAACTGGGCAATACCCAAATCACTTGTAAGTTAGCGCCTGGGCACACGCACGGCACTATGGCGTTTTTCTTTGACGCGGTAGACGGAGAAAACACTTTAAGAGTTGGTTACTGGGGCGGGGTTGGATATTTGACTTTATATAAGGAATACTTACAACTTCACAAATTTCCTTTAAACACCGTTCAAATAATGAAAGACAGCATTGAGAAAATGCGCGCTGAAAAAGTGGATATAGTAATCGGTAATCACCCCGCGCAAAACTGCACTCTTGAAAAGAGAGCGTTTATGTTGGAAAACCCCGATAAAAACCCCTTTATCAACCCAAAGGCTTGGGGGATATTCTTGGACGCGTTAGAAGAACGCCGTTTAGAGTTTGAAAATAAAGGCTACTAAAAAACGGAAACGGTTGCAAATTTTTATAACGTTTTACAAAAAATAATATTTATAAAATACAAAAGGAGAACAACATATTATGGATTGGAATGCATTTTTTAATTCTATTGCGAACTGGGCGTTGAATACTGGCTTAAAAATTGTTGTTGCGCTTATTGCGTTGGTAATTTCTTTTAGAATTATTACTGTTGTTACCCGCCGCATAGAAAAGAAATCGGTTGAAAAGAAGGCTGATAAAACTATAATGAAAACGCTTATGTACGTGTTGCGTATAGCGTTGAAGATAGCAGTTGTCTTATGCTTGGTTGCATATCTTGGCATTGACACAAGCGGTATTACCGCACTTATCACTTCTTTCGGTGTATGTATAGGTTTGGCGGTAAACGGTGCCGTTTCAAACATGGCTGGTGGGGTAATGATTATACTTACTCGCCCCTTTAAGATTGACGATTATATCGAAGCGCAAGGTCATTCAGGCACGGTAGTTGATATTCACCTTACGAACACCAAACTTTTAACACCTGATAATAAGGTTATCTATATTCCCAACGGCGCGCTCGCTAACGGCGACATCGTAAACTATTCTGAAAAGGATACCCGCCGCGTAGATTTTATGTTCTCTATCGGTTACGGTGATGATTTTGAAAAGGCAAAACAAATCGTCAGTGACGTTTGTGATAATCACGAACTCATTTTTAAAGATCCTGCGCCTTTCGTAAGGGTAAAAGAACACGGTGCATCAAGCATAAACATCGTAACGCGCGTTTGGACAAAGAGCAGTGATTACTGGACGGTTTACTTTGACGTTATGGAAAAAGTAAAAACCGAATTTGATAAGGCTGGTATAGAAATACCCTTTAATCAACTCGACGTTCACGTTAAAAAAGACTAATAAAAAAGCGAGCAGTTTTGCTCGCTTTTATTTTTGCTTGTAAAAAGGTATAAAAGGTAAAAAACGGTCCATATACTGTCAAGGTAAACCTTGACAAGTATTTGCTTTTTTGTTATACTAAATTAAAAGATTAAAATGGGGCTGTATGTCATGCGTAAAAGACAGAACTTTATCCGCGCGGATAGAACCATCATCAACGAAAAGGTAAAAGAAGCCTTTTCGTCAGTATTGCCTATAACTGCAATAGTGTTGGTGTTGTGTTTTTCTATTGCGCCAATTGAAAGCGGTGTGTTTCTATCGTTTATAGTAGGTGCTCTTTTCGTTATAGTCGGAATGGGGCTTTTTACGCTTGGCGCGGATACAGCGATGACACCTATCGGTCAGTACGTCGGTACGACTGTTATGCGCTCTAAAAAGATTTGGATAATCGTACCTATATGCTTTATTTTAGGCGTGCTTATAACCATATCAGAACCCGACCTTTCGGTTTTAGCAACCCAACTTTCCGCATCGGTTGATAAGTGGACGCTTATCCTTGCCGTAGGTGCGGGTGTAGGCGTGTTCTTAGCAATCGCTTTTTTAAGAATTGTTTTAAGGGTAAAATTATCACACCTTTTAATCTTTTGTTACGTAGTTGTGTTTGGGCTCTCGTTTTTTGTTCCGCAAGCGTTTATTCCGCTCGCGTTTGATAGCGGTGGGGTAACCACAGGACCTATGAGCGTTCCGTTCATAATTGCAATCGGTACTGGTGTTGCTGCAATGCGAAGCGATAAAGGTGCTGAAACTGACGGCTTTGGTTTGACCGCACTTTGCTCGGTTGGGCCTATTATTGCGGTAATGATTTTGGGCGTAATTCTTCAGCCCGAAAAAATTGAGCCAGTACAAAACACGCTCGTAAACGTAGTCGATTCAAAAGAATTATTGAAGGTTTACGCTGATGCGCTTCCGCATTACATGCAAGAAGTTGGTGTTGCGCTACTTCCCATAGTAGCATTCTTTTTTATCTTTAGAATTTTCGGCAGTAAGATAAGTAAAAACGATTTTATTAGAATTTTAATCGGCGTGCTCTATACTTACGTCGGTTTAGTATTCTTCCTTATGGGTGTAAACGTAGGTTTCTTGCCCGTGGGTAGTTATTTAGGTCAAGCGATAGGCGAACTTTCATATAACTGGATAATTATACCTATCGGTATGGTAATAGGTTACTTCGTTGTAGCGGCTGAACCCGCAGTGCACGTTTTAACCAACCAAGTATTTGAAATAACTTCGGGTGCAATCCCCAAAAAAGCACTCCGTACTAGTTTAATGATAGGCGTTGCGGTATCAGTTGGACTTGCTATGACGAGAATTATTTTCCATATACCCATTATGTATTTCTTAATACCAGGGTATTTGATAGCAATAGTTTTAACCTTCTTCGTGCCCGATATATTTACGGCAATCGCGTTTGACTCGGGCGGCGTAGCATCGGGCGCAATGACAGCAAGTTTTTTGCTTCCGCTTGCGCTTGGCGTGTGCGGCGCGGTTGGTGGAAACATCGCAACTGAAGGCTTTGGCGTAGTGGCAATGGTTGCTATGACACCGCTTATCACTATTCAGATTTTAGGTCTTGTATACAAGATTAAGATGGCAAAACTCAAAAAACTTGAGCAAGAAAAAGAACAAACTCAAGAAGAAATTATCGGTTAAGGAGAAGAATATGCAAGGTTTTAAGTATTTAACGCTAATAACTAAAAGAGAATATTCCGAGCAATATTTAGAATTTTTCCGCCGTTTAGGTATAAAGGGGGTTTTAAGTACCTTTTGTAACGGTACGGCAACCGATTTAACGCTCAATCATTTAGGCGTAGAAAAAACGGAAAAAATCATGTTTGAAACTATCGTTAAAGAAGAACAAATAGGCGAATTAGTAAAGGGCATGATGATTGAAATGAATATTAGCGCGGCGGGTAACGGGATAGCGATGTTCTTACCCTTAGATAGCGTTGGGGGGATGTCTTCACTCAAATATTTTGCAGGGGATGTTGAAATCGAAAAGAAAGAGGAGAGTAACAAAATGGAAAGTAAATCTGTTCTTATTATAACCGTGGTAGATAAAGGTAACACTGATATTGTTATGGACGCAGCGCGTTCAGCGGGTGCGGGCGGCGGCACTGTAATTAAGGCAAAGGGTACTGGTGCGGAACTTGCAAAATTCTTCGGCGTATCTATCAGTGAAGAAAAAGAAATGATTTACATCGTAGCATCTCGTGAAAACAGAGACGCTATTATGCGCGCCGTTATGGAGAAAGCGGGTAGAAATACCGATGCTCACGGCGTAATCTTTACTCTTCCCGTAGACAGCGTAGTAGGCATTAAAGCGTTTGAGGAAGTATAACCAAAGTGAGCGCGTTTACCGATTACAAAACCGAACTTGAAAAAAGCGGTGAAATAACGTTTATTCCTAGCGGAAACAGTATGTGGCCTACTTTAAAAGACCGCGCGCAAAGCGTGGTTGTAAAAAAGAAAACGGACAGGCTAAAAGAGTTTGACGTTGCTCTTTTTGAAAAGGACGGCATAATTGCGCTGCATAGGGTAATAAAGGTTTTAGACGGCGGTTATCAAACTTGTGGAGACAGCCAGTTTAAGTGTGAAATTGTCGATGAAGACAGCGTTTTTGGTGTTATGGCGGGCTTTTATAAGGGCAAAGATTATATTTGTGCTGATGACGAAAAGTACGTTAAAAGCGTTAAAAACTGGTATAAAAGAAAAAGTTTAAGAAGATTTAAGGTCAAGTGTTTTTACTTTACTTTAAGGATTAAAAACTTTTTCAAAAAAATAAAGCAAAAAAAAGGCAAATAGTATGTACGATTTAGTATCTTTAGGAAAGTCAGCAAAAAAGGCGGCGGCAGCGCTTATTAAACTTAGCGATGAAGTAAGAAGCAACGCACTTATCTCGGTAGCAAAAGCACTCCGCGATAATAAAGAATATTTGATTAAAGAAAATTTAGAAGATATAAAGTTGTCCACTCAAAAGGGTGCAACAGCAGCGTTTATCGATAGGCTTACTCTAAACGACAAGGTTATCGAAGGCATGGCGGTTGGCTTAGAACAAGTGGCTAATCTTCCTTGTCCTTTAGGCAAAATCGTTTACGAGTATGAAAATAAAGAACAGGGTATAAGCGTACAAAAAAAGACCGCACCGTTTGGCGTAATCGGCATTATTTACGAATCACGCCCCAACGTAACTGCGGATGCTTTCGCGCTTTGTTTTAAGACGGCAAACGCGGTAATCTTAAAGGGTGGCAGTGATTCACTCCGTTCAAACACCGCAATTGCAAACGTTATTAAAAAAGCGTTATTAAATAATGGTATTGATGAAAACGCTATAAACGTAATTCAAGACACTTCTCGTCAAACCACGGCGGAATTTATGCGCCTTAATAAGTACGTAGACCTTCTTATCCCAAGGGGTAGCGCATCTTTAATAAAAGCGGCTGTGGAAAATTCTACTATTCCTATCATTGAAACAGGCTCTGGCAACTGCCACGTGTTCGTCGATGCAAGCGCAGATAGAGAAATGGCTGCGCAAGTTATTTTTAACGCAAAAACCCAACGCTACAGCGTATGCAACGCGTGTGAATCTTTAGTTATCCACGTGGACGCACTAGATTCACTTCCATTAATTGCTGAAAAATTACAAGAAAAGCAAGTGATTATTAGAGCGGATGAGCGTGCGTTTATGGTTATTGAAGACTATCCTTATTTAGAAAAGGCGACTGTTGAAGATTTTTACACCGAATATGGCGGACCTATCATTTCAGTTAAGACGGTGGATAATTTAGATCAAGCAATAGAACATATCAACGAGCACAGCACACACCACTCTGAATCAATCATTACCAAGTGTGATGAAAACGCTCAAAGATTTTTGGAAGAAATTGATTCATCTTCCGTTTACCACAACGCGTCAACTCGCTTTACCGACGGTTTTGTTTTCGGTTTAGGCGCGGAAATCGGTATTAGTACACAAAAAATGCATGCGCGCGGACCTATGGGCTTAGATGCTTTGGTTACTTGGAAGTATATAATCAAAGGCGACGGCGCTGTAAGAAAATAAGGGTAAAACATGAAAAAATTTGTTAAAATTATAAGTTTTTTACTTTGTTTAATTTTATCGTTAGCGATTTTTCCTGCTTGTGATAACAACCAAGTCCCTGACGAACACGAATGTTTAAAATTTATAAAATCAGCAAACGGTAAAGAATATACTGTTTTGGAAAAAGAATTTTGCGACTGTGCGGAAATTATTATTCCATCGTATATAGAAGATATAAAGGTTTCGGCTATTGGTGAAAAAGCATTTTATAAATGCGCTGAGTTGACAAAGATATCAATTCCCCGCACGGTAACTAGCATAGGACAAAGTGCTTTCGTAGACTGCATTAACCTTAAAAATTTAACTGTTCCTAGTACTATTACAACTTGGAGCGCGTATTGTTTTGCAAGCATGGGGATAGAGAATTTAACTTTAGAAACAGGCTTAAAAGAAATCGGTGCGTATTCTTTCTATTATTGTGAGAGTTTAACTGAAGTTACTATTCCCAACAGCGTAAAGACTATCGGTTCAAGCGCGTTTAGTGGCTGCTCTGGTATGTCAAAGTTAACCATCGGCTCGGGCGTAACTTCTATTGAGAGCGGTGCTTTTGATGGCTGCGGTATATTGCAAGAAATATTTTATATAGGAACTATTGAAAACTGGAACAAGATTGAAAAGGGTAGTGCTTGGAACTGGCAAGTCCCCGCTCTTTACGTAATTTGTACGGACGGCATTGTGGATATTTAATAAAGAATAGTGTTATTTTAATAAAAGGGCAAGATTAACTTCTTGTCCTTTTTATTTTTTCTTCAAAAACACCGTTTGAAAATAATTAACAAAAATTGGGGTGGTTTTACGGTTTTATCAAAAAAATATGATAAAAATTAACATTTTTAGTTTAACAATATCAAAATAAATAAATTTAAAAAAACTTTTAAAAAAGTGTCGTAAAACGGTTGACAATTGCATTTTTTAATTATATAATGCAGGCGTAAATTAAAGAAAAAGGAGATGACAGAATATGAGTAAATTTTTCAAATCTTATGCAAAGATGTTTGAAAGAGCAAACCTTTTAATTATGATTAACGAATCAGAATTATAATCAAATGCTTTGCAACAAAAAGGGAACTCTTAGCCAAGTGGCTGAGGGCTTTTTTCTTTTTAAAGCCATATTTGCTACGCATTTCTGCGTTAACACCCTAGACAATATGCATGCTATTGCCGTCGGGTGTTGCCTTGAACTGCTTGCAACTATGTCTTTAATATCATTAATCTTGTCTTGCTTGCAACTATGTCTTTAAAATAATATTATACTTGCCGTCGGGCGTTTCTTTTAACTTCTTGTTTCTAAAACTAAAAAGAACGGCGCATTTTACCGTTACTGCTTGGTGTTTTGATTTCAATATATAATGTTTATAAATGCATATAAAAACAAATTTGTGCATAAATTAAACAATATTCAACTAAAAACGAATAAAATTATAAATTATGCAAAAATAAATAAATATTCATAAATAATATTCATAAAATATTCAAAAAATGCGTGTTAAACGTTTGACATTAATTTTAGATAGAGTTATAATAGTGCACGTAAATAAAAATTAACCATTTTTAAGGAGACCTTTTGAGATGAAAAAAGAAGATATTAAGAAAGTTGTTTTAGCGTATTCAGGCGGTTTGGATACTTCAATTATTATCCCTTGGCTTAAAGAAAATTATAACAACTGTGAAGTTATCGCAGTTGCTGGTAACGTTGGTCAAGCGGATGAACTTGACGGCTTAGAAGAAAAGGCTATTAAGACTGGCGCTTCTAAGTGTTACGTTTTAGACTTAACCGATGATTACGTTGATAATTATATTATTCCTTGCGTAAAGGCTGGCGCTATTTATGAAGAATACTTGCTCGGTACTTCACACGCTCGTCCTTGTATAGCAAAGGCACTTGCTGAAATCGCTATTAAAGAAGGCGCTGACGCTATTGCGCACGGCTGTACTGGTAAGGGTAACGACCAAGTTCGTTTTGAACTTACCTTAAAGCACTTCTGTCCCGATATGGCAATCATCGCTCCTTGGCGTGAATGGTCAATCAAATCTCGTGAAGAAGAAATTGACTACGCTGAAGCACACAACGTCCCCTTAAAGATTAACAGAGAAACTAACTACTCTAAAGATAAAAACTTGTGGCACTTATCACACGAAGGTTTAGATTTGGAAGACACCGGCAACGAACCTACTTATGAAAAAGAAGGTTTCTTAGAATTAGGTGTTTCTCCCATCAACGCTCCCGATAAGCCCACTTACGTAGAAATTGATTTTGAAAAGGGTATTCCCGTAGCGCTTGACGGTAAAAAGATGAGCGCAAAAGAAATTATCTTAAAACTCAACGTTTTAGGCGGTCAAAACGGTATCGGTATTTTGGATATCGTAGAAAATCGTTTAGTTGGTATGAAATGCCGTGGCGTATACGAAACTCCCGGTGGTGCAATTTTATATAAGGCGCACAGCGTTCTTGAACAAATTTGTCTTGATAAGTACACCGCACACGAAAAGCAAAAACTTGCTATCACTTACGGTGAACTCGTATACAATGGACAATGGTTTACCCCCTTGCGTGAAGCACTTGCAGCATTCGTAGACAAAACTCAAGAAAAAGTTACCGGTAAAGTTCGTTTGAAACTCTATAAAGGCAACATGATTAACGCAGGCGTATGGAGTCCCAACACTCTTTACAGCGAAGAAATTGCTACTTTTGGTGAAAGTGATTACAACCAAAAAGATGCAGAAGGCTTTATCAATCTTTTTGGTCTTCCCATTAAAGTTCAAGCAATGGTAGACGCAAAACAAAAATAAGGCTTAAAATATAATTCGTCCTGCACGGACTTTCCGCGCAGGACAATTTTCATTAAAACGGAGAACAATTATGGCAAAAATGTGGGCGGGGCGCACGGACGGCGTTACCGATAAAATCGCGGACGATTTTAACTCATCAATAAAATTCGATAGCAGAATGTATAAGCAAGATATTCTCGGCAGTATGGCGCACGCAAGTATGCTCGGTGTAAAGAATATTATTTCTCAAGCCGATGCGGATGCGCTTATCGCTGGCTTAGAAGGAATTTTATCTGATATTGAAAGCGGAAAACTTGCAATCGATTTTACTTGCGAAGATATTCATATGTTCGTTGAACAAGAACTTACCGCAAGAATAGGGGATTTGGGTAAAAAACTTCACACGGCAAGAAGCCGTAACGACCAAGTTGCACTCGATACTAGAATGTATTTAAGAGACCGCACAAACTCTATTATCGCTAAGATTAAAGACCTTCTCTCTGCAATCGTGTTGAAAGCGGAAGAACACAAAACTTCTATTATGCCGGGCTATACTCATCTTCAACGCGCGCAACCCATAACTTTTGGTCATCACTTGATGGCTTACGCTATGATGCTTATCCGTGATATTGAAAGATTTACTGACCTATTAGGTCGCATAAATATTAGTCCTATAGGTTGCTGCGCACTCGCTGGAACAACTTACGACACGGATAGAAATTACGAAGCAAAAAAACTCGGCTTTGACGATATTGCGCTAAATAGTATCGACGGCGTTTCCGATAGAGATTTTTGCGTGGAATTTGCAAGCAACTGTTCTATTTTAATGATGCACTTATCACGCTTTGCGGAAGAAATTATTCTTTGGTCAAGTTGGGAATTTAAGTTTGTAGAACTTTCCGACGCTTACACCACTGGTTCATCAATTATGCCGCAAAAGAAAAATTCGGATATGGCTGAACTCGTTCGTGGCAAAACTGGTAGGGTATACGGAGACTTAATCGGGCTTTTAACTATGCTTAAAGGCTTGCCCCTTGCTTACAATAAAGATATGCAAGAAGATAAAGAAGCGGTGTTTGATGCGGCGGATACGGTAGATATGTGTTTAGACGTATTCGCACCCATGGTTGCAACGATGAAAGTTATCCCCGAAAATATGCTTTTAGCAGCGCAAAAAGGTTTTATAAATGCAACCGACCTTGCCGATTATTTGGTTAAAAAAGACTTGCCCTTTAGATCGGCTTATAAGATTTGCGGTCAAATCGTTGGAGACTGCATAAAGGCGGGCAAGGTTTTAGAAACTATGACCATAAAAGAATACAAGGCGTATAGCGACTTGTTTGATAAAGATTTATACGAAGAAATCAGCCTTTCAACTTGCGTTGCAAAGCGTATATCAGAAGGCGGAACTTCACCCAAGTCAGTAGAAAAACAAATACAATTCGTTAAAGGAAAGATTGAAAATGCATAAAGTGTTTATCGACGGCAGTGCAGGTACTACTGGATTAAAAATTGTTGATAGATTATCGGCAAGGCACGATATTGAACTAATAACCTTATCGGAAGAATTGAGAAAGGACTTAAAAGCAAGAAAAGATGCTATTAACTCTTGCGACCTTGCTTTTTTATGTCTTCCCGATGCGGCTGCAATTGAAGCCGTATCATTGATAGAAAACCCCGCGGTTAAGGTTATAGATACTTCTACCGCGCATAGAGTAAACAGCGACTGGGCTTATGGTTTTGCTGAACTTAAAGGTTATAGAGAAAAAATTCAAAATTCTAAGCGCATAGCAAACCCAGGCTGTCATGCAAGCGGGTTTATTGCACTCGTTAAACCGCTTATCGATGCGGGTGTGCTCGAAACGGATGCATATCTTACTTCCTTTTCAATAACGGGCTATACTGGCGGCGGAAAGAAAATGATTGCCGAGTACGAAGAAAATAAACCTGAACTTTATCTTGCTCCCCGTCAATACGGCTTAACCCAAACCCATAAGCACTTGCCCGAAATGAGCGCAGTGTGCGGGCTTAAAAACTTACCCGTTTTTTGTCCGATAGTTTCCGACTTTGATAGGGGTATGGAAGTTACCGTGCCTTTGTTTAAGAAGGATATAAAGGCAAGCATTGACGAGATTAAAAACATCTATAAAACTTATTATACGGGTAAACTCGTTAAGTTTAAAGACAACGCTGACGAGAGCGGATTTTTATCTTCAAACACCATGAAGAATAGAGATGATTTAGAAGTTTCAGTATTTGGGAACGAAGATAGAATACTTCTCGTTTCAAGATTTGATAACTTAGGAAAAGGCGCGTCAGGCGCAGCAATTCAAAATATGAATATTCTTCTCGGCGTGGAAGAAACATTAGGACTTAACATAGGAGAATAAAATGAAGATTATAAGTGGCGGCGTATGTGCCGCAAAAGGATACAAAGCAAACGGAATTCATTGCGGAATTCGTCATAACCGCACTAAAAGGGATATCGCTTTAATTTATAGCGAAGTTCCCGCAACGGCGGCGGCAGTTTACACTACTAACCTTGTTAAAGGCGCACCTTTAACGGTTACCAAAAAACATATTGAAAACGGTATTGCACAAGCGGTTATTTGCAACAGCGGAAACGCTAACACTTGTAACGCTAACGGTGTGGAAATTGCTGAAAAGATGAGTGAACTTATCGCAAAAGAACTCTCTATTAAAGCAGATGATATCGTGGTTGCGTCAACTGGCGTTATCGGTCAACCCTTAAATATTGAACCTATTGCAAAAGGTATCCCCGAACTTGCAAAAGGTTTGTCAATCGACGGCAGTTTGCTCGCTGCGGAAGGTATTATGACCACTGACGTAGCAGTAAAGGAAGTTGCGGTTGAGTTTACTATCGGTGGCAAAACTTGCCATATCGGCGGTATCGCTAAGGGTAGCGGAATGATTCACCCCAACATGGCAACCATGCTCGTTTTCATTACTTCTGACGTAAAGATTTCTGCTGAAATGCTCCAAAAAGCACTCAGTAGTGATATCCAAAACACATTTAATATGATTAGCGTTGACGGCGACACTTCTACTAACGATATGGTAGTAGTTCTCGCAAACGGCATGGCAGGAAATACTGAAATCACTTGCGAAGGTGAAGATTTTACCGAGTTTATGAAAGCGCTCAACACCGTAAACGTAACCCTTTGTAGAAGTATTGCGGGCGACGGCGAAGGTGCAACCAAACTTTTAGAATGTGCCGTAGAAAACGCAAAAGACTTACAAACTGCAAAAACGGTTGCAAAAAGCGTTATTTGCTCATCACTCACCAAAGCGGCAATGTTCGGTGCTGACGCTAACTGGGGCAGAGTATTGTGCGCTATCGGTTACAGCGGTGCTCAAGTTGACGTAAATAAAATCGACGTTGCGTTTAAGTCAAATAAAGGCACTATCGAAGTTTGCAAAAACGGCGCTGGCGTTGACTTCTCTGAAGAAAAGGCAAAAGAAATTTTACTTGAAAAAGAAATCGTCATTGCGGTAAACCTTAACGACGGCGAATATTCTTCAAAAGCGTGGGGCTGTGATTTAACTTACGATTACGTTAAGATTAACGGAGATTATAGAACCTAATATGTCGGTAAAAATACTTATGAGCGACGGCGTAGTTACTCTTTCAACTGAATATTACGTAAAGGCGCTAGAAACGGCGGGTGCTGAGGTCGTTCACGACTACCTTCAAGAATTAGATGTTAGTTGCGACGGATTGCTCATTTCCGGTGGTGTTGATATAAACCCAAAGTATTACGGGGAAGAATTAAACGGCTCGGTAAATATTGACGATAAGCGAGATGAAATGGAATTTAAACTATTTAACGCGTACTTAAAGGCGGGTAAGCCCATCTTTGGTATATGCCGTGGTTGCCAGTTTATAAACGTAGCGCTTGGCGGCAGTTTAACTCAGCACATAGATTGTCATGAACGCCACACGGACGGAAAGTTTCACACGGTAGCGGCTGAAAAGGAAAGTATTTTATACGACCTTCACGGTAAAGAATTTATTACCAACAGTTATCATCATCAAGCGGTAAATAAACTCGGCGAAGGCTTAAAGGCTGTTGCATGGAGTGAAAACGGTACTATTATTGAAGGTATTGAGCACGAAAGTTTGCCCATATTTGCAGTTCAATGGCACCCCGAAAGAATGGTTGAAACGGCAACTAAGTATATTAACGATGCCAAAGTTGCTGGCGCTGTTAGGGAAGAAGCATTATTTAAGAAGTTTATAGATATTTGCAAGGCGAAAAAAGGAGAATAAAATGGATAGAGAATTTTCAAACGCGCAACGCGCCGAAGTGTTAACCCAAGCGTTGCCTTACATAAAAAGGTATAGTGGCGAAATTGTCGTTATTAAATACGGTGGAAACGCCATGATTAATGAAGACTTGAAAGAACAAGTTATGCAAGATATAGTTCTTCTTTGGCTTACTGGTGTAAAAATCGTGCTCGTTCACGGCGGTGGTCCGGAAATTAGCGACATGATGAATAAACTCGGCAAAAAAGCGGAGTTTGTTGACGGACTTCGCGTAACCGATAAAGAAACGGTTGACGTTGTTCAAATGGTTTTGGCTGGTAAAATTAGCAAAACCTTGGTTAACCATATCCAAGTTAAAGGCGGCAAGGCTATGGGTATTTCTGGTATGGACGGACACCTTATCGAAGCCAAGATCAAAGATGAAAGATTAGGCTTTGTTGGCGAAATTACTAACGTAAACATCCAGCCTGTAACAGACCTTTTAGAAAAGGGTTATATACCAGTAATTTCAACCGTTGGTTGTGATGATAAGGGTAACGCTTATAACATCAACGCCGATACTGCTGCTGCTCGTATTGCGGGCGCACTCGGTGCAAGAAGACTTATCATGATGACCGATATTGCTGGGCTTTTGAAAGATAAGGACGACCCTTCAACCCTTATCCCTGAAATCACCGTTCACGAAGCAAAAGAATTACTCTCCGACGGAACTATTCAAGGTGGTATGATCCCCAAAATTCAGTGCTGTGTCGACGCAATAACTCACGGCGTTAAAAACGTTATCATTATGGACGGAAGAATTCCGCACTCAATATTGATGGAACTTTTCACCGACGAAGGTGCTGGTACTATGGTTATAGGTGACTAATATGAGTTTTTTAGAATTAGATAAACAATTCGTAGCGAATACTTACGCGCGTTTTCCCGTGGAAATCGTTAGCGGAAAAGGCTCTCTTATGTATTCGCCCGAAGGTAAAGAATATATAGATATGGGTTCGGGTATCGGCGTTACCGCGTTCGGTATTTCGGATGATGAATGGGTAAAGGCTGTAACTGAGCAACTCGGCAAAGTGCAACACACTTCAAACCTTTACTATACCGAACCTTGTGCTCGATTAGCGCAAATTATTTGTGAAAGAACTGGCATGAAAAAGGTGTTCTTCGGTAATTCCGGCGCGGAAGCAAACGAATGTGCTATCAAGGTTGCAAGAAAGTACGCCGCTGATAAAAAAGGTGCGGATTATAGCGTAATCGTAACCTTAAAAAACAGTTTTCACGGTAGAACTTTAACAACTCTTGCCGCAACCGGTCAAGATAAGTTCCACGAACTCTTTACACCCTTGACGCCTGGCTTTGCTTACGCTACTGCAAACGATTTGGAAAGCGTAAAAGAAGCCGTTGCAAACAACAAAGTATGTGCGATTATGATTGAGTGCGTACAAGGCGAAGGCGGCGTTATTGCACTCGATAAAGACTTTATTTTAGGCGTTAAAGAAATTTGTGAAAAAGAAGATATACTTCTCGTCGTTGACGAAGTTCAAACTGGTAACGGCAGAACTGGCTCACTTTACGCTTATATGAATTACGGCATTAAACCCGACGTATTCACCACGGCTAAAGGCTTGGGCGGTGGACTTCCCATAGGTTGCTGCGTTATGAACGAAAAGACTGAAGGCGTTTTAGGTTTTGGCGACCACGGTTCAACCTTTGGCGGTAATCCCGTGTGTGCTGCTGGTGCTGTAAGCGTTATGCAGCGTTTAGATGAAAAATTCTTAGAAGAAGTTAAAGCAAAAAGCAAGTTTGTTTTTGATGAACTTCGTGGCGCTAAAGGCGTTGAATCGGTTAGCGGGTTAGGGCTTATGATAGGTATTAAAACCGTTCGCCCTGCAAAAGAAATAATATCTGAGTGCATTGAAAACGGCGTATTGTGCCTTTCTGCAAAAGATAAGGTTAGACTTCTCCCCGCGCTCAATATTCCTATGGAAGTTTTAGCAAAAGCCGTTAAAATTATAAAAGATGCTTGCGCAAAATAATAAGGAGATTACTATGAATTTTAAAGGTAGAAGTTTTTTGAAGCTTCTTGATTTTACCCCCGAAGAAATTTCTTACTTAATAGACCTTTCAGCAAAGTTAAAAGATGAAAAAAAGAAAGGTATTCCGCATAGATTATGCGTAGGTAAAAATATCGCACTTCTCTTTGAAAAAACAAGCACCCGTACTCGTTGCAGTTTTGAAGTTGCAGCAGCCGATTTGGGCATGCATCCCGTGTATTTAGACCCTAAAAGTTCACAAATGGGCAAAAAGGAAAGTATTCCCGACACTGCCCGCGTTTTAGGTAGAATGTTCGACGGTATCGAATACCGCGGTTTTGACCAAAGTATCGTTGAAGAACTTGCTGAATTTGCAGGTGTTCCCGTTTGGAACGGCTTAACCACTGAATTTCACCCCACGCAAATCCTTGCAGACTTCTTGACTATTAGAGAACACTTTGGTTCATTAAAAGGTAAAAAACTAGTGTTTATGGGTGATGCAGCAAATAACATGGGCAACTCTTTGATGGTTGGCTGTGCAAAAATGGGTATGCACTTCGTTGCGTGCGCGCCCGAAAGTTATTTCCCTAATAAAGAATTGATTGAAGAATGTCAAAAAATTGCTAAAGAGACTGGCGCTGTTTTAGAATTTATTACCGATCCTTTGGTTGCAACCAAAAACGCCGACGTTATCTATACTGACGTTTGGGTGTCTATGGGTGAACCTGAAAGCGTTTGGTCATATAAAACTAAAGATTTAATGCCTTATCAAGTAAATAAAAAACTTATGGATAATGCTGGTCCGCAATGCAAATTTATGCACTGCTTGCCCGCTTTCCACGACTTAAAAACCGAAGTTGGTAAAGACGTTTTCGATAAGTTCGGCATTTCCGAAATGGAAGTTACCGATGAAGTTTTTGAAAGCGAAAATTCTATCGTATTTGATGAAGCGGAAAATAGAATGCATACTATAAAAGCAGTTATGCTCGCCACCCTTGTTTAAGGCTTTATCTACGGCGTTGCAGGTCGTTACTGCTTAGTGTTTTGACTTCGATAACCAGACGGTTAATCTCACCCAAAACACTTCGCGAGCCTACTGCAACTTGTATCTAAACCCTTAAACTTTTTAAGGTTGAATAAGCGGCGCAATACTGCTTTAACACCCTTGCCAATATGCGTGCTATTGCCTTTGGGTGTTGCCTTGTCTTGCTTGTTTCTAACCCATTAAACTTTTAATAAACAAAAAGTTAATCTCATCCAAAACACTTCGCGAGCCTTGAATTGCTTGATTATTCATATTTTAACTTTAAATCAAGTAATATTTTCTTTAAAATATATTGTTATTTCCTTGACAAAAAGTATCAGTGTTGGTATACTATTTAAGCATTTATCGAACTGCCTATAGGGCAAAGGAGGGTTGAAAGAGCATGTCAATCGTTAGAGTTGGTGAAAACGAAAATATCGATAGCGCATTGAGAAGATTTAAGAGAAAATGTTCTCGTGATGGCATTATCGGCGATTTGCGTAAGAAAGAACATTACGAAAAACCTTCCGTAAAGAAGAAGAAAAAATCTGAAGCGGCTAGAAAGCGCAGCATCAAAGGTTAACAAACAAAAGACTACCGATTTTAATCGGTGGTCTTTATTTTTTATTTGCAAAATATAGCGCAATTCGTTGTATTTTGTCGTATTTTGTTAGAAAAGGGGATATTATGGCAGAACAAGTTAAGTCATTAAAACAATATTGCAAAGAAGCAAAAAAGCGTTTAAAGCAAGGCTTTTGGCAAAATTATAAAAGTAATCTTGACCAAGAACTTATCCGTGCAAAAGAAAACGGTGTCGCAGAATCAAAGGTTAAAGAGTACTATTCGTATAAAATTATCGAAGATATTCGTAATACCGAAGAAGAGTTTGAAGAATTTTATAACAAAGTTAAAGTTATTCTTGATACCGAAGGTGAAGTTTCTAACGCTATAGGTAGGCTTACTGATAAAGCGTATTTTGACACGCTCGACTACGACGCTAAGCAACGCTATACGCTCAAATTATCGGAAAAATATTTGCAAGCAGTTGAGAGATATCGCAAAGAAAAGGCTATAAAGTTTTAGCAAAATATTTTATAAAACGATTGCAAAACTACTTTTCGTTTAGTATAATATTTATGAAGAAATGTTTTGGAGCGATATATGAAAGAATATTTTACAAAATTAGTAAATGAACGCCAATCTTGTCGCAATTTTAACGATGAGCCGCTTGATAAAGAATTGGTTGTAGAGATTGCTAAGCAAGCCGCTCTTGCGCCGTCAGCATGCAATTCTCAGCCTTGGAAAATGTACGTCGTTACCGAGCCGGAAAGACTTGAAAAAACTGCAAAAGCGTTGGGGTCAAAAGGGCATAATAAGTTTTTAGTAAATGCTAAAGCGTTTATAGTTCTTGCTGATAAACAGGCAACGCTTAAAGAAGGGGTTAGATTTGATAGAAACCATTTCGTTAAGTACGACGTTGGTCAGTTATGCGCTTATATTACCTTGACCGCAAAAAGCATGGGCGTTGAAACTTGCATAATCGGTATGGTTAATCAAGATTTGATAGGCGATGCAGTCGGTTTAAAGAAAGGTGAGCATTGTAATATCGCCGTTGCGCTCGGCTATTCGGATAGCCCGCTAAGAAATAAAGTGCGCAAAAAATACGATGACGTTATCGAAATTTTATAACGTTTTATAATTTAATAGCGCCAAACTAAAAAGGTTGGCGCTATTAAATTACTTATCAGTTTATAAATTTTGTGTTTTCTTCAAAACCAAGGCTTATAAGTAGGGCGGTGTTTACTTTTCTCATCGTCGTAGGGGATAGTTCACCGATTCGGTCTTTAAGTCTACGCTTATCAAGTGTGCGGATCTGTTCTAAAAGTATTACGGAATCTTTCACTAAGCCGAATTCGTTTGCGTTAATTTCAATGTGCGTGGGGAGTTTTGCTTTGTTTAATTTACTGGTAATTGCCGCTGCAATAATCGTTGGACTGTATTTATTCCCAGTATCGTTTTGAACTATTAAAATCGGGCGAATTCCGCCTTGTTCGCTGCCGACAACGGGGCTTAAATCGGCATAATATAATTCTCCTCTCTTTATCATTTCGGTCTCCGACGTTTCAAGTAATTTCCCACTATTAGTTTATGTATTTTTGGTGTATAATGGTTACTTGAAACTATCGTAATTTTTCCCTTTAACGCTTGGTTATATACTTAAAAACAAATTAAATTTACTAAAGCGCGCCGTATATTTGACACTAATCTACTTTTGTAGTACAATAAGAAAGCAGTTTAAGATTTGCGTTCCTTAGTTCAATGAATATATCACCCCTCTCCTAAGGCGGAGGCCTATCCACGTGAATCATTTAATCCATGCAATATTTTTTGTATTGATAAATAATTTTTGAAAAAAACAAAAGATATTGTAATTTATTTCAAAAAACGCTTATTTTTGTTAAAAATAGCGAAATTAAAATAATTCTTTTTAAAAAGGCGACGGTTTACGATTCGTTTTTCAACGGGAGTAGCTGAAAATCGGTGGTAAGCATAAAAACAGTTTTAGAATTGATTTAGAATTAAAAATTTTATAAATTTGCGTCTGTAGCTCAGCTGGAAAGAGCACCGCCCTCCTAAGGCGGGTTTGTCGTACGTTCGAATCGTATCAGGCGCACCAATCATCAAAAAAGTCAGTAAAATCCAAAGGTTTTGCTGACTTTTTTATTTTCTCTAAGTGTTTGTGATTTTATAAAAAATTAAAAGAACTTTGAATTTATTTCCTAAAACATCTTGAAATTTATAAATCATTGTGCTATAATGTTAAATGTATAAAAACATTTATTTTTATGAGGTGGAAATATGGCTGCAAGCTATAAAAAACTCTTCAAAATGCTTATTGATAGAGAAATGAAAAGCAAAGACCTTGCTGCTAGGGCTGGCATTAGCCCTGCAACTCTTGCAAAGATGAAAAAAGACGGTGCAACAGTGTCAAGCGACGTGCTTGTCAAGATTTGCACTGCCTTGAATTGCACGGTCAATGATATTATGGACGTAGTGCCTAATAAGAACGAGGAGTTTTAAAATGGAAGGTTATAATAAATTTATTAATTCGCTTTTGCCAGGTAATTATGCATTAACTAAATCGATGGAGATTAGTAAAGTAAGTGACTCTGGTACTTTATGGTATACAAAAAAATTTCTCACCTTATATTATTACATATTCTTGTCAAATGATGTTATGACGACTGCTTATAAGGTGGCGGTTATAGACATTTTCGATAATTATATCAATAGCCTGCCAGAAAGTGTTAGAGGAACTGCAGAACGTTATTTTTATCCAGATAACGATGCTATAAATTTCAAATCGGATAATTTTAACTTGTTTTCTAATTTTGCTAGTTATAATATTTTTAATTCGGAGGAAGAAAGAAGGGAATATTAAAAGACTTGCCGATTATCTCAAAAGAGGCGGAACGTATGGTAATAAATTAAAAGTTCCTAATTTCCCTATGTCTGAGGCTGCGTTTTTGATTTGGTCGCTTGACCAACGTGAAGATTGAGCAACGATTATTTGTCTTGTTGGCGGCGGTCAAGAAATTAATACCGGAGAAGCAGGTATTTCTGAGTGGATTAACGCGCTTAATGAAAAATTCCCACATTGGAATGTTTACATTTCATCGAAGTTAACGGAAGCGGAATACGCCGAAGGCAAAGTGAATGAATTGCTTGAAAAGAATGATAAGGTTACATATTCTGATAATTTACACCTTGCGGTATCTTTGCGTTCGTATAGAGCCGAAAAACTTTCTGCGTTTGTTCACGCATTGCTTGCGCTTGAGCCTACTGCTGCGGAATTATATAAAGAAATTAAGGACAAGTATCCTATTGTGCTAACAAGGGATATGGAAAAGGCAAAAAGGTGGTTGCACGATAAAGTTAGGGGAACGGAACGCACAGGTGTTCTTATAACAAAGGAATCGGCAAGATTTAAGCCTTTAGGAATTCACGTATTGCCTTCAGGTGATGAAAATGCTGTTCATTGGTTATTGGAAGATAAAATTGACACAAGAGCCTCTAACTATCTTGAAGATGCTGCAACGGAAATTCAAGTTCAAGGGTTAGAACTTGATTATACGTGTTTGCTTTGGGATGCTGATATGCGATATGAAAACGGTGAGTGGCGTTTCTATAAATTTAACGGTCAAACAAAGTGGGTAGAACAAACACCAACGACTGAAAGTAAGCAAGATTTAATGAAGTATATGCTTAATGCTTACCGTGTTTTATTGACGCGTGCAAGAGCTGGTATGGTAATTTGCGTGCCGGAAGGTAATGGGAATAAAAATCCAAGCGGTTTCTGGGAAGATAGTACACGTTTGCCAGAATATTATAATGGCACGTATAAATATTTAAAGAGTTTAGGAATTGAAGAGATATGATTGTTAATAGCGTAGTCGTGCTGGTTATAAGACGAATTGTAGAAAAGACAAATGAGTGTTGTAAAAAGTAGAGTTTAACTATATTAATTAATATAATATAAAAAGCAAGGACACTCTTTAGATAAAGGGTGTCTTTATTTTTTTGTATTTAAAATAATAAGAGAAAATCAAATAAAAAATTTATTTTTGAAAAAGTTGTCATATATGCTTGCAAAAAAAATACATATGTGATAAAATAAAATTGTCCCAAAATATATTAGCGGTGTCCCAGATTTTTAAAAAGAGGAAAGGTTATGAAAAAGAAAAATGTAATAAATTTAATTAAATATTTTGCTGAAAAAAATGAAATGGCGTTCAAAGACGAAGCATATGAAATAGCCAAAGAATTTGAAAATGATGGGGATTATCAATTAAGTGAATACATTGTTTCTGTTTTAGCTGATACCAATTCATTCATGTCTCAAACAATGGAGAAAGACTCAGAATTTTTAAGAAAAGTAGCAGTTGGGGTTCAACATTTATCTTTACCAACTGAAATAAGGGCTGATATTGATGGTGTTATTAATGCAATTAATCATAAGATAGGTGTAAACAAATTTTTATTTGAAGGTGCTCCAGGAACAGGAAAAACTGAAGCAGCAAAACTTATAGCTAAGGTTCTAAATAAAAATTTATATATTGTAAATTTTAGTGAACTAGTAGATAGTCATTTAGGTCAAACTCAAAAAAATATAGGTAAATTATTTGAAGATATAAATGATTTTGTTTTTTCAAATAAAAATATTGTTTTGTTTGATGAAATAGATAGTATTGCTATTGATAGGATAAATAGTAATGATGTTCGTGAAATGGGTAGAGCGACATCTGCAATGTTAAAAGGATTAGATTCGTTACGTGATGATGTTGTTATTATTGCTACAACTAATTTATATAATGCATTTGATAAGGCATTGGTTCGTAGGTTTGATGCAGTAGTAAATTTTAATAGATATACAAGAGAAGATTTAATAGATATTGCAGTAATGACAACAAATCGATTGTTAGATAAGTATAATTTGAATGGTAAAAATTCTAGGATGGTAAGAAAAATTATTAATCTATATGATAATATTCCATATCCTGCAGAACTAATTAACCTAATAAAAACGTCCATTGCATTTAGTGGTATAGATAGCGAGTATGGGTACTTAAGAAACATGTTTTCTAAGGTTTATGTTGGGGAAGGTAAAGATAATCCTAAAAAACTACAAGAACTAGGTTTTTCATTGAGAGAAATAGAAATAATAACAAAAATTTCTAAAAGTCAATTAGCTAGGGAATTAAAAGGAGATAGCGATGAAGAATAGTTTGCTATATTTAAGAGGAGAGTTTAAACAGGAAAAAAGAAAAAGTGCATATGGAAGGCCTACTTTAAAAGGCATTTTAGAAATAGAGCATTTAGATGCCTTGTTGGATGATTTAGTAGCACTAAAAGGCTTTTGGTTAAGAAACAATATAATTGATGGAGCTTTAATTGATGTTAAATATAATAAAATTGTTCCAAAGAGTAGTCGTATAAGCGCTTATTTTTCATCTAAAGGAATTGATTCGGAGGATTCAATACGAGGCGCAAGATTTGCAGAAGATGATTCTCATAATAAAAAACATATATTTACCCATTATGTTTCGAAAACTGTATTAGAAGAAACTATAAATTCCTTATGTGAAGTAATAAATATAACAAAACAACTCTATGACGATAAAGTGTGGCCAAAAGATATAATAGCAATACAAAACAAATTAGTGTCTATTAATAGTGTAAGGATAAAAGACGATTTTTTTGTTAGAATGTTATGCGATTCATATCTTGTAGAGGGGTTTGATATTCCGTCATTTAACAAGGATTTTACAAATACAGCTTTAATAAGTTTATATGATGTTAATGTTGAACTAGCATTATTATTATCGAAAGTTGGTATTAGAGTTATGCCGGATAGAATTATAAAAAATACAACAACAGTACTTTTAAACAAAAATGAACTTGATTTATTAAAAGACACAGCTCCATATCTTATCTCCATGGGGGTGGAGGATGAAAAAACAATAGAAGAAGTGTCTTTAAAAAATGCAAAAACAGAGAAAGTGCTTTCTATTCCAAAACCGACAAATGAGCCCATCATTGGAGTTATAGATAAAATTTTTGATAGAGATGTTTATTTTTCTGATTGGGTTGAGGATTATGATTTAATAGATAAAACGTTAAGAGAAGTTGAAAAAGATGATTATCATGGCACAACCGTTAGTTCAATAATTGTTGATGGTCCGTCGTTTAATCCTGGTTTAGATGACGGTTGTGGAAGATTTAGGGTAAGGCATTTTGCTGTGGCTGTAGGTAGAAGATTTAGTTCATTCACCTTATTAAAGAACGTCCAAAGTATTATTGCAAATAATAGGGATATTAAGGTTTGGAACATCTCGTTAGGTTCTATTTTAGAAATAAATCCTAATTATGTATCGCCAGAAGCTGCTATATTGGATCAAATACAATATGAAAATGACGTTATTTTTGTGGTGTCAGGGACCAATGATGGCGAACAAAGTTTACAAAAATACATAGGTGCACCGGCAGATTCGATTAATTCTATAGTTGTAAACTCTGTAAATATGAGCAAGTATCCTGCTACATATACGAGAAAAGGTCCAGTTTTATCTTTTTTTCATAAGCCAGACGTTAGTTACTATGGTGGTGATGAAGACATGTATTTACATGTTTGTACTCCTTTAGGAGAGAGATTAGTAAGTGGAACTTCTTATGCGGCTCCATGGATTGCGAGAAAATTAGCTTACTTGATTTATGTCTTAAAATTTAATAGAGAGGTGGCAAAGGCTTTAATTATTGATTCTGCTGCCGGATGGAATAATAATTCATATTCAGAACAAAAAGGTTATGGAGTAGTTCCAATTAAAATTTCAGACATAATTGAAAGCAATAGAGACGAAATAAAATTTTATTTCTTTGCTAAATCCGAAAAATATAATACTTATACCTATAACATACCAGTTCCTTTGAATGAGAATGATAAATTTCCTTTTGTAGCCAAGGCTACGTTGTGTTATTTCCCTGCATGTTCTCGAAATCAAGGCGTTGACTATACTAATACAGAGTTTGATATTTCGTTTGGTAGAATGGCACATAACAAAATTAAAACTATTAACAACAATATACAAACTGATACATCTGAAGGCTTTGTGTTTGAAGAAAATGCAAGAGAATATTATCGTAAATGGGATAATGTAAAACATATCCAAGAGGAAATAAAGCCAGGCGTTAGAGCTCGTAATTCTTATGAAACATCATTGTGGGGGTTAAGTGTAAAAACCAAGGAGAGATTAAAGTTAAAGTATGGGGAAGGAATGAATTTTGGTGTAGTGGTTACTCTAAAAGAAATAACTGGGAAAAATAGAATAGAAGATTTTGTTAGACAATGCACCGCTAGAGGATGGATTGTTTCTGAAATTAAGGTGTCAAATAGAATAGAAATCTATAATAAGGCTGAAGAAACTATCAAATTTGATGAGTAAAACTAAGGAGAAAAATTATGGCAAAAAATAAACCAATAGGGGATAATGCAAGAGTTGGAGCGGTAAAGGGAAGAACCCAAACATACAATCCCAAAACTGATAGTTGGGTTAAAAGGGATACTTCAACAGGAAGGTTTATGGACAATAAGACATCATCTAATACACCGTTCAAGGGTGTAAGAAAGGAAAAGTAATAAAATATGAAAAATTATTTAGATAATAGAAAAGGGAAAGAGGCCAAGCCGGTTGTTGCAATTTGCTATGATTTTGATAAGACACTATCTCCCGATAATATGCAGGCACAAGGCTATATTCAATCGGTTGGTTATGATGTTACTGATGATTTTTGGACAAAATCCAATGGATTGGCAATAGAAAACGAGATGGATCAAAATCTTGCATATATGTACTTAATGATTACTGAAGCGGATGGGCAACTTGTGGTAAACAAGAAAAATCTTCAAGAATATGGTGCTAAAGTGCAATTGTTTCCTGGTGTCAATGAATGGTTTGAGCGTATTAATGCTTATGGTGAAGAAAAGGGGGTAATTGTAGAACATTATATAATTTCCTCAGGGTTAAAAGAAATGATAGAGGGAACTGCTTTGGCAAAAAAGGGAGTTTTTGAACGAATTTATGCAAGTTCTTTCTTTTACAATGAAAAAGGAGCAGCTAAATGGCCTGCTCAAGTTGTTAACTATACAAATAAAACACAGTTTTTATTTCGAATAGAAAAAGGGACATTAGATATAAATGACCCAGGTGTGAACGATAGTTTTGATGATGACGAAATAAGAGTTCCCTTTAGGAATATGATATACATTGGTGATAGCGATACGGACGTGCCTTGCATGAAACTGGTAAACGCTTACGGTGGACATTCCGTTGCTGTGTATAATCCTGCGACAAAAGATAAAACTCTTGCGTATAAAATGATGAGAGAAAAAAGAATAAGGTATTATGCAGCGGCAGATTATTCCGAAGGGAAGGACTTAGATTTGTTGGTAAAAAACATTATAGACAGGACTGTATATAATGAAAATCTTGAGAACATATATTATGCACAATTGAGCGAACAGCGTAAAAATGATGCTTCGCAAAGTGAAGAAGAAAGAGTAAAGGGCGAATTAACGATTGCATTAGAAAATTCTCGTAGTTATGCAACCACTCACATAGTGATTTCTAAAATGCATGAAATAAGTAGTTGGACAAAAACAGAGAAAGAAGAATTATTTAGGATTGCATTAGAAAATAGTCAAGTCAGCGGTATTTTATGTGATGTGGATGTAAGAACCTTTTTTGAGGGATTAATAAAGAAATTAAAAGCACAAAGTGAAAATGCAAAAAAAATTAAAGAAATAATAACAAGAAAAGATTCTATTTGAGCATGGAAGATACGATTAGGTGATTAAATACTTTCATGCGATATTTATAGAGTTTAGGAGAAAACTATGGATTGGAAAGATTTAGCACCGTGGATTGCAATAGCGATAACGTTATCGTTGTCTATACTTGTACCGCTATTTACTCAAATAGCAAATAATGCGCATCAAATGAAGATGCAAAAAGAAAAGCTTGATTATGAAAGAGCGCAAGAAAAAGAAAAGGTATACAAAGCCTTTCTTCTAAATGTCGGTGGCGCAATAGCGCATGCTACTGGTGAGGCATTGATAGAGGCCGGTGCAAGTGTGTATCAAATATATTTATATGCACCAACAGAATGGTGGGAAGATTTAGATGCTTTGGCTACATATATAAGAAAATATGAGTGGACAAAAGCTGAAGAAATAATGCAAAAATTAGGGAAACTTATTTCGGAAGAGTTAAATAAAAATAAAGAAAAGGAGAATTAATGATTTTATATAAATTAATAGCAGGACTTTTTAAAGGAATAAGATTAATTATGCCTAAGCCTGGTAGCGTATTAAAAGCTATTGGGTTTATAGGCGTCGTTTTAGGTTTTATTTTAAACTATTTAATATTAAAACCTATTAGATTTTTAGCGTATACGTTTTGTGGTTTGTTTATTTATCAAAAGGGGGCAAACCATCCTGTTGTTGGCGCAATAGGTTATATGTTGTTTTTTGTGTTGTTTGTAGGATTGGCTACAAATTTAATATCAATAGCAATATAATAATGAAAAATGAAAAAGTAGATATTTTTATTATCTTGAACAAAAGAGGGTATTATGGCAAAAATAACAGAAATTTATGACTTAAACAAAACTCAACATGAAATAGATTTTATAAATATTGACCCAGAATTTGATACGCAAATGTTTATTGATCCGTATTGGATTTCTAAACAAGACAATGAATTTACAATTAGATGTGATTCGCTGATAAAAAGTTTTTTCACGCAATTAATTACGTTAATTAAAGAAAATAAAATGCAAAAAGCACTAAAACTATGCGAGAATTTGCGTGAAAGCAGTGATGTTTGTTTGGGATATGCTAAACAAAGAGGCACATCCGGAAGTGGGATGGGACCTGCAATAATTCGTGACTTTTGCTTTGCCTTGCAGAGAAGTGTTGCTGTGGAAAAGGATATATTGGTTAATATTGAAGACGTTAAAGTTTTTTTAGAAAATATAGATGTTGACCGGATTTCTGATATGGTAGCTAATATTATTAGAAAGCCACTTCTTGAGTATACTGAATTGCAATGTAAAAATTATAATATTCCAATAGTTGACGATCATAGTAATTATTATTGGGATGGGAAAAAACTTTCTTGGGAACGGGTAAATTGTAAACATCTCATAATAAACGGAAAGAAAATATTATTGGTGCCTAAGGCTATAGTTTCTTCTGCTAATAAGTATACGAATTTTAATTTTGTACAGCATTATATTTTAAATGCGCTGCAAGAATACCACTTGGATGAAAAAACAAGTTTGGTCCAAAAAAGGAAAAATGGGGTACAGTATGTAACTAAAAAATCTATACGCGAATCTCTAGAAAAAGAAAATATTAATATTGACAAGAGTTTCTGTGAAAGTTTCGCAATCGAACACCCGGAAGTGTTCAATTTATTTAAAAACGAGATAATCCAAAAATACCTTGAGAGTATAGGTCAAGATAAAAAGGTAGAAAAAGATAGTATTATCGAAAACGCTAAATCCTTAAAAGAGAGATTATTAAAGATACTTCCCGGTAAAAAGGAAGAGAGTGCATATCAAGATATTATATTTGATATTATAATATTCCTATTAGGGGATAGAATTTGTAATCCATATAAAGAGGTTAAAATTCATAATGGTAGAAAGAGGGTCGATATTGGTTGCCTAAATTGCGCAAAAGAAGGAGTTTTAAGAGATATTATAGATATATATAGGTTAAATCTTACATTGATAATGTTTGAATGTAAAAATTATACAAACGACGTGGCAAATCCTGAAATAGACCAATTAGCTGGAAGATTTTCTCCTACAAGAGCACAAAGTGGGTTTCTTGTTTTTAGAAAGATTGAAAATTATGATTTATTGATTAAAAGATGTCAAGATACATATAGAGATCAAAGAGGATTAATTATACCTTTAACCGACGATGATATCGTGGAGATGTTGCAGTCTGTAATTGAAGGGGAAAATAAATTTGACTCGGTAGTACGTAGAAAGATTATGGAAGTTGTGCAAAATTAATAAAAATCACTCTCGACGAGATTTGATATTAGGGGTAAGCTGTAGATAAACAGAAGTTTCGTTTTCTAAAATTCATAGTATTGCTATTGCTTTTTATAACGTGCGCTATCTTTCATAGTATTTATTTTATACCGTTTAGAATTGCATAAAAACTGGAATTATTAAAATTTTCGTGATTTGTGATTAAATCCCAACGGGGAAGTGTTGATTTGAGCCGTTTTTGGAGTCGAAAAGCGCTGGAATTATTTTGCTTCAAAAGTTAATTTCAGTTACTAAAAATACAAACAAACGTTCGTATTTCAACAAAAATATTATTGATTATTGTTTATATTGTTGAATAACATTTATATCATTAAATTTTGAACGGACTCCTAAGCGACCGATTTGGGTTCGAGTCCCGACGGGAAGACCAAAAAACAGCCTTTTTCGAGCAGAAAAAGGCTGTTTTTATTTGGATAAAATTATAGTCGATTTATTAAATTTTACTTAACTTCGGGTAAAGTTAAGTTAGTAGTTCCGATATTGATAAGTTCTTGTGAGAAACCTTTATGCGTTTGAAGCTCGTCTTCATCATTGTAATCAACGATGTTGAGTGATTTAAGTGCGTCGTTTTCAAAACAAATCTTAACTGATTCAAAAACGTTACCTTGAATAATTAAATTTGTTGCGTAGTAACAATGATTATCTTCATCGTAGGTAAAGCCGTCATAACTATTGTAGAACATAGCGCCGTAACTCATCGTCGTTTGTATCATTTGGTAAGAAGTCATTTGACTGTTGTCTTGAACTTTATACCAAACACCTTCAACTTCTTGATAAACGTAATAATTAGAGCCGTCTTTTTCAGCATATAACTCTTCAGTTAAAAGGTCGTTATCATATTTTCTTTGACGAACTACGTTGCCGTCGCTTTCATAGATGGTGTATTCGCCGGGGTTTTCAATAGGTCCAATGGTGAACTTACCGTTTGCAACACCACTAGCAGCAATAGCAATCAAAGTATTATACCAAATAGTTTTAGAAACTTGATAGGGACCAGTAACAACGTCTTCTTTTTCAGGTGTGCCGCAGTGGATGCATTCACCTTTCGAGAAAATATGAGAGCCTATTGCACCGCTTTCAAAGGTTTTAGATCCTGATGCGCCGCATTCGCAAGAGTAGAAATATAAAGCTTTGCTCTTACAAGTAGCGGCTGATGATAAGTATTTATCGGTTGCAACTTGTTTAGAATAATCGTGAGTATGTCCAGGTACTAAAAGGTTGCCGTATTCTTGGTTACAAACCGAACATTTTGCTTTTTGAGTTTCAGTTGCCGTGCCGCCTTTATGTGCTTCTAGTGTAGATTTTTTTCCACAAGAGCATTCATACCAGTGATTATCTGTGTTGTATTTTAGGTTGCTATAACTATGGGTGTGGTCGGGGGATAAAAAGTCGCCATATTCTTGACCACAAACTTCACATTGTGCTTTAGCAGTTTCAGTAGCGATGCCGCCGTAGTGTTTTTCTTGATCCTTTGTATCGCCGCAAGAACATACGTTCCAGTGCGCTTTGGAATCAGATGCCATTTTGTATTCGTGTTCGTGTGGAGTTTGTCCATCACAAGCACCTAGTGCCATTGGCGATAACGAAAGAATTAAAGAGAGCATAAAAACCACAAATTTTTTCAAAGTACTTTCCTCCAGAAGTAATATAGTCTAATTATATCACTAATATCAAATTAAATCAATAAGTAGATGAAAATTAACACATCATAATATGTCGTAGTCTATTAATATTTGATTATAATTATCAAACAAGTATTGACTTTAGCCAGCTACTGTGGTATTATATATTATATTATAATATATAAGATGGGTATTTAATGGAGCGTTTTGATAAAAAGGTGTATTTGTCATCACCTACAATGCATGGCGAAGAATTAAAGTTTATGACAGAGGCATATCAAACAAATTGGATGTCTACTATTGGTGAGAATATAAATCAAGTTGAAAAAATTACTTGTGAAAAAGTCGGGTGCAAATATGCCGTTGCGCTTTCTTGCGGTACGGCTGCTTTACATTTAGCGGTAAAACTCGCTGGGGTAAAACAAGGGGATAAGGTTTTTTGTTCCGATATGACTTTTGCAGCAACCTTAAACTCGGTTGTTTATGAAAAGGCAGAGCCTATTTTTATCGATTCTGAATACGAAACTTGGAATATGGACCCTATAGCGCTTGAAAAGGCGTTCGAAAAATATCCAGAAGTTAAAGTGGTCGTGCTTGCTAACTTGTACGGAACACCCGCTAAACTTGATGAAATTGTTACAATTTGCAAAAAGCACAACGCAATTTTAGTAGAAGATGCGGCAGAGTCGCTTGGGGCAACCTTTAAGGGCGTTCAAACTGGCTCGTTTGGTAATTATAATGCTATTTCTTTTAACGGAAATAAAATTATAACGGGCTCTTCTGGGGGCATGTTATTAACCGATGATGAAAATGCTGCATTAAAGGCAAGAAAATGGTCTACGCAAAGTCGTGAAAACGCACCTTGGTATCAGCACGAAGAAATTGGTTACAATTATCGCATGAGTAATGTAGTTGCGGGTGTGGTTAGGGGACAATATCCATATCTAGAAGAACACATCGCACAAAAAAAGGCAATTTATGAAAGATATAAAGAAGGGTTTAAAGATTTACCTGTGAAGATGAATCCGTACGATCCTAATGTTTGTGAACCTAATTTTTGGCTTTCTTGTATGATTATAGACAAAGATACAATGTGTAAGCAAGAAAGATCAGCACTTGTAGCAACTTACGTAAAAGAAAAAGGGAAGAGTTGCCCAACTGAGATTTTGGAAAAACTTAATGAACTTAACGCGGAAGGTAGACCAATATGGAAACCGATGCACATGCAACCGATATATTGCAAAAATGATTTTATTTATGTAAACGGTGATATCGGAGCGGATATTTTTGAACGCGGCTTGTGTCTGCCAAGCGATAATAAGATGACAGAAAAAGAGCAAGAAGTAATTATAGAAGTTATAAAAAGTTGTTTTAAGTGATTATGGGAATAGAGTATTTGTTATCACAATGGTGGGGAATTTTATTGTTAACTATTGTATCGTTGGCAGTTTTGGTTTTAATTTCCGCACTGCTATATAAGCCTTTGTTTAAGCGTGTTTACGACGTAGTATTGTCCGCTTTGGCAATTATAGTTTTATCGCCGATTTTAATAGTGTTGACAATTTTAGGCGCTATCAAAATGAAAGGGAATCCGTTCTTTACACAGTTGCGACCAGGTCGTATTTGTAAACGCACTGGAAAAGAAAAGATTTTTAAGTTGATTAAATTTAGAACGATGACTTGTGAAAAGGATGCTGACGGAAACTTTTTGCCAGATGAAGTGCGTTTGACTAAATATGGAAGAATGCTTAGGAGTACTTCTCTTGATGAACTTCCAGAGTTGTTTAATATCTTTTTAGGACATATGTCAATCGTTGGACCTAGACCTCAACTCGTACGCGATATGGTGTTTATGAGTGAAAATGAACGCAAACGCCATAGTGTGCGCCCAGGCTTAACAGGTTTAGCGCAAGTAAACGGTAGAAACAACATTACATGGGAAGAAAAGTTTGATTGGGATATAAAATACATACAAAAAATTTCCTTGTGGAAAGATATCGCAATTATACTTAAAACCGTTTTGAAAGTTCTAAAGCGAAGCGACGTTGAACGCGAAGGGACTGTTTCTGACATAGATTTGGGTGATTATCTTTTGCAAGAAAATAAAATTACCAAAGAAGAGTATGCCGAAAAGCAAATACAGGCAAAAGAATTGATAAAAGGAAAATAAAATGGAAGGTTGGAAGTATTATAACCATGCGGTAATCCCAACGTGCGCGCCACATGAAGTTCCAGATTTAGAACCAATAAAAAGCGGACAAATATGGAAGGAATATCCAAAAGCGTTGTTTGCTAGGTGGACAGAAGACTTTGATTGTGATAAAGAAACTGATTGGTGGTATGTTATAAAAGATACTCAGTTTGATATAACTACATTAAAATCAAAACGAAGATACGAAATAAATAAAGGAAATAAATTTTTTGATGTAAAACAGATTAATCCAATTGAGTATAAGATAGAATTATATAATGTTCAAGTTGCAGCGTTTTCTGCTTATCCACAAAAATATAGACCAAATGTTGATAAAGAAAAATTTATAAAAAGTATTGATCAATGGGGTATATATGTAGTGCTTGGTGCTTTTTGTAAAGATAGCGGTGAATTAGCAGGATATGCTTTGTTACTACAACAAAGCAGTAAATATGTTGGTTTTAGTGTGCTTAAAACTAAACCAAATTATGAAAAATTTTGTGTTAATGCCGCCTTGGTAGAGGGTGTGCTTAAAAATTTCAATTCATTTTTAGAACAAGACGGCTATATTTGTGACGGAGCAAGAAGTATCAGTCACGAGACAGCCTTTCAAGATTATTTAGAGAAATATTTTGGTTTTAAAAAAGCATACTGCAAATTAAAAATTAAATATAATCCAAAATACAGTTGGTTGATAAAAATTCTTTATGTTTTTAGAAAAATTTTAATCAAGTTTGATGGAATAGGAATAGTTCATAATATTAATGCTGTTTTAAAGATGGAAGAAATTTGTAGGAAACAGAAAAAGGAAAATAAAAAATGAACAAATTAGTTTCAATAATAATGCCCAATTATAATTGTGAAAAGTTTGTTGGTGAAACTATAAAAAGTGTAATTAATCAAACGTACACTAATTGGGAAATACTTTTTGTTGACGATTGTTCAACTGATAATTCGATTAAAATAGCGGAGAGTTTTAAAGATAATCGTATTCGCATTTTTAAAAACGAAAAAAATAGCGGGGCGGCGGTTTCAAGAAACTGGGCTTTAAGAGAAGCAAAAGGCGAATACATAGCATTTCTAGATTCTGACGACATTTGGGTTCCTGAAAAACTTGAAAAGCAAATTAAGTTTATGGAAGAAAATGGCTATAAGTTCTCTTACTCGATGTATGAAGAAATGTCAGAGGACTCCGTTCCTTTAGGAAAAATTGTAAGTGGACCTAAGAAAATTAATAAAAGGAAACAGTTTGACTATTGTTGGCAAGGTTGCTTGACCGTTATGTATCACGCGGATACAGTGGGACTTGTTCAGATTGAGGATATTAAAAAGAACAACGATTATGCGATTTGGCTTAAAGTGTGCTTAAAAGCAGATTGCTATTTATTGTCAGAGGTTCTTGCAAAATATCGCAAGCGTTCTGGGTCGATAAGTAGACACGGTTACGGCAAATTAATTAAATGGCATTACAAGTTGTTTAGAGAGGCTGAAAAGAGAAGTGCTTTCGTTTCATTTTTTATGATGCTTAGAAATTTATTTTTTGGCTTGATCAAAAAGACAAAATACGTAAAAGGAATTAAAGCGTAAATTTGTTATGAACAAAACAAAAATATGTGTAATTGCTCACTTTGCTTTTGGAAAAAATTTGCTTAATGGGCAAACTGTTAAAGCAAAAATAATAACGGAAGAACTTGAAAATCAACTTGGAGAGAATCAAGTCTTAAAAATTGATACGCATGGTGGAATTAAATCGTTATTAAAAGCGCCATTTCAAGTGTTAAAAGCGTTGAAAAAGAGTGAAAACGTAATAATTATGCCCGCTCATAACGGTCTTAGAGTTTACGCGCCCTTACTTAATTTCTTCAAAAAATTTTATAAGCCAAGAAAACTACATTACGTAGTAATAGGTGGTTGGCTTGCAAGTTTTTTGAAAAATAAAAAAGGCTTAACTAAAACGCTTAAAAAGTTTTACGGAATATATGCTGAAACCAACACTATGAAAAACGACTTGGAGGCTTTAGGTTTTAAGAACGTTTCAGTTATGCCAAATTGTAAAAAACTTGACGTGATAAAAGAAGATGAACTCGTTAAGTTTGACAAAGAACCCTATAAGCTTTGTACCTTTTCAAGAGTTATGAAGGAAAAGGGAATAGAGGACGCTATAAATTCAGTAAAGGCCGTTAACGAAAAGTTTAGTAGGGTCGTATTTACCCTTGATATTTACGGGCAAATTGACGGGGGACAAGAAGAGTGGTTTGAAAATCTTCAAAAAGAATTCCCTGAATACGTTAAGTATGGTGGGCTTGTTCCGTTTGATAAGAGTGTAGAAGTGTTGAAAGATTATTTTGCGCTGTTATTTCCAACCTATTATGAGGGAGAAGGCTTTGCGGGAACGCTTATCGATGCTTTTTCAGCAGGTATTCCTATAATAGCAAGTGATTGGAAATATAATAGCGAGATAGTTGAAAGCGGGAAGACTGGTTTGATTTATAATCTCAAAGAAAGTAATGCTCTTGAAGGATGCCTTAAATGGTGTTTGGATAACGTAACTAATTGGTTAGATATGAAAGGAAACTGTTTGGTAGAGGCTCAAAAATATCTTCCCAACGTAGTTGTGAAAGAGTTTTTAGATCAATTGGAGTAAACGATGAAAAGATTGCTTTGCATACTTAGCGGTATGAATGCGGGCGGTGCGGAAACTTTTTTAATTAAAGTTTATCGTAGGCTTGATAAAGATAAATACCAAATGGATTTTGTGATAAATTCTAAAGATGAAAATTTTTATGAAAAAGAAATTAATTCTTTGGGCGGTAAAGTTTATCGTATACCTTCAAAATCTCAGTCAGTTAAGTTGTTTAAAGAGCAACTTACTGAGTTGGTTAAAGAAAATAAATATGAATACGTATTACGAATAACTTCAAACGCTATGGGCTTTATGGACCTTAAAATTGCAAAAAAAGCAGGCGCTAAAATTTGTTCTGCGCGTTCATCTAATTCAAGTGATGGCGGCGGTATAAAAGCATTTATTGCCCATAGATTAGGAAGAATTCTATATAACAAGTACGTTGACGTTAAGTTTGCACCGTCAGATTTAGCAGCAGAATATACTTTTGGTAAAACGGCTATAGAAAAGGGGAAGGCTACTATACTTCGTAATGCTGTTGATCTCAATGTTTTCCATTATGATGAAGTTGGTGGAGAAAGAGTTCGCAAAGAATTTAATATATCTGAAGACAAACTTGTCATCGGTCATATCGGCAGATTTATGACTCAAAAAAATCACTCTTTTTTGCTTGATATTTTTAATGAAATATGCAAAGAAAAAGATAACGCAGTACTTATGCTTGTCGGAAAGGGTGAATTAGAACAACAAATCAAAGATAAAATCAGTGCACTAGGTTTAGAAGATAAGGTTATATTTACAGGTGTTAGGGCAGATATTCCTCAGATTCTTTCTGCAATGGACGTGTTTGTGTTTCCGTCTTTTTACGAGGGTATGCCAAACACTGTAATAGAGGCTCAAGCAACGGGTTTACCTTGTGTGATTGCTGACACCATTACAAAAGAAGCCGATATAACAGGCTTGGTCAATTATTTATCGCTAAACGATAGTGCTAAAGTATGGGCAGAAAAAGCCCTTTCAATCGTAGAAAAAGAAAGAAGAGACACTAAAGCCGATTTTATTAAAAACGGTTATGATATAGAAAGCGTTGTAAAAAAATTCACGCAATTAGTTTTTGGAGAAAAGAAATGAGGATTGTTTTTGTGACTGCGGGGCTTGGTTTTGGTGGCGCTGAAAGAGTTGTTTCAGTTCTTGCTAACCAAATGATTGAAGAAAACGATGTGAAAATAATATTAACTTCAGGTAACGACCAAGTTGCATACAAACTTAAAGAAAAAATTTCGATCGATGTTATTCCAAAGAATAACAGTACATTTAAGCGCTGGAAAAATTTTAGAAAAATATGTGTTGAATATCAAGCAGATGTGGTTTTGGCTTTTATGGATTCAATAGGTATAATGGCATCAAACTTTTTGATAGGAACAAGAATCCCAGTAATCGTTTCAGAGCGCAACGACCCTTCGCAAAAGTGTAGAAAACATAGTTTGGCATTAGAATTTTTGGGTTTGTTTTCAAAAAGTTTTACAAAGGGGTATGTTTTTCAATCTAAGGGGGCAAGAAGTTTTTATCCAAAAGTAGCACAAAAAAAATCTTGTATAATATTAAACCCCTTGAATACTGAGAATTTCCCTAACTATAATATAAAAACTGCTGAAAACAAAGTTGTTTCTGTTGGAAGACTTCACGAACAAAAAAACCAAAAATTGTTAATAAATGCATTTGCAAAGTCTAAATATTGTATTGATTATACTCTGCATATTTATGGAGAAGGCAAGTTAAGAGATGAATTACAATCGCAAATAAATAAGTTAGGCTTGCAAGGAAAAGTTTTTTTAGAAGGCAATAATGCAAATGTGTTAAATGAGCTTGTTAAGGCAAAACTCTTTGTTTTCACGTCTAATTACGAGGGCTTGCCCAACGCACTTATGGAAGCAATGGCATTAGGATTGCCTTGTATTTCTACTGATTGTTCGCCAGGTGGAGCAAAAATGCTTATTAATGATGGCGAAAATGGAATGATTGTTCCGTGTGATGATTTAGATAGTTTGGTTAGCACTATGGACAAACTGTATGATGATAAAGCTCTTTGTGAAGAATTGGGCGAAAAGGCAAAACTTATTAGGGAAAAAACAAAAGCAAAAGCTATAGCAAAAGAGTGGCTTGATTTTATTGAAAGGTGCAGAAAAGGTAAAAATGCTTAACGAAAGACAGACTATAAAAGGATTAAAAAATCCCATAATGACAGTTGCTACGTTTGTCGTATTATTGCTTGCTTTTAACCCTGATTGGGGTGGTTCATCTTTGCTTTGGTGGGTGTGTGTTGCCCTATTTATATTTGTGTTTTTGATTACTCAACGTGAACTATTTATTAACTCGGGTTACGTTATGTGGACGATTGTATTTTTAGTTTATTGCACTGTTTCATGTTTTTGGGCAGTATCTACTTCCCTTGCAATAAATGCTCTAAAAAATATGATGGTTAAGGCATTATTGTTAATAATTTTGTCTTCAATTTTACGTACAAAAGCAGATATTGAAAGACTACTTAAAATCATAGTGCTTATTTGCTCAATCAATGCTATATATTTGTTGGTTGAAAATGTAGATATGCTTTTTGGGGGGGATATAGGCAATAGACTAGGCACTGAAGGAGATTGGAACGCGAATACCATAGGAATGATGATGGCTTTTGCTTCAATAGTACTTGTATACTTAATGGAAAGGCAAAAATCAAAAATTTATAAGTTTTTATGTGTTATGCTAATACTGTTTTTAGTTTTTGTGTCTTTTGTAACAGGATCAAGAAAAGCTTTTTTAATGGTGATTGCAGGTTTATCAGCGTTTTTAATATTAAGCGCCAATAAAAAAATAAAATGGTTAGTTTTTTTAATAATATGTGGCGTGTCAGTTGGAGTATACTCATTAGTAATGTCAGAGCCTTACTTGTATTCAGTATTGGGTAGGCGTTTAGAGGGACTTATGGCAAGTATAATAGGTGTTGGAACTGTCGATGGAAGTACTGAAACGCGTGAACTTTATATCAAGGTGGGCATACAAGTTTTTGAGGATAATTTTTTAGTTGGGTGTGGTTTGGATTGCTTTCGTGTTTTAAATAGAAACATCTCTGGAGACGCCATGTATGCTCATAATAATTATGTCGAAATTCTTGCTGACTTAGGAATTTTGGGCGCGTTAATTTATTATTGGATGTATGTTATAATTCTTTCAAGGTTGTTTAAGAAGTTGAGAAATGGTGGCTTATTGACAAAATTATTTATTGTTCTAATGGGTTTACTAATTATTTTAGATTATGGATGTGTAAGTTATAATAGTTATTTATTTCAAATTCTAATTTTAATTAGTTTTAACTGGCTTAATATATGTAAAAATGATTTATAGGAGAAGATGATGAAAAGAATAACACATTTTATAAATTTAATTAGAGGGTCATTAAAAACAGCAATAAAAAATGGGCTTAATTGCGGGAAAAACGTTACAGTTATGGGTAGGGTTAATTTTGGTAGTGAACCGTATCTAATCACACTCAGTGATAATGTTAGAATTTCTAATGACGTTATGTTCATCACTCACGACGGAGGAAACTTTGCGTTTAGGCATAGAGAAGAATATAAAGATGTTAACCATTTCGGTAAAATTTTCGTTGATGAATACACTTTTATAGGGGCAAGAGCAATCATAATGCCTGGGGTTAGAATAGGTAAAAACTGCGTTGTAGGCGCGGGTGCTCTAGTTACTAAAAATGTTTTGGATAATTCGGTTGTGGCGGGCGTTCCTGCTAGGTTGATAAGCGATACCGAAACTTACGCTAAAAAAATGAAATCTAAAATGCCGGAGAAATGGGATGTTGCTGAATATAAGAAAAATAAAAAGCAATATTTGATTGATACTATTTCTAATCCTTAAGGAGTTTTTATGAGTTTAAAATTTTTTAACACATTAGTTATGAAATTATCCAGCAGGGGAATGCTTAATAGGTTACCAGATAGATATTATCTAAAACTTATGTTTAGTGTTCGTTTGGGCAAGAAACTTAATCTAAATAAACCACAAACATACAATGAAAAGTTGCAGTGGCTTAAACTTTACGATAGAAAACCAGAGTATACCATGATGGTTGATAAATACGCCGTAAAGCAACACGTTGCAGACAAGATCGGTGCAGAATATATAATTCCAACACTTGGAGTGTATAATAATTTTGATGAAATTGATTTTGATAAATTGCCAAATCAATTCGTTTTAAAATGCACACATGATAGTGGGGGATTAGTTATTTGTAAAGATAAGTTAAATTTGGATTTAAGCTATACTAGAAAAAAAATAGAAGAGTCACTAATTTCTAATTATTATTGGCATGGTAGAGAATGGCCATATAAAAATGTTAGGCCAAGAATTTTAGTTGAAGAATATATGGTTGATGAAAGTGGTTATGAACTTAAAGACTATAAGTTTTTCTGTTTTAATGGTGTGCCAAAGTTTTTACTCGTTGCAAAAGATAGAGAAAAAGGTAAAGAAGCAAAATATGATTATTTTGATGAAAACTTTAATCATCTGCCTTTTGCAAAAGGGCATCCTAATTCAGAACCACCGTATTTTAAACCAGATGGTTTTGAAGAAATGAAAGCGCTTGCAGAAAAACTATCTAAGGATATTCCTCACGTGCGCGTGGATTTATATAATATTAATGGTAAAATTTATTTTGGAGAGTTGACTTTTTATCCCGCAAGTGGCTTTGGTGGTTTTCAACCAGAAGAATGGGATCATAAAATTGGTGAGTGGTTAAAACTTCCAAAAACGAACAAGGAGTAGAGATGAGCATTGTTATTGGGGCGGACATTGTTCCGTTAAAATCTAATTTTGAATTATTTAATAGTGGAGATGCTTTGGCACTTATTGGTAAAGAACTATTTGATATTCTTAAAAATACCGATTACCATGTTTTTAATTTAGAAGTACCATTAACTGACAACGGAAAACCTATAGACAAAAATGGTCCCACTTTAGGTGCACCCACTAGTACAATTAATGGATATAGAGCACTTGGTGTTGATTTGTTAACTGTAGCCAATAATCATATTTTAGATCAAGGCAAAGAAGGCTTTTTTGACACGCTTAGTATCTTAGATAAAAATGATATTAAGCACGTAGGGGGAGGAAAGAACTTAAATACTGCAAGCGAATCGTTTATAAAAGAAATCAATGGCAAAAAAATAGGTTTTTATGCGTGCGCAGAACATGAATTTTCTATCGCGACAGACAAAACTTGTGGTGCTAATCCATTTGATCCTTTAGAATCTTTTGATCATGTTGTAAAATTAAAAAAAGAATGTGATTATGTTATTGTTTTATATCACGGTGGAAAAGAACATTATAGATATCCGTCTCCCAATCTTCAAAAAACGTGTAGAAAGTTTGTTGAAAAAGGTGCAAATCTTGTTATTTGCCAACACAGTCATTGTATTGGATGTAAAGAAGATTATCAAGATGGCACGATAGTTTATGGACAAGGCAATTTTATATTTGATCGTAATAACAAGGGGGAATATTGGGATACAAGTTTATTGATTAGATTAAAAGATGATCATTCGATTGAATATATTCCACTTGTGAAGGTGGACGGTGGCGTGCGCCTTGCTGAAGGTGAAAATGCTCAAGAAATAATAAATAATTTTGACAAAAGAAGCAAAGAGATTACCATAGATGGTTTTATAGAAAAAAAATATTCTGCATTTGCAAGCAAAATGATTGAAGGTTATTTGTTTTCATTTTGTGGAATGAAACGCACTTTTATGTTTCGTGTGATAAACAAGTTAACGGGATATAGATACTCTAAATGGCTATTGAAAAAGAAATTTAATAAAAAACGTTTATTAGCAATTGAGAATTATATAAATTGCGAAGCTCATAGAGAACTGTTTTTAAAAGGGATAGAATAAAATTTGTGATAACAAAAATTATGATACACAATAGTTAGATTGTAATCTAAATTTTTATTAGAATTGTTTTCAAATAAAAGATGTGGTGGTTTAAATGAGAAAATATATTTTTTTAAGCACTGTTGTAAGCGGTATTGGTGGTGGGCAAATATATGCTAAAAACAAAGCAAAATATTTGTTAAATAAAGGATATGAAGTATTAGCAATTAGTTATCATGGTGATAAAAATGAAAATATAGATTTCTTAAAACAATATGTCTTTGCAGAAATAGAACATCTTCCAAGTGCTTATTCTGTATCTAAACAGCGTAAAATAATTGATAAAATTATTTTTTGTATTCATCCAAATAGCAATGATGAAATTGTAATTGAAAGCAATAATATGTTATGCGCTTTATGGGCGGAAATGATAGCAGAACGGTTAAAATGCAAGCACATTATCTTTTCTATTTCAGAAAGAAATGCCGTTAACGATGATATGGCAAAGTTTTTAGAGTTTAAGTTTAATAGAGGCGAACTAGCAACAATTGCACCACGAACGTTTAGTGAACTATTTGAAAAGTCTAGCGTAGTAAAAAATGAAACAATTCCTGTAATGAATGCTTTTTTGGGAGACAATATTGCTGATTATTATGATGAAAGGCTTGATCTTATACAAAAAAAGGAATTTAATTTTTGTATAATAGGAAGGGCAGGAAAAAGTTATGTTAAATTTGCTTGTGAACAAATAGTTGAATATTGCAAAAAACATCCACAAATGTCATTTTCTTTAGGTTTAGTTTCTAAATTTGAAGATGAAAAAGAAACACTTGAAATGAATAGGAAATTCACGCAAGTTAAAAATTTAACTGTTTATCAATTAGGTTATTTTTCACCTATGCCCAAAAAATTGTTTAGTATTTTTGATTTGTATATTGGGGGAGCAGGATGCGCTTCGCTTTGTTATAGACAGAAGTGCTTAACATTGGCGTTGGATATGTCGGATAGTATGCCGTTGGGACTAATGGGGTATGATGTGCTAAAAACGAGCGATTACGCGTTAAAAGGTATAACCTATGAAAATTGCTTTGATAGTGTTATTTTTACGAAAGAATATCAACAAAAAGAATATATTCCAGCAATTAGACGAACCTCAGAAGAAGCTTTTGCCGTGCATGATGCTTTTTTGAATGCAAGCGTTAATGATAAATATTATTTTAAGGTATCAAATATAAAAGCAAGTATTAAAGCAAAGATTAAAGCAAATTTTCCTTTTCTAATTAAGATTTATAGGAGAATAAAAGGATAGTTTTATAACAAGTAATATTATGGCAAGCTCAAGTAAAAAATTTGTATCTAACTTCATATGGCGTTTTTTAGAACGTTGTGGTGTAGAACTAGTAACTTTTATAGTATCAATAGTTTTAGCAAGGCTTCTAGACCCTACTGTTTATGGCATAATTGCAATTGTTACCGTAATAACAACAATACTTCAAGTATTTATTAATAGTGGGTTGGGAACGGCTTTAATTCAGAAAAAAGACGCAGATGACCTAGATTTTTCTACAGTATTCTATTTTAACATTGTAATGTGTATTGTTTTATATGCATTGTTATTTTTGGTTGCACCATTTATTGCAATTTTTTATGAAATGCCAGAGTTGACAAGTATAATTCGTGTTTTAGGTTTAACGCTTATCATGTCAGGCGTTCAAAACGTTCAGCAAGCGTACGTATCTAAAAAGATGCTTTTCAAAAAGTTTTTCTTTTCTAATTTAGGTGGCCTTATTTGTGCTGCGTTAACGGGCATTTTAATGGCATTAAATGGTTTTGGGGTATGGTCCCTTGTTGTACAACATTTAGTAAATGTAGTTGTAAATACAATAATTTTATGGTTTACAGTTAAATGGCGCCCGAAATTAATGTTTTCATTTAACCGTCTAAAAAGATTATTTTCATTTGGTTGGAAACTTCTCGTTGCATCGCTTATAAATACTATTTATAACGATATTCGTCAACTTATAATTGGTAAGCAATATTCAAGCGCAGACTTAGCTTTTTATAACAAGGGCAAACAATTTCCTAATTTGTTGGTGACAAACCTTAACACCACTATTGATAGCGTGCTATTTCCCGTTATGACAGAAGAGCAAAAAAATAAAGAGAAGGTTAAGTCTATGACAAGAAGGGCTATAAAGACAAGTTCTTTTATAATGTGGCCTATGATGGTGGGACTTGCTGTTTGCGCAGAACCTTTAATAAGGGTGTTGCTTACTGAAAAGTGGATGTTTTGTGTACAGTATCTTCAGGTTTTTTGTTTGGTTTATACTTTCTATCCCATACATACGGCAAATTTAAACGCTATTAAAGCTATGGGGAGAAGTGACATTTTCTTAAAACTTGAAGTAATAAAAAAGATTGTTGGTGTAATCGCTTTAGTTATTTCGATGTGGTTTGGTCCGTTTGCAATGGCGTGTAGCTTGTTGATAACTACGATTATAAGTGGCTTTATAAACGCTTTTCCAAATAAAAAACTACTTAATTATAGTTTTTTAGAACAAATAAAGGATATGTTGCCTTCAACGGTATTAGCGCTTTTTATGGGTGTAGTGGTATGTCTTATAAGTTTACTAAACTTAAATGATATAATTACTCTTGTGATACAAGTACCACTTGGCGTTGTGGTTTATTTTGTACTTGCAAAATTATTTAAGATGGAAAGTTTTCAATATATGCTTAACCTTTTAAAGAATTTCTTTAAGAAGAATAAAAAGGTAAAGGCATCGCCTATAAAAGAAGAAGTTATAGACAATGATTTAACAGAACAACAAATTATAGACTTCTTGATTAAAGTAGATAAAGATTTTCCTGTGGCGCTTTCAAACAAAGTTTCGCTTGAGGATTATGCAATAAAACTTAAAACCAAAGCAAATATTTTTGCAAAAGTTGAAAATGGTGAAATTCTTTCAATGGTAGCGGGGTATATTGACAATACTACTGATGAGATTGCATATGTTTCTTTATTGGCTACGTTAAAAGGTAGTAGGGGAAAGGGGTACGCCCAAAATTTGCTTGAAAAATTTATTGCCGCTGCTAAGGGAAAAGACGTGAAAGCCGTTCATTTATATACAACAAAGAACAATGAAAATGCTGTTTCTCTTTATACAAAGTTAGGGTTTATTGAATATATTGTGGAAAATGAAAAGAGACCCGAGGATTTGCACTTGATTTTACGTTTTAAAGGAGAGTAGAATGAACGTTTTACTTACGTCAGTTGGTCGTAGAGTGTATATGGTTAAATATTTCAAAAAAGCGCTTGGAAATGATGGACAAGTTCACGTGTGTAACTCTAATGATTTAACCGTTGCTTTTCACTACGCAGATAAATCAGTAATATCACCGTTAATATATAGTGATGAGTATATTCCGTTTTTAATAAATTATTGCAAAGAAAACGATATAAAGATAATTGTTTCGCTATTTGACATAGACCTTTTAGTGCTTGCGAAACATAAAACAACCTTTAAAGAGATAGGGGTTGAAGTTGTAGTTTCTAATGAAGAATTCATAAATATTTGTAACGATAAGTGGAAAACTTATAATTTCTTAAAAGATAATGGTTTCAATACGCCTAAAACATATTTAACTTTACAGAAAGCGATGCTTGCTTTAGAGAGTGGAGAACTTCAATATCCCGTGGTTGTGAAGCCTCGTTTTGGCTGCGGTTCATTGGCGCTGTCTATTGCAGAAGATGAAATGGCTTTATTATATTTTTATAGTAGAAACGTACGCGCAGTTAATAAATCATACTTAAAATATGAGTCTAGTGCAGTTGATGAAAAAATTATTTATCAAGAGTGCTTGAAAGGACAAGAATATGGTGCTGACTTAATCAATGATTTAGAGGGCAATTTTCGTGTGGTTAACGTAAGAAAAAAAATTGCAATGCGTGCAGGTGAAACGGATATTGCAGAGTTGGTTGATGAACCAATAATATCAACGCAACTTGAAAGATTGGCAAAATTGACAAAGCACGTAGGTAATGTTGATACAGACATTTTTATGTGTAATGGGGATCCTTTTATATTAGAAATGAACGCTCGTTTTGGTGGAGGATATCCATTTAGTCATATGGGTGGCTGTGATTTGCCTAAAGCAATAATTGAGTGGGTTAAAGGTAATGACGTTGAAAACTTTACCTTAAAACAAAAGTCGGGATTAAAAGCGTTTAAGGAACTTGAAATAACAGAGGTTTAATAATGAAGGCGTTGGTTTTGGCAGGCGGATTTCCGCAAATTGCGTTAATTGAAGAATTAAAAAGTCGCGGGATAACGGTTGTTCTTGCAGATTGGAATGATGAGCCCGTTGCGAAAAAATTTGCAGATAAATACTATCAAGTGTCTACCCTTGATATCGATGCTGTAGAAAAGGTCGCAAAACAAGAAAGCGTTGATTTTCTTGTTACGGTGTGTACTGACCAAGCGTTACACACCGTGGCTTATGTGTCAGAGAAGTTAGGTTTACCTTGTTATATCGATTATCAAACAGCTCTTAACGTAACAAACAAAGCGTATATGAAAAAAGTGTTTAATAAACACGGAATATCTACGGCAAAACACGTTATCATGGGTGAGTTTGATGAAAATAAAATTAAAGATATGCCTTATCCATTGATTGTTAAGCCTGTTGATTGTAATAGTTCAAAAGGTGTAAAACGCGTTGAAAACATTGACGAACTAAAAGTTGCGTTTAATGACGCTGTGAATTTTAGCAGGACCAAAACAGCGGTGGTAGAACAGTTCATTGACGGGCCAGAAATAAGCGTTGACTTGTACGTTGAAAACGGAAAAGCGAAAGTTCTTTGCGTGTCAAAAAATGATAAGATTGCCGACAAAAACAAGTTTGTTATATTTAGGGGTCTTTGTCCTGTAAAAGAAGCCCAACCTGTTTTAGATAAAATTCAATTTACGGCGCAACAAATAGTTGATGCTTTCGGCTTGAAAAACACGCCTATGCTAATTCAGTTTATAACGGATGGAAAAGAAGTTTACGTATTAGAGTTTAGCGCAAGAACAGGGGGTGGAACAAAATACCTTCGTATAAAACTATTACAGGTTTTGACGTGATAAAAGCAGTTGTAGACTTAACGCTAGGTAAAAAGCCACACGTCGATGAAAAAGAGCGTAAAAATATTCATCTTGCCGATGAATTTATATATTGTAAAAATGGAACTTTTGACCACTTGGAAGGTTTTAAGGAGTTAAAAGATCAAGGCGTTTTAACCGATTATTATATTTTCAAGTGGAAAGGCGCTGAGTTTGACGGAGTAAACAGTAGTGGTGATAGAGTTGGTGGTTTCACCATTATCGCACCTACGTTAGAAGAACTTTCCAAAAAGCATGATTACGTAGTAGAGCGTATTAAAGTTATCGGTGAAAATGGCGAAGATATTATGCGGCATGATTTATTAACTGAAATACCATATTAAATATACGGAGAGAAAATGAATAAAATTTTCGTAACGAAATCTTCAATGCCTTCTTATGAAGAGTATTGCGAAGAGATAAAAAGCATTTGGGAAACTACTCATTTAACAAATATGGGACCCATACACAATCGCTTAAAAGATGCACTAAAAGAATACTTAAAAGTTAAAAATATCGAACTTTTTGTTAATGGTCATTTAGCGCTTTATTGTGCGTTAAAAGCTTTAAAACTTAAAGGCGAAATTATAACCACGCCATTTACTTTTGCATCAACAACTAATGCCATTGTTCAAGCGGGGTGTAAGCCTATTTTTTGCGATGTTAAAAGTGATTATACCATTGATGAAAACAAGATTGAAAGCCTAATAACCGACGAAACCGTTGCAATTTTAGGCGTTCACGTATACGGGAACATTTGCAACGTTGAAAAAATTGAAGAGACTGCTAAAAAGCACAACTTAAAAGTAATTTACGATTCAGCCCACGCATTCGGCGTTGAATATAAGGGCAAGGGAATAGGCGATTACGGTGACGTTTCGATGTTTTCTTTCCACGCAACCAAGGTTTTTCACACAATAGAAGGCGGTTGTTTAACTTTTAATGATGAAAGTTTAGCAAAAGAGATTGCAAAACAAAGAAATTTTGGTATTGACGGCGAAGATTTAGATTGTTTTGGAACCAATGCCAAAATGAACGAATTTCAATCTGCAATGGGAATTTGCAATTTAAGACATATCGATAATGAACTTGCTTTAAGAAAGATAGTTTTTGAAAGATATTGTGAAAATTTGAAAAGCGTAAAAGGGTTAAAACTTTTAACTTGTGTTAACGGATTAAAACAAAACTACGCATACTTTCCTGTTTTGGTTGAAAAAGAATTTGGCAAAGATAGAGAAGATATTATTGAAGAATTGTCAAAGAACAAAGTTTTTGCAAGAAAATATTTTTATCCGTTAGTTTCGGAAAATAAGGAATTCGGTTGTGATTTAGCCGATAAAACGCCTATTGCAAAAGATTATTCAAGAAGAGTTTTGTGCTTACCGATGTACGCAAGCTTAAAACTAGAAGAAGTAGATAAAATTTGTGAAATTATAAAAACCATTTAACGAAAGGGGAAAACTTATGAAAGGAATAATTCTAGCTGGTGGAAAGGGTACAAGACTTTACCCGATAACAAAATCGGTGTCAAAACAACTGTTGCCTATTTATGATAAACCGCTTATTTACTATCCACTCTCTACGCTTTTGCTAGCGGGAATAAAAGAAATTTTGATTATTTCTTCGCCCGAAGCAATCGGTCTTTATGAAGAACTTTTAGGCGATGGCAAAAGAATAGGTGTTGAAATATCTTATAAGGTTCAAGACACACCAAGGGGACTTGCCGACGCTTTCATTTTAGGCGAAGAGTTTATCGGTAACGATAGCGTTTGCTTGGTTTTGGGCGATAACGTTTTCTATGGGCAAAACTTAACAAAAGTTTTAGAGAAAGCAAAAAATAAAGAAATAGGTGCAACTATTTTTGGTTTCCCCGTAAAAGATGCAAGGGCGTTTGGTGTAGTTGAATTCGATAAAAATTATAAGGTTATTTCAATTGAAGAAAAACCTGAAAAACCCAAGTCGAATTACGCTGTTCCTGGTTTATATTTTTATGATAACCGTGTGGTTGAAATCGCAAAAAACGTTAAGCCTTCAGCAAGGGGGGAAATTGAAATAACGGCAATAAATAATGCATACCTAGGAATGGGCGAATTATCTGTTGAACTTTTAGGGCGTGGTATGGTATGGCTTGATACTGGAACACCCAAGGGCATGTATAAGGCGGGTGGCTTTGTAAAGACCGTTCAAGAAATGCAAGGTTTTTATATTTCATGCATAGAAGAAATTGCATGGCGTAGGGGCTTTATTGATAATAAGCAACTTAAAAAACTTGGTGAAGAATTAAAGCAAACCGAATATGGGAAATATATATTGTCATTAGTAGAAGGAGAATAATATGACTATAATTGTAACCGGCGGGGCTGGCTTTATCGGTAGTAATTTTATATTCTATATATTAAAAAAACACCCCGATTATAAAATAGTGTGCTTGGATAAACTCACTTATGCGGGGAACTTATCGACTTTAGAGAGCGTTTTGGATAACTCAAATTTTAGATTTGTAAAGGCAGATATTTGTGATAGAGATGCAGTTTATAAACTCTTTGAAGAAGAAAAGCCTGATATAGTTGTTAACTTTGCAGCGGAATCACACGTTGACCGTTCAATTGAAGACCCTGGTATTTTCTTGCAAACAAATATTATGGGTACGGCTGTTTTAATGGACGCATGTAGAAAGTACGGAATAATGCGTTATCACCAAGTTTCAACAGATGAAGTTTACGGTGATTTACCGCTCGATAGACCGGACCTAATGTTTACAGAAGAAACGCCTATACATACAAGTTCACCGTACAGTTCTTCAAAGGCGGCGGCAGATCTTTTAGTGCTTGCGTATAATAGGACTTACGGACTTCCCGTAACAATAAGTCGCTGTTCTAATAACTATGGTCCTTATCATTTCCCTGAAAAACTTATTCCGTTAATGATTGCAAACGCGCTTAACGATAAACCACTTCCCGTTTATGGTGAAGGGTTGAACGTTCGCGACTGGTTGTACGTAGAAGACCATTGTAAAGCTATTGACCTTATTATTCATAAAGGCAGGGTGGGTGAAGTTTACAATATCGGCGGTCATAACGAAATGAAAAATATTGACATTGTTAAACTTATTTGCAAAGAGTTAGGTAAGCCTGAAAGTTTAATCACGTACGTTACTGATAGAAAAGGACATGATATGAGATATGCAATTGATCCTACGAAAATCAATAACGAACTAGGATGGCTTCCTGAAACAAAGTTTGCTGATGGTATAAAAAAGACCATTAAATGGTATCTTGAAAATCGTGAATGGTGGCAAACCATTATTAACGGCGAATATCAAAATTATTACGAAAAAATGTATAAAAACAGATAATTATTCGTAAAAGGTTTATAAACGAGTTGTAAAGAATTATTCATACAAAAATACAAAAGAGAGTCGGGCTGTTTTTACTGAGATTATTCTGCGGATCATTTTTCGTGATATTGATAAAAAACAAATCATTTATATACTTAGTTGATTATGTAAAAGGCATTTTTAACAAGAAGAAAAAATTGGAGAAAAAAGATGCTAAATAAAAATATTGATTTAACAAATAAAACAGTTTTAGTTACTGGGGCGGCGGGATTTATCGGTGCTAACTTAGTCAAGGTGCTTTTTAATGAATTTGAAGGCATTAAAATTATTGGCGTTGATAACTTAAATGATTATTACGACGTTTCAATAAAAGAGTATCGACTTAAAGAACTTTCTTCAATTTCTAAGAGCGAGAATTGGACCTTCTTAAAAGGGAATATTGCCGATAAAAATTTTATTGAAGACATCTTCATCAAATATCAACCGCAAGTAGTAGTAAACCTTGCTGCTCAAGCGGGGGTTAGATATTCTATAACAAACCCAGATGCATACATTGAATCAAATCTAATAGGATTTTATAATATTTTGGAAGCGTGTAGACATCACCAAGTAGAGCATCTTGTGTATGCGTCAAGTTCATCCGTGTATGGTTCTAATAAAAAAGTGCCGTATTCTACTGATGACAAAGTGGATAACCCTGTATCGCTTTATGCGGCAACGAAAAAATCTAACGAGTTAATGGCGCATGCATATTCAAAGTTGTATAATATACCATCAACTGGGCTAAGATTTTTTACTGTTTACGGTCCTGCTGGTAGACCTGATATGGCGTATTTTGGATTTACGAATAAACTTATCAAAGGTGAAAAGATACAAATTTTCAATTATGGCAACTGTAAGCGCGATTTTACCTTTGTTGATGATATAGTTGAAGGTGTAAAGCGTGTTATGGAATGTGCGCCCGAACGCAAAAACGGTGAAGACGGTTTGCCAATTCCGCCTTATAGAGTTTATAACATAGGGAACAGTAATCCAGAGAATTTGCTTGATTTTGTTGATATTTTACAACAAGAATTGATTAGAGCGGAAGTTTTGCCTTCAGATTACGACTTTGATGCACATAAAGAGTTAGTTCCCATGCAAGCGGGGGACGTGCCCGTTACTTTTGCAGATACTTCTGCTTTAGAACGTGATTTTGGATTTAAACCATCGACTTCTTTAAGGGAAGGGTTAAGAAAATTCGCTGAATGGTATAAAAAATTTTATAAAATTTAGGTAAAACATGTTTTGTAAAGAAAGATTTTTAAAAACATACAAAAGAGAGCCGGAGGGGGTGGCGTTTACGCCGTATAGGGTGTGTCCTATCGGGGCGCACGTCGATCACCAAAACGGTAAAATTACGGGGTTTGCTATCGACAAGGGTATTTATATAGCGTACTCAAGCAAGCAAAACGGTGTAATTGAACTCTCGTCAATGCAGTTTGATAAACGCGCACAATGGCACGTAAATTCCGTTCCCAACGAAAAGCAAGAAGATTGGGCGGATCATCTACGCGGGGCGACCATTGCACTCGGCGCAAGATATAATCTTCGCGTGGGCATATGTGCGGTAATTGAAGGCGAACTTCCTATCGGTGGTTTGTCGTCTTCGGCTGCAATAATAATTACTTTTTTGTCGGTTTTATGCAAAGTAAACGGTATAAAGATAACCGAAAAAGAACTTATTGAAATATCAAGAGAAGCGGAAAATATATACGTTGGTGTATCTTGCGGGAAATTAGACCAAAGTTGTGAAGTTTACTGCAAAAAAGACCATCTTTTGTATATGGATTTATCTAACGATAAAGTTGAACTTATCAAAAAACCAAGCAATATGAAGCCCTTTAAGATTGCGATTTTCTTTTCTGGGTTAGAGAGAAGTTTGGCAAGTTCTGACTATAATGTGCGCGTAGACGAATGCACAAGTGCAGCGTACGCGTTGCTCGCTTTTGAAGGCGCAAAATACGGCAAGTTTAAGGACACTTATCTTCACGACGTTCCTAAGGAAATCTTTGAAAAACACAAGGAAAAACTTCCTAAAAAATGGCGCATGAGAGCCGAGCATTACTATGCGGAAGTTGATAGAGTAGAGCGCGGTGCAAAGGCGTTTGAAAAGGGCGATATTGCCGAATACGGCAGACTTTGTACGGAAAGCGGGTACTCATCAATTCACGTGTGGGAAACTGGTTCAAAGCAGTTAAAATCGCTTTATGAAATCATTATAAAAGTTGACGGCGTTTACGGCGGAAGATTTTCTGGGGCTGGATTTAAGGGCTGCTGCATGGCGATTATCGACCCCGAAAAGCAAGAACAAATCGTAAAAGAAGTTACTAAAAAATACTTGCAAGAATTCCCTGAACTAAAAGATAAATTTTCAGCATACGTATGCGATACGGCTGACGGAGTTAAGTTATGAAATGTTTGATTTTAGCGGCAGGGTACGCAACAAGGCTTTATCCTTTAACTGAAAATTTTCCAAAACCTTTGTTAAAAGTTCAAGATAAAACCATTTTAGACTGGCTTATTGACGATATCGACACTCTTAAAATAATAGATGAGTTTGTAATTATTTCTAATCATAAGTTCGCGGGGCATTTTAGCGAGTGGGCAAAAGGAAAGACGCAAAAAATCACGGTAGTTGACGACGGAACTTCTACTAACGAAACTCGACTTGGCGCAGTTAAAGATATTCAGTTTGCTATCGAGCAACTCAAAATTGACGACGACTGCGTAATAATTGCTGGTGATAACGTTTTAGATTTTTCGCTTACTAAGTTTATTAAGTACGCACTTAATAGAAAAACTTCTTGCGTAATGCGTTACTTTGAAGCAGACAAAGCGCGCCTTTCAAGGAGCGGAACGATATCTATTGATGAAAATGATAAAGTTTTGAAAATGGAAGAAAAAACGCCTAATCCGCAAAGCAACTGGTGTTGCCCGCCTTTTTATTTTTACGTAAGGGAAGACGTTAAAAAAATTGCACAAGCAATAGATGACGGTTGTGGTGTGGACGCGCCTGGTAGTTTTGTTTCGTGGCTGTGTCAAAAAACTGATATGCACGCCTTTGAAATGCCTGGCAAGCGTTACGATATAGGAAATTTAGAAAGTTACGAAAAAGTTCAAAAAGAATATAAAGGAATAAATTAAACTCAACATGCAAGAGCAAATAGGGAAGACAATGCTATCGCTTCTCCGCGCGGAAATTTGTGGAGAGAGCGTGGAAAATATTGATAAAGAAGTGCTTACTGAAGACGGGCTAAAAGCATTGCTTGCGTTAAGTAACAAGCACGACGTTGCGCACTTGATTGCGCACACGCTTATAAAGAATAATCTTATAAACAAAAAGAGCGAACTTTTCTCAAAATTTTACTTAAAAGAAATGACCGCTGTCGTTCGTCATGAAAAAAACGAGTTTGCATTAAAAGAACTCTGTAATGCACTAGAGACGGAAGGTAGAGATTACGTTGCGCTAAAGGGTGCTGTTATAAAGTGGCTATACCCTGAGCCTTGGATGAGAATGAGTTGTGATATTGACGTGCTTGTCGAAGAAGAAAACGTTGAAAAACTTGCTCGAACTCTAACTAGAAAGTACGGATACGAACAGTTGTCTAACGCGACCACGCACGATATTTCTTTAAGCACACCCAACGGAGTGCATTTGGAACTACATTTTTCGCTTACCCAAAGCGGAAGTTTGCCCAAAACCGATAGAATACTAAAGTCGGTTTGGAATTATGCTTATACGGTTGAAGGTTATAATCATAAATGCGAACTCGATCCCGAAATGATAGTATTTTACCACGTTGCGCACATGGCAAAACACTTTCTTAACGGTGGTTGCGGAGTTAAGCCTTTCTTAGATTTATACTTGATAAAGAAGAATATGCCGTATCCAGAAGATAAACTTGTTAAACTTCTAAAAAGCTGTAAACTTATCGACTTTTATAACCAAGTTCTCGGGCTTATCGGCGTGTGGTTTAAGAATAATAGACATACGGAAATTACCAAGCAAATGGAAAATTACGTGCTGACGGGCGGTGTTTACGGCACGGTTAAGAACGCCGCAATAGTAAAGGCTGGAAAGGGTAAAAGCAAAGCAAAAACTTTCTTTGAACTTATGTTCTTGTCAAGGCGTAATTTAGAAGTTTTATATCCTAACCTAAAAAAACACCGCTGGATGTACCCGTTATATCAAGTAAGGCGCTGGTTTAAGATATTTAACAAAAAGAGCCGCCAAAACGTAAAATCACAAATAGCAGCGCGCAACTCAGTTACCGCACAAGAAAAAGAAGCAGTTAATAATTTGCTTAAAAATCTTGGAATATAGAAAAAACACCAACCTAAAATTAGGTTGGTGTTTATTATTTGGCGGAGACAATGGGATTCGCTGACGATAGTCTTACCGTAGCGAAGAGAAGGTAACCTTGTTCGTTAAAAATCGGCGGAGAGAACAAAAAAGCACGAGCAGGGCGTAAGCCGGTGTCGTGCTTTTGGTTGGCGGAGACGATGGGATTCGAACCCATGTGCCGGGGTAAACCGACAAAACGATTTCGAGTCGTTCTCGTTATGACCACTTCGATACGTCTCCGTATATATATTATATATAATGTTTATAAGTAACGGGGAATATGCTTTAATATTATACACAAATATGCGGTTAAATGCAAATAAAAAAGAAAAGAAAAAACATAATGATTGACTTTTTTTATATAGCATTGTATAATATTAAAAACAAGGAGATTATATGTATAGAGAACCTATTTTTGAACTATTCGGAAGAGAAGTATATTTATACGGCGTATGTATTGCAGTAGGGATACTTGCGTGCATGCTGGTATTTTATCTTTATACTTCAAAGCGTAAATTACCGTCAACTTTGCAAGATTTTGTATTTTTTGTTGCAATTTTTGCTATTGCAATCGGCTTTTTGTTTGCAATGTTATTTCAATCTTTTTACGACTGGTTGGAAGACCCAACTCAAGAATTTAGAATAACGTCATCAATAACCGTTATGGGCGGGCTTATCGGTGGTGCGTTATCTTTCTTGGTTATCTATTTCTGTTTTGGTAAATACGTATTTAGAAGGGGCAAGGATAAAGACGCACACATTAAATATTTTAGTGATATTTTTGACGTTGCGCCCCTATGTATAGTTATTGCGCACGCATTTGGTAGAATAGGCTGTTTAATGGGGGGGTGCTGTCATGGTAAGTTTTTGAGTAATGACCCAGTGTTTGGCGGTTTATATATGACAACTAGTATTGGCACTGGTTACTTTGTACCTACACAGTTGTATGAAGCAATCTTCTTATTTGTGCTTTTTGCGGTGCTTTCAGTGTTATATTTTAAGGGCTGCAAAATCACCATGCATATTTATTTAATAGCATACGGTGTTTGGAGAATTATTATTGAATTCTTCCGTGTAGACGAACGTGGTTTTGTTTTCTTAGGCTTAGCGCCTTCACAATGGCAATCTATCGTGTTTATTGCTATAGGTATAGTTTTATTTGTAGTGTACACATATAAAAAATGGCCGTTTTTTAAGCAAAGAGACAAGACAGATAAAATAAAAGAATAACAAAAAAGTTCACCTTATATTATATAGGGTGAACTTTTATTATTTTTTGCAAAACGTTATAAAAAAACTATTACGTATTCGTTTTTTTTAAAATTAAACCTTATTTAAGTTTTTAACCGAATTTCTAATAACTAATTCGGTGCGTAGACTAATTTTTTGATGAAGCGAAAAGAACTTACTCTTTAATTTTTTAAGAAGCAACTCAACAGCCATATCGCAAATAGTGTCGTAATTTGACTTAATGGTAGTTAGAGAAACATTTGAGTGTGCCGCAACGGGAATATCATCAATGCCGATTATTGAATAATCATCGGGGACGGACTTGCCGTGTTTTTTAAGTATGTCAATAACGCCAAGTGCAATGTTATCGTAAGCGCAAAAAATTGCCGTTGGTTGTTTTGCAAGTTTAAGAAGTTTTTGGGTGGCGGACTTGCCCGCGTTTTCAAAGCGTTCCTTTTCAGTAAATATCCAATCTTGGTTAACTGTTAAACCGTTAACTTGCATAGCGTTTATAAAAAAATTAAGTTTACCTTTTGTTAGAGTTTCGCCAACAAACGCAATATCGGTGTGTCCGCAATCTTTGAAATACTTTATAGCGTCCACGATAGTTTCTTTAAAGGCAACGTTTAAGCAGTCCACTTCAGAAAGATAACGGCGAGTATTTATGGCGACAATAGGCACGTCGTTATTATAAGAAATTTTACCGTGCGCCGCAACGACTAAGATACCGTCAACGCTTTTAGAAGAAATTAAGTAGTTGATTATTTCCGCTTCTTTTTTAGGAGAAAAAGTACCAAGCCCTAAAAGCATTAAAGCACCGTTTTTAGTTAGTTGACTTTCAATTCTTGAAACTATAGAACAGTAATATGAACTCTCAAGTTCAGGGCAGATAACGGCTATGACCGTTTTTTCACGTTTTTGTTTATAATACTTTTCAAAACAACCTTCTTGCTTAGCAATTTCAAAAATTCGTTCACGAGTTTTTTCACTAACTTCGTGGCTGCCCGAAAAGGCTTTTGATACCGTTCCTAACGAAACTTCAGCAATTTGAGCAAGTTTTTCTAACGTCATTTTCTCACCTCTAAAGCAATTGTAACAAAAACTAAAAAATATATCAACTAAATTTACATTTACGAAAAACTTTCGTTAAAAATAGCGTTGACTTATCGCTTGTTTAATAGTACAATTTATCTATAAGATAAATAAAGGTGGGAAAAACTGTAAGATGGCGCGTTCTTTCGAAATCGATTTGACTAAAGGTCTGTTGCTTGACAAATGATAACGCATGCGTTGCCACTGCTTTAGATTTATCTCGTATAATTATTTTTTAATGCCGCATTAGAGTGCTAGCAATCAAGAGAGAGTGGATAAAGTTATTGGCACGGTGGTTTGTGTAAGCGATATCTTCGGTTTTGCATTTTATTGTTTGTAATTTTATGAAGGGCAAAGGTTTTACAAGAATAAAAAAGAATTGATTAAAAATAAAAAATAAAAAATAAAACTAAACTTCAAGGAGAAGATTATGAGTAAAAAACTTATTGCAACAGGAACAGGTGATTCACTTTTCACCGCAGACGTACCCCAAGAATATTTTGACGGCGACTTTAAGCCCGTATACGATTACATCAATTCTTGCGACGTAAAGATGACCAACTTAGAAACCAACGTTGGTGAATTTGGTGATTTCCCCGGTGCGTACAGTGGCGGTACTTGGCTTAACACCGAACCTAGAGATTTTGACGATTTGGTTAAGTTTGGCTTTAACTTCTACGGCACTGCTAATAATCACTGCATGGACTATTCTTACCACGGACTTATTTCAACCTTAGAAGAACTTGAAAAAAGAAACCTTGCTCACGCTGGTACTGGTAGGTGTTTAGAAGAAGCAGGCGCACCCGCGCTCCTTAACGTGAACGGTCAAAAGGTTGCAATTTTGGCACTCAACTGTGAATATGCTACTATCCACACCGCATCAAGAGCGGGCGTTACTACTAAAACTATGAAAGGTCGCCCTGGTGTGAACTATTTTAGTCATAATGATTATAGAAAAGTTGATGCTGAAGACCTTGAAAAATTAAAAGAAATTGCAGAAAAGAGCCAAATCAACGTTTCAAGAAATAGAAGTATTGCCGGCGGATTTTTACTTCCCGACCCCGAAGGCGTTTTCACTTTTGGTGACGTAAAGTTCTGCTGCGACGGTTCTAAGAAAGAAAGCGAATGTAATAAAAAAGATAAAGAAAGAATTATTAACGCAATTAAAGCGGCAAAGAAAGAAAACGATTACGTGTTCATTATGATTCACTGCCACGATAGCAAGGGATTGAGCCACGAAAACGTTCCCGATTATTATGAAGAATTAGCGCACGCTTGTATCGATGCTGGCGTTTCAGCGGTAATCGGCGGCGGCGCTCATCAACTTAGACCTATTGAAATCTATAACGGTTGCCCGATTTTCTACTCTCTTGGCGACTTTATTTATCAAGGTATGAGAGTTAAACATCTCCCCGCAGACTTCATGGCAAAGTACGGCTGTGATAAAGATGCAACCGCTTGGGAAGGTTTGATGGCCCGTTCAAAAAACAATACCATCGGCTTACAAGTACATAAATATAACTTTATGACAGTTCTTCCCAAAATGGAATTTGAAGACGGCAAACTCGTATCTCTCGAAATGATGCCTATCGTTGCTGGCTTTAAGAAAGAAGGTAAGTTAGACGGACTTCCTTATCATACTAAAGGCGAAGAAACTGAAGAAATTTTTGAAGTTTTAGATAGACTTTCAACCCCTTACGGTACTAAAATCGTTAAAGATGGCGATATGCTTAAAGTAATTTTATAAGGAGAAAAAACAATGAAGAAATGTTACGAATTAGTTGAAAATAATAAGCAACTCGTTTTAGATGCTGAAAAGTATATTTGGGCAAACCCCGAACCTGGTTATAAAGAATTTAAGACTAACGCTTATATGCTTGAACAATTTAGAAAACTTGGTTATACCGATATTGTGGAAGCGGAAAATTGCACGGGTTTTTACACCGTAGTTGATACTGGTAGAGTTGGTCCTACCGTTTTAGTAATGTCAGAACTTGACTCACTTATCAACAGACTTCACCCCGAATGCGATAAAGAAACGGGCGCAGTTCATAACTGTGGACACCACGCACAATGCGCTGCGATGCTTGGCGTAGCGGCAGCGTTAAAAGAAGAAGGCGCTTTAGATAACCTTTGCGGTAAGATTAAACTCTGCGTTGTTCCCGCTGAAGAAGGTATTGAAATCGGTTATAGAAAAGGGCTTGTTGAAAAAGGTCAAATAGAATTTACTTCAGGTAAACCTGAATTTATTTCAAGAAGATTTTTTGACGACGTTGATATTGCGTTTATGATGCACTC
>SVHH01000006.1 GCA_015055945.1 Clostridiales bacterium
TACCGATAAATCCAACCTTTGCACCTGCGTTTTTAGCGTTTACCGCAACGTTAAAGGGCGCGCCGCCGCAAAAGGACTTAAAGGTCAAAACGCCGTCTTTAGTTTCCCCGACCATATCGGCAAGTATCATATCAAAGTACCTTATCCTTGTCCTTTTCTTACCCCTAAAACGGCGTTAGGTTTTTCCGTATCGTGAACAACTATATGGTTTACTGAACCATCCGCACGAACGTGATCACGCATAGTCATATCTGCATGGCGCATAGCTATTTTTGCAAATCGAGCATCTCCGATTTCTTTGCTCGCCCAATAAAGTATCGGAATATTCATCATGCAGTCAATTATAGACCATCCTGCAACTTTTTCTCCCCATGTTCCATCATTCCAGCAACGAATGTAATCGCCCGATATATTATACCTACTCATAAGCGACATTGCCGCAATTAGATTGCGGTTTTTTGAATCGATATTTCCTGTCAAACGGTAATTCACTCCACTTGTCAAATGCCACATAAACCCAACGTCATGATGCCATTCTTGCATGTGCTTAAAGGCTTCATCTAATAATTTTTCAGACGTTTCAGCGGTAATTTTATAACATTCTCTTCCAGTACCAACGTACATAAGCCACATTAATCCGCCCCAAAACCCGTTGGTCCAATTCAATATGTTATCTTTACTGTCATCATGAATACCATTAATTGTTGTGTATGGAAGTTTGTACCTACTTTTAATCGCTGTTTTAGACAATTTTTTATCTAATTTATTCCAAACTGTATCTATCCAATCCTTATTATCATTTAATATCATGTGAAACATATTCACACCTTCCTTTATTTATAGTTGAAACGTAAACTCCGCTATTATTTCGTTATTAGTAAACACTTCATAATCTATTAAATAAACATCTCTTATATTATCCGTTTCCTTGCGTGCAGGATTATGAGGTCTCTCTTTCCTGTGTGAAATTTCAGGTTTAATAGGCAGATTGCACAAAAGGCGCACATCTTTTATGCAAACACAACTTTCTTTTACGGTTGGCTCAATATCACTAACAAAGTGAAACGTTATCTTTTCTTTAATACCTTTACATTTATATTTTACAAAAATACAATCCTCTTCTGTTTGATACTCTACAATTATGTTTTTCGGATTATTCGCATAGGCTTTAGCAATGTCTATTACAATAGAATTTTCGCTTTGATTTAATATTTCTCCTTTGTACTGACTACCGTACATTTGCAATTCTCCATCGACAATAGGAACGCTGTGCGAAAGAGAGTTACAAGCAAATATTTTATACCTTTGCTCATCAATCCCGAAATATTCTTTAGTGTAAAGCCCGGCACCAAAATCACAAATTATTCGTTCATTATTTTTTACAATTTGAAAAGCACCAACGTCGTTATGGTTGTGTATTATACCATTATTACCGCCATGCGTGGTAAAAGAATACTTTTTGCGCTTACGAATAAACACTTCAGCTTTTTTATAATAAATACTGCTTTCCTTAAATAAATTCTTTTCAGGCTTATCAAAAGTTACTGTTCCGACCAACCCACGCAAACCTAAACCTGCATGGCTTGGCAAAAATTCCGATACTTTATTAAATGCAAAATCATTAACATATAACAGTTTAATAGTATAAGCGCTGTTTGCATCCATATTCCACGTTGGATAACCTCCATCGGCATAAGGCAAATAAATATCTTCGCTCATTTTAGCATTTTCAACATAACAAATAACATTCTTAACCTTTTCCGAATCAATAAAATCAGGTCGAATATTACATAATTTCTCATAAATCTCAAAAAACGCACAAAATGCCGTAAAACCATATTGCCAATAATTGACACCTTCATAGCAATAACCTTCTTCATCAAAACCTGACAAAAAAGATTTAAATGTATTAAATAAACGATCTTTAACACTTTCAAAACGCTCAGGAAAAAGATAAAGATATGCAAGTCCTACGCCACATCCACAAACTGCCGCCCAATTACAATCGGTAGAATCCCACCAAAAGGAATTGTTCTCATACACTTGAATAACTTTATTAAAAACGCTCTCTCTGACTCTGTCTTGAATAATTCTTGATAATTTATCACCAAAAACATATAGTGTTTCTGCCAGCATTCTAGCCGTTTCGGTAGAAAACAATTCAAGTTTTAAATATGCATGTGCGGGAACAATCCAAGTAAACTCGTCGCAAATTGACGCTATGATTTCTTCTAGTTCTTCTATGTATTTATCATCAGAAATTGCTAAAACCTGCAATACGGTTAATCGTGCACGCTTACCAAAAAACTGTGTCTCAAACGTTTTTCTATCTCCAGCAGAAAAGAAAAGCTTATAATTTGAAAAAGAAAGGTTATTAATAGGTTTATCTTTGATATTATCTTGATAATAAGTCTTAAACTTTTCAATATATTTTTTTCCTTTTTCTGTCTGTGACATTTTACTTAAATTTTCATAACTGTAAATATACATAATTTAACTCCTATTATTTTTATACAAACAAACCACCGAACCCGATAGCCAAAATTCCGCAAAACCCAAACAATAATGCTAATTTTTGTTTTTTTGTTATTTTTTCTTTAAATATAATAATTGATAAGATTGTCGTTGCTACAATGCCACCACCATTTACAGAAGGAAAAACAACTACGCTTGGTAATGCCCCTGCCAAAAAGACGTTAATACTATTCATTAACCCCATAATTACGCCAGTTGCAACGATAAAGACTAAATATTTCCATTGTATTTTTTTTAGGCTAAACGTATTATGGTCAAACTCATCTTCTTTTTCAACATGTTTCTTGCGTTTTATAAACCAAATTAACAACACGATAAATAAACTGATTATAAGCATGAAGAAAAATGAAACTTGAACAAAATTCTCTACTTTAACATTAGGATATTCAAATTTCAACATTTTTTGAAAGCAACCTAAACTTCCCGAAAAAAGACAACTAGTTATGCTAATTAAAAACCACTTAATCCCACACTTTCTATCTTCCGTTTTTACCGATAATCCAAAAGATAACACTATTGTACTGCAAAGTGTAAATGTCGTTGCTTCCTCAACAGCTCCATTGTACTCATCAGCAAAAGCAAGTGCCAAGACAGCTGTAGGCATTGCAAAAGCAAAAAATATTGACACAACTACGTCTTCTTTAAGTTGACAAATTTTATTGAGTAAAATTGCTATGCATACACTAACAACTGGAACAACTATAAGCTTTATAAATGAAACAAAATACATCTTCCATGAGGAAAAAACTTTTTTAAAATCAACAGTCGCCATTTTCATACCCAGTATTGTCATTGAAAGTGGTATTACAATATTTTTAAAATAATCCGAACAGGTTAATAATTGAGGCACTAATTTATTGAAACCAATTAGATTTAGAATAATTCCTATAACAAAAGCTATCAATACTGGATTTAATAATATTTTTTTAAAAACTAATAATTTTCTGTCCGCTGACACAAGATACACACCAATGGTATACGCAAGCGCATTTGTAATAATATTAAGTATGATTAGATAAATAAATATTTTACTTTCGCCACCAAACACAGCTACGACGAGCGCAACACCTAAAAACCCATTGTTTGAAAAAATTTCGCAAAACCTTTCCATCCCCTTTCTTTTTTCATCAGCAAGTTCATCGTATATCTTCTTATTTTTAGTCGTAGTAAACTTCGACGCGAAAAAAAACGCAAAAGTTAATACAATACCTATAATAGTTGTCCAAATAATGTTAAGGCAATCTTCCACGTTCAGTTGCACACTTAACGTTCCTGACAAGACCAAAAACGGTAGCCCTACATAAATCAACAGTTTTGAAAGGGTGTTTGAATGTTCTTGCTTAAACACACCAAATCTTGTCAGCAAATAGCCCGGTATAGCAAGCACCGTAAATATTATTACGTTTATAAACATAATAACAAAAGCATTCATCACGCATCTCCTTAATATCTGCCAAAGTCCAGTTTTCACTACAAGTTTATCACACGATAAATTTATAAATCTTGTTTTTTTTTAAACAATCATTGCTATTTTTTTAATAATCCGTTGCGATTTTTTAAATTTATTTTTTATTAATGTGTTGACATAATACTGTTAAGTCGCTATAATTAAGGCATGAGTAATATAGTTTTCACACCTAAAACTTCATTTTCAAACCCCAATTCGCCATTGGATTTTCATATTTGGAAAAACAATCCCGTTGCAATGCACAAACACGAATACTATGAATTTTTATTCTTCCAAAAAGCCCCTGTTAATCATTTGATAAATGATAAAAGCATCATATTGCAACCTGGCTGTTTGGCTTTAATAAAGCCAAGTGATAAGCATAGCTTTTTATTTGATAAAACTAGTCCTGCCCAACACGTTAATCTTGCGGTAACACCTAGTTATTTTGAAAATACTTGCAATAACTTCTATGGCTCACTATTTCAAAATATTAATAAAACTGAATCTGAAATTTATTTTCAATTATCCAAAGCCGAAACAGCTCAAATAAATTACTGGGTTAATAAAATCAATTTAGACTTTATAGAAAAAGAGCAGCAATCATCACCAAACGTTGTTTCCTTATTTTTATCTTGCACGTCTATTATATATAACTATATAAAAACCAACCAAAATTCATTTCCCGATTGGTTCGCAAGTATAATTAACACAATTAACTCACAAGACTTTATAGACAAGTCACCAGAAGACATATATTCACTATTTCCTATGTCTGTGCCAGCGGTAATAAAATCCTTTAAAAAGTACGTAGGCAAAACACCTGTTGAATACTTAACAAACCTTAAAATCAACTATGCTTGCAACCTACTAAAGCATACCAACTATACAACTTTACACATTTCAAGCATAATCGGTTACGATTCACTTTCTCACTTCAATCACGTATTTAAAAAAATTGAAAGGGTTACCCCCTCTCAATACAGAAAACAAAACATTTAAATCATAGTTATCTATTAAATATACTTTAATAACAGATAAAAACACACAAAAAAAGAAGCCTTGTTTTTAAGACTTCTTTTTTTACTTGTTTAGTTCATTAAAAGATTAACACTTTTTTATTTGTTGGATAAATAACGAATTTTTAAGTCTATCTTTTTAGGGGAAAATTTGGGGAGCAAAAACCTGAACTTCAATTGACAATATCTAATGATTTAATACTTTCATTTTGCGGTTCGGCTTTGCCCCCGTAGTGAAACAGAGAGAAGATATGATTTGTTATAGACAAAGAAATATTTTATAATTCAAGACTATTCTCTTTAAGAAGGAAGTCTAAAACGTTCATAATAACGTAGCCTTTTTCATTTCTCCAAAGTTTAGTTCTATCTTGGGTAATAATAATCTTCTTAAAGGAATCATCTATACGGTCAAGCGATGCTTGCTCTTGCGCCATTTTTTCAATATTCGGGATAGAGAACGCCGATTGAATGTAATAGCGTTGATTTCCTTTGTTGCATACGAAGTCAATTTCTAAATGTTTGGTAGTGCGCTTTCCGTTTTCATCTCTAACAACGTGTTCTATAATACCAACATCAACGTTAAAACCGCGCATAACGAGTTCGTTATAAATGATGTTTTCCATTATGTGGGTTTGTTCTTGTTGTCGGAAATTAAGTCTTGCATTGCGAAGTCCTACGTCGCTAAAATAATATTTAAATGGTGAGTTAATATATTTTCTACCTTTAATATCGTATCTAGTTGCTTTACGTATTAAGAAAGCGTCTAAAAGATAATCAACGTAGGTTGATATAGTTTTGTCAGCGGTTTTAATTCCATTTGAAGCAAAGGTTTTTGCTATTTTGGTTGGGTTGTTAAGCGAACCAATAGAAGATGCTAGTACATCAACCAAAGTATCAATAGCAACGTCGCCACGTAAGTTGTTGCGCTCTATAATATCTTTAATATAAGTGTTCTTAAAAAGGTTATTTAGATATTCCGCTTTTTCTTCATCGGTTTCTAAACCCAAAAGCATAGGCATTCCGCCGTAGGCGGAATATTCATCCCAAGCATCGTATTTATCGCCGTTTTTATATACCGAGTAAAACTCAGCAAAAGAAAGCGGATTAACGTGAATTAAGTCACCACGACCACGAAATTCGGTAGCGATGTCAGAAGATAAGAACTTAGAATTACTACCCGTTACGTAAACGTCAACGTTTTTTAATCTTAACAAACCATTTAATATTCCGTAAAGACGAATAGGCTCTTTAGATTTTATTTCTTCATCAGAAATTGCAAATTGCACTTCATCTAAAAGGAAATAAAATTTATCAGTTTCATTAGTTATTTTAGAGTAAAGGAACTTAGAAAGATTATCGGGATTTCTATATTCTCTATTGCGGTCATCATCAAGGGCAAGTTTAATAATTTGCTCTTTTTTAACGCCTTCGCTTAAAAGATATTCGTAGTAGAGGTTATTAAGAAGATAACTTTTGCCCGAACGACGAAGTCCGGTAATAATTTTTATACTACCGTTGTTTTTCTTGCGAATAAGCTTGTTTAGATATAAATCACGTTTTATAACAAATTCTCCCATAACGCACTCCTTGCTTCAATAAAATTAGTTTTGTCATCTTTTTCCGTAATAAGTATAATATATTTAAGATAAAAAGTCAATAGGAAATTTGTATATTTTTGTAAAAAAGACAATCTAATATCATCTTTTGTTTGGGGGATTTTTGGGGGATAAAATCTTGAAATCACTAGGGATTTACAAATGTTTTTTAACATACTGTTTTTGGTTCGAATCCCATTCTTTCCGCCAAAAACACAATATATTGTAGTTTTAGATTTTATGTAGGCACGATATATTGTGTTTTATTTTTGCAAAAAATCGACTTTTCGGGGGAAAATTTGGGGAAAAATTCAAACCATTTTAGTTCGCAGTATTTTTATATCAAAAAAGCCGCTGATAGATATATCACCGACTTTTAACCGTCTTTAGATTTTTTAATCCCTATGATGGTCAATCATTCTATTTAATTAAAGTGTATACCTATCCCTTTTTATTTTTACCAATAATTACTTTTGGTTTAGTATACATTATATCATTTAAAAAATATAGTGCCTGAAAAAATCTTGCCGAATTTTGACTTTGTTTGTCAATTTTCTTTTACTACTTTTACGATAAAATTTTCTACGTCAACTGTAAACTCTTTTTTACAATGATGACAGAACAATAGAAAGTCTTTCATTATAGTTGCATGCTTAATCTTTACTCGTGTTTTACCGCCACATTCTGGGCAGATTATCCATTTCGTTTCTTCCATAGTCTTTAATCTTGTTTGCTAGGCAAACACCCTATACCAATAAAATTCCCTCTATAGTTTTTTATGGATTAAATGGCGATAAATATTATTAAAACACACAATCACCCTTAAGCATCACTTTTTTAACGTTAAACTTGTCGTCTATTAAGATTAGGTTTGCCGTCTTTCCTACTTCAATGCTACCTACTTCATTATCTATACCGAGCAGTTTTGCTGGGTTAAGGCTTGCACATCTTACGGCGTGACATAGCCCGTATCCCGTATGCGTCATAAGGTTTTTACACGCATTATCTAGCGTTAAGTGACTGCCTGCTAAATGCCCTTCATAGTCATAGTTTAGGTCTGGTCCATAAGCAATGCCGTCTTCTTCGTTATTCTTGTAATCTCCGCTTTGTGGCATTGAGTCGCTTATTAATATTACCTTTTCTATCCCTTTTGTCCTTACGATCATTTTTATCATATCCGCAGGTAAATGTACTCCTACTTGGTCGCATATTATCTCTGCATACATATCGGGGTTATACAGTGTGTATTCGTCACAACCTGCGCCTATCGTTCCTTGCGCAAAGCCTTTCGCTTTACCTGAATCGCCGTGGTGCGTTTGTACTTTTACTCCGTACTTGCTTACGCTTTTGCACTCTCTTGCAGTTGCCGTTGAATGTCCTAATGCAAATATGGCGTTAGGATTTTGTTCTTTAACATACTGCATAAACCCTTCTATCCCTTTTCTTGCGGGATCTATTGCCCATATCCTTGCAACGTCTTTAAGCTTATCTACTACTTGTTTGTATTCTTTTTTATCTATCTCACCGTTCCAAAGTATACTGTTTTGGTTGCTGCCAAAACCGCTCATATACGGACCTTCCATATATAGTCCGTTTATGATTTTTCCAACGCCCGATTTTGACACTTTTAGTATCTTTTGTGCGCCGTCTAACATTTGCTTTTCAGTTAAATTACAATAACTCTTTGATTTTATCAAGACCTAAAGGATTGCAAAGTCCCGGTTCTATACCTAAAACATATTCTTCTTCTCCCATCATCTTCCATTCGCAAAAGCGCGGAAGGTGATTTTTGTTATACCTAACGTAAAAACCCAAGTCGATTTTTTCGTTTATGATTGCAACTTCAACGTTATCGTCTTCAAAATCTATAAAATAGCACTTTTCAGCAATGTCTATAGTTGGCTTATGGAAGTTTTTGAAGTTTTTAATATCATCTTGAGCAAAATCATCATTACCCTTTACCGTCTTTTCCTTGCAATAAAGTTTTGCGTCTTCTGATAAAATTGGGTAGCCGACGTTTATGTGATATAAAAGTGTTAGATAAAAGTCTCTCACTCCTTCGTTTAAGATAGTGTCTTTAATCTTGACTGCGTTTTTGCCAGCGATAATTTCATAATCCCTTTTTAGGGTTACCTTTGTGCCGTGCAAAAAACCATTGCACATACTGCCAGAAAGAGTCATTTTGTAATCTTCTCCATCATAACCTTCAGTATAACCTAATTGTTCGGCTGGGGTGTTTGCAATACTGCCATGCAAACCACAATAAATATCTCCGATAGTTTTGTTATTATATACGGCAGGGCCCCCGACATTATCAAGACCACATGTGGTGAGCATGCCAGCAAAAAAGCCTTTGAGCCAACCAAAGCCTTCTTTATCGTACATTTCTGGGGCAACAATGCCACTTGGTGCAAGATAACTGACAGGAATACCTTTATACGAAAGATAGGAAATATCCATGCATCTTGATGGTAAAACTTCCATAAATAACCCACTTCCATTATTCACTTGATACGCCTCAACGCCTTTTTCTTTACCTTCTTTATATTCTACGTGTTTTACCGAACATAAGTTTTTTATATTCCCATAATACTTGGCTATTTTTTCTTTACTTAATAACATTTTTCACCTTTAATTCTAAATAAAAAATCCTATATCAATCCACTTCTTTCTTGCCCTCACGGACGTGAACGGTTATCCCACCGTCAGCAACCAAAATCGCTCCGTTCATGTATGAACCCTCGTCACTTGCTAAAAACGCCGCAACGTTTGCAATATCTTCTGATGTTCCCCATCTTCTCAATGGCATATCAACGTTTAAAAGTTTATTTTCATCAAAGTTAGGATCATTTAAATTGCTTTCGTAAACCATAGGCGTCATTATTGAACAAGGAGCAATACAATTTGTACGGATATTAAACGGACCATATTCTACCGCCATAGAGCGCGTTAAAGATATAGTTGCGCCCTTTGATGCCGTATATTCATCACACTGTGGTACACCTATTACTCCAGCACTTGACGAAGTATTTATTATACTACCACCACCCACTTTTTTTAATAGTGGAATAGCATACTTACTACAATATGTTATCACATCTCTATGTCTATTTGAATATAGAAAGAAGTCAAAAACATTAATAATATAGCCAACTATATATTGATAAACCTTAAACTTATACTTCCTTTATAACTGCAACCACACTAATTCTCCTTTCTTTTAGTATAAGCATTTAAAATAAGAAAAAAGGTCTGCTTTTAGCAAACCTTTACTGTCTATTCTTATAATTTAATCTTTGTTGTTAGTACTTGAACAAATTTTATCAATTTGTGTCATAATATCCTTGCATTTAGTTATAGATAATTTAAATTTCTTTGCCACCTCAAACATATCTTCTTTATTTGGATTTCCATTACCATTAACCGTCATTTCATGCTCAAATTTATCTTCTATACGCGTTAAATCATATGCCGGTGACAAAACGTAACCGCATAAATTCTCGTCATAAATAAAAGCAAAATTTTTGCCATGATCGTCTTTATTTTTATAAAACACGTTAAAACACATACGTCTAAATGCTTCATATAAATCTTCAGTTGGTCTTGCGCTAATTATTTGAATTACTTGAAACAAGTGCATATAATCCAAGTTAGGAATTTTATGAGTCGTTTCTAATAAAGCCGCAAGCGAAATCATGTGTATACGTCTTTCCCCTATTCTATCAAAACGTTTGGTTCCAAAATAACCTGAACACAATTTTGAAGGAAACAGTTTATGCTCATTGACATTAATACCACAACGCATGGCTGTTTCATTCGCTCTAAATTCTTTTACCCCAACATTCGGCGGATCAATCCTACACGCAAACTTAACTATCCATTCTTCATCGTCAATCTTTATATGAGCCTTTGGTCTTGCCCCACCACTAGAACCACCCAGTTTATAAATAAAATCCAAATCAACAGATTCACTTTCGTCATTTAATATTTTTTTGACTTCATCAGACAATTTATCAAAATCTAAATCATTATAAGTGGACTTAAACGATTGATTAGGTTCATAAGTCAACCCACCTAAACCATTATTATTAATTAGTGATAATTTAGTTAAAATAGGTAGTTGGTTTGGATTTATGCCTTTTTTCTGTAAAACTCTATTCATTAATAGTTCTCCCCAGCCATCAGGTAAAGAATCCCAGAAAACGCCATATAATCCATTAAACTGTTCTTTTTTACTTACATATACTTTATTATCCAATGGCAGAGATAATGGAGAGATTGAAAAGCCGTTTTTTATCCATTCATCGTCATATTGAAATGCAATTGTTGATGGTTTAATTTCAGCAAGATAACCAACTATCCTCTCATTATATTTAACAGTTACTTTTTTAACTTCTTTAATCATAAATCAAAATCCTTCAAATTAGTAATAATCTTATTACCAAACAGCATATTAAAATCTTCTAAACAACTTAATGCTTTTGCGATTTTCAATAGTGAAACCAAAGAAATTTCACCAGTGTTTTCAAACCTACGAATAGAAGCATACGATACACCTGATTTTTGAGCAAGAAGTTTTTGCGTCAGTTTGATTTCTTTCCGTCTTTCTTTTACCCTATCAGTTAAAGATACTAGTATTGACTGAATAGTTGGAGTGCTGACAAACTCATTTATATCAAAATTATTTTTCATAGTGCTAATATTTTAGCATTAAATTTAATATTTGTCAATAAATTGCTAATATAATAGCAAAAAATATATTATTAATATAATATTTCTTTTACAGGCTTTTGTAATACTTAGCTACAATACTTACCTTGAATAAATAACGAATTTTAAATTTTTACTTTTTGGAGAATTTTTTAGGGAAAACTTTATATTTTTTAGAGAATTTTATTTAACCCTTTTTTGTTATTCATTGTGGATATTGTATTAAATTCTCATATAAGTTTGTTTACATTATTTTCCTTTATCTTCTTCAATGTGTGCCTTCGGAAGTTCCCAGTGATATTTTGTTGCAAACAATCTTAAAACAAATATTACTAATACGCCAACTAAAGTCGATATTGTCGCAAATTGAATTTTGATTCGTAATATATAAAATACAGTCGCCCCAACAATAGACGCTAATGCATAAACATGCTTTGTGAATATACTGATTTTTGACCTAGTGAAAATATCTCGCATCAATCCCCCGCCAACTCCTGTTAAAACACCCATTGTTACGCAAATAAGTATATTATATGAAAACCCATAATTTAAAGTCGTTTCCACTCCCATCACAGTGAATACCGCCAGTCCAAGCGCATCAAAATAATTATTTATCTCTTCAATTTTTTCTTGGATAATGGAAAATTTTCTCCCCTTAAAATATGCAAGCACGAATGTTAAAACGGCTGACAGAGCTGCAACCGCTACCAAATAGGCGTTATCAAATATTTTCGGTGGTAGCTGACCTACTAGTATATCCCTTGTAATTCCACCACCCACAGCAGTAATAACACCTACCACTAAAACACCGAAAATATCAAATTTACTTCTTATAGCAACTAATGCCCCCGATATAGAAAATGCGATTACTCCTAAAATTTCCAAACAAAAAAAGACAGAGTCCATGTTTACTCCTAAACACATCTTTGTCTTTTTACCTGAAAGATTCTCTGCTATAAAACAAATTGCTTCTTCGGTAGCGTTAACGCATTCTCCAAAGTGTTGTCAAAAAGCGGTCCTTTTACCTGAAAGCATTACTTCTTCGGTGACGAATAATCGTTCTCTTCCGCTTTTATCACCCAACAATTACATATTTATTTTTTTTGATTATAATATATTTTATTAACAAATGCAACTAAAAATTAAAAGTCATCAAAATTTTTTATACTTTAAATTGACATACATTCGATTTTTTAATTTACGATACCCATAAAACAAATAGATCAAATCGTAAGACGTTATTTAATACTTTCATTTTAATGGAAAATTAGAGCGTTTTGTTTCGCAATATTTTTAAAGCAAAAAAGTCGGTGATAGATATAAAGAGAACCCAAAAGTTTGTTAAACTTTTGGGTTCTCTTCTTTTTTACAAATTGACTGTTTATTTAATTTTTCACTCATTGCAAAACAAATACGGCATAGCCTTTTTCGCCAGACACTATAATAGTATCGTCTTCTATATTATAATCTATACTTTCGCCTTTTTCTAATAAAGTGGCGTCGCCTTGATATGGAACTTTTATTTCTTTATTTTCAAATACGTCAATATATAAATATTTTTTATCTTCAAACGATACTGTGTATACAGAGCCTTTATTTTGCTTAGGTATAAAGTATTTTTTATACGCTACGCCCTTAATCTCATTAAAATCTTTGTCTGTAAAAGTTGGATAATGTTTGCGTGTCAGAATTAAATGCAAGACGTTAGACACGCTCTTATCGCGAACCTTTATTTCACCGTCATACACAGGCAAAAATCCACTAGCAAAGCCTAATCTATCTTGCCCTGTCCTATCTCTAAAATAATCTACGACTCTTTCACAGGGGGAATTATTGTCTCTAAAATACTCTCTATTTAAAACAATATTTCTAGGGTAATTATTCCCAGCCGTAATATTTGAAGGTTGAGAATAATCAAAGTGCCCCTCAGGCGTATCAAACGGCAAAATCTTTGGAAAATATCTCCAAATACCGCCGCTGTAGACGTCAAGTTTTTCTTGATTCATCAAGCCCATAAATTTTTGAACTCGGACGTTCATTAATTTTTTATAGTTAAAAATAGTAAGAATCGTTCCGTCGTCTAAAACGCGATAAACCAAAGAACACGCCATCATCGGCTTTCCGTACTCGGCTAAATTAGGTTGACATTTATATCCGCCGTTAGGTCTTTGTTTACGCAAATCTTCCGCAACGGTTGCTGGATTAATTATGTCGTATTCTTCACGAATTTCAGCATAGTCGCAAATTATTTCACCGTTTACTACACGGTCTTTACCATCTATAAAAGCGTAAACGTTTTTTGCTTTGTGTCTGATTGCCCTACATAAATCGGTTGCATTTTGCTTTTCAGGCAAAATATCTTCCGTATCGTTACCATTTTCAAGATATATTAAGTTTCCGACTATCTTCTTAACAAAAGAATAGTTTTCAACACTCTCGCCTACGTTTTCTGATACAAATATTAAATAATCTTCGTTTACAATAGTCAAAAGCGTGAATTTATTGCCTAAATCATCTTGCCATAGCGAGCCTACGTCGGCAAACGTTTTATTATGTTTTGGCGCATAAACTTGTACCGCACCATTGTGTCCGTGATTTGCCCCGATATAACTATCATTTATGAAAACAGGCGCAGCTTCGTCGGTGTTAAGTGCAAAAGGAACGTCAATGTGCCAGTAGTCCCATTTATCCCTTTGCATAAGCCCCGATTCCATAAAATCAACAGGCTGATTATAACGATTAGAGCTTAATTCAACGCCGCGAAATTTTTGTATCAAATCGTATTTCTCGTCAAAATAAGTACGAAATAGCGCAAACCCTTTTGCAATACAAACAAGCATTTTACTCTCCTACAATACTATTTTAATGTAAATAATTTGGCACATGCAAACATTTACATATGCCAAATTATTATACAACATTTATTTAATTTTGTCTAGAAAAAGAAAAATTATTTATTGTTTTTACCGTGATCAGGATTTGAACAGCACCTTATCGTAGGCACACCGCCGTCACTTGAATAGAAAGGCGTCTCCCTATCGTTTTCAAATTTACTTCTTTCACTTTCATCTTTCATATTCGGTATATCAAAAGGTTTGTTCTCTAATATACTACGGAAGGCAAGAATCCCTGCAACCGACATAGAAGTAGCAAAGTAAACGTCCATTTCCGGCTGACAATTTTCCCTTATGCATTTAAAGAATTCGTGTATCGTGAAATAGTCACTACCACCGTGCCCATATTTTTTCAAGGTTTCAATATCAACGTCTTCCCATTCCGAACCCCATTCTGGCAAATATATATTGTTTTCTTGTTTGCCTTCCGGGATATCCCACAGATTGAAATTCAAAGCAACTTTGTTACCACCGCCTCTAATGTTTTCAATCTGACCTTTTGTACCGACTATCCTATAAGAATCTTCTCTAAACCCAAAACTTGCGTGCCCAAATACGCGGAAAACCGAATTATCATCATTAGTGATAAGCATTGCCGCACCGATATCTCCAACATAAGGTCCGCCATTTACTTCTGGCTTATAAATAGGCATAGCAGTTACTTTCGTAGGACGAACCCCAGTAATCCACATAAGCGGCGCAAGCGAGTGAGTCAAATAATAAGTACGCGGCAAATGATAACGCCAATGTTCTAAAAACGGGTGTAAAGTTTTAGCAGTTTTTTCAGGATTAGGGTCTAATTTATTCGCAGGGTGATTGTATTCGCCTTCGGCAAATAACAGTGTTCCAAGTTCGCCTTTTCTATAAATTCTGCGCATTTCTTGGTTGAATAACATATAGGGATAATTTTCTGCGAGCATATAGATTGTTTTATACTTTTCAACAGCCCTAACAAGCTCTACGGCTTCGGCAATCGTTCCTGCGGCAGTACATTCACTTAAAACAGGTATGCCTTTTTCGATACATTTAATAGCGTACGGCGCGTGTTCATGAAAATAATTACAAATAAACACCGCGTCCAAATCGTGTTTGATAAACTCGTCGAAATTATCATAAATAGCAAGATTTTCGCCCCAATATTCCTTTGCTTGTTGGCATCTTTCCTCGTCTTTTTCGCAAATTGCGACGAGTTCACCCTCGTTTGCCCTTACGATATCATAATAAGCACTTCCTCTGTTAACGCCAAACATTCCTAATCTAATTTTTTTCATTTTATTCTTTCGTGCTATTAAAGCACCCTCCTTTTAATTTTTTATATATTGTTATTCGTTTGTTTGTACATTTACGTTTTCACATTTTTCAAAAACAAAATCTTTACGAATATCCTTTCGATCAACTTTTACCGTTACGTTGTCAAGAGTTAAACCGTCTACGTACCTAAAATAAATACCTTTTGCAGGTAAAATCCGCCCGTAATTATACACTTCAGGATAATCTTGACACTCTTCGGGAACGTCTTTGTTATAAGCTGTAACGCCACCGTCAAGTTCAAAATAAGCATTTCTAATTGTTATATTTTCAAGCGGTATTCCCTGCAATCCGCAAACATTAGACGTCATTTGCCAAACGTCAGTATATTCTTCAGCAAAAAGTCCTGCAGCAATACCGAATTTTTTAGGATCTTGAAACCAGTCGTTAGCTTTAAAAGTATCGTAAAAGCAAGGAACAATTTCATAAGGTCCATACTCGCCCGTTGCCGTTATATTTTCAAAGAGAATATTGCGTATCCGACCTATTGCTCGGCCTTTAGGCCCTCTCATGCGCTTGCCTAAAAATACAAATAACGGTACGTTTACGTTTTTCATTTTAATATTTTTAATAGATATTCCGTCTATAATTGCGCCGTCAACACTTTCAATCCCAACGCCACATATTCTAGTATCGCATATATAAATATTATCAATTTGAATATTAGTAAATCCACCGTTTGATTCGGTACCGAATTTAATTGCATAGCAACGGCTTTTCAATTTACAATTCCATACATTTATATTTGAGCATATATCCAAACGGTTTAAAGTATACGAACTTTTAAATACTATCGCATCGTCCCCTGCTTCTATTTCACAATCGTGAATACGTACGTTCTTGCAATTATCAGGTGATATTCCGTCTATATAAGTACGCATTTTAATTCCGTAAATATCGACGTCTTCACACCCAGCAAAATAAATGGCTAAGTCGGTTGCAAAATTCAATTCAAAATTGCTAAGCACTACTTTTTTGCAGTTCTTTAGCGCAATACATTTTGCGCCCCTATGCGCCATGTTGCGAACGTTTTCTTCGTCCCAAACGCTGCGCATATCAATCTTGGCATTTCCTGTTATTTTGATATTCTCTAAGTCAATGCCTATAAACATTGAACAATGAAAGCACGAATGCGATTTATCTTGATATAACGGATAATCTAATTTTTCGTCAGGGCAGTAATCGTTAAAATCTAGGCTACCTAAAATCTGCGCCCCGTCATCAAAAACAATCTCAACGTTGCTTTTTAAAAACACGCTTGAAAGAACGTAAGTTCCTTTTGGGAAGAAAACGCGCCCACCCGTCAAAGAACAAGCATTTATCGCCGCTTGAACGGCTTTTGTGTCAAGACTTTTACCGTCTGCGACCGCACCGTATTTTAAAACGTTGTATTCCATAATTCACTCACTTTTAGCCAAATAAATTCTAGCCGTCTTTTTTATCTTTTTAATTCACGTCAAAGACGTACGTTTTTTTATAAGTAACACCGTCGTATATAAAAGTATATTCTACTACCGTAGTTCCGTTTTGCGTTATAATTTCACCGTTATTTACAGCGACTTCGGTTTCACCAACTTTAACGTTTACACTATATTCTTCTGATAATATCGTTTCACCAGCTAAAAGCTTTGCCGTTGGCAATATAAACGTTTCACCTGCCGACGTTGGGGCAGCCTTTTTTTCAACGTCAATAAACCCGAAAGTTATTGAGTCAATATAAATAGGAATGGAATTATTACCGTCGTGAAAACTCATTAAAAATTGTCCCGAACCTGCATTGTTAAAGGTTTTACAAAAATTTTCGTGCCGCTCTTTTGCCGTATTCCCTTCGCGATTAGATAACAGTTCGTTTTTGGTAACGGTAAAATCATACCACTCTTTAGTGGGAACATTTAATTCACGTTTAGTTCCGATGCAAAGCGAATGTTTTCTTATAGGCTCACCCGTTTTTTTATCCACGCCTTCCCAATCCATATAAAGCCTAACGGTAATACTATCAAAGTCTAAGTTCTTTAGGTATTCTAAACTACGCCCAAAACGCACAGCCAAAGCGTTCATGGATTTATAAGCAAGACAATAGCCAACGCCTTGCGCCCCTTTAAAACTTGCTAGCCACGTTCCCGATTGTTTTAGGTCGCCGCAATTACTCGTGTTCATATTAAGCGCGCTACCTTCGTGCGAAAAATCTTCCAAAAAGTTGTCTGCCATTTTAGGACGGAACATTATCACGGTAGTGCAAGTCTGTCCGTATACTTTTGCCGTAACGCTGCACACGCCCTCGGAAACAAGCGCGGTTACTTTTCCGTTTTTGTCCACCGTCGCCTTACTTTTATCTTGACTTTCCCAAACAACGTCAAATCCCAACTCTTCGGCATATCGTACGCTTAAATTAGCCGTATCACCTTGAGAAAGGCTCATTTTTGCCGTATTCATCTGAAAAACAATCGCGCCTTGGTTATTTTCTTTTTTGCCAGAAAGTTGGTTGAACGCACGGCGTATCATAGAATCAAGCTCAGCCTTTTCACTTTGAGTGTAATTAGCGTTCTCTACCTTTGTAGCCGCAACGGCAACAGCTGCAAGACTTTTTATGTACGACTTATCTTCCGTTGCATAAGTTCTTTTTCCGTCGCTATCCTGTTTATACGCAATACCGAAAAACTCACGGTTACTGTTTTTATATAAAACCTTAGAAATACTACCTGAAATGAGATAGTCTCCCGAAGTTTGCTGAACAGGCGACGAGCGCATAATCAACACGTCTTCAGGCTTTATTTCATATTCATTTATCAAAACGTCATAATAATCATCACCGAACGATAAGTTATATTCGTCAAACCAATCGTAAGGGATTATCATAACGTAATATTCACAATTATCTTCGTAAGCAGATGCAGTTAGTTTTGCCGTAAAGCGTATACCGCTATTATCGTCCAAACGAACTTCTGCTTTGGTCATAGAAAAATCTTCCGACGATGCCACCGCTTTTTGCGGTAAAATCGCAAAAAAACCAAGCAACAAACAAATAGTTGCAATAAAGGACAAAAGCCAAGTTAAAATAACCTTTTGTTCTCTTTTCATATTTTTCTCCTTATGCGTAAATATCGTCCATTACTGGGTCGTTATATTCCCCAACAGGCGGACTCTCTACGTCAGGCTTATCTTGTTTACAAGCGGAAAATGCGCACGTTAAAACGCATAAAACCGCCATCATAATCAACAATATTTTTTTCTTCATCTTATTTCCCTTAATTAAAATAAACGCTATATTAGGGAACTTCCTACCGCTGGAAAAATCCAGCGGTAGAAGTTACCTATGATGTACATCAAATAATCTTATCTTTAATAAACAACAAAACTCAAAACTTTTCTAAAATTTATTCAGCCGTAGTGGTCGTGTAGGTAACGCCGTCAACATATAAATTAACTGGACAATCCGCTGAAGGCACAGAAAACATTCTACCTGCTGCATTTCCAGTCCCTGTTGAACAGAACGCTGATGCAAATTTGCTAATTTTTTCCGCCTCATTAGCACCCGTAAAGTTTGTAAGTATTTGTGCTTTTGTAAGCGTTACGTCCGTCCATTTATTTGCAGTAAGCGTCGTAATCTCATTACCTAAAATCTTCAACGTTACGGCTTTATCCACCATAATACGCCAGGTTATTGAATCTAACGTTCCCATCATAGCCGTAAGCTCTTCTGCCGTTCTTGCAAAACGCATCGTAGCATAGCCAGAACTACCTGACGTGATCGTTACTTTTGCAACGTTATAAGCAGTCTTGCCACTGCTGTCAGCTTGAGTTTCAACAAGACTGATATTATTTGCATTACCCGGTAATGCCATGTTAGAAGTAATGTAATTATTTAACGCAACACTTTTTGGAAGATTAAAGTTTTCTAATTCGTGCTCTTCCATTCTTATCGTACCAACGCTTACGTAATCGATATAGAACGTTACTTTTCCCTGCGTACCACTATCATAATTTTGACAGCCACCATCATTGCCACCTATGATCTTACCCGTACCCGTATTGCAATACAGGTCCAAGAAAGAATTCCACTTTTCTTCGTCCGTACTACCTGTTTGTCCGCTAATAAGACTTGCCTTCGTAACAGTGTAATAACTCCATGTGTTAACGGGATACGCCGTATATCCTCCATTGAAAAACCGTACACTCAAATTCGCAACTGCGTTAGGGCTAGTTGCGCAAAAACGAACGGTAATCGTTTCAATGTTCATTGCCTCAAGTTCCGCTCTGCTTGCATTCAACCTTAATCCACATGAATAGTACGTCTTATCTTTCGTCGCCTTACCAACACCATATCCTATATTGCCGTGAGCATCGGTATACGATTCCACCCATTCACCGCTACTAGTTGTTGGAATAATTTCATAGGTGTTGATATCGTACGTTCTTGTAGAGCCATTTTCATTCTCGTAATGCGAAGCGGCAAAATCTTGCAACATACCCTCTGCCATTTTGGGAGTGTGGTAAACGATAAGATTTTTGGTTTCCCCTGCGATCTTTGCTTTCACGAAAGAGTAACCAGTTTCATCATTGACCGTCAACACGCCGTCTTCCGTGATGGCTGAAGTTCCATCCACCGAATATTCGATAGGTAGATCAAGTTTTTCCTCCTTGGGAAGACCAACCATTTCCAACGGGGTTACCGATCCTTTATCTAGCGTATAGTATACGTTTTGTTTAAATCCAACCTTAGAAAGGTCGAGCGTTGCGCCAGTTTCTGTGCCGTTGGTGATAAGATCGTATGCTCTATCAATGGTGGGTTTAAGGTTTGTTTTATCGCCATCAAAGTTTTCGTCGTTTAATGCAGCACCTGCTACCCAACAAATACTTCTAACAGATTTATCATTTCTTTCAGCGTAATTGCGCGTGCCGTTAGCCATCTCTTCGTATGCTATACCGAAAAACTTAGTGTTGCTGTTTGTGAAATGCACGTTACTAATCGTGCCTTTCAATTCGTACAAGTTGTCGCCTATTTTCTCGGGCTCAGTTTGCATAGTGATAAAGTCACGTTCGTTTACGTCTTCAGTTGCGGGATCGTCCACGTCGCTAAGACCTTTACCTATTAAGTGAGCGTAGTAATCGCCGTCTGCTGCGTTTTGAAGATCATAATCGGTTTCCGTTAGCCATTTTGCGGGAACTATCATAACGTAGTATTTAGAACCAGGTCTAACGGCTTTTGTTGTTGCTTTGAAACGGATACCATAGTGAGCGTCGGTACGAATTTCCGCGCCAACCATTTCAATCTTATAATCCGCTTCACTTATCGGTGTAGCAGTATCAGCAATAGCAACACCCGTTGCCGTGCTTATGAGTGCGGTGCACAACGCAACCCCTGCTAACCATTTAATAAGTTTATTTTTTCTTTGTTTCATTTTCTTACCTCCCATTAACCTTAAAGATATACGTCGTCTAAGGACGGATCGTAATTAAGTGGTGTCTGTGATTCGTTCATAATGTCCTTTGTCAACAATACTAGGTTAATTATTGCGGGAGTATAACTCTTTTTTGTTGTCATTGTCTTCTCCCTTACGCTTTTAGCGTATTTTTAATTTTTTGTTTTGAGTTTGTCTTTTTTCTAATAAGATTTGTGATTGCTTTGTAATACTTTTTTTAGTTGGTTTTTTTCTTTATTTCATCATTTCCACCCCCCACTATAGCCTTACGGAATATACACGTCGTCTAAAGACGGATCGTAAGGGTTATCTTCCTGTATTTCCTTTTTTTCAAAAGTGATACTGTCAAAATACATATCTAAACTTACACCAGATCCAGCAATAGCTGCGCTAAACAGTCTTGGTGCGTCGCCAGAGCCTGTCGAGCAGAAATTTTCAGCAAACTTTGCAATTTTTTCTTCTTGCGTTGCGCCTGACATAGCGTATAATATTTCCGATCTAGTAACGGTAATTTCCGTCCACTTGTTCGTGGGGATTTCTTTTGCTACACCAAACAGTTTTACAACAATCGTTTGGTCTTCACCATGTTTGACAAGAAGTCTAACAGTTAGCGTTTTCAAGTCTTGCATAATGCTTAATAGTTCGCTTTCCGTTCTATTGAAACGTACTGGAAGAACTTGATTTGTGTACCACATTTGTCCGTAAACAACGCCGTTTGCTACCGTTCCTTCGCCGTCAGTAAAACTTGCATAATGCGTACCTTTACGATCTTGCGCGAAGCTTACTGCGCCAGAAGCGACGTTATTCGTGCTTAAACCGTACGTGTAATCGTCTAATACGTTTTCAGCAAGTTCGGGCATACCTAAATAGATTGCATCAACCCAAACTGGAAGACCTTTGCCCGTCATATCACCGATAGGCGCACCGAATATACGGCAACCGCCTTTGGATACGCCTGAGCCTGTAACGCTATATGCCTTGGCAAAGTCCGCAATCTTTTCTTCTTCTGTTGCGCCTTGCATTTTGGAAAAAATTTGTTCCTTGGAAACACAAATTGCCGTCCATTTGCCAACGGGAACAGTTTGCTGTACGCCAAAGAATCTAAATGCAAATTCTTCAAAGCCCTCTCTTTCAATCATAAAGTGCAAGGTGATTGCGTCAACTTTCTTAATTATTTCCGTTAATTCCGCTTGGGTTTTATTAAATCTTCCTGCGGCAACTTGGTTACTGTACCAAATGGAAAACGCAACTACGCCGTTTGCGGTCGTTTCTTCGCTATCAGTCTTGGTCGCAAGATAAGTTCCGGTAGATGGTCCGCTCAAAAAGCTTAGTCCGCCTGTCGCATTCTCTACGCTGTTTGCGTGTCCAAAGTCTTCTAGCATCTTTTCAGGCATTTGAGGACGAACAACAATCGTTTTTTCATTCACGTACTCGTCGTTATATTTATCGATTGCAGTTGAACGCAAAGTATACTTTCCTGCTTGTTGCGGTGTAAATTTTCCGTCCGTTATCGTCTGTTCTTTCTCCGAGCCACCGTCCATAAAATATACTTTTATAGTTGGTTCAAGTACGTCGCCCGTTACCTTTGTCGCCGTTACTGTCGGCAAGGTATAGACAGAGCCTACCGTACCAGTATACAATTTAGACGAATATATAAACTTCGGCGCGGATTTATCTTTTACTTCTATGGTAATTACACGCGTCTTTACTTCTCCGCTCGGCAATTGTACGCTTACTTTAATAGTATAGGGATTTAACGAATTAAGTTCAAAACGGTTGAACGTTAGCTCTACGGGATTGTTCTCATGATCGGTTACTTCCACCGTGCCTTTATACACGTTATCTTCCGTATCAACTACCATAACGTAACTTGACACCGAGAAATCTTCGTATAGCGCGCCTTCTACCGTTACGTCGTTAAACCCGACAAGTTCAATCGCATTGTCTTTATCCTTACAGCCTACAAGTCCTAACGCTGCACAAATCAAGGTTATCGCGCTTAAAATTAAGATAAATAATTTTTTGATTTTATTCATATTCTCATCTCCTTAATTTACGCCTTCAAGTTTCTCGCCCTTTTCTAGACGGAAGTTGTCTAGGAATACTACCCATTCTTCGCCGTCCGCTGCTGGTAGCGTTGCGAACGTCATTGCAAATCCGCCAGTTTTTGTTACGTACTCTTTTGCGTTTAAGCCTCGTGAAAGTTCCCAAAGAGAAATCTTATAACTAGTCCATTTTCCATACTCGGGACGTGGCCACGTATAATAGCCATTAACGGGTGCCCAATCATATTCCTTCTTATCCTTAGATCCTTTCCATTTATTTGGGATAATGTGAGTTCCAGATTCCGTATATGCCCAAATTGCGTGATATTGAGCGAACTTATCAGAATCGTTATACATATCGAAACAGAAGTAAGTACTTGCCCAGTCTTCTTCAGGGACTTTATCTAGCCCTGCCGCTTTCATTAGTTGTGCGGGTATGGTTACGTTGAAGTTGGTTTGTATGGTATTTGTACGCATTACGCGCAATACGTTTTCACCTGAACTAGCAGTAATATCATAGTCGGCTGCCTTTACGATTTTTACTTCGCCAATTTCTTCACGAACTTCTGCTCTATACGCGTATTTTTGCCAGATTTTTTCAAAGTCGCAAATTTCCGTCGTCGTATCCGTCTTATCTAGTTCTAAGCCACCGTCAATCGTTGCTTGTTCAGCTGCCTTGGTAAGCACTACGTTATCTAGATAAATACTTGGTGCTTGATCGGGATATTCCACTCCCGTGTCAGGGAACTGGAAGTATACGCCCGATATTGCCGTTGGGTCACCTGCAATACTTAAAAACGTACAGTCTACTAGATAGCTCGCCCTCGTCCACGTTTTGGGCGCAAGCACTACTTTTTCGCCAGCCATAAGCGTTGCTGTTGAATTGTTGTGCGATGCTGCTAAACCAAACGTCATTGTAATGGCCTTTTCTGAATCGTTATACAAATACGCGCTTACTTCTTCGTAATAGGTAAAATCGGAATAATCATAATCGAACAGATCTGATTTTAAGGGCATTACAAAGCAAGGTGAAGTTATAGAAACTCTTCCACCGACTGGTTGCAACTTTGCCGAATAGTTACCGCCTTTTACAAACTTAGTGTCGGTATTTCTTGTTATACGACCAAAATAACCGTACAGTGCCATTGTTTGAAAGTTCGGTCCCCACTCTTCAAAATCAGCAAACATGATTTTACTGTCGTCTTTGACTTCTTCGGCTTTTTTATCTTTACAGCCAACAACGAACAAAGAAGTAAAACACGTTATCAATGCTAACAATAAACATATTAGTTTTTTCATTTTTAGTTCACTCCTTTATTCTTATTTCCCATAAATCAATACGTTCTTTACGTATACGACCTTACTGTCTTCATTGTCCGTATCGCCAAACCACAAACGTACCTTTTCCATTGCGCCCATGGTCGCCCATTGAACGTTTGCTAACGGTATTTCTACTAGCGTCGTCGTTTTCGGTTTTAATATCGCTTGAGGTCTTGCGCTATAAATGCTTTGTTTTTTATACTTGACTGATAAGGTAAGCGGTATCTCTTTCGCGCTATCGTTATATATTGTGAAAATAACCTTTTCGGCATTTTTATTTGCCGCTTCGTTTAATTCAGAAGATATGAACGATATCATCTGCGAAGATCCGTCTAGCGCGTCTATCGCTAGTCTTGCGTATTGTCCGGTCATTCCGATCGTTTCCCCGTCCACTAGCGTCGGCGTTACTGCCGCCGTATCTTCTTCAAAACAGTCATAGAAATTCTCTGCGCTAATGATTTGCGCCTTGCCGCCTACGTATTTTGTGTAAGAATAGGTCGTTCCGTTTGCTTCATATGAAAGGTCGATATAGTTTTCATTTTGGTCTAAATTAGTCGTGGTCGTATAAATCCAACCTTCACCGTGCGCTATGCGGTCGGTAAGCGTTTTACCATTGCTTTTCAACTCATAACCATCTTTAATATAAGCTTTTGTCGTTATCGTACCATCGCCATTATCCGTCGAACTTATAATGCAAAGTTCTGCCGGAGAATGCGCTGCAACCGCCGCCGCTAACAACGCTTCTCTTGCATCTACAAAGTTATCTACGCTTGCTAGTACTTGCGCGCTGCTATATAAACTTGAAGATAGTGCAGAAACGAACTCGTCTGCAGGAAGTCCTAGTTCTTTATACTTTTGTTTCATTGCATAGAGAATTTCGTATTCTTCCATGCCGTCCCTAATGCCTTCTAGTCTCAACGTTGCCACCGGCTCGTCTAGACCGTACTGTCCGCCAGGTGCGAAAAGTACACCTTCATTACTTACAGCCAAACGATCATCCCAATAATTATCATAATAATCTTCTTTCAAGCCGTAGTCGTTTACCGCCCAATATAAATTTCCTGCGATATCGTATTCGGCTTGCATCCAACTTAGCAAACGAGTGTTTAAGTTGGTCGTGTGCTCAAGATGATAATCGACGTAAGGATGAATCGGGTCGTTACAGCCGTACCACCAAAGCTCTACTGATTTTTCATCTAGACGATATTGTTCTCTCTCACCTTCCGTATCTACAAAGTAGAACTTTGGACAGTAAGCATTAATGTAAGCATCAGTATTATAATCGGAATATTTATCCTGATACCAAAAAGTGCATACGTGCGGCATCACTCTTAGTGATGCAATCGCCTCTGCTTTAACTGAAGAAGTGATTGTAGTATCCGTTTCCAAAGCATCTGCCACTTTTTTTACCGTGGTGTTAAATATTTCACCGTTTTCCAAAATCTGCTCGTCGGGAAGTTTGCGTTGTATTGCTTCGTCCAAAATTACGTTATATACAATAAGCTTTTTGAACATATTAAAATCTTCTTCAAAAGATTTTTTTGCAATCGCGTACAAATACTTCTCAAAAATTCCCCTATCAATAACAGTACCCTTTGAACCTGCTACTTCCTTATAAGGAATACTTAAACAACTAAGTCTTGGGTTTTTGAGCAAAGCGTATGCTTTTTCAAGCCAAGCTTGAATACCTTGGTCGCTGTGGTCATTTTCTTTATAGATACCAAACGGTGCAAGTCGGTATTCGATAAGCTTATCCGTGTAAGCGTCTATCATTCTTTGTGACGTATCTAATTCAGCGTGATGTGCGTTCCAGTTGGTAAGAAAGGTACTTTTTGCATGGGTTTCTGGATTGACTGTAAAATCAACCACTTCTACGCTAATAGGTACGTCCTTCGTATACGTTTTAAAGTCAATCGTCATTGTGCCCGTATACGTTCCTACTTTTTGGTCAAGTGCTGATTCCACCGTCATATAGACGCCTTGGTTTTCGTTCTTTACGATTTTATTTTCTTTATATTCTATAATTTTATCGAAAGGAACTATTGCATCGGGATAATATCCCAAAGGCGCGCCGTTCTTTTCACCGTTCTTTTCTACGATAAGATATTTTTCGTGATATACACTAATCTGATCTTGATTAATAACAGCAGAGCCGTCAGAAGTTTTTAGGTCGCTAACTTTTACGTCGTAATAGTCAACGTCCACTTCGGGCGTAATAATAATTTGCGCGCCCTCGTATTCACCTCGTGCCATAACGATGGAAACTTTTGCGTCTTGCTTTACGTCGTCGTAATAAGTTGCATCGTTATACTCTTCGCCGTTTTTATCTAAAAAGCTTTGTAACACTTTAATACTTGCATGGCAACCCCAGATATCTACGTTATCCGCAGAAACAGAGTTTGGGTCTTTCTTCCCACAAGAGCTAAAACAACTAAAACTCATCACCAAAGCAAGAATTATACATAAATTTCTTATTCTACTTTTCCACATATTTTTTTATCCTTTGATTTTTTAATTACTTAAACCTGCAAGTGATAACGCCATGGACCAAGCACTATCCGTCCAATGTTTAATAGTATCATCATAAAAATCTTGTGCAGTTACCGTATTAGTTGAGTTAGATAAAGTGGTATAATGCCCGTCGTTTACAAACGGTTTAACTCCACCAACAGCGCAAAGTTTATAAGAGCTGCCTTTCTTCAAAATGTTAATAGGCTGATCTTTGTTGCTCATATATGCAATACGATCTTTATGCAAAGGTGATAGCGTTTCATAAACTTCGGGTGCAGTTTCCTGTAAATCAAAATAGAAATCAAGGGTAGAACCACTCGTGCCTTTTGCATACTCTACAATACCCCTATCGGTTGCCATAAATCTCAAGAAATCTATTGCAATATCTTTTCCCTTGGCATAAGCAGGAATAACGCTTTGTGCAGGACCTACTGAACATACAATACTTCTTGCTTCCTTTATTTTGTTAAAGTCTTTTTTACTTACGTCATAACCTTCGCCTTTAGGCTCGTTGCTGTTTGCGTCAATTGCTTTAACGAGTGCTGAAAGTTCGGCATCGTTTTCTATGGTCGTACACTTTTCAATAATACTGCTAATAATTGGTGTCTTCATCATTTTGATAGTAGGAACTTCATAGTTTGCAGCAACCAAACGATCTACCGTTTCTTTCATTTCGTCTACGAAATAGTCGCCGTTATAATGGAATACGGCAGCACCTTGCAAAAATCCAGTTTGAGCAACCATGAATTCTTGACTAAACGATTGAGGATTAATGAATCCGTTGTCGTAATCAAGCAAGGTTTCAATAACTTTTAAGGATTCTAATCTACCTTTTTGCTTAAAGATATCTTTAGAACGTTGTCCGTTTACAATTCCGTTAAAGAAATCGTCGTAGCCTTGCACGCCTTCGTATTGCGCCCACCAAGCTTCCAGCGCAGAGCCTTCCTTTTCCCAATAAGGCGCGTCCTTAGATTGCATAAATACGTATTGTGCAGTAGGATCTTCGTTTGCGTACTTGCTTGCATTTTCGTTCTTAATTTTATGACAAATTGCAATAAACTCGTCGGTTGTTCTCGGAACTTCTCCGTAAGTTTTCAATGCGTTTTCGTTATAAATAAACCCATAAATACCACTATAATAAGGTGCCATAAAATAACTAGTTTCACCTGTTTCGTCGTCTATGGTAGCCATACCCGCTTCTAGTGAATCGTTAAGTTTTTCCGAGTAGGTAATCTCTTCCCCTGGTACTTTTGCATTGTAAACCACTTCGGTAAGGTCAACTAGATCCTTAGCATTGCAGTAAGAATCAAAGCCATATCCAAAGAGCAAATCGAAGGTATTATCCTTTTCGCCTAACGCCAACTGGTCTCTTGCAAAATATACGCGATCGTTAAACGTAGTCTTTATTTGCAATTCAGGGTATTTTTCTTTTACCCAATCCTGTTCTTTGAACGCTTCAACCGTGTTTCGCGCCCAGTCTGAGCCATACCCTTGTTCCAAAACGTAGATCTCAAGAAGTTGTTCGTTGTTCCCTTCTTCGTTTGTCTTCCCGCCGCCACAACCTGTTAAAAGCATTGCTGCGATCAAGACAATTGCCATAATTTTTGCTACAAAGTTTCTTTTCATAACACATACTCCTTATTATGTATTTTGTTTTTTATTAATTGTTTTATTTAAATTAAACCTTTTTTAATTAGCCTTTTAAGCCACCTACAGAGAAGTTCTTAAAGATAATATCCGAACAACATGCATACACTATGATCAACGGAACGGTAGAAATCATAAGTCCTGCATAATAATACGGAATATCCCCCGAACGCGTCGCAGTTAGTTGCAAGCGATACAGACCAGCGGCAAGCGGTAAATAATCGGGATAAAGCAATAATGCGCTTTCATAATCGTTCCACACCCCGATAAACGCGATAACGCAAAGGGTTACTATCGCCATTTTTGCTTGAGGTATCATTACTTTAAAAAACGCAGTAAAGTTATTGCCGCCGTCTAAAAATACGGCTTCGGCGTAGCTCCAAGAAATGTTCTTGAAAAAGGCGTACATAACCATAAAATTAAATCCGTAGCCCGTAAAGTTTGTTATCAACATTAAAATCGGATTATTATACGTTCCTATTGCGTGCGCAAGTCTTAAACTAGATGCCGTATTGCCTACGATAGGTACGGTCATTGTAAAAATAATTATCGTGTAAATAAGTTCCTTACACCTAAAATTATATTTAGAAAGCACATACCCCGTACAACAACAAGTAAACACAGGGAAACATACACGGCAGAAACAAAACCACAAGCTGTTAAGTAGCATTTGGAATAAATTAATGGGATTGCCTTTTGTATCAACTATCGACATTCCGAACGCCTTTACGTAGTTTTCAAAATGCCAAACCTCAGGCATTGCAAAGGGATTATAACCTGGTTTTGTTCGCACTAAAACGTACGTCAACGCATCTTGAAAAGAATTTATAAACAAGAAAACCAAGGGATAGAGAAGAAGTATGGCATATAATAGAAAAATAACAAAAACAACGCCAAATAGTATTTTTTCTCCGCCTGTACGTCTTGTCAAAACGTTTGCAGTATCATCTTTCTTCTTTTTTATTAACTTAGACATTTTTTCCTTCTCCCCCTTTTAGTATTCTATAGGATCAATGCGTTCAACAATTTTTCTAACCAACAAAATAAGTGGTACACCTAACATTGTGAAACATAACCCTACGCAAGCTACAAGCGAATATGCGCCTTCGCCACCGCCGTTTCCGTCACTTCCATACAATTGTCTAAATATCCAGTACGAAATAGTGGACGTGTCGTATGCACCGTTAGTAAAAAGCAAAATCGGTCCAGACGAACTGAACACACCCGTCAGCATAAACACCATTTGCGTAGAGAACGTAGGCCATATCAATGGGAAAATAAGTTGCATTAATTCCCTAGCTGGACCTACACCGTCTAATTTAGCCGCCTCTAACACTTCAATGGGAATACGCGCCATACCGCTAGAAAAGAGCAAGACGTTGGTAGTCATACCCGTGTATATACAGTAGAGCATAATGGTATTGGTTGCCGTTTCGTTTTTCGCCAACAATCCAACGGGGTCGGGCGTTATACCAAACCATCTTTGAATTTGACCAAGAGGTCCAATAGGATTGATAAATTCCTGAAACGCCGTTACATATACAATAGCTGAAATAATCGCAGGCAAATAGAATACAATTCTAAACAGTTTGTAGCACATTATTCTCTTATAGAAGAAATACGCGATAATCAAACAAACCGGCGTATTGATAAGCATCATAACCCCAAAATATTTCAAAGTGTTTATAATCGAAATACTTAAAGAATAAGTAGTATTGGCAGGGTTCGTTATCAAGTTCCAAACGTTTTTAAAGTTAATAAAACTCAATTCTCCCGTTGTCGGGTGCTCAAAAGCCATAAAAATGGATTGAATATTCGTGTAAAGCCAAAACACTCCCCAACTAATAATAGGCAAAATAAGCATAGCTATGATAAAAATTTGATCACCGCGTTTTACACTCATATTTGTGGCTGTTTTTTTGCCGTTCTTCCAAAAGAGTTTTCGGGAAGTTTCGTATAAAAAATCTCCGACTCGCTCTTTTTTCGTTCGTTGATACTCGAACGACTGTTCGTTTTTCTTTTCTGTTGCCGTCATATTTTCTCCTTTTTATATTTCATGCGTTATTATAAATCCGCATTATAAATCCGCCAAGAGTTTTTTCTTTGACGATTTTTTCGTCAAAGAAAAGGGCTAGCCCTTTTCTTTCATCTTCAAAGTATCCACGTTGTTTATACGTCTACTTCCGTGTACCCGTCGAATGCACCAACGCTTGCTATCGCTTCGTGCGAAAACAAATCTAAACGATTTCCTGCACACTTTCTGGACACGGCTTGTTCTAATAGCGTTTCATTAAGTTCAGGAATTTCTTCTATCTCGCCATTTAAGTAGGCTATCAATCTTTCTCTACAACCTATTAAACGCCCTTTCAAGCCACACAAACGGATTTCCTGCACTTCCAAGCCGTTGGGTTTGTTTTCTGTGAGCCATTGTTTGCGATAACTTTCAATAAACTTTTCTAATAAGCCGATAGTTTTCAATAAGTCGTCGGCACAGTTATTGAGTTCGGTTTTATCTTTCTCTTGATATGCCTTTCTAAGCCTAAGACCCATATCGTATTTGAGTTCCAAAACTGCGTTTAAGTCATACGCACTTTCAAAAACGTATCCATACTGACCATTTTTTAAATTCGCTATTGACTGCTTTGCTTTGGTGAAATACTTTTTATCTTCGGTGCTTATTGCCGTATCCGCGTAACCTAAAAACACGTCGTTATATAAACCGTATTTAGACGGATTACCAAGGTCTTCGGTGTATTTTCCAAACGTTTGCGCTTCTTCTAAACGCATATACTCGTTATAGTCATAACCTGTCAACGCTTGAAATTCTCTCTCCAATCGCTCATTAGACAAACCGAGCGACGTATATGAATAACACATAATAGCAGGCAGAGTTGCAAAAAGCGAACACTCTCCACCGTTATCTCCCCACACCGTTTCCATTAAACTCTTTATGTTAAAACTCTTCGCCGCCTCTATCGCTGCTTTGGCTACCTTATTTGAATAGGTAAGGTGTGGAATAAATCCTCTAATATCTTCCACCGTGCCACCAGCAAACCAAATCTCGTTATTGAATTGTTTATGTATTCCTAATAATTTGCCATATTCTTCAGCGTTTACGTAATGATAATCCCAATGGCACAGTGTGACTTCTTTAGGAATTTTATTTAGTATCTCTTGCGGTATTAACACTTCGTCGTTTTTATCGTGACCGTTTCTACCTTCAATAGCAGTACGCCAAAACATATCGCTCCACATTATCGGTTTTAAGCCGTATTTTCTTGCGATCTCACATATCTTTTGCAAATGTACGCATAAAATTTCAAACCTTGGCGCAAGCCCGTTTTTATTAAGATATTTGCCACGTCCAAGTAGCCACGCTTCATCCATACCGATATGTATTCTTCTACTTGCGTAACACTCGGATAACGTTTTGAACATATTGTCGATAAGCGCGTACGTTCTTTCTTCTCCAACAAACAAAATATCTTCGCAATCAAAACATTTAAAATGCGAGTATTTATATCTTGTCAATTGATTTAAGTGCGCTAGCGTTTGTATGCAAGGGATAAGTTCTATTCCCCATTGATTAGCATACGCATCTAACTCTTTCATCTCGGCTTTCGTGTATCTGCCGCGAAGATATCCAAACATAGGCTCATTCTCTACTTCATACGTATCTTCCGTATAAAGCATTAAGCTAGTATAGCCTATCATTGCAAGATTACGAATAAGCTTTTTTACCGTTTGAATATTTTTTACTGCGTTTCTCGAACAGTCCACCATTAAGCATACGTCTTTAAATTCATTTTTTTCTTCAATAACGTAGTCGCTGTCCGTGCCGTAAGTTTTGAGTATCAAGCCTGCACGCGCAACGTCACGAATATTTGCATAGTCTATGCGTACGCGCCCGTTTAAAACGTTGACTTTTAATCGGTTTTTTGACGACACAAATTCTGTTTCAGCTGGAAATACATAGCCTATCTCAACTAATTCTTTGAAAATTTGCTCCATAAAATCTTAAAATCCTATTACACCATTTTATATTGTTTTTTTGATTATAACTCTAAATTTTTTCCATTTATATATCAAATCAAAACAAAAAACTGCACTTTTGTATATTTTTATCAAATAAGACATTATTTCTCCTCATCAATTGACAAGTTATTTACTTAGTGTTATAATCCAAATATGAATATAAAATACAATCATTCGAAAATTTTAAAACTACTAAACGACTTTTCTAACTGCACCAATTTAACTGCAAGTCTTGCTTTTGACGACGTTTTACTTGAGTCTACAACTTTTACAACCGACGACTCTATTCAAGTAGGAACGAATTCATACGACGCATCGTCAATGCATTTTTGTCATTATATTCACGAAAACGTTTCTAAAGACATTTGTCGTAAAAACGACCTGTTCTATTTAAACCAAGCTAAAAAAGAAAAGCGAACGATTATCATAACCTGTCATGCTGGATTATGCGAAATCATCACCCCCATCTTTCTTGATAACGTTATCGTAGGCTACATTATGTGCGGTATGTTTATTGATGCCGAAGGAAAATATTCTTCAACTGAAAAAATTAAAGAAACTGCTAAAAAATATTCTTTAGACCAAACGACGCTACTTAACTTATACAGTAAATTACCAGTATTAAGTAAGTCTACCGTAGAATCTGCGCTTAATATTTTAAATATTTGCATACAGCATATACTTCGTGAACATTTTTTAGAAGTTAGAAGCAATGAACTTTCTGCACAGATTAAAGAATATATTTTAGACAATCTATCAGAAAATCTTACTACCGACCATTTATGCACCGTTTTCTTTACAAACAAGCAAAAACTTCATAGTATTTTTAAAGAAAATTTCCACGATTCTGTCCACAACTATATCATTAAAAAACGCATTGAAAAAGCCAAAAATTTACTTAGTAAAAGTAATAAAACAATAGATACTATCGCTTCTGAAACAGGGTTCCCGAATTACAATTATTTCATAAAAATATTTAAAAAACGCACAGGCTTTTCCCCATTACAATTCAGAAAAAAGTTCTCTAACAAATAACGTTATACATAAAAAAGGTCGGTGATAAACTTATCACCGACCTTTTTTGCCGCTTAGCAAAAGGCTAAGCGGTTGGTTTTTTTATTTGAACTATTCTGTTTTTATTTACATACGTAAATTTCTCTTCTTGAATTTTCGGTTGTATCATACGACAATAATTTTCCGTCAATAGAAAATCTTGCGTGCAAATCACACCTAACGTCAGTATTTTTTGCTGGTTCACTATACACCGAAAAAAGTTTTTCCATGCGGTCAGATTCCATTTCATACCTATAAACCGAACGGACGCCGCCTTCTTCGACGTATCCGTCGCCTATAAACGACTTGCCGTCGGGCGCAAAATTGACGTGAATATCGCCTTTATCAGTTATATGGTTTCTTAGTCTTTTCTTCTCTCCACTTATCAGATCGAAAAAATACACACCGTATTCGGGAAGTCCCGACCATATAGCAAGAGTTTTATCGTCCTTAAAAGAATAATGAGAGTTGACCTGAAATTTTGTCATTTGACGGAAATTGCCGTTTAAGTCGCCCACAGCAAGCACCGTACCCCATTTTTTGCCTGTTTCGGGGAAGTTTCTCAATAGGATTACAAACTCTGTTCCCGACCGATTAAAGGTTATATGATTTACCACTAATTTGCTATCCGTAAAGGGCGGTTCGGAAAATATCTTTTTCATATCAAAGTATGACGAAACCAAACGGCTGTTGCCTAAAATTAAATCGACTTCAAAAATACCGTCGGTCTTCGGCGCGTTATCCGAAAAATACTCGTCTTTAATATTAGAGTAGCCGTAACCTGGTCTAAAATCAAAAATTCTAGCAAAGTTAATGGATAAACCTTTCTTTCTGTCTTTACTTACCGCACCGAGCGGCATAGAATATCTGCGAATTTCCTTTCCATCGATACCGACCACGCGAGAAATAAATTTTTCACCGTCGAAGTCGTTAAATAAAACGCTTTTTCCGTCTTCAAACCAACTAAGTAGTGCGCCTTGCTGAAAGTTCCACGAACAAGTTTCGGCTATTTTATAAAACTTTTTTTCTGCTATATTTATATACCCGATATCTGCAATATCAGTTTTTAAGGGAAGTCTATCGCGAAATTTTACCCTATGCGCTAGGTGCATTGAATTAGTTTTGTCAAACGGTTGCAGATCGTAATAACCGAAAAAGTATTCGTATCCGTCATTAGGTGTTACGTTTATTCTTTCCATATCTTTTCCCTTTAATATCGCTAAATGGTGCCTGCGCTCATTAGAGTAAAATACTGAGTATCGTATTCGGGGTGTGACAGCGTATCTTGCGTAAGTTCTTCGATACTGTCAACCACGTCAGAAAGATAATCGCTTATACGCTCTTTACAGTCTTTAAGCCTTTGAATAACACCGCCGATCCTTACCGTTTGAACTTCAAACCCAAACGACTTGTTTTCTTTATGCCACATAATTTTTAGTTTCCAATAGAACTTTTCAATTCTATTAATTATCTCGTCACACTCGTCTATAAACGGTTTTAACGCGGGTTTGCCTGACGCATACGCATTTCTTAATCTAACACCGAAATCGTACTTTAATTCTAAAACGCTACTTAGTGCTGCAATACAATCGAATATGTAAGAAAATTCGCCCGTTCTCTCTACGGCTGCGGTAAGCTGCTTAGTGTATTCTGCATAATTAACCGCCCCGTTATCTTTAACGTATTCGTCGTTAAGACCTAAAAGACAATCGTTATAAAGATGCATTGAACTTATATATTCTCTTCTGTCCTTTGCGCCGTTCACTTTTGACAATAGAGCAAAATCGTCCATATCTACGCCGAACAAATTGTAAAAGCCATCTTTAATTTTCTGACAATCAAAGTTGCCGTCGGAAAATTGTTTTAACGCATAAAATAACGGCAAAGACGCAAAGTACGAACACTCTCTTCCACCGTCGCCCCAAGCGCAGAAAAAGATATTGTCTATATCGTGCTCAATCGCGCTTTCTATCGCAGGTTTCATGGTGTCGAAAACTTTATCCCACAGAGGAACAAATCCACAACACGTCCAAACCGAGCCGAAAAACCATACGGGCGCGCCGATTTCTGAATAGGTTTTGAACATGCTGTCGTAATCGCTCTTATTGTAGTGATAATAATCCCAGTACGCTAGCGTTACGTCTTCGGGGATTTTGTCTACTATATGCTGTGGTATCTTTATATTTTTTCCGTAAGGCTCACCGTTGTTTGCAAGCCTAAAAAACATATCGCTCCACATATGCGTAGTAAATCCGTATTTTTTTGCAATATCAACTACTTTATTTAGGTGACGAACGAAAACTTCCAAACGGTCTTGATAACCATACTTATCTAGGAATTTCCCCTTGCCCATCATATGCGCCTCGTCCATACCTATATTTACAAGCCTTGATGAAAAATTCTCCGCTAAAGTCTTAAATATTTTATCTATAAGTTGGTAGGTTTTAGGCTCGTCAATAAGCAAAATATCGTTGACGTCCAAAACGTCCCTATACTCGCGATGGCGTACAAGGCTGGTAAAATGCGCTAAGGTCTGTATACAAGGAATTAACTCAACGCCTTTACTTATAGCGTAAGCGTCAATCTCCTTAATTTCTTCTGCCGTATATCTACCACGCATATAACCAAAGTAAGGCTCGTCCTTAATCTCAAAAGTATCTTCGGTGTAAAGTTCAAGCGCATTATAGCCCATTTTACTTAAGGCATCAATCATGTGCTTGACTTCGCTTACTTTCATAACTCCGTTTCTTGAACAGTCAAGCATCACGCCGTAACGTTTCATTGTCCTTTTCTCCTAATTTTTGCTAAGATTTTTTGTGATATTTTGCGCACCAAACCCGACCGTGCTATTTTACACGGTCGGTCGTGCTTTTAATTAATTGTTATTATTATTCTTAAACGTTTTCAAAGAATATATCGCCGATGTAGATAGCAGAATTGCTTTGATCAATTCCAACAGGTCCACCTAATCCGAATAATACGCAATGAGTATAATTATTCGCTTCTAAAAGAGCTATATAATCATCTATTGAAATAGTTGCCTTTTGCCACACTTGATGCTTATTAGAAGTTGTGGACCTCGTACTTGATATTCCCGCAGTCAAAAGGAAACTTTTGCCGCCGCCAGATTCAGCAAGGAAATTTATATAATGACTGTCTGCAGTTTTAGTTAAACTGAACGCCCACCATAAAGAAACGCTATTATATACTTTTTTTAACGTAGCAAAATCTGTTTGTGTCAAAGTATTAAGTACTCTATACTCTCCGTTAAAAGCACCTACTGGTTTATATCTAGCCGCATTACCTTCATAGTCACCACTTATAGCACTCAATTCAGTAGATCCTGCCGCTGCATAATTTAAATAAGTTGTAGTTGTGTTTCCATTATAATTAAACGTTTTATAGTTAGCTGAAGTTACAGTAAGTATTTCTGGAGAAACAACTAATTCAAAAATAATGTCGCTGATATAGATTTTTGAACTATCCGCACTTATATTGCTTGGATTACCTAACCCAAATAAGACCACGGAAGACGTTGCTACTCCTTCGCTTTCTGTTGCTATAGCAATATAATCAGATATGCTTATAGAAACCTTGTTCCATACTTTATTTGCACTTACATACTTTGTCCCATAAATACCAGCCTTACCAAAAAAGCTATTTTCCGTGAAAGAATTATAGTTTTTCGAAGTCAAGAAATTTAGATATCCGCCACTTGCTAATTCAGTAAGATTTACAGCGTAATATAACGTAACAGTATTATAATCTTCTGCAATTCTATTAAGTTCGTCTAACGTGTAATTGTTTTTAACCTTATATCCTATAGAATAGGACGAAACAGGCTTAACTGTTGCGGCATTTCCCATGTAGGTTTCACCTGTAAAGTCTGTCAATGTATCAGCACTAGCAAAACCTAGTAAAGAAGTGTCATTATTAACACTATAATTTTTATGTGTTCCATTTACAACCTTATTGACGTTAGGTTCGCCAACCTTGACTGTTGCCGTGCGGCTTATTGTGCCGAGTTTTGCCGTTATGGTCGTTGTGCCAAGTTTTTCGCCACGGGTTATTTCACCGTTTTGATTTACCGTTGCAACTTCTGTGTCGCTACTAGTCCAAATAGGTGTTAAGTTCTCGGGTATAGTTGCGTTGACGGTGGGTTCTGCCGTTTTATAAAGGTCGGTAGTAATAGAAGTGTTGCCAAACTTAAAGTTGGATACGTCAACTGCTCCGTCCACGTATGATTTTAACGTGCCGAACTCGTCGTCTGCGATATTATCTGCAAGCGCGCTACTTGCAACCTGTGATATTGATCTGGTTTGAGGATTAGTTGCAAAAACAGGCTCACTATTACCTACTTTAATACAGCCGTTTGCTATAAGTTTAGTACCGAAGTTTTCTGACGGAAGACCTGCAACGACAGCGTTAAAGCTATAAACTGCCTCTTGCGCCTTTTCGCCTGCCGCGTGCGTAACGAGTTTTTCGCAGTTATAAGTAAAGCGTGAAGTTGATGCTTTTGCACTATCTTTCATATCGGCTTCGGTCTTTACGGTTGCTTCGTCAACGTAAATAGTTAGTTTAGAATCGGTTAATTCATCATAGTAATCTTTATTTACTAGCATAGTAAAACGAATACCCGTAACGTCTTTATATTCACCATCAGTGGACTTTAATCTTACTTCTGCGCCCTCGCTCATATAGATTGTGGATACAGAAGGAAGGTCGGTTGCTGCTAAGGTCTGTTTGGGTATAAACGTAAACGCGCATAACGCCATACAGATTGCTGAACAGAAAACTAGAAGTTTTAACAATACGTTTTTCTTAGTCATGACTTTTTCCTCCTTAAATTACGTCGTCCGACCAGTATTGAATATGGTCGCCGTTACTTTGGTCGACGCTTTGACCTGTAGTTGATGTGGTAAGCACGTCGAGCGGTTCAAGCATATCTAGGTATGCCGTTGGGGGTAAATACTTTCTTTTCATAGAAATATCCTCCTTTATCTATGAATTATTTATTTTTTTTAACTAGTCCATAGGTTAGGTCGATTATTGCCAGTATTGAATATGGTCGCCGTTATCCTGATCAACGTCTTGAACTATCGGCGCAGGGGTTGGCTCATTTGGCGCGTTAGGATCTTCGGTTTTTGAGAAAATTATATTGCCCAAATAGAACGCAGAGTTTGGAACGTCTATCGTATTGACGTCGCCCGTACGGAATAAAACTGCATATTTATAATCATTTTCTTCCAGTAACGCTAAATAATCTTCAAACGATATAGTCGTTTTTTGCCAAGCCTTGTTTGTTTCCGAACTGTCGTTCTTCATGCCCAAAATTCCGCCTTTTAGCAAGATACTGTTACCGCTAGTTTCTGGCAAGAAATTTAAGTAACAACTTGAATTTCCCGCAGTAGGCGTAATACTGAAAGCCCAGTATATCGTAACGTATTTATATTGATTTTTAACACTTTCCAACTGCGCTTTGGTGTAGTTGTTTGTAATCCTATACTGTCCGCCGTGTCCAGCAGCAACTTTCATTTTAACGGCGTTACCCGTATAATCTCCGCTAAGCGTTTCAAGCTCGCTTGAACCTAATGGCAGATAATTTACGTAATTAGAGTTTGAATATCCGTTATAGTTATAGTAACTATAATTGTCTTGATTGACTATAAACGATTCGGCAACGACGTTGTCAAAGAATATATCACCGATAAATATTGCCGACTTAGTGTCAGATATCTTCGTGCCCCTATTTGCAAGCCCGAAAAGTATAAAATACTGATAATCGGTTTCTTCAACTAAAGCGATATAATCGTCGATACTTATTGAAATTTTTCGCCACGTTTTGCCTTGCGCCGTATAATAGGTTTTAAGCGCGTTCGCTTTGCCGAAAAAGCATTGATATTCTAGACCTGTCGACGTGTTTTTATTTAACAGATATATTTCGCCGTTCTGGTTTTCAAGTTCTACTAAGTCAAACGCCCACCAAAGTGTAACGTGGGTATAGCTTTTCTTGACTTGATCTAGCGTTTCTTTAGGATAAACGTTTTTAACCCTATATTCACCGTTATAGGCGTGCTGCGCCGTAAACCTTGCCGCGCTGCCGTCATAGTTTCCGCTATACGTTTCAAATAGTCCTGAATCGGTAGAAACCACGCTCACCCTACTTGAATTACTTTCGTGATAAATCCTAGTTATCTGCTCTTCGTCGTTGGCTTTGACGACGTAAGGAAGATATTTTGCAAGGTCTTCAACTTCAAATTCAAGCTTTGCTATTCCTTCTACCCCTGCGCTATTTACCGCGCGGTATATAAAGTAATAACTGCCAGCCGTCGTAGGTGTAAAGGTCATATCCGCTACGTTATATTCCTGTTTTTGCTCACCATTTTCCGTTATCAAAAACATTTCCACGGTGTAATCTTTAATTTCACCGTCTTCATAGTCGGCTACCGTACAAGTAGGAATAGAGTACGTTCCGCCAACGTAGTACTTTGATGCTACTGCCGTCGTTATCACGGGTGCAGGCGCAGTAACGGTTATGGTCACCGTTTTTTCAAAGTCCTTTTTTCCTATCTTTACCGAATAGTTGACGGTGTAGCCATCGTAACTTTTAACCACGAACTTTGCGCCTTCGTAACTGACGGCGTCGCCGTTTGCGTCGGTAACAGATGCGGTCATTTCATAAAGATTGCCGTCGGTATCTTCCGCAGTAGTTTCCAAATTGAAAGTTGTGCCGTAGCTTACCGATTGAGTGGTGTTCTCCCAGTTTTTAAGTTCAACTTTGTTTGAGCAGCTAACCACAAAAGCAGATATGCAAACCGCCAAAATACAAGCAAGACTTATTTTGATTAAACGTAAGTTTTTCATATAAATCCCCCCTTATTCAGCCACTACTTTTTCTATCCTTATATTGTCTATAAGGATATATCTATCTGCATAGTCGCCACTTTTAGCGTAACCGCTCCAAGCAAAGCGGATGTATCCTGGATCAGAAACGTAACTGGGCAATTGATTATCTATCGCGCTCTTCGTTTCCGACATTGCTTTAAAGTTAGAGTGGTAAGTAAAATAGTTCCACTCTTTAGCCTTAGTGGTTATAGACGTACTTGAATAGTCCTTTATTTTCTCAGTATTGATAAACGCTAAGCTCATTGAATCGGTAACGCTAGAACCGTTAAACACGTCCATACAGAAAACGTAGTTTTCGGGGTGATTATCGATATCTTCGCCTATAAAGTCGATTGCCGCTTTCATTATTTCGCCGTACATAAACATACCGATATATTCAGCATACTGTTGCGCGCCGTGCTTTTTTTGTATTAGCAACGCTTGCGAATTTTCTAAATCGCAAACTGCGCCGTAATCGCCAGCAAATACTTGTTTAACCACGGGTGAACCTGCACCGATTGCGCTACTTAGAGTACCTGTAAAGAAGTACCAAGACTGCCCTGGCGTTTCAAAGTCGCAGATGACGAAACTATCTCTTCCGTCGGCGGTGGTTTGTTTCTTTATAGGGACTTCTAACTCGGTAGGTCTTTCTTCGTCTGTGTATTTAATAGACAGTTGGTCCATATATAAATCGGGCGCGTCGTTAAAGTCGTTAGACCAAACGTAATCAAACTCAATCGCTATACCTAAAACTTGTTCTAAGTTAAGTCCGTGAAGTTTAAGCCTTGCAGTATTGACTTTGTATTCTATAAAATTCCAACCGGGTTTTACGGTGTAATATTCGGTCGGCGTTCTTTTGACAAGGTCAAGTCTTGGTCTATCTTTTGACGAACTAATTTTACCTGCCTGAAAACCTATTCCGATTTCGTACTCATACTCTTCTTCATTATAGAGCCAAAAGGATACCGTATCCACTTTGGAAAAGTCACCGTAAGCAAGTTCAGAAAACCTTGTTGAAACGGTAGGTATTACCATAAACGGATTTGCCGTGTTGTTTATTATCCTACCGCCAAACGGTTGGATATGCAGAGAGTTTTCACCGCTCTTAACGAATTTAGCATCGGTATTCTGCTCTAATCTTCCGAAACGATTGAATACGTTTATAAGTTGGATATCTCTATCAAACACTTCAAAGTCGTTGATAACTACCCTATCGCTTTCCTGGTCTTTTGATTTTGAGCAAGCAGTTACGCCAAAGAGTAGCACTACTGACAAAAGCAACGATATTAGTTTAATAATCTTTTTCATCACCGTGCCCCCTTAACTATAAACCGACATATCTATAAAGTAGATACAACTGCGCGCTGCGTCCCCTTTACTTCCGATCTGGATACGGATATTTTCTATACCCTTTATCCTTCTCCACAAGAATCCGTCAATGTTGTTTATTATCAAGATGTTTTCACCGGGTTTAATCTTTATCGAGTTGTCGTAAGTTGAGTATCCCGATTCGCCGTTAGCATACTTTAAGAGTATACTTGCGCTTATTTCTTCTTCCGCCGTGCTATATAGTCTTACGACGAATTTCCTATCTTTCGCGCTTAGTTTTTTAATGACGTCTTTATCAATAAGTAAGAAGTCTTGCGCTGCATCTTTTGCCTCTCCTAAACTTATAGGCAGATATTTTTCGCCTGCCGCAGCATTAGGATTAACCGTGGTAGCGTCTATAAGTTCGCCCACTTCCACAGGCGTTGACTTATCGCTACGTCTATTTATAATCTCGTTGTCATAAGCGTACGCTGCGTCGTAACTTATCGCAGAATCGCCCAGATTAAACTTAACGCCACAACTTGCGCCGTCAGCAGTTACCGAAAGGTCTAGTTCGTCACCGCTATCAAGCGACGAAGTAATAGTGTAAACGTAGCCGTTGCCCTTTGCTATTTTACTAGTTATAACTTCACCCTTGTTTTTAAGGTCGCTATTGTCGGAATATACAGTAAACTCGTATTTTCCCGCTATTTCTTTTACGTCCATTACGCAAACTCTACTAGACGAACTTGCAAGTTCAAACAAGTCTAATAAAAGCGCGCGTTGTTTTTCAAAGTTTTTACTTGTCGTATTTACCTTTGTTCCCGAATACATAGTATCGTAAAGGTAGAACATAACCGCTTTTTCATCAAAGTCTACGCCTATTTCTTTTGCCACCGTTTTATAAATTTCAGACATAGAATAAATCATTTCATACTCTTCTAGTCCGTCGCGAATTTGCTCTAATCGCATTGACGGTAACGGTCCGTAAACGCCGTATTTTGCGCCCGGGTAAAGAAGTAGCCCTTCTCCGTCGGTGGGAACTATTCCGCCGTAATAGTCTTCTGGCATCGTACTCTGTCCGTTAATTACCGATTGATAAGAAGACGTGGACCAGTAAAGATTGCCTTGAATATCATAGTCTTTTTGCATCCATGATAAAACTCTTGCTGAAAGCAAGGTGTCGTCTATGTGATAGGTCGGATAAGGATATTCGGGGGCAGTACAGCCGTACCACCAAAGTTCGTTATCTTCACTAAGTCTATACTTTTCTCTCGCCTCTTCCGAACTCATAAACTGGAACTCGGGTGAGTACACGAAATCTTCGTTTTCTAAATCTAGGTCAAGATTTAGATAGGTACATTGCGTTACGACGTGCGGAACGTTATCAAGGCTAGTTATAATCTGGTCGAACATTGCGTGGCCATTTACCGACGGATCTGCTCTCAGTTCTTCAATAACGTTGTTTTTGCATTGTCTTACTACGTACGCCCACTCGTCTATACACTCTATAACGTAATCCATCGTATAGTTGTTATACTTAACAAAGTTAAGTTCAGGCTCGTCGTAACCGTAAATAACCGCTTTTGCAAACGGATCTACGTTTTCCTTAAACCCTTCGTAGGCAATCGCCTTAAAATATTTTTTCAAAAGCGTTGGGTTATAAACGTGATGTCCTTTTAGTTCTCTGCCGTTAAGATATACTCCGCCGCCCTTACAGTTCATTGCAAAGTAAGGTATATTGTAGGTTGGGCACTCTTTAAGTTTTGCGTATTCGCAAACCCTTTCCGCGTAATACTCTGCGTCGTAGCTTGCTAAGATAACGTCGTTACACCCCACCCTGTAATCAAACAAGAATTTATTGTACGCATCGTACATCTCTTCGGTTTCGTCAAGTTCGCCACGGTAAAAATACCATTCGTTAAGGAATATACTCTTGGTATGCGTTTCTGCGCCTATTGCAGCGTTTACAACGGTTAAACTTAGCGGTATGGATTTATTTTCTCCACCGATAGTTACTGTAATTTGTCCAGTATACGTTCCAGACGCCTGATTTTCAGGGACGTCAAAACTTACGTATAATCCCTGATTGCTGTTTGCAGGAATTTGGTTTTCCTTTACCTTTTTTACGCCGTCAAACGGAACTAGACAATCGGGATAAAAGCCTTGGTCAATATAGTATTCGTCCGCACCCGTTATCTCGACGTATTTTTGGTGATAAACCTTGACGTTATCTTTTGAAAAGGTATTATCGCCACTAGTCAAATCGCCTACGGTTACGTCGTATGAATCGACCGCTTTTTCCTTGGTCGTCATTATTATCTGCGCTGCCTCTTCTTCGCCCTTAACGGCGGAAACGTTGAGTTCTGCGCTCTTTTTTATCTCGGCGTACGCGTCGATATTGTTTTGTAACACCTTTTCAGTCGAATAGGTTGACCAAAATTCCACGTCGCCGATTTTAGCAAAGTTGCCGTCGGATTTTTTATTGTCACACGCCGACAGCAGCATTGTAAACGCCAAAGCACACGGCAGTATTCGTTTTAGAACTTTATTTTTCATAATAAACTCTTTATGTGATAGATTAATATTTTGCCTCGCCTATCATCTGTTCCCAAGCCGTACCGTTCCAGTGGTCTTTTTCTGCGGCTATGATATCTTCAGGCGATATTCTTTGATCTTCGTCAAGAATAAAGTTTACTTCAAACTTACCGTTATAAAATAGTGCTGTCAAACCTGCCGAACCAAGCTTAGTTGCGTCGTTTGCTGGAAGTCTTAACATCGGATAGTTGCTTGTTCCTGCGGCGAGTTCAAGTTTGCTCTTGCTTATAGGATCAAACGAATCGTATAATTCGGTATTCCCCTTGATATCGTAAGTGGTTGGGAAAATTATGCCTTTACTTGTTCTAGCAAAATTTTCTATTGCCATATCAGAATACATAAATCTTAAAAAGTCCGCAGCAAGTGCTTTTGCTGGCGAATATTCGGGAACTACCGCAACCTGTCCGCTAGCAGCAGAAGATGCCGATACCTGACGAGCTTCTGCAACCTTTTCATAATCGGATTTTTTAATGCCGTCAATCTTTGATTGAGAATCCGCCCAAAGTTTGTCTGCATCAATTTCCTTAATGATAGATTGCAAAGTCTTGTCGTAAGCAGCCCTTTCTTGATCGGTTAAATCATTGTAATAGTCTTTATCTCCGTGAGTATAAAGATCTAGCGTTTCAACTATGGAACTTATAACAGGCATCTTCATATAACGGATATCGTATCTCTTGCCTTCTTTTTCCATAGTTTCAATTTCTATCTGCATTTCGCTCGAAAAATAGTCGCCGTTATAGTGGAATACACCGTTTCCGTATAAGAAGTCGGTCTGTATAGTCTTATACGCGGCTGAGTTCTTATTCTCATAGCCGTATTTAGATAAAATCGTTTCAATAGTTTTTAAGGCTTCAAGTCTTCCTTCTTGGTCGAATATAGCGGTAGACGGCTTTTTATCTTCAACTGGGTCGTAACCGTCAAAATAGTTTACGTATCCTTCATAGCCTTCGTACTGAGTCCACCAAACGTTAAACGTAGTTTTCCAGTAACCGTTGTCGGGACATGATATAATAACCGTATCAAGTCCTTCGCCACGGTGAGAACTATATTTTTTGCTCTGTATTTCCGCGCCAACAGATAGGAATTGTTCGGTAGTTAAAGGTATTTCCATTTTAAGTTGTTCAACTAAAATGTCGTGATTATATAGCATTCCCATAAGTCCGTCTATATAATTTACGGCGTAAAAACTTTCGTTACCGTCCGCACGCGCAGGTGCATCTACCCTATACATAAATTGCTTTACGTTATCTGGTACTTTGTCAATAACCTTAACGCCGCTCTCACCAGGTACTTCCGCTAAATATACGCTGTCGGTCAAATCTGCTACAAGACCAGTTGATTCAAAACCTTTTAAGTTTACGCCGAACAGTACGTCGAATTTATTTACCGACGCGCCGTTGGTTATCTTTTCTCTCGCGTTGATATCGTTTGCATCGTAAAGAAAATTAACTTGCAAATCAGGGTATTTATCCTTTACCCAGTCTTGGTTTTTAAATAGTTCAATGTTCCCTTCTAACCATTCTTTTCCGTACCCTTTATATAAAAGGTAGATGTCGAGAGTTTGCGGATCGTCCGATCCAGCCGCATTTTTACTGCTACATGCAGTTGCGCTAAAGCAAACAACTAAAGACATTAATAACGCTATAAATTTGGTTAATCTTTTCTTCATAATTTTCTCTCCTTTTTTGGTTTTATCCTTTAAGACCACCTATGGTCAAATTTTTCATCATTTTTTCAGCCATGAACGCGTAGATAATTAGAACAGGTATCATACTTATTACTAGTCCTGCGTAATATAGCGGCTGACCAAATCTATCAATGGTTAATGAGATAAAATAAAGTCCCATTGCAACGGGTGGTGTGGACGGCATATACATCATAAATTGATAATATTCGTTCCATTGCCCTATAACACCCTGCACCATCATTGCCGAAATCGCTGGAAGCGCAAGCGGTAACATAACGTATATATACGCCATAAAGTTTCCACCGCCGTCAACGAAAACCGATTCCGCATAGTCCCATGAAAGTCCTTTAAATATTGCGTAGTAAATTAGGAAAGAACTATTGAACCCACTTACACCCGTCAAGATGACGAAAAGCGGACCTTTATTGTAAATCCCCATTTTATCAATAAGTTTCATGGTTGCGCCCGTTGTTCCAACGACGGGAACCATTAGCGTAAACAGTATTAATGCGTGTAGGAATTTTTTACCTTTACAGTCGTATTTAGCAAACAAGTACCCCGTTGTAACCGGCCAAAACAAGCACCACGTATTAGCGATAAGTATGTACCAAAGACTGTTGGTTATCATACCGAAAAAGTTTACGCCGTTGTGTTCCATGTGCCCGAAAGCATCAATATAGTTTTCAAAATGCCATACAGTCGGGATTGCAAACGAACCGTTTTCAAGTATGGTTATACTGTATAAACTTTTATCGTGAAAGGATTGAAGTAGTAGCCATATTAAAGGCACGATAAGCGACAGAGCGTAAAGAGTGAAAATCACGAACATAAACGTATGAACGACCAACTCACTCTTGGTTTTTTTCATAAATATATAACTAGTATCTTTAACTTTTTTCATGTCGCACCTCCTTAGTATTCCACCGTGGGAACGTAGTCTAAAAGTTTACGGAACAGCATGACTATAGGGAAAGATACAAGCGTCATAACAAGCCCCATTGCAGAAACCAAGTTAAACTGTCCGTTTGCAAATATACCGCCTGCATAAACGCGTTCAAATATCCAGTAGTTAAGCGTTGTTGTCCTTAAAACGTTAGTTTCTGGTGCAAGTAGTAGTATCGGTCCGCTGGAATTTAATATTCCCGTACACGAAAGGATAAGTAAGGTCGATAAGGTCGGCCATATAAGCGGTAAAATCAAGTAGTAAAGTTCACCGAACGGTTTAACGCCCTCTAGGCGCGCTGCCTCTAATACTTCAACGGGGATTCTGTTCATTGCGCCACAGACTAAAAGCAAGTGTCCGTGTACGCAAAGCCACGTCGTATACACCATAATGGTATTAGTTGCGGTATCGGGATTACCCAAAAATCCGCCCTTAGGAATTTCCACGCCGATACTGGTTAAAAGTTCACCTATCGGACCAGACGCTGCAATAAACTGTTTAAATACACCGCTGATTGCAACGGCTGAGATTATTGCAGGAAGATAGAATATATATCTAAACGCCTTGTAACCAAAAATCTGCTTATACAAAAAATAACAAAAGATAATCTGTATAGGATAGTGAACTAGTATCCCCAAAAAGAAATACTTCATTGTGTTTACAAAACCTACCGCTAGTGAGTTTGGCGAGTCCATACCTGCGGTTATGCTCTTCCAAACGTCCTTAAAGTTTATCAAAGACCACTCGTTAGTTATAGGATCTTGAAACGCTTGTACGAACGACTGAAAATTTACGTACCAGTAAAATATTAGCCAACTGACGAGCGGAATCGCCAACCACCCCCAGAAAAAGGCAAGTTGCTTTCTTCTAAAATAGTTGATAGGCTTTTTTGTTTTGGTTTGATTTTCTTTGTCTAACTTTTGCATTTATTAGCCTCCGTGCTGTTTACTAGCGTAAACTCCTTGAAATTTTGTTTGCTCCACAGTCCGAACCCCTGCCAGCCTGCAACGCCGAACTTGTCCGAAACGTAGGCAAAAGAACCGTAAGGTTTTGCCGTGTCTACACTTTCACCCAAAACAGCGAAAGGTATAACTTGAACGTGGAAAAGGTATCTTTTGTCTTTATCCTTATCCAAACGCGCAAAGTTTTTCGTATAAACTCCGTCGGGTATCTTGATGCTTTTTATTTCACCGTTATTTACGTAAAAATCGCCCTGTTCGTTTTTGTTTGCGTCGGTAAACCCACTAGTGTAGCCGTAGTACACCGATTGATTTACAACGTCGCCGCCTATATACGTTTCAGACAGCGCAACTATTTGCTTTCCATTCTCTCTATAATAAAGTTTTCTTCCGCTATCGGTGACTTTAACTTGGCTTAGTTCTCTATCGTGCAAGGTATATCCAAAATATAGGTTTTCTTTGTCATAAACTATTCTTAAAGAAAACTTAGTTTCTTCGGGATAAAATTGAAGTGTCCTTGCGTTTCTAAGCACGGTTAAGGGTTTTACATTGTTCCAAAAACTTTCAGGGTTATTCTCATAGTCCATTTCTGTCTTGGTTAAAAGCGTGCGTCCGTCACCATCAAAGTAGCTGACTTCGGCATTTTCAGCAACGAAGTTTTTATACTTTTCAATCTCTACGCTTACAACCTTGTATATGCTGTTAACCTTTCTTATTACCGACGGTGTCGTCGCCTTTTTTGTTGCGGTGGCTAGCACACTTAAGACCTTATCGTCAATCCCTGCGCCTACTACCATTTGCAAGTAATAAACGTCGCCGCCCGTCGTATACCATACGGTCGCAGGGGTTTTATCCCAACCGCTTTCAATCAACTTAAAGTATTCAAAGATTTCTTGCGCGCATTCTTTATACACGACCTTCGTATATCTTCTTAAAAGCTCATCAACGTCAAGGTCGGGATTCCACATAAGTTTACTCACCGCCCAAACGTACGCCTCGTTCATATCGAAAAACTGTATTTGGTTTTTCTGACTATCGCTTAGGTTTTCAATAAAACTGCAATCGGTAACCATTTCCACGGTTATGCCTTTAACGCCGATAGTCCTAAACCATTTAAGATTTTCCTTGACCGTTTTAAGAATAGGTCTTGTATAAGTTGAGCCGCTAAACGTTTGCCAGTAGGCGTATACGTAAAGCTCGTCGGTCTTTTTCGACCACTCTTCTAAATTCTTTCTTATTCCAGCGTTACTGCTATCCGTCAAATCCGTATAAGGATATTTTTCGTTAGTGAATATAGGCGCGTATAAAATCTTTAAGCGTTTATCTATATCTATTGCTGGGACAAGCTCTGTGTAAATATAACTAAACACCTGCAAACTAGTTCCCGGTCTAAGCTTATTTATCTCTTTAATAAGTCGGTTTACAAAATTAAAATACACGGTGGACTTATAGTTAGCCTGACTAGGATAAACCACCGTTCCGTCGTCACAAGTAAAGGGTTGTTCGTGTAACTTTACGCCGTTTCCCATAACGAAAAAGCAAGAATTATCGGGCATAGTCCAATGTAAAATATCTTCACCTTTTAGTTCGCCCATATCTTTGACGACACGCTGTGCTAACACCTTCGGCAGGTCCTTATTAAAATAGTTTGGAAAACTCTCGTACCCACCGAACGCAGACTTAGGTTTTCCGTCTATACCCGTCATAAAATATTCTGGGTGTTCTGTCATAAGGTCGTCGAACACTTGCAAACTTCTAACGCGCTTGCCGTTATGGAACACACCGAAGTTTCGCCACTCGTCGTCTATACTGTGAAAAAATGAATTGCATTTGTTCCTTGCAAGATTTTCCGCCGTGCCGTAGTCTATATGTCCTACCCCGTCCGAACCTAAACCGCAAAGATTAAACGACCTAACCGAAAAATCACAGTTACATATAAAATCGGTATCTGTAAAATCACACGCATCTACTTTTAAGTATTGCAGGCTCTCTTCTTTTGCGCCTCTTGAAAACACGACGGGCAAGTTTCTTTCAATAAGTTCACACACGCCGTAATACACGCCGCGCGAAAGGTGCGATAAAACGTACACCGCGCCGCTTTCTTTATAAACTGCAAAGTCCTCGCCTTTTACCTTTTTTGAAAGGCTTTCAGCCTTTTTGCTTTTAACGCAAGAAAATGTCGAAAAAACAAAACCTTGGTTTATTTTTTCGAGTTCTAAACTACTAGATATTACAGCATTTTTTGCTAGCGTTTTTGAGATTGCCGACTTAAATAGTTCCGCCGCGCTTAAAACCGTATTATCTGCATTTATGGGAATATATACGTTAAAGTGTTTACTATCCATATTTCTAAACCGCGCAATTTTTTCGCACGATATTCCACCTTTATATTTTACCATACCAAGCGTTAAAGCTCCATACACATAAATCTTAACTTATTGCAAAATAGTATCGCTATAAATACCTTCCGTTTTTCGTTCAAAAACTGCAACTAAAAACGCTTAGTTTTCTTTTATTAAATCGAGTATAAATTCGAGCGAATTAACGGCTGACGAAAGGGTTGCCCGTTCCACCTTTTCCTTTAAACGTATTCTATCGGTAAAATATTTGAGTTCGTTTATGTATCCGCCCTGTTCGGAAACGTTACCGCCCTTAAAACCTTTCAGAGTTTCGCTACTCTTTTCTAGGCTAGGACAGAACGCGCCGTTATCGTCGTAAACGGTTAATTTCCCACGGTCGTATTCGACTACGGCTTTTTCAAACACTACCCTATAATACATATTAAAAGGATAGCTCGGCGGCAAATACCAAGTCGCCTCTACGCTTACACAGAAATCTTCATAATTACAAATGGTAGTCACGTAAGAATTGTGCTCGCCGATAGTATTCTTTATAAAGTTCTTTGTTTTAGGCGTGCCGAAAAGATAAAGCATAAAGTCCACGTCGTGTATATGCAAGTCCACTATCGCTCCGCCCGAAAGTTTACTGTTTTTAATCCAGCCTTTTGAACTCCAGTTTGGTGACGGACTTATTCTCTTAAACGAGGCGTTTACTACCTTGCCGTACTCGCCACTATCCACTACCTTTTTAAGGAATGCGTATTCGTCCCAAAACCTTATAACCTGACCTACCTGCACTTCTGCGCCCGTTGCTTTCTGCTTTTCAAGCAGGGTGTTGCATTGTTCCATATTCAACGCAACGGGTTTTTCAATAAACACGTATGGCACTTTATCCATTGCCTTAACCGCATACTCGGTATGTAAAAAGGTAGGCAAGCAAATATCTATCGCATCAAGTTCAACCGTATCTATTAGTTCTTTTGCGTCAGTAAATGCTTTTGCTCCGCAACTTTCTGCAACTTTACGCACGGTTTCTTCGTTAATATCTGCTACGGCTACTACGTCGACACCTTCTATGTTTGAATAACAATCGGCGTGCATTTTACCCATATAATTACAACCTAAAATTCCTATTCTTACCTTTTTCATTTTTCCCTCCGTTATCTAAGCGATAGCATATACTTTGCCGAACGCTCTAATATACTCTTTACGTTTTCTACACCTAAATACTCTACCGTAAAATATCCGTCGTAACCGTTTGATAAAAAGTTATTTACTATTTCTTTAGTCGGTGCTTTACCTTCACCTACGGGAACGGAAATCTTTGCATACGAAAACTCGTTGGACCCGACCTTAGGCTCTATTAAATAATCTTTACAATGAACGTGTACGCTATGATCCTTAAAAAGTTGATATGCGTAAAATACGTCTTGTCCGTTCAAGTAAAAATTGCCTATATCAAAAGTAAACTTTAACCCGTCGGCGTTATCGATCAGCCACTTTATTTGGCTTATATACGAAGTTATGCTGTTGGGACTTCCAAACGATTCTATGGTTAAAGTTACGCCCTTTTCTTTTGCGTATTCAGCCGTGCGCCTTATTGCCAAAAGCGTTCTTTTAGCCTTTTTATTTTTTTCCAAGAATTCAACCATGGCTTGTTCGTTCTCTTTCATAAAAGAAGTGATCTCGTCATTATCAAACAAGCCTGCTAGCAACATTACTACCTTTGCGCCGCTTTTTACTGCGTAATCGATAAGTTCAGTCGCGTCGGCGTCTTTACCGCTAATTAAGTCGTACGCGCCGTATACGTTGCGCACGATTAAACCGTGTTTTTTAAAAAGGTCAAGAGCGTCAGGGTAAGCGTCTATTTCGTCTTTATCAATATCGATTGCCGTATATCCAAGGTCTTTTGCGTACTTAACGGCTGTTTCTAACGTCCAGTTTTCCTGTTCTGCTAGCCTTATTAAATACAAGAAAAATACCGATAATTTCATTGTTAGTCCCTTTTATAAAGTTTTTATTTCTCGCCTACTATATTCTTTAAGTACGTAACGGTGTCTGCTATATCGCTCTTTTGCTTATCCCCACTAATTTCTCTTTCTATGGTAAAAGGTCCGTCGTACCCACACTCTATCAGCATAGGAATTAACACTGGAAAGTTAGCAAGACCTTCGCCCACCTTAACTTCTCTGCCGAGTTTCATGCCGTCCGTTGGGTACAAGCCGTCCTTTACGTGCGTATTGCGGACGTATTTGCCGAAAACTCTTACGGCGTCAACCGAGTTTGCTTTACCGTAAAGGATAAGGTTTGCCATATCGAAATTTATAAATGCGTTGCCAGTACCGATTTTCTCTATCGTTCTAAGAAGTGTTACGGGTGTTTCTTGTCCTGTTTCAAACAAGAAGTTTTGCCCCCTGCTCTTATATGACAAGCAAAGTTTTCTGAGCGTTTTTATGAGCGGTTCGTACTCTTTATCGGTAAGGTTTTCGGGGATAAAACCAACGTGGGTTGCAATATCTTTAACACCTATCTTCTCTGCAAAAACAGATGCCGCTTCTAATTCTTTAACCCTTATCTTTCTAAACTTTTTAGGTACGATACCTAAGGTTATCGGTCCTTCGGTGAAGTTCCACTCGTTTTTTCCAGACCAACCAGCCCATAAAAGCGACACGTTAAATCCCGTTTCTTTTACTGCCGAGACTATTTTTTCAGCCACTTGATCGGTATAGCCTTCACCTGTAGGAAAGCATAACTGACAGCTTGAAATGCCCATTTCTTGGGCTTCGATAAATCTTTCCTTAAAATTAAGTTTTTCCTTTAATTCGCCTTCGTAGCGGATTAAAACACCTATATTCATTATCGTTCTCCTTTCATTCCGCTGTCGTGTCTAAATTCCGACGGCGTCACTTTGTAGATTTTCTTAAAACAGTTTGAGAAATGCGCAGGCGAATAGAAAGATAATTCTTCTGCTATCGCCTCTATTTGCATAGACGAACTTGACAGTAAAAACGCGGCTTTTTTAAGTTTTTCACGGCGAATATACGCTTTCGGGGACATCTTAAAAAACTGCTTAAACACCTTGAAAAAGTGATTTTTTGAAAAGGAACACAGTTCTGCAAGGTCGGCAACTAAAAAGTTCTTATCTATATTTTGACTGATGTAGAGTGCAACCTTTTTCATACTCTCTTCGTACGGCGAAGAATCGCTGTAATCGTTTATCTTTGAGTGCACGTCCAAGATTATTGACTGAGCAAAAGTGTTTGCTTTACAACAGTTGATGTAGTTGTTTGTGTTTAACAGCCACACAATGGACTCCATTGAATTCCTTTCGGTATCCGATAGCGGTATTTCAAAGATTTGGTCTAGTTTAACTTTGAAGTTGTTTATCCTAAACCATACCGTATAAAACTCCCAACCGTCTTCCCCTGCAATAAAGTTTATGCAGCTCTGATAATGAACGAATATAACGCAATTCTCTTTCAATTCGTATTCACCCTTGGTCGTAACTATTTTTCCACAACCTTTTATAGTGCGAACATATCCCACGAAATCGTTCTGCCAACAGAGTGCTTTTTTGTAATCGTTATAACTTCCCTTAAACGACGGTTTTGCAATACTTATATATGCCGATACAAGGTTTGTCGATATATTTATTTCTTGATGATTAAGACCGTATTTATCAGTTACGTTTACGTTGGTCATCTGTTTTTCCCCTTATTTTTAATCCTATTGCACCATTTTATTGATATTTTTTATGATAGCATAAATTTTATCGTTGTCAATAGCCTTTCAAATAGTTAAGATTTTAATGAAAAAGTGTGATACTTTTATGATAGTTTTTGCAGTAAATAAAAAAATAAGCGGTGTTTTCCGCTTATTTTTTTGCAAGTTGTTATGATTTTTTATAAGTTTAATTTGCCTACTTTTTTTATGCCGTTTTTCGTCCTTTCATACACTCCCGTTTGATAGAGTTTTAGGTTATCTTTAACTTTTATATTATCAATGATAAATTCTTTTACGGTATCCGCAGATAGGTTGGTGACTAAATAATACTCCTTTTCGCCTAGTTTTTTGACTGCAAACAATGAGTATACCACGCCGTCTATCCTATTCTTTAAACCAAGATTTTTAAGCAAGTCTTTTAACAGTTTAACCCTATAATGCGTATAAAATCCGTCACCCCAGTTGCCTTTACATAAGTATGTTATTACCTTTCCGCCAAGCGCGTTTTTATAGCTTACAAAACCTGCGCTTTTCTTCCCTTCGGGGGACATAAACTCTGAAAGGACTTCCGCTTTCTCGCACAATTTTGCCGAGTACCAACACCCTGCCGGTGCTCTTGACGGGACTTTAATATTCGTTCCGTCTGCTCTTGAAAATGCGTTTATTATTTCCGACTGCGCGTTTGAACTTTGAACGCTTACTTTATTTATACCTATATACTCACAGTATCCCCTTTCAATCAATTTTTCCGCACCGCCAGCGTCGATAAGCACACCGCCCGATAAAACTGTTTTAAGTTCGGTATCAGTTAAAATATTAGCAGTATACGCATCTAGCGCAACCACGCCTTTACAATCTAGTTCGTCGACGTTTTTAAACGCGCAAGGAACACCGACCTTTAATAAATACGAGTGAATATATCTCTCTCCGCCACGTAAATGCGAATAGGTTGCGCCGTCATTTGCGCTGTACCTATACCCACCTTTTCCAGTTGTAGGAATTACTACGCCATACTCTGAAAATTCATCTAGATTTAACGAACGAAGTTTATTTAAAAATTCCTTTTCATCTTTAAGCATTTTGCCGTAATTCGGCTCGTCAGATAACGCACAGCCTTCCAAGTCGTAAAGAGAAAGAGTTATATCCTTACAGCCTGTAAACGCCGCCAAGGCAAGTTGAAAAGACGTTGCTGCTCTTGACTTTGCATAAACCGTAAACCTTGTGTTTTCCACTTCGGGACAAAACTCTGCGCATCCATCGAAAGTTTCCCTAACGTGCGCTCTCATCTGCGATAAAAGGGAATAGCACGAAGTAAAGTCTTTTGGATTTCCTTCTTGATACGGTCCGAAAGTCGGGCGTAACATAACGGTATCTCCACCGCCTAGCGCGGATAAAAACTTTCCCCAGTCCCTGCCTTCTGCCGAGTGCGAATCGGGCGCGCTGGTCATAAGCGCGATTTTGATTCTAGGGTTTACGTCGTGAACGGTTTCGTAAATCCATTTTGCGGTATCAGCCATCGTTTCAGATAAAAATTCAAGGTATGCTTTCCTAGCAAAAGTTGGTTGGCCTTTTTGAAGTATTTCTTTAATCAAACTTTCTCTATCGTAGTTTACGCCATATTTCTTATTGAACAATGCAAGGTGGTTATCACAAAAACAATAATGGTCGATATAATTGCCGTTATACAGTTGCGGATTGCCGTGACCGTGAAGTCTTATATCGTCGTCTATCCAAATAACGTCGGGATCGGTTTCTGCCCAAACTTTAAGCCGCTCGCTAGACTTAGCCCTAAACTTTTCGCCGATAGGACAGCCGCAAGCCGACTGATTGCCGTGCTGGTCAACTAGATGTTCCCAGTCGTATTTATATCTAAAATCCACGCCTGCCGTCGTTGCACCCAACAGATTTTGGAAGTTGAGTTGATAACTTATTCCATGTTTTTTAATCTCTTTTATATACGGCAACATTTGGTCGCGCCAAGATTTTGCGTATTCGGGGGTATCGGGCATATAATAAAAGTTAGGGTCTAATGCGACGTAAAAGATTACTGCCCCCACTTTGTTTTCTTTGCAAAAACTTAGCAATTCATCAAACCGCTTTTTAGTAAACTCTGCACTAAAATTAGGCTCTACGGGCAAATAATATCTTAAAATATATCCAAATTCTTTTTTATCTTTCATTTGCTAGTTACACCTTTTTTATTTTACTCGCTGAACTTTATTAAATTATAGATTATAAAAAACAAGGTGTCAATAGATAATCCCGATTTATAAAAAACTGAATATTATTTTACAAGTTAAATAAATTATTATGCAAAAAGAGCAAGGTGGCTTGCTCTTTTTTGCATAATATATGATTTTTCTTTGTATCAGTTGGTCGGCTCTACCGTGATTACGGCGTAGTATTGTTCGCCAAGAGTTTTTATTCTTTTTTCTATAGTTTGTTTTATTTGATTTTTATTTTCAATAAGCGCATACGGAACAGCCACGTCAAACAAAACGTTGGTTCGGTTTTCGCCGAACACCACCCTAAAATCGTGGATTGTAAAACATTCGTTTATCTCATTTATTATTGTTTCCACCTTTTCTTTTAGTTGGTTTACCCTTTCGTCGTCGACTACAATCGGGTCTAAATGTCCTGTTAAAACTATATTCGTATCTTCAATAAAACTTTTCTCTATAAAATCAACGAGTTCGTGCGAAACTAACACGTCTACACTTGCATCAACTTCGATATGCGCGCTGGCAAAGTACTTATTAGGTCCGTAACTATAAACGGACAAGTCGTGAACGCCTAAAACCCCAGTATAGGTCATTATCTTTCTTTTTATCTCAAAAAGCATTTGTTCGTCTACCGCTTGACCTATGAGTTTTGAAAACATATCTTTAAGTATCCCTACCGCAGAATAGGCAATGAACGCCGCGACCAAGATCCCTGCGTAACCGTCTACGTTTACGCCCGTAAATTTATACACGCATAACGACGCTAATACCACAAAGGTTGAAATGCTGTCTGTTAAACTGTCGGTTGCAGTTGCTTTTAATATGTCGGAATTTATCCGTTTAGCAACTGCTCTATAATAAATAAACAAGCAAAGTTTTGCTAATATCGACACCACTAAAACCAAAACTAACACGATAGAAAAGTCCACTCCTATCGGTGCGATAATTTTATTGACCGATTCCATTATGGTTTCAAACGCCACTAAAAGTATCAAAAACGCAACCGCCAAAGAACAGACGTATTCTATACGTTCGTGTCCGTAAGGGTGTTCTTTATCGGCAGGTTTTGACGACAACTTAAAAGATATCGTAGATATTATACTGCTACCGCAATCGGTTAAATTATTAAGCCCGTCCGCTAGCACCGATATTGCGCCGCTTATTATGCCTAGAACTATTTTTCCAACGGCAAGAATAGAATTGACTATAATGCCTATTATACTCGTACTTTTCCCCACTTCATCTCGGTTGGGTTTTACTTGGTTATCCATATATCTTTTCCCTATCAATTTTTAACACGTTATTTTTTTATGGGCAAAAGCATGCGCGTTGCCTTTTTATATTCGGTAAATCCGTCTTTTCTTGACTGACGCTTATCTGCCATAGGAATACTTACGATTAAGAACATAAGCGTGTTTACTAGTGCGCCTAGTGCTAAATACCACGCGGACGGTACTGCACATATCACGGCAAGCGCAATTCCCCACCACATAAGTATTTCGCCAAGATAGTTTGGGTGGCGAGAATATTTCCATAGACCTTTGCGGATAAACCCGCCCACCTTAGAGTTTCTAAACGATTGCATTTGAATATCTGCAACGAGTTGCAAGGTGGCTGCGCCGCACGACACTAGTATAAATAATACGCTAAACACCGTGACGTCCAAATCGTTTATAAACGCGTAGACTGCCGGTAAACAGCAAAGGTAAACTACGAGCGTCGGAAACATATGTATTCCTAAGAAGTTTATAACCGGATATAACTTGCCCGTTTTTTCATTGAGCATAGTATATCGCCAGTCTTGGTGGTTAAGTCCGTGAAAGGTATACGCCCAGTTTGCCGTTAGCCTTATCCCCCAGTAGAATACTGCAATCAAAATTAGGATACGCATAACGGTCAATTCTTTACCTATTGCAAAACATAAGACAATAACTAGCGGTTGAACGCTCCAGTAAGGGTCGTAAACCGACGCGTTTTTTAATATTACGCTGAATATAAACGTAAATACCGTTGCGATAACGTCTGCTAAAAGTAATTTTAGAAACACGCTTTCTATCGGCAAAAGTATATACGACACTATCCCGACGGCAATTGCTAGGGCGTAAATAACGCCTACTACTATAAAACTTTTTACTCTACTGTCTTTCATTTTCTCTCCTCTTTGGTACTAGAATATTCTAGCATTAAATATAAGTTGTGTCAACAATCAAAAACAAAAAATCGGAAAACGATTATTCTCTTCGTTCTCCGATTTTGTTAAGTCTATTAAATGCTCGTTAATCTAGCAGTTTTGAAAAATAGTACACGGGCAAAGCCGACCAGCCGTGGCACAAACTACCCGCGCCACGGAAAGCAGATAAGCCTTCTTCGGTTTCCCAAAACGTGGTTGCACCTGCATCTAACATTTTTTTATAACGCCGTTTAATATCGCTGATTATATACTCTTTATACTCGTCGCCAAAAGTCAACAACGCGTCGTATACGAATCCACGCATTGCAAGCGTTGCTTCAACCAAGGTATCATCTTTTACAAGTTTTTCGGCAAGCGATTTATCACCTAGACCTATAAGCAAAGCAAGCGCGTTGCCTAACTGACTTCTGTTGTCCTTTTCGCTAGATATTTTAAACGTTCCGTCAGGCAGACGAAAATACTTGGCAATGTTTTCCTTTAAGCCGTCTACTTTTACGGGCATTGAAAGATATTCGTTATACCTTTCAACGACGTATACTAACAGACAGTTCAAAATAATACTGTACGTCGTTTTATCCTCGGGTGGGCGGAAACCGTTGGAAAACTGATTCCACTCGTAAAAATTCCATTGCGGTTTACCAAACTCTGGTAATAAGCCCGTATCGTCTATGCTTGAAAAATATTTATCTAATATCTTGTCTATTGCAGGTCTTACTTCGTCAAGTAAGGTCATATCGCCCGTAATTTCAAGATATTCGCACACGGCGAGAATATAAAAAAGTGAAAAGCTTGGAATCGTTCTATCGTGCTTTATCGGGAAACAAATATCAAGAAGATCGTATTCGTTCATACCCTTACTCATAAAAATAAGATTTGCCCTTTGATAGTCGTACCCTTTAAACGCATAATAACCGCACATCATTTGGTGTCTACTATCCAAAGCGTAAAGTGCTTGTTCACGCCACGGGCAGTCTTCGTAATGCTCAAACATACAGCAACGCAAGGTATGTACCGAAACGTCGTATATCTGCTGAATAAGTTTATCGCTAAATTTTTTGTCCTTACGCTCCACGTCGTAATAAACTTCTTTAAGTCCTAGATAGTTGATTTTTATAGGCTTTTCAAAGAAAACCTGCAAGTATCTTCCTGCTAATCTTCTAAAACAGTTGGTATACTTATTACTGCCCTTTTTAAGGATTATTTCCACGCTAAAATCGCGGTTGCCGATTATTTGTCTTACGCCCCCGTCGGCAATATGTTCGCCGTAAGCAATGGTTATTTTTTGCGTTTCTTCGCTCTCAATATCCAAATCTAAAAAGCCTACGCTTTCTCTTTTTAGGTCGATAAGCGCGGTGCTTTCAGAACTGAAAACCACCGCCGTATTTACACGCTCACCCATTAATAGTTGCTTTGTGGGTCGCTTTGTAAACAGCAAGGGTTTTTCAACTTCTACACTCTCGCAATACTTGCTTTTTACCGTGTTCAAATCATAACAAAAACTAAGCCCTAGCTGGATTGTAATAGTCTTTAAGTATCCGTTTTTGTATTCGTTCATTTGTCTGGATAGGGTTTGTTCGTTGCTAAATGCAAGAATATTTCCGTCCTGAACCACTTCAAAAATAACCCCTGCGTCTGCACCGACGTAAGTCATACACTCTTCGCCGTTGTGCCAAACTTGGATTTTTAATACGTTGTTTTTTCTGCAATACTTAGTTAAGTTTATTTGATCGTAAAATTTGTAGTAAGGATAATCAGAACACCTTGAAAACGCCACTATTTGGTCGTTTAAGTAGGCGCAAAAGGTGCCGTCGTAAGACACTTTTAAGAATACGTCTGACGGGTTTTCTACGTTAAATTCCGTGTTAAACTCCGCGTACTCGTCCTTGTATGCGCCACCTGTTTTCCATATCCATTTGGTATTTTTGTCAAATACTGTACTTTGCACGTTCGTTTCCTTTTACTGCTCGTCTGAATAAAATTCTTTTATGTTTACAATGCGGTTTTCTTTTCTTGACCTTTCAGCCGCATAACAAACCATGTGTCCGCTAATCGAATCGGACAACACCGTAGTTGACGGTGACGTCTGTTCTCCACCGAAAAATTTAACAAGGTCAACCATAATATTATAGTCGCCGCCATAATGACCGATAGTTGCGTTGTCGATTTTTCCAAGGTCAACTACACCGCTTAAATCAATCGTTTCTTCGCTCCAACGAGCGTCTTCTCTTCTATATTTTCTTACGGTATATTTGTTTTCGTTTATGTACCCTACGACTTCACCGCGCTCACATACTATGTGTATGTGTCTATCGGGTTTACATGCTCCGCCGACTACCGTCAAAACTAATAACGAACCATCTTCAAAACTTACGTTTACCGTTTGTCTATCAACGATATCCATGTCGGTTTTATAAACGCATTTGCCGAAGTCGCTATACTTTAAGTATTCAAGTTTTTCTTGATCGGTAATCTGGTCTAGGGGTTTTCCCAAATCGTAATACGCGGTGTACGGAATACTGCCGTTTTTGAACTCGAAGTGCACCGCTTCGTAGTCGCAATCACTTTTTAGCGGACAGTCTACGCAATACTCTGCGCTTCCCTTTGGTGCGTTCTCTGGGCAATACTGTTTTCTTGAACCGAAACTTTGAATCCACTCAGGTTTGGTTGTGTTGTTTATCCAGCAACCAAGGTCTATATCGTGACAGGTTTTCGCAAGCAACAGTCCCGAACCGCATTTTAATTCGCTGCGCCATTTTCCCCTTACGTAAGAGTTTATAAAGTGGCGGTGGCTTATGTGTTCGTTCATCTGGATATTTACGATTTTGCCGAGTTCTCCGCTATTTATTAGCGTTTTTATTTGACGATAAAATTCAGTATACCTTAAAACGTGACAAACTGCAACCTTTAAGCCTTTTTCTTTTGCTATATTCTCAAGGTCTAAAAGTTCTTCATAGTTTGCAGTAACGGGTTTTTCAATGAGCATATTGTAGCCGTGCTCTAAAACCTGCTTACCCGTTTCATAGTGCATTTGATCCATCGTTGCATTGATTATAAAATCACACGTCTTTTTTGCCGCAAAAAAATCTGCTAAGGAAGAAAATATGTTTTCTTCTTTTAGATTGTATTTTTCACGAGCTTCTTCGCGCCTATTGGGGTCTAATTCTATTACGCCCTTAACTTCTAAAAGGTCGGGGTGCTTAATTGCATACCTTGAATATACTTTACCCCTTGCGCCGTAGCCCAAAACGAAACAACTTAATTTTTTCATGATGATCTCCTACTTTGTCGGGATTAAATATACTGCCGCTCCCGATGCGAGTGTCTTTGTGTATTTGCCGTCTTTAAGTTCTTTCTTGCCCTTATATCCGCACTCTTCTTGCGTTCCGAAATAATATTCTTCAACGTGTGTAAATTCTCCGTCAAACTCTGCCGTGAAATTTACTTCACCAAGATTATATACGGTATCCGCTGCGTTAGATATCATGTATAAATACTGCGAATTATATTTTGCCATCTCGGTTGTTAAAATAAGGTCGTTATCTACCGAAAGATTTTTTAAGTATTTAAACTCGTAACCATTATCGAAGTTTTCTGTTATTGATAAGTAGTAAAAGTCGGTGTTATAGAAGAACTTTGCGCCCTTATAATTAAAAGGCTGAATTACCTTTGCAAAGTCTTGAAATTCTTTTATTACCTTTTTACCGTTATAATAAGTGGGATTTTTTTCGCCGTTAGCACGCACGAAAGACGACTTCGCAACGTACTTATCGTCAGACCCACCGTGTGCCATATAGGTATAAAATCCGATATCTTTTGCGCCAAACCCAACGACGGCGTTCATTTGTAGGTACATATTGAACTTATCGACTTCTCTAAATATGCAGTTTTTAGTGTCGTACGCTTGTAGAATAAAGGAAAATTCTACGTCGCGCTTTCTACACTCTTCGGCTAAAATTTGCAGAGAAGTAAAATACGTAGATAAAAATCTTCCCCTACGGAAAGGATAATCGTCCACGCAAAGTCTATTCGCCTTGCAACCGTCTAAATATCTTGTAATATACGTTCTAAACGCTTGGTTTATGCTTTCATATTCCTTGTCGGGAACAAAGACGTTTGAGTTTATATACGTCCTCGATTTATCGGGATTTACTGTTATTAGTCGCTCGTAGTTTATAGGCAGAAGATTTATGTGAATATAAAAATCTTCTATGCCGAGTTTATCCGTAACCCTTCTTATCGAACGGTAAACGGTGCAAAAACTATCCGTTTCATAATACTTTGGCTCGTCCCTTAAATCTACGCCGATTACGTCCGATAAATAGTCGTTTAGACAGGTTAGAACATATTCGTCGAGTTGGTCTTCCGTCTTAAATTTACAGTCCTTTTCGCCTAAAAGTTTGTCTTTTAAGAAAATTAAGTCGATAAGCCTACCGTCACGCATAATAAATTCGTTTATGCCGTGTTTTTTTGCAAGTTCGATAGTCTTTTTAGCATCAGAATTTTGATAATCGCCGCCGTTAAATTGATTAAGCCCCGTTAAAAGATAGCAGTTAAACCCTGCATCAACGAAATCTTTCATTACCGAATCGTCGTGGCGACATATTCCAACCGACCCTGGTGCGGTATACGCGTAAACGCGAAACTTATCTTTTATTTTTTTGTCCATAATATATGCCTTTTCGTCCTTAAAAACTCTGAATTTTGATAACACAACCCCTACCTAGACAGTTTCTGTCTAGGTAGGCTGTTGTTTTTTGTATTTATTTAACCGTTGGTCTTGGTGTAAGGTTGACTAAATCTGAAAGTGGTATCGTTGCCTGCGCCTTTAACCGCTGCATACACAATGATCTTACCTACAAGATCACCTTCAGTTATATCAAGAGCGGTTTTCATCTCTTCTACAGTTACACCAGTATCTAATTTCAACGAACAAATAGGCGTATATTCGGTTTCGTTTTCTTTTAGATACGAAAGAGCGATATCTGCATAAATACTTCCGTCAACGTCAATCATACCGTAGGTCAACTTATACTGCTTATTATCAACAGCGTTATTATGAAGTATTTCTGTAAAGTTGCTATTTTCTACACTTGTATAATTCGCAACGTCATATTTGGTATAATAAGAGCTAGTATAATGATATCTATACGGACCGTAGAAGTATAAATTATTCTCAGTGTTTGCGGTAGCTTGAGATCCAGATCCCGGAGTAGTATACGTTCTACCACCAGATGCTATCATTATTCCGGCTCTATTAAAACCATCAATACTGTTACTGCCAGTAGAATCATATGCATTCATACAACCGTCAATTTGGTCCGCAAAGAAAGTAACGTAAGGTACGTTATCACCAGTATAATAGAAATCAATATAAGTACCTAAACCATACAAGCTATCAAAACCAATATAGTTATTTTTAACTGCTTTCCACGTACCAATTTGACCATTTGTAACAGAGATACCCGTTAAGGTTACCGTGTCACAACGATCATTTATCGTTGCACCACTATGTTTAATGTCTTCAAGCAATATATCTCTACTAAACGGCATTGAATAAGTAAAATCAGTATCGTATAAATCTTTAGTCCCTTTTAGGCAAGAATATATTACAATATTACTTGCCGTGATATCGTCACTCATCAAAGGATTATATCCCGCAGCAGTATTCCTTAGAGCAAGTTCTTCGTGATAAATTAGTGCATCAGTATCGTTATTATATAAGAAAACTTCCCAAATAATTGCATTTGAATCGTTAAGATACGTTCCTACAGTGTATCTATAGGTAACGTCGGAAGTATCTACATTTAACCCATCTTGCGTGAGAAGTGGATAACTATCCCCGTTTAAAATATTTAGGTTAATATAATATTCTGATGTATAGTTGCTAACAGACATTCTATTCGGACCTATAACCTTATATAGATTTGTCGCATGGTTTGCACCACCATAACCAACAACGCCGTTCATTGCGACAACACCTTGTCTTGTCTCATCATCATAGGCAACACCTGTTAAGTCGCCGTCAATAACGTTAGAAAAGAACATTACTTGCGGCATGTTGTTACCCTTAAAGGTTGTGGTAACGTAAGTTCCAACATCGTAACTACCATTAAATGCAACGTATCCGATATAATCTGATACAGCCTGTAAATTTGCTTTTGTACTGTTACCATTAACTTGTGCGCTCTGTAAGGATACTGAGTTGTTTTCGCCAAACTTTGCTTCTTGCGTAAGAATCGTATTGACGGTAGCACTATTCGTGGTGTCGGTGAAAGTGAACGATGTTTTGCGTTCTAAACCATAGGTCATAGCAGACGGATTAACGCCCCTGCCGTTTATAATATAATTGCCTAAGCCGTCTTTTTCTATGGTATAAGGTGAAGTATAATCACCTTGGTTGTTTGCGATTACTACTTTGCCACTATTACTGTCGTATTCTAATACTGCTACACCATCAATAAATGTCTTTGCAATCTCTTTTCCAGTTTGATCTTCTATCGTTCCATCGGTATACGCGCTATACGCTACTTCGTATACATTCCTTGCGTTTTCTGCGTCATAGTCTGCATATACGCGCGACACGCTATTTCCTTCGTTTATCTCTATAAACGCTCTTGCTGAAAAATCTCTGTTATAGTTTGCCCCCGATATATTTGGAACGGTCATCCAAAATTGATACTCGTCTCCGTTATCCTTTACGGTTTCTGCATAGTCGTAAAACGCATAGCCTTCGAACGGTGCGTAAGTGCTTAGTTCCTCTATTGTAAAATCCAAGCCTTGCGATATTGCAGCGTTCAAGTGGTCGGTAGGTACTATTATCATACCTACTTTTGCATCTTTGTCTTGGGTGAGCGTTTGATACTCACTCTTATTTATAACTGCTGAAAATCTCAATCCTGACTTTTCCGCCGTCTTAACGTTTGCTTCGGCTGTTCCTGTCATTGTGATAACGGTAACGTCTGCTTTTACTAAACTTACCATACCAACACACGCTACGGCTACTAACAAGCAAGAAAGTATTGCTACGAATAAATTTCTAATTCTTTTAGTCATTTTCTTTTCCCCCTTATAGATCGCCTATACTGCCGATGCCTTTTAGGTCGCCTGAATCGCCAAGATAGTTATCCCCATCGCCTGTTGCCGGACTTGCCATTATAACGTCGTCCGCGTTGAACTCTGTGAGTTCTGCTAAAATTGTTTCATAAAACTTTTTCATCTCTTTTCTCCTTTATTGAGATTTTATAGTTTTCTGTCCGTATGAATTGTATTTTAACGTTTTCACGTTTTTGCCATTATTGTACGACAATGGGGCGAACGCCGTCCGCCCTATGTGTCAACAAATTAATTATACTAACGGTACTAAATATACCGCATAACCAGCCGAGAGTGCTTTGTTATATATGCCGTCTTCAAGCTTTACGTAAGTTACGTCACCGTCTTCTATTTGAGCAACCCATTCGTAATCGCCAAAGTCAATTGAAACGTTCATATCCGTTCTACCAAGCGCACCGCTTCTAGGATCAATTACGTTTTGAGCCATATACATATATAGGTCGTTAGTCTGATCGTATAGTTCGGTAACAAATGCTATGTCGTTATCTATATTGACCTTATTGATTTTTTTAAATTTGTAGCTGTTGTCAAACTCGATTGCGGTATTCGTTTTTTCGTCAACCGAACTGCGGAAATAGTTAGTGTAATCAAAGTTTGCAACAATCGGGTTATCCTGTGTCCAAGGATCGTCGCAAGTATAGAGTTTAGAGCCTTGGAATTTATAGTTAGTAATGATGGGCGCAAGTTTCTGCGCTATCGCCATAGTTTCCTGAGCGTAATAATAGATATTAGTCTTTTCGCCGTTTCTAGTTAAGAAAGAGCCGCGCTCCAAAGCCTTTGTGCCCGTAGTCGAATAGGATTTACCTGGCATATAGGTGTAATAGGCAAACTCAGTCATTCCCATGCCGATACAGCTGTTCATTTCAAAGTTCATCATTGCTCTATCCATAAGGTCGTAGTTTACGGTGTTGCCCGACCACCCTTCGTATGATTGAAGAGCGAAAGTCGTACGCGCTCCGTAATTCTTGCACGCCCTTTCAAAGAGTTGTAAGCAAGCGTAATTCCCCCTAGTCATGCCGTAACCCTTGAAGAAATAGATGTCTACGCAAAGTCTAGGTGCTCTGGTCGTTTCCAAAAATCCTTCCAAATAACTCATATATGCCTGTTCAAAAGTGCTAGTCGGTTCTTCTGAAAAGGTGTTTTCGCCCGGGGCAAAGTGCGGGAATAGATTTAAGAAGATGTAAATGTCTTCCATACCCAGTTTTTTTGACGCCGCGGTTACCGCCCTATAAACGTGTCCGAACGATTCTTGATATTTACAATCGGGCTCGTCGCCAAGTCTTATTCCATAAAAACCGGGCTGCTTATAATATGTTTCAAGGTACGATTTAACGTCTCTATATAACGCGTCTGAAACGCCGTCTCCGTCAGCGTCTTCCGGGCTATAAATAGCACCTTCGCCACCCACCAAACTTTGTGAATACACCAAAGTTGTTAGGCGAATATCGTCCAAAATGATTTTGTCAATACCTGCCGCGTACGCGTTTGTCATACACTTATAAGCGGTACTTTCTTTCCACGGACCTTCGTTAGTAAAACCTGAATCACCCGTAAGCATTAAGATGTTTAGACCTGATTCTTTGTACTCTTTATATCTTTCTACCGTTTGATAGTCTTCAGTATAATAGATTTCGCCGTCCTTTACCCACTCGCCTGAGGTTGGCGAAGTATAAGCGAAAAACTTAAACTCTTCACCAGTATAATCGGGAAGTTTTACTTTCGGGCCACCTGCGCAGCCGATAAGGGTTGATAAGCACAAAACCGCGCAAAGCATAAGCGTTATGATTTTTATTAATATTTTCTTCATAATTATTCTCCTTGTTGCGGTTGATACGGCTGACTAAACGAGAAAGTCGTATCGTTGCCTGCGCCTTTAATAGCAGCGTAGATAATAATTTTGCCTTTAAGTTCGCCATTAGTTATGCCGAGTACAGTCTTCATTTCTTCTACAGTTACTCCAGTATCTAATTTTAATGAACAAATAGGCGTATATTCGGTTTCGTTTTCTTTTAGATACGAAAGAGTTATATCCGCGTAAATACTTCCGTCAACGTCAATCATACCGTAGGTCAACTTATACTGCTTATTATCAACAGCGTTATTATGAAGTATTTCTGTAAAGTTGCTATTTTCTACACTTGTATAATTCGCAACGTCATATT
>SVHH01000013.1 GCA_015055945.1 Clostridiales bacterium
AATTGCATAAAGAAAAGACCACACATAAGGTTTTACCCTGTAGTGTGGTCTTTTCTTGTTTGCCCCGCTTGAAGGTGTCGCTCAAAAATTTACTGTTATTCGTAAATCCCTAAGTTGCACCAACTTGTGGGAAGGCCTTTTAGTTTATTAAAAGGGGTGGAATTTTTAGGCTATTAAACTCTTGTAAAAAATATAAAAATCGGTTATAATAAAATAATGAACGTTATTGAAGAAAAGTTAAAACATCTTCCCGAAAACCCTGGCGTTTACGTTATGCTTGACGCGGACGGGCAGATTATATACGTTGGCAAGGCTAAAAACCTTAAAAACCGCGTAAGGCAATACTTTTTTAACGGCGCTAAAACCGACAAAGTTATGGCGATGGTTTCTAATGTTGCCGACTTTTACTATATAATCGTTCCAAGTGAAATTGACGCGTTATCTTTAGAGAATAATCTTATCAAAAAACACAAGCCTAGATATAATATTCTTTTAAAGGACGATAAGACTTATCCGTACCTTAAAATCGACTTGAAAGAACCGTACCCAACCTTTAGGGTTACCAGAAAAATCAAAAAGGACGGCGCAAAATATTTTGGGCCGTTTATGGGTGGCGTGTCGGTTAAGGGCGTTTTAGAGATTATTAACCTTGCTTTCGGGCTAAGGGTGTGCGATAAAAAATTAAATCCTGAAAAAGCGGTTAAACCGTGTTTAAATTATCACATAAAGAAGTGCTTTGCGCCGTGTGCGCTCTATATCAGTCATGATGAGTACATGCAAAAAGTTTCTGGTGCAATAGACTTTTTAAGTGGAGATATAGCCGATACTGAAAAGTTATTGAAAGAAAAAATGCTTGCCGCAAGCGAAAGGGAAGAATTTGAACTTGCGCTTAAATTTAGAGAAAACTTATCCGCGCTCGATAAGATTAAATTAAAGAGAATAACTTCGCTCAATAAGTTTATAAACGCGGACGTTGTCGCAACCAAGTCAAACGGTATTTATTCTACCGTAAATTTGCTAATTATTAGGAACGGGCGCATGCTAGGCAGCAAGAACTTTGCGTTTGAAAGTGCAGCGCTATCCGACGGCGATGCTTTGGGCGAATTTATCTTGCGTTATTACAAAAAAGACTCTGATATCCCCGATGAAATAATTGCTGCTGAAGATATTACTTCCGCCGATACTATAAGCGATTATTTTAAGAGAGAATACTCAAAGAGCGTAAGTATTTTGTGCGTTAAGCAAGGTGTTAGAAAACAACTTGCCGATATGGCGGCGGTCAACGCTGAAGAACATTTAGAGACTGCAGTGGATAAGATTAAGCATAAAAACGATATGACCGTTACCGCTTGCAAGGCTTTGCAAGAAAAATTATCGTTAAAGAACTTTCCTAAGCGTATGGAATGCTATGATATTTCAAACGTAAGCGGTGTGGATAAAGTGGGCAGTATGGTTGTGTTTATCAACGGCGAGCCTGATTTTGATTCTTACCGCAGATTTAAGATTAAAACTTTTGAAGGCGCGGACGATTATAGGGCGCACAAAGAAATGATGGAGCGCCGTTTAGAACGCCTTAACACCGACCCCGAAAAGTTCCCAAAACCCGATTTGATTATTATCGACGGCGGAAAAGGTCAATTATCATCAGTAAAAGAAGTGTTTGATGCACATAATATTACTGATATAGACCTTATTTCACTTGCTGAAAAGAACGAAGAAGTGTTTACTTTAGGTAGTTCAGCCCCCGTAATTATGGAAAGGCGTGATTATTGCTTAAAGATGTTGCAGCGTATCCGTGATGAAGCGCACCGCTTTGCAATAACTTATCACCGCAACTTAAGGGGTAAAAGGGCACTCAGCAGCGTACTTGATAGGGTAAAGGGCTTAGGCAAGGTTAAAAAGAAAGCCTTACTTGAAAAGTTTAAAGACCTTAGCGGAATTATAAGCGCAACCAAAGAGCAACTTAAAACCGTGGACGGCATAGGCGAAGTTCAGGCTACTAATATTATTGACACACTCACTAAAGAAGGTTTAAGATGAAATACAAGTTATTCATAAGCGATTATGACGGAACGCTTGGCGTTGCGCCTATAAACGATATTCACCCCGAAACGCTAAAAACGATAAACAAGTTTATAGATAAGGGCGGTATTTTTGCCGTGTGTTCTGGGCGTGAAACTTCGTCCATTACTAGAATTTTAAGAGAACAAAACTTAAAAGGCATAGTCGTTTCTTTTCAAGGCGCAAGAATAAGCGATATTGAAAGCGGAAAAATTCTTTTTAACGGTGGGCTAACTATTCAAAAAGTTTTGGAAGTTTTAGACGCTGTGGACGGAAGGGGGCTTATCCCTTTAGTTTACTGTGATAATGAAATTATTTACGAAAAAAGCAACGAATACATCAAGCGTTATGAGCGCGCTATAAGGCTTGACGGCAGAGAAGCGGACGTAAGGGCAGAATTAAAGAAGTTAAGCGGCGGAGTTTGCAAAATCGTATGGCTAGGCGAAGATGAAGTCGTAAACAAAACGGCTGAAGAATTGAATAAAGTTTATAAGGGGGTTGGCGTAAAGTTTAACAGCGGCGCTAAAAACCTTTTGGAAGCAATTAATCCCGACTGCGGCAAAGGCGTTGCGGTAAAATTCCTTGCCGATTATTACGGCGTTTCATTAGACCAAGTTATTGCCGTGGGCGATAGCACTAACGATATAGACTTACTAAGCGGGCCGTGGCACGGCGTTTGCGTGGGCGACGGTAGAGATGAACTCAAAGCGGTTGCGGATGAAATTACCGTTCCGTACGAGCAAAAACCCGTAAAGGTATTGCTTGAAAAGTATTGCTTAAACGATTGATTTACATAAGACAGGTGAAAAAATGACAGAAAAACAAGCACAAGAATTGATGGAAGAAATTATTAAGAGTGGCGCGGAAGAAGAAACCGAAAAGAAAGAGCGCACTCTCCCTTTAATTGCGCTCCGCGGTAAAGTGTTCTTGCCTAAAACGTTGCTTAACTTCGACGTGGGTAGACCTATGTCGATTGCGGCGGTTGATATGGCGGTAAAGAACAATTCGGAAATCTTTATATCTTCACAAAAGAGCGCGTTTATAGAAAACCCTAAGATTAGCGATTTATGCCCCGTGGGTGTTGTTGCGCGCATTAAACAAATCATTAAAGTTCAAAATACCGGCACGGTAAAGGTTAGCGTGGAATCGGTTTGCAGAGCAAGAATTAAAGAATTCCACGACAATAAAAAATGCTTTGTCGTAACCACGGTTGACAGTCCTTATATAACCGCTATCGACGACAGTGAACTTGACGCGTATATGCGCGTTGCTAAAAGAAATTTTGCTGAATACGCGGCTGGTGATAAGCGCATTTCTAAAGAAATGATTGCAACCGTTATGAACTTTAACGATGCAAACGAGTTTATCGACAACGCCGTTTCAGTGGTTAATTTTAAGGAAGAAGACGTGCAAGAAATTTTGATTCTTGACGACACGCTTCTTAGACTTCAAGCGTTTATTAGACTTTTTGAACGCGAAATTGAAATTGCTAAAATCGAGCGTAAAATCACCGCAAAAGTGCGCGGCAGCATTGATAAGAGCCAAAAAGAATTTTACCTTCGAGAACAGTTAAAGGCTATTCACTCTGAACTTGGCGACGACCCCGAAGAAAGTGATGAATTGTTAGAGCAAATAAGGGCAAAAAACCTTCCTGAAGACGTTCTATCTAAGTGCGAAAAGGAAATCTCGCGCCTAGATAAAATCAACCCGTCATCACCCGATTATTCGATTATTCTCAATTATCTCGACTGGATAAAAGAATTGCCGTTTACTAACGGAACGGTGGATACGGAAGACTTAAAAAAGGCGAAAGAAATTCTCGACAAAGACCATTTTGGCTTGGAAAAGGTTAAAGAGAGAATTGTGGAATACCTTGCTGTATTGCAGTTAACTAAAGAAATTAAAGGACCTATTTTATGTTTCGTTGGGCCGCCCGGGGTTGGTAAAACTTCGGTTGCAACAAGTATTGCAAGGGCGCTTAACAGAAAGTTCGTAAGAATGAGTTTGGGTGGCGTTAAGGATGAGTCTGAAATTAGGGGACATAGAAAAACTTACGTGGGTGCAATGCCTGGGCGTATTATTTACGGACTTAAAAACGCGGGCTCAAATAACCCTGTATTTTTACTTGATGAAATAGATAAATTATCTTCTGATATTCACGGCGACCCCGCAAGCGCGCTTTTAGAAGTGCTTGACCCCGAGCAAAACACCACTTTCCGCGATAGATATTTGGAAGTTCCGTTCGACCTTTCAAAAGTAATGTTTATAACTACGGCAAACACGCTTGATACTATTCCTTATCCGCTGCTTGACCGTATGGAAGTTATTGAACTTTCTGGTTACACTAAGGAAGAAAAATTGCAAATTGCAAAGCAATATCTTATTCCTAAGCAGTTAAAAGCAAATGGATTAAGCGATAGAAAAGTAGAGATAACCGACGGCGGTATTATGGAAATAATCAGCGGTTATACTATGGAAGCGGGCGTTAGAAATTTAGAGCGTGAAATAGGTAGCGTTATTAGAAAGGTTGCAACTAAAGTTGCGCAAAACTCTCGCACTAAAAAGCAAGTTATTGATGAAAAGGCTATTGAAAAATATTTAGGTATAAAAAAATATATCAAAGATATGTCGCTTGAAAATGATGAAGTTGGTGCTTGTACTGGCTTAGCGTGGACAAGCGTTGGCGGAACTACTTTGACCATTGAAGTTGGGCTTATGAAAGGCAAGGGCGAAATCGTTCTTACCGGTAAACTTGGCGACGTTATGAAAGAATCAGCGCGCGCTGCTATAAGTTACATTAGGTCAAATGCGGATAAATTCGGTATTGACGAGAGCGTTTTTGAAAACACCGATATTCACGTGCACGTACCCGAAGGTGCAACGCCTAAAGACGGACCTAGCGCGGGTATTACTATGGCTACGGCAATACTTTCAGCCTTTACTAAAAAGCCCGTTAAAAAGAGCGTGGCTATGACTGGCGAAATTACGCTCCGCGGCAAAGTTTTGGCTATCGGCGGCTTAAAAGAAAAGGCGCTTGCCGCTTATAGACAAGGCATAAAAGAAGTTATTATACCCGCATCAAATAAAAAAGATTTAGCGGAAATCCCCAAAGAAATTCGCAAAGAAATTAACTTTATCACCGTGGACAGCGTAGAGCAAGTGTTCAAAAAAGCGATAAAGTTTTAAGGAGATACAAATGAAGATAAAAGACGCAACTTTTATCACTAGCGTTGCAAGCGCGGATAAGTTCTTAAAAACCGATAAACCCATTATTGCGGTTGCGGGTAAATCTAACGTGGGCAAAAGTTCGCTCATCAATATGCTTGCAAATAGAAAAAAACTTGCCAAAACTTCGGTTACGCCGGGTAGAACAAGGCTTATTAACTACTTTGACTTTGGCGAGTTTATCCTTGCCGACCTTCCTGGTTACGGCTTTGCAAAGGTAAGTAAAGAAGAAAAGAGAAAGTGGGGAGTTTTGCTTGAAACTTTCCTTTCAACGCAAAAAATCAACCTACTTTTATCGCTCGTTGACATTCGCCACGACCCGACTGCCGACGATAAAATGATGGTTAACTATCTTTATCATTACGCTGTACCTTTTGCACTCGTTGCAACCAAGGCGGATAAACTTGGTAAAACTAAAATTAAGCCAAGGGTTAAAGAAATTGCAACCGAACTTCGCGTAGGAACGGCGGATATTACGGCAACCAGTGCCGAAACTGGTTTTGGCAAAGAAGAACTTCTAAAAATCATTGAAAACGCAATAAGTGTAAAAGAAGAAATAATAGAAGAAAATATAGAAGAATAACAAAAACCACCGAATTTTCGGTGGTTTTTGTTATTTATTTGGTATATAAAACGTCTGTTTAGGACCTGTGTCGTTCATTAAAATTCGCTTATCTTTAAGTTTAAATAAGAATAATAAAAACACGTATAAGTCTCCAGCACAGCCGCCAGTATGTAGAGCAAAAACGAATGCTATTGATAAAAACACGGCGGGGTTTGGATAAAACAAGATAAGGGCAATTATGAAGATGATTGAAAAGAAAACAAAGGGTGCTAAAAGCGCAAATATTGCAGTTTTTCTTGTTACGTAAACGTTTGGGACACCGCAAAATGCGCAACTCCAACTAAGTCCAAAAGTAAGTTTTTGCCCAGTCGTTATTTTATAGACAAAACCGTGCACCAGTTCGTGCAATATAAAGCAAATTATTAAGCCTAAAAAGGCAAACGCAAGGCAAGACATAACATTTTCATAGAAACGTTCGCCGTAAAAAGAAGATAAGTCGCACAAAATAAACAGCGGTATAAATATTAAAAGGAAGATAACAAACGCGACGACGTTCATTATTATACCTATTTTAGCGTTTTTTGCGTCGATAGAATAAATTTCTTTATAATCTTGGGGTAATTCTTTTGTAAAATTGTTTTCTTTAGCCATAATTTTAATCGATTTTTTCGCCGTAGAGTTTAACGCGCATGCGGGGGAGTGCCGTTTCCGCGTTTCCTAAAGGTTCGTTTGCGTTGCGGTAATCGTGCTTATCACAAAATTTTTGAAGGTCTGCTTGTAATCTTTCAATATTGCGCTTTTCAATTCCGCCCAAAACTCCTACGTATTCTTTTGCCATAAACGATGCGTAGCGAGAGTACTTTAAAAGTTCCGCGTAGTGATGCAAGCAAAAGCCTTTAGTGCCGAGCAACATCTTCAAAAAATCGCGTTCGTTATAGAACATTTGCGCAACCGTTTTATAGTATTTTACCATACTTTCTTCAACGTAATAACAAATTGCACAAGTGTTGCTAGAACTCTCTAACGCCTTAGCGTTCTTTAACGCTTTGTTTAGGTTTTTTTCGTCGGTAATAAGCGTTTGAAGATTTTTTACACGCGTTTGAATTTGTAGGGCAACTGAAAGTTTATTAGGGCGCGCAAAAAGCATATCGAAGTGTTTTGCACAAAAACCTTCCTTGCCAACCTTAATGCGTGTATTATCTTCCATAACTGCGTCGTTTAAAAATTCGTGCAAAAACTGTTCTTCAACAATTTTTTGGATTTCGCACAACGGACACTCGCAATCGGTAGAAAATTTTTCTTTAATTAAACCTGTATCTATATGATATTCCATAAATTTATTTTAACAAAATTTATAAAAATTTACAAGTAAACCATTGAATTTTTTTTTAACTTGCTATATAATTTACTTGTAAACTAAGGTGTTTAATATTTTACTATTTGGGGAATACCTATTATGAATAAAAAAGTTATTGATTTGTACGATTATTTTAATCTTGAAAAAGCCGAAGGTGCAGCGGGCATTTTGACTGCATACACTATTAACGAATATAATTTTTGTCCGTCAAGAACTCGCCCCGCTATGCTTGTAATTGCGGGCGGCGGATATCGCGCAATCTCTCAAAGAGAAAAAGAACCGATTGCTATCGAATTTTTAGCAAAAGGCTATAACGTGTTTATTTTAGATTACTCAATCGTTAACTATAAACATCCCACGCAACTTATCGAAGGCTGTATGTCTATAGCGTATATTCGTGAAAACGCTGCTAAACTCAAAGTAGACCCCGAACATATCGGTGCAATCGGTTTTTCAGCGGGCGGACATCTTTGCGGTATGCTCGCAACAATGTATAACGACCCCGAAGTAATCGAAGCGCTTGGTGAAAAGGCTAAACTTTGCCGTCCCAACGCGGTTGTTTTATCTTACGCAGTGCTTTCCGCTTACGGTAAAATTCACGAAGGCAGTTTTAAGATTTTGTGTGGTGAAGACGACGACGGGACTATTCGCGATAAGTTAAATCTTCCCAAAAGAGTTACCAAAGATAGCGTGCCCGCGTTTATTTGGTGCACTATCGGGGATACGGTCGTTCCGTGTGAAAACAGTTTCTTAATGGCTATGGCTTATAGAGAAAAGGGTGTGCCTTTCGAATTCCACACCTTTGAAATCGGCGGACACGGTTTGTCGCTTTCAACTATGGAAACGGCAGCACCGTCTGCACCGCATCAAAACAATATTCCCGTTCAAGAGTGGATAAATCTTATGTTTAACTGGCTTAACGGTAAAGGGTTCGTAATAGATAATCATAGAGGAGAATAAATGTCTAAAAAGTTAGGTTTTGCATTAGGCGCAGGCGGAGCAAGAGGGCTTGCGCATATAGGTTTTATTAAAGCGATGGAAGAAGCGGGGATAGAGGCGGACTTTGTTACAGGGACTTCTATGGGCTCGGTAATCGGCGCGTGTTACTGTTCGGGTATGAGCGCGGATGCTATGCAAAAAGAAATTTCTGAAATGACAATGAGCGACTTATTTGATTTGTCAATCAATCCGTTTGGTAACGGCGCGCTTTTAAGGTCGCAAAAAATGCGTAAAAAACTTGAAACCTATTTTTTGCAACATCCTAAGTTTAGCGACCTTCAAAAACCGTTTGAATGTGTTGCAGTGGACTTAAACACTGGCAACTTAAAGATTTTTAGCGGCGATGAAAATATAGTTGACGGTGTAACTGCAAGTTGCACCGTGCCTGGTATTTTTAAGCCGTGTATTCAAGACGGAATGACGCTTGTTGACGGCGGAATTAAATGCAGAGTTCCTGTGCAAGAAGTTCGTGATATGGGCGCGGAAGTTATCGTTGCGGTGGACGTTCTTGGCGACGTTAGAACTCAAACGAAAAAACTTAACTTGTTTACGCTTATGCTGCGCACTTATGACGTTATGGATGCCGAACTTACTAGTTATAAGATGAAAGAATATAAACCCGACTTATACTTAAAACCCGAACTCGGCAATATGGATATGTATAAGTTTAAAAATTTTGACTTTGCAATTAACGCTGGTTATGAAATCGGCAAGGCTAACGTTAAAAAGATAAAACGCCTTTTAGAAAAGAAATAATTTTTGGCAAAATCATAAAAAATCACGTATGTTGCGTGTAAATTGTTGATATTTTTTTGATATTGTGATATTATAATCAAGCGATTAAGCGAAAGTTTAATCGCTTGAAATGTTTTTTAAGAATAATATTTTAGTGCTGGTGTGGCTCAGTCGGTAGAGCAGCTGATTCGTAATCAGCAGGTCGCAGGTTCAAGTCCCGTCACCAGCTCCATAAAAAAAGAAAACATCCAAAAGGGTGTTTTCTTTTTTTACGCAACCGTAACGGTTGCGAGAACCTACGAGCAGGTTCAATCCCTTAGCAGGGGACGGCAACCCCTTTGTCTTGACCGCCCGTCAAGAAAGATGTGCAAGACATTTCCCCTAGCAGGGGAATTACCCGTCACCAGCTCCATCCTCATAGGTCAAAAATGCAACCTATGCCAAAAAGCCTTGTTTTACAAGGCTTTTTCGGTTTTTTAGGGTTGTTTTTTTGATCTTTTGTTTTTTGCAACTTTTTCCGAGTCTTCGGGACTTGAACCCACGACATTTTCGCACATTTGAGAAATACCCGCTTTTCTGATATAATATAGACAGAAAGAAGGAAAGCGAGGACTTACAGATGAAAAACGGATGTGCGATGGTTCGCAGACTTAAACTTACCCCCGTTGAACTCCGAGTTGCAATCGATGCTCTCAATGCAAAGAGACTCAAGCAGAAGGCAAACGGGATCGACAATAGGTTGAATATCGTTGACAGTTTGGTGCTTTTTTGATATAATAATTTCAAAAAAGGCGGTTACGCGATGAACGAAATGAGTTTTCAGAATATACGATGTTTAATAAGGACACCCCAAAATTTTGACCCCGAGAAGAGTTATCCCGTACTTTTGTTTTTGCACGGTGCAGGGACAAGAGGAAACGATATCAATAAATTGTATACCAATCCCTTTTTTCAATTAACGGATGCTTACCGGGATTTTCCGTTTGTCACCGTTGCACCGTTGTGTGAGAAAAACACATGGTTTGACATTTGGGAACGCTTGAAATCGTTGGTGCAAGATGTTACGGAGTTGCCATTTGTTGACCGCGACCGCATATACGTTATGGGTGCGAGTATGGGCGGATATGCAACATGGCAATTAGCAATGAGTATGCCGGAGTATTTTGCTGCAATCGTTCCGATTTGCGGTGGCGGAATGTATTGGAATGCTGGAAGGCTAATTCATGTTCCGGTGTGGGCTTTTCATGGAGCCAAGGATAAGACTGTTCTTTTAGAAGAATCGGTCAAAATGGTCGAAGCTGTAAAACGTTGCGGTGGACAAGCAAAGCTTACTGTATATCCAGAAAACAGACATGATGCTTGGAGCGATACATATTCAAACCCTGATGTTTTTTCGTGGTTTATACAGCATCAACGCAAGCATAACAACGAATATTCAGATAAATATAATAACTCTGATATATATGGTTAGTACAAAAGAAATCCTCGGTTTTTCACCGTTTTTTCGGATATGAGATACAGAAAATTCCGCACACGTAAGTGTGCGGAATTTTATCTTTTTACCTCTGCACTTTTCACTAATTTGGCGTGCACGGAATTTTCGGTAATAAGTAATAGTGAAGAAACAAAGGTTAATTTTCTCCGCAACTCTACATTACATTAAGTTGCATTTTTGTACTACGAGCTCAAAAAAATAAATGCACATCCATTTAGGGTGTGCATTTATTTTTACGCCCAAACGGGCGCTAGAACCTACGAGCAGGTTTCAATCGCCTAGCGGCGGACGGCAACCCTTTTGTCTTGTAAGTCCGTCAAGAAAGAAATTCAAGGGCAATAAAGTTATTATCGATAATATTCACCCTTATGCATCAGTTGGTTTTTCAGTAAAATAACTATATAATAAAAACGGCGGTTTTTTACCGCCGTTTGATATTTTAAATGGGTTAAACGACTCGTCTTGCCGTTATATAATAACTCCATCTTGTTGCAGAAATAGGTTCTATTACGGCGTGGTCGCTTGCCGTGTGCAAAACGTAATTATTGCCGAAATATATCGCCACGTGTCCTATTCTTTCAACACCAACCTTGTTCTTGCGTGACGCGTTTGTGAAAAACATCAGGTCTCCGCGCTTAAGTTCGGATTTTTTAACCTCCACTCCGTTATAAGATTGCGCGCGGCTGGTTACGTCCAAAATAGTCTTATTCGCTTTGTAATAGATATATTGCACCAGAGCCGAACAATCGAATTCTCCTTTTACGAAATTCGAGTTTAATTTTCCGTTACCCCAGTGATAACGCTGACTACCCCAAACGTACGGGTGGCCGAGAAGTGAACAGCCTATTTCTATGGCTTTTTCAACCGAATCTTGCTCGCTTTCCACTTCCATCACTGAGCAATAGGCGGCGTAGACGTAAGCGGTTTTTTCTCTAAACACCGTTTGATAATAGTTGCCTTTTTTATCAATTATTAACACGGCGTCGTTTTTGTCGAGAGTGCCGAGCACGCTTGCACTGTCATTTGCAGAACTTCTTACGCGCAAACCGTTAAGATC
>SVHH01000007.1 GCA_015055945.1 Clostridiales bacterium
AGATTTGAAAAACTTTCAGCAAACGTAGGCGACAAAGTTGAGTTTGACGTTTTGATGGTTTCAGATGAAAACGGCATCAAAGTAGCAGACGAAGCAAAGGCATTTAAGGTAGTAGGCGAAGTTCTTGAACAAGGTAAAGAAAAGAAAATCGTTGTTTTCAAGTACAAAGCAAAGAAGAATGAAAGGAAGAAACAAGGCCACAGACAACCTTTCACCGCAGTTAAGATTCTCGAAATCGTTGCGAAGTAATAGGGAGGGTTAAATATTATGATGTTCTTATTTAGATTATTTGCGCACCACAAAGGTGGCGGTAGCACTAAAAACGGCAGAGACAGTAACGCTAAGAGACTTGGCGTTAAAAGAGTAAATGGTCAAGAAGTTCTTGCTGGCGGCATCATCGTACGTCAACGTGGAACTAAAATTCACCCCGGTAACAACGTAGGTATCGGTAGTGATGACACCTTGTATGCACTTATCGACGGTGTTGTTAAGTTCGAAAGAATGGGTAGACACGACAAGAAGGTAAGCGTTTACGCTAAAGAAAACTAAAGATCGTAAAAAATACGGGTTGAGTGTGCTCAGCCCGTTATTTTTTTCTAATCCGTTTTCTAAACGACATATATACTTAGTAAAAGTGAAATTTAAATCTATGAAACAAATAGTTTTTAACAACGAATTTTTTAATATTAAAGACACCCTAGAGTGCGGTCAAATTTTTAGGTTTACGCCTTTTGAGAACGGTTATCTAGTATATTCTATGGATAAGTGTGCTTACGCGTATTCTAAAGATAATAACACCGTTATTGAGTGTGAAGAAGTTGATGAAGAATATTTTTATAACTTCTTTGACCTTGCGCGCGATTATAAAACAATATATAACGCGGCAAAATCTAACGGTGTTAAAATTCTAAGCGATGCTTGTGAACAAGGTAAAGGGATAAGGATATTAAAACAAAATGCGCTAGAAATGCTTTTTTCATTTTTGATTTCGCAAAATAACAACATCCCAAGGATAAAGGGCAGTATCGACAAACTTTGCGCATCTCTCGGTGAAAAAAAGACTTTTAATGGTAAAGTTTATTTTACCTTTCCGTCTGTTTCTAAAATGGCTGAGCAGAGCGTGGAATTTTACCGCCAAATAGGGCTTGGGTACCGCGCGGAATATATTTTAAGTTTAGCAAAAACTATTAAATGCGGGCTTGATATAAATTCATATAACAAGTTGTCAACAGTAGAATTAAAGAAAGAACTTATTAAACTTTACGGCGTAGGACCAAAGGTTGCCGACTGCGTTTTGCTTTTTGGGTTTAACAGAACGGATTCTTTCCCCGTGGATACTTGGATAGATAAAGTTTATATAGAAGATTTTAACGGTACTGAAAAATCGCGCGAAAAGGTTAGTAAATGGTTTGTTGGAAAATTCAAAGATAATTCAGGATATTTTCAGCAATACTTATTTCACTATAAAAGAAATTTGTTGATAAAAAAAGATAAAATACAAGACAAATAAATAAAAGTCAATTAAAATAATTGTCAAAAAACGGCTAATGTGTTATACTATTCTAAGTTAATTATAAAAACAATATTGGAGGGCATAGATTTATGCAGTATTCAACTGAAGTTAAAGAAATGACCTGCGTTTGCAAAGGACCTAAACACGGTCCCGCTCCCATTCCCGAAGAAGGCAAATGGGTAGAAGCAAAGGAAATTAAAGATATTTCCGCATATACGCACGGTGTAGGCTGGTGCGCACCCCAACAAGGTGCTTGTAAACTTTCATTAAACGTTAAAGACGGTATTATTGAAGAAGCGCTCGTAGAAACCATCGGTTGCTCAGGTATGACTCACTCAGCAGCAATGGCAGCGGAAATTCTTCCTGGTAAAACTCTTCTTGAAGCGTTAAATACCGACCTTGTTTGCGATGCAATCAATACGGCTATGAGAGAATTATTCCTTCAAATCGTATACGGTCGTTCACAATCTGCTTTCTCTGAAGGCGGCTTGGTTATCGGCGCTGGTATGGAAGACCTTGGTAAAGGCGCTCGTTCAATGGTTGGTACTATGTATGGTACTAAGGCTAAGGGCGTTAGATATCTTGAAATGACTGAAGGTTATTGCACGAGAATGGCTCTTGACGAAAATGACGAAGTTATCGGTTATGAATTCGTTTCACTCGGCAAGATGACAGACTTTATTAAAAAGGGTATGGAACCCAACGAAGCGTATGAAAAGTCAAAAGGCACTTACGGACGCTTTAAAGAAGAAGACGGCGCGGTTAAATATATCGACCCGCGTAAAGAGTAATAAGGAGGGCAATTATAATGGCACAATTTGAAGGTTATGAAAGACGTGAAGCCAAAATTCTTGCTACCTTAGCTGAATACGGCATTTCTTCTATTGATGAATGTAAAGAAATTTGTGATAAGTATGGTATTGATCCTTACACTATCACTCAAGAAACTCAACCCATCTGCTTTGAAAACGCTAAATGGGCATACACCGTTGGCTCAGCAATCGCTTTAAAGGCTGCTGAAAAGACGGGGGATAAGAGCGCTGCAACCGCTGCTGCTAACATCGGTATCGGTTTACAATCTTTCTGTATCCCTGGTTCAGTTGCTGAAAACAGAAAAGTAGGTTTAGGTCACGGCAACTTAGGCAAGATGCTTCTTTCTGAAGAAACTGAATGCTTCTGCTTCCTTGCTGGTCATGAATCTTTCGCTGCAGCAGAAGGCGCAATCAAAATTGCACTTAATGCAAACAAGGTTAGAGTTAAACCCTTAAGAGTTATCCTTAACGGTCTCGGTAAAGACGCTGCTTATATCATTTCAAGAATTAACGGCTTTACCTACGTTGAAACCAAGTTTGACCCCGCTACTGAAGAAGTTAAGGTTTTGGAAGAAAAACCCTTCTCTAAAGGCGCAAGAGCAAACGTTAAATGTTACGGTTCAGATAGCGTACCCGAAGGCGTTGCTATCATGCGTTTAGAAAACGTTGGCGTATCTATCACTGGTAACTCAACCAACCCCACTCGTTTCCAACATCCCGTTGCTGGTACTTATAAAAAGTGGGCTATCGAAAACGGCAGAAGTTACTTCTCAGTTGCATCAGGCGGCGGCACGGGTAGAACCCTTCACCCCGACAACATGGCAGCAGGTCCCGCATCTTACGGTATGACCGACACCATGGGTAGAATGCACTCTGACGCTCAATTTGCAGGTTCATCTTCAGTTCCGGCACACGTAGAAATGATGGGACTTATCGGTGCTGGTAACAACCCGATGGTTGGTATGACCGTTGCATGCGCAGTTGCAGTTCAAGTAGCATTAAATAAATAATTCATTTAAAACTAAAAAAGGCACGCTTTAAAAGCGTGCCTTTTGTTTTATAGTGTTTAACAAATGTTTTTATGTGCGTTTATGTTACGCATAATGATATTAAATCAATAGTAAAAGCCTGCTTAAAACAGGCTTTTTCTTTTTCTATTCCCAAGTTTCAAAACAGTACTTTCTATAACGCCTTGGAAAGAAACTATCTTGCTGAGCCTGGTGTGGTCGCTCTTTAATATTTACTGCACGGAAATATTTTCTCCACAAATTTTGCAAATATTGTTCTTGTTGTGATGCGTTAAACGATGGTAAAAGTTCGGTATAATCCGTCTTAATGGTAACGCCGTTAGAAATGGCAATAACGTTTCTTTTAACGTCGTGTATTATAAAAGGGGTATGACCTAAGCGCTTTAGAAAGTGTGGGGCAAGGAGCGCCGTTATATCGTTATCGGGGGAATACCTTGCATACAGCACCCCGTTTTCCGATTCAGTAAAGCGCAAAAAACCGCTTACTATATGGCGTTCGTGTAGAACTTTTTGAACAAGAAAAGAAAAGTCTGAAACAGCCTTTTCACTTAAATTTTCCGAAACGTCCGCACGCTCTTTCAAGGTTAAATATCCATAATTAAATGCAATAGACAGCGCGCGCGTGTCGCAAGACATCAAACATATTTTAATATGGTAAATAATATCGTCGCCACCGTAAGAGTAAAGCGCATTTTTAACCCTTTCGCAATTTTCTCTATTCGTAGTAATTCTTATATTGACCGCATCAAGCCTAGGTTGAAATGACAGCGCATTTTCTACGGCATCGGGCACAATTTTTTCAGTAAAACTCATAAATAGAGCGGATAAAATTCCGTCGATATTATTGTCGATAGTAAAAATCTTCATAATTCACCAGTAAGCGCGGATAGGGCAGTCGGGTTGCTAAACATAGACAGTTGAGTTGCCGTAGCGCCGACTTCCGCACCTATAAGCATATTTTTAATTATAAACTCATTTTTTCCGCCCAAGAATTTACCCTTACAGGTTATAAAGTGCACGGCGCGCTTTAATACTACGCGCAGTCTTTTAAGGTCGTCAAAATCGAGTTTAGCATGTTTTCTTGCCTGCATTATTCTATACGCGCTTTTTATCCCAACTCCAGGTATACGCAACAGCATTTCGGGTGAAGCCGTGTTTATTTCCACGGGGAAAAGATGCGGGTTTTTTAATGCCCACGCGCATTTAGGGTCATATTCGGTGGATAAAAACCCGTCTTCGCCAGTAATTTCATCCGCGGTAAAACCGTAAAACCTAAGCAGCCAGTCGGCTTGGTAAAGCCTATGTTCTCTGAGCAAGGGGATTTGTTCTTGCGGAAGAAGTGAAGTATCGAAGTTGGCGGGGTTATAGGTAGAAAAATACACGCGCTTTAACTTATAGTTGTGGTACATATATTCTGTAAGTTTCAAGATGTGCGCGTCGCTCTCAGGCGAAGCGCCAACAATCATTTGCGTGGTTTGCCCAGCGGGTAAAAAGTCCTTACGGCGAATAGACGGCGCTGCAAAATATTTATCTTGTGCAAGCATTTTCATAGGCGTAATAATAGCGGTTTTATCTTTTTGCGGGGCAAGGAGTTTAAGGCTTTTTTCACTGGGAAGTTCAATGTTAAAACTCATTCGGTCAACCAAAAATCCCGCCCTTTCAATAAGCAGCCTATCCGCGTTGGGGATACCTTTAAGATGAATATATCCGTTAAAGTGGTACTTTTGCCTAAGCAGCCTAACCGTTTCGTACAAAAGTTCCATAGTATAGTTGGGTGATTTATAAATGGAAGAAGATAAAAACAGCCCTTCAATATAATTGCGCTTGTAAAACCCCATAGTAAGTTCACAAATTTCTTCTGGGGTTGCGGTTGCTCTCGGCACGTTATTAGAGCGCCTTGAAGTGCAGTAAGCGCAGTCGTAACAACAATCGTTGCTTAGGAGAATTTTAAGGAGAGAAATACATCTACCGTCGGGGGTGAACGAGTGGCAAAGTCCACCCGCGCAAGCGTTACCGATACCGCCCAAAGAATTTTGCCTTTTAGAGCCGCTTGAAGAACAACTAACGTCGTACTTGGCGCTTTCAACGAGTATAGATAATCGCTTTTCGTTTAACATAAATCTCTCCCTAAAACATGTATGGTAGAGTTATTATAACACATCAAAATTCAAAAAGCAAACAAATGTTCGTATTTTTAAAAATAAAATAAACGGTAATTTTTACCAACAAAAATCACCGTTTATTTACAATTGAATAAAGAAAGGGTTGAAAACCAACCCTTTGCATTTTATTTATAATTATTTAAATATCAATTACTTAATAACTCTAACCTTAATGATGTTTTCTACTTTAGAGATATGTTCGATAGCCTTTTCAGAAACTTCATTATCGATGTCGAGCATAGTTACTGCATAATCACCCTTGCTTTGATTGATAAGGTTAGAAATGTTAATACCTTCGTTACCAACCGTGCCAGTAATTTGTGCCAAGATGTTATGAGTGTTTTTATGAAGAATAACGAGCCTGTAAGCGGTAGTTCTAGGTGCAGCACAAGTGGGGTAGTTAACACTGTTAACGATGTTGCCGTTTTCGATATAATCGATAAGTTGTTTAGCAGCCATAACCGCGCAGTTGTCTTCGGCTTCTTCGGTAGACGCGCCAAGGTGGGGAATACAAATGATATTTTCTTCACCGATGAGTTCGTCAGCGGGGAAGTCAACGATGTATTTAGCAACCTTGCCGTTCTTTGTTGCGCTCAAGATTGCATCGTTATCAACGAGTTCGCCTCTAGCGCAGTTGATAAGAACAACGCCGTCACGCATCTTGCGGATAAGACCAGCATTTATGATACCCTTGTTTTGTGCGGGAATATAGGGGATATGGATGGTGATGAAATCACATACTTTAGCAAGTTCTTCTAAATCTTTTTCAATCTTAACTTTTGCAGAAAGTCTAAGCGCAGCGTTTACAGACAAGAAGGGGTCGTAACCGTGAACGTCCATACCTAGTTCAATAGCAGCGTTAGCAACGAGCGCGCCGATAGCGCCAAGACCGATAACGCCAAGTTTTTTACCCATAATTTCGTGGCCAGCAAAGTTTGCTTTGCCTTTTTCAACCAACTTACCAACTTCTTCGCCCTTGCCTTTAAGGGTTTTGGTCCAGTCGATTGCGCTTACGATATTTCTTGAACCCATAAAAAGTGTAGCGAGAACAAGTTCCTTAACAGCGTTAGCGTTAGCGCCGGGGGTGTTGAAAACTACAACGCCTTTTGCAGCGTAATCTTCAATAGGGATATTGTTAACACCAGCGCCCGCTCTAGCGATAGCGATAGTGTTTTCATCTAAGTTATAATCGTGCATCTTAAAACTGCGGAGCATAATGCCCACGGGTTTTTCCACGTCGCTAGCCACGTTGTAAGTAGAGTCAAACACGTCGTTAATAACGGGGCTAATTGCGTTTAAGGTAAGAATTTTTTTCATAATTACTTATTCTCCAATTCGAATTTTTTCATAAAGTCGATAAGCGCTTTAACGCCTTCGATAGGCATAGCGTTGTAAATTGACGCTCTCATACCGCCGGTAACTCTGTGGCCTTTAAGTGAAACGAGCCCAGCCTTAGTTGCTTCAGCAACGAACTTAGCGTCGAGTTCTTCACTGGGTGAAACGAAGGGAACGTTCATGATAGAACGGTCTTTAACAGCAACCTTATTGGTGTAGAAAGACGAGTTATCGATAAAGTCGTAAAGAAGAGCAGCCTTTTCTTCGTTAATCTTTTGCATAGCCTTAACGCCGCCGAGTTCTTTAAGCCATCTAAATACTAAGAGAGACATATAAATGGGGAAGCAAGGGGGAGTGTTGTAAAGGCTGTCGTTCTTATCTTGAATAGCATAGTTAAGCATAGTGGGGCAGATAGGAGAAGCGTTGCCGATTAAATCTTTTCTAACGATAACGATAGTAAGACCAGCGGGAGCAATGTTCTTTTGTGCACCAGCGTAGATAAGACCGAATTTAGAAACGTCAACTTCTTCACTTAAAATGCAAGATGACATATCAGAAACGATGGTCGCATCGGTTTTGGGTAAAGAAGTATATCTAGTACCGAAAATAGTGTTGTTGTAAGTGGTGTGAACGTAATCAATACCTTCACGGAAAGTAACCTTGTCCATATCGGGGATATAGGTGTACTTATCTTCCTTAGAAGAAGCAGCAATAGCCATATCGCCGTATTTTAAACCTTCTTCATAAGCCTTAGAAGCGAAGTTACCAGTAAGGATATAGTCAGCCTTACCGTTTTTCAAAAGGTTAAGGGGAACAGCCGCAAATTGTTGGGACGCGCCGCCTTGAACGAAGAGTACCGAATAGTTTTCGGGAATATTCATGAGTTCGCGAAGAAGCGCTTGGGCTTCAGCGTTGACAGCCATAAAAGGCTTACCGCGGTGACTCATTTCAATAATACTCATGCCAGTTCCGTTGAAATCTAAAAGTTCTTTTTGTGCTTGTTCCAAAACGGGAAGGGGCAAAGTTGAAGGGCCTGCTGCAAAGTTATAAACGCGCATAATGTATCTCCTTAAATAAAAATGTTGTCGTATTTTAATATTATTTTTAATATTATACTCTTATATAGAAATTTTTTCAAGTAAATTTACACCGTAAAACATAAATTATTTCAATGTGTTCTAATTTACTGTTTACTTTTTTTGGAAAAAAGTGTATAATACAAAAGAACACAAGCAAAAAACCAAAGGAGGCGACTTGAATTATGAAGAATAAAAAAAGCGGACAAGCGCCCGCAAAAAAAGCCCTTCTACAAGTGAAAAATTCCAAGAAAAAAGTTGCTTTAACTAAAGATAAAAAAGCAAAATCAAAAGATCAAAAACCCGCAAAAGCATTAAAGATTAGGTTTTTGGGCGGCGTAGGTGAAATCGGTAAAAACATGACCGCGTTAGAGTTCGGCAGAGATATTATCGTAATCGACGCTGGACTTACCTTTCCCGGCGATAATATGCCCGGCGTTGATTTAGTTATTCCAGACGTAACTTACTTAAAGGAAAACCTTTCAAGAATAAAGGGAATAATCATAACCCACGGGCACGAAGACCACATCGGTTCACTTCCGTATATTTTAAAGGAAATTTCCGCACCAATATTCGGCACGAAACTTACCTTAACACTTATTGAAAATAAGTTAAAAGAACATAGATTAGACGGCGTTAGTCTAAACTGTATCAAGCCGTCAACCACGGTTAAACTGGGCTGTTTTACCATTGAATTTATCAACGTAAACCACTCTATCGCGGGTGCGGTTGCGCTTTCTATAACAACCCCCGTTGGCGTAGTTTTTCACTCGGGAGATTTTAAGATTGACTACACTCCAGTAAACGGCGAAACTATGGACTTAGCAAGGATTGCCGAAATAGGTAAAAAGGGCGTATTGCTACTTATGGCAGACTCTACTAATATAGAAATCGAAGGCGTAACTATCAGTGAATCAGCGGTTAAAGAAACGCTCGACCACGTATTTTCTGACAATGCTAAAAAGCGCTTGATTATAGCAACTTTTGCATCAAACGTGCATAGACTTCAACAAATTTTAGACCTTGCTAAAAAGCACAAAAGAAAGGTTGCGTTCTCGGGTAGAAGTATGATAAATATTGCGGACGCTGCATCAAGAATAGGCGAACTCAATATTCCAGACGGTTTAATTGTTGACGTAGAAAAAATTAAAAATTATAAAGATAATCAAATAGTAATCGTATCAACTGGTACTCAAGGCGAACCTATGAGCGCGCTCACGCGTATGGCAAGCGGTGAATTTAACAAAGTAGTAGTAGGCAAAAACGACACGGTCGTTATCAGTGCATCTGTTATCCCTGGTAATGAAAAGATGATTTACGGTGTAATAAATAACCTTTATAGACTTGGAGCGGAAGTTATTTACGAATCGTTAGAACCTATTCACGCGTCAGGGCACGCTTGTCAAGGCGAACTAAAAACGCTTATATCTTTGATTAAACCCAAGTTCTTTATCCCAGTTCACGGCGAATATCGCCACTTAACTAAACACGCGCGCTTAGCACATAGTTTAGGGGTTAAAGAAACGAATACTTTAATTGCTGAAATAGGCGATACGGTAGAACTTACCCAAAGACAAATGAAACGCGGCGAAAAGATAAAAGCGGGCTCACGCTTTGTTGACGGCGTTGGTATCGACGGGGAAGATAGTTTCGTTCTTCGCGATAGAAGACATCTCTCTGAAGACGGACTTGTAGTCGTAGTCGTTGGCGTAGATGAATTTAGCGCGGAACTGTCTTCAGTTGAAATTATCGGCAAGGGTTTAGTGTTTAGTGAAGAAATGATAAACGATGCTAAATCACATCTCGTTCACGTGCTCACTTCCATCGACTTAAGAAAGGTTAGCGACGAGAGTGAACTCGCTGCAATTATCCGCAGGGGATTAAAGAATTATATATTTAAGGCGACAAAGAAAAATCCTATGATTTTACCTGTCGTTATGGTGGTATAATTTGTTAGACATAATACGAGAAAAAAGGCGAGTTGCGGGGCTTAACGGCGAACCGATTTTAAGGGATGAATCGTTTGAACTTCTTTTAAAACTAGTTAAGGAAAAGAAGTCAAAGCGCATATTAGAAGTGGGCGTAAACTTAGGCTATTCAGGCATAGCGATGCTGCTTACTAATAAGGACGCGAACCTTACTGGCATAGAAATCAACGAAGAAAAAGCGGCGCTTGCAAGAGAAAATTATAAAGAATTCGGCGTGGATAAAAGGGCAAAAATATTCCTTGGGGACGCGTCTGAAATAATACCAGTTTTAACTGGTGAGTATGATTTAATATTCTTAGACGGGCCGAAAGGGCATTACTATGAATATTTGCAAAACTTACTCGGTGTGTTATCAGTGGGCGGAATTTTATTTGCGGATAACGTTCTCTTTAGGGGGTACGTTGGCGGAAAGGTTAAAACACCGCACAGATTTAATACTACGAAAAACAGTATGGAAAAATTTTTAAACGCTATCACGACTTCGCCCGACTTAAAAACGGAAATTATTGATTTGGAAGACGGTGTTAGCATAACGGAAAAACTAAGATGAGTAAAATCGAATTATTGTCGCCCGCGGGAGATATGTCAAAACTTAAAACCGCACTTTACTTTGGAGCTGACGCCGTTTACATCGGGGGAAAGCACTTTAGTTTGCGCGCTTTGGCTGGCAACTTTACCGATGAAGAAATTTTAGAAGCGGTATCCTTTGCACACTCACTCGGCAAAAAGGTATACGTAACCGTAAACATTTTCGGTCGAAACGACGATATTGAACAGGCTGAAAAGTACTTTAAGTTTTTAGAAAGTGCAAATATTGACGGTGCAATCATATCTGATACTGGGTTAATTTACCTTGCAAGACAAGTTGCGCCTAATCTTCCTATAAACATTTCAACCCAAGCAAACACCTTAAATTATAAAACGGTGGAATTTTGGAAGAATTACGGTGTAAAACGCGCAATTTTAGCAAGAGAACTATCTTTGGAAGAAATTGCACAAATACATAAAAGAGTGCCCGATATGGAAATTGAAACCTTTATCCACGGCGCAATGTGTATTTCATACAGCGGAAGATGTTTGCTCTCTGATTATCGAACTGGCCGTTCAAGTAACCGTGGAGAGTGTGTTCAAGCGTGCAGATGGCATTATGAAATTCGTGAAAAAGATTCAGAATGCGGCTTTATGGAAATGCAAGAAGACGAGCGCGGAACTTATATAATGAACAGTAAAGACCTTAATCTTTTAGATTATATTGCCGAACTCGATAAGGCGGGGGTATGCTCGTTTAAGATTGAAGGAAGAATGAAGTCGGAATATTACCTTGCAACCGTTGTAAACGCTTACCGTAGAGCGCTTGACGCTTACTATGAAGAAGGCGAAAATTATAAAGAAAATCCGCTCTACCAAGAAGAATTGAAAAAGACCGCGCATAGAGAATTTACCACTGCGTACATCAGCGGCTATAACGATAGAACGGTAAATTATGACGATAGCCAAAGTAAAGGCACGCATAAGTTTATAGCACAAGTTCTAGATGGTAATAAAGATAGAGATTACGCCCTTGTTGAAATGAGAAATCGTTTTAAGGTAGGTGATGAATTAGAAGTGTTATCACCTAGTAATTCTTTCAATAAAACAATCGTTATTGACAAAATGACTGATGAAAAGGACGTGGAAATTTTAGACGCAAAAATTGTTCAGCAAAAAATTAAACTCCACACTTCCGTTCCGCTATCCGCTGGTGATATTTTAAGAATAAAAATGTAATATACTTCACATAATCATATTAAAAAACCCTTGCAATTTGCAAGGGTTTTTGTTATTTGTCAGTAATTAAAAATTGAGAGGGAAGTTTTCCGTCTAATTTCTTTCTTTTGCACAATAAAACTTTAAAAACCGGGGGCATAAGCGGTATCAAAATACGCCTATAAAGTTTAGGTTCACGGCAAAATTTAAGGTGTTTAACGTCAACCGTTAAGTAATGTAAAATCTTTCTAATGATAGCGCCGTTATTAAACGTGCCGCCGTTAAACTTAAAGAATTTTATATAGAAAATAAGTTCACAACAGATTGCAAGGCGCATAATGTGAGCGTAGTGGATGATATCGGCAAAGTCGTTATACGCGTCTTTTATAATATTGTTTAAACTTATAAACGCGCTCAGTTTATATTCGCTAAACGGTTGATGAACTAAACTTGTAGAGCGTTGAACGTAATAATAGGTGGGTGTTTTAACAAGCACGGTTTTATTCACTTGCTTAAAGAATTTATAATTAAACAAAGAATCTTCGTTATAATGGCAATCTTCTTCAAAACGGATATTAAATTTTCTTAAAATTTCGCCAGAGTAGAGTTTGTTCCACACACAAAACTCAAACTTGTTTTGGCATAGGTATTCTTTAAGTGCTCCCAACTTATCAAATTTTTCAGTCTTATAATTTTGGGGCTTAATAAACTTATTAGGGTTGTATTTTGCATTTTCACGCGTCCTTTTATATTGAATAATAGAAGCGTCAGCACCGCTACTAATTAGTTCGGTTACCAAAAGTTCAATATGAAAAGGAGAAACAAAGTCATCAGAATCAACAAAGGCAATAAATTTGCCCTTAGCAATATCAATACCAGTATTTCGCGCGCAAGAAACGCCTTTATTTTTAGATTTTAATGGAATTACGCGGCTATCTTTTTTTGCGTAAAAAGACAAAATCTTAAAAGTATCGTCGGTGCTAAAATCATCAACGGCGATAATTTCAAGATTTTTATAAGACTGCATGCAAAGGCTTTGCAAACATTTATCTATGAAGTTTTCCGCATTATAACAGGGTACGATAACTGAGATAAGCGGCAAATTTTCTTTTAACATTATTTAAAAAGACCTTTAACGAGTTCAATAACCATATCTTTCATAACGAAGTAATCGATATATTCGTGTTTATCGAAAACGAATTCGTGTGAAAATGATTGAATAATATCCATAGCAAAGTGGATTTTTTCCAAAGAATTCTCTATTTTAATGCCAAGATGGTTAAGTTTTTCAGAAATTTTTAAGGTAATATTATCTTCTAGGGCAATAAATTGTGCGCTAACTGCTTCATCAGAGCCAGCAAGAGAGTGCAACGCTTCGTGAATTTTACGGTTGTTTTTGTGCGTTTTAATAGCCATGTCAATAATTTTAGGAATTAACGCGTCAAAATCAATGGGGAGCGTAAGTTTATCAAACAATCTCAAAAAAGGCGCAAAAGCCTTATCGATATAAATTTCTAAAACACTAATTAAAATATCACGCTTATCTTGAAAATAACCGTAAACAATGCCAGTAGAAACGCCAGCGCGTTTAGCAATTTCCGCGGTGTTAGTGCCGTAATAACCAACTTCAGAAAAAAGTTCGTAACCAGCGTTTATAATCTTATTTTTCTTTTCAATAGAGCGCTCTTGGCGCGGTTGTCTAACTGCGTTTTTCATAACATTATATATTGTACACTATCGCTTGAATATTGTCAAGTAAAAAATTTTTTAAAAAGTTGAAAAAAGTTTCACATTTTATTTGACAATCGTGAATATAAGTGATAATATAGTAACGAAAAATGAAATTTATTTCACATTTTGGAGGACGTATGGTAAAGACTTTAGATAAGTTTGCTATCGGAGAAAGCGGCAAAGTAATTTCCGTTAGTGGCGAAAGAAAGATTAAAAGAAGACTTTACGATATGGGCATCACCAACGGGGCGGATATTTATCTTCGCAAAAAAGCACCGCTTGGCGATCCTATTGAAGTAACGGTTAGAAGTTACGAGTTATCGCTTAGAAACTCTGAAGCGGCTTGTATAACGATGGAGGTTACACCTAATGTATAGATTTTGTTTAGCGGGTAACCCCAACAGTGGTAAAACCACCTTATTTAACGGTTTAACTGGTTCAACCGCGCACGTAGGCAACTGGCCGGGCGTAACGGTTGATAAAAAAGAAGGTATTTATAGAAAGTGTGCAGAACCTATTGCAATCGTCGATTTGCCAGGTATTTATTCACTTTCACCTTATACTCAAGAAGAAGTTATCGCAAGAAATTATATTCTTGATGAAAAACCTGATTGCGTTATCAACATTATCGATGCAACCAACTTAGAGAGAAACTTATATTTAACCACGCAAATTATGGAAATTGACGTTCCCGTAATACTTGCGCTCAATATGATGGACGCGGTTAAAAAGCGTGGTGATAAAATAGACGCAGACGAACTTGAAAAAAGACTTGGGCTTCCCGTTGTGGAAATTTCCGCATTAAAGGGCGAAGGCTTAGACAAGTTGATGGAAAGGGCGTACGAAACTTGCAAAAAGAAAAGAGAAGGCAAAACGGTTATTGAAAACACTGCGTTAAAGCACCTTATCGGCGACATTAAAATCGCACTCGAAGGGCACGGGGTAAAGAACCCTATGTTCCACGCGGTAAAACTCGTTGAACTTGACGAACTTGAAGTTTTAATGCATAAAGAAACGGTCAACATGGTTGAAGCGTTCAAGAAAACTCATAACGATAAAACTTTTGGCGACGACTTTGAAGCGCTTATTGCCGATGCAAGATATAAATACATAACCAAGTATTTTTCACCGACCTTAAAGAGAAAGAACGAAGAAAAATTCGTTGTAACCCCGTCTGATAAAGCGGATAAAATTTTAACGCACAAAATTTGGGGCTTCCCGATTTTCTTAGTAATTTTATTTGCAATCTTCCACTTGACTTTTTCTGAAAACTTATTCTTCTTAGGCGGAGTTCTTCCCGAAGGCTTCGGTAAGTTAGAAGGTACGCTTTTTGAAGGCGTTTTCGTAGGGGATAGCGGTATCAACTCACTGGGCGTAATGCTAATGGGCGTTGTTGAAGTATTGACCGGATTAGTATCAGAACTCGTTGGCGGCTGGCTCAGCAGTTCACCCGAATGGGTAAGCGGTCTTATTTGCGACGGCGTGCTCGGCGGTATCTTTGCAATCTTAGGCTTTTTACCGCAAATTCTCGTACTTTTCTTATTCTTCTCTATCCTAGAAGATAGCGGTTATATGGCAAGAATTGCCTTTATTTTAGACCGCGCACTTAAAAAATTCGGGCTTTCAGGTAGAGCGTTTTTGCCTATGATAATGGGCTTTGGCTGTTCTGTGCCCGCAATGATTAACACTAGAACACTCGCTGATGAAAAGGAAAAACTTGCAACGGTTAGGGTAATACCTTTCTTCAGTTGCGGCGCAAAACTTCCTATCTTGACGGCAGTTGCCGGCGGTATCGTAAGTTATTTTGGCGTAGGCAACGTTGACTTTATCACTTACGGAATGTATATTTTAGGTATTGCAACCGCGCTTATTGCAGTAATCTTAATGCGTGAAACCACCTTAAAAGGCGAAACCCCGCCATTTATTATGGAACTTCCCGCATACCACGCACCCCAAGTTAAAAACTTGATAATGCTTCTTTGGGATAAGGCAAAGCACTTTATTCAAAAAGCGTTTACCATTATTTTAGCATCTACTATTGTAATTTGGGTAATCAGCCACTTTGACTTCAGTTGGAACTATCTCACTGATGAACAAATGGAATTAAGTATTTTGGCGGGTTTTGGTAAACTTATTCAACCCTTGTTTACTCCCGTAGGTTTCGGTAGTCAATTAAAGGCGTTTGGTTGGGTATTTGCAGTTGCTGCAATTACTGGGCTTATCGCAAAGGAAAACGTTGTATCAACTCTCGGCACACTTGCTGCATGCATAGGTGCTGCTGCAATTGACGTAGAAGTTGACGGCGGCGTAGGTGCTGTTTCGGCAATGATTCAAGCAACTGGCGTAACGCTTCCCGCACTCCTTGCGTTTATCGCGTTTAACATGACAACGATTCCTTGCTTTGCTGCCGTTGCTGCGGCTAAAGGCGAAATGGCAAGTAAATCCAAGTTTAACTGGACGCTTTTGTTCTGGGTTGCAACTTCATATATCGTATCTTCAGCAGTATATCTAATCGGCACTGCGTGGTGGACTGCATTTATCTATCTAGCAGTATTAGTAGTTGCGTTCGTGGTAATAAAACTTTATAATAAAAAGCGTTTTGCTAAGGAGAAATAATGACACCTATTGAAATCATAGTAATAATCGCTGCCGTATTGATAGTAGGCGGAGTAATAGTAAAATCAATTATCGATAGAAAGAAAGGCAAAACTTCTTGCGGATGTGATTGCTCTAATTGCTCTGGCAGTTGTTCTTGCTGTGGCACAAAAAATAAAGAAGAAAATTCTAAATAGATTATAATCATAACAAATCACTAATCTGTTGTTAAACCCCGCATTTTTTGTGGGGTTTAACTTTAAACAAGTTTAAAAGTTAAGTTGAAAATAAATTGTATTTGTGCTATACTAATTTTTAAGGATATCTTTGGAGAAGATTATGACTAAAAAATTTAGCGTTAGCGGTATGACGTGTGTCAACTGTTCAAGCGGAATTGAAAGAAATATTGCAAAACTTGACGGTGTAAATAGTGTAAGCGTTTCGCTTATGGAAAAGGTTATGACCGTCGATTTTGACGAGAATATTTTGTCGATTGAAAAGATTATTGCAGTCGTTGAAAAGTTAGGATATGCAGCGGAAGTTTTCGGCAGCAAAAAAGTGGATAGGTTTGCCGATGCAAAAAAATTAAAGCAACGCTTTTTCATATCTCTTTTAGTGCTTTTGCCCTTGATGTATTTTTCAATGGGGAATATGTTGTCGCTACCCGTACCGAAAAATGAAATAAACTTTGTAATTCAGTTGGTTTTAGCAAGCGTAATACTCGTCTTAAATAGAAAATTCTTTATAAACGGTGTAAAGGCAGTTATAAACGGCTCGCCCAATATGGATACGCTCGTATCATTAGGCTCGGCATCCGCGTACGTTTACAGCATAGTCGTAACGGTTATGATGTTTTTAGGAAAACTTATCCCAGAGCACACCTTTTTTGAAGCGTCGGCAATGGTCGTTGCGCTCGTAACGCTCGGTAAATGGCTGGAAGAATTATCTAAGATTAAAACTGGGGACGAGATTGAAAAACTAGGTAATCTTCTTCCCAAAACGGCAACCGTGATAGAAAACGGCAAAGAAAAGGTCGTTCTCACTTCAGAATTGAAGAAAGGCGATATAATTTTATTAAAAGCAGGGGACTATGCAAGTGTTGACGGTGTAATCGTTGAAGGCAACGCAAGCGTAGATAAATCGGCAATAACTGGAGAAAGTCTGCCAGTAGAAGTCAGCGTGGGCGACACGGTTAATTCGGGCAGTATCTTAAAGAACGGATACCTTCATTTGCAAGCGGAAAAGGTTGGCGAACAAACGCTCTTTTCTAAAATTGTTGAAATTGTAAGAAAGGCTGGCGCAAGCAAAGCACCTATTCAAAAACTTGCCGATAAAATATCTAAATTTTTCGTGCCTACGGTAACCATAATAGCGATTATAACATTTATCGTTTGGATAGTAATTAGTGGAGACTTTTACAAAGCGTTTAACTTTGGAATAAGCGTTTTAGTAATATCTTGCCCGTGCTCTTTAGGGCTTGCAACTCCGGTTGCGGTTATGGCGGCAACTGGAAAAGCGGCGTCTTACGGAATACTTTTTAAAAATGCGGAAAGTCTGCAAAACGCTTGCAAAATCAACTGCGTACTTCTCGATAAAACGGCAACCATCACCGTTGGTAAGCCAAAGGTAACCGATTATATTAACTTTACCGACGAGCCTAATTCAACCATCTTCCCAGTAGCAGCAGCACTTGAGTCAAAGTCATCACATCCGCTTGCGGAATGCGTTAAAAATTACTGTGGAGAAAGTGATAAAATCGTTACCGATTATTCTTATATAACCGGCAAGGGGATAATAGGCACTGTTGACGGCGTTAAGTATTATTTGGGTAATCGTGAACTTTTACCCGATAATATCATAATGAGTGAAATTCCCGTTAGTGTTACCGAAGGTAAAACCGTGCTGTATTTTGCTGATGAATATCAACTTGTTTCAGTGTTTGCCGTCAGTGATTACTTAAAAGAAGATAGTGCTGACGCAATAGCAGCGCTGCACGCTAAAAATATTAAAACGGTAATGATAACTGGCGATAACGAAAGTGCAGCAAAGAATATTTCCGCGCAAGTTGGGCTTGATGAATTTGCCGCAAACGTACTTCCGCAAGACAAGTATGAAATAGTTGAAAAGTATAAAAAAGAAGGCTATTTCGTAGCGATGGTTGGGGACGGCATAAACGATAGCCCCGCGTTAAAGAGCGCGGATATCGGCGTTGCTATGGGTACTGGTACGGATATTGCAATAGACAGTTCTGATATAGTAATTGCAAACGGCTCGCTCTCGGCACTCTCAAAGACTGTGGAAATTTCTTCTAAAGCGCTTAAAATAATCAAACAAAATCTATTCTGGGCGTTCTTTTATAACGTTATAGGAATTCCTATTGCGGCGGGCGCATTAAGTGCTCTAGGAGTTGTTTTAACGCCTATGGTGGCATCTGCGCTTATGTCAATGAGTTCACTTTTCGTGGTAACAAACGCGCTTAGAATTGCGGGTAAGAAGAAAAAAGAAAAGTCCGAGTGTGATAGTTCTTGCGGCGCGCTTATTGATATTAAGGTTGATATTAAAGGTATGATGTGCAAACACTGTCAAGGTAAAGTTACCGATGCTTTAGGCGCCATTCAAGGTGTTTACGGGGTAAAGGTAAGCCTAGAGAAAAACCAAGCAACCTTTAAAGCGGATAGTTTTCTTACTGATAACGCTATAATCTCAGCAATAGAGAGCGTTGGGTTTACGGTAACTAATATACAAAGATAACCAATAAATAAAAAACGCGCTGACAGTTTTGTCAGCGCGTTAAATTTTTTTATTGCAAAATTACCGTAATAGTCATTGAAACTTCGGGGATAGAAACGGCGGAAATTTTCCACTTATTGCTATCGGCAATACTCTTTGCAATTGCAAGCCCTAAGCCGCTTCCACCCGACTCGCGTGAGCGGGAAGAATCACCGCGGTAAAATCTTTCAAAAATCTTGTTCGCATCGGCGGCGGCTATATGGCTGCCACTGTTGGTAACGATAAGAATTGTTTTATTGTTATCTTTCTTTAGCGTTATGGTAATTTCGCCCTTTTCATCGGCGTGTTTAATTGCGTTGTCAAGCAAGATGTTTACAATCTTTTTAACGCTTTGCTTGTCGCCGTTATAGATTATATCGGGCGCAACTTCAACGTTTAACGTCTTGCCTTTTTCGAAGGCAACCGCGTCAAAGGGTAGGGCGGTCTCTAAAACTTCATCGGAAATATTGAATTTTTCAAATATAAGTTTATTGTTGCCTTCATCAAGTTTAGCAAGCGATAACATATCTTCAACAAGCCCGCTCATTCTAGTGGTTTGTGATTTTATGTTGCTTATCCATTGAGAATGGTTGTTTTCTTGCGCCAAAACGTCCACGTTTGCGGAAATAACCGATATAGGCGTTTTTAGTTCGTGGCTGGCGTTTGAAATAAACTGTTTTTGTTTATCGAAAGAATCTCTTAAAGGTTTAAGTACCCACCAAGAAAGTTTCATCATCAATAGAAAAAGCAAAAAGTAGATAATAACCATTGAAAACAGCGTGCTTATCGTATTTTGTCTTAGTGATGCGAAAGAATCGGACGCATCTACAGCAATTAAAAGCGCGCGGTCGTGGGAGTTAGTAAACAGTTTGTAATATACGTTGTCAATATGACCTGATTTATGAACTTTTGATAAAATAGCCGTTATAATTTCATCAGTTTGGGTTTGAGTAAAAGTTCCGTCGTCATACCAAACGTTTTTAATCTTATCGTTTATATCGTCGCCGATAGGGTTGAGCGTAACTATAATGCTGTTAGAGTGCACTCTAGCGCCCCCAGGTATATAAAAACCCGCGGCAGTATCGTTTATTACGTTTTCAACGTTGGCAACCGTGTTGGTAAAAGCGATGTAATATACCGTAGTAAATATAATGGAGAATACACCAAACAGTATAGACATCATGATTGCAACGAATCTAAGTTGCGCTTTTTTAATCATTTTTAACCCCAAGGGTATAACCAATACCACGCAAAGATTTGATTTCGGTTTTAGAGCCAACGGCGTTTAGTTTTTTTCTCAAGAAAGAAACGTAAACTTCAATAGTGTTGTACTCAGCGTCGGTATCGTATCCCCAAATTTTTTCAATAAACTTTTCTTTATCAATGCTTTTACCAGCGTTAAGGATGAGCATCTCTAAAATTTGAAATTCCTTTTTACCTAAAGCAATACTCTTTTCGCCCTTTAAAAGTTTAACTGTGTCGCGGTCGAGCGAGATATCACCGTAACTTAAAACGTCGCCTGTAAAGGTCGCTTTACGGCGAAGTAGGGCACGTATTCTTGCAAGAAGTTCGTTAGTGTCGAAAGGCTTTGCAATATAATCGTCAGCACCAAGGTTAAGCCCGATAATTTTATCGGAAATATCAGACTTAGCAGAGAGCATAAGTATAGGCGTATCGCACTTACTTTCTCTAAGCGTTTTCAGCACTGATAATCCATCGATTTTGGGCATCATTATGTCTAACACAATAAGGTCGTAAATGCCAGATAGGGCAAGGTCTAAACCGTCTTCGCCGTTATAGGCGCAGTCAACTGCAAAATTATTCTTTTTTAATATTGACGAAAGCGCGTCGGTTAGTTGTCTTTCGTCGTCAACAAGTAATATTTTCATATTTTAATTATAACATATAATAATTGAATTTTTCTTTAAAAAATAAAAATTAAATAATTTCAAAAAACCTTTGTCTTTCAAGATTTTTTTAAGTTTCGGGTGTTAGTATGAAAATGTAGAAAGGAAACTTTCTCATAAATAAAGCCCACACTCTCAATAAACTTTTTCCTGGGGTAGAACGTCGCTTAGTCGGCGTTTTACCTTTTTTAAAAGGTTTTTGGATAATACTAAAAAATCGCCATCATAAATGGCGATTTTTCTTATTTTATAGTAGTGGGATTGTAGCAAGATAAGAAATATCCGCGCGGTCTTTAGCATCGCCTTCAGCGAGAACGAATAATTTTTTATAAACTATTCCGCCAGCCTTTTCAACTAATGTTTCTAAGCCCTTAACGCTCTCTCCAGTAGAGATAACGTCGTCAACGATACAAACCTTTTTACCTTTAATCAAATCAACGTCGTGCTTAGAAAGATAGAACTTTTGTTCTTTGCCGGTGGTAATTGAAGAGCCGTAAGAAATATCAATACCGTCTTGCATATAGAGTTTATGTGATTTTCTTGCAACTGCGTAGTAGGGGTGGTTAAGTTCACGCGCAACAACGTGAGTTAGTTGTAAGCCCTTTGATTCCGCAGTGATTAAAACTTCACAATCATCAGTGAGTTTAGCAAGTTCTTTACCGCAATGCTCTGTAAGATTGGGGTTACCGTGTAAATTAAAGAATGCAATATTAATGCCGTTGGGTAAGGGTAAAATAGGTAAATCGGCAACAACGCCTTTGATATCAACTTTAAAAACTTTACTCATATTACACCGCCTTAAATATTTATTTAACAAAATAATTTTATCACAAAAAATACTGATTGTCCATTATACAATCATATATTTTAAAATAAAAGCATAATTTTTACAGTAATAAAACGGAGGCGGGGATGACTTTTCACGATAAAAACGTAGTGCAAGTTTTAGAAGAATTAAATTCTAACGAACATTTTGGCTTAACATCCGAAAAAGTATTAGAAAATAGGCGCATACACGGTCAAAACGTTTTGACGGAAAAGAAAGGGCGTAACTTTTTTCAAAAGGTGTTTGATGCGCTAAAAGAACCCATGCTTATTATTTTGCTATTCGGGCTTATTTTAACTTTTGGCACTAATCTAGGTAAGTTATTAAAGTCGGGCGAAGGTGATTTTACCGAGTGTATAGGGATATTGCTTGCCGTAACGCTATCCGTTTCAATAACGCTAATAATGGAAGGCAGTTCGCAAAAAGCATTTAAGGCGCTGAGTAAAATTTACGAAAAGATAATAGTAAAGGTCGTGCGCGACGGCGTAACGCTATCCATACCGCAAAATCAAATAGTTGTGGGCGATATAATTTTGCTTGAAAGCGGCGATAAAATTGTTGCCGACGGTAGACTTATCGACAGTAACTCACTTTCAGTAGATGAATCGGCATTAACTGGCGAAAGTTTACCTGTAAAAAAATCAGCAAGTACAACGCTTTCTAGTAAAACTCCGCTAGCAGAAAGGGTAAACTGTGTGTATTCTGGCACTTTCGTGTCGGGTGGCACTGGTAAAATGGTTGTTACCGCAACGGGCGATAATACCGAAATGGGCGGGCTTGCGGGCGAACTTACCGCTAAAACAAAACAAACGCCGTTAGAACAAAAGTTAAGCAAACTAGGTAAAGTTGTAACGATTGTCGGTGCGGTTACAGCGACGCTAGTGTGCGCAGTGTCAGCGGTAAGACTTATAATGCAAGGAGCATTTACCTTTTCAAGTTTACAAGACCTATTTATTTCTTCAATTGTTTTAATCGTTGCCGCAGTTCCAGAAGGATTGCCTACGATAGTAGCCGTATCGCTCGCGCTAAATATGGTCAAACTTGCCAAGGAAAACGCGCTTATAAAGAAAATGTCGGCAACCGAAACTACGGGCGCTGTAAGCGTTATTTGCTCTGATAAAACGGGTACTTTAACCGAAAATAAAATGAAAGTTATCAGCATCTGTAAAAACAAGGCTTGCGTAGATGAAAAGAACTTTACGGATGAAGTGTTAAAGCAAAACTTTGTGTGTAATTCTACTGCGGAAGTTACCGTTAAAAATAAGCGCGTAATTTACCGTGGAAGCGCAACTGAAGGCGCGCTAATCAAAGCGTATATAGATAGTGAAAAGGGCGCAAATTATAACAAATTTAGGGCAAAGTATAAGGTTATCGAAAGACAGCCCTTTTCAAGCGAAACTAAGTTTATGTCAACGACCATAGATTTAGGGGATAAACATCGCGTGCTACTTAAAGGCGCACCCGAAGTAGTTTTAGATAAATGCAATTTAAGTGTAGAACAAAATAAAAAGATAATAGCCGATATGGCAAGACACCAACAAAAAGCGCGTAGGGTTATAGCGTTTGCGCATAAAGATACGGGCGGCGGCTTTGTTTTTGATGGTTTTGCCGCTTTAGCAGATCCAGTTAGAAAAGACGTTTTTAAGGCGGTTCAAGATTGCAGTAGTGCAAGCATAAAGGTAAAAATCTTAACTGGTGATAATTTTGAAACGGCGTTTGCGATTGCAAAAGAACTTGGTATAGCGCAAAACGAAAGCCAAGTTGTAACCGCAAAAGATATAGAAAACTTATCCAATGAAGAATTAAAAAATGTATTAAATAAGATAACCGTAATTGCCCGCAGCACGCCCATACTCAAATTGCGGGTGGTAAAAGCATTAAGGAGTATGGGCGAAGTTGTCGCGGTTACTGGCGACGGTATAAACGATGCACCCGCAATAAAACAAGCGGACGTTGGTATCGCTATGGGTATAAACGGCAGTGATATTACAAAGGAAGCGGCGGATATTGTGCTTCTTGACGACAGTTTTTCCACAGTCGTTAAAGCCGTTGCTTTCGGTCGCAACGTGTTCAAGAACTTACAGCGTTTTATAGTATTTCAATTGTCGGTAAACTTGTCGGCACTATTATTCGTAACTGTGTGCGCGTTGACTGGTATGAGCGCGCCGTTTAACACACTTCAATTGTTGTGGATAAACGTTATAATGGACGGACCGCCCGCTCTAACTTTAGGGCTTGGAGCGGAAGACGACGACCTTATGAAATTAAAGCCCGTAAGCCGCAAAGAGAGCATTATAAGTAAAAATATGCTGGTTAAGATTATATTCAACGCGCTTTTCGTCGGTGCGGTTATGTGTTTGCAGTATTTTACTGACTTTCTAAATGTTGGCGCGGCTAAAATGAGCGGAACGATTTTTACGCTGTTTATAATCTTTCAATTGTTTAACGCCTTTAATTCAACTCAACTCGGTTCAAAAAGCATATTTAAGAGTATAGGTAAAAACAAGATTATGGCTATTACTTTTTTAGGTGTGCTAGTCGTGCATTTTTGCATAGTTCAATTCTTTCCTTTAGTGTTCGGCGTGTGTTCACTGGGTGCTTTAGAGTGGGTTAAAACCATTTTGACCGCGTCGACGGTAATAATAGTTTCAGAACTAGCAAAAGCGGCGTATAGAATATTTGATAAAAGTAAAAGAAAAAGGGTTTCTAATAAGTTAAAATCGGTCAAAGCGTAAATAAAAATTAATTTGGAGCGTAAACTAAGAAATATGACCAGTATAACTGTAACAGAAAAAGAAAGCGCGGGCGAAAATTTACTGTACGTGCAATCGGCATCGAGTGAACTGTTTTCTCACGCAGATTGCTCCGCTCGCGTTGCGCGTACGGGCGGTAGGGTGGAATTAAAGGTAAATTGCCCAGAGTTTTATTCCGACCTAATAAAAACGGAAATAGCCGATAAAGTATCTGAAATTATAACGATAAAATATAAAATAGATTATTTTAAGAAAAATCTTAAAGTAGGTGGACTTACACCCAACGAAAAAGAAATATTATACGCAAGCCTAATAGCCGCTGATTTAGAAGACGATAAAAGGTATACCTTTAGCAAATTAAAAACTTACGACAGCATAGCGATTGACGGGGTTTATAACTTTTGTTTAAAGCCGTTAAAGAAGAAGTGGCAAGACGTTGTAGAGTGTATTCCACAAATATTTTTAAGTTCGCAGTTAAAAGAATTTATTTCATATTTACTTGAAAACAAAAAAAGGCGCGTATTTATCGATGAGGGAAGGGTGTACGACAGCCATTATAGACGGCTAAACCGCAGCGAACTTTTAGGCGGGGAAAGCGTTAAAATCGTTAGAGAAGTACTGCTTAGTAACTGTGGCGAAGTTGATATTTGCGGCGAAATTCCCAAAGACGACGAGTACTTCTTAAAGGAATATTATAGAGATAAAATAGTATTTTCAAATAAATTTATAAATTAAAAGAAGCAATAAACTTTTCACCAAAACAGTTGACAAAAAAGATTAAAAGGTTTAATATATAAATAACCTAATAGTCTATATGTTCGGACAAGTAGTGCTTTATAAAGTTTTTCAGAGAGCGGGCGGCGGCTGAAAGCCCGTAAACAGTAAAGTTATGAAACCACCGTGCAGGGCAAAGTAGCGCAACTTTTATTGCGCATATTAAGTGGTCATTCTTTATAAGAGTGGCAATTAAGGTGGAAACGCGGAAATTTATTTCGTCCTTAAAGCAATAGTGCTTTAAGGATTTTTTATTTAGGAGGAGCAAAAATGAAGATTACCTTAAAAGACGGTTCAGCAATCGAATACGATAGCCCTATAACCGTAGGTGAAATTGCAAAGAACATTTCTGAAGGTTTGTTTAGAAACGCTGTTTGCGGCAAGGTTAACGGCGAACTCGTTGACCTTTCACACGTTGTGGAAAAAGACTGTGAATTACAAATTATTACCCTTAAAGATAAAGAAGGGTTAGACGTATATCGTCATACAACTTCACACGTTTTGGCGCAAGCGGTTAAAAATATTTTCCCGACTTCAAAACTCGCTATCGGTCCGACCATTGAAAACGGTTTTTATTACGATATTGAGTTTAAAACGCCCATTACTCAAGCAGACCTTGTAAAAATTGAGCAAGAAATGAAGGATATTATTAAGAGCGACCTTCCCATCGAACGCATCGTTTACGGCAAGAGAGACGCTGTTAAGAAATTCAAAGATTTTTCTGAACCTTACAAGGTTGAACTCATTAACGATTTACCCGCAGGTAGCGTAATTTCTTGCTACAAGCAAGGTGATTTTATGGACTTGTGTCGTGGCCCGCACCTTCCTTCAACCGGCAAGATTAAAGCGTTCAAACTCACCAGCGTGACCGGTGCTTACTGGCGTGGGGATGAAAAGAATAAGATGCTTACCCGTATTTACGGTACTGCGTTTGCTAAAAAGAGCGAACTCGAAGAATACCTTGCTGCAGTTGAAGAAGCAAAGAAACGCGATCACAACAAAATCGGTAGAGAACTCGGTATTTTCTTAACTGAAGAAGTTGTAGGTCAAGGCTTGCCTATTCTAGCACCTAAAGGCGCAAAGATTATGCAAATTTTAACCCGCTTTGTAGAAGATGAAGAAGAAAAGCGTGGCTTTATGATTACCAAAACGCCGTATATGGCAAAGAACGACCTTTATCGTATTTCAGGGCACTGGGATCATTATAGAGATAAAATGTTTATTATCGGCGATGAAAATTCACCCGAAGCGTTGGCTCTCCGCCCGATGACTTGCCCGTTCCAATATCAAATCTATAAGAATGGCTTAAAGAGTTATAGAGACTTACCTTGCCGTTATAGTGAAACCGCAACTCTATTTAGAAAAGAAGCGAGTGGGGAAATGCACGGGCTTATTCGTGTTCGCCAATTTACTCTCTCTGACGGACATATCGTATGTACGCCTTCTCAAATTGAAGAAGAATTTAAGCGTTGCTTAGAACTTTCTTATTACTTCCTTGATTGCTTAGGTATGAGAGAAGACGTAACCTTCCGCTTTAGTAAACGCGGCAAGGCAAATAAAGATAAATATATCGATAACGACAAGGCTTGGAACGAAACCGAAGCACTCATGAAAGAAATTCTTGACGATATCGGCATTGAATACGTTGAAGCAGACGATGAAGCAGCATTCTACGGCCCGAAACTCGACGTTCAAGCAAAGAATGTTTACGGTAAAGAAGACACTATCATTACCTTACAATTAGACTTTGCTGCAGCACATTCTTTCGATATGACTTATATTGATGAAAACGGCGATAAGCAATATCCCTTCGTTATCCATAGAAGTTCAATCGGTTGCTATGAAAGAACGCTTGCTATGCTTATTGAAAAATACGCTGGTGCATTCCCGTTCTGGATTTGCCCCGTACAAGTTAAAGTTCTCAGTTTAACTGAAAGAACTGCTGAATACGCTAACAAAATCGTAGAAGAATTAGCAAAGTACGGCTTGCGTGCTGAAGCGGATAATAGAAACGAAACAATCGGCTATAAGATTAGAGAAGCAACCTTGGAAAAAATTCCTTATCAATTCGTTGTGGGGGATAAAGAGCTTGCTGATGAAACCGTTTCAGTTTCAAGCAGAAAAGAAGGTAAACTCGGCGTAATGAAACTGGATGAAATTATCAAAAAACTCGTCGACGAAGATCGTTCTAAAAAAGCATAAAAACAAAACTAATAAAACCCTACTAAACTTAGTGTTTAGTAGGGTTTTTTTAATGCGATTATATCACGCATAATCAAATTATTAAGCATATAAAACACGCAAAAACGCAAGAGATAAACGAAGAAATTAGCGATATTATAATGGGCAGGGTTAAGTTCTTTGTTTTTGCGCCCGCAAAGTATACTGCGGCTATATAAAACACCGTTTCACTACTGCCGTATATAACTGACGCACAGCGTGATAGGTAACTATTAACTCCGTGTTTTGTATAAATTTCAGACAGCACCGCAAGAGAGCCGTTGCCAGAAAAAGGCTTGATTAAAACGAGTTTTGTAAGTTCTTTTGGTATGCCTAAAAATCTAAAGAAAGGCGATAAAAATTCAGCAACGGCGTTCGATAGTCCGCTTTGTTCAAACAGTTCGGTTAAAATAAAAATATTTGCTAAATATGGGAAAATGTTTACCGCAAAAGGCAGGGCTGATTTTGCGCCGTCGCAAAAAGCGTCGTACGGCTTGACCTTCTTAAAAATAGCGTAAACGAATATGACTAAAAACAGTATCGGGATGAAGTAAGCGGACATTTTTTACACCTTTTTCTTAATGAAAATTTTAACTAATATCACGCCGATTATAGTGGATAAAAGTGTTGCTAAAATGGTTGGTAAAATTATATCCGCGGGGGACGACGCACCCATAGATGATCTTAGCGCCAAAACCGAAGACGGTATAATTTGAATACTGGTTGCGTTTATAACAAAAAACATTGCAATAGCGTACCCAGTGTTGGGGTGCTTTTCAAGTTCACAAATTGACTTTATTCCAAATGGCGTCGTCGCGCCACTCATTCCTAAAATATTAGCGGAGATGTTTAGCGACATAAAGTCGTTTGCCTTTTCTGGAAGTGGACCAAACAAAAACTTGTTTACGGGTTTAAGGGTTTTCGCAAATTTATTAGCAAGCCCGCTTTTTTCCAAAAGGGAAAACACGCCCATCCATACGGCGTAAATTACCACCATTTTCAGCGTAAGACTAAGCGCCTTTTCGCCACCAGAAAGCATAGCGGTAAGCACGCTCTCGGGCGAAGTAAATAGTAGCACAACGCTTGATATAATAAAAACTAGTCCAAAAATTACGTTCATAATAAAACTTTATGCTTTTATATTGTTGAAAATACCGAAAAAATGTGGTAAAATGTACGGTATATAGATTAGTAACTTTATTTAAAGTAATTAGTAGGAGAAGTTATGAAAGAAAAGTATTATATAACGACCGCAATTGCGTACACTTCGGGAAAGCCCCACATCGGCAACACTTACGAAGCAATCTTGGCGGATAGCCTTGCGCGCTTTAAGCGCTTTGAGGGGTATGACGTATTCTTCCAAACTGGAACGGATGAACACGGTCAAAAAATAGAAGAAAAAGCGGCTGCAGCAAACGTTTCACCCAAACAATTCGTTGACGGCGTTGCAGACGTTATTAAAGGTATTTGGGATTTAGTTGGCGTTTCGTACGATAAGTTTATTAGAACGACCGATGAATATCACGAAAAACAAGTTCAAAAGATATTCAAAAAACTTTATGAAAAAGGGGATATCTATAAAGGCTCTTACGAAGGTTGGTATTGCACGCCTTGTGAGTCGTTCTGGACGGAAAGTCAACTCGTAGACGGCAAGTGCCCCGACTGTGGTAGACCTGTTAAGAAATCTCAAGAAGAAGCGTATTTCTTTAAGATGAGTAAATATGCTGATAGATTGATGGAATACTACAACGAACACCCCGAATTTATTTTGCCCGTTTCAAGAAAGAACGAAATGGTAAATAACTTCCTTAAACCGGGGCTTCAAGACCTTTGCGTTTCAAGGAGTACTTTTAAGTGGGGGATTCCGGTAGATTTCGATCCCAAACACGTTGTATACGTTTGGCTTGACGCATTGACTAACTATATCACTGGTGTTGGTTACGATGCTGACGGCGCGCATCAAGAAAGTTATAATAAACTTTGGCCGGCGGACGTGCACGTAATCGGTAAAGATATTATTAGATTCCACACCATTTACTGGCCCATTTTCTTGATGGCGCTTGATATTCCGTTGCCTAAAAAGGTTTACGGACACGGCTGGTTGTTGCAAGACGGTGGCAAGATGAGTAAGTCAAAGGGCAACGTAATTTATGCTGACGACTTGGTTAACTTCTTCGGTAAGGACGCCGTTAGATATTACGTTTTAACCGCTATGCCGCAAGATAACGACGGGCTTATTTCTTGGGAATCAGTTATCGACGTTATCAATAGTGATTTAGCAAACGTTTACGGTAACTTGGTAAGCCGTACTATTGCAATGAGTAATAAGTATTTCGGTGGGGAAGTTGTAAACGCTAACGTAGTGGAAGAAGTTGACGCGGAATTAAAGGCTGTTACCACTTCAGCAGTTGAAAAGGTAACTGCAAAGATGAACGAATTTAAAGTTGCTGACGCTTTGGCGGAAATCTTTACCGTATTCCGTAGAGCAAATAAGTATATTGATGAAACTATGCCTTGGGCTTTGGCAAAAGATCCCGAAAAGGCTGATAGACTTAAAACCGTTCTCTATAATCTTACTGAAAGTATTATTATCGGCACTTCACTTCTTGAGCCGTTCCTTCCCGATACCGCGCAAAAGACCGCAAGCATGCTTAACCTTAAACTTCGTGAATACGCTGAACTTAAAGAATTTGGCAAGATTGAAGCGGTTAAGGTTACAGATAAGCCGGAAATTTTATTCGCTCGTTTAGATGCTGCAAAGGTTATGGAAAAGGTAAACGCTATGATTGAAGAAAGAAAAGAAAAAGTGCAAGTTAAAGAAGAGGAAAAGGAAGAAAAGAAGGCGGAAGTTAAACTTCACGACCACTCTGAAAAACCCTTAATCGATATTGATGATTTTGCTAAAGTTCAAATCAAAATTGCGCTTGTTACCGCTTGTGAAAAGGTTGAAAAGAGCAAAAAACTTCTTAAACTCACCGTAAAGGTTGGCGAAGAAGTTAGAACTGTTGTAAGCGGTATTGCACACGCTTATACTCCCGAACAATTAGTTGGTAAAAAACTTGCTATGATTACCAACTTAAAACCCGCAAAACTTTGCGGAATTGTAAGTGAAGGTATGATTATTTGCGCGGAAGACGAAAACGGCAAACTTGCATATCTTACCCCCGAAAACGATATTGCAGACGGAAGTCAGGTATTCTAATGTTTATCGATACGCATTGTCATCTTCACGATGCAAAGTTTCCCGACGTTGACTTAATAGTTAACAACTATCTTCGCGACGGCGTTGAAGCGGTTATAAATATGGGTTGTTGTGCAGCAACCAGCGTTATGGGTAAAAACTTAGCGGAAAAATATCCGTCAGTTTATTTTGCAACCGGCTGTCATCCAAGCGATAGTAACGGTTTTGACGATAAAGAGTTTGAAACAATACGCTCGCTTGCATCACACCCCAAATGCGTTGCAGTGGGGGAAATCGGGCTTGATTATTACTGGAAACCTTTTGACAAAGAAAAGCAAGCCGACTGCTTTATAAAGCAAATTGAATTTGCAAAAGAAGCAAAACTTCCTATATGTATTCATAACCGTGATGCAACTGGGGATATGTTAAAGATACTAAAGGATAATAAAGATAAACTCACTTACGGCGGTGTAATGCACTGCTTTTCTGGTAGCGTAGAAACTGCTGCGGAAGTATTAAAACTTGGGCTATATATTTCTTTTGCAGGTCCTTTAACCTTTAAGAACGCGAGCACGCTTTTAGACGTTGCAGCGTTTGTTCCAGAAGATAAATGTTTAACGGAAACTGATTGTCCGTATCTTGCTCCGCACCCACTTCGCGGCACTGTGAACGAGCCTAAAAACGTAACTATTACTTCAGCGTTTTTAGCCGAGTTAAAGGGTAAAGAAGTTACGGAATTTGCAAAAACTTTAACGAATAACGCAAAAAATTTATTCTATAAAATGAAATAAAGTCGAAAGCAATTTTCGACTTTATTTCTAAAACAATTTTCTCACCTCATTAGTAAAATGATTGATAGTAAAGATTTCTCTTTACAATATTATAGTGTGTTTGTCACACAAAATTATACCAAAAATCGATAGGTAAATAATGGAAAAACCCTTAAAGCAACTTTTAATTGAACACGGTCTAAATCTTAAAAAAGCATTCGGTCAAAATTTCTTGACCGATAATTTATTGCTTGGCGATATTGTTGAAAAAGCAGGCGTGAAAGATACCGACACAGTCTTAGAAATCGGCTGTGGTGCGGGTGCACTAACACGCCACCTTGCAAAGCGTGCAAAAAAGGTTGTTGGGTATGAAATAGACACTAGATTAAAGCCCGTCTTGAAAGAAATCGTTGGCGAATTTTCTAACGTGGAAATTGTTTTTGGCGACATTATGAAGCAAAAAATGTCTGACGTGGAAAACAAGCTCGGCGGGGAATATATAATGGTTGCAAACCTTCCGTATTATATAACTACGCCTATCGTTATGCAGTTTATTGAAAACGCTAAAAACATAAAGGCTATGGTTATAATGGTGCAAGAAGAAGTTGCGTATCGTTTAGCCGCAAAGGCAGGTACTTCTGACTACGGCGCAATAACCGTTGGCATAAACTTACGCGGAAATGCGGAAGTAATTATAAGAGTTCCAAGGGAAAAATTCACTCCTGCTCCCAACGTTGATTCAGCGGTTGTTAAGATTGAAATTGAAAAGGATAAGTTTGACGGCGTTGATTTTATTGCTGTTAGAAACTTGGTTAGAATAGGCTTTCAAAACCGTAGAAAAATGCTCGTAAACAATCTTATGAACGGGTATAAATTATCGCGTGCTGACGCTGAAAACGCGCTTATTTCTTGCGATATTTCTACCACGGCAAGAGCGGAAAATTTAACAGCGGAAAATTTTGTTTCGCTTGCCAACTGTCTTAAAAATATAGGTGTAAAATAATGGGTAAAAAACAAAGGATTGTGCTTGCAAGTGGCAATGCGCATAAAATTCGTGAGATCTCTCAAATGCTCCCCGAATTTGAAGTTGTGGGTTATAAAGAATTAGGTTTTACCGACGAGATTGTTGAAGACGGAAAAACCTTTTATGAAAACGCTTTGATAAAGGCTAAAACGGTAAGTGAAAAGTTAAACTTACCCGCACTTAGTGATGACAGCGGAATTTGTGTTGACGCGCTCGGTGGCGAACCTGGAATTTATAGTGCGCGTTATGCTGGCGACGGGGACGATAAGCACAACAATGCACTTTTGTTAAAGAATATGGAAGGCGTTGAAAATAGAAAGGCAAAGTTCGTGTGCTGTATGGTTTTATATAAACCTAACGGTGAAATTATTACGGCAACTGGCGAAACACTTGGTGAAATTATGCACGAAGAACACGGCGAAAACGGCTTTGGTTACGACCCATTGTTCTTCAGTTATGACTTGAACGAGTGCTTGGGCATAGCGCCTGCGGAAAAGAAGAATAAAATAAGCCACCGCTTTCGCGCTATCGAAGCCTTAAAAGATAAACTTAAATGAAAATTTCATTAGAAAAGTTATTGCCAAGATTGTAAAGGTATAAAATATGAAAATTTACGATAGTATTGAAAACTTAATAGGAAATACGCCGCTTTTTGAACCAAAAAACCTTGCCGAAATCGAAGGGCTTAAAGCAAGGCTTTTGGTCAAGTTAGAATACTTAAACCCCGCAGGCAGCATCAAGGATAGAGCCGCGCTCTATATGATAGCGGATGCGGAAGAAAAAGGTTTAATAAAAAAGGGTGCAACTATAATTGAGCCTACAAGCGGTAACACTGGTATAGGTATTGCTGCAATAAGTGCTAAAAAGGGTTATAAAACGATTCTTACTATGCCCGACACGATGAGTGTAGAGAGAAGAAAATTATTAAAGGCGTACGGTGCGGAAATTGTTTTAACCGACGGCAAACTCGGTATGAACGGCGCGGTTGAAAAGGCTAAAGAAATTCAAAAGAATACGCCTAACAGTATAATATTATCACAGTTTGATAATCCAGCAAACATCATGGCGCATTATAAAAGCTCTGGTCCTGAAATTTGGATTGATACCGACGGCAAGGTCGATTATTTAGTTGCGGGTATAGGAACTGGCGGAACTATAAGCGGAACTGGTAAATACTTAAAAGAACAAAATTCTAGTATAAAAGTTATCGGTGTTGAGCCGTCGAATTCTCCGCTTATTACTTGCGGAAAGGCTGGCGCGCATAAACTTCAAGGCATAGGCGCAAACTTTATCCCCGAAAACTTTGATGAAACCGTATGTGATAGCGTGTGCGCTATAACCGATGAAGATGCGTTTAAGTACGCAAGAATTATGGCAAATAGTGAAGGTATACTAGTTGGTATATCATCTGGCGCAGCAATAGCGGCGGCGGCAAAACTTGCAAAACTTGAAGAAAACGCTGGTAAGATAATAGTTGCGATTTTACCCGATACGGGGGATAGATATTTATCAACCGAACTATTTAGCGAATAATGAAAAAATAAAAATAAAAAAGCCACCTAAAACTAGGTGGCTTTACATTTGCAAAAATATAATTATGCTCTTTCTACTTTACCGCTCTTAATGCATCTGGTGCAAACGTATTCTTTAGAAACGGTACCGTTAGCGCTCTTAACGCTGATTTTTTGAAGGTTTGCTTCGTACAACTTGGGGGTCTTACGGTTAGAGTGGCTTACCAAATTACCAGAAAGTTTGCCTTTACCACATACGCTACATACTTTACTCATATTAATATCCTCCGCTTTTGGAATAATTTTATTTTTTCACACCAAATACTCTACCATATTCTCAATTAAAAAGCAACAAAATAAAGGGTAAAAATTAAATTTTAATAGAAAAAAATCGGTTAAAATCAAAAATTTTTAATAAATTATATTAAAGGGTTGCAAAAAGTTCATAAATATTGTAAAATAGATATAACGTTTTATAAGAGGTTATTATGTCGGTTAAAACAAATAACATTTACGGCAAGATCTTAATATCAGACAAAACGATTGCTCGCTTTACTAAACACGTAGCAATGGATTGCTATGGTATAGTTGAGTTTTCGGCTAGAAATATAGTTGACCTTGTGCTTAGTTTCGTTAATAAAAACTATGACGTTAAGGGTGTAAAAGTCCATTCCGTTGGGGATAGGATTTTTATTGACGTGTCTGTAATCGTTAAGTACGGTGTATCGATAAAGGCTGTTGTTGAAGCGCTTAAAGAATCTTTGAAATATAAGGTAGAGCGTTTTACGGGTATGATTTGTGATACCATCAACGTAAAAGTTTCTGGAGTAAAAGCATAAAACGTAATAAATTCGCTTGTTCGCCCTTTAGGGCAGGAGATATATATGCAAAAAACAATTAACGGTGCAATGCTCAAGTCAATGATTTTGACTGCTGCAAAACTTCTTGAAGTAAATAGAGTAAGTATTGACGCACTCAACGTTTTCCCCGTACCGGATGGTGATACTGGTACAAATATGTCGCTTACAATGCAATCAGCGGTAAAAGAATTAGTCGCTTGTCGTTCTAATAAGGTTGCTGATATTGCGGAAGCAATTAGTAAAGGTGCATTGAAAGGCGCAAGAGGTAACTCAGGCGTTATTTTATCTCAAGTAATTAGAGGTATGTGTACCATTCTTAAAAAGAATGAAGAAATTGACACCAAGATTTTCGTGCACGCTTTGAAAAACGGTGCGGAAATTGCATACGGTGCGGTTAGTAAACCTAAAGAAGGTACTATGCTTACCGTTGCAAGAATGGTTGCTGAACACGCGCAATCTATTCGCGTAAAACATAAAGATTTTGAAACTTTACTTCCCGAAGTTATCGCTGCTGGTAATAAGGCTGTTGACCTTACACCGTCACTTCTTCCCGTGCTTAAAAAAGCAGGCGTAGTTGACGCGGGTGGTAAAGGGCTTATGTGCCTTTACGAAGGTATGTATAAAGCACTCATGGGCGAAAGCGTAACCGAACCCACCGTTCAGTCTGAAGATACTTCTTCTGCTGATACTTTGATGGAACATGCGGATATCATGAGCCTTGGCGATATTGAATTTGCTTATTGTACCGAATTCTTTATCATTAATTTAAATAAAAAGACGACTACTGCGGACATCGAAAGGCTTCGTGAAACTTTGATGACTATGGGCGATAGCGTTATCGTTATTGGCGACTTAGAATTCGTTAAAGTTCACGTTCACACTAATCAGCCTGGTAAAGCACTTACTGAAGCGCTTAAACTTGGCGAACTTGATAGACTTAAGATTGAAAATATGCTCGAACAAAACCGCGAACTTATGAAGAAGTACGAAGCGGAAAAGAAAGATATGGGCATGATGAGTATTTCAGCGGGTGATGGTATCACCAGCATATTTAAAGATTTAATGGTTGACGCTGTTATTGAAGGCGGTCAATCAATGAATCCATCGGCTAACGATATTGCAAACGCGGTTAGCCGTATCAATGCGGAAAACGTTTTCGTTTTCCCGAACAACAAAAATATTATTCTTGCCGCTGAGCAAGCAAAATCATTAGTTGATAACAAGAAAATTCACGTTATTCCTACAAAGAATATCCCGCAAGGTTTTGCAGCAGCACTTGCATTTAATCCCGAACTTTCAGCAGAAGAAAACAAGACCAACATGGTTCATGCGCTTGACTCTGTTACGGTTGGTCAAGTAACTTACGCTGTTAGAAACACCAAACTTTACGGCTTTGACCTTAAAGTTGGCGATATTATGGGGCTTGATAATAAGAAAATACTTGCTAAAGGTAATGACGTAACTCAAGTTACAATAGACCTTATCGAAAGATTACGTAGCGGTGAAGAAATTATCACTCTTTACTACGGTCAAGACGTTAAGGAAGAAGACGCCATAGCACTTCAAGAAGCATTGATGGAAAGATATCCTGAATGTGACGTTGAAATTCATTACGGCGGTCAACCGATTTACTATTACTATATTGCATTAGAATAAAATTTGGGGAAAGAGCAATCTTTCCCTTTTGATTTTTGACGGAAATTATATTAACAAAGTCTTGTGTGGAAAGGGAAAATGGAACTTACAAGAATATACGGAATTAGCGATAAGCGCAGTGAAGAACTGAATAAAATGGGTATTTATGATACGGCAGATTTGTCGCGTCATTTTCCGCGCGCATATCTTGATCTTCGTCAACAGCAGTTCTTAAAATACGCATATCACAACGACATAGTTTTGACTGTTGGTAAAATTGTAAGTATTCCGTATACTCGAAACTTCCGCCGCGGTGGACTCGTTAAAACCGTATGTGAGCAAGAAGGCTTTATCTTTTCAGTCGTTTGGTTTAATCAACCGTACGTTTTATCTAAACTTAAAGTGGGCGAAGAATATCTTTTTTACGGTAGAGTGCAAAATAGGTTTGGCGAAGTAAGTTTAGTCAATCCGTCCTTTGAACCATGTGATAAAAACTTTAGGCTTAAAGGTATAGTACCGCAGTATTCTCTAAAGGGGAGTTTAACTCAAAAAGTTATGCGCGATGCTGTTCGCCGCGCAGTCGAACTGGATAGACCAAGAAGCATAATCCCCAGTGATTTACTTGTAAAATACGAATTAACGGACCTTTATTCAGCATTTAGAGAAGTTCATAACCCAACTGATTTTGAAAGCGCAAAAAAGGCAGCGGATAGAATTGCCGTTGAAGAATATTTTGCACTAATTTCCGCGTTTAAATTTATTAAGGGCGGTAGGGAACAAGTGCGCATAAATAAATATAATTGCTCCGCCAAAGATTTACTTACCTTTATATCCGAGCGTTTTCCGTTTGAGTTTACCGATGGCCAAAAGTCGGCGGTAAATGAAATTTTTGCCGATATGACTGGCGGTAAGGTTATGAATAGACTTATGCAAGGGGACGTTGGCAGTGGTAAAACTGCGGTTAGTATGTGCGCACTTTTTATCGCGGTAAATAGCGGTTATCAAGCGGTTATGCTTGCGCCTACTGAAGTTTTGGCAAGACAAAATTATTTAGCAGTACAAAAAGCATTCCCCGATTATAATATAGGTTTAATAACTGGCTCGATGACTGCAAAACAAAAAAGCGAAATGAAAAAAGCCTTAAAAGAAGGCTTAATAAACATAGTTGTTGGAACTCACGCATTGCTCGAAGATGACGTGGAGTTTAAGAAGTTATCTCTTTGCGTGTGTGATGAACAACAGCGTTTTGGTGTTGCGCAAAGAAGCAGTTTGCTCAATAAAGGCGTTACTTCCGACGTTTTAGTAATGAGTGCAACGCCTATTCCAAGAACACTTTCACTTATCTTTTATGGTGATTTAGATATTACAACCATTAAAGATAAGCCAAAGTCAAGGATAGAAATTCAAACGAATATAGTTCCAACTGAAAAGTATAATGATATGCTCAAGTTTATCGAGCGTGAAATTCAAGACGGTAAGCAAGCATACTTTGTTTGTCCTAAAATTGATGGGGATGAAGAAGGCTCGGTTATAAGTGCAACCGAACTTTACGAAGAATTGAAAGAAAAATTACCGTCTATTAAAGTTGGACTTTTGCACGGCAGGATGAAAGACAAAGAAAAGAATGCCGTTATGCAAGATTTTAAGGATAAAAATATAGAATTCTTAGTATCTACAACTGTTATTGAAGTAGGTGTTGACGTGCCTAATGCATCGGTTATGGTTATATATAACGCGGAGCGTTTTGGGCTTTCACAACTCCATCAATTAAGGGGTAGAGTTGGTAGGTCTGATATCAAAAGTTATTGTTTCTTGCTTAGCCGCGCAAACAGCGGCGTTGCTATTGAACGCTTAAAGATTATTAAAGATAATTCGGACGGTTTTAAGATATCGGAGTATGACTATAAACTTCGTGGCTCGGGTGATTTTATGGGCGACAAGCAAAGCGGGAAATTTATGACCGAACTCGGTGCACTGAATTATTCTACAGATTCAATATTCCTTGCAAAAAAAATTAGTGATGAAGTTTTTGAAACGGGTAGACCGCTTGATAAAATTAAACAGGTTGCAATAGAAAAATATCAAAGAATAAAGGATATAACGCTTAACTAATAAAAAACCCCTTTGCAAAAAGCAAAGGGGTTAAATTTATTTAATAGTTCTATATTTTGACCAAAAAACAGTTAAAATTTGAAGGGGGATACCTATCAAAAATACTTGCCATAACTGCTCAGGCGGAGAAGGTAACATAAATAGTAGTGATAGATAAACCGCAAGTATTACCGACCAAACTAAGCAAGAAATTATTATTGCAGTAGTAATTTTCTTTTTCCAAACCGAAGTCAATACCAAAAGCACGATACAGGTTATGGGGAGCGCGTAAATAAATGCTATCCAAGTGTGCGTTATGCCTGGTATAATAATGTTAAGAAAAGCAAATGCGACAATGGCAACAAGCCATACGAGCATAGTAGAGCAAATTGCGATAATTTGTCGAATTTTACCCCTAACGTTATCTTTTTTTGTAACTACTTTTGTAGGTTCGGAAATAAGCGTGTCAATAGTAACGTTATAAAAATCAGCAAGTTGTTTTAATACGTTAAGGTCGGGGACTGATTCACCGCGTTCCCATTTTGAAACCGCTTTGTCTGAATAATTGAGTTTTTCTGCAAGTTCCGCTTGGGTAAGGTTAAAGTGCTTTCTATATTTAACTAAATTTTCAGCAAGGTTAAGTTTGATATCCATACGTTTATTTTATCACACGATTTATTAAAAATCAAGCATTTTCACAGTATTTTGCTGTTATTCTACTTTCAGTAGAATAACGTAAAAACTACTCTACTAGTAGAATAAATAAATGTAGAACAATAAAATATAATAGTTACTTGATTTTTACCTAGATAATATATTAAAATAAATAAGTAATAAAACTGTGAACGTAAAACTATCGAGGTGTTTATGAAAATTGCAATTTCAACCGAATCAACAGCGGACTTGACGAAAGAACTTATAGAAGAGTTTGATTTAAAGACAATCGCGTATGAAATTCAACTCGGCGATAGATGTGGGCTTGACGGAGAAATTACTTCAGGTGAAATAATTGAGTTTGTAAACCAAACTAACACGCTCGCAAAAACGGCAGCGGTAAACGAATATAGGTTTAACGAATATTTTGAAAACTTGCTGAAAGATTATGATGCGGTTATTCACTTTTCATTGTCATCAGAACTAAGCGTAACTTATAATAACGGTGTTCGCGCAGCAAAAAACTTCAAGAACGTTTATATGGTTGACACGCGTTCTTTATCAACTGGGATAGGGCTTTTGGCAATTTATGCAAAAACTTTGGTTGAACAAGGCTTGGACGCTGAAGAGATTTATCAAGCGTGCTTAAGGAGAGTACCTTATATTCAAGCGAGTTTTGAACTTAAGCGACTTGACTATTTGCATAAGGGTGGGCGTTGCAGTGGACTTGCACTTTTTGGTGCTAACTTGCTTAAAATTCGCCCGCAAATAATCGTTAGCAATGGTAAAATGATTCCTGGTAAAAAATATAGGGGCAAATTTGACCACGTTGTAAAAAACTATTGTCAAGACGTGTTGGATACTTTTAATAACCCCGATTTAACTTTAGGTTTTGTAACTTACACAACCGCTGATGATGAAATAATTAAAACGGCAAAACAATATCTTTTAGACCGCGGGTTTAAGAGAATATGTGTAACTAGGGCGGGTGGAACAATCACAAGTCATTGTGGTGAAGACTGCTTAGGTATTTTGTATATTAACGATGGTAAATAAAATAAAGCAACGACAAACTGTCGTTGCTTTTCTTATATTCTCACGCCGTTTACGTGCAGTGTGTAAAGGTTATGGAAGTTAAAGTAATCTAACGGCATATCAAGCGCGTCGCGCGTGTGTGAGCAAACATAAACTCTTTCGTTTTCAATCTTACTTATAAATAAAGTATGAAATTTATCGCCGCTTTGTCGCTCTAAAACTATTACGTCGCCAACGCTTGCATTAGATAGTGGAATTACGGAAGCAAACGGTCCGCGTCCATTGTTGTTTAATAGAAAATCATAAAAAAACTCCACGCCGCTCCAAGCGGGTGCTCGGTTGTTTAAGGTGGTATAATACCAGCCGTTTTGGGCGTAATTCATTACTAGACTTCCCGCATAAACACACTGAGAAGCAAAGTTGGTGCAATCGCCACCAAGACTGTCAAAATTATAGTAAAATGGGTTGCGAGATAAAGCCCATTTTCTTGCATAAATAATAGCAAGTTGTCGATTATATGCTTTTACCATAATATATTATACGTTTTTATCCTAATAATCTGTGCCTACTTGACTAAACTAAAGTTAAATGTTAAAATATAACGGTAAAAGTTAAATGCGCTTTTAAAAGGGGGCGTTATGGTAAAAATTCTCGTAGTAGACGACGATAAAAATATTCGTAAACTTATGAAAGTCGTGTTGGAGCACGAAGGCTTTTCGGTTATCTGTGCCAGTGATGGTAGTGAAGCGCTTGCCGTGCTTGACAAAGAAATAGTTGACGTTATAATAGTTGACGTTATGATGCCAAAGGTTGACGGTTATGAGTTTACTGAAAGCGTGCGCTCGTTTAATTCTAAAATTCCAATTTTGATGGTTTCAGCAAAGCAGCTTGCTGACGATAGAAAAAAGGGTTTTATTGCGGGTGTTGACGATTTTATGGTTAAGCCTATCGATACCGAAGAACTAGTTCTTCGCGTAAGGGCGCTTATGCGTAGAGCAAAAATCAACGATGAAGGAAAAATTATCATAGGTGACGTTATAGTTGATAGCGAATCTTTTACCGTAACAAAAGGGGATAACGTGCAACTTCTTCCGCAAAAAGAGTTTATGTTGCTCCATAAATTACTCTCATATCCGGATAAAATTTTTACAAGAATTCAACTTATGGATGAAATTTGGGGTATGGATAGTGAAACTGGTTGGGAAACCGTTACCGTTCACATTGCAAGATTAAGAAAAAGATTTGAAAGCTTTGCTGAGTTTGAAATTCAGTCTATTCGTGGGTTAGGTTATAAGGCGGTAAAGAAAGTATGACAAAAAAGACGGCAAAAAGAGATTATAAAAATAAATCTAAAGTATTGCTTATCTTCTCAACGCTTGTGTTCTTCGTGCTTATGGTAACTATGGTTATCGTTGGTTTTTTGATGTATTTGATGTTTAATAGAGAAGTTATCAATATGACCGACGTCGATACTATTTGGTTTTTGGGCGTGTTCTTTTTTGCATCAAGTATTATTATAGGCACGCTTATAAGTTTCGGTATGGGTAGTATCGTTCTAAAGGAAGCGGACAAAGTTGTTGAAGGTATGCAAAACTTAACCCGTGGTGAATACGAAGTAAGAGTTCCGCCAGTAAAGAGCGGCTTTTCAAAAGAGTTGGTTGATAATTTTAATATGCTTGCCGACGAACTTGAAAATACTCAAAGTTTAAAATCCGACTTCATAAACGACTTTGCACACGAGTTCAAAACGCCTATCGTTTCTATCTCTGGTTTTGCAAAAGTGCTTAAAAAAGATAACTTAACAAAAGAACAGCGTTTGGAGTACTTGAACGTAATTGAAGAAGAAGCGGAAAGATTGTCGCTTTTATCAACTAACGCGCTCAACTTTACTAAAGTTGAAAAACAAAACATTTTATCGGGGGAAAGCACTTTTAACCTTTCCGAACAAATTAGAACGTGCTTATTGATTCTTGAAAAGAAGTGGACTACAAAAGAACTTGAATTAAACGTTGACTTGGAAGAAACGGTAATCTTTGCTAATGAAGAAATGCTAAAGCAAGTATGGATAAATCTTCTTGATAACGCTATAAAGTTCGCCGATGTAAAAACTCCACTCTACGTTTCGCTTAAAAACGTAAAAAGTGGCGTTATATTTTCAGTAAAGAATAAAGGTTTGGAAATTGCTGAAGAAGAAAAAGAAAAGATATTTAATAGATTTTACCGTACAAAAGTTGCTAAAGGTATTGAAGGTAACGGTGTAGGTCTTGCAATAGTTAAAAAAATAGTCAACCTACATAATGGCTCGGTTGACGTTGATTGTGTGGAAGGGTTTACCGAATTTAGGGTTACGCTTCCAGTATCATTTAATATATAACGTTATATATAGTAATAAAATTTTACCACGTAAAAAGGCTTTCGTTTTCACGAAAGCCTTTAATTTTTTTATAAAGGTAATAGTAAATTATTCAGCTGCTTCAGCTTTTTTTGCTCTGGGTTTTCTGGTAGCAGGTTTTTTAGCGGGTTCAGCGTCGTCTGCTTTCTTAGCGGTTGCTTTTTTAGCAGCGGGCTTCTTAGCGGGCTTTTCTTCTACTACGGGAGCAGCTTCAACGGGTTTTTCTTCTACAACAGGTGCAGCAACGGGTGCGGTAGCAAGAGCAGCATCAACTTTCTTAGCAAGTTTAGCTTTCTTGTTTGCAGCGTTGTTAGCGTGGTAGATGTTCTTAGAACAAGCAGAATCAATAACAGAGAAAGCTACAGAAAGAGCAGCCTTTGCTTCTTCTAACTTGTTTTCTTTAATAAGAAGGTCAACCTTCTTAATTTCGGTCTTAACTGCTGAGCGGATAGCCTTGTTTTGTTCAGCCTTTTTTGCGTTTACTAAAACTCTTTTCTTTGCAGATTTAATGTTGGGCATTTCGTATGCACTCCTTAGTTACTTTTAATATCGCTAATAATTTTAACACAAAATTAAAGTAAATGCAAGCACATTTTACTGGGAATTTTACCTTTTTAATTAAAATTCACTATTTTTATCTAAAATTTCATACAATTTATTATGGAGAAAGGTTACGTTGCCGTTTTAGATAGCGGTGTAGGCGGAATTTCCGTGCTTAAAGAATTAGTTAAACATTATCCAAACGAAAAATATTTGTACTTGGGCGACTACTATAACGCGCCTTACGGCAACAAAAATTTGCGCCAGTTATTAGATATAACAAAGCATAATATTGATTTTATTAAAAGATATCCTATTAAACTAATAGTGCTTGGCTGCAACACGCTTAGCGTAACACTAAAAGATGATATCGAGTATTATTCGGGGGTAAGTGTTTTTGGCGTTTATCCGCCCGTTGAAACCACTTTTAACCACAAAAATAAAACGTTATTGCTTGCTACGGTTAAAACCGCAAAACAGTATAGGGCAAGCGATAATCTGCATGTGGTTGGGCTTAAAGACCTTGCAAAAGATATAGAAAATAACGTACTAGATTTAAGTAGTGTGAATTTTGACTTAAATTTAAAGCGTTCCGTGGGCAATTTTTATAATAAAAAGCATTTTTATCAAACGGTTATTTTGGGTTGCACACACTATGAATTTATTAAAAATCAAATTTTCGACCACTTTTGCCCCCAAAATATAATAAGTGGAATAGATTTTTTGGTGAAAAACTTATCGCATACACTAAAAAATGATAAATCGCTAGTAAATAACAAGGATTTTGATGTGTTATTTATAGGGCATAATGCGCGCATATATAGGAATGCTTTTGGTATGGGTGGTTAATTTTAGCAAAAACGTGTAAAAAAATTTCAAAAATACACAAATTTTTTTAAAAAAGTGGTTGACAGTGGTCAAAAATTATGCTACAATAACAGTACAAAATTAGGAAGGGGTATGCTTTTTAAATGTCCGGTAAAAATTACTCGCATCAATTAGATGCTAAAAACCGAATGAGAATACCGGCTAAACTGCGTGAGCAACTTGGTGAAGGCTATGCTATCACCGTGGGCACGGGCGGTTGTCTTTACGTATATACCGCAGAGCAGTTGAAAGAAGTAAAAGCAAAACTTTCTAATATCAACGCTTATAGGGAAAAACAGTTAAAGGCAGCGCGTTTTATTCTTTATAATACGTGGGAAGCCGAAGAAGACAAGCAGGGCAGAATTCTTCTCCCTGAAAACTTAAGAAAGTTCGCTAAGATTGAAAAGAACGTAAAAGTTTTCCAAGGTCCTAACTGCATTGAAATTTGGAGTGAAGAAGTTTGGAACGAATACTTTAACGACGTTAACTTTGAAGAACTTGCTGATGCGCTTGAAGCATTAAATTCCTAATAAGATGGCTGAACTTAAACACGTATCCGTTATGTTTGATGAATGCATGGACGGACTTAACATTAAAAACGGCGGGCTGTACTTTGACGGAACGCTGGGCGGTGGTGGACATTCTCACGGAATATTGAGTAGATGCGCCCCCGACGGTAAACTGGTTGCAACCGATCTTGATGATTATGCTATCGCAAGGGCAACCGAAAGATTAAGCGAATTTAACGGGAGATTTACTCTCGTAAAAGATAATTTCAAAAACTTTGCTCAAGTTAAAGAAAATTTAGGGATAGATGCCTTTGACGGAATACTTCTCGACCTTGGCGTTTCAAGTTTCCAACTTGACGATAGAGCCCGCGGATTTTCTTATATGGCAACCGACGTAAAACTCGATATGCGAATGGGTAAAGATAACCCCTTAACCGCTGAAACTGTTGTTAACGAGTACAGTGAAAGGGAATTAAAAAGAATTTTAACGGTGTACGGCGAAGAAAGATTTGCTTCTTTAATTGCAAAAAACATCGTTGAAAATAGAAAGGTTAAAAGAATTGAAACGACTGGACAACTTATCGAGATTATCGAAAAGAGTATTCCTAAGAAGTTTCAAAAAGATGGGCATCCCGCAAAAAGAACCTTTCAAGCAATAAGAATAGAAGTAAACGGCGAGCTGGACGGACTTTACGAAACGGTGCTTACGATGGCAAGATCACTCAAGAGTGGTGGCAGAATTGCAATTTTAACGTTCCATTCATTAGAAGATAGGATAGTTAAAAACGCGTTCAAAGAATTAGAGTGTGATTGTATTTGCGATAAGAGTTTGCCAGTATGTGTGTGCGGTAAGAAAAAGGAAGTTAATATCATAACTAAACATCCAATAACCGCAAGCGAAAAAGAATTAGAAATTAACGGAAGGGCAAGGAGTGCAAAACTCCGTATTGCCGAAAAAGTATAACAAAGTATAGGAGAAAAGGTATGGTACAGCAAGACGTTCAAGTGATGTGAACACAACTTATGAATCTGCAAACGGTGGCGTTGCAGTATTAGAAAGACCTTGCGAAGTGGTTGAAAACGCTACGGCAACTTATTCTGATCAAGAATCTAGAATCAAGAGTAATCTTGATAAGCTTCTTAATTACGATAAGTATGCTCCGACAGTTTCAAGCACGGCGGAAGAAGCAGTGTCTAAAGTAGTTGCTCAAGCATCTACTCTTGCAGATGAAGACATTAGACCTACTTCAACTACTATGCAATTTGGCGAAGACATTGATCAAATTACTAGAGATATGTCACGCAGTGCAGCAGTTGCACAAGATTCTTATCAAATCAACAAAAAGGGTAAGGTAGCCGTTATGCTTTACGCCTTAGTAGTAACCGTTATTTTAGCGCTAATAATTTTAAATACAGGTGTTTTGGCATCATTGTCTAGCACCGCAGAACAAAAGGCTGCAGAATTTTCTGCGATTAAATCAGAAGCAAGTGCTCTTGCCGCTGAAAACGAATATTTGCAAAGCAACGAACGTATCGTTGAAGAAGCAATGAAATTAGGTATGGTTCAAAAGTAATTAAAACCGACCACCCCGAATACACTTATAATAAACTATAAGTGGGGTAACAACAATTAAAAACGATTTATCTATCACGATTTTACGAAAGAGGTTATTCGCAATTATACTTGCGGTAACCTTTTTATTTTTGTCCGTTTTAGGCAGAGTATTTTACGTTCAAGTAATTTGGGGTGAAGAACTTCAAAAAAAGGCAATAGACCAGTGGACAAGGGAAATACCTATAATTGCAGCCCGTGGAAAAATTGTAGATGAAAACGGTGTGGTTCTTGCTGATAACGATGATACTTATACGGTGTTCGTTAGAAAGAAAGCAGTGGGTGATTTTGACAAATTGTCAAGCGTATTATCTAATATTTTAGGTCTAAGTTATGAATACGTCTATAATAGATTGACTAAAACCACGTCTAGTGAAGTAACAATAAAAAAACAAGTACCAAAAGAGCAAATTTCTCAGTTGTTAACTTACGAATTTAATGGTCTTTATGTGTCGCGTGATAACTCTAGAACTTATCCGTATAACGAGTTTTTGACTTCAGTTTTGGGGTTTACTTCAACTGATGGTAAAGGTCAGTCTGGGTTAGAACTCTATTACGATAAATATCTATCGGGTATGAACGGAGAAATACTTTATGAAACTGATATTGTCGGTGTTGAAGTGGACGGTGGCAAAGCAAGTTATATCCCCGCAACCGATGGGCTTAATATAAAACTTACGATTGATTATGAAGTTCAGCAATTATGTGAGCACGCTATGGAAGAAGCGATGGAAATTCATAAAGCAAAGTCAGCACAAATGCTTGTTATCGATCCAAGTACTGGCGCGATTAAAGGGATAAGTATAAAGCCGTCGTATGACCTAAATGAAATTCCAAGAGATGATTTGGCTGCGCTTAACGCGCTGTCTAGAAACAATTTGTTTTGCGACGTATACGAGCCTGGTTCAACTTTTAAGGTGCTTACTGCTGCGGCTAATATCGAAGAATATTTACAAGGAAATAAAAATGCTTATAGTCCGCAACATATTTATTCTTCTTCAAGGTATCGTTATATTGACGGTCAAAAAGTAAAGTGTTGGAATAACCACGCTAACGGTAGGCACTCAGCACTTACGCTGCAAGGTGGGTTAAATAACAGTTGTAACCCGATATTTGTTGACATTGCTTGTGCGTTAGGCAAAGAAACTATGTATAAATACATTGACTTGTTCAATTATGGAAAGGTTACTGGGGTAGATTTTAACGGCGAGTCGCAAGGAATGGTGCTGCCGATAACTGCTGTTCAAAACGTAGACTTGGCAAGAATTGCTTTTGGGCAAACTATTGCCGTAACTGGATTACAACTTGCTGCTGCAACTAGTGCTGCAATTAACGGCGGTATTTATTACACGCCTTATCTAGTTAGCGAAATTTATTCAAATGACGGTGCGTTTAGTGAAAAAAACGAGCCTGAACAAAAGAATAGGGTTATAAGTGAAAAGGCATCAAAAATGCTTAGCGAAATGCTTGAAAAGGTTGTTTCAGAAGGCTCTGGAAAACAAGCCTATATTGAAGGGTATAGGGTTGCGGGTAAAACTGGTGATATTCTGACAACTTGTGTAAATCTCGTCAAAAATCTTATTAAAATACATACTTGACAAAAAAATAGTATATTTTTAACGAAAAAAAGCCTAAAATGTCAACAATCTAATTACGGTTTATAGTTGACAATAGGGCTTTTTTTATGCTATAATATAGGAAAATTAGGGTTAGGAGAAATATAATGCCGATTTTCTATTATGGATTACGTAAACTTATGGACGAGAATAATATTACGCAAAAAGCACTTGCTGAAGCTTGTGACATTGCGCCAAATTCAATTTCTCGTATGATGCAAGGCGAATATGTGTCAATAGAAACAATTGATAAAATTTGTAATTTCTTCAATTGCGATTATGGCGATATTATTACGCGATTTAAAAAAGATGATCCTATCGGGTATGTAAGCGATGCTCAATACGAAGAAGGTATGGCGCAGGTTAGAACAGCGTTAGTTTATTATATGGAAAAAACAGGCGAGGCTGTTTCAAGAGTAAGTCAGAAAACAACACTATCGGTCAATACGATAAAATCTTTTCTTTTAGGAAACCCGATTCATTCGACGTCATTTTTGAAGTTAACTAAGTTAGGTGACATTTTTAATAATAGACTGGCAGAAATAATGAATGGGGCAATGAAACCTGATGATTATATTGCACCAAAGCCAATCAAGAAAGTTTCTTTTAAGGTGTATTATAAATTATTAAAATTAGTGCCAAAGGGGAAACTAGCAAGAAGGGAAGATATTGAAGCATACGTTGCAAAAAAGTTGAATGTAGAATATGTTTCTTTTGCATTGTTTAAAGGGGATTCTCAATGGGAGTTCAGTACGGATATTATGTTTACGATTCCATATTGGAGAGAAATCTCAACTCGTGGCGTTTTGCAAGAGACAAGCAAATGTTCAAGGGAAACACAAGAACAGGCATTAATTGAAGAGGGGCATACTTTAGTCAAATATGGGAAAGATTCCAAACGAGTAGAAGACTTCCAAAATAAGCTCTTCGATTTTAATTCAATTGACGATAAGACTTTCTTTGAAATTTATGACGATGAAGAATCAAAGAGATTTTACGAATTTTAATAGTTGATGTATAAAAAACACGAAAATGAAAAATGAGGGATACTTCAATGTTCGATACGAAATGGACTTATATGATTATGCATAAAAATGAACTTGTCGCATCCATTCGCAAAGATGGGTATTGTGAGGTTTATAGTTCATCTTTTATGCCGTATAATTTATATCTTGAAACTAAAACGCAGGACTTGGATGAGAGGGTTAATAATTTAACGAATTTTTATTATTGGTGTGCGTCAAGGGTATTGTCTTTGGATAGAAAACATGCAAAAACAATATTAAATTATTTGAATAAAAAACAAGCTGTTACGGATAAGGATAGGGCGGAAATTGCCCTTTCGTATCACTGTTTAACGTTGACGGATGTTTTTTGGGTAAAGGAAAAAGAAGAAACGCTTTTCTTTGAAGATATTAGTTTATATAGAAATCCTTTAAGTAGGGCTTTTTTTGACGTTTGCTTAAGAGGTGTGTATCCGACATCTCGGACTCAAGAGTTTTTAACACAGGGTAAAGTTGCTGGAGATATTTCTACGAGTGGTGTTGCGCCTAAAGCATGGCTTCGTAAAGATGGATATATATACTTGTATAAGGACGGCAACGCCGATGAAGTAAATGCTGAATTATTAGCGAGTAAGATAGCTAATTGTTTTCAATGTAATCATATAGAATATTTTGAAGATTACTATCTTGGAGAAAAAGTTTGCGTAAGCAAACTAATTACTTCCGAAGAGACTAGCATAGTTCCAATAGAATATATAGAAGTCTATGCGATAAATAACGAAATCGACAAATATTCACTTGTGCTGGAAAAAGATTCGTATAATTACTATATGATGAACATTCTTGATTACTTAATTGGGAATACCGATAGGCATTGGGGTAATTGGGGCTTTTTAGTTGATAATAAAACGAATGAATTACTGAATTTGCACCCGTTAATGGATTTTAATAAAGCATTTACGACATATGATGATTTAGCGGGGGCGAAGTGCTTGACGACTAGAGAAGCGAGGACGCAAATGCAAGCCGCAATAGAGGCTGTTAAACAAATTGGGCTTAATCAAATATCTGAAATTCAAGGGAACTGGTTTTACGATGAAAGTATAAAAGAGATGTTTTTTAAGAGGTTGGATGTTTTAAGAAAAACTAATGATGAAAGGTCAAAAGCTTAATGTGAAACGTGTTTATGGTGAAAATTCAAACAAAAGAGAAACAAACTTAATATATAGTGATAACCCTGTAATATATGATATTTTACAGGGTTATTTTATACGGAAATTTATTAACGCGATTTGTTTTAAGTATAAAAAAGTGTAAAAAACGACAAAATATATCTATTAAAAAATGTAATTTTTATTGACATTCATACGCTAATATGATATACTATTACCATCTGGAGGATGATTATGGAACGAAAAATTTATCAAGAATTATTAAACTGGAAAAACAACGAAGCTCGTAAACCATTAATCTTGCAAGGTGCAAGACAAGTAGGCAAAACGTATATAGTCAACTATTTTGCAGGTAAAGAGTATCAGAATTATATTTACTGTAATTTTGAGAAAGAAAAGGGATTAGAAGATTTCTTTACAGACTTAAACCCTGAAAATATAATTCGTAAATTAGCGAATTATAAACGCAAGGAAATTTTGCCGAAAGATACTTTGATTATTTTCGATGAAATTCAGTCTTGCCCGCAAGCAATTACTTCTTTAAAGTATTTCAACGAAGAGGCGAATGAATATCATATAGTTGCGCTTGGCTCATTATTAGGTGTATCGGTAAATCGTGGCAATTTTTCATTTCCCGTTGGGAAAGTACAATTTTTAACAATGTATCCGATGGATTTTGAAGAATACTTGCTCGCAAAGGGTGAAGAGTATTTGGTAGGGCAGATTAAAGATTGTTACGCAAGCGATGCGCCATTAGATTCGCTTTTTCACGAGCGTGCGCTTGATTATTATAAAGAGTATTTATTCGTTGGTGGTATGCCAGAGGTGGTTGAAAATTACATCAAGAATAAAAACCCTGAAATGGTAAGAATAGCGCAACAAACTATTTTAGAATCGTATCAAAATGATATGGGTAAATATAATAAACAATCTGAAATTCCAAAGACTAAGATTGTCTATAAAAATATTAGTACTCAACTTGCTAAAGAGAATAAAAAGTTTCAATATAAGTACGTGAAATCAGGCGGTCGTGCTTCTGAATTTGAAGGCGCAATAGAGTGGTTGTGTTTAGCGGGGGTTGCGAGCCAGTTGTATCGCATAGAACAAATTGCTTTACCATTAAACGCTTATAGGTCATTATCAGACTTTAAGTTTTATATGAATGACGTCGGGCTTTGCGGTGCAAGTCAAGATATACATTTTGATGATATTCAGCGCGATAATCCCTTGTTATATAATTTCAAGGGTGGGTTAACTGAAAATTATGTATTTAATCAATTTACGAGTAATGGTTTTGATTTATATTATTGGAATAGCGGAAATCAAGCAGAAATAGATTTCATTGTAAGAGTTAATGAAGATGTTATTCCTGTAGAGGTAAAATCTTCGGACAACACTCGTTCAAGAAGTTTATCTGTTTATACAAGCAAATATGCTCCAGCATATTCAATCCGATTATCAATGAAGAATTTCGGTTTTGAAAATGGTATAAAATCAATTCCTCTTTACGCAGCGTTTTGTATTAAATAACACAACAAACATAATTATAAATATATTATTAAATGAAGACAGGATAAAAAGTTCTGTCTTTTTTTATTTCAACAAGGAGGTCTTATGAGTTGTTTGATGAAATTTAAGTGGGTAAAACTACCACGCAAAATTATACCGCAAAAGAAAGGAATTATGGGGTATTGGATGAAACTCGCCGCAAGGGTTGCTTTTAGAAAAGGGCAATCCTTTTATTGTGGACACACCAATGAGGTAAATCCTGGTGAATGGGTTGGTGGAATTATGGGATTAAAGAGTATTCTTGGTCTTAAGTCGAAAGAAAAGGCGATGCACGTTATGGATGAACTTGCTAGATTTGGATACATAACTTATAACATTGATGTTCAAACAAAAAAATTAACGTATAAGATAAATGACTGGGTTATCGAATGTTCAGGGAAAGCATGTTTAGGCGATAATACTTATGCAACTAACGATTACGGTTTTCTTTGCGTACCAAGAAATATTACTGAACGTCTTGTAAGTAAAGGGTATGAATTTGGCGAATCTGATGCGTGGTTAGACCTTTGGATTCATACAATTTATGAAGATAGAAAAAATTTTTTAACTTTTTTTGCTCCAATGGTAAGGTTTCAAGAATTGAATGTCTTCTTATCATTGGAGACACTTAGTAAACGCTGGGGCTGGGAAAAGACAAAAACGTGGAGATTTTTACAAAAAAATAAGGAGGTGTTTGAATTATATCGTCTTCCTGGAACATATGGTTGTTTGCTATTCAATAAGTTGTATCCGACCAGTAAAGATATTGTATTACCAAACCAGTTAGAAATAATTGAAGTGATTTTGAAAACACGTCAGACATTAGAAGATATGAACGTAGATTGCACTCACGGGAATCTAGGGTATCTTATCGAAACAATGGGAGAGGATTTTACAAACCTAATTATCGGTGAGAAAGAAAAAAATAGCGTTGCACTTTTTCATTATATAATACGCGCGTATATTTCTCCGTGTTGGAAAGACGTTAAAATTAGTTGTGACTGCAAAGAATATTATATATTACTCAAAAGAGAAGTTATTGAACTAAATAAAATACGTGGTCCTTGTGTGTCTCTGGATTTACACGATAAGGAGAATCAGCAATGAAAGAAAAAAAAGAAACTAATGAAATGAGAAAGGCAGAAATGTCCAAAGAAATTAATGTGATGAAACAAGAACATTCGGATTTTTTAAGGTTGTTCTTGGACGGTACACTTACTGGTGATACCAAGAAAGTTGATGAAGTTCTACAAGACTTTAAGAATAATAAGATGCCGAAGGCATTTCATAACACTAGATTACTACTTAGAAATTACAAAAAAATAGTTTGGTTGGTTGAATGTTTTCCTGAATTTATTGCAACGGAACTTGCTCAACCATTAGAGAGCGTTGATAAACTTTTGGCTCGTGTTGATGGAGAATTAGCGTTTGGGAATAAAAAACTTGATAGGAAATTAGCTAGCATTGAAAAGACAAGAATGGTTTTGGAATTGGTGAACGATGCAATAAGTGTCTTGCAGAAAATGCCTAAGGGCGAAAATATGTATCAAGTTATTTATTTGACTTATGCAACGCAAGAAGATTTGACCATTGATGATATTTTGTACCGATTAAATATATCGAGAAAGAAATATTATTTACTTAGGGACCAAGCTATAGCATTAATTTCTATTCGTTTATGGACGAGCGCAGACAAGGATTTGGCATTTTGGTTAGAGTTGCTGTACATTTATGAAAACAGAAAAAAAGATGGAGGTGAAGATAATTAAGGCGTTGAAAAGTGATTGAAATATTTTTTTATATTTGATATAATATAAGTAAACTAACAGTCTTAAGGTGGCAGACTGATTAATAATTTTAATTGGTCTGCCATTTATTTATGTAAATTAGTATACAGGAGGTAAACAATGAAAGAAAAAAATAAATTTACATTAGAAAAAATAGATGAATTGTTAAGCCTTCTTGTAGGATATGAAACACAAAAGTACACATTTGAAAACAAAGGATATGATTTTCTTGATGTAGGACAGTTGTTTGTAAAAGTTAAAAATCCTGAGAAGACAAACGATTTATCAATCAAAACAAGTGACGTATTTACATTATTTTTTGCAGGAACGCAAAAAGAATTCCCTGCAAATGAACAAGGGTTTAATGAATTAAAAATACTTGTGCAGGCTATACTTGATTGCTCTCAGTGTGTTTATGTTCTAAATACAACGGATGGCTCTCGTTATGCGATAGGGAAGGTTTTATCCGTAAAGGAAATTAATGATAAAACTATTAAAAATATAATTAATTCTTTTGCGGAATTTAGGAAAATGAAGATGAAGAACGCAAAACTTAGGCTTATTGCGTGGCAATCGGAGTATAATAAAGAGTTCTGTCTTTAGAAAAAGATTCTTAAGATTGAGACTTTTTAGAGAAGAATATTAAAAATTTCTTAAAAGGATACGAAACATACACAAAAAATATACAAAACTTACACAAAAAAGAGATATAAAGGGAATTCCTAATGTGTTAAAATGATATCGTGGAAAAATTGAAACCAGACGTGAAACCACCGTTTTGATATGCAAATCAAATGGTGGTTTTTTAGTTAAATTTTAATTTTTTTAAAAAGATACGAAACTTACACAAAAAATATACAAAACTTACACAAAAAAGAGATTTAACGGGGATTCTCAATGTGTTAAAATGGTATCGTGGAAAAATTGAAACCAAACGAACGCACCGCTTAGGAAAACTATCCTAAACGGTGTTTTTGTTTACTAAAAAAAGGAGGTAAAAAGTATGCAAGCAGAAAAGCAAAAAGGTGCTTGGATAAAAATTGTATACTGGTCTCTTGTCTTTGCTTTCATGGCTATTCTTGTTTGTATGCAGACAACGTTTGCAGCAACTGAAACTATGTGGGATAGATTTGAAACCGTTATGAACGATTTTTATTATAAGCTTCTTGGTATCAGTACCATTATTGCTGTTGCGATGGCAGCAGTGGCTTTGGTTGTAAGAATGGTTTCTAGGAACCAAAAAGCAGTAGATGAAGCAAGTGCTTGGTTGAAGAGAATTTTAATTACTTGGGTTATATTGAATTCTCTCGGACTAATTGTAGCGTATGTACAACCGCTTATTGCGGGCGGAAATTACGTTGGGTAAACCTAATCAAGGAAAGGGAGGTGATAACAATTGCTTGATTGGATGTTTGAAGGGATAGTTGACTGGGTTAGCGGTGTTGTCACGGACCTCATGGACGCTGTTTCTGGATTATTCTTAAATGCGCTCGGTACAGATATGACGGCAATGGAAGAATATTTTCCTTTTGTCGCAAGTGCGTTTACTGTAATGCAGTATATGGCTTGGGCGTTGTTGTTTTTAATAACAGTGTGGCAACTGTTCAAGGCTTTCAGCGGACCACTTGGGGAATCTGAAAATCCTTGGACATTAATTTTTAAGAGTGCGTTATTTGCGTTATTGATTTATTTCGCTAAACCTATATTCTTATATATATTGAATATAGCGAAAGCTCCGTACACGGCTTTAATGGACGTGGTTGTATCAAAAGAGCATTTCACTTTTGCGGGAATTGAAGGAGCTCTACGAAATGGTTTAACCAACTTCATTTCAATGGTATCGGTGGTGGGTGAAATCTTAATCCTTATATTAATTATTGCACTCGGATGGAACTATTTCAAATTATTATTGGAAGTCGTAGAAAGATATATCGTTGTTGGTGTTCTTTGTTATACTTCGCCATTGGCTTATTCGATGGGTGCGTCACAAAGTACCAGCCAAGTATTTAAGTCATGGTGTAGAATGGTAGGCTCACAGTTATTACTATTAATAATGAACGTTTGGTTCCTACGAGCATTTAACAGTTCGGTGGGACATTACGTTGGAGCAGGGGGAGCACTAACAAACGGACACGGAAGCGTATTCCTTTGGTTGTTCTGTGCTCTGGCATTCTTAAAGACGGCTCAAAGGTTTGATGCATACCTTGCATCAATAGGTCTCAACGTAGCACAAACAGGAACTGGTCTTGGTTTTGAATTACTTATGGCCGCAAGATTAGTAACAAGCGGTATGGGTGGTTTCTCAAGAGCTGGAAATGTGTTTGGTTCTGGTGCAGGCGGTGTTGCCGCTGCTGGTGGCGCAGGTGGTTTCTTCAGTAGATTCAAAGGGAACTCATTTGTTAGGGATTCCGTTGTTCAAGGAGGAACACGAATGGGCGCTGGTGGTGCAATTGGTGTTGTGGGACGAGCCTTTGGCGGAGTTGCAGCAAGAAACGGTGCGACTTTAACGGGTGAATCGATTGCGTCTGTTGCGGGAAGACATCCCAGCGTTTCAGGAACCATCGGAGGAGATATTGCTAATAAGAGTTTGGGAAACTATATGCCACACCTTAAAGGGAAAACACTTAGCGATACTCAAATAACGGGTGGTAAGATATCTACGACCGCTATCGGAACTGACGGTAAACAAGCGGCATTAAGTATGTATAGTGCTGAGCAGTTTGAAAAGCCGAGCGAACCACATTCAATTGTTACGGCAACGGATGGAAGTAAATGGTATCAAACGGCAAGTGGTGCTGGGGCAGGAGAATATAATGATTTGTCTGGTTTCCAAAATGGTGTTATGGATAGTGGGCAGGTTTCAACTATGTTCCCCGGAGTAGAAAACGGAACTGTATTAAGGTCTGTTGGCGATGGGGTAGTTGAAGCAAGTAATGCTAATGGTAATACTCTTTGGTATAACAGTGCTTACTTTGATGAACCGGACGCTCCACACTCAACCTTGTACACAGAGAACGGGGTTGCATGGTATGCAATGAATCCTAATGCTGAAATGCCGTCTTTTGAAAGTGGTAGCGATGCAACGGATTATAATATCGCACAATTCCAAAACTTTATGCCTGGATATGAGGGGACCGTTACGTCTGTAAGTGAAGGAGATAATGGAAGATTTGAAATCCGACATGAAGACGGTTCTGGAACTCGTTTCTATGATTCGAATCAATATGAAACACCGAGAAACGATTATACCGTGTATGAAGACAATACCGGACATCAATGGTATGCCGTAGATGGAACACCTGCGGTTGAACGTCGTCCCGTTTACGAGAACGGCGAGCCAGTATATAATGGCGATAATGTAAGAACGGTATCGGTTGAAACCGTGAGATATAGGGGAGAACCTTCAAGATTCGGAACTCCTAAATCAAGAACAGATTCTTTTGACCGAGAACCTAGAAGAAAAAGATGATCACACAAGTTTCTCCTTTTTATATTTTTTTTAATAGCGTAAATACGCCCATTGTTAAAAAGCTTTGGGCGTATGATAAGCTATTATAATATGGGAGAATTTAATAAAACTTAATATAATTATGATAAGAGTCGGTAAAAAGTTATCGGCTCTTTTTTCATGCGAAGGAGGTAAATATTTTGTGGCAGAACAAACAAAACAACAAGTCGGCGACGGTAAAGACAATTACGGGCAGGCCGCAAAAAATATATCAAAAGCCGCCAAAGGTATTGGCAAAGCAGCGGCGAACACCGCAAAAGAGGGTGCAAAAGCAACGGCAAACGTCGCGGCCCAGACAGTAAAAGCTGGTGTAAAAACAGGTAAAGCTGTTTCTCAAATTGCAGCAGGCACAGCAGCAGGTGGACCGTGGGGAGCGATTATTTCAGCAGCGTGGTCAATGCGCCATACGTTGTTTAAGATTTTTGTTTCTATAACGCTAGTTATTGTTTTTATAGTCGTTGCAATTCTTTCTATCCCTAGTATTATTTTTGATACAATTTTCGGAAATAAGTTCGAAGGATTAGGAGAGCAAACGTCAATAGTACAAGCTTATGAAGAGTTGTCAAACACGGTGGACGATATTATAGATATTGCTTTTGAGCTTACGTTAGGTAGAGTTGACGATATTATTTCTATTGGTAACTATGATTACTCAATGTCTATGAAACATCTAACGTATACAAGACCAACAAGCAATGATTATGATACCTATTATATTATTGCAGCGTATTCTGTTTCAATGAATCAGCAAGGGACAAGTCAAGAAAATTTCGCCAATAAACTTAACAGCGTAAGCACTTTGATGTTCCCTATAAAATATCAAATTTGCAAAGCGAACCGAATAATAGATACATTACTTGGTCCAATAGATGAAATCTTTGAGTACGTTGTTTGTACGATATTACCATTTGATCCAAGCTCAATATTAACAGCATTCGATTTGGACTTGAATGCAAAGTATGGTGAGTTTGATATTACAAATGGTGAGGCTATTGAGTTTATGGCAACGGCTTTAGAAAAAACGCTAAATGAAGGAGGATGATATGGATGAAAGAGAACTAGAAAACGTATATAGTATTCCAGTTAATTATACCGATTCAGGTAAGTTGCTTGGTGGATTGCTTTCCTGGAGAAATGCTATTGAAACAATTATATTAGTTGTGGCTTTAGGATTTGTAGAATTAAAGTTAATACCAATGCCTGATATGGTAAAGGTAGTGGTAATGACAATAACGTTAGTACCGCTTGCAATATTTAGTGCGATGGGTGTTGACGGTGATTCTTTACTACAGTTTTTAGGTCGGATTCTAAAGCATCTATTTAAGAGAAAAAAATTACATTTCAAAAGGGTGGACGTAAAAAATGAAGAAAAATAAACTTGAGTTTGCACAGGATATTATTCCCGTGAAAGATATAAAGGCAGGCATTATTGAAACCACAGATGGAAGATATATTAAGATTCTTGAAATCGAGCCTATAAACTTTATGTTGCGGTCAGATGATGAGCAGTTTTCAATTATTTCTTCATTTGCAAGTTGGTTAAAAATATGTCCAGTAAGAATGCAGTTTAAAAGCATAACACGGCGAGCTGACACTGAAAAACACTTGGAGGTTTTAAGGAAAGAACTTAGAACTGAATCGGATAATAAATGTTGGACGCTTGGCGAAAGTTATATCAATCTGATAAAAGAGGTGGGAAGTAAGGAAGCGCTAACAAGGCGCTTTTTTCTTATATTCCAATATGAATCGCCACACAAAAACGATGATTTTCAACAAGTATATTCAACGCTTCAAACGGTGGAACAAAATGCGAGAGCTTATTTTTCTCAATGTGGTAATAACATACTACAATATAAAAATCCAAACGAAGAGATAATGGAAATTTTATATACGTATTTTAATCGCAATTCATGTACGACGGAGCCTTTTGTGAAAAGGGTAGAACGTGTTGTGATGGATGCGATGAGAGTTGAGGGTAAGACAATCGGAGTTGATGAGGTTCCGAATGTGCCTATTAAAAATTTCATTGCACCAAGAGGGATTGATTTTACCAATCATGCCTATACGATTATGGATGGTAGATATTACACGGTTCTATATATCAAAGGTAATGGCTACCCAAGTAAAGTAAGAGCAGGGTGGTTATCTACATTAATCAATGCTGGTGATGGTATAAACGTTGATGTATTCTTGAAAAAAGAAAACAAAAGCAAAGTAATAGATAAGGTTGCGCAAAAAATTCGGCTTAATAGAACAAAACTTAAAGATATGCAAGATACGAGCACCGATTATGAAGAGTTGACGAATTCAATTCAAGCAGGCTATTACATTAAACAAGGAATTGCTAACTATAACGAAGACCTATTTTATATGTCGGTATTTATTACGGTATCTGCGAACACAAAGAAGGAACTTTTGTGGCGTAAGCAACAAGTAATAGATAAGTTAAAAGCGATAGATATTAGTGTTTCAGAAGGAAAGTTTCAACAAGAAGAAGCATTTAAGTCGGTGATGCCATTTTTAAGAGTTTCGCCAGTTCTTGAAAAGAAAGCAAAACGAAACGTTTTAACGAGTGGTGCTGCATCGTCATACATATTTACTAGCTTTGAATTGTCTGATGACACGGGTGTTTTACTTGGCGTAAACCAACACAATAATTCACTTTGTATCGTTGACCTTTTTAATACAAAGAAAAACAAAAACGCAAATCTAAATCTTATTGGAACAAGCGGTGCAGGTAAGACTTTTACCATGCAACTGCTTGCATTGCGCATGCGTATGCGCGGTATTCAATCGTTTATTCTTGCACCTATAAAAGGGCACGAGTTTAAGCGAGCTTGTAAAAAAATAAACGGCAGTTTTATTAGAATTGCACCAGGCTCTCCGCACTGTATTAACGTGATGGAGATTCGGCAAACGATAAGTCCTGAAATGGATTTGATAGATGGAACGGATTATAGGGGAAATGATTCGCTGCTGGCAAGAAAAATTCAGCAACTTATGATTTTCTTTACGTTATTAATTCCAGATATCACAAACGAAGAGGAACAGCTTCTTGATGAAGCGCTGATAAAAACATACAAAGATTTTGGCATCACTCATAAAAACAAAAGTCTGTATGTGAATGGTAGCAGCAAAGAGTTTAAGAGAATGCCAGTCCTTGGAGATCTGCATAAGAATTTGAAAGATAATCCAAGAACGGAACGTCTGGCAATAATTTTGAGCAGGTTTGTTACCGGTTCGGCGCAGTCCTTTAATCGTCAAACCAACGTAGATTTATCAAACAAATACATCGTAATAGATTTATCCGAATTAAAAGGAAAACTTCTACCAGTGGGCATGATGATAGCGCTTGATTACGTTTGGGATAATATTAAGTTAGACCGAATTAAAAAGAAAGCGATTTTTATTGATGAAATATGGCAACTTGTCGGTGCATCGTCTAATAGCCTTGCAGCCGATTTTTGTTTGAACATATTCAAAACTATTAGAGGCTATGGTGGAGCAGCGATAGCGGCAACACAGGATTTATCCGATTTTTTTGGGTTGGAAGATGGAAAGTACGGTAGAGCTATAATCAATAACAGTCAAAATAAAATCATTTTGAATTTGGAACATGATGAGGCTCAATACGTAAGAGACGTGTTAAAACTTACGAGAACCGAAATACACGCTATAACAAGTTTTAATAGAGGTGAAGCGTTGGTTTGTTCTAGTGCAAATAAGATACCGATTGTTATAAAAGCGTCGGAAGAGGAACACGAATCCATTACGACGGATAGGGCAGAGCTTGAAGCAATTCTGCAAAAACATAAAGCAAAAGAATAAAACGAAGGAGGTGAAAAGA
>SVHH01000008.1 GCA_015055945.1 Clostridiales bacterium
AATCGGTTCAAAATCGCCTTTTACGTAAAGATAGGTATCTTCGTCACGGTTTATAATAATTTTTTGGTCAAGGAAATTATTTCTTCGTGATTTTAAGTACGCAGGATAGCCTTTATAGGTTGAGTTATGTAGTACTCGTGATACTTTCGCGTTCTCCCATCTAACTAACCCCGAACTATCTTTTCTTTTACGTCGTATCATCTCATCACGAATTTGCGAGATTCCTTTACCCGCCGAATACATATCGTAAATCATACGCACCGTTTCGGCTTGTTCTTCATTGATTACGTAAGTCCCTTTCGCCTTGTCCCTATCATAACCAAGAATATTACCACTTCCATACAAAACACCCTTGTCTCTACTAATTTTTTGCCCCGCGCGAACACGCTCGGAAATTTTTCGACTTTCTTCTTGCGCAAGCGTTGCCATAATCGTAAGCCTTAGTTCGCCGTCTCCGTCCATCGTCCAAATATTATCTTCTACGAAATAGACTTCAATGCCGTACTCTTTTAATTCTCTCGTAACCACAAGCGTATCAACCGTGTTTCTTGCAAATCTACACACTTCTCTCGTTACAATTAAATCAAATTTCTTTTGTTTAGCGTCTTGTATCATCCTTAAAAATGCAGGTCGCTTTTTCGCTTGCGTTCCCGTAATCCCTTCATCGATATATTTCTTAATAACATACCAATTAGGATTTCTATCCGCCACGTCGTCGTACCATTGCATTTGATTTTCTAACGCCGAGAGTTGCGCTTCGTGCTCCGTGCTAACTCGTCCGTAGAAAACCACTCTTCTTTGCCTTGCCCTGTTAAAATTAATGTTAGTGGGCATTACCATTCCGTTTTCAATCAAGTTAAATCGCCTCCTTTGAATAATTTATTTTGCTTTACTACACTTTCCCCAAACTGAGTACGCTTCTTTTCGATTTTGGCGTATTCTCGCTCGTCAATCATTTCGTTATCACGCATAATCTCTAACATCTTAAACGCGATAATCTTATTTAACACCTCCATATTTATTTTTGACTTGTCGATTTTCTCCACGTTTTGGGCTTTGTAGCAACCTTGATTTTCCACTTCATTATTTAATTTTTCTTCTCTTAAATTTAATTCCTTATAATTCAATTCTCCTTAATTTTTTATTTTATAGGGTGATATCCGCACTTTTAACGGAAAGATAAGTACGAATGCCCTATGCAATCATTTTTCTCCTTATTAATTCCCGACATTACGGGTGTATTAAGCACATAATGTGTCCCGCTGTTATTTGCTTTCTTCAAATTCTTTTCTTAGCGTTTGATATCCTAATCTAATCAAATCTACTTTTGAAATTCTTTTTTGTTTTAAGAAAGCCATTATTTCATCGTGCTCTTTCACAGGAAGTCTCGTGTTAAATTGCCTCGTCGCTTGTTCACGCTCTTCCTTGTGCACGATTTCATACTTAATTCTTGCCTTTTGTTTTGGCGTTAATTGTTTTTCCATTGTATTTTCTCCTTAAATATAAACTATTTCGCTTAAAATCTCTTCTTCAATCACTTGTTTCATTGCGTTAATTCTTTTAACGTCTTCCAAGTAATTACCCGTTCGGCGATATTGTTCGCTTTTAGAAAGTTTGTCCCACATAGTATCATACAAATCTTCTGCGGCTTTATCTACTCCGTGCAAATATTCAGGCAACTGCCCTGCTAAACTTAACAATTTACCGAAGTTATGCTCTTCAATATACTGTTTTGCAAGCGTTCCGTACTTGCCGTAAACGTGCTTTTTAGGTTTAACTGCTTGTTGATAGATTTTTACTTCTTCCACAGTCAACCCTTCGTTCGCTTCCGCTTTTTTAATGATTTCTTCTTCGTTCATAATACCCTCCCTTAAATTTATTGTAGCAATATTATACCGTGATATCACGAGATAGTCAAGCTGTTTTATATTCTTTTGAGAAAATAGTTTTATCTTAATAGTAAAAGTGCCATTGCAATACTTTGCGCAAACAGAAGTATCGGCGTAGCCCAAAACATAAACTTTCTAAAACCGCCTTCCACTTGCATTTCTTCGCGCTGTTTTTGAATTTCTTCTTTAGTTTTTCTCAGTTCTTTATTTAGCCCTTCTGCTCCTTCGTTTATTTTTGCTACTGCCATATCCGTTGCTTCTTTTACTCTATCGTTTAACAGTTGAGTAGCCGAATCAATCGCCTTTCCCATAGCTGTGCTTACAAGGTGCTCGATTTCCGTTACTGCTTCCGTTATCTGGTTGAGTGAGAACTCTATCTCCTTCGCTAGTTTGCAATTGCTCCCTTTCACGTCGTCTATCAGCTTCTCTACGCTTTCTTTCAGCTTCTTCTCTAGCCTTTCGTTGTACCATTCTACGTTCTTCACTTGACGCGTCAGTTCCTCGACTCGCACATTCAGCCTCAAAACTAAGTCGTTGCAATGTTCTCTCGATACCGTTAAGGCTTGCATTAACAACGCTTCTCGCGCTTCCGCCGTTAGTCGTTTTACCTCCTCGCAAAGCTCCAACGCCTGTGGATTGTTTGATAAATCCACTTGTTCGTCCTCTATTACGGGTTGAGGACGCTCGCCCGTTATTTTGTTTATCAATTTCTTTTATTACCTCCGTTTTTGTATAATTTGTTCCGAGCTTTTCCCCTCGGATAGGTTTTTGTTTGTCGGGATGCAAATAGGAATAATCCTTTCCATCCCTTGTGATTTTTACGCCGTAACACTTTTCAAGATAATCCTTGAACTTGTCAGGCGTGGTTGAGTTTTTGGTTGCCTCCGCAATTACTTCTCTCAGTTCTTCTTTCCAACTAATACCGCCTTTGAGCATAATCTTCTTTTCAACTGCCGTTCTACTATTTTTACCACGCTTTCTAAAATCCGTTTCGGTAAACCCGTATTTCTTCCCTATCCTATTCGCTTCGTCTTTCATCTTCACGTAGTCTTGTTTGTTGAACTGCAATTTCTTACCCGTTATCGGGTCCACCGCGTTTACGATAATATGGCTATGTACCGTTTGCGTGTCCGTATGCGTGGCAATCACGCACTCGTAGTTTTGAAATAATTTAGCCGTAAGTTCTTCGGCGTAGGCGTGAGCTTTTTCGGGTGAAACGTTATCTTGACGCGCGCACGATAATTTACAATGATAATATTTACGCTCGTCAAACTTATCCCCTTTACCAAATCTACTTGCCGTTTCATCAAACTGCTTGGCGTAGTCCTCGTCTTCAAAAAGATTTCTTACCGATACTATCTTTGTTTTCTTTTCATCGGTGATATACGCGATACCATTTTTCGGTTTTGCTTTGCTTGCACTACACTTAAAAAGTGGCATTATCCACCTCCGATTGCAATAGATATTTTTCCATATAACTTCTTCAACTCGGCAATACAGTTTCTTATTTCTTCTTCCGTCGCAAAGCCGTTATAACTGTTTCTAACGACTTGGTTTAGGTTGTTGCCTTGCCGTTTTAGTTCAGCTAAAATATCGTTGCCGTTTTCTATCACGGTAATCGGCTTATCGATAATTGACCGAATTACAAAGTCCGTTATCGTCAGTCCACTTTTTGCTATTGCACTATCTATTAAATTTTTCTCTTGCTCGCTTGCCCTAAAATTGTAGGCAAATGGTCTTGTTCTCCTTCCTATAATTTCTCCTCCTTTTATTTTTTTGTTGTTTGGGGTATTAGGGGTTTCCCCTAACGAGGCGATTTGAAAAATCGGTATTTGGCAAGACAAATACGTTCCTCGCTATGTCGACGAAACCAACCTTTATACCCATATATTAAATTGTATTTTTGGACGTAGAAAAAGCCCGACAGTTTATCTCTGTCGAGCTTTCATTTCCACGCTTTGGGGAAACGGGTTCTATTACGCCGATTACTCATTTTTAATTTTTGGCAAGCCCTTTCCTTTCTACGAAAGGAAAAATGCTAATTTCTGATTTGATTTACTTTGCAATTAAAAATAATTTTTTCACTTTTTACCATTTTCTTGCGAATTTCTTGCCATATACGGTAATGTTTCCATTTTTATTTTCTTCAACAAAACCTATAGGCGAGCCACCTTTAAGCATAAAGTCCTTAAACCTATTAGAATTTACAATCGGTGCATAAATTCGCCAATCGGACGGACGATTCTTTTCGTAGTGGCGCACTACAAATATAAGGACGTTTTTACTCGTGAGCCACTTTGAAACTTGTCTATCTCTCTCAGCTTTCTCTTCCGTAATTCTATCATAGAGAACTTCTTTTTCTTGGTCATCCGCTATACGAAGTTCCATATACAAGCGGTCAATTCTCGTTCTATATTCTTCGCAAATCTCGATAATTTTATCTCTGTGCCGATAATCAGTAGCGTTATCCGAAGTTGCATTTTCTCCCACTACCCAAGAAATAGGCATATAATTTATTCTCTTTCGCTTACCCTTTAAGAAGTTGAATTTTCTAACGGCTTGGTAGATATAGTCCATCGCCGTATCGTAAAACTCGTATTCGTTGTCCTTGCCCTTTTCATCTATCTCCTTAAAGAAAATAGGCGCAGGACGATTATACTTTTTACGCAATACAGAAAGTTCTTTGCCCACGTTCACGTTGTCGTAAGCGCGCTTTGCTTTGTCTATTTCTAATCCCGACAAAACAGCAAGTTTACAAACGTCGTTATAAATATCTAAGATTTTATCTATAGGCGCGCCGTGATGAATTTCGTTCCATATAATACTGTTTAACTTTTGCGAAAGGTTTACAATCTCGCCTATTTTATTTTCGCTCGTATCGTGGTCAAGCTCGGCAAGTGTTTGTCCGATTTTACTCATAGACGGAATACCACAAACAGGCACTTTGAAATTCTCTTTATGCTTCTCGACTGCTTCTACTAATAACTTATCATCGGTTATGAGCATAGCGTCTGAATCGTAATCGCAACCGTTGAGGCGCTGTTGAATATTCTCTCCAATAGCGTTTACGCAAACGATATTTTCACCCAAATCAAAGTAATTCCAAATATCGCCGTTAAGATTATTTTCCACGCAATAAAGATTGCCCATCGTAATATGCGGTGAGCGTGCGCAAAGAAGTTTTACACCATTTGCAAAACGCTTAGAGTATATTTCCCCTTTCTTTAATTCGCTTGTTATCTTTTCGCCGGCTATGTACTTTAATAGTTCGGGACCGTTACCGAACAACGTTGCGTTCGTGCCGTTAAGTAAAATATGTCCACGGCGCAAATTACTTTTAAGTCCACTTACTACGTCATCTCTAAAATTAGCATACAAAGCCGTACAATCGAAAAACGAGCAACTGAAAAGCAAACGAAAAATGACTTCGGCGCGCTCGGCAAGCCCGTCGGGAACTTTCTTTTCTTTTTCTTCTTTTTCCCTTACGTACGCATCGGTAAAATGATAGCGCATAAACTCTACGTCGTTTCTAACAAGCGATATATAATCAAAACTCGGTTGTAATAATTTTTCCGCTTGCGCTTTGTCAAGCCCCAAGGTATTGAGAAGTTGATAACTGCTCTGCACCATATCGCCGTGAAAAAATCTCGTTCCTTTATCCCATTTTACCACGCCAAAAGTATTATCTATGTTTTCTATCCACTTGCGAATATTCTTCTCGGAAAGACCGCCTGCGAATTTAAGATACTTTAAACTATTCGGTGTAGTTACCATTACAATTTGGTTAACGTCGGTTGCAAGCGTAAATCCCCTTTTCTTTATGTCGTCAAGGGTAATGTTTTTATCTTTTATCCATTTTTGAAGTTTGGTTCTAAAAGCGCAAGACTTAAAGAACTTGTTACGAAGCAACAACATATGCTTGTCCGCATATCCGCTTTCAAACACGCTTTCGTCCAAAAGGCTTTCGCCGTCCCAAATATCATTAGTGATTTCAGTTTGCTTTTGCTCGGCTACAAGTTTCCCGTCTTTAAGTTCTACGGAAATAACTTCTTCCGTAAACGTGCTTTTATAATCAGGAACAAAAAGTATTCCTTCAAGTGGAATATCCACCGTTCCTTTGATACTGCTAAGTGATAAGGCTTTATACGATTCCCACGAAGCAAGGTCAGTTTGCGCTTTCAATCCACAACTGCTCCACTTGTCCATTGCTTTATATAAACGCTCATCAATAAAAAGGCATTTACCCTCTCTTGAACTGCCCGCGCTACGCTTATATCTTACGTAGTGAACGCCGTCTAAATAAAAGCCATTTTCGTAAAAATGCGAGCGCAAGTCTTTGATTTTTATAGGTTTGCCGTTTTCGGACTTGTACGTATAGTTAAATTTTAAGTTGATTACAGCAAGGGTATATTCATTTTCGCTCTTATCCTTAAAATAAAACTTTTTACGGCAAATGCGCTTATATGCGTTTTCAAGTTCAACTGAATCGAGCGAATTATCCAAATAGATTTTGAACAAACGAAAATAGGCGTCGCTTTTATTTTCGGGCATTTTATACCCAACGCTAACGCCGTTTTCCTGCTCTTTGCGATAAATATCCGCCGCTTCAATTGAAATAATTCTGTATGCTTTTTTCATAATTTTATAGTCCTTCACTTATTTTAGGCTACTTCACTTATATTTAGTTCCTTGTTGTCTATTCTTGCTCGCAGAGGACTGTGATTATGGTATCAGTTTTTATTGTGACAACTGCACGTACCTTCTTTTAGAATTTTTATATTGTTAATTTGTCTCTTAAAGCAAAATGTCTTTAACAGTACGATTGACTATAGGTTTTGATTTTTTAACAGTATAATATGTGTTATCCTCGTTTGCCGAATAATCATATATCCAAGATCTTTGTTTATACCATTCAAGAATATTTTTGTTTTGTTCATTACACGAAATCTTTGGACGTTTATTAGGCTCTAAAGCCGAAGCGAGATCGGTTCGATTTAGGTTCAAAGCAAATACCTTGGCTTGTTCGATAGATATAGTCTGAATAAGCGTAACAAATAACTCAATTTTCTTAGTATTATCAATCTTATCACAAGAAAACAATTCTTTGATGTACAGATCCGTAAGATTAGAAGCACATCCCAAAACTCTCGAATAATTTTTAACAGATATATCGAATATGATACTTCTTATTTCCTCAGCATAAGAATCATATATCTGCAACAAATGCGGTAAATCATCTAAAACAAAATGGTTCTTAAGGATGGTAGAAAACACTCTGTCAGTATAATTCTTATCAATTACACTAATTTTTTCGCTTGTAAAACCTAAAAGTGCAATCTTGTAATCGTCTTCAATATTCCAAGAAAGCATCTCAATAAGTTCAGCAAAAACAAACACATCCGAGCTCATCATATCGACATATTCAGCAATGTTTTGTTTTATAAAATGGAAAAGAACATCCTTATACTTGTTTCTAATAGAAATTAAGCACCCCTTAGACATTCGAATAATTCCATTATCTATCAAAACATTCATTTTTGATGTAGGCACATTATCAATGTCAAACGAAGCATCGCACACAATGGCAGTAGAAGATAAGATTTGCCCATACTTAGCATCGGACAGCTCAAAGCACTTTATTGCAGAGCCAAAGATCTTACTCTTAAACTGCCCATCCGTTTCAATAGATATACTTGATATATCGATGATTCCACTATATCCGTTAATATAATCGACCAACAAAGGAGTAAGGGATTTATATTCTGAAAAACAATAATACAAGTTGTTTTCGCTAAAGTGCAATTTCTTTTGTTCAAGCAATAGACCCCACAATTTATGATCGTTTATTTGGGAAATATCTGAAACGAAGTTGGACAACAATGGAACATATTGTTTTTTGATTTCGTCAGTTATGGATTCATCATTAAGCACATTGAGAATAGTTGTTTCATCATCTGCAATTTTTTCGTCACACATCTTAAACACGATTTCAAAATATTCTGCTATATTTTCTCTCACATAACCATAAATCGGAGAGTCCGCTATTGATAGCAATGCTGAGTAATTTTGGTGTTTCACAATTGCTTCATCTTGAATTCCGTGAATATTATCTAACATATTTTTGATGTTTTCATATGTCAAGCAATACATAGACTTTTCATATACCAACTTGTAGATATTCTTTTCAGAAACATCATAATTGATAGATCTAAATTTTACATTGATAAGTTCGAAAGAGTTAATTAACCGCTCCGCATTGAACTCTCTCAAATTTAGATAATCATTCGTTTTTGATACATATTCAGTCAAACAATTATCAATATTCGCAGATTCAATAGCCTTATCATCACAATATAACAAAACGCATAAAGAAATCTCACGAATTTGATCATCTGGCATACTTGCATCAGCTATTACATCATGGAAAAATTCGGGCCAATATTTAATAATCTTATCAATTGAGTTTTTAATTTTTCGAGTAGTAAAATATTGGCTAAGAAAATCAAATTTCTTTCGAATTTTTAACTGTATGATAAATTGTTCCGAATAATCGGCATTATTACTTAAAACATATTCAAACAAATCGAAATTAAATATTTCGGGCTCTTCAAAATCCGCTATGTTAAGATATGTTAAAGTCAACGCAGGATTTTTAAGTGAATAAGTATATTCTTTGCCCTGCTTGTCCCGTATACTACGAAGGAATTTTTTGTCCACAACACTTAAACTGTTAGGATAAAAATATGTCATATAATCGGCATAAGTTTCATCGATATAACCTTCTCCCACCAAATATTTTAACAAATCAAAATAATTGCTTCCGCGAATCTCAATATATTTACTTTCGTCGCCGATTTCATTAACGGATGTAGTGTGAAAAATTGTTTGTCGATTTTCTCTATTAATAATATCTTTAAGTTGACGTGAAGCCAATTTAGCCAAAACAAGTTCAAGATCAATCAATTCTTTTTCCAACAAAGATAACCGACCATTAAGTTTATTTTCTATTGCTGCTTTTCTAATAGGATATACATCTTGCATCCACTTATCATATTCACGTTGCTTTTGATAGCTTGAATATCTATGTGCATCGGAGTATTTATCATCCTTTATTATATCTAGTTCGCTGATATCAACCAATTGTTCGTTTTTACAAGCAGCAATTTCTTTTTTCTTATTTTCGATGAGAGCCAATGTCTTTTCTCTCTCAGCCGATATGAATTCATCCTTATGCTCAAAGAGAGATTTTACATAGCCTTGACCATTTTGCAAATCACTAAAATCTCGTGGAAAAAGATTTTTATAGGTTATCATCGCAAACATTTTGTTAAAGTTCAATTCAGTTGTGTTTAAACGATGATAATAAACCAAAAATTCATTGCAAACATTTTTTAGCAATCTCATATCGTCGATATATAGTGAGATGCCTTGCAAAAATTTCTTTTCAAATTTGTCAGTTAAATCATTTTTATTAAGGTGCTCAATGAATTGATCGTAAGAGTTGGTTCCGTCAACAACAGGAACGATAGGAATGATATAATCAAAAAACTTGGTTCTATCTTTTGAAACAAATACATCATCGCGAAGCAAATAGAAGAAACGTAGAATTTTTTTATCATCAGCAGATTTTTTACCTTTTATCAACTTCTTTGATTTGTCTTGCTTTGCCAGCTGAATATTTGCCAGAGTGTTTACTTCTCTAAGTCTTTCAAAGATATGATTCATTTCAAAACGATCCATATCTTCAAAGACGATTACATCAGTTTGCGAATTTTCAAAAAGATATAAAACCTCGTTAAGGTATTTGTCAAAGAAAGAATCGTCTTGGTTTTCAAAAATTTCAATCTCGTTTCCTTGAACATTCAATCTCTTAAATATATTTTTATTCTTTTGGAGTTTGATTGCAGAATGAACAAATATATACGTTATCACCAAAATTATAACACCTGCAAACAAACGTACATATTTGTTCAATGTAAGAGTTAATATCTTGCCTAACCAATCTGTTGAAAAGAGTTCAACAAATCCCTTCCACTCATCAAAAAAGCATAAAAATCCTATACACACCAACATAGCCAAGCATAAAAACGCACTTTTGATGATTCTTCTTGGCTTTATATTTTGTTTTACTTTGAAATTTGTTTGAGGGATATTATCCGAAGATATTTGATGTATAAGTTGGTTAAGAATTTTACCTTCAAGAACCGACTCGGAAACTTCGTTTTCATCTGTGTCATCTTTTTTCTCGGAGTTAAAATGTGCAAGAGATATATGAATGTACTTTTTGTCTGGATGTTTTTTCTTATAAGATTCCAAAACACTACTTTTCCCCGCGCCATAAGCACCAGAAATTGCAACATTTCGAATATCATCGGACTCAAAAACATAATCCAATGCTTCTTCATAAACATCAATATCAACATCATCCTTTAAAGTTAACTTTTCAAATTTATATTTCTTTCCCATAAGATTCCCTCATTCGTTTTTAATACTGTTTAAAGTTTCTTAATTATTTCGATTTCACTTAACAGCCCGTCTTCAACACCATTTATTACTTTTTCACAAGCCTCTAATGCTTGCATTTTTTTGGTTGTAATATTACTCATTTCTTACTCCATTATTGTAAATCGACTTCTAACTTCATAACACCTACATAAGACTTCAAAGCATTGTATAAGGAACGTAAATCGTTGGTTTTTGCGTTCAGAAAATTAAAATCCGTACCATTATTGAAGTTGTTAAGACTAACAAAAATTAATCTCCCATCAAATAACTGTATGTTTTGACCAACAGCGTTAGGAATAGAAGTATTTGCTATAAACGTATTGATTTCTTTTACAAGAATAAATATGTTTTCAAAATAATCTTCTAACTTTTTATCTATAAAATGATTTTTATTCCTTAAATAATATTCACATACAACATCAAAAACTGAGATAAGCAAATTTGAATTCTGCACAGTAAAAACACTATTATTCTCAATTTCATATACTTTTTCAAAAAGTTTAATATAAGTTATTGCATTGCTATAATCTTTTTGCATTGCTAACTTATTAATTAATTTTGGATCCATTTTCTGTTGTAAAAGACTAGAAACACAAACTTCTCGAGCGATAGTAAAACAGGTGGATTTTAATTTTTTTAACAAGTCTTTTTCGTCTTTATAATAAAAATAAGATATTTCTTTGCTTTTTATTAAGACTTCAAATTTCTCCGCCTCTTCTGTTTTTTCGATCTGTTTAAGATAAACATGACAAGGCATATGATTACTAGTTACAATATTAAACTCTTCTTCTGTTCCAGATAATCCTAAATTTGTCTTTGCACCATATCTTTCGTCTATTATAAATACTACAAAATCTGTTTGCAAAATATCTTCTCTATATGTATTAGGCGTTGTTGAAGGCGTTAAATCTTTTTCGTACAGTGCAACCTCTGCACCTGCGCTTTCAAAAATATCTTTTATTTTATTTCTTAATGCTAATTTGTCACCCATAGTTGAACTGACAAAAATTCTCGGTTTGAAATACATTGTTTTTTACTCCATAGGTTTAATCATTGATTCGATAAAAAAATACTCATTAATTTATTGTTCTTGTAAAAGTTCGGGCAAATCAATTCTACTAACTGAATACTCAATATTCCATCCTTTATATGTAATACCTTCTATTTCAGTTTCAACTTGATAAAAGCCGTGCGGATAATCATATTCGAATTTACAATTAAGAAAATAAGAGTTGCCGATTAAATCTTTACACTTTAACTTGATAGACTTCAAAATATTTGCCGAATTAACAAGCCAATTCTCTGTAGTTTTTACCCAAGTTGATTTTCCGCTTTCAACTAATTTGTCCCCGTTAAAAATACGTTCTTCGCCATCGACAACGATAGATTCAATAATAATACACTCTCTTGAAAGATTTTTAACTGAAAAGTCGTTTATTTTATAACAATAAAACTTATTATTAGAAAGTTTTTCCAAATCTTGTTTTTTATCAAAATCTAAACCTTGACCAAAATGAGTATTAACTGCACCAATAGCTTTTTCGGGAAGGTCTAAACGGAGAAACGGGATAAACTTTTTGCGTTCTTCTTCTTTACGTTCATTTTCAATGCGTTCTAAATCGGCTTTTCTATCTTTATTATTGCTTTTAATAGTCCACGCAACACCTACAAGCGTTAATAATCCACCGTAAACCGCCGCAATAATAGGAATTATAATATCTTGCAACTCTTTATTAGGAATAATGTAGATTAAATATACCGTCAATGATATACCAACAATAAAATCTTGGATTAATCCAAAGCTAAAAACTTTATTCCCACTTATAAATGCTTTAGAAAGGTTATAAAATACAATAACCATTATTAATCCACCTAAAATAAATCTCCACGTAAGATTATTTATGATGAACGTCATATAGAAAAAGTCACATAACCAATAAAACAAGCATAAAACAAAAAATCTTTGATTCCCCTTAGATTCTTGCTCTTTTGTTGGTTTTACTCTCTTAATTGCAAGCTTTTTTATATTATATAACCCGTACGGTATTGCTATAATTATTAGGGTAAATATAAGCCATTGCCACCACATTATCTACTCTCCTTTATCTTTTCCGCAATTCTTCTTATAATAGGCACAACAACGCTGTTGCCGCATTGTTTGTAGGCACTATTTAGCGATATTCCCTTGAACACAAAGTCTTTTGGAAAACCTTGCAATGCCAAACACTCTAATGGCGTTACTTTCCTAATTCCAAAATCATCTTTTATTATCGGCACTCTATCCGGATATGTACCCATATTTGCCGTTAATGTTGGACAAATAAAGTGCTTTCTTGGTGATACGCCGTGGTCGTTTATTTTATATAATGCACGTTTATCCGTTACCGTTTTGAGCATTTCATCATAATAAAACGAACTCGCATTGTAATAATAGATATCATCGTGTTTAACAGTTCTATCCAAAATATCGTTTAGTTGAACTGTTCGTTCAATCGTTTCCGGATAATTAAATTTCGCACATTGGTCGTAGTCTAAAAAAGCAACTATAAAAATACGTTTTCTTTGCTGTGGAACATTTCCGTATTCTTGCGAATCTAACACCTTATATTTAACGGCATATCCAAACTGAGCAAGCGTATTATAAATAACCAAAAAGGTTTTCCCATCATCGTGTTCCATAAGATTTGCAACGTTCTCTAAAAACACGATAGGCGGTCTTTTTATATCAATAATTCGACCGATTTCAAAGAATAAGTTTCCACGTGGGTCTTTAAATCCTTTTTGCATACCAACAATAGAAAACGGTTGACAAGGAAAGCCCGCTACAAGCACATCAAAATCTGGAATATCGTGAGGATTAACTTGACGTATATCCTTCTCAACTAAATGCTTGTCGCCGAAATTTACACGGTATGTAGTTGCGGCGTCGTGGTCAAACTCATTTGCCCACACGATATCAAACCCGACTTGTTGAAAGCCAAGGTCAATACCACCTATTCCACTAAATAAACTACATACCCTCATTTCTTAAACAGACATCCTTTTTCTTTCTTGTTCTTTCTTAAAGAAAATTTCTCTATGGTCTTTCATATATTCCATTCTCTTCTCGTTCAATACGATTTCAAAAATAGGTTGATTTAACAATAATTTTTGTTTCAACATATAATCGTTATCGATTAAGAAAGAGAATATTAATTTTTTGTTCTCATCAACAGTTATCATGTGTTTATCGAAAAGTGCATCTGCATTAGCACATAACAACAACCCATTGTTGATATCAAATGCTTCATCGCAATCGCTATCCGAAAATCTTTTAATATGAGAAGCAATAAATAACATAGGAACAGCTTCAAAATTACCACTAATTTGAGTAAAAGGACAAAAAACTTCTCCTTCGTGTGTGGTATAATTCATCATCTCATTTGCTAATAAAACTTTCCATTTAGATTGTCTATTTCTATTCTTTTCATCCTCAACGTCAAGCGTTGTTTTGGCAGTAAGTCTTGCTTCTTCTTGAGAACGTTTAGTTTTTAAGTAGTTTTCCCAAGCAGTATTATTAACTCCAGCAAGAGTGTAAAATCTTGGATTTTTGTCAAGCATTACATACATTTTCTTTCTTCCAGCACAATGTTCTATAAGAACAATAAATGTATCGTTGCAGAACATAGACAGTCTTAATTTATGAAATTCTGTATCGTTTGCCGTACCAAGCCCATGAATTGCTTGCGTAATTTGGATAGGCGTAAAATCCCCTTCTGCACAAGTAATGGTTTCTGAATCATCCCATCTAACGCCTTTTGCTAATTTATGTATTACTTTATTTGTATAAGGCATTGTAAAATATTGCACGGTTTCATTTACCAAGAAAACATCAACTGTGTCGTTTAATACAATGTGTTCGTGTTGAGTTTGTTGTGGCCCAATTCTTCTTTGAAGTCTTTCTACTCCCAAATCCCTATAAAAAGCATCCGACATACCAATATTTGATTGTTTAGCACTTTCAAAAGGCTTTTTATTCGCTTCTTCAATCGCCTTCATTTCCGGCACGCTTAAATAATATAAAAGATTCTTTTCTAAACCTTCATGAGAACCATTACGCTTTCCTCTATTTGTTAAATCAGAATGCGCCAAATTTTTATACCATAAAGAAAAACGAGAAGCAGAATTGTTCACATAATTAACCATAACTTGTGAACGAGAATCTAAAAAGTCAACTATTAAATTTTTATCATCTAAAAAATTCACTGAAGAATGTCCCATATTAATTCTCCTTTATATTTTCTTCCATGTATTTCATTAAGTTAGTTGCTATAGCATAAATAACATCTACTGTAACAGCATTACCAAATTGCTTATATGCTTGACAGTCTGAAACCACTTGTATCCAATCACTAGGAAATCCTTGCAACTTTCTACACTCGTTAGGAGTAAGTTTTCTCAAATTAGTCCTATCTTCATCTTCGAATAACGCACGACTTTCTAAATCTGTCACGTAGTTATCTTGACTTGCCCTATGCATTTTGTGCATTGTTGCAGTTAAAGTTTTTGAAATTTCTTGGTCAATAGTAGGCTTTACAATATATCCCTTTGTTCCTTCACCTAAAATAGTTTTTTCAAGTTTTCTAGTTAAAAAATACTTTTTATCAACATTTTTATCTAATAAGTCTTGAGTCGTAACTTTTAACTCTTTCTTTTCGGGGAAAATAAATTTTTCTTCTTTAAAACACCCTCTCAAGAAACCAACAATGAAAATTCTATTACGTCTTTGTGGAATACCATAATCAGCAGAATTCAAAACTTGATAATAACAATCATAGCCTATACTATCTAACTCAGTTAAAATCCTTTTAAAAGTTTCTCCGCTATCGTGATTTACAAGATTTTTAACATTCTCTAAGACAACGACTTTAGTTTTATGTTTTTCTAAAATGTCTTTTATTTCAAAAAACAAGCCTCCACGCTCTTCATCTTTGAACCCTTGTAATTTTCCAAACGTACTAAAAGGTTGACAAGGAAAACCTCCAACTAAGATATCATGTTCGGGAATATTTTCTTTTTCAGTTCTTATATCACCTAATACTATGTGCTTACCCACATTTGCTTTATAGGTTTCTACTGCATATTTATCAAAGTCGTTTGCCCAAACCACTTCAAAACCAGCATTTTCAAAACCTATATCAAAGCCACCAATTCCGGCAAATAAGCTTATCACCTTAAACTTTTTTTGCTTATGTTTAATTCTTTCCATATTCCCAGCCCTCAACTTTGGCAATTTCTTTTACTATATTCATCAATACATCTACAACAATAGAGTTTCCCGCTTGCTTATAAGCTTGAGCCTTAGATACAACTATTTTATAACTGTCCGGAAAGCCCATTAATCTATGAGCTTCTCTAACAGTTAAAGCTCTAACTCTACCGTTTGTTGTAACGTAATTATTTACACTCGACCTATGAGAGTTACCCATAGTTGATAATAATGCTCTCGCAATAGGTAAATCAATTTTTGCATCTGCATGCATAAAGTTTTTTGTACCAGGAGATAAACAGTATGCTTTCAATTTTTCAGATAAATAATATTTTTCTTCCGGAACACCTTTTTTGTCATTTATCTTTGTTAATTTACCATTGATACTCTGCAAACTACCTTCTGCGCAGTTTTCCTCTAAAAAATCTTGCATTGTATATTCCAAATCAATCTCTTCGGGGAACTTAAATTTATCACAACTTTCAGAGTTCTTAAATCCTACAACAAAAATTCTTCGTCTACCTTGTGGTATTCCGAAATTTCTAGAATCTAATATCTTAAACTTAAATCTATATCCAAGTTCTTCAAAAACTTGTTGCATTATAGACCAAGTCTTCCCCTTGTCATGTCTTGTAAGTCCATACACGTTTTCATATATAAATACCTTCGGTTGCATTTCCTTCACTAATCTAACGTATTGATAGAAAAGCGTACCTCTTGTATCGTTAAATCCACCCTTAGCACCGATAACAGAGAAACTTTGACAAGGGCTTCCACCTACAAATAAGTCAACTTTACCCTCAAAATCCGTGCCATCTAAAAGATTTACGTCATTAAAAAACATATCTTTTTCAATGGAATAATTTGCAAAATAAGACTCTTTAACAAAATTATTTTTTCTAGAGAGTTGAGTGTATAATTTATTAACATAATCTCTTTTTTCTTCAGCGGAATTAAGAGATTTTATTTTTTCTAATTCTTTTTCGGCATCAATTTCAATCTCAACATCGCCATTATCACAAGCAAAAAGAATTTTATGCTCCATGTCTAATCTAATAAGCGCTTGTTCAATCGCTCCAATCCCACTAAATGCTGTCGCTAACTTTATCATTTTTAATACTCCAAGTATCTTTATTTTTATTCCTTGCTAAAATCACTTTGATTTTAGCATAGTAAATATGACAAATTCCGTCATATTTATAAAAGTTTTTAATTTTCTCTTACGCGCCATAAAGCGGCGGGGTGATTTTTTATATTTGATACAATTTCTTCGTTATCGAATAATAATTCAGGTACATAAGTTTTATCTTTTAATTTACTTAAAAACTCTTTCTCTCCGTCCGTTAAAACAAGTAAATCCTTTACGTAAGTTAGAACTTTTTCTTTTGCCTTTTCAATGTCAAACTTGTCGTCTTTGGATATAACAGGTTTTAATTGAGTTTTATACTTCCTATAATCTAACCTTTCAACGTTTTTATAGTCTAACTCTTGAATATCGTAGTCCCCGCCGATAGCGTTATAAAATACAAGACATTTTCTTAAAAGTTCAGTATCCGTTATAACGTTATTTTCTATCATAGCGTTAACGTCGTATAAATCTCTTGGCGTAGCACGTGATAAAAGTGCGTTAATTTTACTTGCATAGAGTTCAGTAGTGTTTAAGGTTAAAACCTCAAAATCTTCTACAATGCCCTTCGTTAAAATTTTCTTCTTTTCAAGCGGTAAAACGTGGCACCTATCCAAGAAATTGATTTCAACCTTTATATTGTCACGATTACCTGCGTTGTTAATGTAATTAAATAAGAACGACGTTAAAGCGAAATGGTCACGAGAATCAGCAAGCGAATAGCCTTCTTGCCACATATAATCGGTTAAGCGCTTTTTGAACTTCTCTTTAATTTCGGGCAATTCTTCCCTATCGACGTTTACGGTAAAGTCTAAATCGATATCAACAGAAAGACGTGGAAGCTCTACCGCAGTTAGATTTATTGCCGTACCACCTTTAAGAGCAAGTTTATCCTTAAAAACAATGTCGCTATTTAAGAACTTTAATATCTCAGAAAGACGTAAAACTTTTTCCAAAGTATCTTTTATAAAGTTAGATTCTTGGGCAAGTCTTGTCAAGTATTGTCTTGAGAATTCCATCAATATCCCCCGTTTAGACGAGATTTAAGATTTTTAGGAGCCATAAGTTTCCACTTAGAATTAAATTCAATATCTTTATACTCGTCTTGTAAAAAATATTTTATCTGATTGGTTAGTTTGCTTTTACATTCTTCAAAGAACGAATCGGTCAGCATAAATTTATCTTGAAAATGTTCTAACACGTAGCCTGCTTTTTGATAAAGAAATACCGAATCGTATGCTTTTAACGTTTCAAGTAGTTTTGTTTCGTCTAAAACGCGAATTTGGTCAAGCGCATTTAAGATTTCATCGATTCCACCGCCGGCATCAATATCATCAAGGCAGTCAATAACCGTACGTTCAAGCGAAGTTACGCGAACCGCGGCGGTTACTATATTCATAATTTGAATGTCGTGTTTTAGTGGTTTGCGAACATAGTCGATATCATCAAAAGTAAAATCGTTGAAACGCTTTTTACTACCCACCGTGACAGTATTAAAAACTTGATTAGCTACGCCAAAATATTCAAAGGCAGAATGATAGCACACGAAAGCATCTTCAGCGATTTTTGTAGCAAGTTCAAACTTTGTCGTAAGCGGATATCCCGACACATCAACGTGAACGTATAATCCGTTGCGAACTTTAACAATTTTTTTAGAACGAACCTGCCCCGCTATCCAATTTTCGTATTGTTTATCATCTTTAAAATAGCCTATAACGTCTTTTTTCGTAAACGTATAGGGGATAAATTTTACCATTTATATATCCTCAAAACTAATTTTAACCATTTTAACATAAAACACTATAAAAATCAAGTGGTTTGTGTAGATTTGGTTAATATTTAGTAATACTGTACCTAATTTACTTGATTTCCGAAGAAAAAACGACGTTTTTAAAGCATTTTAGGTATAAAAAGTGTGTGTTTTAACTGTTTTTACACAAAACACTACATTAAATAAGTGTTTTGTGCGTGTTTAGTTAAAAAGAAAAGTCGATAGCAATAGCCACCGACCTATTTTCTAAAAATTATAATAATTAAAAACCTTATCAACGATTAATCTTCTATTTCATCAAATAACGTATCGTCAAAAAATTCTTTGAGCGATATACCCAAAGTTGCAACAATTTGATAGATTGTATCGAGTTTTACTGTTTTATATTTACCGTCAACGGTAACTGAAATTGTAGAACGAGGAATACCACCATTTTTGTATAACTGATATTGAGTCATATTGCGTTCTGCAAGCAAATTTTCCACCCTCTTACCTACTGCTTCAGATAATTTCATAATAACCTCCTTACGTTTACCACAATAAACGTTCATTGCAATAATTATAGTTTGTGCAATTAAATTTTAGTTTATCGTGCTGAACGCTTTTCAAATATGGTTTATTGTGATAAACTATTGTATGAGGAAAATTATTATGATTATTACTTTTTGTGGACATTCGCAAGTAATTTTTACAGATGAAGAAAAATCATTATTACGAAATATTCTTGTTGATGAGATAAATAAAAATCCCACCAGCAAGTTTTACTTGGGTGGGTATGGTGATTTTGACGGATTGTGCTTGAGAACTTTAAGGGAATTAAAGCATGATTTCCCTACTATTGAAATTCTTTTTATAACTCCTTATCTTGATAAAAATTATAGCAAATTAGAACTTGCAAAATACTATTATGACGACGTTATATTCCCTCCTATTGAAAGTGTTCCACGTAAGTTTGCAATCTTAAAAAGAAACGAGTGGATGGTTGAAGAAGCCGATTTAGTTATTGCCTACGTTAAATATTCTTGGGGAGGAGCTGCTAAAGCTTTAGAATATGCCAAACGGAAAAAGAAACGTATTATAAACATTGCAAAATAAACATATAAAAAGCCGTTTTGAATTTTTGTTTTAAAACGGCTTTTATTATACAGAAAGTTTCTCGTAAATATTATTGGTTTTTACGAGAAACTTATTTTTTATAGGCATTTACTCTTCGTCGCTATCCAAGATTTTATCTTCTTCGAGTTTTAAGGATTTGAGCCACTCTTCCTTTTTACGTTGGATTACTTGATAGTTTATACTTCCACGCGGACAACAAGATAATAAAAAGTTAAAATCTTTTAGTTTGTTGCGAATCTTGTCGTTGGGGTCTTCAACGATAATCTTTGGTCTGCGATAAGCATTATATAAGGTTATAAAGCATTTCCAACTGTATGCCATCAAGTTTTGTTTTGCGGCACGTTTGCAATACCTACGCCAACATAACCTTATAGAAGATTGATGTTTACACATTTGAAACTCTTCCCACTTAAAATCGGGAATTAGATATCCTTCCCCTGCTTTCGCCCTTTCGGGGAATAATAAAGAAGAAATTTCTTCTTCACTCATATCATTTAGCGCATAAATTTCAATCCCTAACGCCTTTATCCTTTTTAGAACAGTCCATACAGTCGTGCGAGAACAAGTGCACAGCGTTGCGATTTGGCTATTATTGTTGCCTTTTTGGTAGTATTCAATGATTAATTTGTAATTTTTCATAAAAAACCTCCTTTTTGTCGCCCTTTTTTACCCATAGCGGTAGATACAGAAAAGTGTTCAATTTGAGGAACCACCCCGTTTTTTTGACCGATTTTTGACTTTGTAAGAGATTTTTAAGAGAAAAAAAGTAGTCACTCTCCGAGAAGAATGACTACTAAAACCTTATTTTTTAATTAAAAATTGAATTTTTACCGCTTTTTGGTGCTAATTCTTAGCCCCTAGGATTACGGATATTAGCTTGTGCAGCAGCAAGGCGCGCAATAGGTACACGGAAGGGTGAGCAAGATACGTATGAAAGACCGATCTTGTGGCAGAATTCGATTGATGAAGGATCACCACCGTGTTCACCACAAATACCGCAGTGCATTTCAGGACGAACTTTTCTACCCATGGTTACTGCCATATCCATAAGTTTGCCTACGCCGTTTTGGTCGATTTTTGCGAACGGATCGTTTTCAAAAATCTTAGTGTCATAGTAAGCATCAAGGAACTTACCTGCATCGTCACGACTGAAACCGTAAGTCATTTGGGTAAGGTCGTTAGTACCAAAGCAGAAGAATTCTGCTTCTTTAGCGATATCGTCAGCAGTGATGCATACTCTAGGAATTTCTATCATAGTACCAACTTCATACTTAAGATCTGCTTTTGCGTTTGCAATTTCTTCATCAGCGGTTGCTACTACCAAGTCCTTAACGAACTTAAGTTCTTTGATTTCGCCTACTAACGGAATCATAATTTCAGGAACTACTTTCCAGTCAGCGTGTTTTGCTTGTACGTTGATAGCCGCACGAATAACCGCTCTGGTTTGCATTTTTGCAATTTCAGGATAGGTTACGCTAAGACGGCAACCACGGTGACCCATCATGGGGTTTGCTTCGTGTAAGCCAGCGATAATTGCCTTGATTTGAGCAACGCTCTTACCTTGTGCTTTTGCAAGAATTTCAATATCTTCTTCAGTAGAAGGTACGAATTCGTGAAGCGGCGGGTCAAGGAAACGGATGGTAACGGGGTTACCTTCTAATGCTTCGTAAAGTTTTTCGAAGTCGCCTTGTTGCATAGGAAGAATCTTTGCAAGTGCTGCTTCTCTTTCTTCTACGGTGTCAGCACAAATCATTTCACGGAAAGCGTCGATTCTGTTGCCTTCAAAGAACATGTGTTCGGTACGGCAAAGACCGATACCTTCAGCACCGAGTTCGCGTGCTTTAGCAGCATCCTTAGGAGTATCGGCGTTGGTACGAACACCAAGTACTCTATACTTGTCAGCCCAAGCCATAATTCTGCCGAAGTCGCCAGAAATGGTTGCGTCTACGGTTGCGATAGCGCCGTCGTAGATGTTACCGGTTGAACCGTCGATAGAAATGATATCGCCTTCCTTGTAGGTTTTGCCAGCAAGAACGAAAGTTTTATTTTCTTCATCGAAGTTGGTGATTGCTGAGCAACCTGATACGCAGCAAGTACCCATACCACGAGCAACTACTGCTGCGTGTGAAGTCATACCACCACGAGCGGTAAGGATACCTTGTGATGCTTTCATACCTTCGATATCTTCAGGAGAAGTTTCCAAACGAACGAGAATTACCTTTTCGCCTTTAGCCTTCCAAACTTTTGCATCTTCAGCGGTAAATACGATTTTACCACAAGCAGCACCAGGAGATGCGCCGAGAGCGCGTGCAGCGGGCTGAGCAGATTTTAATGCCTTTGCATCAAATTGCGGGTGCAAGAGAGTGTCAAGGTTTCTGGGGTCAATCATAAGTACTGCTTGCTTTTCGTCGATCATACCTTCGTCAACTAAGTCGCATGCAATCTTAAGAGCAGCCGCAGCGGTACGCTTACCGTTTCTGGTTTGGAGCATATAGAGTTTGCCGTGTTCAACGGTAAATTCCATATCTTGCATATCTCTATAATGATCTTCTAAGATTTGGCAAACTTTTTCAAATTGAGCAAATGCTTCGGGGAACTTTTCAGCCATTTGTGCAATAGGCATCGGAGTTCTAACACCAGCAACAACGTCTTCACCTTGTGCGTTGGTTAAGAATTCACCCATAAGTTTCTTTTCACCGGTTGCAGGGTCACGAGTGAACGCAACGCCAGTACCGCAATCGTCGCCCATATTACCGAACGCCATTGCTTGTACGTTAACTGCAGTACCCCAACTGTAAGGAATATCGTTATCACGACGGTATACGTTTGCTCTGGGGTTATCCCATGAACGGAATACTGCCTTAACTGCGCCGATAAGTTGTTCCTTAGGATCAGACGGGAAGTCTTTACCGATTTTTGCCTTATATTCAGCCTTGAATTGTTCTGCGAGTTCTTTTAAGTCTTCAGCAGAAAGTTCAACGTCGAGTTTAACGCCTTTTTCTTCTTTCATTTTGTCGATAAGTTGTTCAAAATACTTCTTGCCAACTTCCATAACTACGTCAGAATACATTTGAATAAATCTTCTGTAGCAGTCGTATGCCCATCTTGCGTTGCCAGACTTTTCAGCCATAACTTGAACAACTTCTTCATTTAAACCAAGGTTCAAGATGGTGTCCATCATACCAGGCATTGACGCTCTAGCACCTGAACGAACTGATACGAGCAAGGGGTTTTCTAAATCGCCGAATTTTTTGCCGGTGATTTCTTCCATCTTAACGATATTTTCCATGATTTCAGCCATGATATCGTCGCCGATTTGCTTGCCGTCTTCGTAGTAACGTGTGCAGGCTTCAGTGCTGATAGTGAAACCTTGGGGTACGGGAAGACCGATTTTGGTCATTTCTGCAAGGTTTGCACCTTTACCGCCAAGAAGTTCTCTCATCTTGCCGTTGCCTTCACTAAATAAGTAAACGTACTTCATTGAGAATTCCTCCAAAAAAAGTTTAAGATTTTTTATTTTAATGCCAAAATAGGCGTTATGCCCACCCTGACCTATTTACTTTACCACAAATAGAAAAAATTTTCAACCTTTATAACATATTTTTTTACTATTATGACAATTTTGTTATATTGAAAGGGGTTACCCACTTATTTTAATCAATTCCTTAAGCGAATTCAAATTTTCATCTGCACGCATCTCTAAATAATATTCAATAAGTTTTAACGCTTTTAGCGTTCCTTCATCGTTTTCTTCTAAAACGCCCTTTTCTGCTTTTTGCAACGCTTTATAAGTTAAAATGCTAACTTCCCTACCCGTGCCGTCAAAACACTTTTCGCAGTAGAACGCACCCGAGCGGTAATCAAAAAATATTCTGCCGTCAATTTCACCCTCGCACTTTGAGCAGCCGTTAAAAGAAAGTGCAAAACCCGAAATTTTTAGAGCAGAAACAAAAAAGTTTACAAGCGACGCTTTTGCACCGATATCGCCGTACGCTATGCTCTTTAACGCGGACACAACGGTAAAGAAAGTTTCAGGCGAAACTATATCTTCACGATAGAATTTTTTTATAAATTCCACGATTGCACCCGCGCAAAAATATTTTGAAATATCTTCTCTAACGGGGTAAAAACTCTCTATCAAACTTGCACCGATAACCGTGCGCAAATCACCGCGCTTAGAAAAAATAAATTCGGCAAAACAAAAAGGCTCTGACGCAAATTTAAGTTTAGCGCCCGCCTTTTTTACACCTTTTATTTTAGCGGAAACTACCCCTTGTTCAAGGGTGAAAATCTTCAAAATTTTGTCGTTTTCGCCGAAAGATATTCCGCCGAGAACGATTCCGCTCATTTTTTCTTCCATTTTTTATTCCTTATCTTTTAATCGTTTGTACAGTAGGTAATGCCCTACGCTACCCGTTTGATTAAACAATTCCCACGCCATTTTAACGGCGTCTTCTTTAGTAAAATTATCAACTTCTCTTGGAATTTTCTTCATACGCTAAGTATGCGTAAAATTCGGATTTTTATTCTTTTAAAATTCTTCGCTATACCCCAACTCTTTAATTAAAGAACGGCTATTGCGCCAGTCGTCCTTAACTTTTACATAAGTCGTCAAGAACACTTTTTTACCCAAGAATTTTTCCATATCAGCGCGGGCAAAAGAAGAAACTTCCTTTATAGCCTTACCGCCCTTACCTATTAAAATTGCTTTATGGTTGGGCTTTTCACACACGATGTCAAGGTTAACTTCGTACGTCCTGCCCCCTTCCATAAGCGCAAATTTATTTATAATAATTGCAATTCCGTGCGGAATTTCTTTATCGAATTTTAAGAGAATTTTCTCTCTCATAATTTCGGAAATCATAAACTTTTCCGACCTATCCGACACTATATCTTGTTCAAAAAGTTTGTCGCCTTCGGGCAAAATATCCACTAAAACCTTAAGTAATTCCTTGATGTTTTTGCCCTTTCTTGCAGACACGGGAACTATTGAAACCCCTTCTTTACCAAGTTCTTTCATTTCAGAAATCAAAAGGCTTTCGGGCATAATGTCAATCTTAGTTAAAGCAAGAATAGTTGGGATGTTTTGGCTGGCGTATTTTTTAAGCAAAGCGCGGTCGTTATCACTTATACCTTCGTGCGCGTCCATTACGAAAAGCACGGCGTCAACGTCTTGAATAGAATCAGCCGTGGTCTTTTGCATAACCGAGTTTAGAAGGTTGTCCGCTCTATAAATACCAGGCGTATCGATAAATGCAATTTGATAATCTTTAGTGGTCAAAACGCCTAAAATTCTATCGCGAGTGGTTTGGGGCTTAGGTGAAACTATTGCAACCTTTTCTCCAACCAACACGTTTACAAGCGTGCTTTTGCCCGCGTTTGCTCTGCCAACTACGGCAATAAAACCGCTCTTCATTATTCTCTTACCCCACGCAAAATAAAGCGAATATCTTTTTCAAGTTCGCGCATTTCTTTTTTATCTTCTTCGGTCATATGGTCATAACCAAAAAGGTGCAAAAGTCCGTGAACGATAAGATATTCTCTTTCTTCTTCTTCGCTGTGTCCGTACTCTATTGCTTGTTCGCGAATTTTTTCTTCACAAAGCACGACTGAGCCTAAGAAAATATACTTGCCTTCAAGTTCCGTGGGGCAATCTTCTGGCTTTAAAATCTTTCCCCTAATACCGTCAAGGCTGGGATATGATAAAACGTCGGTAATGCTATCCACGTTTCTAGTACTTCTATTAAGCGCGGTAATACCTTCGCCGTCTTGAAACACGAGTTCGGCTTTAAAATATGAAACTTGACCTAAAGTTTTATATACCGCATCAGCGATTTTAGCCAGTTTAATTTTTCTATTAAAACATTCTATCTTGAGTTTTCCCATAATAAAAATCCTTAGTAATTTACTTTAGTGATTATAATTTGATGCCGTCGAGATTAACCTTGGGGTACTCAATGCGGCTGTGATAAATACCAGTTAAGTTATTAACTATGGTGTGTATGATAATGTTAAGTTCTTTCAAAGTGATTTCACAATCTTCAAATTGACCTAATTCCATACGTTCGTTAACGATTTGACGAACTACCTTTTTAACGTTTTCACGAGAACGGTCTTGGAGTGAACGCGCTGCGGCTTCACAACCGTCAGCAATCATAATGATAGCCGCAATTTTCGTTCTTGGCTTAGGACCTGGGTAACAATATTGCGCAATATCAACTTCACCGTCGGTAAACTTTTTAGCCTTACCGTAAAAGTAAAGAATAGGCAACGTGCCGTGGTGTTCTACACAAACGTCCGCAATAACTTTAGGAAGTCTATGTTTCATTATAAGATTATAGCCGTCTTGAGTGTGTGATTTAATAATGTTTGCCGAAAGTTCAGGCGTTAAATCATCGTGCGGGTTGTAGCCGTCCGCTTGGTTTTCTTTAAAGAATTCGGGCTGACGGAGTTTACCGCAGTCGTGATAGTATGCACAAGTTCTTGCAAGCAAAGCGTCTTCACCGATAGCGGATGCGCACGCTTCAGCAATATTTGAAACCACAATAGAGTGGTTAAAAGTCCCGGGGGCTTGTTCGATTATTCGGCGAATAATAGTTGATTTATGGTCGGTAAGTTCACTGAACTTAAAACTTGAAACCTTTTTGAACATCGCCTCAAAGATAGGCAACAACAAAAGGAAGGCAGCAACTGCAAGCGGACCGGAGAACGCACCGCAAATAATATCTCTAAAAGCGTTTTCCGTTCCGTTAGCAAGAATTGACATCGCAATACAAATGATAGTGGGCACGGAAATAATCGTACTCATTATAAGAAGTTTAAGTCTTGAATAAACGTTATCCAAGCACACGGTTGCGATTATACCCGAAGTAAAGCCCATGATAAGCGCGGGGTAATTATCAATTGAAAATGAAGTACCTACGAACGCGTCGAACAAGAAAACGAGTATGCAGAAAATAAAGTTCATAAATATTGCCGTACGACGATTAACCAAGAACAAGGTCATAATTGCAGCAAGCGCAAGCGGACGGAGATAAATACCAACGTATTCGCCCGTAACAAAGCAAATTATGAGTGAAAGTTCTATGATAAGGAACAACATTTCCGAGTTAGCAGCAACTTTTAAGAAGTTCTTTTCTTCAAAGATAAAATAGAACACCATTACCGCTATAACTAGTGATAAAAGTATAAAGAAGTGAATAGGCGTTACGACGTTGCTAAAGTAAGTGCCTATGCCGTCGGTAAGTTCAACCGCAGCCAAAAATAGAGCGCCGATAACTATCAAATTAACAATGTAAGTTACGGCAACTAAAACTATGTCTTTAGTTTCCCAAGATAAGATTTTTTGAGATTTAGTCTTTCCCATAATAAATTCCTTTTTTCAAAAAGTAAAATATTTATAGCAATTGCGCTTTTTATCCAGCGCTGATAATTTTTTTATAATTAGTAACGATAGTGTAGAAGTAATCTTCCCCTACTTTGCGCTTAAAAACCGACTGGCTGATAATAGTTGCGCCGTCTAATTCTTCGGCTGCAAAAATAAGCGCGTTTTCTTTATCTTCCCCGCTGTTAGAACGGTACTCGGTAATCTTTTCACAAGATAAAACCACCGCCGCCAAAACGAATGTTGGAACTTTTTGGTCTTTAATTTCCGTATAGCCGTCAACTAAAACTTGACCTTTTTCAACCGCTTGCCCTTTTTGAACTAGCGCCGTTCCGCGATAAACTTTTATGTCTTCAACCACACCTGCAAGGTCGCTGCACAGCGAATATATATTAGAATTCAACTTTTGCACGGGCTCTTTTGAAAGTGCCAGTTCAACTTGAAGGCTACTGCCCACTTTCTTACAAGAAACGAACGACAACCTATCGTTTGCGGATAAAATTTCATCTTCTAAAGCGCTTAAAGAAAAGTCGGAAAACAACGCGTATTTTTTTACGCCGCGGCTCTTTAAGTATTCGTCAACTTCGCGATGATATATACTGCCCGTGCCAAAATAAGAAACGGATAAAATTACACCGTCAAGATACACAGCGGTAAGCGTTATGATTATTGCGCCAACTACAACGCCTATCGAACGATAAAGTTTAAGCAAGGGGTAATAAACGCCGTTTTCACGCACTTTTTTTATATTATAGCACAATTCTTTTGTAATTGCAAAAAAATTTTTACTTTCCTTTAAGGAAACCGACACAATAAGCCTTTTATTGCCGTATTTTTTTACGTCGTATAGGGTAAAACCTTTCTTTTTAGCAAAATTTATAAGCCTATCAAGATTTAACCCGCGCACTTCATAGGTAACATTTACCCCGCCTATACTCGCTCTATCGCTTTTATTTTGCCGCAAATCACAACGTCCCCCACGCAGTATTTTTTTATGTAAAGGCACTTGCCCGTAACAATTAGCCCGCCCTTTTTAAGCGAAAGCGTAATTTCTTCACTGGTATAATTTATTATCGAACATATATTTTCTAAATACACTGCGCCGTCCCCAAATATTACTGCTCTATAAATAGGCTCTTTGGGAAGTTCGTCAGGTGAAAAGCAACTTTTAATACTGTCAATAAAACCCATATTATGCACCTTTATATTTTTTTATTATATATAAGTATATGCAGTCGCTAAAAAAATAAAAACACACTCGATATTTGCCGAGTGTGTTTTTTGTATGTTATTTCTTATAATAGTTGATTAAGCAGCCTTTTAAGATTATTTCTTTTTCGCTATCGGTTAAAGCGTCCATCTTCAATGTAATCTCACGCTTTTTATCGCCTAAAACTAAAGCTTTAAACTCTTTTGCACCGCTTTCTATTGCCTTTTTAATATCTTCGATATAAATATAATCGCCCACGGTGAAGTCGTTTTTATCAAAAAGCAACGGTAACATACCCCAGTTTATAAGATTACTTCTATAACGCTTTGTTGCATATTCTTTAGCAATATTAGCAACGCCGCCCAAAACTCTTTGGCAAGATGCTGCTTGCTCTCTTGCAGAGCCGTCGCCAGGCTTAACCGCACAAACAACGCTGCCGTAAGTGGTATTTTCTTCACTAAACCCAAGTTCTTTGGGGAATTCGCCGTCTCTAACAGCCTTTGCTCTTCCAACGTAAGCAGGGTCTTTTCTTGAGAGCGCAAACTCAGCAAGTTTTAAGGGATTAGAGCGGTATGAAGAAGTTTCACCCGACGGAATAAGTTCGTCCGTAGTAGTTACGGGGTCGGTCAAAACTGAAACCACTTTTAACAAAAGGTTATCCTTTAAGGCTTCCATCTTAGGCCAGTCGGCAATATTCGGTCCATAAACGAGATTTTCTTCTTTTTCGCCCTTGCCTACGCCGTTAAACACCCTTGCCTTATAAATTTTGTTTTCAAAACGGTATTTTTTAACCTTGTTTTTATATTCTTCATCCATAGCGGAAGTTATCGCGCCACCGTTCTTAGCGGTTGCAGCAATACTTCTTGCGTCCATAAGTGCAACGGCTGAAAGTTGTCCGTTTGCGGGCTTACTACCTTCTCTACTTTCAAAGTTACGCGTGGTATGGCGGATAGAAAGTCCGTTGTTTTGGGGAACGTCGCCCGCACCGAAACACGGTCCACAGAACGCCGTTTTAATAACCGCGCCGTTATCCATAAGTTTAGAGATATACCCGCTCTCAACTAAGCCTTTATACACGGGTTGGCTGGACGGATAAACGTCAAGGGTAAAATCGTTATTACTTATAGGTGCGTCGCCTAAAATGTTGCTTGCTTCGGCAATATTTTCATACATACCGCCGGCACAGCCCGCAATTACACCTTGTTCAACAAAGACTTTTCCGTCTTTAATCTTATCGGTAAGTTTAAATTCGCCCTTACCTTCAGGAAGAAGTTTTTGCCCCGCTTCTTCCGCCGCCTTTAACAATTCGTACGGGCGTGATAAAAAGTCTCTAATAGTGTACGCGTTAGACGGATGGAAAGGAAGTGCTATCATCGGCTCTACTTTTGAAAGGTTTATAACTATACCCTTATCGTAATAAGCGCCGTTTTCAGGCTCTAACTTTTTGTATGCGGCTTCTCTACCGTGTTGAACAAAGTATTCTTTAGTCTTATCGTCCGTTGTCCAGATAGATGAAAGGCAAGTGGTTTCGGTCGTCATAACGTCGATACCGTTTCTAAAGTCCATCGACAAAGTTTTAATTCCGTCCCCGATAAATTCAAGAACTTTATTCTTAACGAAACCACTCTTAAAGGTCGCTTTCACGAGCGCTAAAGCAACGTCGTGCGGACCTACGCCTTTTCTGAGCCTACCCTTAACGTGAACTGCAACTATTTCAGGCATGTCCACGTCGTAAGTTTTATTTAATAATTGTTTAACGAGTTCTGGTCCGCCTTCACCAACTGCCATAGTGCCGAGTGCACCGTAACGAGTGTGGCTGTCAGAACCCAAAATCATACTGCCGCAAGATGCGCGCATTTCACGCATGTATTGATGGATTACTGCAAGATGCGGGGGCACGAATGCTCCGCCGTACTTTTTTGCCGCCGAAAGCCCGAAAACGTGGTCATCTTCGTTTATAGTTCCGCCAACGGCGCATAATGAGTTGTGGCAGTTTGTAAGCGTATACGGAAGCGGAAATTCAGTTAAACCGCTTGCCTTTGCCGTTTGGATTATTCCAACGTAAGTTATATCGTGCGAAGTTATTTCATCAAACTTAATATTGAGTTTTTTATCGTTACCAGATAAATTATGCGCAGACAAAATTTTATAAGCAATACTGCCCTTTGCCTTTTGCTCGTCTTTTGCCGCAGCTTTAACTAGTTTGCCATCCTTAAAATAAACGCCCTTATTTATAAGTTTAATCATAACACGCTCCTTATTATAATTTATAATGCGATTTTACTATACGCCATAAAAATTGTCAATTATTGACCTAAAAAACGGATTTTTGATATTTATATAAGACTTATACAAAATTTTTTATCATATAAAATGCAAAATTTACGTTACCCCTTGATTTTTTGGCTCTTTTATACTAAAATATCACTAGGAGATTATTATGAAGAGTTTTAAATTCCGCTATTCTATTGCCGTTTGGGTTTTGCTAGGGCTTCTCATTGCACTTGCAACCGCTGGGCTTATTTGGAATATTTATAATATAATTGCTTTTTGGGGTAACGACTGGCTAAAAGTTGCAACCTTTACCGCAATTTGCGCACTTGCGCTAGTTTTAATTGTCTTTGGCGTAAGCGTTGCCGTTTACGGTAGGTACGTTGTTAAAGACGGAACGCTTGTTTCTTACTTTGGACTGCTTAAAACAAAGTACGATATAGAAGATATAGTGGAAATTACGCACTTCAAAAAGAGTAATAAGTTAGTAACTTACTTTACCGACCAAACTTTTACGGTTATCGTTATCGACCAAAGCGAATACACCGACTTCGTTATGGCAATTAGAGAAGTTAATCCTAAAATTACTTACGACACGCAAATTGACGGCGAAGATACGCCCGAATAATTCACTTTTAATCACCCTTTTTAATATAATAAAATAGAAAACACTGCCTAAAAAGTTTTGGGCAGTGTATTTATTATCAAAGAAAAACGCTTAAATTTTGGGTGATAAAGTGAAAAAAGTTACTAAAGTAAAAGAAAAGCCCTATCTTTCGCAATCGGTAACGGCGTTTTTTGTAATGCGCGCGCCGTGGCTTATCATCTTGATGTTGTCCAACACTTTTACTAGCCTAATTTTATCGGGCTATGAAGAACAACTTGCCGCGCTACGCGACGGTGCACTTCTATACGCCTTTATCCCCATGCTTATGGGCACGGCTGGTAACGCGGGCGGGCAAACTTCGGTTACGGTTATCCGCGCGCTAGCGTTAGAGCAAGTGCATCCAAAAAACATATTCAAAATACTCTTAAAAGAATTAGCAGTTGCTTTTTTACTAGCAATAACGCTTGCATCCGTTTGCTTTTTGAAACTGTATTTTTTAGACAGCCTTTACGCTGGCAATATCACAGTTCGCGTTGCGCTTGTTATTTCCGCCGTTTTATTTATTGCGGTTATAATTTCTAAAATAGTTGGGTGCTTACTTCCCCTTTTTGCAAAGGCGATTAGGCTTGACCCAGCGGTTGTTGCAAGCCCGTTTATGACCACTATCGTAGACGCTCTTTCTCTTATAGTTTACTGCTCTTTATCAGTAACTTTGCTATAAAAAACGAAAATCGTATTAGTTTTTTAATAACAAAACCCCGACTTTTTGTCGGGGTTTTTAGGTTTAATTATTTTGCTTGTTTTTCTAAAAGAGCTTTAATGTCTTTAAGCAAATCTTCAGTAGTGGGGTTTGCAAGGCGGTCTGCTTTTGCCTTTTCTTCAGCAATACGCTTTTCTTCTTCAGCCGCAGCGGCTTCCTTTTTAGCCTTTTCTTCAAAGTACGCTTTAACGGCAGCCTTGTCGCTTAACTTAATGCCAGCAGCTTTAATTTCTTTTCTTTGTTCTTTGGTAAGTTTGCCTTTTTCTAATCTTTCTTTTGCTTTTTGGTTGTTTTCTTTTAAACCGTTGATAACTTTAACGATAGTAAAGAGCACGAGCGCAATAAGAAGGAAGTTAATAATTGCATTGATGAATGCACCCCAGTCAATGTAAAAAGAGTTCGCAAGGTCGATAACCTGCGTAGTGCCGTCCGTATCTAACTTGTACGCGGGCTCACCAAGAAAAGTTACGATGTTTTCTAACGAGTTTTTGCCTAAGATCAATGCAAGCAACCAGTTAATGAGCGGTTTTAAGATAAAATTGCTCATTCCGTTTACGATTGCAGTAAATGCACCACCGACGATAACGCCGACAGACATATCAAGCACGTTTCCGCGCGTGATAAAGGTTTTGAATTCTCCAAAAAACTTTTTCATAAGTTCTCCTTTTGCCACTTTGGGCTTTTATTTATTTTTATATTCCGAACGCCAAACTGCTTACAGTTGACGCTATTGCCATAATTACTAAGTATAATGAAAACCACTTATAGTTTGCTTTTTTGATGAGTTTAAGCATACCTTTGATTGCAATATAACCAGTGATAGCCGCAGTTAATACTCCAAAGATTATCGGAAGCGGTTCAATTACCGCACCGCCTTTAATAACTTTATAACCAGAAATGACCGCCGCCCCCAAAATTACTGGGATACTCATAAGAAAGGCAAAACTTGCGTTTTCTTCGTTCTTTAACTTTGCTATCGTGCCGCCGGTTATAACCGTTCCGCTTCTTGAAAGCCCAGGGACGATTGCAACCGATTGCGCAAGCCCCATTATAACCGAACTTTTCATTGATAGCGGAAGTTTATTTTCTGTTTTTTTGCTAAAAACTTCAGCAAAAACAAGTTCGCTTGCAGTAAGCAAAAAGGTTACGCTTAAAAGTATTGCCGAAAAAAGTGTTCCTTCATAAAAAGCGCCTTCAACAAGATCACCCAAAAGCACGCCCGTCAGCCCTGCGGGGATAGTTGCCACGATCAAAAACAGCATTTTCTTAAAAGGTTTTTGGAATAAGCCCAAAATATCCTTAAAGAATACTATAAACACAGGGATAAGTGTGCCGATATGTAGCATAATATCAAAAAATATTCCGCCTTCGGTAACGCCCAACCATCTCTGCAATAAAATCAAATGTCCACTAGATGAAATAGGTAAAAATTCTGCAAAACCTTGGACAGCGCCTAACACAATCGCTTGCCAAATTTCCATCAATTTTCTCCTTTATCATTATTTAATAATTTAACGAATTCTTTAACCGCAAAGATAAGGTTAGCATCTTTAGGAAGTGCAAGCCCTATCGCCCTTGACGGAAGCGCAGGATTTGTTTTAATCTCTTTAAGGCTACCTTCTTTAAGTTCATGGCGTACGAATTCTCTAGGAATACACGCAATACCTATGCCGTTTTTGGCAAGTTCGGTCATAAGTTCTAAACTTCCAAGTTCAATTTCGGGGTGTAAGTGTATGCCTTGCGAGTGTGCAAAGCCTACTATTGCTTGCCTTGTCGCAGTGGATAATTCCAACATCAAAAGCGGATAATCTTGCAGTCTTTTAAGGTCAACCACTTCTCCGAAAAGTTCAGAAAATTTTTCGCTCGCAACAAAGGTGTCGTGCAGTTGCATAACAGTGTTTGAAAGGTTAATTTCACTGTCGTCAATAGGCAAGTTTACAAAGCCTATATCCCCTTTGTTGTTCTTTAATAATTCTATAGTTTCACTTGACGTTCCGTTTTGCAGTATAAGGTTTACGTCGGGATATTTTTCGTGATATTCTTTTATATAGGGCAACAAAAAGTGTGTTGCAACCGTATCCGATGCGCAAATTCTAACGATACCAGTAGCCGTGTCTTTAAGTTCAGAATATTTGTTTTCCGCTTCGTCAAAAAGTTTAAGCGCCTTTTCAACGATAGGATAAATTTGCTTTCCACCTGTGTCGGAAAGTTCCATACCCTTATGCGTGCGGTTAAAAAGTTTACCGCCCAGTTGTATCTCAAGTTGTTTGATGGCTTGTGATACCGCCGGTTGCGAAATATATAATTCTTCCGCCGCCTTAGTTAAACTTCCACATTTAGCAACGGTATAAAAAACCCTATAAAGTTCAAGGTTAACCATACAAACCCCCTTTAAATTATCGTTAAATTATATTATAAATAAGTGGTTAGATGCAAGCGTGGCTAGGCTCGACTGCATTTTAAGACATAGATACAAGCAAGACAAGGTAACACCCACTAAATAAGGGCGAAGGAACAAGCAGTTCAAGGCTCGCGACGCGTTTTGGGTGAGATTAACCTTTTTGGTTATCGAAGTCAAAACGCTAAGCAGTAACGCAGAAATGCGCAGTTTATTCGCGCTTAAATGTTTTAGGCGTGAAGAAGCAAGCAGTTCAAGGCTCGAAAAGTGTTTTAAGACATAGATGCAAGCAAGACAAGGTAACGCCCGCAGGCTTTTTTTAAATAAGTGGTTAGATGCAAGCGTGGCTAGGCTCGACTGCGCAAAAAGATGAGATAGAACGTCTGCTCATCGAAGTTTTTTGCGCAAGGCAGTTAACGACGCCACGCGCCGTAGATAACCGCTTATTTACCGACGCAGAATTTTGCAAATATGTTATTTATTATATCTTCAGTTGCAGTACGACCTGAAATTTCACCTAAAGCGTCCCAACCGTCTTTAATATCTATGGCGAGAATATCGAGTGAAACTAAACCGATGCCGTTAAGCGCAGCGGCTAATTTTTCTTTAGCCTTTAACAGTGCGGCATAATGCCTTTCTTCGCAAAGGAAATCACCGTTTAAATCTACGCCTTGACCTATGGTTTTATCGTAAATTAAAGATTTTAACTTTTCTAAGTTGTCTTTTTTGAGCGCGGAAATATAAATATCCGCGCGCTCGTCTTTTATAGAGCACTTGTCGGTTTTATTAACCGCAACCAAAAGGTTTTTATCTTTAACTAATGAGTAAATTTGCTCATCGTCAGCGGTAATATCACTTCCGTCTAACACAAAAAGGATAAGGTCGCTTTCATCAAGCACTTTTTTAGAGAGCACAACGCCAAGTTCTTCAACCTTGTCTTCACTATCTCTAATACCAGCGGTGTCGAAAAAATTAAAGCGAACGCCGTCAATATCGATTGAGCCTTCGACTATATCACGAGTAGTGCCCGCTATGTCTGAAACGATAGCCTTATCGTAATCTAAAAGCGCGTTAAGAAGTGAACTTTTTCCAGTGTTGGGCTTACCCACGATGCCCACGCGCACGCCGTTTTTAAGCGTTCTACCCGTGCGGTAAGTTTTAAGGAGCGCATCAACCCTTTCAATAACCGTTTCAAGCGTGCTCTTAACGGCTTTAGTTGAAGTTTCTTCCAAATCTTCTTCGGGAAAATCCATATCCGCGTCGATTTGCGCCAAAACGTCGGTAATCATATCTTGCAAAGAGTTTATTTCTTCGGTAAGTTTTTCTCTATAAAGATAATACCCCGCTTTAACACCGCTTTCAGACTCACTGTTAATCATATCGATAAGCCCTTCAGCGGAAGATAGAGAGAGTTTTCCGTTCATAAACGCGCGCTTAGTGAATTCGCCGTTAGTTGCAAGGCGAGCGCCTAATGATAAAATCTTTTTTAATATACCTTTGGTGATTGCTAAACCGCCGTGGCAGTGAAATTCCACAACGTCTTCACCAGTAAAACTTTTGGGCGCTTTAAAATATACGCACATACCGAAGTCGTTAAAACCGTCGGCGTGAATTTCACCCACGTACATTTTGTAAGGCTCAAAATCAGCAACCCCCGTTTTTCCTACGGGGGTGAAAATTTTTTCTGCAATAGAGAGCGGAGTTTCACCGCTTATTCTTATAACGGCTACACCACTTGCGGAAAGCGCGGTGGATATAGCGGCAATATTATCGACTGACATTTCTGCTCCGTCTAAAATTATTTTTTATCGTAATCACTGAATGGGTCTTCAGGTTCTTTATCTTTTGGGTCAGCGTAATCTTCAAATGGAGATTTGGGCTGTTGAGTACGGTTTGCATAAGGATTATAAGGTCCGCGCGGGCCGTAAGAATAACCGTAAGGTCCATATTGTTGATATTGTGCTCTAATATAATCGTTATAGTTTACGGGTTCTTTATTTCTAATAAGGAAGATAAACAATCCGCTCAAGCCTAAGAACACTGACATAATGAACGCAAAAACAAAGCGTTGCGGCCAGAATTTTCTGAACAAGTTCATCAAAACGGTAACTTCCATAACGATACAAACAAGGTCTAAGGGCATAGAAAGATAATAAATTACGTCGTAAATTATTAAGAATACGTGATAAAAATCGCCGTACGGGTTTACGAATTTGTGAATACCGCTGTTGTGTACCCAAATACCCGACCCGGGCAAGAACGCATATTCACTAAGCGCCATTTCCGCCGCCTTTTCTTCGCTACAAATAACAATTTCTCTACCCGCAAGGAAGTTCCCAACAAGTGGAAAATAATCAAAAAACTCAATCACGAGCGTAAGAATTTGTGATAAAGAAAAGAGCACGGTAAACAAAATGGCAAGTTTGCCAATAGTCGTTTTGAAAATTCTTACTTCTCTAACGAGTTGGCATACAATATAAAACCACAAACACGGAAAAACCGCTAAGATTGCGTGTTTAATATTTCTTCTACGCGCAAGCGTATAAAGACCGATTGACCTTAAAACGTACAACGCGATGGGCATAATTAAGGATGAAATTACACTCATCCAAATCATATATGATGGAACTTCATAAGCATAGCCTAACGTTGAATAAAATGTTAACATTAAAATTCTCCTACTTGTAAATATAATAAGCTTTTTTATTATATTTTACACGGAACGTGTTTAAAAATTATTGAAAAGTAAATCTTAAAAACTTTTACAAGATATTTTAAGACATAGATGCAAGCAACTAAAATCTTTAATAGTTATATATTAAGCGTTAGATGTAAGTTGGGCTAGGCAGCACCACGACTAAACGGTTTAGAAACAAGCAAAACAAGTCTCTCACAGTGTTTTAAGACATAGATGCAAGCAGTTCAAGTTAACACCCGAAGGCAATAGCATGCATATTGACAAGGGTGTTAGCGCAGAAATGCGCAGCATATATGGCTTAAAATTAATATGCGCGGGCGAAAATTACCTTGTGAGTAGCCTTCTTACCACAAATTGCACAAGTTTCGGGTACGCCTTCTTCATCGCACATAACACGAGCGGTGGCTTGAGCGTATTCTTTAACTTTATCTTCACATTCACGGCAGCCGCACCAGCCAGCCTTAACGAAGTTTTTACCTTCAACACCTGCTAAAATGCCGTCTAATGAATCGGCTTCAACGATTTTAGCATCACGACGGGCGCGTGCTTTAATAAGCATATCTTTTTGAATAGTATCAAGAAGTGCAGGGATATTTGCAGTTAAGTCGTCAATAGACATTGCTTGTTTTTCCAAAGTATCACGGCGGGCAAGCATAACTTGATTGTTTTCAATATCTCTAGGGCCGATTTCTATACGGAGCGGAACGCCTTTCATTTCCCATTCGTTGAACTTCCAACCAGGGCTCATATCACGGGTGTCAACTTCTGCACGAACGCCAGCCTTGATAAGCATTGCTTCAATTTCTTTAGCCTTTTCGGTAACGCCACCCTTATGAACGGCGATAGGTACGATAACCACTTGGATAGGAGCAACCTTAGGGGGAAGAACAAGCCCGCGTTGGTCGCCGTGCGCCATAATAACCGCACCAATCATACGGGTTGAAGTACCCCAAGAAGTAGTGTAACCGTGTTTTTGAACACCGTCTTTATCCAAGAACTTAATATCGAACGCTTTAGCGAAGTTTTGACCTAAGTAGTGTGAAGTACCCGATTGCAAACTCTTGCCGTCGAGCATCATTGCTTCTAAACCGAAGGTTGCAACAGCGCCTGCGAACTTTTCCTTTTCGGTTTTTCTGCCGCAGAATACGGGAAGCGCAAGGGTTTCTTCCATAAAATCACGGTAAACGTTGAGCATTTTGATAGTTTCTTCCATTGCTTCTTCTTCGGTTGCGTGAACGGTATGACCTTCTTGCCACAAGAATTCACTGGTACGAAGGAAAGGACGAGTGGTCTTTTCCCAACGCATAACGTTACACCATTGATTCATAATAACGGGTAAATCTCTATAAGATTGAATCCACTTTGCATACATAGTGCCGATAACCGTTTCACTAGTTGGGCGGATAGCAAGCGGTTCTTCCAACTTTGCACCACCAGCGTGGGTAACAACCGCAACTTCAGGGGCAAAACCTTCAACGTGTTCGGCTTCTTTCGTGAAGAAACTCATAGGGATAAGCAAGGGAAAGTACGCGTTTTTAGAACCCGTTTCTTTAAAACGCGCGTCCATATCTTTTTGAATATTTTCCCAAATAGCGTAGCCATAAGGACGGATAACCATAGTGCCTTTAACGGGACCGTAGTCAACGAGTTCGGTCTTTAACACAACGTCGGTATACCATTGAGCAAAATTTTCATTGATGTCTGCTACTTCTTTAACAAATTGTTTTTCAGCCATAATAATCTCCAAAGCAAACTGATTTTTAACAAGTTAATATGATTTGCGCTGCATATTAAAAACAAATCAAAATAAAAAACTTAATAATGAGCGCATTTTTACTTATTTATTATATCAGCAAACATTAAATATATCAAGTTTTTTTATAAATATTTATAGAAAAAGGCTTGAAAAAGAAATTGTATTGCTATATAATATATATTGCAAAAGCGTTGGCTTATAGATTAAGATTGAGAATAAATACTTTGCTCACTCAATTTTTTATTAAGCCGCATTATTTCCAAGGAGGATTTAACAATGGAAGACGTAAAGCAACTTACAATTAACGCCATTAGGGTTCTTTCTGCTGAAGCGATCCAAAAGGCAAACTCAGGCCACCCTGGTCTCCCCCTCGGCGCTGCACCTATCGGTTACGCCGCATTCACTAACATGACTTTTAACCCCAAGGATACCGCGTTTGATAACAGAGACAGATTCGTTCTCTCTGCTGGTCACGGCTCTATGCTCGACTACGCGCTCTACTATCTCTTTGGTTTCGGTCTTAAAAAAGAAGAACTTATGACCTTCCGTCAACTCGGTTCACGCACCGCTGGCCACCCCGAATATAACGTGTGCCCTGGTGTTGAAACTTCTACTGGTCCGCTCGGTCAAGGTATTGCTAACGCAGTAGGTATGGCTATTGCTGAAAATTACCTTGCTGAAAAGTTCAACAAAGAAGGTTTCCCCATCGTTGACCACTACACCTACGCTCTCTGTGGCGATGGCTGTATGCAAGAAGGTATTGAAAACGAAGCAGCATCACTTGCTGGTTCACTTAAACTCGGTAAACTTATCGTTTTATACGATGATAACGACATTACCATCGAAGGCAACACCGACATTACCTTTACCGAAGACGTTGGTAAGCGCCACGAAGCACTCGGTTGGCAAGTTATTAACGTAAAAGACGCTAACGACTTAAACGCTCTTAACCGCGCAATCAAAAAGGCAAAGGCTGAAAAAGAAAAGCCTTCACTCATTATCATTAAATCACTTATCGGTTACGGTTCACACTTAGTTGGCAACGCTGCTTGCCACGGCGCACCCCTTGGTGAAGAAGGTGTTGCAACCTTAAAGAAAAACCTTAACTGGACGTGTGATCCGTTTGAAGTTCCTGAAGAAGTATTCAAGCACTGCAAGAAGTTCGCTAACAAAGGCAAAAAGGCTCAAAAGGCTTGGAAAGCTATGTTTAAGGCTTATGAAGAAGCATATCCCGAACTCGCTAAAGAATACAAGGCTTGGAAAAACAAGGAACTCCCCGACCTTAAGAACATTGAAGAATTATGGCAATTTGAAAAGGACGATGCATCACGTGGTTACAGTGCAACCGTTCTTAACAAACTCGCTAAATACATCCCCAACCTTATCGGTGGTAGCGCTGACTTAGCACCCGCTAACAAGTCTAATATGAAATCACGCGGTGATTTCTTACCCAACGACAAGACTGGTTCAAACATGCACTTCGGTATCCGTGAACACGCTATGGCGGCTATCGTAAACGGTATGTATCTCCACGGAAGCCTTATCCCCTACTGCGCAACCTTTGCTGTATTCTCTGACTACATGAAGAACGCTATGCGTATGTCTGCGATTATGGAACTTCCCGTAACCTACATCTTAACTCACGACTCAATCGGCGTAGGCGAAGACGGTCCTACTCACCAACCTATCGAACATCTCGCAGGTCTTAGAGCAATGCCGCACATGAGAGTTTATCGTCCTGCTGACGGCAGAGAAACTGCTGCTGCTTGGATTAGCGCAGTTACTGGTAAAGATCCCGCATGCTTGGTTCTTTCTCGTCAAACCCTTCCTATGCTTGACGGCACTGGCAAAGATGCGTTCAAGGGTGGTTACATCCTTTGCGACAGCAACAAGAAAACTCCTGACGTTATCTTAATTGCTACTGGTAGCGAAGTTAACCTTGCAGTTTCAGCAAAAGCAGAACTCGCTAAATCTGGCGTTGATGCAAGAGTTGTTTCTATGCCTTGCGTAGAAGACTTTGAAGCACAAACCGCTAAGTATAAAGAAAGCGTTCTTCCTTCTAACGTTCGTGCAAGAGTTGCTATCGAAGCAGGCTCACCCATGTGCTGGTACAAGTACGTAGGTCTTGACGGAAAGATTATCGGCATGGAACGCTTTGGCGAATCAGCACCCGCTAAGAAGTTGTTTGAAAAATACGGCTTTACCGTAGAAAAGGTTGTTGAAGCAGCACTTTCCGTTGTTAAATAATAAACAATATATATAGACAAAACGGCTTGATTTTTTTAAGCCGTTTTTCTTATTTTAAGGCAAAAATAAAAAATTTTAAAAACTTAATAAAAATGCTTGACATCAAAATTTGGGCGTGTTAAAATTCAAGTATCTTCAATATAAAGGCTACGACGAAGACGGTTTTCGTTAAAACGTTTTTCCAGAGAGTTGGGGGCGGTGCAATCCCAGCAAAACTAAACGGTAAACTTATCACTTCCGAGCCGAAAGTCCGAAAAGTAACACTTAGTAGGCGCTTTCCGTGATTGCTGCGTAAAGGCATAAGAGTTGATGGACTCTGAGTGGCAGGAAACTGCAATTTGAGTGGTACCGCGAGTATATATTACCCGTCTCAAAGAAAATTTGAGACGGGTTTTTTATTTTATAAAACGATATTAAATTAAAATTATCTATGGAGGTAAAAACAATGAACTCAACCAACACTTTAACTCAGTTATCGGAAGTCGCAACAAGAATTAAGGAGTTGCGCGAAATTATTGGTTTCACCACTTCCCAAATGGCTGAAAAAACTGACGTAAACGAAGAGCAATACGTAGTTTACGAAAGCGGAAAGGTAGATATTCCTTTCTCTTTTATACATAAATGCGCTTTGGCACTCGGCGTTGAAATGACCGAACTTTTGGAAGGTAGCACTGCTAAACTTTCAACCTACACCGTTACTAGAAAAGGTAAAGGTCAAGGCACTGCAAAAGAAGACGGCATCGATATTAAAAACCTTGCGCCTAAGTTTAAGGATAAACTTGCTGAACCTTACTGGGTAAAGTATGAATATTCTGCATCACAACAAAATAAGCCTATTCAACTTACCACTCACTCTGGTCAAGAATTCGACTTGGTTTTAAGCGGTAAGTTAAAAGTTCAAGTAGGCAACCACACCGAAGTTTTAGAAGAAGGCGACAGCATCTATTATAATTCTTCAACCCCGCACGGTATGATTGCCGTTGACGGAAAGGACTGCGTTTTCTGTGCAGTAGTTATGTCTGGCGACAACACTGAAGAAACGGTTGTTAGAAAGAGCGTTATGGCGGCTAAAAAATCACAAAAACTCGTTTGTGAAAAATTCGTTGAGCCTACTGAAAACGAAAACGGCGAACTTATGAGCATCAAGTTCAAAAACACCGACACCTTTAACTTCGGTTTCGATATCGTTGACGGAATTGCTGATAAGTTCCCCGATAAACTCGCGATGCTCCACCTTGACAAGTTCAAGAACGAACGCCGTTATACCTTTAAGGATATCAAACGCGCGTCTAACCAAGTTGCTAACTACTTCACTTCACTTGGAATTAAGCGCGGCGACAAGGTTATGCTCGTTCTAAAGCGCCATTATCAGTTCTGGTTCTGCATGGTTGCGCTCCATAAACTCGGCGCTGTTGCAATCCCCGCAACCAACCAACTTAAAGAACACGACTTTGAATACAGATATAATTCTGCTGGTGTAAAAGCAATCGTTTGTACTGCTGACGGCGACACTTACGAATTCGCTCAAAAAGCCGCTAAAAAGTGCCCTCAAGTAGACACTCTCGTTATGGTTGGCGGCGCTAAAGAAGGCTGGCGCGACTTCGATAAAGAATACCCCTTATTCTCTGGTAAGTTCGACCGCCCCGCCGACGCATCTTGCGGTGAAGAAACTGCGCTTATGTTCTTTACTTCAGGCACTACTGGCAATCCCAAGATGGCGGCTCACAAGCACACTTACGCTTTAGGGCATTTTGTAACCGCTAAATACTGGCACTGCTGCGAGCGCGACGGTTTGCACCTTACCATTTCCGATACTGGTTGGGGTAAATCTTTGTGGGGTAAACTTTACGGTCAATGGCTTTGCGAAGGCGCTGTATTCGTTTACGACTTCGATAAGTTTGATGAAAACGATATACTCCCGATGTTCGCAAAATACAACATCACCACTTTCTGCGCTCCCCCTACTATGCTCCGCATGCTTATCCGTGGCGACCTTTCAAAATTCGACCTTTCTTCTATCCACCACATGACTACGGCTGGCGAAGCGCTTAACCCCGAAGTGTTTAATCAATTCAAAGCCGCAACCGGCTTAGAAATCATGGAAGGTTTTGGTCAAACTGAAACCACCCTTGCAATCGCTAACCTTTACGGCACTACGCCTAAAATCGGCGCTATGGGTAAGGCTAACCCGCAATACGACGTTGACATCGTTGACCCCGACGGCAAGCCCGTTGCTCCTGGTGAAGTTGGCGAAATCGTTATCCATACCGAAAGTGAAGTTCCTTGCGGACTTTACAAAGAATACTATCTTGACGGCGTTAGAACCAACGAAGCATGGCACGATGGTCTCTATCACACTGGCGACACCGCTTGGCGCGATGAAGACGGCTACTTCTGGTACGTTGGACGCGTTGATGACGTAATCAAATCTTCAGGTTATCGTATTGGGCCGTTTGAAATCGAATCAGTAATAATGGAACTCCCCTACGTGTTAGAATGCGGCGTTTCAGCAGTACCCGATGAAGTTCGTGGTCAAGTTGTAAAAGCAAGCATAGTTTTAACTAAAGGGACTGTTCCTTCAGAAGAACTCAAAAAAGAAATTCAAAAATACGTTAAAGACCACACCGCTCCTTACAAATACCCAAGAGTCGTTGTGTTCCGCGACGAATTGCCCAAGACCATCAGTGGTAAAATCCAAAGAAATAAATTATAATAAATATTATGAAAAAGACTTTCGTTACGAATATGCCCGACCACATAGGCGCATTTTTGAAAGCGAGCAAGTGTTTTTCTTCGCTTGGTATCAACATTACAAGGGTAAGTTACAACAAAGCGGTTGATTCTCATAAATTGTTTATAGAAGTAGACGGCGATATGCAAACTATTGAAAAGGCAAAAGAAAGCCTTGCTGAAATCGGCTATCTTCAAAACGATGAAAGCAGCAACATCGTATTGTTGCAATTCCGCTTGCAAGACCACCCTGGTAGCGTTACCGCCGTTTTAGAACTCATAAGTAAGTTTAACTTTAATATTTCTTACATCAGTTCACAAGAAAACGGAACGGAATATCAACTGTTTAAGATGGGGTTGTTTGTTAACAGCCCCATAAGTTTATCCAAATTCTTAGACCAAGCAAGAAAACTATGCGACGTGGACGTAATCGACTATAACCAAACCGAAAAAGTGTTTGATAACGGCATATTTTATAATTCATACGTAGACGCGCTTACGCGCCTTACAAATCTTTCCGAAGATAAAAAGCAATCACTTTTAGTAAACGTTAACCTTGCAATGCAAACGCTTGACGAACAAGGCTTATCCCCTTATAAAACCTTTGAAAGCATAAGTAAGTTTGCAGAACTTCTATCCGCGGCAAAAGGCGAAAACTTTAAGCCGAGAATTACACAGCATACTATTACTGATAAAACTAAAATTACTTTAATAGAACCCGATTGCGGCAGCAATACCGCAATAATCGAAAGCGACGGGCAAAGAGTTTTTGTTGATTGCGGATATGCGTGCTATAAAAAGGAAATGCTTGCAATTATTAAAGAACTTGTTCCCGATTTTTCTACTAAAGAAGAAACGCTTTTAATAACCCATGCGGACGTTGACCATTGTGGGCTTATCAATGAATTTGATAAAGTCGTCGTAAGCCAAAATTCCGCAAAGTGCTTAACTGCCGAAAGCGAAGGTGGCGCAAGCTTCCGTGAACAAAACCACTTGCATTTACCGTACGTAAACATTTGTAAAACGCTTACCGAATACGCGCCTATATCAAAAGAAAAACTCGTTTCACCTTGGCGCGCACCTATATCGAACGCGCCCATTGAACAAATAGGCTTTTATAGCGTAGGCGAACTCAACTTTGAAGTTTACGAAGGCAAAGGCGGGCATCTTCCTGGAGAAATTATGCTTATTGATTTTGAACACCGCTTATCTTTTACTGGTGATGTTTTTATAAATTTAAACGACCTTACAGAAAAACAAGCGCAATATAATCAATACGCCCCGATATTGATGACTTCAGTAGATACCGATGCAAAACTTTGCTCAAAAGAGCGCAACGCTCTATTGCAAAGACTGGGTGCGGGAGAATGGAGCATTTTTGGAGGACACGGGCAAAAGAAACTTTACCGCACGGTAAAAGAGAAATAAAAATTAAAACGGCTTTAGAAAATTCTACAGCCGTTTTTTTATAATTTTTTAAAAAACCTATTGAAATTACTAGCAAAAGCGTATATAATAAATGTATGGAAAAATTTGATAAAAACATTTTTAGAGATACCACTAAGCCCGTAAAAGTTATAATCGACACCGACCCCGGCGTTGACGATACCGCGTGCCTAATTTACGCTATGTTTGACGAGAACGTTGATATTAAACTTCTCACAACCGTTGCGGGCAACGTGGGTATTGACGTTTCAACCCGAAACCTTTTGCACGTTTTAGATCTTTTCAATAAAGATATACCCGTGGCGAAAGGCGCGGCAAGAGCGCTTCTTCGCGATAGCGAAACGGCTGAGTTTATACACCAAAAAAGCGGTATGGGCGGTTACACCCCACCCGAAGATTCTACGCGCAAACTTTTAGAAAAAGACGCAATAGAAGCCATGTATGAAACCATTATGGCTGGCGACGGCGATATAAACGTAGTTGTTCTAGGTCCGCATACTAATATTGCGGGGCTTATCATCCGCCACCCCGACGTTATACCCAAAATTCCAAAGATAGCGTTTATGGGCGGCTCGCCTTACGGCAACCCCGATTACCCCGACCATATTTCTTTCAACATTTCTTCCGATCCCGAAGCGTTTAAGGTCGTACTTCTCAGCGGAATTCCCCTACTTATGTGCCCGTCTCATATGGGCAGAAGAAAGGCTCATTTAGATGAACAATTCGTTAATAGTTTAGAAAATATCAATGACGTAGGCAAATTTTTGTACACGATGTACTCTGAATACTGGGAACCTAGTTATTCCGATAAGCGCATTACTACCAACGATACTTGCACCCTTCTTGCGCTTGTTTACCCCAAACTATTCGTTATGAAAAAGGTTGAAGCGGACGTAAACACTTGCTGCGAGCCTGGTAAAACGGATATTTGTTTTTGCGATAACGGCAAGATTGACTTCGTGCACGACGTTCACCGTGAAGATTTCTTAAAATTTTTAACGACCGAACTTAACGATAGTGATTTAGCATCCATTAAAATTAAAAGCAAATAAAAAAACACCCCTTCAAACAAGGGGTGTTTTTTTACGCTTTAATTTTTTTAGGTTTTTTCTTATAAAGAATAAACACATTAAATACTATGAACATAACTAGAGCAATTGCTAGCACTATAAGAGATTGAGTTAAACCTTGCGGAGCAAACCCTACAAGCAATAACAACGGAAAACCAAAAATCATTGCGGGAACAGTTTGCATTACTAAATTACTTGATGCTGGTGTTTCAAAAAGCGGGTCAACTTCACGAAGCAGTATTACGCCCGTACTTGCCGTACCCGTGAGCATGCCAAATAGTGATGCCAACGCTTCATAAGTGTATTCAGGATAAACCCTTTTACACATAAAATTAAGATAAATTATGGTTACAGCAGTGCCTACGATTGCAAGCAAAATCAACGGCAACCACAATCCTTTTAACGCGTCAAAATCAATAGCAGCAATACCTGACAAAATCATCAAGTCGAACACAAAACCTGAAATACGGTTAAGCATATAATCGTTTGTATAGTCATGCGTCATAACCTTAATTTTTTGCAAGCCTTTCATAATTGCCTTTACAAGCAAAGCAAACAAAACTCCAAAAAGGAAGTTAAATCCCCAAATAAGAGGCTTGACCGTATTTATACCAAAATTTCCAAGCACGCCTAAATCTAAAACCCTACTTACTCCCGCCATAAATAGATAGCACGCAAAGTAAGTAACTACTATAATCGCAACGTTCATAGTCAACCTATCAACCGATTCCGATAACGGAATATCTTTAGGGTTGGGAATATCTTGTGAAATTTGGTGTCCAAGTCCATCTTTTCCGCTTACGTCACGAAGTTTTCCTTTCTTTTTTAATACGTTAAGCCAAACAACGCCTACGATACACGCAACCAAAAAACCTATCGCGGCAATTGCTAAACCAAAACTTCTTCCGCCAGCGAATCCGTACCCTTCAAACACACCGCCGAAGTTATACGCTTGCCCAGGGCCTTGACCAAAACCGAGCATCATTAAAAGCCCAGTTGCGGGAATAACGTTGGACATAACTAAAGATAAAAGTATAGTTATTACAAGCCCTATAATACCTTGAATAAGATAAGTGGAAACTACGGTTGCGCCAGTTTTTACAACTACTAAAGTAGATTTTTTATCCTTTGCCTTCTGCCCTTTTTTAAAAGTCAAAGCAATGAACCCAAGCGCTAAACAATGGTATGTTACCGACTCCATAAATCCGTTATCAATAAAGTTTTCAAATTCGGGAATAAACTTCAAAACGAGTATGATAACACCACCAAGCACGGCACTTGGCAATAACGATTTATTAACGAACGGAACTTTACGCCTTAAAGTGTTGCCTAATAGCATTGCACTAAAAAGTATTCCACATTGAATTATAAACTCCCAAAAAGAGTAACTACTAGTATTTATCAACTTGTCGCCTCCGTGATAAATTCATATAAATGCAAGTATTTTACGGAGTTAAAACGCTTACTACCTTTAAGTTGTAAAGTCTTTCCATCTGGAAGATAAAAGTTAATTTTTCGTTTACCCAAGATGGTAACGCCGTAAAGGTCTTCAAACTTTAAGTCGAATAATTCTCCGTTTTTCAACCTAATTTTTACTCCATAATTACTTGCAATGATTTCTGCACGACCTAAGTCGTGTCGTTTTTTATCGTAAATAATTCTTGCTTTTAGTTTTTTGTCTGCAAACAAATCTTCTTGGTACATGGCTGCATATTCTTTAAGCAACACTCTTTGAGCGTCAAACCACTCTTTAACCGTGCCACCAAGTACCTGACCGTTAATCGGTTTCAATTTTAAATCTTCTGTATATTCTACGGACAAATCACAGTTTTTGCACAAAAGTTTTTCTTTTTTAGAGTAAAGCGTATTAAAACTTTTACATTTAGGGCAGTAATAAAGCGCCCTTTCTAAATATTCTGCACGAACCCTACTTTTAAACTTTATACCTAAATCATAATCATTAGACACTACTTTTTCAAGAATAATTGCATAAAGTTCTTCTACGGTCATCTTTTCTATTTGTTGTGCGGATAAAACTTTAACAACACCACAAGTAATCTTTCCACGTCTAACGCCCCTTCCCCAACGCGGGTCAGCGCCGTAACCACCTTTTAAATTGTACAAAACAAGTGGAACTTTAGCCATTTTGGCAAGTTTTGCAGTAGAAATATCAATTTCCCACGTTCCGCCCGAAAGTGTTCGATTTCCTTCGGGAAAAACTGCAACCGTGCCGCCTTCTCTCAAAACTTTTAGAGTGTTTTTTATCGTCAAAAGATCACTCTTGGACTTTGATTTAGGAATGGGTGCAACAAGCCATTTTATTATTGACGAAATTATAGGTATTGTAAATAAATCATCACTTGCAATAAAGTATATTGGGCGCGAAAATGAAGATGCAAGCATAAACGGGTCTAAAGTAGTTAAATGATTACACATTATAAGTGCGCCTTGTGGCACGTTTTTTTCATAATTATCCACTTTTAAGTTATACCTTAAACGAAAATAAAGTTTAAAAATCGGCTTTAGCAACTTACATATAACGCGATGGCGTGTTTTGGTCCATTTTTTGTTCTTTCTCATTTTCTCTTTAATATATTTTAACTGTTTATCTTGAGCAAAATTACAGTTAAAAGTACGAATTTTGTAATTATAATTACATTATTATCAATCAATTTAACTATTCCGTTTATTGAACGGAATAGGGCGCGCCCTAGCAGTTTTTATCACTTTTTAGGCAAACTAGTAAATTTCTTGCAAAATAACTATACTTTTGATATAATAATGTTGTCTAAATATATTTTATTTTTTAAAAATTTAAAAAAACTTTAAAAAGGAATAAATATGAAAAAAATAGCACAATTTTTTAAGGTTAGCAAAGATGAATTTATAAAGTCGGCACAAGGCGTTGACTATGAAAATATACTTCTCCCCAAGCGTGCAACGGCTGGAAGTGCGGGTTACGACTTTTTCTCTCCCACAGAAGTTTCCCTTTCCCCTGGTGAAACGGTCAAAATACCCACGGGTATCCGTGTTAAGATTGATGAAGGTTGGGTGCTAAAGATTTACCCGCGTTCAAGCCTTGGTTTTAAGTACCGTCTATCCCTTGATAACACGGTTGGCATTATTGACAGCGACTACTATTTTGCTGATAATGAAGGGCATATTTTTATAAAAATGACCAACTGTGGAAATAAAGATTTGCTCATAGAAAAAGGCAAGGCTTTTGCGCAAGGTATTTTCTTAGAATATGGAATTACCGTTGACGACGACTGCACCACTTTGCGTACTGGTGGAATAGGCAGCACGGATAAAAAATAAAGATTTAAAATAATAAAACCGCAAACTATTTAGTTTGCGGTTTTTCTTTTTATACTGCTTGACTGCCGTCAAGTCCTTCTTCGGCTTTTTTAGCCGTAGCGTCGTTTAAGCATTTAAGTTCGTAGAACTTGCCTTGTTTTTCCATAAGTTCATCATAAGTGCCGCTTTCAACGATTGCGCCCGCATCCATAACGATTATCCTATCCGCATCACGAATAGTAGAAAGTCTATGCGCAACGATAAAGGTCGTTCTTCCACGGATAGAAGAAGATATCGCTTGTTGAACGTGGTATTCAGAAATATTGTCAAGCGCGCTCGTCGCTTCATCAAGAATAAGAATTTTGGGGTTTCTTATAAGTGCACGGGCAATAGTAATTCTTTGGCGTTGTCCGCCCGAGAGTTTATCGCCGTATTCGCCGATATCGGTATCAAGTCCGTTCGGTAGGTCGGGCAAGAACTCTAAAATGTTTGCCATTTCAAGCACCTTTTGGAATTCTTCTTCCGTATAAGAATTAAGCCCAAAAGTAATATTTTCACGAATAGTACCAGCAAACAAAATGCTGCTTTGTGGAACTACGGAAATATGGTGGCGATACTCCGAAAGGTTAATATCGTCAATCGATTTATCGTCAATAAAAATCTTACCTTTTACGGGTTTCAAAAAGCCTATAATCATATTCATAAGCGTTGATTTACCCGAGCCGGATGCACCCACGACCGCTATACACTCGCCCGCTTTTACGTCAAGCGAAAAGTCTTTTACAACAAGTTGTTCGGTGTTTGGATAACGGTAAGATACGTTTTCAAAACGCACGTCGCCTTTTATCTTTGAAATTTTTGCTTTGCCAATGCTTGCTTCGATATCTGAAGCGTTCATAATTTCAGAAACTGAATCAAGCGCTTCTAAGCCACCCGAAAGGTTGGGATAGATGTTAATAAGCGTGCTAACGTATCCACTTATTTGCGTAAACATTGATTGATAAAGCACGATGTCGCCCACTTCAATATGACCTTGAACGGCAAGAACTGAACAGAACACCAAACACGCTGCACTAAGTATATGGTTAAGCGCCCAAGAAGAAGACCCAAAATAAGCCGTCGTTTTATCGGTCGCCATACCTGAATCGGTAAGTTGCCCCATATGGCTGTTGAACTGCTGCATTTCCGCATCTTCTAAGCCGTGCGCCTTAGTTACTTGCATCATTTGCAACATACTAGTAAGTTTAACGCTTACCTTTTCCGTTTTCATACGGAAATCTCTATGTGCGCGGCGAAGTTTCTTTCTAAAAATCCAAGATAACGTTACGTTAAACGGAATAACCAGCAAGAAAAACAGCGCTATCCAGCCGTTCTTGACGACTGATATTACAATCGCAATAATTACGCCGACTATATTTGGTAAAAGCGTTCTAACAATGGTAGATAACAGTGAATCAACTGCATCGGTATCCCTTAAGAATTTAGATTGGATTTTACCCATTTGCATATCTTTATGATAGGTTATGGATAAACTTTGCAGTTTTCTAACGACCGCGCTCTTAATGCCCGCACTAGTTCTGCGGCACATTTTACTAATAATCATTGCGCGCCAAGTGGTCGTGGGCACGTTCATTATAATAAGAGAGCCCAAAATAACCGCGGCAATAATAATCTTTCTCCAAACGTCCGCACCGACTGCCGCACCTGAAGATACGGTTGCAGTAACCAAGTTAATTATGTAAGAAGTAACAAGCGGCGTAACCCATAACGGAGACGCTTGAAGAACGTAAACGAGCGTAGAAGAAATAAGCGGCCAAACGTTCATTTTAACGATTTTGCCTAAAAATTTATTGCCTTCCTTACCACGTCTTGTTTTCTTCTTTTCAAAAAGATTATCGTATCTACCGTCCCTATCAAATCTTCCGCCACCGCCAAAGCCGTAACCCCTAGGTCCACCTGCGTACATAAAAACATCTCCTAAAATCTTAAGCCCAAAAACTAAAACGTTTTTACTTTGGGTAAAAATTACCCCGCCATACATACTAAAAGGATATAACTTATCATAAGTTATATCCTTCTTTCGCGTACAGTATATTACTAATAAAAGTGTTTGTCAATACTTTTTTATAAAAAATATTTAAAAATTTTTTTCAGTAAAAATCAAGCGTTTTTGGTTAAAGCCTTGTAAAATGCATCAACGCCGACGCTTACGTCGCGGTAAGTTTCTTCAAAATTTCCAGTCCACCAGGGATCAGCAACGTCCCTATTTTCACCCGCGTATGAAAGTAAAAGTGAAATCTTGTTTTTGGGGTCGCCACCAAAAATTCTTTGCATGTTTTTAAGGTTAGCCGCATCCATGCCGATAAAATAATCGTAATAGTTATAATCTTTTGCGGTAAGTTTAACAGCGTACTTTCCCTTGTAAGAAATCCCTAAGCGGTCAAGAACTCCACGCGTTCCGCGGTGTACGGGGTTGCCAAGTTCTTCACTGCTGGTTGCTGAAGATTTAATCAAAAACTTATCACTTTCGCCCTTTTTTTCCACCAAGTCTTTCATCAAAAATTCTGCCATGGGCGAACGGCAAATATTGCCGTGGCATACGAACATTATTTTAATCATAAACTATTATTTAAGATTAAATAAGTTATAAAGTTTTTCTTTTTCTTCAGCACTGATGTCTTCAATACCGTCAATTGCTTGAGTAAAGGTTTCTTTATCAGTAGAATCGATTTCTACAATTTGCGCTTCGCCTATGATATCTAATATAAAGGTGTTATCGTGAAGTGCAACAACGATTGCTTCAGCATCATCTTCTGTAATATGAACTTCTGCTTCAGGATCTTCCACGTTATCAACGTAATTTGAAAGCGCGTGGAAAGCGTTACCAACTGATTCTAATTTCAAGTTTTCAACCTTTAAATTATCAAGCGCTGCTTTAACTTCGGGAGAAGTATCAGAACCTTCGGGAACGATAAGTTCTTTAACGCCGTCTAAAAGTTCGTCAAGCATTTGTTCACCACTTTCATCAAGTTGGTTAACCGTATTGCCTATATTGACAAGAATATCACCAACAGCGCTAAGTCTTGTAGAAGCATCGGTTTCCGGGTCAGAAAGGTCTTTTACGCTTTCTTCAATGTTAAGAACTTCAACGGTTAAGTTTGATATAACAACTAAAACGTTAGTAGTACCTTCAAGCGTAACCTTGTTTCCGTTGGTGTCTTCAACGGTTGTCAGCATCTCAAAATACCAACCACCGATTGAGTTGTAGAATTTAACCACTGGAGATTCTCCCACGTCTTTCATGGTGTCGCCAAAAAGGTTTTGAATATCGGGCATCATTCCTTGATCCCCGCCTTGTTCACCACCTTCGCCTTCAAGAGTAATAGCGTACTTATCGCCATCGCTAGAGAGTAAACTTAAATCTGAAACGTCTTCAACAGCCGCTTGCTCAGTCCCAGCCGTCATATCTGCCAAAGCACCTGAAATTTTAGCAAATTGTCCAACAAATTCAGTTACGGGTACACAAATTAAGAACGCTACGAGTAAGCCTTGCAAAATACCAACGCCTAAACCAACAAGCGCATGTTTCTTTTTGCCCTTTTTAACAAATATCTTTAATATGGGGAACAATATCAACCAAGTTAAAAAACTCAACACGCCAAACACCACGAGAAATACGATAACCATGATGAGCATTTCGATGATCATATTGATAAAGTTAACTAATTCTTGCGGAATAGACGCGCCATTTACAAGGGTATCGTTAATAAACGCTGAAAGGGTTTGACCTTGAATTTCAATACCAAGTATCAAATCAACAATCGTTTCCCTTAACATAAATGCAGCCACTACGCTAGCAATAACTAAAATCAATCTTAAAATTGCACGATTTTGTCCACGAATAAGTCCTAAAAGCCCGCCGATTAACGCGCAAGCCACGGTTAAAGAAATAATTATTAAACCAAAATCCATAAGACTTCTCCTTTACAGTTTATCTATACTTTTATTTTAGCACTTTTCATATGTATAATCAAGCATTTTACAAAATATATAAAATATACTTTCGACATAGAAAAAATATTTACGGGTAAACCCGTGTTTTTTTATGGTTGTTGCTTTAAAAGAAAAAAGCACTCATCTTTTGATGAATGCTTATCTTTATGGATGCAGCAACAAGCATGTGCTTGCCGATAGGCAAAAATGTCGCTAATAGTATTATATTGTGTATAAATTAATTAAATAATTTTACTGACACTGTTTAAATCTTTACTAACTGCGACTTCTTCGCGGACCTAATCGAAACGATTAGCGGTTCGGGAATGGTTGTTACTTTTAAAGAAAAAAGCACTCATCTTTTGATGAATGCTTTTCTTTTTGGATGCAGCAACAAGCATGTGCTTGCCGATAGGCAAAAATGTCGCTAATAGTATTATATTGTGTATAAATTAATTAAATAATTTTACTGATACTGTTTAACCCTTTACTAACTGCGACTTCTTCACGGACCTAATCGGTACGATTAGCGGTCTGGGAACGGTTGTTGCCATATAAAAAAGAAAAAGCACTCATCTTTTGATGAATGCTTATCTTTATGGATGCAGCAACAACCTATCTTCCCGGACCGTCGCCAGTCAAGTATTGTCGGCGCTAGTGAGCTTAACTTCTGTGTTCGGTATGAGAACAGGTGGGACCTCACCGCTAACGTCACCGCAATGGTATATCTCGGATTTCTCCGCTAATATCGAATTTTCAGTGTATATCTAGTATACACTCTTTTTCGTCAACCGTCAATTTTTTTACACGGTAGATTCACAACTGCATAGATTTTTTTTCTAGACTCTTTAGTACCTTTTGGCCCTTGGTCAAAATTGTATATAGTTAGGTGTTTCTGTAATTAATTCGCTATTTATCTCATTTTCATGAGATCAAGCCCTCGACCTATTAGTATCGGTTAGCTCAACACATTGCTGTGCTTACACCCCCGACCTATCAAACTCATAGTCTTTGAGTGGTCTTACTAACTTATGTTATGGGATATCTTATCTTGAGGTTAGTTTCACGCTTAGATGCTTTCAGCGTTTATCTAATCCGCACTTCGCTATCCTGCCATGCCGCTGGCGCGACAACAGGTGCA
>SVHH01000014.1 GCA_015055945.1 Clostridiales bacterium
TCTTCCTTGACTATACTCGACTAAATTTTCGTGAATCGTTTCCTACGTTTGTTCTTCGTATTAACCTTCGTTAAAAATTTTTGTCATTTTTGCTCTTTTGCCTTAATGTACTTTTAATTAAGTCTTTTCTCGATTGATATTTGACATATCTCTCTCTTTCTATGCAGTTGTCAATCTACGGTGCTTTGACTACGGTCAAAGGCGAATTTTCCATTGTTAAAACTCGCAAAAAACGTGTGCTCCCGAAACGGTAGCCTAAATATATTATCATTTATGATTTTTTAAGTCAAGCGTTTTACAAAGAATTTTAAAGATTTTTTTAAATTTTTTTAAATGTTTTTTACATAGGTTTAATCTACACTTTTGGCTGCTAAAGTAAACATTATATATAAATATAGGTTTTTTCTAAAAACAAGTTATTTGGTTGCATTTTTAACCCTTTAGTGCTAAAATTAAAGACGTTAGGAGAATTATATTATGGATATAAAAATTCAATGTGAAAATGCAGTTAAAGAACTTATCAGCATAGCAAAACTTAAAAAAGGTGATATTTTAGTGGTTGGCTGTTCAACTAGTGAAGTTGTTGGAAGTAAAATCGGCACAAACTCCGACCCCGACACCGCAAAACATATTTTTGACGGTATTTACGGTGTACTAAAGGCGCAAGGCATTTACCTTGCAGTTCAATGTTGCGAACACCTAAACCGCGCTATCGTCATTGAAAAAGCCGCTCTCCCCTTTGCTGAGCCCGTAAACGTTGTTCCACAAAAGAAAGCGGGCGGTTCGCTTGCTACCGTGGCTTACCACAGTTTTGAAAGCCCTATCGTTGTTGAAGATATAAAAGCGGACGCTGGTATGGATATTGGCGACACCTTTATAGGTATGCACTTAAAGAAAGTTGCAGTGCCCGTAAGATTATCGGTTAAACAAATCGGCGAAGCACACTTAACCTGCGCTAGAGTTCGCCCCAAATTTATAGGCGGAATTAGAGCAATTTATAACGAAGATCTTTTATAATAATAAATAAACTTAACGCCCGACTGAAACTCAGTCGGGCGTTTTCTTTTGTAAATTACTTGTGAATATAATCTTAATATTCGCTGGTGTAGTTATCGAAGTAACCTTGAATCCAAATGATAGGAGTACCCTTATCACCAGAACCAGAAGTTAAGTCGCAGAGCGAACCGATAAGGTCGGTTAATCTTCTAGGAGTAGTACCCATTTGACCAACTACGGTAGAATCTTTTTTAGCGATTTCGTTTTTGATTGCTTCTTTCAAAGCGTCGCCTTTCAAATCCTTGAAATCGTTATCAGCAAGGTATTTAAGTTTAAGTTCGTTAGGAGTACCTTCCAAACCAGCAGTGTATGCGGGTGAAACAACGGGGTCAGCAAGTTCCCAAATTTTACCAACGGGATCTTTGAACGCGCCGTCGCCGTAAACCATAACTTCAACGAGTTTACCAGTTGCTTCATAAATCTTTTTTTGAATAGCGTCAACGATAGGTTGGCAATCTCTGGGGAAAAGTTTAACTGAGTCTTCAGTTGACTTATTTGAGCCGAGCAAGCCGTAATTTTCATTATAACCGCTGCCGTTTACAGGTTCACTCATAATCTCGTCAAGACCTTTAACGATATTAGCGCCGCCGTCCTTTAATAAACGCTTGGTGCGCGCTCTAGTGTGAATATCACAGCAAAGAACGTTTTTGGTGTAACTTAAAATTGCCTTGGGGTTGTTTGCGAAGATAATTTCACAATCACAGCCTTGCGCTTCAATAAGTTCTCTATAATATTCAACGTAATCAACACCGGTGAAAGTGTGTTTTTTATGTCCGAAAAGTTCGCGATATTTTGCTTCGGTCAATACGTCGGTATAAGGATTTACACCCTTTTCATCAAGCATATCGTAAGAAACTAAGTGGTTACCTACTTCATCTGACGGATAAGAAAGCATTAAAACAACTTTCTTTGCGCCTTTTGCAATACCCTTAAGGCATACTGAAAAACGGTTACGAGAAAGTATGGGAAAAATTACGCCGATGGTTTCTCCACCAAGTTTTGCTTTTACATCAGCAGCAATATCGTCGGTTGAAGCGTAGTTACCTTGCGCTCTTGCAACGATTGCTTCAGTCATAGCAACAACGTCTCTATTGCGGAAAGCAACGCCTTCTTCTTTAGACGCGAGCAATACTGAATCGGTTACGACTTGAACGATATCGTCCCCGCTCTTGATAATGGGCGCTCTTACGCCCCTTGAAACTGTACCGAATAAACGACTCATCTTTAATCTCCTTAAAAGATTATTTGTTTTACATATATACTATATATTAAATTTCAAAAAAAATCTAATATTTTTAAGCACTTATATATTATTATTTCTTATACCCCTTGTTTTAAGCGGATATTACATATACCACTCTTTGTTCAAGGGTTTATCATCAATCATAAGTTCTTGTTTTTCACTGCGCTCGAAAATCAAAGCCATAACTTCTTTCATCTTTACAGCCGAGCAAAGTTGAGTTTTGGCATTGCCGATAAACCCGTCCTTAATAGCGCCGTGGTACCTAAAAGCGGGCTCGTACTTGGGGAAAAACTGCGAAACGTCATCAGTTCCGTCCGCTTTCATATACCTACAATGGCGTTCAATTAGGCTCCCGTCTTTGAGTTTTATATACATTTTTGTAAAATCGGTCGATAAGCGGTTGGGAGTGCCGAGCATTTCTTCCACGCAGTGCAAAACGGTGTTTTTGTTATGCCCAACGCCTATCAAAAGCACGCTGCCGTCCATATCGAAAATTTTGCCGTAAACGCCTTCTGGAGCAGTGGGCGTGTCCGTTTTATCTTCGCCTTGAATAAATTCTTCCACCCTTTCTTTATCGCCGAAAACGACAACCGAGTGCGTGGGGTTAAGCGTTCTTACACCCCTACCGTCTTGAACGGCTATATTAGGAAAAGTTCCTACGCAAGTATTAGTATCACTTAAATCTAGCGTGATTTCTTTCTTTAGTTCGTAAAGATTAGCCCAAGTGTGCGCGGGTACGATTAAAAGCCCGCCGTCAGAAATAAAATAATGAATAAGCGCGTCTAAAAGACCTTGCCCCCTACCTTGCACTTCACCTACTGCTTTTAGTGAAGTGTGTACGATAACGGGCTTGCCTTTTGGCGCGCCGAGTGTTTTTAATTGATTTAAAATTTCTTCTTTAGAAAACATTTATAAAAGTATAACCTTATTTAATAAGCTCTTCAAAAGCGCGTTTAACAATAATAAACTTGTCTTCAGCGACGCTTTCGTTTTCACATTTTAACGAGTAGTAAACTTTAAGTTTAGGTTCAGTGCCGCTCGGGCGAATACAAATGAAACTTCCGCCTTCAAGTTCGTAGTAAACGGCGTTAACCTTAGCGCTGTCAAGTTGTTCAACAGTGCCGTCAGCCTTGGTTATTTGCGCATTAGAATAATCACGGATAGCCGTAACTTTAAGGTCAGCGATTTGTTCAACCTTAACCGTTTTCATCTTGTCAACAACAGCGTTCATTTCCGCCATAGCGTTAAGCCCGCTATAGTTAACGCTTACGTTGGTATCGAAAACGTAACCGTATTTTGCGTAGAGTTCTTGAAGCCTATCGTAAACACCTATATTATTATAAGTGTAATAGCAAACCATTTCCGCAAAGAGCATACTTGCAACGACTGCGTCTTTATCTCTACAATGCGTTCCGCGAAGATATCCGCAACTTTCTTCAAAACCGAAGATGTATTCGCGCTTACCGCTGTCGTCAAGTTCTTTAATCTTTTCGCCGATAAACTTAAAGCCTACGGGCGTTTCAATGAGTTCTACACCGTAATCGTTTGCTATAAGTTTTGCCATAGAAGTAGAAACGAAACTCTTAACTACAAAGCCTTTTGAAGTGAGTTTGCCAGTTTCTTTAAGTCTTCTTAAAATATAATCGAGAAGTAATATTCCCGTTTGGTTGCCAGACAAAGTCTTAAATTCGCCCAAATCATCACGGATAGCAACGCCAAGTCTATCACAATCTGGGTCAGTACCAAATACTACGTCCGCATCTTTAAAGTCCGCCATCTTGATAGCAAGGGTAAGCGTTTCTTTAATTTCGGGGTTAGGTACTTGTACGGTAGAAAATTCCGTATCCTTGCAAATTTGTTCGGGAACGAGCGTTGCGTTAATACCCATTTTCTTCAAAATTGTGGTAACGGGGATATAGCCGCTGCCGTGAACTGGGGTGTAAACGAGTTTTATGGTCTTGCCAACTTTCTTAACTTCCTTTGGAGAGAGTGAAAGTTTCTTTATGGTCTTGTAATATTTTTTATCGAGTTTATTAGGAACGGCTTGAATTTTCTTTTCAGCCTTTTTATCGCAAGCGATATCATCAGACATACAGTCTATTGCTGAAATATATTCAACAACTTTAGCAGTTGCTTCAGGCGACATTTGCGCGCCGTCTTCACCATAAACTTTGTAACCGTTATATTCTTTGGGGTTGTGGCTTGCAGTAATCATAATGCCCGCAATCGTTTGAAGTTCTCTTACCGCGTAAGAGAGCATAGGTACGGGATGAACGTCTCTAAACATATACGCCTTAATGCCGTTTGACGCGAGAACGGTTGCAGCTGCAAACGCAAATTCGTAAGACATTCTACGCGTGTCGTAAGATATAACTACGCCGCGTTTTAATTCTTTCTTACCTAAAGTTTTGATGTATTCGGCTAAGCCTTGGGTTGCACGGCGAACGGTGTAAACGTTCATCATGTTAGTACCCATGCCGATAAGCCCACGCATACCAGCAGTGCCGAATTCTAAATCTTTACCAAAACGGTATTCTATTTCTTTTTCATCGTTTTCTATTTCAATAAGTTCTTTAACGTCCTTTTCAGTAAGACAATTGCTTTCAATCCATTTTTTATAAACTTCTTTATACATAAAACCCCTATAGTTTAAATTGTATTACTCGTATATTATACATATATTCAGCTAATATGTCAAAGATTTTTCTTTTTTTGATGTTTTTTAGATCGTTTTTTTAAATCAAAATAAAAATCTTCAAAATTTTCAAAAAATATTTTGTAAACAGTTGACATTAAAAAATCATTTTGGTAAAATAATTAAGCGTTGTCTACGGAACGGTGATGCGGGTGTAATTCAATGGTAGAATTCCAGCCTTCCAAGCTGGCTGCGTGGGTCCGATTCCCATCACCCGCTCCAATAGTAACGGGTAGATAAATTCTAAACGTGTCTGTAGCTCAGTTGGATAGAGCATCGGCCTTCTAAGCCGAGGGTCAGGGGTTCGAATCCCTTCAGGCGCACCAAGATGGCGGATGTAGCTCAGTTGGTTAGAGCGCAAGATTGTGGTCCTTGAGGTCGTGGGTTCGATTCCCATCATCCGCCCCATTATAAATTTAATAATGAATGACATAGGGGTGTCGCCAAGCGGTAAGGCAACGGATTTTGATTCCGTCATTCGTAGGTTCAAATCCTGCCACCCCTGCCAAAAACAACTTAATGTACCTTTAGCTCAGTTGGTAGAGCAACTGACTCTTAATCAGTGGGTCCAGGGTTCGAGTCCCTGAAGGTGCACCAGATTCATTAGCTCAGTCGGTAGAGCACGTGACTTTTAATCACGGTGTCCGGGGTTCGAATCCCCGATGGATCACCAAACAAACCCAATCAACTTTTGTTGGTTGGGTTTGTTTTTTGCATTTATCGTGTTATAGCGAACCCCGTGGTTCGCCCGTCATTTGACGGACACACTTTGACGGACAAGGGGATCGTAGCGTAAGCGGAGATTTATCCCCGATGGTTATTATTTAAACACATTTTCTTTTTCTTCATTTATCTTAACCACACCAAATTACTAAAAACACTTGAAATATAAGTGCGTTAGTGATAATATAATAATCGTATAAAAAATAAAGGAATAAATTTATGTTAAATCTTTTATTAGCAAACCATTCAATTTTGGCACTAAACACCTTATTATAATCGTTTGCACGCTTGCTCTTATAGTAGGAATGTTTATCGTATCAAAGAAGTTCTCTTTTAACACCGTATGTAAGGCTATGCTTATAATAGGCATTATTTCAGAAACGCTTAAAATATTCACTTATATTATCATAAACGAAGATACTTACGGCGGACTTTTGCCTAAAACCGACCTACCCTTTCACCTTTGCTCTATCCAAATTTTGTTCGTTATAGTATTAAACTACTCCAAAAACGAAAACTTAAAGCGCTTTTTGATGAGTTTTATGTATCCTAGTTGCTTAATAGGCGGTCTTGCAGCAATATTTATTGCAACTTCATCATCACTTAATAACTGGGTAATAACTTTCCAATACTTTATTTATCACGCGGCAATTATCGTTTTAGCGCTCAATATTTGCACTAGAAAAGAAATTAAACTAACGGTAAAAGATTACTTTAACTCTCTAAAATTCGTTGGAATTTTAATGTTTGTTGCAATCTATATCAACAGCATTATTGACGACGGCTCTGGTAAAATCAACTTTATGTACGTTGTATCTCCCCCGCAAGACGGACTTCCATTCTTAACCGAAAAGTACGGTTGGTTGGTTTACATAGTTCACTACGCTTGCTTAATTTTATTTGCGCTTACAATGTGCTATATTAAACCGATAATCGTAGCAATAAAAGAAAAAGCAGCCGCTAAAAAGATAAGCCCTTTAATTACCCCCGAAACAGCATCAACCGCTGACACGGAAAAGAGCGAAAACAAAACTGAATAATAAACAAAAAGACGGTTATCACATAACCGTCTTTTTTAATATTCTTTTCTTCCCAACAAATAATCAACGCTTACCGAAAATAAATCGGCAATCTTAATAAGCATATCAAAATCACACTCACGCTTACCGTTTTCCCAGTATGAAATAAGCCTTACTGAAACGTTAAGTTTATCAGCAAGTTGCGCGCGAGAAAGATTGTTCTCTATCCTTATAGAAGATAATTGTTCTGCAAAATTATTGTTCATACTATTATTTTAGAACAAATTGTTCCAAAATACTTGACTTGGAACAATTTGTTCCGTATAATATAGATATAAATTTTTTACAGCCACTAAAGGCAAAGGAGAAACACTATGAAAAAATATCTCAAAACAATGTTTGCATGCTTAATCTTAGCAATTCTTACGCTTAGTATGTTTGGATGCAACAATGCATCTGACACGTCTGTTTTTAAGAATTTGCACGAAAAGTACAAAAGTACAATACACATATCTCTTACCGAAAATGATACATTATTGTTTATGGACACTAGACCAAATTATGACCCTAGTCTTACATACTTGCCAGGCATATCAGATGTAGATTATTCTGCAAAAACAATAGAAGCGATAAAAGAACTGCATGAAGAACTTGGAGTTCCAGCATACGTTTATTGGATGATTTCAAACACCAGCAGCAGCGAAGGTAAAAAAACTTATGAAAATGATAAAGTTTTTATTTGTTGGGAATATAGTAAATATGATGGATTGGAAATAATTTACGGCTTAAAATAATCATAAAATAGCAATATTAAAAAAGCACCATAAAAATGGTGCTTTTTTCCTACTTATTGACTTTTTATCATGTATATGCTATACTAATTACAACAAACGTTTTTAATAAACCTAAAAAATCTTTTACAATATGACAGCCCTTTGTCATTTTTAATTGATAAAATTAATAAAAAACAAGGAAAGATAGGTTATGATTACTTGCGAAGAATTATATAACATTGTAAACAACAAAAATATAAAGATTTTCGATTATAATAACATTAAAAACAAAACACAATAACGATATTTACACTTGAAAGCGCGCACCTTAAAAAGTGCGCGCTATTATTATTTTAAGCAAAATTTACCAAATCTTTTACCAGCAACCTCCTATTGACTTTGCTTTTTTATATGCTTTATAATTTAAGCGTATGAAAAAATTTATTCTTTTATTTATTCTGTCACTAATCTTGCTTTTAAGCGGATGTGCACGTAGTCAAAACGGTGCGGAGATTATTCCGCCCGTACAAGTTTCCCCCACGCCCGACACGCCTTCTTTTGAAGAGGACGAAGAAGAGCGCAAAACCAAAAGTTACGCCGTTTCATCGGTTAACGGTTTGCGCGTAAGAAGTTCTGCAAATGACAGTGCAAGCGTGCTCGGCACTCTCGACAAAAACGACGCCGTGTTAATAATTGATAAAAAAGGCAACTATTATCAAACGGTGTTTAGAGAAA
>SVHH01000015.1 GCA_015055945.1 Clostridiales bacterium
CGAAATATCTACACCTTCAAGACGGAGAATGCCGATATTATCAGCGACCGTCATATCGTTTATCAGCTTGAAATCCTGGAATATATAGCCGATCTTTTCAATTCTGAATTTATCCTTTACCTTTTGCGCGGCGACACTCATTTCTACTCCATCAATCACGATGGAGCCCTTTGAGGGGGAGAGAATACCTGCAATCATATTGAGCAAAGTAGATTTTCCACATCCCGATGCGCCGAGCAGCATATAGGATTTACCGGTCTCAAAGGTGATATCACGGTATTCGATCTCGGTCTCATTTTGAAACTGTTTGCCGAGATTTTTAATTTCAATCATATGTTTTTCTCCTTTCGAATTTTATATTTGATCTAATAATAGATCAAGTATTAATCCGAAAGTTTCACCTTAAGGGCAACCGGAGTACCTTGATTGCCCGATGGTATAGATTTATATGAGCTTGAAATTGTAAAAACGATATTTACTAACTGATGTACAACTGCAACAAGTGCAAGACCGATAAGCGTGTTGCGTGCGGTCTCAATTAAAACGCATACAGTACAGTCGGGACCAACGCAGTCGTGTTCATGAGGCAAAAAAGCAATAGAAGAATAGACTATGATTATTAATATGCACAAAAGGGCAACGATGGTTTTCCAGTTCTTTCTTCGCATTTTCCTATATCTCCATTTTTAAAATATTAATTCTGCGTGAAAACGCTATTTATTCCTCATCACTTTTTTGTTTACAGTGTTTTTGACAGCCACCGCATCCGCAGTGCGCTTCCTTCCCATCACAAAGATGGTAATCACCACCCTCTATGCGAATTGTATATCCGTTCACAAGAGCTGAAGCAAGCTTCTTTCTTGCAGTATCACAAATAAGCTGTGCTGTCGCGCGAGAAACATGCATATATTCAGCGCATTGTTCCTGAGAAAATCCTTGATAATCCACTAATCGAATGCATTCATATTCATCAACAGTTAAAATGATCGCTTCATCTTTGGCTGAATTAGCAACAAATGTATCTGCGATAGGCATTCTGCAAACCTTACGGCATTTTTTTGGTCTTGGCATTTTATACAGCTCCTTGTTTTTGGTATATGCCAATTATAGCACGGTTTTTGGTATATGTCAACAATTAGCTTTATTTGTTTTGAGAATAATAATAGAAAATACGAAATGAAAGTGTGATTCGGGGATCGAACGCAGTTCGACTCCCATTGCTTTATTACAATAAAAAAAGAGCTCGTGTCAAACTTAAAAGTTTAACTCAAACTCTTTTGGTGCGGATAAAGGGAGTCGAACCCCCACGGTCTCCCACTAGATCCTAAGTCTAGCGCGTCTGCCAATTCCGCCATATCCGCATTTGCTTAATTATTTTAACACAAAACGCATCGTAAAGCAAGCCGTTTTACAATGCGTTTATTCTTTTTCTTCTTTATTTTGTCATAAATTCTTTTATTATGGGGAATAAAGTTTCAGTTGGCAAGCCAACAACGTTATATAAACTACCTTCATAGCCTTTAACTAAAGGATATGGGTCTTGTATTCCGTAACTTCCTGACTTGCCTTTATAAAGCCCGCTTTTTACGTAAGCCGCAATAACTTCGTCGCTAAGGTCGTTAAAAGTTACGGAAGTTTCTACGTGCCCAAAAGAAATTCTCTTTGCACTCATAACGCAGTACCCAGTAATAACCGAGTGTGTTTTACCAGATAAAAACTTAAGCATTTCAGTCGCTTCCGCATCATTTTTAGGCTTATTTAATATTTTGCCTTGATTATAAACCACGGTATCCGCACCAACAACAACGCATTTATCTTTGTCAGGTTGGTTTTCGAAAACGCTTTGCGCTTTGCCTTTTGCAAAAGCCGAGGCGGTTATATACGGGTTGGAAGAAAACGCCTTTTCATCATAATCGCTTATGATAATTTCAAAAGGGTAACCACATTCTTTTAATAATTCTTGTCTACGGGGAGAGTTGCTTGCTAATATTAGTTTCATTATTTACCGTTTAAAACTTGTTCAACGTAGGGGATAAGGTTTCTTGCATAGTAACCAAAGCCTTCGTTATTGGGGTGAACTGGGTCTGTTAAATATTTGGGGTCATGCGGGATAAGGTCTAAACCACAAACGGGGATAGCGCCGTGTGCCTTGTAGTTATCAAGGAGAGTGCTGTGCAAAAGTTCCAACGGACCGCCAAGTCGTTCTTTATCTAAGTCCTTTCTCCAAGTGGGTGAAATACCGATTACAGGGATATTAGGGTAAACTCTATTGATGTTATCCATAAAGCGTTTGCAACGGTCTTTCAATTCTTGGTTTGTGTACTTGCCCCAGTCGTTAGTGCCGTAAGCAACGAAAATGAGTTCGGGTTTGAAAGGGTGTCCTTCGTCAACTAATTCGGGGATAAATCTAGCACTGCCTACGCCAAAGATAGCGCTTTCAGCGTTAAAATATCGAGCAATTTGGTAAGCGTATGAAAGAGAGTCATTTGCAGCGCGCCAACCCTGTGTTAAAGAGTCGCCCCAGAACATAAATTTATGGTCGTATTTATGCGGGATAAGGGTTGCACCATCGTCAATTTCAACGTATTCTAAAACGCCTTCAGAGTGGCTTGGAAGATAGAGAGTAATTCTATGGTCGCATTCGGCAAGGTGGAAAGTTTGAGCAGGGGTGTCTGCACCGTGCTTATTCAAGTATATGGGTTGGTTATTTACGTAAACTTCATACTTGCCGTTAATTTCGTATTGAGCAGACTTAAATGTAAAGGTGGTTGAGTTGGTCATAAAGTCAAGTCTAATACCAGTAGTTGCAGTAATACCCTTGGTATAACCGTTTTCGTTCCAAACGTCTAATTGTTTTTCGTTAAAACGTCTAAAATATATTAAACCGTTTTCTTCGTAGACGCGATATGCACCACTGGTAACACTTTTAATTTGCTCAAAAGAAAGTTTCACCTTACTAAACTTCTCCTAATCTTTATTGTATTTTGGTGCACCCGCCGAGAGTCGAACTCAGATTAGCGCCGTCGGAGGGCGCTGTTCTATCCAGTTAAACTACAGGTGCAAAACTGCCACTATTAAAATAATTAGTGGCAGCAGTTTTTATTCTTCTTCAGTTTGTTGTTCTTCTTGTCTATCGGTAACCGTTACTCTAACTTGAAGAACTTTTCTCACGGTAGACTTAGTAACTTCAATATCTAAGTGTTTGTATTCAAGTTGTTTTCCTGCCGTAGGAATTTCTCCAGCCATTTCTATAATCCAACCACTAACCGTACTTGATTCTATTTCTTCATCATCAACAAGGTTAAAATATTCGAATGCGTCGTGAAGATTTGCATTACCGTCTACGACAAAGATATTTTCATCAATCTTTCTAAAATGATTAACTTCTTCATCGTGCTCGTCGTAAATTTCGCCAACGAGTTCTTCAATGATGTCTTCCATAGTAACAAGCCCAAGCGTTCCGCCGTATTCGTCAAGAACTATTGCAAGGTGCTTTTTCTTCTTTTGAAGTTGTCTTAAAAGGTCGGAAATCTTAGCGTATTCAGTGGTAAAAAAGGTGTCTTTTAATATTCCTTCAATACCTTTTTTGCCGTTTACGTAAGCGTTAAAAAAGTCTTTTTGATGTATAACGCCTATAATGGTGTCGATACTGTCTCTATATACGGGAATACGAGAATAGCCTTGTTTTTCAAAAACTTTTCTAATATCTTCCATAGAATCTTCAATATCTACGGCAATAATATTAACTCTAGGAACTAAAATATCCCTAACTTCTAAGTCATCAAATTCGATAACTGAGCGGATAAGTTTAGTTTCTTCAGTTTTCAAAGTGCCATCTTCTTCTGCTTCTTCAACAATGGTCATAATTTCATCTTCAGTAACCACGTCAACGTTTTTGAAACGGAATACTTTAGATAAAATCCACTTCCAAGCCCCAAAGAATAAATTGATGGGGTATAAAACGAAGTAAAAGAACATAATTAACGGATAAAACAGCATGGCGATTTTTTCGGGATAGGTTTTTGCTATAAACTTAGGTGTAATCTCCCCAAAAATAAGCACCGCAACCGTCATTACGATTGTAGAAATAAGTTCTGATGAACCGTTTGTGATGAGTTGTGCAAAAAATATGGTCGCTATGGTCGTTGCAACGATATTTACGATATTGTTACCAACTAAAACGCTGGATATAAACTTATCGTAATTCTCTTCTGCTAAAATTAAAACTTTTTCCGCGCGCTTATTTCCGCCTACTGCAAGCGAACGCAGTTTAATACGGTTTGCGCAAGAAAACGCAGTTTCTGACGCAGCGAAAAACGCGGATACTACTATTAACACGAGTAGTACGATAAATAAACCGGTGTTAAAAGTAGAAGTTGTGTTTGAAAGTAGTAAAGTGTGCAACGGAACAGGGCCGTCTGATGGCATAAAATCCTCCTATAAATGAAAAAATTTTGTATTTGCGTTTGTTAACGCGTACAATATTCTATCATAAATAGCGCTTTAAATCAACAAAAATAAATCATTTTAAGCAAAAACAGTCGCGTTCGAGAGAGCGTTCACTTAAAATTTATGTTTTAACTTATAATTTATTGATATTTTTACCAAATTATGTTATGATATTTCTTGCAAAAAAAGGAGATACTCTATGAAGAAAACCGTAGTTGTAGGTATGAGTGGTGGTGTAGACAGTTCTGTCGCCGCACTTTTATTAAAAGAACAAGGTTATAACGTAATAGGGCTGTTCATGAACAACTGGGAAGAGCAAGACGAGTGCGGCGCGTGCACTGGCGAAGAAGACTTCGCTGACGTTCGCCGTGTTGGTAATGCGCTAGGTATTCCGTATTATTCGGTAAACTTTGCCAAAGAGTACATGGACAGGGTTTTCTCATACTTTCTTGCTGAATACAAGGCTGGTAGAACGCCTAACCCCGACGTTTTATGTAACCGTGAAATAAAATTCAAAGATTTTAAGGCGGCTGCTAAAAAACTCGGCGCAGACTATATAGCGACTGGGCATTATTGCGACATTTTGCACGACGGCAACACGCATTACTTGCTAAAAGCAAAAGACCAAACCAAAGACCAAACTTATTTCTTAAACCAACTCTCTCAAGAGCAACTCGACGGGGTGCTTTTCCCACTCGGCAAACTTGATAAAACCGAAGTTAGAAAAATTGCGCTTGAAAACGGGCTTGCAACCGCAAAAAAGAAAGATTCAACTGGTATTTGCTTTATAGGTGAGCGTAATTTCCGTGAGTTTTTGCTTAAATACATCCCTGCAAAGCGCGGTAAGATTATGACTTACGACGGTAAGGTTTTGGGCGAACATTTAGGGCTTATGTATTACACCATAGGTCAACGCCGCGGTTTAGGTATCGGTGGACAAAAAGAAGACGATGGCTCTCGCTGGTTTGTTATTGAAAAGGACTTAAAGAACAATATTTTATACGTTGCGCACGGTGCGGAAGATAAACTATTTAGTCGTGGACTTTTAATGAACGAGTGCAACTGGATACCAAAATCACCAGAAAAGAAAGAGTTTTACTGCACGGCAAAGTTCCGTTATCGTCAACCCGAACAAGAATGTAAGGTTATTATCCACGATAACGGCATAGAAGTAGAGTTTAAAGAAAAACAACGCGCTATCACTGAAGGTCAATTCGCAGTTTTCTATGACAATGAAAAGTGTCTGGGCGGTGGCGTGATAGAAAAAGCAATCTTTTAAGGCTTTATAAACTGCGCAATACTGCGTTACTGCTTAGCGTTTTGACTTCGATAACCAGACGGTTAATCTCATCCAAAATGCATTGCGAGTCTTGTCTTGTTTGTTTCTTTACCCTTAAAACGAGTTTAATGATAAATAAGCGGCGTTATGCTTTTGCTTAAAACAATATAATAAAAAAGTAAATATAGAAGTTAGCACTTAAAAGGAGACTATATGGAATTTTCAAAAAGCATTAAATACATTGGTGTAAATGATTATAAAGTTGACCTTTTTGAAGGTCAATATGTTGTTCCTAACGGTATGGCGTATAATTCTTACGTGATTTTGGATGAAAAAATTGCGGTTTTTGATACCGTTAGTGAAGGCTTTGGCGAAGAATGGATTGAAAAGTTAGAAAAAGAACTCGCAGGCAAAACACCAGATTATCTTATCGTTCAACACATGGAGCCCGACCACTCTGCAAACATTAAATTTTTTGCGGATAAATATCCTAACACAGTTATCGTTTCTTCTGCAAAAGCGTTCGTAATGATGAAAAACTTCTTCGGCACGGACTTTGCGGGTAGAAACTTAGTGGTTGGCGAAGGTTCAACCTTGGCACTTGGCGTGCACAACTTGACTTTCATAACCGCACCTATGGTGCACTGGCCGGAAGTTATCGTAACTTACGAATCAACTGAAAAAGTTTTGTTTTCAGCCGACGGCTTTGGTAAATTCGGCGCTCTCGATGCAGAAGAAGACTGGGCTTGCGAAGCGAGAAGATATTATATCGGCATCGTTGGTAAGTACGGCGCGCAAGTTCAAGCACTTTTGAAAAAGGCGGCTGCGCTCGATATTCAAACGATTTGTCCTTTGCACGGGCCTATTCTTACGGAAAATTTAGGGTATTACCTTAACCTTTATAATATTTGGTCAAGTTACGGAGTGGAAAGTGAAGGCGTAGTTATTGCGTACACTTCAATTTACGGCAATACCAAAAAGGCAGTAGAGATTCTCGCCAAGAAGTTGGAAGAAAAAGGGCAAAAGGTTGCCGTTAACGACCTTGCTCGTTGCGATATGGCTGAAGCGGTGGAAGACGCGTTCCGTTACGGCAAAATCGTTCTTGCAACAACAACTTATAACGGCGAAATTTTCCCCTTTATGCGCGAATTTATAAATCACCTTACCGAACGCAACTTTGCAAACCGTACGGTTGGGTTTATTGAAAACGGTTCTTGGGCACCCGTTGCGACTAAGGTTATGAAAGGTATGCTTGAAAAATGCAAAAACTTAACCTATGCTGAAAACGGCGTTAAGATTATGTCCGCAGTAAGCGAACAAAATCAAAAAGAAATTGAAAACCTTGCTGAAGAACTTTGTAAATAATAAATCGTAACAAAATTAAAACCACTGATCATATTCAGTGGTTTTTTGTTTTATATAGCAATCGTAATAATTTGAAGGAAAGTCAGGTTCTCGTTCTTATAATATATATAATATAATGTATACGCGCGCGCATGCGCGCGCACGCGCGTAAAGAGTTGTGTTTTCAATCGGCGCTAAAGCACAAGATGTTGTATTTGTTTAAAAATAGGCGTTTTACGGCGAAAAACAGTAAAAAACATAGCAAAACAACTAATTTTAAACTTTTTAAAAAAATTTTAAAAAACCTTTAAAAAATGGTTGACAAATGTTTTAATTTCATATATAATCGGTAATGCTCTCAAACGAGAGTGCTTAATTTCATAAGATAAAATCGTTAGATAAATGCAAGCGATTTAGTCTGTTAAAGTTTACAAAATATCGTGGCGAAAGCAACTAAAAAACACAATATTTTGTGTCGGAAAAAAAGTTTGAAAAAAACTTAAAAAATTCTTTAAAAACTTTGAAAAAACGCTTGACTTAAAGATTTACTTATGATATTATATGTAGGCTGTCGCAAGAACGACGGCAAACGTCAACCGCTGTTGACGGGAGTAGCTTAAAAATTGAATAGAAGGAAATAAGACGAAATAATAGTTATTTTGCAAGTTTCTGTCAAAATCTTTTGAGTATGAAATATGTACTTGAAAACAGTCATTAAAATGACACAACACAAAAAACGCTAAACAAAGCGAAATTCGTTAGAGCAGTTGAGCTTACGAGCTCGGCTTTAAATAATTAAACTTAAGAGTTTGATTCTGGCTCAGGACGAACGCTGGCGGTGTGCTTAATACATGCAAGTCG
>SVHH01000005.1 GCA_015055945.1 Clostridiales bacterium
CTTGATTTTCTTTTTTCTAACCATAAGATTTTCCTCTAAAAAGCATAAAGGAACCAACGTTCTCTACAGTCAGCTGGTTCCATTTGTATTTATTCATTTTTGCGATTATATCATATTTTGCCGTTTATGTCAATTTATTTTTACTTAGCATAATATCATACTAATTTTTATTTATCAATCACTTATCCATACCACAAGTGTAGCATTGTTTTGATAGCATTTCTTCATTTTTGATACTGCTATATAGTCTAAAACCACCTGCAAAGTTATATGCGTCAAAGCCGTTTTGCATTAAAATACGAGTTGCCAAATAACTACGCAAGCCACTTTGGCACATAACGTAGATTTTTTTAGTTTTATCAAGTTCGCCCAAACGCTCTCTTAAATCGTCAAGTGGAATATTGATAAAATCTTCTGAATGACCACGCATGTATTCAAAAGGTGTGCGAGTATCAAGTAAAATCACGTCATTTCTTTCTCTTAAAGAAGGAATGTCTTCATAATAAAACTGCTTAACTATTCCGTTTTTGATGTTTTCAACAACGAAACCTGCCATATTTACGGGGTCTTTGGCAGAAGAATACGGTGGAGCGTAGGCAAGGTCTAAATCTTTTAATTCATCGGCTTTCATACCCGCCCTAACCCACGTTGCGATAACGTCAATGCGTTTATCAACACCATCAAATCCAACGATTTGCGCACCTAAAATCTTATAGGTTGCCTTTTCAAAAATTAGTTTTAAGGTCATAGCCGTAGCGTTTGGATAATAACCGGCGTGTGAGTTCTGCGTCAAAATAACTTTTTCATATTCAATACCGTTTGCTTTTGCTTGCTGTTCGTTAATACCAGTAGTCGCAACAGTCATATCAAAAAGTTTAATAACCGAAGATCCTTGCGAGCCTTTATATTCGCTATTTATTCCACAAATATTATCAGCAACTATGCGACCTTGCTTGTTAGCAGGTCCTGCAAGCGAAATTACCGAATCTTGTTCGGTGATAAAATGTTTTACTTGAACAACGTCCCCCACTGCATAAATATCGGGAATCGACGTTTCCATTTTGTCATTGACTTTGATTGCGCCTTTAACGCCAAGTTCTAAACCTATTTTTTTAGCGAGAGTGTTTTCTGGCGTAACGCCAACAGCAAGCACAACCATATCAGCGCTTAGATTTGAGCCGTTGTCAAAGTCAAGTGAAATTTTGTCGCCTATAATACTCATTTTATTTGTGTTAGTATTTAATAACAATTGTACGCCGTGGTGACGTAAGTTTGCGTGAATAAACGACGCCATATCACAGTCAACCGTCGGCAAAAGATGATTGCCACGCTGAATAATGGTCGTTTTAATGCCAAGTTCTGCAAGGTTTTCTGCCATTTCAAGACCGATAAAGCCACCGCCTATAACAACTGCCGTTTTAGGTTGTTTTTGTTCCACAAAGGTACGAATTTTAATCGTGTCTTCTACGGTGCGGAGCGTAAACGTTCTATCGTTTTCAGTATAAAAATCGGGTAATATAGGTTTTGCACCAGGTGATAAAATTAGTTTATCGTAGGTTTCGGTAAAACTCGTTCCCGTCTTTAAGTTTGTTACGTGAACGGTTTTATTTTGAAGGTCAATATCGGTTACTTCGTGATTTACTTTTGCAACTATTTTAAAACGGCGGAAAAAACTTTCGGGAGTTTGAAGCGTTAAATCTTCCTTATCTTCAATAACCCCGCCGATATAATACGGCAAACCACAGTTTGCGTATGAAATAAAGCCCGAACGCTCAAAAATAATAATCTCTGCACATTCGTCTAACCTTCTTATTCTTGCTGCGGCTGTTGCACCACCTGCAACACCACCAACGATTACAATTTTCATTTTACCCCCCCCGATAAAAAGTAATTTATTATACTAGTTATGATGACAACTTCCTTTACCACATCCGTGTTCGCCGCAAGTATGTTCGCCATTTCCGTGTTCGTGATCATGGTGAGAACATCTTACGTTAGGATTAAAGTTAAGTTCGTTTTTCAAAAACGCTTCTACAGCCTTGTCGCAATCACCACTAACACCGCCAAAAAGTTTGATGCCAAGATCGTTAAGTGCACTTATAGCACCACCGCCTATTCCACCACAAATTAGAACGTCTACTTTGTTTTCGCTTAAAAAATTAGATAGTGCACCGTGACCTTGTCCATTAGTACTGATAACTTTTTTAGAAATTATTTTATCGTTTTCCACGTCGTAAATCTTAAACTGTTCGGTATGCCCAAAATGTTGAAAAATTTGTTCATTATCATAAGTTACTGCAATTTTCATAATATTGTCTCCTTTACTTAATATATTTCTATTATTCCTTTATTCTTGCTTAATAATTCCTTATTTTAGTTTTAAGCCATCACTGAAAGCGTTTCCAACTCTATCGCCAAGCGCATAATAGCCGTGAGTGTCGCATTCGTAACAAATGGGTTTAAACTTAGTTAAATCTACTTTACCATTCTCATTTAAGATACTTTCATCAACTGAAACGTTTACTATATCAGCAATACAAATTTCACTATCCACATCATAACTTATAAGTTTACACTCTAAAACTAGCGGAAGTTGTTCAAAAACGGGCGCGTTTACAAATTCGCCTTTAACTGCCGTCCAGCCTGCTTTTTCAATTTTATTTTTAACATTATTACCCGAAACAATACCGACAAAATCAGCCGCAACAACATTATTTGCGTCTGCCATTGCAACGGTAAATTCTTTATTTTTAAGGATGTTTTTCATAGTTTTATGCCCAGCACTAATGCAAATGGACACTTGCTTTTCATCACAAACAGTACCCCAAGCAGCGTTCATGGCGTTTGGCACGCCGTTTTCATCATAACTGCCTATAATCAATACGGGGAGCGGATAAATATACGCTTTTGCCTTTAAGTTTTTTCTCATAAATTACTCCTTAAAACTTTATATTAAGATTATTACATAAATAGGTAATTTTGTCAATATCTTACAAAAATAAAACGGCGCAAAAATGCACCGTTTTACTTGAGAAGCAAGAAATCTATTTCTTAAAATAAGCAACACCAAAAATTCCTGGGCCAACGTGAGTCCCTATCGTACTACCGAGCACCCTAACTGGCATATCAACGTCATTAAAGTATTTCTTTATATTATTAGCATACTCTACTCCGATACTTCTATCATTACCAGAATAAAGCGCACCAAAAGGTAATTCTAAGTCAATTTTATCTGCGTTAATTATACCGTTCATAAATAAAGCACCTTTCTTTTGCCCGCGAGTTTTTCCAATCATTTTAACTTCCCCGTCAATCAAACTCACAATTGGCTTAATATTTAATATACCCCCAACTAATGCAACTGTTCCTGAAATTCTACCACCTTTTTTAAGATAAGTTAACGTGTCCAAAACAGCCATAATAACTATGTTTTCTTTTAAGTTGTTTAATCTAGTATAAATTTGCTCAAGATTATAACCATTTTCAATCATTTTAAGGGCTTCTTGACAAAGCAGCCACTCGCCTATTGCAGCGCTTAAACTGTCAACCACCATTACTTTGCCATTAAACTTTTCAGCGGCACTAACCGCTGATGCATAAGTGCCCGATAATTTTGATGAAATAGTTATCACTAACACTTCATCTCCATTATCAATGATTTTTTGAAATACTTCTTCGAACCTAAAAGGTGAAACTTGTGAAGTTTTTGGTAAAATCTTACTTGCCAAAAGTTTATTATAAAAATCGGTCGGCAATAAGTCTACTCCATCATAATATTCATCCACTCCAAAGTTTATAACTAGCGGAACCATTTCCACCCCTAGTTCTTTTGCTTCCTTTTCAGCAATATCAGCCGCTGAATCAATAACAATTTTAATAGCCATTTAATAATCTCCTTATAAAATATATAATTTCAGCACACTGTGTGCTGGATAATTTTTAGGGCGAAAATTCGCCCTATTTTAATTATTTTTCTTTAATCCGTCAAGCAAAAACCTAAAACTATATTTGAAGTTTTTTATTGCTTCATCTTTTGGCAGTCTTGTAACAGCATCCGCATTATATCCACGACAAAAGCACCAAATCGCATAACTTAATGCATCGTAATCAACGTTTTTAATATAACCATGCTCATCAGCATATTTAAACAACTTTTTTATTCGTTCCATATACCAAGTATAGTTATTATGTGTGACAGAATCACCCATGAAAACGTATTGATTAAACTTCATTTTTATGTCATACGACGCAATCAACGTTTCAGCAACAACGTCGATCACGTATTCAAAAAAGTCTTGCTTACCGTCGTACTCGGCAACCATCCCTTCCCTTACCTTTGAAATGGTATTAAGGTAAACAATCTCCAATACTTCATCTATATTATGAAAGCGGTTATAAAATACCCTATTCGTTACACCAAGATCTTTTAAAATCATTCTAACGGAAACGTTATCAGGTCCAAAACTAGTAACTAATTTTTCTGCAGTATTTATAATTTTTTCGCTCATCTCATCTTTAATAAGTTGAGTTTCTTTATTAACCATATTTTCACCTTTAGCACACTGAGTGCTATAACATTATAACAAAAAAGCGCAAAAAACACAAATGAATTTATACGCTTATATTATTTTCTTTTATTTAATATTAATTATAAAAATAATTGACCTTCGCTCCACTCTTTTTTAGCAATCTCACTTTCTTCTTCAGTTGCTTGACGAATAACGCGCCTTGCCTTTTCATAATTATACGGTGCCTTTTCTATAGTGCACCACTTTACACTATCCACATAGACCATCTGCAACGTATCGTGGCGCCCCATTTTAACCCATACGAACGTTTTTGCTTTAGTTTCGCCCAACTCGTCAACGTACCAATAATTACAGCCGTAATAGGGTTTTGGGCTTACACCGACGTATAAAACTAGTTTTTCCATAACTCATCACCTTTCCTTTATTTTAACACACATCATTATTAAAAGCAAACAAAAAAACGACACTGAAAGCAGTGTCGTTTTTAAGTAAATTAAAATTGATCTTAATAACCAACTTTTTCCCAGCAATCAAACGGTGCAGCAAGTTCGTCTGAAACGAGAACTTGAGTTTTCATAAGTTGCAACATTGAAGAAGGAATAAGCGGAGTAACCGGTCCGTGAAGAACAAGACGTGAAGTCATTCTTTGCCATGAAGAGAAAGTACCGTTAGTTAAAAGTGCGTGTACTTCAATTCTTTCTCTAGCGTTCTTAACGTCGATCGGGCCGATAGTAGCAGCCTTAGGCGGAACGTCTGCAATGTAACCAGATTGACCAAATACACCGTGGAGAGAGTTTTGAGCAACGGTTAACGGATGGAGATTAACGATTCTAGCCTTCATGTTGAGCCATTCGTCAATTTGTTCTTTGGTGGGTTCTTTAGCGGGATCGAAACCTTCGGGGAAGAAATCTTCTACGGGGTCGATAAACGCCATGTGACCAGTCCAACCAGGAGATGATGAGCAGATATCTGCACCACCTTCACCACAATCAGTAATCATATCAGAGTAACTACCGATATTCTTAGTGGTGGGATAATGAACGTTTTCTAAAGGCATACGGAGTTTTTCATCAATTTGGTAAACCAAATATTTGAGCATTGAGTGAGCGAAACCTGCTTGGTAAGTTTCGGGAGCGATATTACCATCTTGGTCAGCCCATTCGTCCATAGCAAAGAGATGAACGTTACGGCAATCAACTTTGAAGTAATTGATAAGTTGAGCCAAAGGAATATAAGTATCAGGTTCGGGGTTACCGAGAATCAAAGTGATTTTCTTACCCTTTTCTGATGCTTCTTTAATTCTTGCGAATAATGTTGCGATAAGCACGGGGTGCGGATTCATCATAACTTTGATGTTGAATTCGGGGTGCTGATCTGCTTTGGTGTGTTTTTCAAGATCAGTACCACTGATTTTTCTCAACTTTTCACAGATTTCTCTGTCTTTGAAGGGAACGAAATCAGCCGGTTGGAACTTGAAAGTTGTTGCGGGATCAAAAATTTTGTTCATAATTCTTCTCCTTTAAATATTACATTTTTTATGTTAAAAAATTGATCTACTATAATTAAGTCTGCTACGTTGCCTTCAGCAATATAGCCATATTTAGGAATACCTACTGCACGAGCGGGATTGAGTGAACCAAACTTAAATGCATCACATACTGAGCAACCGGTATGGAACATAAAGTTTTGACAAGCGATATCGAGTGTTAAGCCTGAACCAGCAATTTCCCCCGCGTTATCGAAGTGGATATCGGTCGCTTCTTCAAACCCTTCAGGAATAGGTCCGTCACAAACGAATTGGTCAGCGATAAGAATAATTCTATCATCACCCTTAATTCTGCGAACAAGTCTTTGCATGTAAGGAACAACGTGAATACCCATTCTATCAGAAATAAGTTCCGCATAAATTTCTTTGTTATAGTTAACTGCCTCGTCAACACAAACACCGCGGCATTCAGAATAGTGTTCAATAGTACCAGTTGCGTTAGTGTGGTGGGTTGCAATCTTTAAGCCGTAAGGAATAAACTTTTCAACTTGTTCGGGGGTTGCTTCACTGTGAGCAACTGCAAAAACGATGTTAGGAATTTCAGCCTTAACGTCTTCAACGAACTGTTCTATCCCTTCTCTTTCGGGTGCAAAACACCAAACCCTTGCGGTGTCCTTTACCTTTTTAACGATGTCGATATACTCTTCACGAACAACTTTGTCTTTCCAAACATTCTTATCCCTTTCACAACCGAAGTTGGGACTGAGATACGGTCCTTCCATATAGAAGCCACCAAAGTTATCAAACTTGCCTTCTTTATGAGCAGTAATGATATCATCAGCAGCTTTGATATAAGCGTCTTTGTTTAGGTTGTTATAAAGTGCGGGTAAAACTCTAGTTACGCCGTGTTCTAAAAGATGCTTAGAAGTTTCAGCAGGGTTTTCAAAAATCCAAAGATTATCCGCTGCGTGGGTATGAATATCAACTAAACCAGGACCAACGAAGTTGTTACCTGCATCGATGATATCAGCACCTTCAGGGATAATAATATCTTTAGCCTTACCAACCGCTTTAATCACTGCACCGTCAAGCAAAACAACACCGTCACGGATAACGTAATCTTTCATTACTACGTTTGCATTTACAATTGCTTTCATTATATTTTCCTTATATTTATTTAAGACAAACTATGCCTTATAATGTATATTGCATTTATTATACTTGCTTTTTTAAGTTTTGTCAATGGTAAAAGTTAAAATTTACCTATTTAAACTAAAAATATAAGTATTTTACTTAATGACTTAAATACCTTTGGGCATTTCGGTATTAAGCGTGCCTAAAAAATCATTAAAACCAGCAGACTGCATCTTCAACTTTTTATTATCATAAGTGATTACACTAACCGATGCGTTTGCCACGTAAGGTATACTAGCCATATCTTTTAAGTCAACACCGCGCACGGCACACTCAAGCCCCCTAATATACCCGCCGTGGGATACGATAGCGACAGTTTTACCTATATTGCTTTTAGCAATTCGTTCAATTGCTCTAAAAGCACGGTTGCAAACTTCTTCGTATGATTCCCCACCCGTACAGCGCGAATGCCCTACGTCGTTTTGCCAAACGGAAAAATCTTCGGGATAAAGCGACGGAAGATCTAAAAACTTCTTACCTTCCCATTCACCGCCATACATTTCTTTTAACTCAGCATCGATATTTATTTCTAAATCAAGCATTTTTGCAAGCGGTTTTGCCGTTTCAATTGCGCGGGTTAAATCACTTGCATATATCGCATCCACCTTATAATTATTAAAAACGTAATTACAAACGAGTTCGGCTTGTTTTATACCCACGTCAGTTAGCATTGCATCGGTATGCCCAGCATATATGCCTTTTAAGTTAGCATCCGTGTTGCCATGCCTTATAATAAGTAGAGTTGTCATAGTTTACTCCAAAATCTTTATGGTTAAAGTATACACTATTAACTTGTTTTTGTCCAGCAAAACACTTTTATTATACTAACAATAAACAAAAAGCTCTAAGGTAAAACACCTTAAGGCCTTATTTGGATTTTTTATAATATTTCTTTTTAATGTTTTCATAAGGAATAACCGTATGAGTAGGCAAACTTTTTGCAATAGCGGTGATTTGCTCTTTTAAGTATTCAATGATTATCTTTTTATTTTCTTCAGATGATAGCGAAGAATTATACTTAATAGGCTCACCTAAAACAACCTTTTTTAGTTTAGGTGCAACGTATGCGGGCGTAAAAGCAAGTTCTTTATTTGTGTTTTTATAATATAGCCTTGCTACGTCTACAAAATTATCTTGAAACTCATTGATAATATCGTTAAAAGCTTGTCTTTTTTCGGGGAAAATAACTAAATCTTCACCTTCTTTAAGTGCATAAACCGATTTTTTTAACGTGCCCATTATGCGCGCGTCTTTATAAACGGCAATGCAATCCGCATTATTAAAAATATAAGAAAGTGGACGCGCCATCAAGCGGCTAAGTAATTTATAAAACCAACGTACCCCTTTATCCTTATACGGCCAAAAGTCTTGCATAGCGTATTCGGGAATTTCTTTTTTATCCATCATTTGACCTATGCACCAAATCTTCTTAGACTTAGGGTAATAAAGTTCGAACATAAGCGGACCATGCATTTGCGTATGATTACCAACAATAACAGTCGGCTCTTCTAAAATATCTTTCGGAATTTCAAAACGCTTTTTACCATAAAAAAAGGCGACGGTTTTCTTCAAAAAAACGTAAAAACGCGGTTTTTGTTTACTCACTTTTCTCTTTTCCACCTTTATTCTTCACAGCAGTATCGCAAGAATTGCGATAAACAACGTATCTAGAATACAAAAATTCCAAAGCAAAGTTTGAAAGCATAGTTACTGCTAAAACTAAATATTCATTAGCACCGTTACTCTCGGCTAAATTCCCTAAAATCGTAGAAACGGGCGTAAACACAGCGTAAAACAAAAGCACTAAAAGCATTGCAATTTTAACGTTGTTTGCCGACTTAAAAGTATACTTTCTATTTATGGTAAAATTCCACAGCACAGAAAGCAGCAAACTAGTTAAATATGCAACCCAGTATCCCCATTTAAATAGTTCGTTAAAAAGCGTGAAAGTTCCGACTTGAACAATTCCCGCACTTATTGAAATCAATAAAAACTTAAATGCTCTCCAAAATTCTTTTGTGGTGCTTTTATTTTCCATAATTAAATCTCTTTTTTGAAACAACGACGGCGCTTATGATTTTCAACGTCAAAATGTTTCCATATACTTTGAACTTCTTTATTAAGTTCTAATTCAGGACCAGATTCACAATACTTAACGCCATTTTCAATAAGCGTTCTTATCATATGGTCTACAATGATTGCGGGTACACCTTTATTTTGATACTCGGGTTTAACGGCAATAAAGAACATCTCCAAGCGGTCATTCTTCCCCCTAAGCGCTTTTAACAGCCTAAAAATGCCAAACGGAAGAATTTTTCCGTTTGATTTTTTTAACGCCTTTGCAATAGACGGAACTAAAACGGCAAATCCTATAATTGCATCGTTTTTATCTCTTACAGAACATATGTATTTAAGGTTCATCAAAGATAGATTGTCCTTAATAGTCCTATCAATAACCCTATCTGTAAGCGGAACTGTACCGTATAATTTCGAGAAAGATTCATCTATAACTTTAAATGCTTCATAAGCATCATTTTTAAGCGATTTAAAGGTATTATACGTGACAAGTTTATACCCGTATTTCCTTTGTAAATACTCACTAATTTTGGTGTGCTTCTCACTGTAATTCTCAGGCACGGTCAAAAGGTATTCAACCCAGTCAACTTCCTTTTCTAAACCAAGGCGAGTATAGTGATTGAGATAGTACGGATGGTTATAAAACGTAATTGACATATTAAGTTTATCAAACCCTTCAATAAGCATGCCCTCATGGTCCATATCAGTAAAGCCAATAGGCCCAATCACTTTATTGAATCCGCGTTCTTTTCCCCATTTTATAACTTCGTCAAAAAGGGCGGAAGAAACTTCATAATCATCAATAAAATCAAAGCGAGTGAAACGAATGTTTGAAGTTCCCCACTTTTTGTTCGCTGCATGGTTAATAAGTGCACAAATTCTACCCACGATTTTGTTATCTTTATATGCTAAAAATAAACGTGTTTCACAAAAATCATAAGCAACGTTTTCTTCCTTTGTAAAGGTAGAAATTTCATCCGCCCTTAAAAACGGCACGTATGCGGGAACTTTTTTATACAGTTTATTAGGGAAATCAACCCACTTTTTTAAGTCTTTTTTATTTACGACTTCCTTAATTTCAACAGCCATTTATTAATCCTTATGTTTAAGGGGAGTTTAATTAAACTCCCCATTTTAATACACTAATTATAACAAAATAAATTAAACTAACAATAAAATTATTATCAACAATTGTTGAAAAATCTATTACATAAAATCTTTAACAGATTTTCCGTTAATACGCGGAGTAACAACCAAGCCTACCGCGCCAGGACCTACGTGCGCGCAAACGTTAATCGGCAACATACCCATTACAAATTGATCTGTGGGAATTTTGTCGGCAACGCTTTCACATATGTAATTAACAACGCGTTCATCAACATTGAACTGAATTATAGTATAATCGTAATCTTTCAAAGGATAACTTATAATACTTTCATTGATTTTATCAATAAGCGTACGCTTAACGTTACGAACCATACCTTGTTTTTCCAAAGCACCGTCAATCATATAAATTAAAGGCTTAATACCGATTGAATTACCGATAAGTGCAACTGTGGGAGAAATTCTTCCACCGTTTTTTAACGCATTCAAGTTTTCAGGAATAACCATCAAAGGAGTATTAGTTCTTGTATTTTCAAGATTTTTAACGATATCTTCAATGGGTGTGCCCTTTTGTACTTCATCATAAGCATAAAATACTTGATAAAGCATATGGGTTGAAACTGACAGAGAATCAACAACGGTAAGTTTACCCTTGAAGTTTTGTTCAGCAACGTTCTTGAACAATTCATACATTGAAGATAGTTTACTTGAAATTGTGAAGTGAACGATGTGATCGTAACCTTCTGCAAACAATTTTTCAAAATATTCAATAACTTCGCCAAGTGGCGGAGTTGAAGTTTTAATGTTTTTGTTAGCACGCATTGCAACTGCCAACTCGTCGTGCTCAATAGTAACACCGTCAAGATATTCTTGTCCGTCTATAATTACATTAAGTGGAAAAACGTTAATGCCCGTTTTATCGAAAACGTTTTTATTAACACGGCTTGATGAATCTGTAGAAATTAAAACTCTCATTAGTTCTCCTTTAACCTTATTAAGCATCTGGTAAATTATAAACAATACTTTGCCATTCTGCACTTAATTATATCACTGTAAAATTAACTAAATATAAACTTTTAATACTTTTTAATTTTGATTTAAAGTATTAAATTTAAGTTAAAAAACGACAAAATTAACTCATTTATTTTACAAATGGCTTGCAATCACTGTTTTTTAGTGTTAAAATAGTACCACAAAAATAGTTTTAAGGCTAAAAAATGGATAATAAAATAATAATTCTTATAATAATTGCAATATTGTTAATTTTGGCTGTCTTCTTGTTATCTTTTATATGCTATAGAATTGTGTTTTATTCTTCACCGATGAAACGCATAAAAAAAGGTAATGAATATTCTCTACAAGAAAACAAAATGTTTAAGCCTTATCGCGAAATTATGATTGATTTCATTAAAAAAGCGCGTGCAACCCCGCATATTAACGTTTTCACGACTTCCTATGACGGACTTAAACTTAGCGGTAGATATTTTGAATACTCCCCCGACGCACCTATTGAAATCATATTCCACGGCTACCGCGGAGATTCAGAAAGCGATTTAAGCGGTGCGGTCATAAGATGTTTTGCAATTAAACACAGTGCTCTTTTAGTTGACCAGCGCGCAAGTGGCAAAAGTGAAGGAAACACAATCACTTTTGGTGTTAAAGAATATAGAGACTGCCTACCTTGGATAAACTATGTTATAGAAAACATCAACAAAGACGCTAAAATAATTTTGTGCGGTGTTTCAATGGGTGCAACAACAGTTCTTAATACTTGTAATCTTGACCTACCAAAAAACGTTAAAGCAATCATGGCAGACTGTGGATTTACTTCACCAAAAGAAATAATTTGTAAAGTAATGAAAGAAGATATGCACTTGCCAGCAAAACTTCTTTATCCATTCGTCAAACTCGGCGCAATAATATTCGGCAATTTTAATCCCGACGAAATCTCACCTATCGAAACGGTAAAAAATAGCAAACTTCCCATCTTTTTAGTGCACGGTGATGATGACAAATACGTGCCCTATGATATGAGTGTTAAAATATTTAACGCATGTACTTCGGAAAAATATTTTGCTACGATAGAGAATGCTGGGCACGGCTTAGCATATATCGTAAATCCCGAAAAATACGTTAAAGAAATGCAATTCTTTTGTGATAAATACGTCAAATAATCATTATTAAAATAAAAAGAGAGAACAACTCGTTCTCTCTTTTTTTATTAACGATTTTTAGTCTATTATATCACACATAATCAAGTTAAAAAACATTAGTTTTTAATTGTTATTTTACGTTTAAGTATTTATTTAAGCTGTGCTTATTTATTGGTGCGGATAATAGGTAATTCCCCTATTAGGGGAAATGTCGCACACAACTATCTTGACCGACCTTTGCGACAAAAGGGTTGCCGTCCCCTGCTAAGGGATTGAACCGCAGGTTCAAATGCAGTAAAGAAACATAACCTTAAGTTACATTTGCTTAGTTGTTAGTTACACTTTGGTGCGGATAACAGGATTTGAACCTGCACGGTCTCCCATTAGAATCTGAATCTAACGCGTCTGCCAGTTTCGCCATATCCGCTTAAAATATCAAGCAGTGCTTGATATTAGATTTCAAAATCTACGGCAACACTCTTTTCGGTTACTGCATGCATATGCTTTTTAACAACACCGCAATGATATGCATCTTGTTGATAATCACTAAGCGCCTTCATATCTTCAACCATAACTGACAAAATTACGTCGTAAGAACGAGCAGAATGCAAGCAATCTACGCCTACTTCAATATCTTTAAGCATAGGAACGTTGCCTTTCATACTTAAAAGAACTTCTTTTGCTTTTTCGGGGCTTTCCCCTTCATTTAACTTAAAACAAACAACGTGTTTAATCATATTATTTCTCCTTAACCTTGAAGTGAAACTACCGCCTTAGCGTTAAGCGAAAGGTCGGCAAAATTACGCTTTTTATATTGCAAATAACCTTCAGCGCCTATCATAGCACCGTTATCAGTGCAGTAACGTTTTTCGGGCAAAACAACCTTTATACCGTGCTTTTTTGCCGCATCTAATAGAAATTCTCTTAAATACCCGTTTGCACCAACACCACCAGAAACAGCAATCGTTTTATAACCAAACTGCTTAGCAGCATTGACTGCTTTAGATACTAATACGTCGACTGCAGCGTGCTGAAAACTATTAGCGACGTCCGCCCTGTTGATAGTTTCGCCCCTACTTTCTGTATTATGAACGTAATTTATAACGGCGGTTTTTAATCCACTATACGAAAAATCATATTCGCCACCGTCGTAATTTTTGAGCATTTTTGGAAGTTTTATATTATTTTCGCCATCTTTTGCAAGTCTTTCAACGTTAGGCCCACCGGGATAGTTAAGTCCTAATACCCTTGCAACCTTATCAAACGCTTCACCAACAGCGTCATCTAAAGTACTGCCTAAAACTTTTAAATTATAATAATCTTCAACGGCAATTATCGCAGTGTGTCCACCGCTCGCCAAAATTGTAATAAAGGGCGGTTCTAAAGTCTTATCAGCAAGATATGATGCAGCAATATGCCCCCTAATATGACTTACGGGGACTAACGGTTTTCCAGTAGAAAATGCGAGTGATTTTGCAAACGAAACGCCAACGAGTAGCGCGCCTAAAAGCCCAGCGCCTTCAGTTACTGCAAAAGCATCAATATCTTCAAGCGTAAGATTTGCGTGCTTTAGGGCATTTTCAGTTGCTGTTAAAATTGCCGTGGTATGCCCACGAGATGCAATTTCAGGTACAACTCCGCCAAAGCGTGCGTGCTCGGTTGCTGAACTTATGATTTCATCCGCCAAAATTTCCCTACCGTTTTTTATTATTGCAACGGCAGTTTCATCGCACGACGTTTCAATACCCATTATTATAGGCTCATCTTTTATCGGAGCGTTTTTTATTTTGTCAAAATAACTCATTGTGATTTTTTAAGATAATCGTTGATAAATCCTTGAATATTACCGTTCATAACCGATTCAATGTCGGTGATTTCATAACCGGTTCTATGGTCTTTTACAAGAGTGTACGGACAGAACACGTAACTTCTAATTTGACTGCCCCACTCAATCTTTTTGATTTCACCCTTGATGTCTTGGTCGAGTTCCATTCTTTCGGCCTCACGCTTTTCAATAAGTTTACTTATAAGCATTTTCATAGCCATTTCACGGTTTTGTGTTTGACTTCTTTCGTTTTGACAAGCAACGACAATGCCCGTTGGCAAGTGTGTGATACGGATAGCAGATTCTGTCTTATTAACGTGTTGACCACCCGCGCCGCTCGAACGGTAAGTATCTACCTTCAATTCATCTGGGCTAATTTTTATTTCTTCATCGTCTTCAATTTCAGGCATAACTTCCAACGATGCAAAAGAAGTGTGCCTTCTTTTATTTGCATCGAACGGAGATATTCTTACCAACCTATGAACTCCTTTTTCAGCCTTCAAATAACCGTAAGCGCAATCACCTTCAATCTTAAACGAAACCGACTTTATGCCAGCTTCATCACCTTCTAATCTATCGAGTTCAGTAAGCGTGTAACCGTTCTTTTCTGCGTAATACATATACATACGGTAAAGCATTTCCGTCCAGTCGCACGCTTCCGTTCCACCAGCACCAGCGTGAAGCGTAAGGAGCGCATTCAACTTATCGTACTTACCGCGAAGAAGCGCCGCAAGGCGCATTTCTTCTATGTTTTTTTCCACCGCTTCAATTTCACCGCTAATCTCATCAAGAATACTCTCATCGTTTTCTTCTTCGGCAAGCGCAACTATTTCATCAGCATCAAAAATTGTTTTTTCAGCCTTATCAAACGCGTTTACCTTATTAGTTAAAGATGCAATTTCTTTAGATATTTGCTGTGATTTTGCAAGGTCGGTGTAAATTTCAGGTTTTTCGGAAAGTTCGGTTTTAATTTTTAATTCTTCTCTCAACTTATCGATGTCAAAGAGAGTGTCCCGTCTCGCTAAGGATACCTTTTAATTCTTTAATTTTAAGTTTATATTCTTCGCTTTTAATCATAATTAGCCTTATTATTTGTTTTGACCGCAGCAGTTTTTATACTTTTTCCCACTACCACAAGGGCACGGATCGTTTCTGCCGATTTCTTTTACAACAGTTCTTCTTGGGCGAACGGGTCCGCCGTCAGTTTGGTTAGTTCTAAGTTCTTTGGTCTTATCTTCGGTTTGAACGGGAACTTTTTGCAATTCAGCCTTAAGAAGCAAAGTAATGGTATCGTCTTGAATAGAAGCGGTAAGGTCTTCAAACATTTCGAACCCTTCTTTCTTATATTCAACTACCGGGTCAACGTTACCGTACCCCCTTAAGCTTATACCCTTACGAAGTTGATCCATTGAGTCAATGTGGTCAATCCACTTAGTGTCGATATTCTTTAGGAAAACCATTCTTTCAACTTCTGAGAAATTGATGCCTTCTTGAGCATATCTTTCAATCTTTTCGTTGTAAACCCTAATGGTTTCTTCAGTAAGTTTTTCAATAAAATATTCGTAATCCCAATTTTCAATCTTTTCTTTTGTAACAAATTCAGAATCTTTGGGAAGAAGTTTTAATTCAATGATGTTGTTAAGCGCTTCAACGTCCCAAGTTTCAGGCTTGTTTTCGTTGTTAATAACAGTGCTAGCAACGTACTTAACGAAGTCGGGAACGAGTTTTAAGATATCTTCGTGAACGTTCTCATCCTTAATAACCTTCATTCTTTCAGCGTACATAACTTCACGTTGCTTGTTCATAACGTCGTCATATTCAAGAACGTGTTTTCTAATACCGAAGTTTTTACCTTCGATGGTGCGCTGAGCATTTTCAATGCTGTTAGAAAGCATTTTTGATTGCAAGGGTTGATCTTCATCAATGCTGAACATTTCGTATACGCGTTGCATTCTTTCCCCACCGAAACGTTTTGCAAGGTCATCTTCAAGCGAGATAAAGAATACTGATTCACCCGCATCACCTTGACGACCGCTTCGGCCTCTAAGTTGGTTATCAATACGGCGTGATTCGTGTCTTTCAGTACCGAGAATAAACAAACCACCCGCTTCAACTACTTTAACCTTTTCAGCATCAGTTTGTTCTTTTAATTTTGCATAAATTTCTCTATAATGTTCTCTAACTTCTTTTGCTTCTTCGGGGATATCCGCAATGAAAGAAGTTGCAAGTTCAATTACGTCATCAGTAACGCCTTCTTCACGAAGTTTACGTTTTGCTAAAAACTCGGGGTTACCGCCGAGCAAGATATCAGTACCACGACCAGCCATGTTGGTTGCAATGGTTACCGCACCAAGTCTACCTGCTTGAGCAACGATATCCGCTTCTCTTGCGTGGTTTTTAGCGTTCAATACGTTGTGCTTAACTCCTTTTGCAATAAGAAGTTTAGAAATTTCTTCTGATTTTTCAACGGTAACCGTACCAACGAGCACGGGTTGACCTTTCTTATGACATTCTACGATTTCATCTATAATCGCCTTGTTTTTACCTTTAACCGTTTTATAAATAACGTCAGGTCTATCAATTCTAGCAACCGGGCGGTTTGTGGGAATTTCAAGAACGTCAAGACCGTAAATTGATCTAAATTCTTCTTCTTCACTCTTTGCAGTACCAGTCATACCAGAAAGTTTTTTGTAAAGTCTAAAGTAGTTTTGGAAAGTAATAGTTGCGTAAGTTTTGTTTTCATTACGAACCTTAACGCTTTCCTTTGCTTCGATTGCTTGGTGTAAACCGTCAGAATATCTACGACCGATCATAAGACGACCAGTAAATTCGTCAACGATAATAACTTCGCCGTCAGAAACAACGTAGTCGTTATCACGCTTAAATATATAGTTTGCTTTCAAGGCTTGTTGAATGTGGTGTGAAAGCGATGCGTTTTCAATATCAGAAAAGTTGTTAAGATTAAAGAATTGTTCAGCCTTTTTAGCGCCTAATTCAGTAATTTGAACGGTCTTTTCTTTAATGTCGATGGTAAAGTCTTTATCGAGCACTAAAGTTTTAACGAACTTATTTGCAGTGATATATTTTTCACTTGATTCGCCGCCTTTACCAGAGATAATAAGCGGAGTTCTTGCTTCGTCGATTAAGATTGAGTCAACTTCGTCGACAATAGCAAATGACAAGGGGCGTTGAACCATTTGTTCAAGTTTGGTTTTAAGATTATCTCTTAAATAATCAAAGCCCATTTCATTATTAGTACCGTAAGTAATATCGCAAGCGTAAGCCTTTCTCTTATCGTCGTCTTCCATACCAGAAACGGCAACGCCAACGGTAAGCCCCAAGAACTTATAAACTTTACCCATCCATTCCGCATCACGGCTAGCAAGGTAATCGTTGACGGTTACGATGTGAACACCTTCACCAGTGAGTGCGTTAAGATATGCGGGAAGGGTTGCAACCAAAGTTTTACCTTCACCAGTTTTCATTTCGGCTACTCTACCTTGGTGTAAACAAATACCGCCTATGATTTGAACTTTATAGTGGCGCATATTGAGAACACGCCAAGCCGCTTCTCTTGCAACTGCAAAAGCATCGCACAAAATATCATCGAGAGTATCCCCTGACTTTAATCTTGTGCGGAAAAAGTTGGTTTGTTCGAGAAGTTCTTCATCAGTAAATTTTTCATATTTTGGTTGAAGTGCGATAACCTTGTCCGCTAATTTATCGAGTTTTTTGAGATTGCGTCTGCTTTCTCCGCCTAAAATGTATCTAAATAATCCCATTTTTGCTCCTTATTAAACGTGATGTTTTTTAATATTTTTCTATCGGGGGCGTACTTGCCACCGTAACTAAATATACGAATTTTGCGCCCGCCTTTTTCAAGCGCACAGCCACGGCTTGTGCGGTCGCGCCAGTAGTGGTTACGTCGTCTATAATAACCACCGTTTTATCCTTAACCGATTTTTTATCGGTAACCTTAAACGCTTCGTTTAAGTTCTTTAATCTCTCTGAGCGATTAAGCGTTGCTTGTCTTTTGGTTTCCTTAACCTTTACTAAACAATGATTTACCGGAACTTCCGTCTTTTTAGAAAGCATCTCTGCCAAAATCTTAGACTGATTATAGCCACGCTTTCTAAACGCCTTGTCAGTCATAGGAATATACACGAAAAAGTCCGCGTTAAAGTAGTTTTTTGAATAAACAAACTTTAAGCAATCTGTAAAATAATCGGCAAGATATCTGTGATTGCCGTACTTAAAGCGTTGAATTAGCGTGCTTATAGGCTTATCGTAAACAAAATAACTTCTACACTTATCAAGCGCGGTTAAATTACCTTTGCAAGTGGTGCAATATTTTTCAGCCGCTATAACTTGTCTACCACAATGCTCGCAAATGTACTTATTATTTAAGGGAAGTTTTTCTAAGCACTCCTTACAAAACTTTTGGCCGTCAAAAACTTCATCATTACAGTTTAAGCATTTCCAGTCGGGGTTAAATAAACTTTTTGAAAATATTGCGCTTATTCTTTCAAAGAAAGATTTTATAGACATAATCAGAGATATTTTTTAAGAATTTCAGCCTTGTCTGTTTGTTCCCAAGGGAATTCACTCTTACCAAAATGCCCGTAACTTGCAGTGTTCTTGTAAATAGGCTTATCTAATCCCAAGTGCGCGATAATTGCTGACGGACGAAGGTCGAATTCTTTTACAACGATATCAGCAAGTTTATCATCGGCAATTTTACCAGTACCGAAAGTATCAATCATAACTGATACGGGTTTAGCAACGCCGATTGCGTATGCGATTTGAATTTGACACTCGTCAGCAAGTCCAGCAGCAACGATGTTTTTGCAAACGTATCTTGCCATATAGGTTGCTGAACGGTCTACTTTAGTCGGGTCTTTTCCACTAAAAGCACCGCCACCGTGCGGACACTTACCGCCGTAAGTATCAACGATAATTTTTCTACCAGTAAGCCCCGAGTCGCCGTTAGGTCCACCGATTTCAAATCTACCAGTGGGGTTAATAAAGTACTTGGTGTTTTCGTCGAGATATTCTTTGGGAAGAATTTCATCTATTACGTATTTTTTCAAATCTTTACGAAGTTGCTGTGTTGAAACTCTTTCGTTATGTTGTGAAGAAAGTACTACCGCTTCAATTCTAAACGGCTTACCATCTTTATACTCAACTGTTACTTGACCTTTACCGTCTGGGCGAAGATAATCTAACACGCCTTGCTTTCTAACTTCTTCAAGTTTAGCGCACATCTTATGCGCCAGCATAATAGGAAGCGGCATAAGTTCTTCAGTTTCACGGCAAGCGTAACCAAACATAAGACCTTGGTCGCCCGCGCCGATTTTATCGAAGGCGTCCCCCCCGTCCTTTGCTTCTTGTGAATTATCTACCCCAAGTGCAATATCAGCACTTTGTTTATCGAGTTTAACTAAAATTTTAACACTATCCGCAGCAAAGCCCGTTTTAGCATCAGTATAACCGATTTCTCTAATCACGTCCCTTGCAATTTCTTCCACGTCAACTTTTGCGTTAGTGGTAATTTCACCCATAACCAACAAAAAGTCGGTTGTAGCGCAACACTCGCAAGCCACGCGAGAAGTCTTGTCTTGACTTAAAACCGCGTCCAAAACGGCGTCTGAAATATTATCGCAAACCTTATCGGGATGCCCAGTTGTAACACTTTCACTTGTAAAATAATTTTTCATACTAAACCTTTTTCATTTGAGCATATTTTTCCATTATTGATTTATTATACACTAATTATCATTTTATGTCAAACACCTTTACTTCGTAAAAGTTAGGTTTTTTGTAAATTTTAGTAAAATCAAGTCGCAAACATTTTAAGTATATTTTTATAAAAAATAAAATTGACTTTTGTGTCAATTAAAACTTATTTTCCCCCGTTATTCGCTTGACAAAGGTTAAGTTAAAAAACTATAATATACCCGTTGACTTTCGTGTCAATCAAAAAGGAGAATTATGCCTAAAACAGTACTTCAATTAAATCAACTTAAAGAAGAGCGAAAAAGTGAAATTGTAGAAGCAGCGCTTAAAGTCTTTTGTGAAAAGGGATACTCTGGCGCAACTATTAACGATATCGCTAAAAAAGCAAAGTGCAGCCACGGGCTTTTTTACCATTATTTTAAGAGTAAAAAAGAGATTTTTGACGCCGTTACTGAAACGCGTGGCAAACATATGATGTACTTTTTGGATAAGGTTGTTGAAGACGAATGTAATTACGTTGACAAGTTGAAAAAACTTACCGAATATACATTTAACAATATGAAGAAAGACGAGATATTTGCTTACAGATATTACTTCTTCGTATCGACCGTGTTTGCCAAGGCAGAATCAGGCGAACTTCCCCACAAAAACTGCAAAAAAACGCCGCCGCATATAAGAATGAATTCTTTCTTTGAAGAAGGCATTAACTGCGGTGCTTTTAGAAACGACTATCCGCCGTCTGAGTGTACTAAAATTTACAACTCTATTATTCAGGGCGCATCGATAAGTTTTATCTTATGCCCTAAAGAATACAAACAATCATTTCAATTTCCGTCAGTGGATTTTGTTGTTGACATATTTAAAAAGGAGACTTGCTTATGAGTGCAACTAAAACAGTAAAAAATAAAGAAAGTTTATTTTCACCCATTAAAACGGTTGCTAAATCTATTAGAGAATACAAGACGCCTTCACTTTTAGCGCCGCTTTTCGTTGCGATGGAAGTAGTAATAGAATGCCTTATCCCCTATATGATGACCTTACTTTTGGGTGCAATCGAATATATCGCTGGCGAACCTACAGTTCCCAACGCGTTATCGGTTAAAATTATAGAATTTATCTTTAACGGTAAAGAACCCGAACTTTTAACCACGATATTATTCTTTGGGCTTGCACTGCTATTACTTGCGTGCTTATCATTGTGCTTCGGTGCTCTTTCTGGTAAGTGCTGCGCGGTTGCATCAAACGGCTTTGCCAAAAACTTAAGAAAGGATATGTTCTATAAAATACAAGACTTTTCTTTCTCTAATATCGATAAGTTTTCATCTTCAAGCCTTATCACAAGACTTACCACTGACGTTCAGCAAGTTCAAATGTCATACATGATGATTATTAGAACTGCCGTTCGTTCGCCGTTTATGCTTATCTTTTCAATGGTAATGGCTTTCACAATCAACTCACAAATGGCGCTTATCTTCCTTTGCACAACGCCTATTCTTGCGGTTGGTTTGATTTTAATTATGAGCAAGGCTATCCCTTTCTTTCACAGAATATTCAAAAAGTACGACAAAATGAACGAATCTGTTGAAGAAAACATTAGCGGTATGCGCGTAGTTAAATCTTACGTTAGAGAAGATTATGAAATAGAAAAGTTCAACAAAGCATCTGAAAATGTTAAAAACGATTTTATTAAAGCCGAAAGAATTATTGCGTTCAACGGTCCGTTAATGAACTTCTGCGTTTACACTGGTTTAATTGCTATTTACGCAGTGGGTGCAAGCATTATTATCGGCAGTAACGAACAACTCCTCAAAATGACCGAAATGCAAAGTTTTATGACCTACTCGTTCCAAATGCTTATGAGTTTGATGATGCTTTCAATGATAATGGTACAAATGATTATGTCGGTTGCAAGCATGAAGCGTATTGCTGAAGTTATTAACGAAGAACCGTCTATAACTTCTCCCCAAAAAGCGGTTGCCGAAGTTAAAGACGGAAGCATTGAATTTAGTAACGTATGCTTTAAATACTCTCAAAACGCTGAAAAATACGCACTCTCCAACATCAACTTAAAGATTGAAAGCGGTCAAACGATAGGTATTATCGGCAGTACTGGTTCAAGTAAAACTACACTCGTTCAACTTATCCCCCGCTTATACGATGCTAACGAAGGCTGTGTAAAGGTTGCGGGCGTTGACGTAAAAGATTACGACCTTAACGCACTTAGAGATGCCGTTGCAATGGTTCTCCAAAAGAATGTTTTATTCTCTGGCTCAATTAAAGACAATATGCGTTGGGGCAATAAAAACGCCACTGATGAAGAAATTGAAGCGGCGTGCAAACTCGCCCAAGCGGATGAATTTATTCAATCTTTCCCCGATAAATACGACACTTATATCGAACAAGGCGGCGTAAACGTTTCAGGCGGGCAAAAACAACGCTTGTGTATTGCAAGAGCGTTGCTTAAAAAACCTAAAATTTTAATACTCGACGACTCCACAAGTGCTGTTGATACTAAAACCGACGCGCTTATTAGAAAAGCGTTTAAAGAATACATTCCCGAAACGACAAAGATTATAATCGCACAAAGAATTGCGTCTATCCAAGAATCTGATTTAATTATTATTATGGACGGCGGAACGATTACAGCGTGCGGCACGCACGACTCCCTTATGAAATCTAACCAAATTTATCAAGAACTTTATACTTCACAAAACAAAGGGGGTAAAGAATAATGGCAAGAGTTATGAATATGCGTGGCGGCCGTAACATGCGCGGCGGCGCTAGAGGCAAAGCAAAAAAAGGCACGCTCCCCCGTCTTCTTAAAATGTTGTTTGCAACCAGCAAAGGCAGTATGGCTGTAGTATTTTTATGTATTACAATAAGTGCTATAACCGGCGTTGCATCTTCGCTTTTCTTAAAACAATTATTGACCAACATTAAACTTGGCTTAAGCGGTGAAGTTGCTAAAGCGTGGGAAGGTCTTATTACCCTTTTCGTTACGATGGGTGCGGTATATTTTACTTCTATCCTTTGTAACTTTATTCAAACGCGTACTATGGCGAAGGTTACTCAAAACTTCCTTCACAGAATTAGAACTAGTGTGTTTGGAAAAATGCAGTCGTTACCTATCAAGTATTTTGACCAGCATTTAACTGGCGATATAATGAGTTCTTACACTAACGACACCGATGCTATTAGACAACTCGTTTCGCAAAGCATCCCCCACTTATATCAAAACTTCATAAGTATAATCACCCTTTTGGTTATTATGCTCACTTCAAGTTTATGGTTGTCTTTGGTAATGTTTTTGGGTGTAATTTTGATGTCTTTCGTAACTAAAGTCGTTGGCGGGAACAGTGCAAAATACTTCATTAAACAACAGCAATCCTTAGGCGCGGAAGAAGGGTTCGTGCAAGAAATGATTCAAGGTCAAAAGGTTGTTAAAGTTTTCTGTCATGAAGATGAAAGCAAGCAAGATTTTGACGTTAAAAACGAACAACTCTGCCACGATGCTACCAAGGCTCATACCTTTGCAAACATTTTGATGCCTATTATGGGCAACCTTGGCAACATCCTTTACGTACTCTTAGCGTTTGTAGGCGGAATTTTACTCGCTCTTGAAATCCCCAACGTTACTATTACAGGTAAAATCGAAGGTTCAACCACCTTCCTTATAACAATAATAGCATTCTTACCCATTAGTAAACAATTTACTGGTAACGTAAGTCAATCTTCGCAACAACTTAACTCTATCGTTATGGGGCTTGCTGGTGCGTCAAGATTATTTGAACTTATGGACCAACAACCCGAAGCCGACGATGGATACGTAACGCTTGTTCGCTGCAATATTGCAGAAGACGGAACTATTACCGAAACTGAAGAACGCACTGGACACTGGGCGTGGAAACACCCGCATAAAGCCGACGGCACTATTACCTATGAAGAACTTAAAGGCGATATCCAAATGTTTGACGTAGACTTTGGTTATACGCCAGAAAAGATAGTACTTCACAACGTTTCACTTTACGCTAAACCTGGTCAAAAAATTGCTTTCGTAGGTGCAACTGGTGCTGGTAAAACGACTATTACTAACCTAATTAACCGCTTTTACGATATTGCTGATGGTAAAATTCGTTACGACGGAATTAATATCAATAAGATTAAAAAGGACGACTTGCGCCGCTCTCTCGGTATAGTTTTACAAGATACTAACCTATTCACTGGTACGGTTATGGAAAACATCCGTTACGGAAGACTATCCGCTACTGATGAAGAATGTATTGAAGCGGCAAAACTAGCATATGCTCACGACTTTATTTCACGCCTACCCGAAGGTTATAACACCATGCTTACTCAAGACGGTGCTAATCTTTCACAAGGTCAAAGACAACTATTATCTATTGCGCGTGCGGCTGTAAAAGATGCACCCGTTATGATTTTGGACGAAGCAACGTCTTCAATCGACACTAGAACGGAAGCGCTCGTTCAAAAAGGCACTGATAGACTTATGCAAGGCAGAACGGTTTTCGTTATTGCACATAGACTTTCAACCGTTAGAAATTCTGACGTAATTATGGTGTTAGACTACGGACACATTATTGAACGCGGTTCACACGAAGAACTTATTGAAAAACGCGGCAAATATTATCAACTATATACTGGTGCGTTTGAACTTGAATAGTATGAAATGTTTATTATGCCCTAACGGGTGCAATATTGACAAAACTAAAGAAAAAGGTGCTTGCGGTACGGATGATAAAATCCGTATAGCAAAGTATTATTTGCACCCCTTTGAAGAACCCTTAATAAGCGGAACTAAAGGCTCTGGAACGGTGTTCTTTTGCGGGTGCTCTTTAAGGTGCGTTTTTTGCCAAAACTATGAATTATCTAGAAACGAGCGCGGCAAAGAAATTACAGTGCTTGATCTTGCTAATATCTTCAAAGAACTTGAAAATATGGGCGCACACAACATCAATTTAGTAAACCCAACTCACTATTCTAACCAAATAATTAAGGCGCTTCAAATATATAAACCAAGTATCCCTATCGTATATAATACGCACGGTTATGAAAATATCGAAATCATTAGTAAAATGAATGATTATATCGATGTTTATCTGCCAGACATAAAGTACTTTTCCCCCGCAATTTCATTAAGATATACGGGCAAAGATAACTACTTTGAAAAAGCGTCTAAAGCAATCGAGTTTATGATTAAAAGTAAGCCTATAATCATAGGCGATGACGGACTTATCAAGCAAGGCGTTATCGTAAGGCACTTGATTTTACCACAGTGCACGGCGGATAGTAAACACATTTTAGACTGGTACGTCCCCTTAAAAGACGACGCATTTATTAACGTAATGAGCCAGTATACCCCGTTTGGAAAAATTGAAAACTTCCCCGAACTTCAAAGAAAAATCACTAAGCGTGAATATAATATAGTTTTAGATTACGCTATGAGTTTAGGGATAGAAAAAATGTTCTACCAAGAACTAAATAGCGCTGATGAAAAATACATTCCTAAATGGGATTATTAAAAAAAGCACCGCTTGTATAAAGCGGTGCTTTTTAATTTTGAAATTACTATTCAACTTCTTCTACTTTAATAATTTTATAACCTTTCTTTTCCATTGAAGTAAGTTTTCTTTCAGGTATCTTGAAAGTCTTTATATTTTTAGCGTTTCTTGAAAGAAGAATAACGACTGCAAGTGCAATAACTAAGGCTACTATTAAAATAATTAGCCAGTCGGGGAAAGTTTCGCCTTTAACACCTTCCCACATATCGTTAATTTGCATAAGCGTATCACTGCTAAAATTATTCATAATAGCGCACTTTTGAACGATATCAAACGTAGGATATTGAGCAATAAGCCTACCGTAACTCTCTTCGGATACTTTAACGATATAGTCCCCTTCTGGATTGCCGGCAAAGAAGTATGAAAGGTTTACTTCCACACCTTCTCCATCTTCTAAATCTTCACTTTCGTCAAACCAGTCTATTACGATAGAATTGAAAATATCAGTCGTTTCAACACTTACGTTGCCTTCTTCATCTTCAACTTCCAACTCAAATTCGCCGTTAGCAACCATGCCAGTATATCCAGTATAGTTCATATTACGATAAACGTTTTCGGGGCGTGAAATAAATTCTAAGAACTTATAAACAGCATCGTAATTAGTGCTGCCAGAAGGCATTACAAAGCCGTCAAACCAAATATTAGAGCCTTCGTCGGGGATAGAATAACTTAAACTCTTTGCGTCTTCTTCATCGATTAAACTGCCGTCGTCGTCTTCAACTTCACGCGCAGCAACGTCAATAGCGTAGCAGGCGTCCCCACTCCAAGCAACGTAAGCGTAAATATTGCCTAAAACGATATCATTTTTGCCACTGTCAACTTCAAAACCATAAAGCATTGGCTTTAATGAATTAAGTTTTTCGCCTACCCTATCAATAGCATCTTGATTTACGTTATTAAGTATTTCGGTAATTTCTTCATTAGTGGTTGCTTGCTTTAATTCGTTTTGATAAACCATTGCAAGCCCTACTATATAAGAATCTCTTACCGCATCTTTAATAGTAATCTTTTTTGCTAAGTCAGGGTTATAGAAAACGCCGTCCCAAGAAGAAACTTCTTGCTCGGTAACGTAGTCGGTGTTGTAAACCCAACCCATTGTCCCCCACATATATCCTACCATAAATTCGGAAAGAGAAACTTCTTCCCCTTCGTACTTGCCGTCTTTAACGGTAAATTGAAGGTTATCAAGTCTACCCTTTATATATGGTGAAAGGTTATTAGTATAATCTTCAAGTTTAGAAAAATCAAACTTTTGAATTCTGCCTTCTTCAGCAAGTTTTTCAATCATATACTCTGAAGGCACAACCAAGTCGTAACTGTTCGGGTTTATAACTAATTCATTATATAGGTTTTCGTTTGTACCATAAGTTGAATATTCAACGGTTATACCAGTTTCTTCTTCAAACTCGTCTAATAAATCAGTGTCGATGTAATCTTCACAGTTGCAAACTCTAAGCACAGTTCCGTCCGTTTCGTTTAGGTTATTATCACACGCAACAAAAGAAAATGATGAAAGGGACAAGATAAGCGCGCAAATTAAACTAAAAATTCTTTTAATCATATTTACGCCTCCTTCTTTCTCGTGCGGATATTATTGATAACCACAACGAGAATTATTACAACGAATATTATTGCAGAAAGAGCACGAAGCGCTGGGAGTGATGAGTTCGCGTTTGATTTTGCCATTGCGCCGTAAACGTAGGTTGAAATGGTATGGAATTCCGCAGGTTTTGTGTAAGCCGATATAATATAATCGTCTAAAGAGAGCGTTATGGCTAACATAAAGCCGCTCAAAATCCCAGGTAAAATCTCGGGAATTACGACTTTTACCAACGCACCGAAAGGCGATGCACCAAGGTCCAACGCCGCTTCGTAAATATTGCCGTCCATTTGCTTTAATTTAGGCATAATAGAAAGCACAACGAAAGGTGTTGTAATAATTAAATGACCTATTATTAAAGTAAAGTACGATCTACTTTCTTCAAACACGAGCGAGAACAATAATACGAGAGCAACCGCCGTTACTATTTCCGCATTGATTACTGGGATTTGTGATGCTGCCGCAACACCCTTACCCAACTTTCCTTTACTATAAAACATACCGATTGCGCCAACCGTTCCTAAAATAGTTGCTAAAATTGCTACTACAACGGCTAAAATTAAGGTATCCCAAACGATTTTCATTAACGCTGCATCGTTGAATAGTTTTATATAAAGGTCAAATGAAAAGCCAATTTTGAAAGCTTGTTCTATACTAACTATAGGTGTATCTACAAAACTGTATAAAACCAAAGTTAAAATAGGCGCGTAAATAAAGAGTAAAATAAGTGCTATATATAATACTTGGAAAAACTTTTTCATTATAGATTAGTCCCCCTTGTATCTTCACTCTTAAAGCCACCCGTTACCCACATAGAAACGAGCATTATAACTAGCAACACAAGCGCCATTGCAGAGCCTAAATTCCAGTTTTGATAGGTTGTAAACTGTTCGTCAATAAGTTTACCGATGATAGTAATAAGCCCGTTACCAAAGGTGTCTGAAATTACGTAACAAGTCATAGTGGGCATAAACACCATAGTAACACCACTTGCAATACCAGGCATTGAAAGCGGCAAAGTTACCTTTGTAAAGGTTGTAAACCAGTTTCCACCTAAATCGTGGCTTGCCTCGATATAACTCTTATCCATCTTTGAAAGCACGGTATATAATGGCAATATCATAAATGGTAAATAATCGTAAACCATACCTATTATAACGTTTACGTAATTGTTAAGACCAAATATTCCGGATAGCGTAAGCAAGTCTTTCATAGCCATTGCACGGAGAACGAAGTTAATCCACATAGGCATAATAAACAGCATCAAAAGCGTGCCGCCTTTATTTAAGTTACTGCGCGCCAAAATATACGCTACGGGGTATGCAAGCAAAATGCAAATTACAGTGGTTGCAAGCGCCAAAAGAACGCTTATAATAACCGTAGTAACCGTTGTTCCCGATGAGAAAAATCTTACAAAGTTGTTTATTGAAATTCCGCCGTCTTTATCCGTAAACGAATAAAACACTATTAAAAGGAGTGGCAATACGACGAAAAGCGCCAAAAACAATCCGTACGGGATACACAGTTGTTTTCTTGAAAAGGCTAAGCGAAATTTGTTCTTTTCCACTTCTACCCCTTCGACAAACTTCTTTTGCGTCATCTCTTAATCTCCTGTTTAAGTTTGAGTTTAATTTTATCTTTAGCAATCAATACGCTAACTCTATCGTTTTCGTTCCAAGTATCTTCAGTGTCGAAAACGAAGTCTTCTTCATTTTCATCGGTACGAACGATAAGTTGATAGTGGTCGCCTTTATAAATCATTGAAACGATATTACCGATTGCACCACCAATATCTTGATCGTCGCTAATTTCTATATCTTTTAAGCCGACTTCAACTTCAACGTCCACGTCGGTAAGGTCGATTTTTTCGCCCTCAGCCGTAATAAGATAGCCTTCTTCATCAAGTATTGAACCGGGATACAATTGAGTTACGTCGCACTCAAATTCGCCGTCACCAAAGCATACAGTGTTTTTCTTAGTGATGTAGCCGTCGTACTTATTAGAAGAAAATTCTTTTGCCATAATATGAATGTCGTTGGGGTTAATAACTAGGCTAACTTGTTCCCCAACCTTTCTTTCAACGGTGTCTTGAATAACGATTTCAGTTTTACCAACGAGCATAACCATTTCATAATGAACGCCCTTAAATATAGAACTAATAATCTTACCATCAACCTGCCCTTCGCCTTTATCAACCAAAACAACGTCTTCGGGGCGAACTACAACGTCAACCTTTTCGTTTATAGCAAACTCATCTACACAGTCAAAGTTGTGGTTGATAAATCTAACCTTTTTATCCCCAACGATAGTTCCACTGAAAATGTTACTTTCGCCGATAAAGTCGGCAACGAAAGAGTTTTTGGGTTCGTTATAAATATCAGTAGGCGTGCCGATTTGTTGAATAACGCCGTCTTTCATTACCACGATTGTATCGCTCATGGTAAGCGCTTCTTCTTGATCGTGAGTAACGTAAATAAAGGTAATACCAAGTTTTTTATGCATCTCTTTAAGTTCAAGTTGCATATCCTTTCTCATCTTAAGGTCAAGCGCACCTAAAGGTTCGTCTAGAAGTAAAATCTTAGGCTCGTTAACGATTGCTCTTGCAATAGCGACCCTTTGTTGTTGACCGCCTGATAAAGTTGAAACGCTACGTTTTTCAAAACCTTCAAGGTCAACCATTTTAAGCGCCTTTTCAACTTTTGCAGCGATTTCCCACTTTTTTAACTTTTCAACTTTTTCTATTGTTTCGCCGTTCTTATCTTGGTAAGTAACTTTGACTTTTTTAAGTTTAAGTCCAAAAGCAATGTTATCGTAAACGTTGAGATGCGGAAATAGTGCGTAACGCTGGAAAACCGTGTTTATAGGGCGCTTATTCGGGGGCAAATGACTTATGTCTTCGCCGTTAAGCAGAATTCTACCAGAAGTAGGTTTATCAAAACCAGCAATCATACGTAGAGTTGTAGTTTTACCACAACCAGACGGGCCTAAAAAGGTAATGAATTCGCCGCGTCGAACGTAAAAACTAATATTATCAACAGCGACAACGCCGTCGTCAAATTCACGACAAAGGTTTTCAATCTCAATAATTCTTTCTTTTCTTTTGTCTGCCATAACACACCTCAATAGTCTTTTAGCAAAATAAAAAACGCAAGCAGCAAAACGCCACTTGCGACAAAAATACTCGTAACTAAGATAATCGGCTGTAAATACAACCTTTCGTCCAAATAACAAGATATTTGGTATTCAGAGTCTATATAGCAACACACTTTTACTACTCTTTATTGACCGTTTCACAAGTTTGCGTTCCAAACGCGTTCGGTTATAAAGTAACCAACTTATAAAATTTGAGTATTTAACTCAATCAATAAGGCGAAAAAATCGCCAATCGGCAGTGGACCCGGCTGTCCGTATGGCCTCAACTCATTTAGAGTGGTCCGTTATTGTTGGGAGAAGACTCTGTTTTTATTAAAGTTCAAATCCGTTTTCTATATTAAATTATTTTAGAGTTATTGTCAATTATTTTTTTATAATATTTTTAAAAAATTTTATTTTTTTGCTTTTTAGTTAATTTACTTGCTTTTAATTGACTAAATCACCGTTTCGTTATATAATTTTTTCGTTGATTAAAAAAGGTTTACTTATGACACCGTTTGAAATTTTAGTGCAAGCAATAGGCTTTGTTGGTATTGCCTTAAACATCTTGTCCGTACAATTTAATAAACACTGGCAAATTATGCTACTTAAAACGCTCGGTTCTATGACTTTCGTTTTGCAATATATATTGCTCGGCGCGTGGGTTGGTATGGTAATGGACTTAATAGGCTCTATTAGAAACGTTATCTTTACCCTTAACGTTAAAAACGGAAGGTCAAATAAAAGCTGGATAATTGCTTTCTCTATTATAACTTTTATTGCTGGGCTAGTTACAATAATCACTACTTGGGATAAGTCTATAGGCTACGCTTCAAACTGGTCAAAAGATCCGTCAATCATTTTAATTATTGCAGTTTCAATCAGCATTATTTCAATAGTAGCAAAATTATTAACAACCATCGCGTACGGATTCAAAGATCCGCACCGCATAAGGATGGTTAATATTCCGTCAAACGCGTGCTGGGTTGTGTATAATTTGGTCGCATTCTCTATTGCTGGCGTTATAAACGATTTAATGTGCTTAGGCTCAATAGTTATTGCTGAAATTAGGTTTAGAAAAAAGAAAACGGCTGTTCCTACTTTAGAAACAGCCGAAGTTCAAACTCAAGATAACGACAAATAATCACCAATCGTCCTTTGGCGTAAGTTTTATATCGTCGTAATATTCGAAATATTTTTCTTTAGAAGTTTTAAGGCGCTCGTCTTCCCACTCTTCCGGGAAACAAGCGTCTTCTTCTTTATTATCAGCCTCACGCATCAAATCGTAAAGCGTTTTACCTTTTTGTTGCATTTTTTATCTCCGTAGCAATTATGCGCGCAATTTTTACATCCGCTCTTTGACAGTCGTTTAATTGCAAAAACCACGCTTATTATTATCATTATAACAATAATCAGCGATAAAATCAAGTTAGTAAACGAACAAATTACATAACCTAATAAGTTTATCAAGAATGCAACGGTATACGCTGCAACAAATTGAAACGTACACATTAAAAAAAACAACTTTTTACTGTTTAATTCTCTATAAGCAGTTGCAAGGCTTGCCACGCACGGCGGTGAAAGCAATACGAACGCCATAAACGCATATGCTGAGTAAGTTGAATTAAAAAGCGACTGAGAATTATTTGCGATAAGTTCAAGCGTTTCAACGATTGCTTCTTTTGCAAACGTTCCACTAAGAAGTGCCACGCTAGTTTGCCACGATGAAAAACCTAATGGTGTAAATATCCAAGATATAGCGTTGCCTATTAAATAAAGAAAACTATCTTCAATCTTCTCTCCAACGTAGCCGCGAATACCAACGCTCTTTAATAGCCACAAAAATACTGAAACACAAAAAACGGCAAGCGCTGCTTTTGACAAAAATTCTTTAATTTTTTCTATGATTACGTTTATCACGTTTTTTATTGACGGTTTTCTTATCGGCGGAATTTCCATAACAAAAAAATCGTTTAAATTCTTAAAATATTTTGTACGCTTTAAAATTAAACCAAAAACTCCAACACAAATTATTCCTAAAAAATACATTGAAGCTGCAACGAGTGCATTACCGTTAAAAAATGCGCTTGCAAAATATGCAAACACCGCAGTTTTTGCACCACACGGCATAAACGGCGATAAAAATATTGTCATTATACGCTCTTTTCTTCCTTCAATAATGCGCGTTGACATAAGTCCAGTAACAGTACAACCGCAACTAACTATCATCGGCATTAAAGACTTTCCCCCAAGACCGAACTTACGGAATACCCCATCAAATAAGTACACTACGCGCACAGCATAACCACTATCTTCTATTAAAGCAAGCAGTGTAAATAAAATTAAAATTTGCGGCAAAAAAGAAAGTATGCCGCCAACTGAACTTATAATAGCATCAGCACATAGTGATATTAACCATTCACCAACTCCTAACTCATTTAGCTTTATTTCAACTAAATTAGATAATACACTAAAACAATTCGATATAACGTTTCCAAATACCCCACCTAAATTTATGGATAAGTAGTATACGGCAGTCATTATCAAGAAAAAAAGTGGTATACCCCAAATTTTGTGCATTAAAATTTTATCTGCATTATTAGAAAACTGCCTTACGTTTTCCTTACCACTTATAACGCCATTAGTTACATCATTTATAAAAGAATAATATTTTTGATGCTCGTCACCTTTATAATTGTCAAGGAAAATTTGATTTGGAATCTCATTATTTTTAACCGCAACGCTAATTAGTTTGTCTAAATTATAGTTTTTGAGCGCAGATATTTCGACTACTGGAACACCTAAGCGTTTCGACAGTAAATCCTTATTAAATACTTTTCCGTTTTTTGCTATTATGTCACACATATTCACAGCCAAAACGATAGGTTTTTGCAAGCGAATTAGTTCGCAAGTTAAGTATAAATTTCTCTTTAAGTTCGTGCTGTCTATAACGTTTATTATTAAAGTATTATTATTTGATTTTAAGTAATTTATTGCCGTTTTTGTATCAACTGTTGTTGCACTTTGAGAATATATCCCAGGTAAGTCAACTATTTCAATTTCTTTATCTTTTTTATACTTTGCCTTCTTTATTTCATTAGTAACGCCCGTCCAGTTCCCTACTCTTTGCCGCTCACTAGTAAGAGCATTAAAAAGAGTGCTTTTCCCACTGTTTGGATTTCCAACTAATGCTATTTCAATCATCAACTTTTACCACGACTATTTTTTTCGCCTGAGATTTTCTTATTGCAAGGTTATAATCCTGAACCACAATTTCCATCGTACCGCCAAGTAGCGTTTTTCTAAGCAAGATTACGTCCGCACCTTCTATAACCCCTAATTCGCCAAATTTTGCCTTTATTCTGCCTAATAAGTTAATCTTAGTTATTCTTCCCTTTTCATTTAATTTTAACTCTGATAATAACATAATAATATTTATTAAACAACTCGTAAAATTATAACGACAAAATAAAAACAACCGCATTACTTTAAGTAATACGGTTGTTTAATTTTGGGTTTAGAATTAGTCAACTAACTCGATAATTACAACTTCTGCTGCATCACCCTTACGGGGTCCGAGCTTGTAAATTCTGGTATATCCACCACCTTGACCCTTTTCTTCTTTACGCGCTGCGTACTTGGGTGCATATTCATCGAAAATCTTTTCGATAAGGGGATATTTGATAGCCTTAGTTCTCTTCTTGAAGTCGGGCTTGCTTTCTTTGAAGCCTTTTACTTCTTGTAAGTCGTTAACTAAAGACATAATCTTTCTTCTTGCGTTGAGTTTCTTATTGCCGTCTTTAATAAGGGTTTTAGTGGTTTCCTTGCCCTTTGCGTCAGCAACGGTAACTTCGGTTTCTACTGTATCAGTATAGGTATTAACCGCAAGAGTAATAATTTTAGCAACGTAAGAAGCAACTTCTTTTGCTCTAGCTTCGGTAGTTTCAATTTTACCGTGCCACAAAAGTGCTGATGCTTGGTTTTTGATAAGTGCTATTCTTTGCGTAGCGTTTACGCCTAATTTTCTTGCCATTTTTTAGTCCTCCTTGTCCATCAACTTTAAGCCGTAACTCTCAAGTTTGTAGATAACTTCGTCGAGAGATTTTTTACCCAAGTTGCGAACTTTAAGCATATCGTCTTCGGTTTTCTTCGTTAAATCTTCAACGGTGTGAATGTTTGCTCTCTTCAAGCAGTTGTAAGAACGAACCGATAAATCCATTTCTTCAATGGTCATTTCCAAAATTCTGGTCTTCTTGTCTTCTTCCGGCGGAACTAAGATTCCAATATTGCCTACTTCTGACAAAGAAACGAACATGCTGATGTGTTCTTCCATAATCTTTGCTGCAAGGCTTACGATATCTCTACCAGAGAAAGCACCGTTAGTCCAAATTTCAAGAACGAGTTTATCAAAATCAACGCTTTGACCAACACGTGTTGCGGTTACGTTGTAACTAACCTTCTTGACGGGCGTATAAATACTGTCAATCGCGATGTTGTCGATGATGTCGGTTTTGTGCATGTCTGCACCTTCATAACCACGACCTCTACCAACGGTAAGATCCATTTCAAGTTTGCCGCCTTCGTCAATTGTGCAGATATACAAATCAGGATTGAGAACTTCTAAGTCCGCATCAAATTCGATATCGCCAGCCTTAACTACTGCAGGACCAACCTTGTTGATTCTTACGTTTTTCTTGAAGTCTTTGTCCATAGAAGTTGACTTGAAAGTAACACACTTTAAGTTAAGAATAATTTCAGTAACGTCTTCTTTTACCATAGGAACAGAAGAGAATTCGTGCTTAACACCGAGTTCTTCAGCAAACTTAATGTTCTGAATAGCAACACCGGGGAGCGCTGATAATAAAATTCTTCTGAGTGCATTACCTAAAGTCAAACCAAAACCTTTTTCTAAAGGTTCAACAACGACTTTCGCGTAACTTCTACTTTCGTTTTCTTCCACTGCTATTTTCGGCATTTCAATTTCCATCATGAGAAATTTACCTCCTTAAAAAATAGTTTCGATATAGATTATTGCGGGAATTCTTGTCAAGACGTGGAAAATCTCAACTTTCCCCCCGCAAAAACCCATCGAAAATTTATTATTTTATTTAATTATTTAGAGTACAATTCGACGATCATGTGTTCTTTAATTTGAACGTCAACGTCTTCTCTTACGGGGAGAGCAAGGATTTTACCAGTTAAGGTTTCGGGGTTGAATTCTAACCACTTGGGCATAGTGCCAACCTTCATTTGCTTAATTTCAGCAAAATACTTGTTGTCTCTCTTGGTTTCTTTAACTGCGATTTCGTCGCCTACTTTTACGCAGTAAGAAGCGATGTTTACGGGTCTACCGTTTACGGTGAAATGTGCGTGGGTTACGAGTTGACGTGCTTGTGATCTTGAAGAACCGATACCCATTCTAAAAATAACGTTATCAAGTCTTCTTTCAAGAAGTGAAAGCATGTTTTCACCAGTAATACCCTTCATACGGTCAGCCTTTTCATAGTACTTTCTGAATTGACCTTCGAGTACGCCGTAAATTCTCTTACATTTTTGTTTTTCACGAAGTTGGAGTCCGTATTCAGAAACCTTCTTTCTGCTCATACCGTGTTGACCAGGAGCAACAGGTCTCTTTTCGAACGCGCATACGCCCTTAAAGCATCTTTCGCCCTTTAAGAACAATTTAGCACCTTCACGTCTGCACAAACGACATTTTGATTCAGTATATTTAGCCATTTATCTGTCCTCCATTATACTCTACGTTTTTTGGGCGGTCTGCAACCATTGTGAGGAATGGGTGAAACGTCTTGAATAAGGGTTACTTCCATATCACAGTTGGTGAGTGCGCGGATAGCAGATTCTCTACCAGCACCGGGGCCTTTAACGTAAACTTCTACAGAGCGCATGCCCTGTTCTCTTGCAACCTTACCTGCTGCTTCAGCTGCCATTTGCGCTGCAAACGGAGTGCTCTTTCTTGAACCCTTGAAGCCAAGGCTACCTGCACTTGACCAAGATACGGTGTTACCTTGCATATCGGTAATAGTTACTAATGTATTGTTGAAAGATGCTTGAATATGAACTTGACCTTTGTCAACTTTTCTGGCATCTTTACGTTTCTTAACGATTTTCTTTGCTGCTGCCATTATCAGTTACCTCCATTATCTCGTTGCCGTTTTCTTCTTAGCAACGGTACGGCGCGGACCTTTTCTGGTTCTCGCATTTCTCTTAGAACTTTGTCCACGTACGGGAAGGTTCTTTCTGTGACGAACACCACGGTAGCAACCGATTTCAATCAATCTTTTAATTGAAAGGCTTACTTCACTACGTAAGTCACCTTCTACTTGAAGGTTGTGTTCGATGTATTCTCTGAGTTTTGCTACGTCGCTTTCACTCAAGTCTTTAACTCTAGTATCGGGGTTTACGCCCGTTTCACTGATGATCTTTTTTGCCGTGGTGAGACCAATACCATAGATGTAGGTCAAACCGATTTCAACTCTTTTGTTGTTAGGCAAATCAACGCCGGCTATACGTGCCATGTTTGTCAAATACCTCCGTATTTTTTCCTTTTTTTATTATGATCTATGTTAATGCCTAACCGCGATTTTCACAGTGGAATGAGTGCTACTTTCACGATTAAGCGGTTATTTTCACGCTTAATTCTCCCTTAGACAAAGGAAAATTTAAGTCGGTGGGAATTAACCCTGTCTTTGTTTGTGGCTCTTGTTCTTTGAACAAATAACCATTACTTTACCATTTCTTTTGATGACTTTGCATTTATCGCACATAGGCTTTACTGAAGGTCTTACTTTCATTTTAATATCTCCTTTGGAATTCGTTTATGTTTTTAGTTTTTGCTTCGCCAAATAATTCTGCCTTTCGTCAAATCGTAAGGGCTCATTTCAAGTTTAACACTATCGCCGGGAATGATTTTGATGTAATGCATGCGAAGTTTTCCCGAAATATAAGCCGTTATCACGTGACCGTTTGATAATTTAACCTTAAATGCTGCGTTAGGCAATGCTTCAACAATCACGCCTTCGGTTTCTATTACGTCGTCTTTTGACACAAACTTAATCCTCCTGTATTTTTTCTTTTTCGGTTCTTACCGCAAGGTAAACTCGTTTATTACCCGTAGGTAATCCCCTTTCTATTTTCTTTGCAAGTTCAATTAAACTTGCGTTTGAAAACTTTTTAAGATGTTTTACGTTTTTCTTTTTTAAGGATTTAACTTTTCTTATCTTGCCATCCGTTAGGTAAGCAAACTTACCATCGATTTTTACAACAAGAAAAGTTTCACCGCCATCACGACCAGCTAATGATTTAACCAAGTCGCCTTGACATATAACCTTTGCCATCTTTCACCTTAAAGGGTTAGAATTTCCACACCGTTTTCGGTTATGGCAACCGTGTTTTCGTAATGTGCGGACGGTTTACGGTCTTTTGTTTTCACAGTCCAGCCGTCTGGCATAAACTCAACCTGATAAGTACCAGCGTTTATCATCGGCTCTATTGCGATAGTCATGCCCTTTTTAAGGCGAATGCCCGTTCCCTTCTTTCCATAATTAGGAACTGAAGGATCTTCGTGCATATTTTTGCCTATTCCGTGACCAACTAATGCTCTCACAACCGAAAAACCGTTTGCTTCCGCATGACTTTGAACGTTATAACCAATATTTCCAAGCGGTGTTCCGTCTCTTAAACTTTCAACTGCTTTAAAGAAACATTCTTCCGTAACCTTAACTAACTTGCGTTTTTCTTCGCTTACGTTACCTACCATAAAGGTACGAGCTGCATCGCCTTGCCAACCGTTATAGACAACACCTACGTCAATGCTGACGATTTGTCCGTCTCTAATCACGATGTCGTCTGACGGAATTCCGTGCACGACTGTATCGTCGATTGATGCGCATATTGATGCGGGGTAACCAGAATATCCTAAAAATGATGGATATGCTCCGCACGATTTAATAAAATCGTATGCAATTTTATCAAGGTCTTTTGTGGTCATACCCACTCTAATTTCTCTACCGATAAGGTCGAGAACTTCTTTCGTGAGTTTTCCACTTTCGCGCATAAGCGCGATTTCTGCTTCGGATTTAACCGTTATCATAATTCTAAAGCCTTTACGATTTCTTCGAATACCTTTTCGATTGACTGATCACCGTTAATGTCAATTAACTTGCCTTGTTTCGCATAGTAATTGATTAAGGGAACTGTTCTAGATTCGTAAACCTCTAACCTTTCCTTAACGGTTTCGGGGTTATCGTCTTTTCTAACGACAAGTTCTCCCCCGCAATCAGGACAAACTTTGGTTTCGCCGATAAAATCAATATGGAAAGAATTTTTGCATTTAGAGCAATTTCTTCTACCAGTGATTCTATGCTCGATTTTAGCTAAATCTACAACAAGGTTAATTACCTTGTCGGGCGCTGCAAACTCGTCAAGCGCGCTTGCTTGCGCTAAATCTCTCGGAAAACCGTCGAGAAGGTAACCTTTATTACAGTCCGGATTTGATAACCTATCCTTAACGAGTTCAACCGTTAAGTCATCGGGGCACAAATTACCGGTATCCATAACTTCTTTTACTTTTAATCCTAAGGGTGTCTTATTCTTAATGTTTTCTCTAAAAAGGTCGCCCGTTGATATATGCGGCAAGTCGTACTTATCGGAAATATACGCCGCTTGAGTACCCTTGCCGCTACCAGGAGCGCCAAGTAATATCAACTTCATGATTATATTATTTTAAGAAACCTTTGTAATTCTTCATCATAATTTGTGATTGTAATGCTTGTTCAAATTCGAGTGAAATTGAAACAACGATTAACAACCCAGTTGCACTGAACGCATTAACCAAACCAATATCAATTGACTTGAAAATGAGTGAAGGAATAAGAGCAACGAGAGCTAAGAAGATTGCACCAAAGAGTGTGATTCTATTAGAAACTCTTCTAAGGTAATCTGCAGTGGGTTTACCAGGTCTAGTGCCAGGAATAAAACCACCGTTTCCTTGAATACTCTTACTAATATCGTCAGGATTGAATTGAATTTGATTATAGAAGTATGAGAAGAACAAAATCAATAAGCAAAGGAGTACCATGTACACCCAGCTGTTTACACCAACGTAAGTTGTCCACCAGTTATCTGAAGGAACGTTGAATAAGCTGATGATTAAATCAGGGAAACTCAAGATTGAGAAAGAGAAGATCAAGGGCATAACACCAGATGAGTTAACCTTGATGGGAATGTGAGTAGATTGACCACCATACATTTTTCTTCCCTTAACTTGCTTTGCATATTGAACGGGAATTTTACGTTCAGCTTCGTGCACTGTTACGATTGCAGCAAACATTACGATTGCAGTTGCAAGGAAACCTACTAAGTTCCAAGTTGCGCTCATAGCGGTTGCGGGGTCTGCCATTTGTTGGAAAAGACCTAAGATTGCTTGACCAGCGGTTGATAATACACCGGCAAAAATCAATAATGAAATACCGTTTGATACACCGTAGTCAGTAATTCTTTCACCTAACCACATAGTGAGCGTTGCACCAGTAGTGTAAACCAAAACTAAGAACACGTAGCTTGCAGCCTTACCGAAATCAGTTTGACCAAACAACATTTCGAATCTAATACCTGCATCGCCAAAAGCAACCAAAATACCGATTGATTGAGCGAGTGCAAGAATTAAGGTCGCAATTCTGGTGTAAGAATTGATTTTTCTTCTACCTTCTTCGCCTTGCTTGCTTAATCTTTCAAGAGCAGGAATACCTACTGATAAAAGTTGAATAATAATTGATGCGTTAATGTACGGTCCGATACCCATTGCAAAGAACGTACCAGTGCTCAATGCACCACCGGATACCGCATTCATAATTTGTAAGAAAGAAAGTTCATTTAAACTATCGAAGCCCATAATGCCAGGTACAGGGATATGACATCCAAGTCTGTACACAAACAACAAGGCAATAGTAATAAGAATTTTATTTCTTACTTCTTTGATTTTGAACGCATTTACTATTGTCTGAAACATTTTGCCCTCCCTATTTTAGTGGGTTTAGATTTGTTCTGCAGTACCGCCAGCCTTTTCAATTGCTTCTTTAGCTGAAGCTGAGAAGCTTGCTGCTTTAACAGTCAATGCTTTGGTCAAGCTACCGTTGCCCAAAACTTTCAAACCGATGCTGCCTTTAAGAACTTTGATAAGTCCTTTTTCACCGAGCATTTGCATATCAACTACAGAGTTTGCTTCCAAACCTTCCAAAACAGAAAGGTTTACGATACTATATACTTTCTTAAAATGGTTATTGAAGCCACGTTTCGGAACACGTCTGATTAAAGGCATTTGACCACCTTCAAATCCAGGACGAACGCCACCGCCGCTTCTTGCCCATTGACCTTTATGTCCTTTACCACTGGTTTTGCCGAGACCTGAACCAATACCTCTGCCGAGTCTTTTCTTGGTAGTAACGGCGCCCATAGCGGGACTTAATTCACCTAATCTCATTTTATTACTCCTTAAATTTAGTAATGAACTTAAATCTTTTCTACTTTCACGAGATACTTAACCTTTGCAATCATACCGAGAATGCAGGGGTTTTCTTCGTGAATACGGAAAGAACGAACCTTTTTAAGTCCTAATGCCGCTACGATTTTCTTGTGTTGCGGCAAGATCGCTATCGTGCTTTTAACAAGCGTAACTTTTATTTTACCGGTTTCAGTCTTTTTTGCCTTTGCCATAAAAGTACCCTCCTTAACCGTTAATTTCTTCTACGGACTTACCGCGAATAGCCGCTATTTGTTCAGCGGTTCTGAGGCTCTTTAAGCCTGCAAGTGCTGCCTTAACGCAGTTAATCTTGTTGTTAGTACCGTGTGATTTGGTTCTAATGTTAGTAATACCAACAGCTTCCATAACGGCACGAACGGGACCGCCTGCGATAACACCGGTACCTTCTTCAGCCGGCATCATAAGAACTTTACCGCTACCAAATTCACCCAATACTTCGTGGGGAATACTGGTTCCGCATAATGCTACGGGGAACATGTTCTTTTTAGCTCTTGAGGTTGCCTTATCGATTGCTTCGGGAACTTCGTTAGCTTTACCCATTGCGCAACCAACTTTACCTGCACCGTCGCCTACAACAACGAGTGCTGCAAATCTCATATTTCTACCGCCCTTAACAACTTTAGTAACACGGTTTACGCAGATAAGCTTCTTAACTAAACCGTCGTTTTCTTCTGCCTTTCTGGGCGCTCTGTTATTATCTCTTGCCATTTTCGTTTTCTCCTTGATTATTTTAGAATTCCAAGCCGCCCTTTCTTGCGCCATCAGCTAAGCTTGCAACGCGTCCGGTGTAAAGATAACCGCCACGGTCAAATACAACCGCTTTGATTTTCTTCGACTTTGCCTTCTTCGCAAGAAGTTCACCAACAGCGAACGCTTGCGCCTTCTTGTCTTTGCCTTCAAAAGTACCCTTGAGTTCTTTAGAGAGCGTAGACGCCGTAACCAAGGTGTTTCCTTTAACGTCGTCTATAATTTGAGCATAAATATGAGTCAAGGTTCTGTAAACTGAAAGTCTGGGAGTTTCCGCACAGCCTTTGATTTTACCTCTGACTCTCTTATGTCTTTTAAGTCTGTCTTTGTTTTTATTGATTTTACTAATCATAGTTTTAACTCCTATTTAATAACTTTTCGCGCTCTTAACGAAAAGCGCACTCGGCAGACGCGCCAAAACTTTAAGCGCGTCCACTAAAAGCCCTTTAAATTTATTAACTTTTACCGCCAGCAGCTTTACCAACTTTACGTTCGATAACTTCGTCGCTGTAACGGATACCGTATCCATGATAAGGTTCGGGTTCTCTTACGCCTCTAATCATTGCTGCGAATTGACCAACTTTTTCTTTGTCAATACCACTTACGGCAATTTCGGTTTGTGAAGGACAATCAAGAACGATGCCTTCGATTTCTTCGATTTCAACCGGATGGCTGAAACCTACGTTCATAACAACTTTCTTACCTTGCTTAGCAACCTTCCAACCTACACCGTTAACGATAAGGTTTTTCTTAAAGCCTTCAGTTACACCTTTAACCATGTTAGCGCAAAGTGCTCTATAAAGACCGTGTTTTGCTTTGGTTGTACCTAATTCATTTGCTCTAGTAAGAGTTACTAATGAACCTTCTACGTTTACAGTAATAATGGGATCATAAGCCTGAGTCAAAGTACCTTTAGGTCCTTTTACGGTAATAATGTTGTCTTTTGCTTCAACAGTTACACCAGCAGGTACATTGATGGGTGCGTTACCTATTCTTGACATAATCTTACTTCCTCCTATTACCAAACGTAAGCGAGAACTTCGCCGCCTTGATGAGCAGCCTTCGCTTCCTTACCAGTCATGATACCCTTAGAAGTAGAGAGAATTGCAATACCGAGACCACCGAGTACTTGGGGAACTTCATCAGTACCAACATATACTCTCAAGCCGGGTTTACTTACTCTCTTAAGACCAGTGATAACCTTTTGGTTACCGTCGTACTTAAGGGTAATTTTAATAGTCCCTTGAACGCCTTCGATAATTTCTACACCAGAAATGTAACCTTCTTTCAAAAGAATGTTAGCAATAGCTTTCTTAGTGTTCGAAGCGGGGATTTCAACAGTTTCGTGCTTAGCCATCAGAGCGTTTCTGATTCTAGTAAGCATATCTGCAATAACGTCTGTCATTTTTCTTATCCTCCTTTACCAACTAGCCTTCTTCACGCCGGGAATTTGACCTTTGTAAGCCAATTCTCTGAAGCAAATACGGCAAATACCGTATTTACGGAGTACAGCGTGCGGACGACCGCAGATGCTGCATCTGGTGTAGGCTCTGGTGGAAAACTTAGCAGGCTTTTGCTGCTTATTTATCATTGCTTTTTTAGCCATTTTTTAACTCCTTATACCTTACTTGTTTGCGAAGGGCATTCCGAGCATTGCGAGCAATTCTCTTGCTTCTTCGTCGGTGTTAGCCGTCGTGGTGATACAGATATCGAATCCTCTTACACTTTCAACTTGATCGTATGAAATTTCAGGGAAAATCAATTGTTCTTTAACACCCATAGAGTAGTTGCCTCTGCCGTCGAAAGACTTTTTAGAAACACCACGGAAGTCTCTTACTCTAGGAAGTGCGATTGAAATGAATTTATCGAAGAATTCATACATTCTAGTTCCACGGAGAGTAACCTTCATACCTACGCTTTGACCTTCTCTAACTTTGAAGTTAGCAACTGATTTCTTAGCTTGGGTTAATACGGGTTTTTGACCTGAAATGAGTTCCAATTCTTTCTGAGCGAGTTGAATGCTCTTGGAGTTGTCTTTGATAGCGCCTAAACCTGAGTTGATAGTAATCTTAACAAGCTTAGGTACTTGGTTTACGTTCTTATAGTTAAACTTTTTAACCATTGCGGAGATAACCGTTTGGTCGTACAATTCTTTAATTCTGTTAGCCATTTGTTGTTACCTCCTTATTTTTCTTCAGCGGTTGCTTCCGCTTTCTTGGTCTTTCTCTTGGTAGCCTTCTTAACTTCTTTTGCTTCCTTAGTAGCATCTAAAACAGCGCCACACTTCTTGCAAATACGAGCCTTCTTATCCCCTTCAACTTGGTAAGCAACTCTAGTTGCTTTGTTGCATACGGGGCATACTACCATTACGTTTGATGCGTCGATAGGACCTGCTTGGGTTTGAATACCGCTAACGTCTTGAGCACTACGAGCCTTCTTATGTTTCTTTTGAAGGTTGATGCCGTCAACGATAACTTTGTTTTCTTGGGGGAGAGCGGTGAGAACTTTTGCAGTCTTTCCCGCATCTTTACCGGTTATAACCAAAACTGTGTCGTTCTTTTTAACTTTCATAGTTCTTTCTCCTTATAACACTTCGGGTGCGAGAGAGATGATACGCATATAGTCTTTATCTCTCAATTCTCTTGCGATCGGTCCAAAGATACGAGTACCTCTGGGTTGTTTTTGAGTATCAATGATAACTGCTGCGTTTTCATCGAAACGAACGTAAGTACCGTCCTTTCTTCTAACACCGCTAGTTGATCTAACGATAACTGCCTTAACTACGTCGCCTTTCTTAACTGCGCCACCAGGGGTAGCAGTCTTAACACTTGCAACGATTACATCACCGATATTACCGGATCTTCTGAATGAGCCGCCTAATACCCTGATGCACATCAATTCTTTTGCGCCAGAGTTATCTGCCGCTTTTAATCTAGATTGTGGTTGTATCATGGTGCGCCTCCTTATTTAGCCTTTTCGATGATTTCAACTACGCGCCAGTTCTTGTCTTTTGACAATTTTCTGGTTTCCGCAATAAGAACCTTATCGCCTACGCCGCAAGTGTTGTTTTCATCGTGTGCTTTGAATTTGTGAGTTTTCTTAATAGTTTTCTTATACAAGGGGTGTTTTGCCCTTTCTTCGATGGCTACGACAACAGTCTTGTCCATCTTATCGGAAACAACTATACCGACTCTTTCTTTTCTTAAATTTCTTTCCATAATCTACACTCCTACGCTTCAGCCTTGAGTTCTCTTTCTCTCAAAATGGTCTTGCATTTAGCAATTTCCTTTTTGCAGTTTTTGAGAGCTGCGGGATTTTCCAACTGACCAATTGCGTGACGGAAGCGAAGGTTAAACAACTCTTCAGAGAGTTCTTTAACTTTAGCATTCAATTCGTCTACTGTTAATTCGTGAAGTTCTTTCGTTTTCATTAACCTTCACCGCCTTCTTCTTTGATTTCTTCCGCTACTACTTCTCTCTTAACAAACTTAGTTTTTACAGGAAGTTTGTGACCAGCGAGACGCATAGCTTCTTTTGCGATATCTTCGGGAACACCAGCCATTTCGAACAATACTCTGCCCGGTTTAACAACTGCTACCCAGAATTCTACTGAACCTTTACCGCTACCCATACGGCTGTCGGCAGGTTTCTTAGTTACAGGTTTGTGGGGGAAGATGTCAATCCAAACTTTACCACCACGTTTGATAAATCTAGTCATAGCAACACGGGCTGCTTCGATTTGGTTAGATTTGATCCAACCGGGTTCTAAAGCAACTAAACCGTATTCGCCGTAAGCTATCTTATTACCTTTAGTGCACTTACCAGTCATTCTGCCACGATGCACTCTTCTTCTTTTAACTCTCTTAGGCATTAACATAATTAAGCTTCGCCTCCTTCAGTTTTCTTCTTGGGAGCGCCAATAACTTCACCTTTGTAAATCCAGCATTTGATACCGATTACACCGAAGGTGGTGTGCGCTTCTGCAAAGCCGTAATCAATGTTTGCTCTCAAGGTTTGAAGGGGAATTGAACCTTCGTGGTAACTTTCGCTACGAGCGATTTCTGCGCCGTCAAGACGACCGCTTACCATTACCTTAACACCTTTGATACCGCTTCTCATAGATCTACCGATTGCTTGTTTCATAGCTCTTCTGAAAGATACACGCTTTTCGATTTGAGCTGCGATACCTTCAGCAACGAGTTGAGCATCTGCGTCAGCTTTCTTAACTTCTGAAATATTAACAGAAATTTGCTTACCAGTGCAGATTTTAGCTACGGTCTTTTTAATTACTTCAATTTCACTACCTTGCTTACCGATAAGAACGCCAGGACGTGCAGTATAAATCGTAATAGTGATTTTGGTTGCAGCCTTTTCAATAGCGATCTTAGAGATTGCTGCTTGATAGTATTTTTTCTTTAATACTTTACGGATTTCATTATCTTCTTTAATGTTAGCAGCAAAATCTTGCTTACCAACGAACCAATGAGAATCCCAATCTTTGATAACTCCGACTCTTAAGCCGTGCGGATTAACTTTTTGACCCATAACGCTCCTCCTACGCCTTTGCGTCCAGCACGATAGTGATGTGGCTGGTACGTTTCAAAATTCTGAACGCTCTACCCTGTGCTCTAGGCATAACCCTTTTGAGCGTGGGACCTTGGTCAGCATAGCAAGCCGCTACGAACAAGTTGTCCTTGTTCATACCGAGGTTGTTTTCAGCGTTAGCAGCAGCACTCATCAACACCTTTTTAATGGGTTCAGATGAAGACTTGGGGGTGTTTTCCAAGATTGCAACTGCTTGAACATAACTTTTGCCTCTGATAATATCGAGCACTGCTCTTACCTTGTAAGGAGAGATTCTTACGTGCTTAGCGATCGCTCTGGGGCGTCTGTCTTTATTTTCCGCAATTCTTGCGGTCTTTTCTCTCATATTTTTAGCCATTTTTGCGCCTCCTATCTACCACCGGTAGATTTTTCAGTACCACCGTGACCCTTAAAGGTTCTAGTCGGTGCGAATTCACCGAGCTTATGACCTACCATGTCTTCGGTTACGTATACGGGTACGTGTTTTCTGCCGTCATATACCGCGATGGTATGACCTACCATTTGCGGGAATATCGTAGATGATCTTGACCAAGTTTTCAAAACTTTCTTATCGTTCTTTTCGTTTAATTCTTCTACTCTCTTTAAGAGTTTGGGTTCAACGTAAAAACCTTTTTTAACACTTCTACTCATGATGCTCTCCTTAATTTATCCTTGTAATGATAAGCTTGTTGGAAGCCTTCTTGTGCTTTCTGGTCTTATAACCGAGAGCAGGTTTACCCCAAGGAGTAACAGGTCCCGGCATACCAACAGGAGACTTACCTTCACCACCACCGTGGGGGTGATCACACGGGTTCATAACTACACCACGTACAGAAGGACGAACACCTAAGTGTCTGGTCTTACCTGCTTTACCGATTCTGATAATTTCGTGTTCTAAGTTACCAACCTGACCGATAGTTGCCTTGCATGCTGCGAGAATGTATCTCATTTCACCACTAGGCATCTTCAAGGTTACGTATTTTTCATCTCTTGCCATGATTTGAGCGCTCATACCAGCTGCTCTAGCAATTTGGCCACCTTTACCAGGTTGCATTTCGATGTTATGAACCATAGTACCTACGGGGATATCCTTAAGCGCAAGTGCATTACCTGCTTTGATATCAGCGGTAGGACCGCTCATAACCTTATCGCCTACTTTAAGACCTACGGGAGCAAGGATATAAGTCTTTGCGCCGTCTGCATAATAAAGAAGTGCGATGTTTGCGCTTCTGTTAGGATCGTATTCGATGCTCTTAACAGTTGCGGGGATACCGTCTTTCATTCTCTTGAAGTCGATAATACGGTATTTTCTTCTATTACCGCCACCGATGTGACGAACGGTGATTTTACCTTGTGAGTTTCTACCACCACTCTTTCTCTGATCTTCGAGAAGAGATTTTTCAGGTTTCTTAGCCGTAATTTCGTCATAAGCGCTTACAGTCATGAAACGACGAGCTGACGAAGTCGGTTTATATCTCTTAATAGCCATTTAACTTTCCTCCGAGATTTGATTAAGACAATGAATCGAAGAATTCAATCGACTTACTGTCTTTCTTAAGTTGAACGATGGCCTTCTTATAATCGGGTGTATAACCTTCATATCTGCCTTGTCTTTTCAACTTACCGCTAACGATTGCTGTGTTTACTTTTTCAACGCTTACGCCAAAAATTTCTTCGATAGCGAGTTTGATTTGAGTTTTGTTCGCGTTTTTAGCAACTACGAAACTGTACTTCTTATCTTGGATCCCTGCATAACTCTTTTCAGAGAGAAGGGGTCTGATTATAATATCATGCGCAGCCATTATTCTCCGTAAACCTCCTCGATTTGTTGAACGGCTTGTTTAGAAACAACGATTTTCGCATTCTTAACAACGTCGTAGGTGTTAAGTTGATTTGCAGCGATGGTTGAAATTGCTTCAATGTTTGCGCTTGCTCTCAATACTGCTTCGTCATTGTTGTCCATAACTAAAAGCACGGTTTTTTCCAAGTTGAACGCTTTTAAGAATGCAGCCATTTCTTTGGTCTTAGGAGCAGCAACTTTGATTTCGTCAACGAAGATTACTTCGTCGTCTCTAATCTTTTGTGAAAGTGCTGAGAAAAGTGCTACAGCCTTAGCCTTTGCATTCATCTTCTTGCTGAAGTCTCTTGACTTAGGAGCGAAAACTACGCCACCCTTAACCCATTGAGGACTTCTGATAGAACCTTGTCTAGCTCTACCGGTACCTTTTTGTCTCCAAGGCTTTCTACCACCACCGCGAACTTCGCTACGGGTAAGAGTGCTCTTGGTTCCTTGTCTTTCATTAGCAAGTCTTTGTACAACTGCTTGATGAATTACTGATTCATTATATTCGGTATTAAACAAAGCGTCGGGTAATTCGAGAGTGCCAACTTCTTTTGCTTTCATATCGTACAATTTAACATTAGCCATGATTTATTCTCCTTACGCTTTAACGCTGTTTCTCAAAGTTACGATGCTCTTAACAGCACCAGGAACTGCACCCTTAACAAGGATTGCATTTCTTTCTTTGTCGACTTTTACAACTTCAAGGTTTAATACGGTTACGCTTTCGTTACCATATTGACCAGGCATGTTCTTGCCCTTAAATACTCTTGAAGGATTACTGATTGCACCCATAGAACCTACTTCTCTGTGAACAGGACCTACACCGTGGGTTTCTTTCAATCTGTGTTGATTCCATCTCTTAATTACACCAGTGAAACCGTGACCCTTTGACACGCCTGATACGTCTACCTTATCACCTGCTTGGAAAACGTCGCAAGTAACAACTTGACCAACAGTCATGCTGTCAGCGCCTTCAAGTTTGAATTCCTTCAAAACCTTTTGAGCGGGAACACCGATCTTCTTGAACAAACCAGCTTCGGGTTTATTCAAAGTCTTTTCGTCAACTTGGTCGAAACCGAGTTTTACTGACGAATAACCGTCTCTTTCCAAAGTTTTAACCTGAACAACGGGACAAGGACCTGCCTCGATAACCGTTACCGGGATAACTTTGCCGTCTGCAGAGAATAATTGAGTCATGCCCAACTTTCTGCCAATGATTGCTTTATTCATAGATAAAGTTCACCTCCGATATATTATATAATGTTTATTGATTACAATTTAATTTTGATGTCTACACCTGCGGGCAAATGAATGCTGTCGAGAAGCTTAACGTTGGGTGAGTAGATATCGATAAGTCTTTTGTGAGTTCTAATTTCGAACTGTTCGCGTGAATCCTTATACTTATGGGGCGAACGAAGAATCGTAACGATTTCCTTCTCAGTGGGAAGCGGAATAGGACCGCTAATCTTTGCGCCCGATTTTTTCATCGTTTCAACGATTTTAGCTGCTGCTTGATCGAGCATTTCCGTGTCGTAAGACATAAGCTTAATTCTAATTTTTTGACTTGCCATTTTGTTTCTCCTTTTACCTAACTTTACTGTGTGCTGTAAACTCTGCCGTGTGTGTCAATTTTAAGTAATAAAAAAATCATTCGCCGATACTTAACTTTTTAAGTCGCTGCGAATGACCCATACTAATTCTATTGAAGTTAGTCGCAGGGGTCTAGCCCCCACACTTGTCAACGGAAATTATCTATCGTTTTTGGTACGATTTAAGTAACTTCCCGTATCAACCCAGATTACACAGCCTAACTATTATATAACACCTTTTCAATAATGTCAAACGTTTTTACTGTGTTTTTTAAGTTTTTTTAAACTTTTTTAATTTTTTTTGAATAACCAGAAAACCTTGTGATTTTCTGGTTATTCTGCTGTTTTATTATGCTATTTGTTTTTTTACGAGAGTAGGCTTAGCACCGTTTTTAACCACGTTTTCATCCACTATAACCTTTTCTACGTCATCACTTGAAGGAAGGTCGTACATAGTGTCTATCATAAGGTTTTCTAAAATAGTTCTAAGTCCCCTTGCCCCCGTCTTTAATTCGATTGCTTTTTGAGCAACTGCTGAAACAGCACCGTCGGTAATTTCAAGTTCCACGTTATCAAGCCCGATAAGACGCTTATATTGTTTGATAAGCGCGTTTTTAGGTTCAGTCATGATATTTACGAGAGCCTTTTCATCTAACGGATGAAGCCCTACCGTAATCGGTACTCTACCAACAAATTCGGGAATAAGTCCGTATTTGATAAGATCTTGCGGCTGAACGTCGCGAATCATGTCGCCCTTGTTTTCCGGAACTTTTTCTACACTTCCTATAAAACCGAGCGCGTTAGTCCCCTTTCTTTTGGTAATGATATCTTCTAAGCCAACGAAAGCACCGCCACAAATAAACAATATATTAGTGGTGTCGATTTTAAGACATTCTTGTTGGGGGTGTTTCCTTCCGCCTTGCGGTGGAACGTTTGCAACAGTACCTTCAATAATTTTAAGAAGTGCTTGTTGCACGCCTTCACCAGAAACGTCGCGCGTGATAGAAACGTTTTCGCCCTTTCTAGCAATCTTATCAATTTCGTCGATATAGATAATACCGCGTTGAGCCTTTTCGATATCGAAATCAGCATTTTGAATAAGTTTGAGAAGAATATTTTCAACGTCTTCACCAACGTAACCCGCTTCGGTAAGCGTAGTAGCGTCGGCAACTGCAAACGGAACGTCCAAAATCTTAGCAAGCGTTCTTGCAAGCAATGTTTTACCACTACCAGTAGGCCCTAGCACTAAGATATTGCTTTTGTCGAGTTCTACGTCAGAAGAATTGTCTTTAACCGAATTTATTCTCTTATAATGATTATAAACAGCAACTGACAAAACTTTTTTCGCTTCGTCTTGACCGATAATGTATTCATCGAGTTTTGCTTTAATCTCGATGGGTTTTAAGAGTTCTACCTTTTCGGCAACCTTTTCACTCGACTGTTCTTCACTGATAACGTCGTGGCAAACTTGAATACACTCATCGCAAATAAATATTCCACTAGGTCCTGCAATAAGTCTACCAGTAAGGTTTTTAGGTTTTCCGCAAAAAGAGCAGAATAATTGTTCGTTATTTTCTTTCATATATCTCCAAGTTCTACGGACGCTTTACGATAACTTCATCAATAAGTCCGTATTCTTTTGCATCTAATGCCGACAAATAATTATCTCTATCGGTGTCTTTTTCAACTTGTTCGTAAGGTTTTCCGCTGTTTTGAGAAAGAATAGTATTTAAGCGGTGTTTAGTTTTAATGATATGGTCGGCTTGGATTTTAATATCGCTTGCTTGACCTTGTGCGCCACCTAAAGGTTGGTGAATCATAATTTCGCTATTAGGGAGAGCGTATCTCTTTCCCTTTGCACCGCTTGACAACAAGAATGCGCCCATACTTGCTGCTAAACCGATGCAGATTGTACTTACGTCGCACTTAATATAATTCATAGTATCGTAAATAGCCATACCCGCAGTAACGCTTCCACCAGGACTATTGATGTAAATGCAGATATCCTTGTTAGGGTCTTTACTTTCAAGATAAATAAGTTGAGCAACGACAGCGTCTGCAACAGCATCGTTAATTTCACCAGTAAGGAAAACTACTCTGTCTTCCAAAAGTCTTGAATAAATATCGTAACTTCTTTCACCCTTTCCAGTGTTATCGATAACGTAAGGAACAACGGTATTTTTGATTTCCATAAAATTATACTCCGTGTAAATTTCTATTAGTTTGCAAAACCGCAGAGGGCTTATTTCCGCCTGCGGTATGCTAAATGTGTAAATATTTAATTAGTTTTGTCGAAAATAATTATTTTTCGATTTCGTTAGAAGATTTCAAGAATTCAAAGAACTTCTTGATGATAATTTCGTTCTTGATGTAATCGAGTTGGCGAGCAGCCATGTTCTTCTTAACGTCGGGTGCTTCCTTGCCTTGAGCCTTAGCCATTTCAGCAACTCTTGCTTCAACGTCTTCGTCGGTAGCGGTGATTTCTTCGCGTTCAATGATGCCTTCGATTACGAGTTGTGATTTAACGCGTTCAGTTGCTTGAGCGGTGAAATCCTTTCTGAATTCTTCCATGTTCTTGTCGATATACTTAAGATAATCAGCAAGCTTTAAGCCTTGGTAAGAAAGTCTGTATTCCATTTCTTGAACGATTCTATCGATTTCGTTTTCGATAAGAGCGTCGGGGATTTCAACTTCAGACGTTTCAGTAATCTTTTTAATGATTTCGTCTTCAAGTTCACGTTCTGCTCTATCAGCGTTTTGCTTTTCTAAGCGAGCGCGAGTTTCTTCCTTGTAAGCGTCAATGCTTTCAGCGCCTACTGCTTCTTTAATGAATTCATCATTGAGTTCGGGAAGTTCTTTAGTCTTGATTTCGTGAAGTTTAATCGCAAACACAGCGTCTTTACCCTTAAGTTCTTCAGCGTGATATTCTTCAGGGAACTTAACGTTGATGTCTTTTTCTTCACCGATGTTCATGCCAACGAGTTGTTCTTCAAAACCAGGGATAAAGGTATTGCTGCCGATAACGAGAGTTTGTTTTTCAGCAGTACCGCCAGCGAACTTAACGCCATCAACACTACCAGAATAGTCGATAAGAACGGTGTCGCCATTAGCAACGGCTCTATCAATAACGTCAATCATGCGAGAGTTGCGTTCTTGTAAACGTGAAAGTTCATCAGCAACGTCTTCATCTTTAACATTATACTCATTCTTCTTGAACTTTATACCCTTGTAAGCACCGAAAACAACTTCAGGCTTAACGGGAACGATAGCGATCATAGTGATGCCTTTTTCGCTAATCTTCTTAATATCAAGGTCGGGTGCAGCAACTGCATAGATTGAAGGTTCTTTATCAAGAACTTCAGAGTAATATTTGGGGAATGCTTGGTTGATTGCTTCTTCATAGAATACGCCTTCACCATAAGCAGATTCTAAAACTTTTTTGGGTACTTTACCCTTTCTGAAACCAGGCATTGAATATCTGCCTTTGGTCTTTTCATAAGCAGCGTCAATTGATGCTTGCCATTCTTTTGCCGTCAAGTCAATTGTGATTTTTACAGTGCTTTTTTCGGCTTTTTCAAAAGTATACTTCATAACGTTCTCCTAAACATTAAATATATATTTTACATTCTCACTAATTTTAGCATAACAAAACGCAAAAAGCAACACTTTTTTAGTCGTTTTGTTCGGTTTTTAAAAATTCGACGTGTTTTTCAGGCATAACTGATATTGACTTAAAATTATCGTAAGTACAAAACCCTAGTTTTGACTTAGGCGGCTTCTTTACGTTTTTCTTTTCGGTATATACAATTTCCGTTTTTCCACCTTCTCTACCCTTAGAGTAATAAGCACAAATTTCAGCAGCGATTAAAATAACTTCTTCAGTTGGCTTTTTGCCGTTAGTTTCTATCACTACGTGTGATGAGTGGTAATCTTTTGCATGCACCCAAATATCAAAAGGCGAAGAAGTAAAGGTTAGCCTATCGTTTTCGGCATTGTTTCTGCCTGCCCTAATCTTGAAACCGTGCGCAAAATAAACCCTACAAAAACTCTCGTTTACTTTCTTTTTCACACTTACCTTTCGCTCAACCATAAGCCCTGCTTTTTCAAGTTCTAATTGAACGAAAGAAAGGTCTTGAATATCTTCACTCAATATTATTTCGTCTAAAACGGCAGTATAATAATTAAGTTCACTCTCCGCCTGTTCTCTTTGCGGTTTTAAGGCAATTAAAGTGCGCTTTTGCTTATTGTATTTTTTATAATAATTTTCCGCATTTTTAGCTACGGTTAAGTGTTCGTCAAGCGCAATTTTCACCTTTGAATTATCATAATAATTATCGAGTTCACACTCTTTTTCCCCTTGCTTTATGCGGTAAACATTAGCGAGTAAAAGTTCGCCTTTTATGCGATTTTCTTCAGCGGAAAAAGCATCTTTTTCTTTAGCAGAAATAGCAACTAAACGCTTTTTAACTTTCTTTATTGCCGTGTTTATAATTGAAGTTAATCTTTCCTTTTTATTCTTAAAATTCTTTTCTTTATCCCTTTGAATATAAAAGAAATTTTCCGCTAAATATAAACTTTCAAAACTCTTTATTTCATTAGCGTTTTCGTAAGGATATACGCATACGTCTTTTATAGAATTATTCTCAAAAACAACGCACGGATTTTTCTTTGTATTAAATAGATAATCGTTCAAGTGCTCATATAAACACTTTGAAAAATCTTGCCTTTTTTCTGCACCGTATTTAGCAATAAATTTGCTTTGAATTTCCTTTGCGGTTGAAAGGGCTATACCTTGCACGAACTTACAAATATTTTCAGCAATATCGCTTATTTCTACGTCATTAAAAATAGCAATTAAATCATTGTCAAAGGGTAGTTTTTTATCACCTACTGGCGGATACACGTAATCTCTACCAACAATTAGTGGGCGCACACCGTTATCAAACATATTTATACCGCGGTTGCCGCCTAAAATCTTGCCGTTTTCCGTCAAAATTATATTACTATAACGCCCCATAAGTTCCACGTAAAGCGTTTTATTTACAGCGTCAAAAAACTCTTGTGAAGCGGTAAAATCTATCTTAACAATTCTATCAAAACCAACGAGAGAAATCTCGTCAATCACAGCCGATAGCAAGTGTTTTCTAAGGAGCATGCAAAAATTAGGGGCGGTCAAAGGACTGTCCCTATCTTCCGTAATTATCCCTATGCGCGGCGCTGCGGGATTAACGTTTAGCATAAGTTTTTCAGTGCGCCCTTTTGTGTAGATTGTAAATACGGTTTCATCATTAGACGGCTGAATAATTCTATTGACCTTTCCGCCCTTGAAAACCAAATTTAACTCATCACATAAGTATCGCAAAGTAAACGCGTCTTGCGGCATTTTTACTCCTTATTTAACGGTAAAAACTCTGCCGTTGAGATATGATAATAAACACTCTTTTTCAAATTTAAGTTCCAAAGAAACAGCAGTTAATTGCTGTACTTTTTTATTATGCTTTTCATTAAAAGCAAAGTCCCCGTACTTACCATCGCCAACGATAGGATTTCCTATATAAGCAAGGTGGGCACGGATTTGGTGGGTTTTCCCCGTAAATAATTCAACTTCTAAAAGTGAAGTATCCCTATCGCTCTTTATAACCTTATACCCAGTTTTTATTTGCACGCTGTCTTTAACGTGGTTATCGTAAATTTTAACCGTTGCACTTTCAGCATCTTTTTTAAGATAAGAAATTAAAACGTCTTGCTTTTTTAAGGGCTCACCGACAACGGTTGCGTGGTATTTTTTAATAAAAGTTCTATTTTTAAAACCGTCAAGAAGTAAATTTTCACTCTCGCAATTTAACGCAAAAATCATTACGCCATCAGTGTTTCTGTCTAAGCGGTGTATAAATTTTGCCGAACTATTTTTAGATAAAATATCATCGTAAACACTCTCGGAAGTATAGCCTTTTTTCTTATTTATTACAATCACGTTTTCATCAGCAAATAACACACTATATTTATCCACTTTTTGTGCGACGTAATACACTTCTACAACGTCGCCTACGTTAAGAAAAACGTCTTCTGAAACACGCTTGCCGTTAACTTTAATATCCTTTTTTCTAAGTGCTTTCATAAACGCGGAAAAAGATAAATCTTCAACGTGGTATAGGGCAAGTTTACTCAACTTACGGTTTTTATCTGCAATAAAACTTTTCATTAATTATCCTAAAAAAACAAGACTTCGGATAATTCCGAAGTCCTGCGATTTTTAACTTATATTAGTTAGAACCGGTTTCATCCTTGGGTTTAATGAACAACAATACGATGATGCCGATTAAACAAAGAGTACCAACAGAAAGGAATACAACCGACCAAACGTTATCACGGAGCCAATAGTTAGGAACTTCTACAAAAGTAGGATTAGAATTAACTTCGTCAACCGATAAGATAGTGTAATCACTACCAGTTCTAGTGGTGTAATCAGACGTTGCAACGCATTCAATCATGTATGAACCATATTTAGTGGGGACAAAAGTTAAAGTACCATCATAACCAACAGCCTTAACCGATTCATAAGTGTTGCCATAGTTATCACTATATGATTCGCTGGTAACTTTAGATGCTGCGGGGATAACAACCCAACCATCATCTTCTTTTTCAGCGCCAACCTTTTCGTTATAGTAAAGAGTGTAAGTGGTCTTACAACCTTCTGCTTGTACGTTGAACTTAGATGCTTTATATTTAATACCCTTAAAGCCTACACCCTTTGCTTCAGATTTTTCAATAGAGATGGGCGCGTTATCTTCGATAGCAAATTTGAAGATATAATCTTTATACTTGCCGCCAACGTAAACGTTTTCGTCTTCTTCATCTTGAATTCTAAAGTCCTTTTTCTCCATAGCGTTGCCAGCGTTGTCGGTAAACATTGCATAATATTCATAATCGCCAGCAGTGGTAATCTTGAACTTCATTGAAGAAGTTGTAGAAGAATCAACGTCGTCATTAGAATATACTAAAGATAAATCTAATTCATCATAAGAAGTATATGCATCATAAACCAAATCTCTCATCGAAGGAAGATTAGGAGTAGTGCCCAATGCAACACTGGTGTTGATAACTTTTCCGTCTTCGGTAGTTTCAATATTGATAATATTTGAAAGTGCTTGCTTATAAGCATTGAGAGCAGCGGCATCGTTAACGTAAATAGGCGCTTGCTTATCGGTATCTTCATCGATAACGGTTACATTATAAGTTTCAAGTGAAACAATTTTATCACCGTCTTTCATAGCAACGTCAAATGAAGATGTTTGACTACCAGTGTCCGCTTGACCAAATGCAATAACTCTAGGCTTTTCTTCGTTAGCAATCCAAGCATCAGTTTCATTTGAAGTTACGAAAGCGGATATGTTTTGTGTCCTATTCATAATTGAGCAAATACTCATTGAATAAGTTCTTTGAGCGTTAGCAAGCATTACTAATTTATTATACTTGCCGTCTCCATTTTTAATAAAATAACTATCGTTAACAACTACGCGGGGATATGCATTTTTTACTATAACGCCGTTTTCATCAGTTTCAAAAGTTTGCTTGTATGCACCACTACCATCGGTTTTCTTTTGGTCAACGCTTACTAATTTAACCGCTTGAACGTTAGAACCAGAATCTGCGATATCAACGAGTTTAAAAGTAATAACTGCCGTGGTTTTATCTATACGTTCAATTGCGTCAACACCTTTTTGACCTACAGCGTTACCTAAGCCGTTTACGTTAACAACTAAAAGGTTGTTTGCATCAACGGTTACGTTAATTTTAACCAAACGAACGCCGTCATTTACGCTGATAGGAGCGCCTTTAACCTTTGCTGCAGCATTGTCATTAATGCTGTATTCGGTTGCAGTATCACTAAACTTAATGGTTAGAAGGTTTGATACGGAAGTCTTAAACTTAGTTTTACCAGTTTCATCGGTATACATATTGCCGTTTGCAGCGTAAGCATCAGATCTGAAGTTAACTGAAAATTCAGCAACGTCTTTGGGAACTTCAAGAACGAGTTCCATATCTTCAACAACTAATTCGTTGTAGATAACTAATTCATTGCTTTCTTTCATTTCCGCAACGAGTTTATCATCGTCGAAAGAAAGAACAGCTCCACCGCCAAAATACTTTGAAGGGTCAGACGCTTTGGTTTCTGCGCTTACGGGTGAAAACGTTAATGAACAAAACGCTGCGACAATGCACATAATAAACGCAGTCAACAATACTGAAATTTTATAGGATTTAGCCGAATTCATATAAGCCTAATACTCCTTGTTATACACTATATCTACCATATTTTACACAAAATATTATCTTTTGTCAATCCACTTAAGCACTTTTTTAAAAATTATATATAATTTATTATATATTTCTTTGTTTTTTCGCCTTTTTCTCGCCTTATTAACCTTTTTAAATTCGTTTTCATAATATAAAAAGAAAGCGCTTTAAGGATTACACAAATGATATACTTTATGATTATGACCGCACTAACTGTAAGCATTGATTCTTTTGTTTGCGGGCTATCACTATCCCTTTCCACAAAGAAAAAACTGCCCGTAATTTTAGGCATCGTTTTAACGGTTTTTATAATGTGCTGTGCCGTGAATTATTTAACGGCTTTTTTTGCTGACAAATTAAATGAAAAAACCGCAAGTTTTGGCGGCGCTGTCTTAATTGCCGTTGGCATATTCAATATGATAAAAAGCGCAAAAAAATCGCCCATAAAAGAAAAAAGCGCACTTGGTATTTCTATAATTTCCGGCTTTGCAGTAGGGCTTGACGGCGCGCTTGCTAACCTATCGTTATCCCTTATGGGGTTAAACGAATTTTACGTGCCGCTAACCATTGCGCTTTGCCATGGTTTAATGATAGGAATTGGGTTATTGTTAACCGACGTTATCAATACTGATAAACTTGCAAAAATCGAGTTTTTGCCACCCATTATTTTAATACTGTTAGGGTGCTATAAATTGCTCGGTTTATTTATATAAAAAGTGGCAGGATATCCTGCCACTTTTAGTTTTTAATTAAATACTGGGTTTAATAATTTTTATCGATCTTTCAGTTTCAAAGTTGCTCCACGGATTTCTATCTTTTGGTGGTTGAACTCTAAACACCATTCTTTCTTTGCTAACGGGGTGCGTAAATGAAAGATAATATGCCCAAAGCGCAAGATAACCTTTTTTAGCCTTTTCCCCACCGTAGCGCATATCTCCATAAACAGGCGTACCGATAGCGTTCATTTGCACGCGTATTTGATGACTTCTTCCCGTATGAAGTTTAATATCAGCAAGTGATAAACCTACCTTTTTGTCAACGATTTCATATTCGAGTTCAGCAAACTTTGCGCCAGCAACCGTAGGCGGGCAAACGTAAACCATATTGTTTACAGCGTTCTTTTTCATATAATGAGTAAGCGTCGCCTTGTCTTCCTTAGGTTCGCCAACTAAAACTGCCATATAGCGTTTTTCAAAGTCGCCTTCACGCATTTGTTCAGAAAGTCTTGCAGCAGCCTTAGAACTCTTTGCAAACACCATTACGCCGCCCGTAGGTCTATCTAAGCGGTGAACAAGCCCTAAATACACGTTGCCTTGCTTGTTATAAGTAACCCTAATATACTCTTTGATAATAGAAAGCATATCAGCATCTTTACTTTCATCTTCGCAAGTGGGAACGTTTTGGGGTTTTAACACCACTATAATGTGATTGTCTTCATGTAAAATAATTAAATCTTCCATTTTATTTACCGTTTATCCAAATGCCGCTGTTTCCACAAGGGAGAATTACGCCGTCTTGCTCGGTTTTAAGCCCAACTTCGTAAGCGTCGATTTTTCCGCCCCTATCTTTTGCGACGGTTAACTGTAATATATTTTTCAAAACTTGGGGTTGAAGCCCAGTAGTGTAACTGTTTATAAGCACGAAAAGTGGATTATCACTTAATACTTTAGAACAAAGTTCCACAAATGAATAAAGTTCGTTTTCCAACTTCCACATTTCGCCGTTAGGCCCTCTACCATAACTAGGCGGGTCCATAATGATAGCGTCGTACTTTCTTCCGCGGCGAATTTCACGCTCTACAAACTTTTTGCAGTCGTCGATGATGTATCTAACCTTTCCATCGCCAACGTTTGATAAGCGAACGTTTTCGCCCGCACGCTCTACCATCCCTTTTGCAGCGTCTACGTGGCAAACTTTAGCGCCTGCTTTTGCACAAGCAACCGTTGCGCCGCCGGTATACGCGAACAAGTTAAGAACGTTAATTTCTCTACCCGCACCCTTAATAAGTTCGGTCATTAAATCCCAGTTTACCGCTTGTTCGGGGAAAAGCCCCGTATGCTTAAAACCCATAGGCTTAATTTTGAACTTTAAATCTTTATATCCAACAGTCCATTCTTGAGGCATTTTGCCTTTAATAAGCCACTTGCCGCCGCCAGTTTCACTTCTAACGTACTTTGCGGCAAGCCCCTTATAACCGTTCATATCCATTGACGGTTTCCAAATGACTTGTGGATCGGGACGGAGCAGAACAACGTCTGCCCAGCGCTCCAACTTATACCCATCACCCGTTGCGATAACGGAGTAATCTTTCCATTCAGCAGCCTTCATTATTTAGCAACCTTATTGATAACGATAGTGCACTTTGCACCGTTGATATCGAGCTCTTTCTTAAAGCCGTCCACTTCGCCTTCAGCAATAGCATCGGCAAGAACAACACTCTTAATATCTTCGCCGTTAGATAACGCGTTTTTCAAACCGGCATCTTCAGTAACGAAGTTTACAGTAATTCTATCAACAACTTCAAAACCTGCTTCTTTACGCATTGTTTGGATTTTAGAAATCAATTCTCTTTGAACGCCTTCAGCCTTTAATTCTTCGGTAACGTTAGTATCCATAACTACCGTCATACCCTTATCGCTTGCCGCAATAAAGCCTTCAACACTGTTGGTTGAAATCAAAAGGTCGTCAAGCGCAAATTCAAAGGTATCACCTTCAAATTCGGTCTTATAAATTTCGCCTTTTTTTACGGTTGAAACAACTTCAGCCGCATCACAAACTTCAAAGAACTTTCTAACCTTACCGAGTTTTGCACCGTACTTAGGTCCTAAAGTCTTGAGTTGTGGTTTAATCGTGTATGAAACGAAACGACCAGCGTCCTTGAGATATTCAACTTCCTTAACGTTAAGTTCATCTTTAGCAATATCGAGTAAACCTTCGGTAAGAGTGGTCTTTCTTTCAGAACATACGAAAATCTTTTGCAAAGGTTGACGGTTTTTGATGTTTGCAGTATTTCTGCATGAACGACCGAGCACAACGATATCGAGAACGTTTTGCATACCTTCTTCAAGTTCAGCATCAATCAAACTTTCATCAACAGTCGGGAATGCGCAAAGATGTACTGATTTAGGTGCGTCTTTATAGAAGTTGGGAACGAGATTTTGATAGATTGATTCCGCCATAAACGGAGTGAACGGTGCTGATAATTTTGCCATAGTTACAAGCACGGTATAAAGCGTGGTGTAAGCGGCAATCTTATCGTCGTCCATATCGTGTCCCCAGTATCTTTCTCTGCCACGGCGAACGTACCAGTTAGAAAGGTCATCAGTGAACGCTTGAAGTGCTCTTGCACTGTCAAAAATGTTATAATTTGCAAGACCTTTATCAACAGTCTTAACAAGCGTATTGAGTTTAGAGAGTACCCACTTATCCATAAGGGTAAGTTTACAATCTTCTAATTTGTAATTTGCGGGGTTATATTTATCGATATCCGCATAGAGTACGAAGAATGCGTAAGTATTCCAGAGCGTACCCATGAACTTTCTTTGCGCTTCTGAAACGGCTTCTTCATAGAATCTTGACGGCAACCATGGTGCAGAACCAGTATAGAAATACCATCTAACAGCGTCAGCGCCTTGCTTATCAAGGATGGTCCACGGGTCAACTACGTTGCCCTTGTGCTTACTCATCTTAATACCGTTCTTATCGTTAACGTGCCCTAAAACGATGCAGTTCTTAAAGGGTGCTTTATCGAAAAGCAAGGTTGAAATTGCAAGCAAAGTATAGAACCAACCACGAGTTTGGTCAATCGCTTCACTGATGAAGTCTGCCGGGAAGTGGCTTTCGAAAAGTTCTTTATTTTCAAAGGGATAGTGGTATTGAGCAAAAGGCATTGAACCAGAGTCAAACCAGCAATCGATAACTTCTTTTTCACGGATATATTCACCACCGCATTCGCAAGCGAACTTACAGTCGTCAATATAAGGACGGTGAAGTTCAATATCGCCTTCAATACCGCATTTTTCTTTTAATTCTTGTTTACTACCGATAACGTGGATTTTACCGCACTTGTTACATACCCAAACGGGAAGCGGTGTCCCCCAATAACGTTCACGTGATAAGCCCCAGTCGATAACGTTTTCTAAGAAGTTACCCATACGGCCGTTCTTAATGGTTTCAGGCATCCAGTTGATAGAATCGTTTGCAGCAAGAAGTCTATCTTTTACTGCGGTCATCTTGATAAACCAACTTGAACGAGCGTAATAAAGGAGCGGAGTATCACAACGCCAGCAGAACGGATAACTGTGTTCAAAGGGAAGTTCCTTAAACAAAAGTCCGTTTTCTTTGAGCATTTTGATAATAATTTTATCAGCGTCCTTAACGAACTTGCCAGCAAGAATACCTGTGCAGTCAAGCATATTACCCCTATCATCAACGAGTTTAACGAAAGGTAAGTTATATTTTCTACCAACGTTTGCGTCGTCTTCACCGAATGCGGGTGCGATATGAACGATACCGCTACCGTCGGTAAGAGTTACGTAACCGTCGCAAACAACGTAGTAGGCCTTTTCTTTGAAAGAACCGAGTGCGTAGTCAAACAAGGGTTCGTATTCAGCATATTCGTATTCAATACCCTTCTTAACGCTAATGGTTTCATAATTTTCAAAAAGCGTGGGAGCAAGTGCTTCCGCCAAAACGTAGGTTGCGCCGTCTTCAGCCTTGATTTCAACGTAATTTTCCTTGGGGTTCATACAGAGCGCTACGTTAGACGGTAAGGTCCAAGGCGTAGTGGTCCACGCAAGGAAGTAAGCGTTATCTTTGCCCTTAATCTTAAAGCGCACGAAAACTGATACGTCTTTAACGTCTTTATATCCTTGTGCTACTTCGTGAGAAGAAAGTGCAGTTCCGCAACGCGGGCAGTAAGGTACGATTTTATGACCTTTGTATAAAAGACCTTTTTCAGCAATAGTCTTAATTGCCCACCAAACGGATTCAATGTAGTTATCGTCGTAAGTAACGTAGGGGTTTTCCATATCCGCCCAGTAACCTACGCGGTCACTCATCTTTTCCCATTCGCCCTTATACTTCCAAACGCTTTCTTTACATTTTTGGATAAAGGGTTCAATACCGTACTGTTCAATTTCTTTTTTACCGTCAATGCCGAGAAGTTTTTCAACTTCAAGTTCAACGGGAAGACCGTGAGTATCCCAACCAGCCTTTCTCAAGCAATGGTCGCCTTTCATAACGTGATAGCGCGGAATAATATCCTTGATAACACGGGTTAAAATATGACCGATGTGCGGTTTACCGTTAGCGGTAGGCGGACCGTCGTAAAAAGTAAATTCACGATTGCCTTCGTTTGCGCTTACGTTTTGTTCGAAAATTTTGTTTTCCTTCCAAAACTCTAAAACTTCTTTTTCTCTGTCAAGGAAGTTAAGTGTTGTGTCAACCTTTTTATACATAATAGCCTTCTCCTAAAATTTGCGAAAAGTGTTTAGTTTAAAATATATCTAATAAATTATAACTATAAACCGACAAAAAGTAAAGTTAATTTTAAGGAATTTGAAAATTTTAATTAAAAATTACTTGCTAATTTAACTTTTTTAGGTTAGAATATTATAGCCGTGCTATGCGGGGAGTTAGCGATGCCCTGTAATCCGCAATTCGCTTAGCGGAGCAGAACACTGTTTGAGGCTTATATTGTGGAAGGTTGCGCGTGGCAAGGAGCGTTGATATTAAGGTCTTGTGCAACGCGCCCCCGCGAACCGTGTCAGAGTAGGAATACAGCAGCACTAAACGGTTAGGCGCGTGTGATATAAGGTTGCTTTGAAGGAGTTACCTACCACGTTACCGCTTCGGCAATATCTGTCGATTTCAGCGCACGGCTTTTTTGAATATAAAAACGGCTTGTAATTTACAAGCCGTTTTTTGTTTTATCTATTTGTCTTTTTTGTTGTCGATACCAAGTTCTAAACCTTCGTACATATAATCGTTCCACGGGAAGTTTTTATAGAAGTTTACGTGATAACGATGCATTTCTTCAACGAGAAGATAGAACTTCCAAACCGTTTGATGTTTGGGGAAAATATCAAAATATTCACCGTTGAGATAGAAGTTAAAATAACTCATATCAACTTCGGTAATCAAAGTGTACAAGTGTTCGTAATCGATATGAAATTCATAAGGCGCACCTTTTCTAGTTCCGTTATAATGCAAGCCCTTGTGGTCAATCCAAATCTTGCCTTCACCTACGATAAAACTAGTTTTATTCTCACCAACCGTCTTATATTCGTCAAGGTTACCGATAGTGCACTCGTCTTCAAAATAATAGTCGGGATTTTCACGGATTTCTTTAATTATATCCATTCTTTCTTGCTCTGACCACGTTAGCGGTGATTCAGGGATAACAGCATTTTCAAACGGATGGAATTGATAATAATCATCCATAGTTGCGCCGTTACCACAGTTAGAACAAATAATTTTATCCCCTTCGCCTTTCATGGTAAATTCTTGACCGCACTTAGGGCATTTATAGCAAAGATCTTCTAAACGATGGCAAATTCTACCCTTAGTTTTCCACTTAATTTTCTTTTCTTTATTCCAAGCGTATTCATCACGGCGGAATTTTGCGTTAATAATATCATCCATTTCTCCAACGGATAGACGATTTACGTCTTCTTTGGTGAACAAAAGCGACATAGTTGCGTAAGTTTCGCCATAACGCTCGTCAAGGCAAACCTTGGTGTTTTGCAAATATTGACCTTCTAAATAGCAAAGATATACGGGCACTTTAAAATGTTTAAACATTTTACTTGTTCCAGGAACGATAGGTTTATTACCACCAAAGTCGCTCGCTAACCCTTCAGGTGCGAAGGTTACGCAACCGCCTTGCTTGATAATTTTGCTTACCGCACGTATAGTTTGCATATCAGCCATATATTGCTTTTTGGGAATAACTTTATTAAGCCCGAAAATGAACGAGAATTTAGTTCTATAAAACTCGTTATTACCAGCAATCATGTTAGTAACTCTAGGATAAGTTGCACCCATAACGTAAGCGTGGTCAATTCTTGACAAGTGGTTAAAAATTACGAAACAAGGTCCGTCGCAATCGTTTACGTCGTCAATGATATTGAACTTGATATTGTACTTTTTAGAAACCATATCAAGCATTATAAACTTATAGATACCGTATATCAAACGGTTAGGTTTTTTATACTTTCTCTTCGCTAATTTTTCAGAAATTGATAACTTTTTTCCCATGTTTTTCCCTTTTATTTTGGACGTAAAGTAATTTTAGCCCAATATTTTCTTATTTTACATTATACTCGTGTTTATAAACTGTATATTAAATATTCGTGTTTTTTGATTTTTTATAATGAAAAACGGCTTAATTTTACCACAACAGCATTATTAAGCAAGAAAAAAATCATTTTAAGGATTTATAAAAATTATGCTGTTTAATTTTTATACTGCAAGTTATTATTGATTTTTCATTTGCCTAAGAAAGCAAACTATAGCAATTAGCATTGTTATAACGCCATATATTAAAATTGGAAACAAGCAAGTTATTGCAAGACTAATATTCCCGCTAAACAACGCCTTTTCCATTTCCGCAGCGTGATAAAACGGCAAAATATTTGCTACTTTTTCAAAAAAACCGCCTAAATGTTTTAGATCCACCCATACGCCTGAAAAATATGCAGCAATATTGGTAAGTAATGCACCACAAATGCCCCCTACTTGCTTTACACTAAAGATACTACCACACAACAACCCAAGCGAAATATTGAATACAGCCATAGGGATTATTCCAATTATACAATACAGAATATTTACACTTACAGTTAGCCCTAAAAATATAGAAAAAATAAAACAGATAACCGTTTGTCCAATAGCAATGGGCACAAGCGGTAATACGTATCCCATAATAAAGTCAAAAGCGGTAAAAGGTGTCGTATATAATCTTTGCAAAAACGCGCTTTCACGATCTTTAGCCACCAGTGTTGCCGAAAACAAAGTCATAAACGAAAGCCCAAAAACTGTTATACCAGGGGTTAATTTATCAATTTCAAACAAACTTACGGGGATATTTGCTTGTATAGAACTTAAAAGCAATAATAAAACCAATGGAAAGCCTAAACCAAAACCAAGATTTATAGGATCACGCAAAATTTCTTTTGTACATCTCTTAGCAAAAGTAATCATTCTCATAATTCGCCCTCTTTTACGATAGAAATAAATGCTTTTTCAAAATTATTTGTATTTGAACTCAACTTTAATTCTTCTACCGTCCCCACCGCAAGAAGTTTGCCTTTTTGCATAATACCGATACGATCGGAAAGTGCCTCTGCCTCTTCTAAATAGTGTGTTGTTAAAATAATAGTTGCTTTTCTCTTTAACGATCTAATAATCCCCCACAGTTCTTGCCGTGCAAGAACGTCAAGTCCAAGCGTTGGCTCATCTAAAAATAAAATTTTTGGATCACTTATTAATGCCATTGCAACGCTAACACGGCGTTTCCACCCACCTGATAACTTACCTACTTTTCTGCTAAGAACTTCCGCCAAAGAAAACTGCTTTGAAAGTTTTTCAATCTTAGCCAAAGTTTTTTCTTTTGAAAACCCATGCGCGCCACAAATCAATTCTAAATTTTCTTTTACGGAAAGATTAGACGCAACGGCAGTTTCTTGCGGTGATACACCAATAAGTTCTTTTACTTTTTTTGATTGATTAATAATGCTATATCCCCCAACAACAGCATCTCCAGCAGTAGGGGTGGTCAAGCAAGAAAGCATTTTAATAGTTGTAGTTTTGCCAGAGCCGTTTACGCCAAGCAAAGCAAATAATTCACCTTCAAATATTTCCAAATCAAGTTTATCAACCGCCGTTATATTTTTATATTGCTTAATAAGTTTATCGATTTTAATTGCTTTCATATATTTATTTTCCTTCATTTTTTGGTCTACAGTTATTATATCAAACAAAAATTAAAGAAAATAAACTTTTAAGTATTCGGTTGTTTTTTTCAGTTAAGCGGTTTTTAATATAAATTGTTCAAACATAAAACTCTTTTACAAACACTATTTCTTGCTTTTATAATAAACACATAAAAAAAATGGCTTAATTTTACATTTAAGCCGTTTTTTTTATATAATCTTTATGAACATCTTTAATTTTTTACCACGAGAACTTAAAAAATCTTGAACGTATTCAAACCCTAATTTCTCGTGTAAGCGTATGCTTGCAATATTGTCTTCTTTTATGCCAGCGTAAACCAACTTATACCCTAACCCTTTTGCATAGTCGTAAGATAGCAAAAGTGCTTCTTTTGCATATCCCTTTCCCCTAAATTCAACTTTAATTTCTGGGGCAACTCTAATTACGCTTTTAGAACACGAGTAAATGTTGATAACGCCAACCGTATCTTCATTATTTTGGACGAGAAAAAACTTAAAAAAATTGCCTTGATGATTTTCTTCATTAGACTCTAAAATCATTTGAATTTTCTTATCGATATCCATATCAGCATAGGATGTATTTTTAAGTTTTTCAATATCCGTTTTTTCTATGGGTTTAAGTTTTATCATTAGTTACCTTTCTATAAGTCCCGCCGATAAAGTTACTAGGGGCATAATCACACTCGTCGTTTTCGTAATAATATTCGCCATATGCAAAAGCAAATGAATCATCACTGCCCAGTATAAAATCCATCAACTGATAATCGGCATCGACATAAGTTCCTTTTTCTTCAGCGGGTTCCATATCTCCGTGAAGAACGTAAATAAGCGCAACGTCGTGACGTTTATCACCTAAAAACTCGTCATAATAACTTAAATGAATTGTTCCTTCTATAAAAGTATTGTTTATAGCGTTTTCATAACGCATATACACGGTATAACTTGAACTTTGAGAATCTGAAGAATATGAGTTGTTTGCAAAATAAAACTTATTGTCCTTTTCATCACAAAAAGTTCCGTCTAACTTAGAACAATTTAAGTAATTCGCTTTGCCGTTTTTATAAGTATATTGCTGTGCCCCTTCTTTTACGTAAGTTCCAAAAGCATAAGGCATTTCAGATAAATGATAGTCTCTAACAGGCACGCCACCGCTCCTTATCGGATCTATATGATAGCCTTCGCTAATAATAGTAAATTGATGCAAATCTTCTTTTGCATCTTCAGTATAGCAGTCTATGTAATCAAAAAGACTTAACCCAGTATCATCTTTACCAAATTCTAAATTTAAATGTAGCGGAGAAATAGTATTTTCAACACCATAATAAGTAATTCTATGAGTGCCTTCCTTCTTCAACTGACCATTTTCATAATACTTAAAAGTGCTGTCGTTAAATTCAAAGTAGGCAGAGTCAACGGGTCTATATTCATTGTTGTTTAAAACCAAGTTCCATTTGACAAAGGTTTTACCGTCACCCAAATCAACGACGTTCTCTTGATCGCTCGTCATTTCAAAAAAGGCACAGCCCGACATGCTTAAAGCCATCATTGCCGTCAATAATAAACTTACTAATTTCTTAAACATAACCCCTTCTCCTTTAATAAATTTTATCCTAAGTCTAGGATAGCACACCACACAAAAAATGTCAATATTGAAACAAAAAAACACTGCAAAAGTTCTTTTGCAGTGTTTTGGTGGACTTGGGCGTGTGAAATACGCACCGAGGACACCAAGTATTATTAGGGCTCCCAAAAAGATTTTGCATAGCAAAAGATTTTTGGGAAAAAGGAGAAGCCCGCTGTCTGTCGTGCTGTTTGCAATAGCAAACTGCTGACGTAAAGCGGTGCTTCGACGTGGTGGAGATGCGGAGACTTGCACTCCGGTCTTAAATGACAATAAAAAACCTTCTACATACTTATCCTACGCTTGATTTTAGTGATAATCTTGGTCATAGGCTACCATAAATTACCCTTTGATTTCTAAAAGCCGAATTTAAGGCGAAATCAAACCCTAAAATCGGTTCTCGCCTAGTTGACGCCCTAACCTTCCCGACGAGAGAAAAAGGCAGGACGTACGCTTAAATTAAGCAGCGTATGCTAATTCTTGATTGTTAGCATTTAAATTTAAGTTTCCGTTTTTACGAAGCCGAGCCTTCGGTATGCTTATATTCTTTATACGTTCACCCAATCGAATCTATGACATCCCCGTTTAATTTAGCCCGACAAAATATCGGGCTAAATATTAGATTTCATCAATTTCGTAAGGTGTTAATTGATATACATAGTGGTTGAGCCAGTTCATATAAATAAGATTTGCGGTTGAAACCCAACTCATCTTAATTTCACCCTTGTTACCTTCTACGTAATAATTTTCAGGCGGGTCAACATTTATACCCTTTTCTAAGTCTCTAAGATATTCTTTTTCCAAAGTATCTCTGTCGTATTCAGCATGACCTGTAATAAAGATGAACTTATTATCTTTTGAACGGATAATTGCAGCGCCCGCTTGTTTTGAAGATGCTAAAATAACAAGGTCTTTACAAGCCTTTATGTCTTCTTCATACACGGTTGTATGGCGAGAGTGCGGCATAAAAAATCTATCGTCAGTACCCTTTAACAATCTATCGTATTTAATAAGTTTTTTGTGCTTATATACTCCGAAAAGTTTTTTAGGCAAGATATGTTTTTCAATACCGTAATAATAATGAAGTGCTGCTTGCGCACCCCAGCAAATAAAGAGCGTGCTGGTTACGTTGTGCTTTGCAAATTCTAAAATATCTTCAAGTTCTTTCCAGTACTTAACTTCAGTAAATTCTTTTTCTTCAACGGGTGCGCCAGTAATAATCATACCGTCGAACTTTCTATTCTTGATTTCGGAAAAAGATTTATAAAATCTATCCAAATGTTCGAGAGATGTGTTTTTACCGATATAAGTTTCCGTACTGATAAGCGTGATATTTACTTGTAAGGGTGAGTTTGAAAGCAAACGCATAAGTTGCGTTTCAGTAACGATTTTAGTGGGCATCAAGTTGACGATTGCAATCTCAAGCGGTCTAATGTCTTGTTGCATTGCGCGCTTATCGTTCATTACGAAAATATTTTCCGACTGCAAAATTTTTGCAGCGGGTATATCTTTGGGTACAATAATTGGCATTATGCCACCCCCTTTTGTACTTGACTAAATTTTTTCGAGTGCTTGTGCGATATCTTCAATTAAATCGTCAGCATTTTCAATACCGCAAGAGTATCTAATAAGTGTCGGCGGAATTCCTGCTGCTTCTAATTGTTCATCGCTCATTTGACGGTGAGTTGCGTTTGCGGGATGCAAACAGCAAGTTCTTGCATCAGCAACGTGCGTTTCAATGGCAGCAACTTTTAAGTTCTTCATAAAGGTTTCCGCTTGTTTTCTGCCACCCTTAACTGAGAAACTTACTACGCCGCAAGAACCGTTAGGCAAGTATTTTTGACCGAGTTCATAATACTTATCCCCAGGAAGTCCGCAATATCTTACCCATTCGATTTTATCGCTCTTTTGCAAGAATTCCGCAACCTTTTGACCGTTTTCACAATGGCGTTTCATTCTTACGTGTAAACTCTCTAAACCTAAGTTGATATAGAAAGCGTGTTGCGGAGATTGAATTGAACCAAAGTCGCGCATGAGTTGTGCGGTGCACTTAGTAATAAACGCGCCTTCTTTACCAAATTTTTCCGCGTAAACGATGCCGTGATAACTATCGTCGGGAGTAGTTAAGCCAGGGAATTTATCAGCGTGTGCCATCCAGTCAAACTTACCAGCGTCAATGATTGCGCCGCCAACTGAAGTGCCGTGGCCGTCGATATATTTAGTGGTTGAGTGAGTTACGATATCTGCTCCCCATTCGATAGGTCTACAATTTATAGGTGTTGCAAAAGTGTTGTCAATAATAAACGGAACACCGTGTTCGTGTGCAACGCGTGCAAACATTTCAATATCCAAAACTGCAAGTGCAGGGTTTGCAATAGTTTCACCGAAAACCGCTTTGGTGTTAGGTCTAAATTCTTTGTGAAGTTCTTCTTCCGTGATGTCAGGAGAAACGAAAGTGAATTCGATACCCATCTTCTTCATTGTAACGGCAAAAAGATTGAAAGTTCCGCCGTAAATTGCTGAACTAGAAATTACGTGATCTCCACAGTTAGCAACGTTAAAAATCGAATAAAAGTTTGCTGCTTGACCTGATGAAGTAAGCATGCCCGCAGTACCGCCTTCTAACTGACAAAGTTTATTAGCAACTAAGTCGTTAGTCGGGTTTTGAAGTCTGGTGTAAAAATATCCGCTCGCTTCCAAGTCAAAAAGTTTACCCATGTCTTCACTGGTGTCGTACTTAAAAGTAGTGCTTTGATAAATGGGGATTTGTCTAGGTTCGCCGTTTTTAGGGGTATAACCACCTTGCACGCAAACCGTTTCAATTCTTTTGTCTTTTGCCATAATGTTCTCCTTATGTTATCGGATAACCGATTATTTATAATTTTTAATTTCGCGCTCTTTTTCGCGCTTAATATCTCTTTCCATGATAGAACGCTTTTTGTCGTAAGTGTGTTTACCTTGACACACGCCTAGTTCCATTTTAAGCAGCGCCTGCTTAAAATAAATCTTAAGCGGTACTAGCGTTAAGCCCTTTTGAGCAATCTTTGCGCCAACCTTTAAGATTTCTTCTTTTTTCAAAAGAAGTTTTCTATCTCTACGGCTATCTTTTGAATTAAACGCGCCCGATTTATCGTAGACGGCAACGTGCATATTTTTAATGAACAGTTCTCCGTTATGTATAACGCAAAAACTGTCTTTAAGGTTGACGTTGCCCGCCCTAATGGACTTGACTTCCGCACCTTCTAAAACAATGCCCGCTTCCAACTTGTCGAGTATAAAATATTCGTGACTTGCACTTCTATTAGTGCATACGATTTTTTCTTCCATAATAATTGCCTTAAAGATTATTTTACTACTTTTTACAGAATTTTGCAATAGGTTTACTCATTTTCTATAACAAATTCTGCTTTGCGTTCGCCAAAATTTACGCCCACAACTTTAATTCTTACCTTTTGACCGAGTTTAAAGGTTCTTTTGCCGTCTGTAAGCGTATAATTTTTCTCATCGTGAACAAATCTTTTTCTACCGCGCAAGGTTTCCATTTTAACAAGCCCTTCTACGCCGCAGTCAAGTTCAACGAATACACCAAAACCCGTTACACCGCTAACTATTCCATCAAATTCTTCGCCAACAAAATTGCTGATGTATAAAATCTTATAGTAATCGTCTATTGCACGCTCGGCTTCGGTTGCATTTCTCTCCTTTTCAGACGACTGTTTTGCCGCTGAATATACGAAAGTGCCGTACTTTTCTTCAACGCTTACCTTTCCCGCCAAAAACTCTTTAATTATTCTATGAATTACAAGGTCTGGATAACGGCGTATAGGCGAAGTAAAGTGGCAGTAATGCTCTTTAGAAAGTCCAAAGTGTCCAACGTCATCGGGTGAATATTTTGCCTTTTGCATTGAACGGAGCATCACTCTATTTATAAGCGTATATTGCGGGGTGTTTTCCGCTTCCTTTAATATAGTTTGGAAATCTTTCGGAAAAACTTCATCCTTTTTGCGCTTATATCTCACACCTAAACCGTTTAAGAAAGTATAGAAGTTTTCTAACTTTTCTTCAGACGGAGTTTCGTGTATGCGATAGATAAATGGTTGTTCTAAATAATACATATACTCGGCAACGGTAACGTTAGCAAGTATCATAAATTCTTCAATAATTCTATGCGCCTTATCACGCGGGGCGGGTTTAACAACTATTTCGCCTTGTTTATCGACGTAGATTGCGCTTTCTTTAACGTCCAAATCAATGCTGCCTTCTTCATCTCTACGCGCAATTAAAATATCGGCAAGTTCGTTCATTAAAGTTATGCTCTTTATTAAAAGTTTATACTGTTTAATAAGTTTTTCGTCCCCGTCGATAATTTTTTGAACTTTTGTGTAAGTCATTCTTGCCGAACTTCTTATAACGGACGGAGTTATTTCATAATCGGTAACCTTGCCGTTTTTATTGACTTTCATCATACAAGAAAGTGTAAGTCTATCCACGCCTTCTCTTAACGAGCATAAATCATTACACAATTTTTCGGGGAGCATAGGTATAACTTGCTCAGGAAAATACACGCTTGTTGCACGCTCAAACGCTTCCTTGTCAATAATGCTATTATGTGTGACATAATGGCTTACGTCTGCAATGTGAACACCTAGTAAATAACTACCGTTTTTAAGTTTTTCAATAGAGATAGCATCGTCGAAGTCTTTTGCATCTTCCCCGTCAATCGTCATGGTTAAAAGGTTTCTAAAATCCGCCCTATTTTCAAAATCAAGTTCAGTTGGCGCGCGTAAATTTTTAGCAGCCGCTTTTACTTCCTTCGGAAAATCTTCGGGCAGTTTATAAGTGTATAATATAGACTTGATTTCAGTTTCTTTATTGAACTGTCTACCTAAAACTTTTGTAACTATACCTTCGGGGTTTTTCTTTTTTGGATAAGACAAAATTTTGCAAACGACTTTGTCGCCCGCTTTTGCCCTTACACCTTTTCCAAAAGGTATAAATATATCGTTATAATATTTCCTTTCATCAGGCGTAACGAAACCACCGCTTTTACAAGTGAAATAAGTGCCGACAAGTTCAGTTATGCCACGCTCTAAAATCTTCAAAACACGCGCGGTTGTTCTTGCACCTTCACCACAAGTGGTTTCAGCCAAAACCAAGTCGCCGTGCATTGCGCCCCTTAAATCTGAGTGCGGAATAAAATAATCTTCATTTCTTCCATCACTCGCTATTAAAAACGCATAGCCGCGCTCGTTGCCTTGAAGTTTACCTTCAATAATTTCTCTTTTTGCCATAAAATCCTTAAAAAACTAAAAATAAAAGCGGTTTTGACGAGCAAAACCGCTTAACAAAAATCTTCTTTTATTACGCTGCAAGAAGTGCAACGATAGCAAAAACAATACATAAAACAGCGAATACAATGCTGCTTACTACGGTAAGAACTTTCATTCTGTGTTCAAAAGTTTTACTCTTGTTTTTACCTAAAAAGGTTTCGGTTTGCCCACCGAGCGCGCCGATACCTGACGTGTTACCCGGTTGGAATAATACTACTAAAATGATAAAGATAGCGCAAAGAGCCATGATTACCAAGAATATAGGTTTAATTACATCGTGCCATACGCCCCATGCAGCGTTACCTTGGACTGCCATAAGCATATTTAACATATCGAATTTCATAAAATTATCTCCTTAAACGTCCTTTTTCAAACGTTCACGCTGAACATTATAACATAGTTAGACGTTTTTTACAACTGTTTTTAATACTTTTTTAACCGATAATTAAAGTTTTACCAGTCATTTCACTAGGAACGGGCACTCCCATCATATCGAGAAGCGTGGGCGCAACGTCAGCCAAAATACCACCGTCACGAAGTTTTGCACCGACAAAATCTTTGCCAGCAACGATAAACGGTACAAGGTTTGTAGTGTGTGCAGTAAACGGAGAACCGTCTTCTGCAAGCATTTTATCAGCATTACCGTGGTCGGCTGTAATAATTGCAGCACCACCCATTTCAACGATTTTATCTACAACCTTACCCACACATTCATCAACCGTTTGAACTGCCTTAACCGCAGCGTTAAAGTCGCCAGTATGGCCAACCATATCGCAGTTGGCAAAGTTTAAAATAACCACGTCGTATTCGTTGGTGTCAAGTTTAGCAAGCATCTTTTCAGTAACTTCTAAAGCACTCATTTCAGGTTGCATATCGTAAGTTGCAACCTTAGGAGATGCAATAAGTTCTCTATCTTCGTTCGCGTTGGGTTTTTCCACACCGCCGTTAAAGAAGAAGGTTACGTGCGCATACTTTTCAGTTTCAGCAATTCGGAGTTGCTTTAAGCCGAGTGATGCAATATATTCGCCCAAAGTGTTTGTTAATACTTGGGGCTTAAACGCGATGCGAACGTTAGTAAAACTTGCATCGTATCTAGTAAAGCAAACGTATGCGGGATCAATAAATCCACTCTTTCTTTCAAAACCGTCAAATTCCTTTTCGCTCATAGCACGGGTAATTTGACGTGCTCTATCGGGACGGAAGTTGAAGAAAATAATGCTGTCGCCTTGTTCGATAAGCCCTACCTTTTTGCCGTCTTTAACAACGTGTGCGGGGATAACAAATTCATCGGTAACGCCATTTTCATAAGAAGAACGAACGTAACTTTCAACATCTTCGGTTTGTTCTCCGTCACCTAAAGTCATCATATCGTAAGCCTTTTCAACTCTATCCCAACGGTTATCTCTATCCATTACGTAATATCTGCCGCCAACCGACGCGATAGTACCGAAAGAGAGTTCTTCCATCTTTTCTTTTAGCGCTTTGATATAATCAGCCCCGCTTGTGGGAGAAACGTCTCTCCCGTCTAAGAAACAGTGGACGAAAACGTCTTCTAATCCTTGGCGTTTAGCGAGTTCAATGAGCGCGTAAAGATGAGTGATATGGCTGTGAACGCCACCGTCAGACAAAAGTCCGTAAAGGTGAAGTTTTTTGCCGTTTTTCTTGGCGTTGTCAATAGCGTATAAAAATTCTTCATTTTCAAAGAAATCGCCGTCTTTAATTGATTTGGTGATACGGGTAAGTTCTTGGTAAACGATTCTACCAGCACCCATGTTGAGATGCCCTACTTCACTGTTACCCATTTGACCTTCGGGAAGCCCAACGTCCATTCCGCTTGCACCGATAAGGGTTGACGGATACTTTTGCATAAGTTCATTAACCTTTGCACTGTTTGCGCAAGCGATTGCGTTGCCTTTCTTTTCACAACTTGAACCGTAGCCGTCCATAATGATTATACAATTAGGTCTTTGTTTCATAATTCTACCTTTATTTAAGTTTTTGGCTCTGTCAAAGATTATCCAACGACAGAGCCTAAATAATTAACCTTTATAGTTTACGATTGCAGCAAAGTCAGTAGCCTTCAAAGCAGCGCCGCCGATAAGACCGCCGTCGATGTTTCTCATAGCCATAAGTTCCTTTGCGTTAGCTGGTTTCATGCTGCCACCGTATTGAATACGAAGTGCCTTTGCAACTTCTGCACCCCAAGTTTTTCTAACCAAACTTCTAATGTAACCGATAGTTTTGTTAGCATCTTCAGCAGTAGCAGTTTTGCCAGTACCGATTGCCCAAACGGGTTCGTAAGCGATTACAATATTTGAAAAATCGGTAACGTCCTTAAATCCTTCAAGAATTTGCTTTTTCAAAACCTTTTTGGTCTTGTTCTTTTCTCTTTCAGTAAGCGTTTCACCAACGCAAACGATAGGCTTTAAGTCCTTTTTCAACGCTTGATGTAAACGTGCGTTTACGGTTTGGTCGGTTTCGCCAAAGTATTGACGGCGTTCACTGTGTCCGATAATAACGTATTCAACACCGATTTCTTTTAACATATCGGCAGAAATTTCACCAGTGAAAGCACCGCTGTCTGCCCATGCAACGTTTTCAGCACCGAGTTTAATCTTGCTACCAGCGATTGCAGCCTTTACCGCCCACAAATCAGTGTAAGGTACGCATACAACAACTTCGGGCTTAGATTTAGCAACCAAAGGTCTTAATTCGTTTATAAGTTCAACCGCTTCAGCAACGGTTTTGTTCATTTTCCAGTTACCAGCAATAATAGGTTTTCTCATGTCAGTCTCCTAATTTAAGTGTAATAGACAAATTATTTGTTATTTAAGCATTCGATACCAGGGAGTTTTTTACCTTCGAAGAGTTCCAAAGATGCGCCGCCACCAGTTGAAATATGAGTCATCTTATCAGCAAAGCCGAGTTGAGTTACTGCAGCAGCAGAGTCGCCACCACCGATGATAGTGGTTGCTTCGGTTTCAGCAAGTGCTTTTGCAACAGCGATAGTACCCTTTGCGAAGATGGGGTTTTCAAATACGCCCATAGGTCCGTTCCAAATAACAGTCTTAGCGTTCTTAACTTCTTCAGCGAACATAGCAGCGGTTTTAGAACCGATGTCAAGACCTTGTTCATCAGCAGGAATAGCATCAATTGCGTATTCTTTGCATTCTACTACAGCGTCGATAGGATTGGGGAAATCTTTGGTAACGTTTGCGTCAACGGGAAGAAGAAGTTTTTTGCCGAGATCTTTTGCTTTTTGCATCATTTCTTTGCAGTAACCGATTTGTTCGTCGTCAACAAGTGAAGTACCAACTTCATAACCTTGAGCCTTTAAGAAGGTATAAGCCATACCGCCACCGATAATGAGAGTATCGCATTTTTCTAAAAGATTAGAAATAACTTTTAACTTGTCAGCAACCTTTGCACCGCCCAAGATAGCAACAAAAGGTCTAACGGGATTTTCTAAAGCGTCAGCCATTACAGAGAGTTCTTTTTCAATAAGGAAACCGCAAACAGCAGTATCAACGAAACCATATTCAGCAATAGCAGCAGTGGTTGCGTGTGAACGGTGTGCAGTACCAAAAGCGTCGTTTACGTAAATGTCGCAGTAAGATGCAAGTTTTTTGCAAAGTGCTTCGTCTCTCTTTTCTTCACCTGCTTCAAAACGAGTGTTTTCTAAAAGAACAACGTCGCCGTCTTTCATATTAGCAACTGCTCTATCAGCGTATGCTCCAACTACGTCAGCAGCGAACTTAACTTCCTTGCCGAGTTTTTCTGAAAGTTTTTCAGCAACCGGGCGGAGTGAATATTTTTCTTTATCCTTAATTGCTTCTTGGTGGAAGTAGCAACGAAGTTCTTGTTGAGCGCTACGAGTTTCTTGCGCTTCAATTTGTTTCATTTCTTTTTTATTCAAAGCAAAGCCAACCGTTAAAACGTTGTGGGGCTTACCCATGTGTGAACAAAGGATAACCTTTGCGCCGTTATCAATAAGATATTGAATGGTGGGAAGTGCGCCGTTGATACGAGTTTCGTCGGTAATCTTGCCGTTTTTCATAGGAACGTTAAAGTCCACTCTAACAAGACATCTTTTGCCTTTTACGTCTACGTCTCTAATAGATTTTTTGTTCATAATTTTCTCCTTATGGTGTTTAGAATTTTACCCCAAACTACCCTATTTTAACATTTCGTATTTATTATATAAATAAATCCGCCGTTTGTCAAACATTTAACGGCGGATATTATCCATATATTTTCTATTATTTACAAACTTAGGCTTTCCTTTCTCTATAGCGTTTAATACTTAAAGCGATATTAGTGATGTGGTCGCCTACTCTTTCTAAGTTAGAAACGGTTTGCAAGTAAATTGAACCAACTTGAGCGTTGCAAAGACCTTTTTTAACTCTATCGATATGATATTCTTCAAGTTTAGCACTGTCGTCGTCGATTTGATCTTCAATTTCGTTAACCTTATCTAAGATATCAACGTTTCTATCGTCAAACGCGGTGATAGAGTAATCGTAAAGGGTGTTGATTTTTGCAGTGAGATCTTTAAGTTCAACCTTGGCTTCTTCACTCATTACAAGCCCTTCTTCACGAAGTTTAAGAGCGTATTCTAAAACGTTTTCAGCATAGTCGCCTACCCTTTCTACGTCAGACACAACACGGAAGTACGAACTGACTTTCTTATCGTCTTCATCAGACAAATCTTTACCCATAAGTTTGGTAAGATATTTGGTGATATCTTTATTTAGGCTGTTAATAACTTCTTCGTTACTGCGGATAGAAGGTTCAACGTTCAAATCGTTATCGAGCAACATATCGATTGCGCCGTTAATGTTTGATTTAGCAAGTTCAGCCATTCTAACGATTTCTTTCTTGGTGTTACCAGCAGCAATCGGCGGGGTTGAAAGCAAGCGTTCGTCGATAAATTGGAACTTAAAGCGTTCGTCAACGGGTGCTTTTTTATCTTTAACGAGTGCACAAGCAAGTTTTACTACTAAGTTAGTGAACGGCAACAAAATTAGAGTTGTTGCAATGTTGAACAAGGTGTGGAAGATTGCAATTTGTTGACCAACGTCGCTTGACATTGATGCAAAAAAACTTGTAATTTGATCTTTCCAAATCCAAAGCGGTGCAATAAACAACAAACAACCGAAAGTATTAAATAATAAGTGAACGATTGCCGTTCTCTTTGCGTTTACGTGAGTTCCTGCAGACGACATAATTGAAGTAATACAGGTACCGATGTTTGAGCCGAGCGCAAGGAAAAGCGCGTTATTAAAGGGAAGTACACCGATTGATGCGAGTACAACCATAAGTGAAGTAATGGTTGAAGAACTATGTACGAGAGCGGTAAGCACTATACCGATTAAGATTAGCAATAACGGGAAGTGGTCGCCTTGGAAAATTGCTTGAACCCACGGAAACGGAGTTGAGCCGTCGATAAACATTATCTTTTTAGCATAGGTTGAAATAAATTCTAACCCTACGAAGATAAGCCCTAAACCAGCCAAAATATTACCGATATTTACGACCTTTTCATTTTTAATGAGCATTGCCATTAAGATACCGACACAGCCAATCATTGCCGCGATTGCGCCGATATCAATTTCGCCCACCCCTGAGAGTGATACTATGTGTGCCGTAACCGTTGTACCGATATTCGCACCCATAATAACGTTGGTTGCTTGCCCCAAGGTCATAAGTCCGATATTTACGAAACCAACCAACATAACCGTAGTAGCAGTTGAACTTTGAATAATACTTGTTACAGCAATACCTACGCCAACGCCGGCAAAACGGTTTGAAGTAACTTTGCCGAGCATCTTTTTCATTCCGCCACCGGCAACTTGTTCGAGCGCGCCCCCCATGGTCTTCATACCAATCATCATTGCAGCAACGCCACCGAACATGAAGAATATGTTCCACAACATATTGATGTCCATCTTGTTTTCTTTTCTCCTTGAATAAGTTTTCTTTCGTCTATTTCAAATTATACCATTGTAATTTTAACTTAAAATTTAAAGGTGTGTCAAGTAAATTATCCACGCTAAAAACAAAAAAATAAAAACGCGCTGAAAAACTTTAGCGCGCTTTATTTTACCTTTTTGATATTTCCCCTTCAGTTTTAAAATTAGGATAGCCTAGTTGTCTAAGTCCTTCGTATACGCCCACGCACACGCTGTTAGATAGGTTAAGTGAACGCACTTCGCCAAGCATAGGAAGGCGCACGCACTCGTTGCAATGCTTTTCTAAAAGCGGTTCGGGAAGTCCTTTAGTTTCCTTACCGAATACCAAAAAATCACCGTCTTTATACTTTACGTCAGAGTGGATGTTTTTGGCTTTTGTAGAGAAAAACCAAAAATTAGAGCCGTTATAAAACTTGTCCATAACTTCTTCAATACTGTCATAATAATAAATTTCCACCAAGTTCCAATAATCAAGCCCCGCTCTTTTTAAGTACTTATCCGTAACTTCAAAACCAAGCGGACGAACGAGATGAAGTTTTGCGCCAGTAACCGCGCAAGTTCTTGCAATATTACCCGCATTTTGCGGAATTTCCGGTTCAACTAAAACCACGTTAAAAGCCATTTTTTCTCCTTTGTCAATACCCCGCACCGAACTCTCGGTAAAGTCCGCGCCGACGCGAACTTATAAGGTGATAATCTTTTTCTATCTTAATATTTGCACTGACAATATCCGCGCTTGAAGATAAGTTTACCCTTCCGCGAATATCTGCAATACAAGTATAATTTTTTGCACAAAGCGCCATAGCCACACCGTTAGAAAACGCGCCCGCACGGAGCATTATTTGTGGCATAAAGTCATCTAAATTCTTAAATAAACACACGATAAAATCGGCATCGCACAACGTGAGCACTCTTGCGCTTTCGGGAAAGAACAAATCTTCTGCTAATATAATGCCTATCTTACCCGCTTTCGTATCGTACACCCTAAAATTTCCACCCGGTGAAAACTCACTTTCATCCACCGCGTGCGCCATATCGGTTACGCCTAAAATTCTTCCGTTCTGGGCAACAACGGCAGAGTGCTTAAACACTCCGTAAGTATCCGTATCGCAACCGCAAATTATTACGGATGATAGTTGTTTTGAAAGTTTTGCAACGTCTTGAAAATATTCGGTTTCTCCGCCCAATTCCTTTTTGTAACTTACAAGCCCTAAACCGTTAAAGCCAAACACCAAAAGGTCGTGATTATCAAGCATAGAGATTTTATCTTGCCAAACGGAATTAAGCGAATCTTTAGTCGCAAAACATACGCGCATATACACCCCCAAAACGCAATATATATTATTCTATTTTGGCGGCATTATTTTTGTTAAAGCCCTTTGTCTATTAATTCTATGATTTGTGCGGTGCTTTCCGCTTGAACCAATGCAAGTTTTAAGTCCTTTACACCAGTCATACCCTTAAAATAATAAGGTGTAAATTTCCTAAACTCAAGCGAAGCCCTTCTGTCTGCATAAATTTCCGTCATAAGTAAAACGTGCTTTTTTATGTATTCTTTTAAGGTTAAATCATATTCAGCACCTAAAAGTTCACATATCAAAAATGGGTTTGCTATTGCGCCGCGCGCAAGCATTACTCCGTCCGCACCCGTTTTATCGAGCATATTTTCAGCGTCTTCTTTAGTAAATATTCCGCCGTTTGCTATCACTGGAATTTTAACTGCTTTTTTTGCCTTTTCAATAGCGTTAAAATCGGGCTCACCCGAATAATATTCTTCCCTAACTCTACCGTGTATAGTAATTAAACTTGCGCCAGCATTTTCCGCCATTTTAGCAAAGTCAGTTGCAATATCGTCGCCTTTTTTTTGGCCAGTGCGAATTTTTACGGTAATGATTTTACCACTCTTTACGCACTCTTTAATGATATTTTCGGCCTTGTTTATATCGGTAAGCAGCGCGCTTCCTTCGCCATTCTTAAATACTTTGGGTACAGGGCAACCCATATTGATATCAACGATATTAAAGGGCGCTAAATACTCGCTTTCACAAGCAGCCCTTAAGTAATAGGGATCAGCACCAAAAATTTGCGCGGCGGTTGACTTTTCATCGCCTTTAGAGTAAAGTAAGATTTGGTTGGACTTTTTACTTCCATACATAAGCCCCTTTGCGCTTACTAGTTCGGTAAAAGCCAAGCCTATACCCAAAGATAGTTGCAACTTTCTTATAGAGTAATCGGTATACCCCGCCATGGGCGCTAAAAATATGTTGTTTTTAACTTGCGTATTCCCTACGGTAAGTGCTTTTAACTGCATTTTTCACCTTTAACTTAAATATCATAGTTAAGTTTATCAAACAAGCGAAAAAATAGCAAGCATTTAGAGCAATACCGCTGCCGTAAATGTTAATTTTTGCGTTTTGTAGCAGCAAAACTTCAAGTATTATTTTAATAACTACGCCAACGCTTAAACTAAAAGTCGGCGCGTAAAGTTTTCCTTTACCTATTAAAACGCCGTTCATCGTTTGCAATACCGATAAAAGCACTATGCAAGGAGAAGTTAGTCTTAAAAGATTTATTGCAGTTTGTCTTTCTACACCACTTAACGAACGAAATAATATTTTTATAATAAGCGGCGCAAAAATAAAACATATAGCCGCACACGGTAGCGACACTGCTAACGTTAAAAAAATGCTTTTTGTTGCGCTTTTATTTTGTTTATTTAAGTCCTTTTCTTTTGAAACTGCAGGTATTGCAACCGTTGCAATTCCGTGGCATACGGAAACGGGCAAATTTACAACCGTAAGCGCCACCCCGCTAAAAAGCCCGAAAAGCGCCGTTGCACTAGCACTATACCCGCTTAAAATGTTAACTGTTAGAAAACTGTCGATAACTTGTGATAACGGCAGTATTAACCCAGTCAAAGTTATGGGAAGTGTAGTTTTTATAAGGAGTTTTAATATTTGCTTTTTTTCAGTTTTGATAAGCGGCAAAATTCCGCGATTAGTTTTTGAAAATTTAGTTCGCAAATAAATAAGTGCAACCACTTCTGAAACGGTTATTGCAAAAGTTGCCCCAGCAACCGCTTTAGGCACGCTTGGAAGCAACAGTTTTATTGCTACTATACCCAAAACCAACTTTACCGATTGTTCTAAAATTTGTGAAAGCGCGGTTGGCATCATATTCATTAAGCCTTGAAAATATCCGCGGTAGCAAGATATTAGCGCGACAAAAAACACTGCGGGTGCTAAAAATATATATGCCAAATAAGCATCTTCGTTACCTTGTAATTTTGCTAGCGGCTTAGAAAACATTGCCATTAAAAGTGCTAAAAAAAGTCCTAAAATGGACAAAAAACGTATTGCAACCGATAAAATTTCTCTACCCTTTTGTTCTTTATCGTTTTCGCTTGCAATAAGTTTTGACATTCCGCTAGGTGCAGCGCAGCCCGAAAAATCAAGAAGAAGAGCGTATACTGGAAAAACCATTTGATAAAGCCCTATTCCAAAACCGCCCAAAAGATTAGTTAGTGGTATGCGGTAAATTGCGCCCAAAACTTTACTTATAAACGCGCCTACCCCTAAAATTGACGCGCCCTTTAAAAAAGACTTATCTTTAACTTTTTGCATATATGTAAAGCCACGGAAAATCCGTGGCTTTTAATGACGAATAATCATTCAAGTTGAGAGGACAAAAAAGACGAACCGAGTTGGACTAACTTTACGTCGCTTGATGAAAAGCGTGAAGATTTGTCCTTGTCGTATAAAATTACTGAACCGAAACAATCTCCGCCAGTAATCATAGGAACTATAATTTGATTTTCAGACTGCATATCTTCGCCCGAAATAACAGGTATGATAGTTCCGCCGTCAGCGCGTGATAACACGACGCTTTTTCTCTCTTTTAATACTTTTTCCATCTCAGTGGAAATGTTCTTACCAAGAATATCTTTATCTTTACCACTGGATACGTAAACTACCGTATCACAATCGGTTATGATGCAAGTTTTTTCCGTAAGATTTTCAATACCGTCAGCAACTGCTGACGAAATATTCTTTAATGATGAAATAGGTGAATATTTTTTCAAAACTAATTCATCTTTACTTGCATAAATCTCTAAGGGATCTCCTTCCCTAATACGCAAACTCTTGCGCAGTTCTTTAGGGATAACTAATCTCCCTAGTTCGTCTATTCTTCTAACAATGCCCTGTTCTTGCATACTGACCTCCGTCTAAGGTTAGTATGGTCGGGTTTTAAAAGTTTATGCAAAAATTTTTAATTCCAATTTCTATTCGCCTTAAACCACGCAGTGTCTTTTAGAACAGACTTTTCGCCAGAACAATCAACCGTTATGCCTTTTTCAGCATCAGAAGATACTACCACGCTACCGTTTATTGCAGTGTAACCGCTATTAGTTGCCGCAGTCGTCATATAAACGCTTGTGTCATACTTTGCAATACGGTTAATAAACAGTTGATTCGGAAAACCGTAACCATCGCCTATATCTTTATTGTTTGCAGCACCGCTAATAACGCAAATTTTAGGCTTTATTACCGAAAGTAACAAGTCGTGCGATGCGGTATACGAACCGTGATGCCCCGCTTTAAATAGAGCAACTTCTTTTAAATCGTTATTTTGAACTAAAAGTTCTTCACCATCTTCTTCTAAATCACCAGTAAATAAGAACAATCTTTCGCTGCCGTGTGAAAATTGCACGCATACCGAATAATCGTTTTCGTTTGAAGTCTTTTGTTCATAATAAGGATTATATAAAATTTCCATTTTAACGTTGCCGTCGTCAGTTAGTTCATAAACCCTTTTAGCACCGTTCTGATTATTATAGCACTCAAGCGCGGTGTAGTGTACGGCACCCTTTTCAACTTCCGCATCACGCTCTTCTAGGTAACGATTATACACGGCAGACGTTGCGTTAGTTAAGGGGAAGTCTATAATAGTATCCACTTCATATTCATCAAAAAGGCTATTTTCACCTTTTTTGCCCGCAAAACACGCTATGTGGTCAAGGTGCGCGTGCGTTGCAATTATAAATTCAAACTTATCGTCAGTCATATAATCATCGACGTAATTCATTATATGTCCTATACTGTCGTAATCACTGCCCGCGTCGATTAAAATATCATTTTCGCCCGCTTTAATATAAGTACAGTCGCCAGAAGCGTCGTTACCGAGCATCATAAAGTGAAAAGAAACTTCACCCTTGGCTTCAATTACTGGGTCAGTTTGCTTAAAATACTTATTATAAATATAATATCCGCAAACCGCAAGAATAAATATAACTACCGCTAAAAATACAGCAGTGGGCGAAGTCTTTTTCAAGCGTTTTACTGCCTTTTTTACTTGCTTTGTGCGAGACATAATCTCCCCCTTTTTATTTAGTATATTACAACAAATGCGCCCTTAACTCAGCACTTGAGAGCGGTGAGAGATATTTAAGCGGAATATCGTAAACCGTAACACAGCCGGTCGCGCCTTCTTTTGCTAATCTTGCAACCGCTCTACCGTACGCGGTCAACACGCTACCAGTAAATTCGGGGTTGCTGTCAAGTTTAAGCGATAGTTCAAGAAGATGTGAATTTTCTTCAGTAGTGTTGCCTGAACGGAACACAAACCCGCCGTGTGATAATTTTTGTTGCCTTTCTTTTACTTCTTCTTCGGTTACGAAGTTTACTATAGTTTCATAATCTGCAAAGTAGTTTGGCATTTCTTTAATGGTCTTTTCAATAAGCGCCTTATCAGCACCGTCGCTAACAGCAACAAAACATTCTCTAAGGTGCTTATCCCCCGTTTTAAGATCAGGGTTTTCACCGTTTCTAACCTTTAAAAGAGCGTCTTCTTTAGGAATAGTATATTGAATAGCGTTTTTAACGCCGTAAATTCTTCTTATAGCGTCGCTGTGGCCTTGAGAAACGCCCTTACCCCAAAAAGTATAATCATTTCCATCGGGCAAAACTGCGCCAAAAAGCATTCTTGCAATAGAGAAAATACCAGGGTCCCAACCGATACTTATTGCAGAGAGTTTGCCGTATTCTTTACCCACTCTTTCAAGTTTCTTAAAATATTCGGGGATTTTTGCATGCGTATCAAAAGAGTCTACCGTGTTAAAATCTTTTAAGATTTCAGCAGTAGTGCTAGGTAGGTCGGTTGCACTGCCACCGCAAAGAAGCAGCACGTCTACCTTACCCTTAAATTCTTGCAATTTATCCATTGAATATACTGGAAAGTCAACCGCAGGGGTTAAACTTTCAGGGTTTCTTCTTGTAAAAATACCCACACATTCCATATCGGGTGCTTTAGACACCGCAAGGGTAACACCCCTACCTAAATTACCATAACCAACAATACCAACTTTAATCATATTTTCACCTTTTATATAAGTTTTTTATAGTTACATTTTACAATTATAAATATAATAAAAGCAACAAAAATAATAATAGTATTTTTTATAATCATTATTAAATTTTATTAAGTATTTTATTTGACCTTATACGCTAAATTCTTACAAAATTACTTATCATATATAGTATACAATGAATTTAATAATCAGTCAATAGCAAGGAGAAAAATTTTGAAACGTTCGTTTAATTCTTTAGATTATTTAACGGTCATAAAATACCTAATTGTGTTCTTTTGTTTTTTAGTTTTTTCTAAACTTGAACGTAGTCCCCAGCCTTATTCTGCGGCACTCTATATAAGCGCGCTAAGTTCTGGGCTAGCCATTATCCCAACTACGCTACTTTACTTTGCATCAACCCTAATTTTAGGTGCTACGGGGCTTTTGGGTACGCAAGCGATAATTTCTTTTGTAACTATTATAATTACCCTTATTTATAGCAAACAACGCGCAAAAATTCGTCTTGAATTTACCGCGTGCGCACTTCTCGGTATGCTAGGTTATATATTTTTAGGCGACACGGTTAATCAAGTACTGTTAGAAAAGAGAATTTTAGTTTCAATTTTAACGGTAATTTTAACTTTTATATGTTTAATAAGCACAAAAGCCGTGTGTGAAAAGGGGTTAAAATTTAAACTAGGTTTTGAAGAATTTGCATCACTTATCGTGATGGTTTCAATTTTCGGGATAGGTATTTGTAACTTTATTTCGCCATACTTTTGGCGCGCTGTTGCCGTGCTTATGATACTAATCGTGTGTTATATTTATCGCACGGGTATTGCTACTATTACTTCCGCGGTGTTTGGAATAAGTTTTGCAATATATTTTAACAACCTTATTTTCGTTGCGGTGTTTTTATGCCTTGCACTTAGCGCTGAAAGCCTTATGAGCGTTTCAAGATATTTATCCGCCGTTGCTGTTATTATGTGCGACTACCTTATTCAACTTATATTCGGCGTGTACGGCGAGTACTCACTCATTCATTTAATTTCAATTCTATCGGGCGCGGCTATCTTTTGCATTATCCCAACTAAATCACTTAAAAACTTAAAAGAAACGCTATATTCTTTTAGAGAAAAACAGTTGACAAGGCAAACTATAAATAGAAGTAGGCTTATGCTTTCGGGTAAATTATACGATTTATCAAACGTTTTCCAAGAAATGTCGGTTGCTTTTACCGCTTTTGAAAAAAAGGCGTTGACTGAAGAAAAAGCAAAAGAACTTATGCAAAAACAAGTACTAAGTAGTGTATGCGCTGAGTGTGAACACGTCCAAAAATGCAAACAAAACGAACTGTATATTAACTTTGGTTTAAGTAAAATGATTGATATAGGCTTAGCAAAAGGTAAACTTTCACTAATCGACCTACCTAAAGAACTTGGCGACACTTGTATTCGCCCAAACAATATTTTATACGCGCTAAATAAACTTCTTGCCGACTTTAGAGCACATTGTTTAGAGCACGCCAACCTAAAAAGCGGTAGAGAAATTATAGCATCGCAAGCGCAAGGCGTTTCTGAAATACTTAAAACGCTTGCGTTAGAAACTGGCTCTCAATTAAAATATCAATCACGCTTAGAGCGAACTTTGGCGGACAAATTATTTAAGGGCGGAATATTCGTTAGCGAACTACTTATTTACGGCGAAGAAGATAGATTTTCAGTTAGTATGATAATCGCTATGAAAGAGTTTTCCGTAGAGCGTATTCAGCGAATAGTTAGTCAAACCCTGTCGCTTGATATGATAATCGTTGACAGTGCAAAGATTACCGAAGACAAATGTTTTCTTGCCCTAAAATGCGCAAGTGAATACGATGCAGTTTACGGACTATCACACGCTAAAAAGGACGGCTCGGAGATGTGTGGAGATACTCACTCGGTTACCCGAGTTGCCGGTGATAGATTGCTCGTTGCCCTATCCGACGGTATGGGAAGCGGAAAAACCGCCGAGAGTATTTCTTCCACTTCACTGTCCCTTATCGAGAGTTTTTATAAAGCGGGGATATCTTCCCCACTAATATTAAACACGGTCAATAAACTTTTAGCAATCAATACCGAAGACACTTTCACCGCGCTTGATATGAGCGTTATAGACCTAAAAACTTGCTCGGCTGACTTTATAAAGTACGGTGCGCCTTACGGGTTTATCATTGGAGAGAACGGCGTTAGAATTGTCGAAGGCAATACTCTGCCACTAGGTATTTTAGATGAACTCAAGCCTTCCGTTTGCTCTACAAATCTTAGCGACGGCGACGTTTTACTGTTAGTTACCGACGGAATTTCCGACGCCTTTTCATCTTCAAGTGAGATTATAGATTTCTTACGCGCCCAACCCGCAAAAAACCCGCAGACTTTAACTGATGATTTACTTACCCACGCTATAAAACTAACTAACGGTGAAAAACGCGACGATATGACCGCCCTTGCAGTTAGAATTTTCAAACGAAAAACCGCTTAAAAAAACTAAAAAGACTTCTCTTTTTTAGAGAAGTCTTTTTGTTTAGAATATTATATAGCACGGTTTACCACAATGAATAGAAACACCTAAAACGAATCTTAAAAGCATCATAATAAAGGTCGCGTCACAGTCGTTCCACCCTTTGTAGTTAGTATCTACTTTGTTTTTAATATCTACTATATCATTAGTTACTAGTTTTTTACAAAATAGATTATGTTCAACTATATACTGATAAATCTTATTGACTAGTTCAATAGAAATTCTCATATTAGAATTGCCCCTTTTATACCAAATATGAGCATCGCTAATTTTAACAATTTCGCTCGTTCCCCTACCACCAATATTATCCCAGTATGGAGATTTGTTAAATTCATCCATAAAAGTTTTTTTTGAACAAGGTTTGCCAAATATCGTTATCATAAATTTCTCCTTTTATATTTTTCTTAACTCGTAAATAGAATCTGCAATATAACTAGCAACTTTATCGCTTGATAAATCATGCCAAGCGCTGTTATAATAACCTTGCCAGCCGTCAGGGTCTTTTACGGTTATATTTTCTTCGGTTAACGCATTGCAACCAAAGAACGCATTAACACCTATACTTGTTACGCTGTCGCCTATCACAACGCTCGTTAATGAACTGCAACCAGAGAACGCAATATCACCTATTACTTCTACACTATCGGGTATTTCTATACTTTCTAACGAAGAGCAACCATTGAACGCTTTTTCGCCTATACTTGTTACGCTGTTGCCTATTACTACACTCGTTAATGAGCCGCAATAAAAGAACGCCCAAGAACCTATACTTGTTACGCTGTCAGGGATTTCAATTGAGTATAATCTTGAACATCCATGAAAAGCACTATCTGCAATTATTTTTGTGTTATTATGTATAGTATAAGTACTTAAGTTTTCATTTACAGATTCAATAAGCGCAAAATAGGGGTTATCTTTTGAACCTAAATATTTGCAATTATCATATTCGTTAAATTGTAATTTATTGCAATAAGAGAACGCTTCATAACCTATACTTGTTACGCTGTCGCCTATTACTACACTTGTTAATGAATCGCAACTTATGAACGCAGAATCACCTATACTTGTTACACTGTCGGGGATTTCTATATAAGTGATATCAGTATACTCAAAAGCATTGTCATAAATACAGGTTACGGGTTTACCTTGATAAGTGTCTGCAATTTTCGCCTTTGTTGCGCTGCCTGTGTAACCGATAACTTCAGCATAGGTGCCGTCAGCAGATAAATCATAAGTTACGCCTTCGGTTGGGTTAAATGGGAATTCACAAGTGGGGCAAATATCTCCGCCCGTGGTGTGTGCTTCTTTTACAGGCTCAAGCACGCAACCGCAAATTGTTTCAAACCAGTGGTGGGTTTTATCAAAACTATATTCATCATCATAAGTGTGGGGCGCAAAATCACCAAATTCCGTGTTACAATAATAACATACTGCTTTCTTGGTGCAAGTTGCTTCATCTCCCCAATCTGCATAACAATCGTTGGTATAAATGTGCTTATTATCGCGTGAACAAGTTTGGGTATGCGTGCCGTCGCCGTTAGAAACATACTCACCGTAATCGTGCCCCAATCTTGACCATTCGTCATAAATATTATAACTATCACCACAAGAGCAAGTGTAAACGGTGTAACCGTCATCTTCACAAGTGGGCGCAACGGTTTCACCCGCTATATAGTCACAGACATGCTCTTCATCAACGGTCTTATCTATTCCGCAACCGTTTGCGCATACTGCGGTTTTAGTACCGTCACCGTTAGATACGAAATCACCGTAATTATGCCCTATTGCAACACCATTTTCAAAAGTTTCAGTGCCCTTTTCACCACATTTGCACGATAAATAATATAAGGCTTTATTTACACAATCCGCCTTTGACTTCAAATAATCTTCATGGATAACTTGTCTATCGAAAACATGAGTGTGCCCGTCAGTTTTTTCGTAACCACAAATACATTTACCATTTTCAAAGGTGTGCTGGGTTGAACCTTTCTTTTCACCACATTCACACTCTAACCAGTGAAACTCACTATCAAAAGTATAAGTCACAGGATAAGCGTGTTCATGCCCTTGCTCACCATTATTACAAGCACTAAATAGCGCAAGTAAAACACAAGTTGCCATTAAAACTGTTAAAATTTTAACAAATCTACTTTTCATAACCATTCCTTTACAATAAAAAACATATTTTGACATTTAGTAGATGTCAATATTTTAATATTATCATATTATAATTGATTTTGTCAAGCACTAAATGTCAAAACTAATTGTAAAAGGGTAAGTTATGTTCAAAAATAAAGCGCAAAACGGGCGCAATAATATCTGCGGTAAAAAAATAGAAATTTTACGAAAAAACTTCAAACCAAAAATGTCTCAACGAATATTAGCGGAAAAATGCCAACTGTTTGGCGTTGACGTGGATAAAAACGCTATTCAGCGAATTGAAAGTGGGCAAAGATTCATAACTGACATTGAAATTAAGTGCTTCTGTGAAATTTTTAACGTAACGGCTGATGAATTATTAAACGAAAACTATTAAAAAAAGACTTCTCGAGAAAGAGAAGTCTTTTTTGTTTAATTAAAATAATTTAATTACCTTTTCGGGGTGGCGTTTTTTGTTTTCGTTCTTTAAGGTTTTGCCTTTTGTGGTTCTACCTTCAATGCTAAGGTCTTCAGTATTAACGGTAAACGCAACGCTTAAAGTATCGAATACTGCAAAGTCGAACGGTTCTTTAACGATATCAGCGTAAACAACCTTGCCGTCTTTACCCAATTCAACGATTTTTATACCCTTTCTATATCTTGCCATAGGTTCGATTTCAGCAGAGATAACTCTCTTATAGAAACCAGCGTCGGTTACGATAACGAATTCGCCTTCTTCGTCGATTTGTGAAACGAATACGATTTTATCGCCCTTGTTAAGATTTACGCCCTTAACGCCGCCAGCAACTCTGCCTTGGGCTGGGATATCATCCTTTAATGCGTTTAATGCTAAGCCTTTTTCAGTTACGAAAGCAATAGTAGTATCAGGTAAATCTTGTTGAACGCCGACGAGTTCGTCGCCGTCCTTTAACTTAATTGCTTGATAATAAGGTTTAATCAAGCCGTACTCTGACCACTCGGTTTTCTTAATCAAGCCGTCCTTAGTGAAGAACAACAAACTACCTTCGGGGAGTTTATCTTCGTCAACGGCAAAGAACGCAACTGGGTATTCGTTTCTTGCTGCATCTTTGCAAACCGCGTTAAACTTACTGCCTTTATCACGGAAGCGGCACTCTGGTGCGATTTCCATATCGATTTTGCAGCAGTTACCAAGGTTAGTAAACGCAAGCAAGGTTTGATTACTCTTTGCCCTTGCCGTAAACTTCATTAAATCTTCCGCAATAGCGTTTTCTTTAACCGATTTATCACTTGCTTTGAAGTTCTTTTCGGTCATCTTCTTGAACATCTTGCCTTCAGTCATACCTACGACGAAGTCGTCGATTTGTTTAAGTTCTTTTTCAACGCTTTCGATTTCTTGCTCTTTACCACCGATGATAAGGTTTGAACGGCGGTCGTCGCCGTATTTTTTCTTTATAGAAATAAGTTCGCTCTTAACAACTTCCATTTGCTTTGCTTTGCTGCCGATAATAACGGTGAGTTCAGCAATAAGTTTTTTGAGTGCTTCGAGTTCTTCTTGCAATTTATAAACTTCAAGTTTGGTAAGGCGCGCAAGTCTTAAATCTAAAATAGCGTTTGCTTGCACTTCCGTAAGTTTAAATCTTTCACGAAGTTTACTTCTTGCATCGGCGGTGTTTTCCGCACTCTTGATAATCTTAATTACTTCGTCGATATTTTTAACGGCAATAATCAAACCTTCTAAGATATGCGCACGCTCTTTTGCTCGTTCTAAGTCGAACTTACTGCGGCGCAAAATAACTTCTCTTTGATAGTTTACGTAATAAGAAATTATATCTAAAAGCCCAAGTTGGCAAGGCTTGCCGTTAGCAATAGCCACCATATTTATACCAAAAGTGGTTTCTAAGTCAGTGTTTTTGTAAAGGTATGCTAAAATTGCCTTTGCATCGGCATCTTTTCTAAGTTTAATAACCGCGCGCATACCGTTTCTATCCGATTCGTCAACGACTTCCGCAATGCCGCCCAAAAGGTCTTTTTTGTCTTCTTTAAGTTCGTAAATCTTCTTTAAAAGGTTAGCCTTATTTACTTGGTACGGAAGTTCTGATATTACTAAGTTTTGCTTTTCGCCAGTGTCCTTTTCAATGTTTACACGCGCGCGAATTTTAATCTTACCCCTACCAGTTTTATACGCTTCTTCTAATTCTTCACCAACGATAATATAACCACCAGTCGGAAAATCAGGGGCTTTTATGTGCTTCATCATTTCTTTTAAAGAAATTTTGGGGTTATCGATATACGCAATAGTCCCGTTGATAACTTCAACAAGGTTATGCGTGGGGATATTCGTTGCTAGACCTACCGCAATACCCGTTGCGCCGTTTACCAAAAGGTTGGGGTATCTTCCGGGGAGCGTTTCAGGTTCTTCTTGAGTATCGTCAAAGTTAAGGTTGAATTCAACCGTATTCTTTTCAATATCTCTAACTAGTTCAAGCGCAAGCGCTTCTAATCTTGCTTCCGTATACCTATAAGCCGCAGCCGAGTCGCCGTCAACAGTACCGAAGTTACCTTGTCCGTCAACGAGTGGCATGCGCATATTAAAGTCTTGTGCCATGTGAACGAGTGCACCGTAAACAGAACTATCGCCGTGGGGGTGATATTTACCCAAAACTTCACCGACGATTTTTGCACACTTTTTATGCGGTTTATCGGGTGTTAAACCCATTTCGAACATAGCGTAGATAATTCTTCTTTGAACGGGCTTTAAGCCGTCTTCTACGCGCGGAAGCGCTCTGTCCAAAATTACGTTTTCCGCGTACGGTATCATTGAATTTTTCAAAACTTCGTCAAGCGAAGAATAAATTATACCCTTTTCGTTTTCCATACCGTACTCCTATTATGAACGCTTCATCTTTGCAAACTTATCTTCTTTATTAAAGTTTGCGTGTTCAAAAATATATTTCTTTCTTTCGCCTACTTCGTCGCCCATGAGCACGGTGATAAGTTTCTCTGCTTCAGCCGCGTCTTCTATGGTTACTTGCATAAGAGAACGGGTTTCGGGGTTAAGCGTGGTTTCCCAAAGTTGTGAAGGGTTCATTTCGCCAAGCCCTTTATAGCGTTGGATAAGCGCGCCCCTACCCACTTTTGCTTTCTTCTTTTCAAGTTCATTATCGTCGTAAGCGTATTCTTCAACGCTACCTTTATGCACTTTATATAAAGGTGGCATGCCGATATAAACGTGTCCTTCGTTAATGAGTTCACGCATGTATCTGAAGAAGAACGTTAAAAGTATTGCTCTAATGTGTGCGCCGTCTTGGTCGGCATCGGATAAAATTATAACTTTGTGGAATTTAAGCCCGCTCAAGTCAAATTCCGAGCCGATACCCGTACCGAGCGCGGATATTATCGTTCTAATTTCTTCATTTTGAAGAATTTGGTCGATTTTCTTTTTCTCTACGTTTAACGGCTTACCACGGAGCGGAAGTATTGCTTGATATTGTCTTACTCTCGCTTGTTTTGCGCTGCCGCCCGCTGAATCACCTTCGACTATAAATAGTTCGTTAAGTTCGGGTTTTCTACCCGAGCAAGATGCAAGTTTACCTACTAAGTTTTGCGCTTCAATACTCTTAGACGCTCTTGCAATTTCTTTAGCCTTTTTAGCGGCTAGTCTAACCTTTGCGGCATTCATAGCCTTAGCGATAATAGCATCGAATACCTTTTGCAACTTTTTATTCTTCATTAAAGCGTCAAGTTCGTTTACCGTTACGCTTTCAACCGCGGGACGTGCTTCGGGGTTACCGAGTTTTGTTTTAGTTTGACCTTCAAACTGAACGTTTTGCATCTTGATAGAAATAATCGCGGTTAAACCTTCCTTAAAGTCGTCCCCAAGGAAGTTGTCGTCTTTTTCTTTTAGTAAATTGCGTTCTCTTGCATAGTCGTTAAGCGAACGAGTAAGCCCCGAACGGAAACCCGTTTCGTGCATACCACCTTCGCCAGTTGGGATATTGTTTACGTAAGAATAAACGCTGTCTACGTAAGCATCGGTGTGCTGAATTGCAAGTTCAACCGCAATACCGTCTTTAATTGCACTTACGTATAACGGTTCGTTGTAAAGCGTTGACTTTCCTTCGTTTAAGTATTTAACGAAGTCAACGATACCACCATCAAACTTATAAGTTCTACTGTAATCAGTGTTTTCATCGTAGAATTTAATTTCTAAACCCTTGTTTAAAAATGCAAGTTCTCTTAATCTCTTTAAAATAGTTTCGGGGTTAAACACGACTGTTTCAAACACGGTTGCATCGGGTTTAAACCTAATGAAAGATCCTTTCTTTTTGGTTTTAACCTTGGTGTTTTTTAAGGGCGCTTTAGGCACGCCTGACTTAACCTTTCCCGTTGCCTTATCTAGGTAACTGTGGAATTCCATTTCATAAACGGTGTCTTTATATACTTCAACCTTAAGCCATTCAGAAAGCGCGTTGGTAACAGATGCACCTACACCGTGGAGACCACCCGAATAACTATAATTTTCCGCGTTAAACTTACCACCCGCGTGAAGTTGAGTAAATACGACTTCTACACCAGATACACCCGCTTTTGAGTGGATATCAGTAGGTATACCACGGCCGTTATCTTCAACGGACGCACTGCCATCCTTATAAAGTTTTATTTCAATTTTATTTGCAAAACCGTTTGCCGCTTCGTCCACGGCGTTATCTACGATTTCCCAAAGAATATGGTGAAGACCTTTTACACTCGTAGTACCGATATACATACCAGGGCGCATTCTAACTGCATCAAGCCCTTCGAGTATTTTTATGTCTTCCGCTTTATAACTTGTTTTTGCCATCTATAATCTCCTATGATTTACAGACTTTTGATATTTATACTCTATTAGTATACAATATATTGTGTTTTTTTTCAAGTTCTAAACGCAATTTTTTGATTTTTTATATAAAAAAACCCGAAAACAATTTTCGGGTTTTATATATTTATTTTTTTTGTGGTTGAGAATTTCTTTCCCAAAAAACACCGTTATGATAGCCTTGAATAGTCGTGTCTTTTTCAGCGTCTTGCAAGCGTTTTTCCGCCCACGCACAATACAGGGGATTTTGCTCTATACCGATATAATTTCTATTCAACTTCTTAGCAACAACCGCCGTTGTTCCACTTCCAGCAAAGGGGTCTAAAACTAAATCGTTTTCATTTGAACTTGCCAAAATTAGTTTTGCAATAAGTTTTTCGGGTTTTTGAGTGGGGTGTGCGGTGTTTTCCGCCATTGACCAGTAAGGAACGGCAATATCATCCCAAAAGTTTGAAGGGCAAGTGTTTCTAAACTTTCCGTCCGCAGTTTCTTCCCAGTCTTTTGGCACGCCGTTTTCTTTATACGGTGCAATAACCCTTTTTCTTTGCTTTACCGCATCAAGGTTAAAGGTAAAATTTTCACTTACCGTGGCATAGAAAATATCTTCCATAGAGTTTTTCCAGTTAGATTTTGCGCCCCTACCCTTTTCCCTTTGCCAAGTTATGCGGTTTTTGAGAACAAAATGCTCTTCGATAAGCGGTCCAATAACGAGTGCGCTGCGCCAATCACAGCACACGTAAACGCTTGCGGTACTTTTAAGTTTTGGTTTTACGGCGTTTATCCAACTTTCAGTGTACTCTTTATACTTTTCGTTTGCCGATTTCTTAAAACCGTTGCCGTGAAAATCTTTATCGAGATTGTACGGCGGGTCAACTATAAGCAAGTCCACTGAGCCGTCTTTTATTTTATTTAGCGCACTAAAAGTGTCGCCGATAACAATGCTATTTTGCTCTATAACCGCAAGTTTTTCTTCGTAAACGCAACGCGCAAGATATTCGCCCGCTTGCTCTAGCGGAAAGTCGATAGTTTTGTTTTTTAATGATTTCATATTATTTACCGTAAATTCTAAGCCAATCGTCAAGTTTTGCTATCAAATCTTGATTATTTTTAGTCTTTTTCATCATTTCGAGCAAGTTTTCCGTACTGTCTTCACTCTCTGACAATACTCTGCGGAGTTTATAAGACGCACTGAGTTCTTCATCATTAAGAAGTCTTTGTTCTTCACGAGTGCCTGATTTATAGAAGTCTATTGCAGGGAAAATTCGTTTTTCACTAAGTTCTCTTGACAAGTGAATTTCCATATTACCCCTACCCTTAAACTCTTCGTAAATAACGTCGTCCATACGACTGCCAGTTTCAATAAGTGCAGTTGATAAAATGGTAAGCGAGCCGCTCTCATAGGTGTTTCTTGCCGAGCAAAAGAAACTCTTAGGTCCTTCAAGCGCTGCGGGATCTATACCACCAGAAAGCGTTTTGCCTGATGATTCCACTTTGGTATTGTACGCTCTTGTAAGCCTTGTGATAGAGTCTAACAACACAATTACGTCTTCACCTATCTCTACTAAGCGCTTTGCCCTATTGATAACTAGTTCAGCAATCTTTACGTGATGTTCAGCACTTTTATCAAAAGTTGAATATACAACTTCGCCTTTAATAGAGTTCTTGATATCGGTTACTTCTTCGGGACGCTCATCAATAAGCAGAACAATAAGTTTTGCCTTAGGATAGTTTTGTTCAATAGATTTTGCAACCATTTTCAAAAGGGTTGTTTTGCCAGTTTTAGGCGGCGCAACGATTAAACCCCTTTGTCCAAATCCTAACGGACACAAAAGGTCAATAGCGCGCATAGAAAGTGAACTTTCTTTTTCGCTTTCAAGTTTAATTCTTTTATCGGGATGACACGCAGTAAAGTCGTCAAACTTTTTTCTATGCATCATAGAATCCGTCGGATATCCGTTTATAGCGTATACGCTCTGCAAAGCGGCAGACCCAGTTTCTCTAACAGGTTTTGCATAGCCAGTTACCCTATCACCCGCACGAAGCCTTAATTTTGTAATCATTTCTTGAGAAACGAAAGCATCGCCGTCCGACGCGCTGTAATTTTTAACGCGAATAAAACCGTATTTTAAGTGCGGTTCAAAAACACCGTCGATGTCAAAATCTTCTTCGTTCAAAATAAGGTCTTCGTAAGGCTGATAATCGTAAGTAATATTCTCCCAATCATCCTTTACCAAAAAGGCTGAAATATCAACTGAAATTTTAACAGGTGCACCGCGTTTACTGAGTTCTACGGGTTCTAATTCGCCCTTTTGAATTGCAATTATTTCAGTAATAATTTGCTCTTTTTTCTTGGTTGTGGGCGCTTTTACGCCTATTCTACGCCCTATTTCACGAATAATGTCCGTGTGCGCATTATCTAACATTTCTTGCGTAAATTTCTTAAATTTTTCCATATGTATAACCCCTTTTGTTTTAAGCGCCTTTTATTGCGCGAGCGGCTGATATTGCTGAAGAAAATGCAAAGGTTATGTTATATCCGCCGCAGTCTCCGTCAACGTCTAACATTTCGCCTATAATATAAACGCCTTTAGCAAGTTTACTTTCAAAAGTATTTTTATCTATATCTTTAGTCTTAATTCCGCCTTTAGTTACTTGTGCGTAATTAAAACCAACGTTACCAGTTACCTTTAACTTAAAGTTTTTAAGCGCGTGCGCAACGCTTTCTGCCGTGATTTCTTTAACCGTTTTAAGCACCGCTTGACCTATGCGCTTATTTAGTATGCCGACTAATATATCCGTTTTTGCAATATATCCGCAAGAAAGTCTATTTTTTAGTAGCAACGCTACTTCTTCTTGCGACATTTCGGGTAAAAATTCAATATTTAAATATTCGTTTTCTTTTCCGCTCAAATACGCTGAAACTTGGAACACTGCCGAACCTGAAACGCCGTAATCTGTAAATAGCAAATCGCCAGTAGAACTAGTCAAAGTCTTACCACCGACTACGGCACTAACCGTTGCAACTTCCTTTAACCCTTTAAGCCCGCGAATTTGCTCGGTTTGAGTTTTAAGTTGAACAAGCGACGGATAAAGTTCGCTCTTTTTATGCCCAAAATTTTGTGCTAAAGAGTAAGAAGATCCGTCTGTACCAAATTGCTTTTGCGCAGCACCACCAACCGCTAAAACGACAGATTTTGCCGCATATACCCCACTTGAAGATTTAATAGTATAATACTCGCCTTTTTTTGTTACGTCCGTTACGAAAGAATCGGTTTTAGTAACGCACCCCTTACTATCTATACGCCCTTATGATGTCTAAAACGGCTGATGCTTGGCGTGATAATGGATACATTTTTCCGTCCTTTAGGGTGCAGAGCGGAATACCAAGTTCGCTTAAGTATTTTTCTAAATCAATATTTATAGTGTTAGCAATAAAAGCGTCGATAAAATCTTTATCGCCGTGATAAAATTGCGCGCTAAAATTACGGTTCATAAGGTTACCTTGACCGTTACCAGTTGCAATAAGTTTTTTGCCAACTCTATCCATGCGCTCTAAAATAAGCACTTCATCCCCAGACAAAGCACTATTTCCGCGCGTGAGTTCAACGGCAGTCATTAAGCCTGCCGCTCCCCCGCCTATTATTGCGGTATTATATATTTTTTGCAAAATATTACTCCTTGCAAATTATTTTGTACGAAAATAATGGAATTTTGAAAAATAATAAAAAATAAATAAAAAATTGAAAGTAGCCTAAACGGCTTTTTTGAAAAAATAATTAAAAAGATAAGAATATTATAAAATATTTAATAAATCTAAGGGTTTTTGAACAAAAATAGTTGCGCCAGCGTCCTGCAACTCATCTTTACTTCTATATCCCCATAAAACCGCAACGCCGTTAATTCCAGCGTTTATTGCAGTTATAACGTCAGTTTCTCCGTCCCCTATAAAAAAAGCGTTTTGTTTTTCTACACCGTACTTTTCCAAGATTGAGTTAGTAACAGTTGGGTCGGGTTTAATCTTAACACCGTCGCGCTGACCGATAACTAAATCGATAGGCATATCCGACATATATTGGTTAAAAATAGCATCGGTGGTTATTTGCGGTTTGTTGGTAAGTATTGCCATTTTATAACCGCGGTTTGCTAATTCTTGAACAACTTCTTTTACCCCGTCGAAAAGTTTGGTTTTAGGGCTGCCACTGTTGGTGTAAATTTCGTTATAATATTTAAGCAAGCGGTCTATTTCTTCATCGCAAGTACCTTCGGGTAAACCCTTTTTGACAAGGTTTCTTGCGCCAGTACCGATAAAGCGCATAACGGCACTTCTATCGTGCGTTTTATAACCGAACTTTTCAAGCGTTTTATTTAAGCAGTCTTGTATGTCGGGAAGGCTGTCAAGCAGCGTTCCGTCAAGGTCAAAAATAATAAGTTTTTGCATACTTACATTTGTTCTACGGTTTCAATGCCTAAAAGTGTCAATGCATTGGTCAAAGTTATTTGAACTGCTTTTGTAATCGCCAAACGGAAATTTTTAACCTTTTCATCATCACAAACGATTTTGCAACCCATATAGAACTTATTGAACGCGGTTGCAAGGTCGATTGCATAGCGCGTTACTAAAGACGGTTCGTATTTTTCCGCCGCCGCTTTAATAGTTTCTTCAAACTTGCCAAGTGTTGAAATAACTTGATATTCGTCAGCATTCATTTCAACGCCGCTATAATCGCCAAGTTCTCCGCACTTTGCAATAACTGAATTACAACGCGCAACGGTGTATTGAACGTACGGACAGGTTTCACCTTCAAAAGATAAAACTCTATCGTAACTGAACACGATATCTTTAATTTTATTGTTACAGAGCGCACCAAAGATAACCGCGCCAGTACCAACTGCTTTTGCAATTTGCTCTTTATTTTCTAAAGTCGGGTTTTTATCTTCAATAACTTTATACGCCTTTTCAATGGTCTTATTGATAACGTCTTCCAAAAGAACAACGTTACCAGAACGCGTACTCATTGAGCCGCTCTCAAGTGATACCATACCGTAAGCAACGTGAACAAGGTCTTTTGCCCAGTCCTTACCCATAAGTTCTAAAACTTTAAAGAACTGCTTAAAGTGTAAATTTTGTTGATATGCAACGACGTACAAACACTTATCAAAGTTGTAAGTATTTTTACGGTATACAGCAGCCGCCATATCACGCGTTGCGTAAAGTGAAGAACCGTCCGACTTTAAGATTAAACACGGGGGCATTCCGTATTCTTCTAAGTCTACGATAGACGCACCGTCTGAAATCTTGATTAAGCCTTTATCCTTTAATTCGTTTACGACGGGTGCCATTTTGTCGTTATAAAAACTTTCCCCAGCATAAGAATCAAACTCTACGTTTAAGAGTTTGTAAATTTTATCAACTTCTTCCAAAGTAATCTTTTTGAACATTTCAAAAAGTTCGTTACTTTCTTTGTCGCCATCTTCAATTAGTTTAAAGTAATGGCGGGCTTCATCATCCATTGACGGATCAAGTTTTGCTTCGTCGTGGTATTTTACGTAAATTCTAGTAAGTTCTTTTAATCTACCTTCTTCAACGGCCTTAACGCTACTCCAACGCTTAAACGCTACGATAAGTTTACCAAACTGAGTGCCGTAATCGCCAAGGTGGTTAATACCTACTACTTTATAACCTAAAAACTTAAAAATTTTGCAGAGCGCGCTACCGATAACGGTTGTTGATAAGTGCCCGATATGGAAAGGCTTTGCAATGTTGATAGAAGAATAGTCAATACAAATAGTTTTGCCGTTCCCCATATCGCTTGCGCCAAAATTTTCACCTTTATCTAAAACGGTGTCAAGCAAAGAAAATGCAAAGTTTTGGCGGTTAATCTTAAAGTTAAGATAACCGTTCACTGCGGTACATTCCCCTATGTGTTCGTCCGTTACGAAAGATGCTGCTAAATCTTGAGCAATCTTAACGGGAGACGAGCGCAAAATTTTGCTAAGTTTAAAACACGGCAAGGCAAAGTCGCCCATGTCGTTATTCGGGGGGATTTCTATAAATGATTTCAACGCGTCTTTTTCAACGCCTTCAATACTTAATTTTTCAGCAATATAATTTTTGTAATCCATATTTTTCTCCACTTTTAATTATAATACCACATATTTTATAAAAAAAGCAACCTAAAAACTTGTAATTTTCTTTATTTTAGATTATAATTGTTAGGATAATTATTCTACGGAGAATTTTAATATGAAATTAGGCGTTGTAGGACTTCCTAACGTTGGTAAGTCTACGTTATTTAATGCAATTACCCACGCGGGCGCTGAGTGCGCAAACTACCCTTTCTGCACCATTGAACCCAACGTTGGTATAGTTGCCGTGCCCGACGTTCGTCTTGACGTTTTGGGTAAAATGTATAATACCAAAAAAATTACCCCTGCCGTTGTTGAATTCGTTGATATTGCTGGGCTCGTTAAGGGCGCAAGCAAGGGCGAAGGCTTAGGCAATAAGTTCTTGGCAAACATTCGTGAAACGGACGCTATCGTGCACGTTGTTAGATGCTTTGAAGATGAAAACATCACCCACGTTGACGCTGACATCGACCCTTTACGCGATATTGAAACCATTAACTTAGAACTTATCTTTGCGGATACTGATTCGGTTAAAAAGCGCTTAGATAAAGCAATTTCAATGACTAAAACGGGCGACAAAAAGTATAAAGTGGAAGCGGAATTCTTGCAAAGACTTTTCGACCACTTATCTGAAATGAAACCCGCAAGAACTCTTGACGTGAACGAAGACGAAAAGGAATACTTAAAAACCCTTTTCTTACTCACCGCAAAACCCGTTATTTACACCGCTAATATCGGTGAAAAAGATATGGGCAAGGATGAAAAATACCTTCCTTTAGTTCAAAAACTTATCGAATTTGCTAACAGTGAAAACGCTGAACATATGGTTATTTGCGCTAAGATTGAAGAAGAACTTTCTATGTTAGAGCCCGAAGAACAACAGATGTTCTTAGAAGAATACGGCTTGAAAGAAAGCGGACTTGATAGACTTGTTAAAACTTCTTATAAACTCTTAGGACTTCTCAGTTACTTAACCGCGGGCGAAAAAGAAGTTCGCGCGTGGACTATTGAACAAGGCACTAAAGCACCGCAAGCGGCGGGTAAAATTCACTCTGACTTTGAAAAAGGCTTTATTAGAGCGGAAATCGTTGACTATGACGTTTTAGTTGAACTTGGCAGTTTTAACGCCGCAAAAGAAAAAGGCAAAGTTCGTTCCGAAGGTAAAGAATACGTCATCAAAGACGGCGACGTTGTACTCTTTAGATTTAACGTTTAATCTCAATAAAAAAGTAAAAAGGACTTATCAACCCGATAAGTCCTTTTTTTGTTTAGAAATAAAATTCCTTAGCACATTATTAATACATAGATAAGTGCTTAAAGATAGTTTTAAGGGTTTAGAAACAAGTTAGGCAAGGCTCGAAAAGTGTTTGGGGTGAAATTGACCGTCTGGTCATTGAAGTCCAAACGCTTTTCAGTAAACGACGCATAACGCCGTTTATAAGCCCTTAAAATTAGTATAATTTTGTATATTCCCAGCCTTCTTCAATACCAAGATCACGCATAGCCTTTTCTTTGCGCTCTGCAATCTTTTCATCGAGTTGGTCAAAGAAGTTGTTGCCTTCACAGTCGATATCTACGATAAACGGACCGATATCGTTAAGATCGAAGAACCAAGCGGCTTCAATACGACCGAGTTCATCGTATAAGTGAACGGTTTCAACTTTAATTGAGTCAATCCAAAGGTTAGGGCTAACTGAACGGGGAGAAACGTGAACGCATTTCTTTTCTTTCATCATTTTTGCGGTTTCTTTGCCCATGGTGGTTTTACCCACAATCATCTTTAAGCCCCATTCATCAACGCTCTTTGCGCCCCATTTTTCAAATCTAATGCTTGAAGTGGGCATGAAAGAATTGAGTTTCCACTTGCCGTTTTCTTTTACAACGATAGGACCGTTATGAATAAGCACGTTTCTATTTTCGGTTGAGAAAGGTAAAACGTTCTTTTCATCAAAGATGTATTTTTGAAGTCTTGATCTGCAAGTAAAAGCAGGTCCGCTTATGTAAACTATATCACCGATTTTTAATTGTTTTACGTCTTCATCGGTTAAAGGCGCAGTTAAATGATATTCTGCCATAATTCTACCCCCTATCTATCACCAAACCACATCGGGCTCTTCATTCTAGTAACGGTGCCGTCCGCATCAATTCTGCTAGATGCACGGCGCGCTATCATACAGTTAGTACTGGTTGCACAAGCAATACCCGCGATATGAGTGTAAGCGTATTCAACGTTTACTGCGAGAACTGATGTATCACCACCAGCACCCAAGATACCTATACCAAGGCTGTTAAGTGCTTTGTATAAATCTTCTTCAATCTTAGCGAACATCGGGTCGGGGTGTTTTGAGCCAACTGTTCTTAAGCACGCTGCTTCTTTCGCAAGGTTTGCTGCAACGTTTGCAGTACCACCGATACCAATACCAAGAACTGACGGCGGGCAAACAGCGCCTGCTCTTGCTGATGCAACGAAACTTTCAATAACGAATTTTTCAATACCCTTAATACCGTCTGCAAACGCAACGATTCTATGTCTAGTACCGCCGAAGCATTCACTTCCGCCGCCCTTTGCTGCGTAAGAAATTTCAATACCGTCGCCATCAACGAACTTATAAGTAAAGTCAGGGATGTTCATACCGATATTGTTACCGGGGTCGTAACCGGTTAAGGGGTGTTTCATAGTTGCTCTTAAATATCCCAATTCGGTTGCTTTTGCAACGGCGCGTCTTGCAGCGTTTTCAAGTTCAACAAAACCGCCTTCTAATTCACACTTATTACCAACCTTAAAATAGAAAATAGGCCAGCCAGTATCTACGCACAAGGGGTTTTCCCTTTTTGCTGACATTTCCATACTCTCTAAAGTTGTTTTAAGACCTTTTTTAGCGTCTTCACTAGTTTCTCTTTCGATTGCTTTTTCAAACGCTTCTTTTACGTCGTCTGAAATTTCAGTTGCGCCGCGCTTTATCGTTTGAAATAACGCTTCTTCATAAACTTCAGTTTTAATCATCCAAATTCTCCTTTATTGTTTTGTAATCATTTTGATTTTAAGCACGCTCATCTGACGCGGATATTTCCGTGCTATCTATACCCTGCATATTGTCGAGTACAAATTGTATACAAGTATCACTTCCTAAAATAAGCGCATCTTCATCTATTCTAAAATCATTGTTGTGCGGGAGAGTTGTACAACCCTTCTCAACATTTTTAGTACCAAGCCTTATAAATACACCAGGCTTTTTAGTAAGATATTGTGAGAAATCTTCTGAACTTAGTTTCTTTGGCATTTTTACAATATTTTCTTTACCAACAACCTTTGCTGCAGAATCAAGAACTAACTTTGATATATACGGGTTGTTATAAACAACAAACGCTTTTAGAGACGTATCAACTTCAGCCTTTGCACCGATTTCTTTAGCAGTATTCTCGGCAATCTCTTTAATTCTTCTTATAAGAAATGCGTCCAAGTTCATATCAAAAGTTCTTATCGTTCCAAGCATAAACGCGTGGTCAGCAATAACGTTTTGAGTTGTTCCACCTTGTAATTTTCCTACAGAGCAAACGTACTCCGCAAAGGGATTGATTTCTCTTGAAGTCAAATATTGAATATTGTTATAAGTACGAACTGCCGCTGCAAGCGCATCAACACCCGAATGTGGTAAGGTTGCGTGCGCTGTTGCTCCGTGAAAATCAATGCGGAAGTTTCTACTTGACGCCATTGACGCGCCACTGCAAACGCCAACACATCCAGACTCTAACCAGTTTTCAACGTGCATACCGATAATCACGTCTATATCGTCCATAACTCCGTGTTCAACCATTTCTGCAGCGCCACTGCGAATACCTTCTTCGCTAGGTTGGAATAAAAGTTTAACACGACAATCTATCTTATCACGCATAGTAAAAAGCGCTTTAGCCGTACCCAAGAGCATAGCGGTGTGAGCATCATGCCCACAAGCGTGCATTTGTCCGTCAATTTTAGATTTGTATGGAAAATCATTCTTTTCGTTGATAAGTAAAGCATCCATATCAGCGCGTATACCGATAGTAAAATTATTCTTTTCGGGGTTTATAGTTGCAACAACACTGCTTTCACCGTAATTTTCGCTATACTCAACGCCGATTTTCTCAAGTTCACGCTTAACGAGAGCAATCGTTCTCGGTAAATCAAAACCAATTTCCGGATATTGATGAATCTCGTGATACAATGAAATTATATATTCTTTATCTGCGTACATTTTTAATTCCCTTAAATTTCTATATTTGCCAAGGGCATATGTTGTTGACAGCCGTAAACGTCGTCATCTAAAACGCAACCGCTTACGTGCTTTCTCGGGAAAGTGATTTTGATTGACTTAACGATTTCATAAGGGATAACGGTGATATTTTTTACGTCCGTATCGTAAGCCTTTGCAACGTCTTCAATCTTTAAGTTTTGAAGAACGTAATTCATCTTTTCCATATCTTCAAAGATAAGGTCGAAAGTAATATACAAAGGACCAGCATTTTTACTACGTAAAATTTTGGTTAAATCTATAAGTTTCATTTTACTTAACCTCCATCAATTCTACTTTAACGGTTTCATCTAAAGAATCAACTTTTGCCAAGTGGAATACTGAGAATTCATAAACTTCGCCAACGTGGATATCTGACGGAGAGAACGGGAACGCAACGTTGCCCGCGCTTGACTTTCTTCCAACGTAGTCGCAGTGAAGCATTCTTGAACGAGCAAGCGAGCAAATAGTGTCGGCAATTTCTTGAGTTTTACCAACTGCGTCGATTACTACGCAAAGGCTTGATTCAGGACCGCCGTAACGACGGAAGTTAACGGTATATTCATCGGGTTTGCAAGTGGTTGCAGTTGTAATAAAGTCTTTAACAGTCTTTTCAATATAATCGAACTTTTCAATAGTCAACGGATCGAAAATACCGCCAACGCAAACCGTTCTATAACCTACCCTTTTTACGCCTTCAAGTTTAAGCGTTTTTTCTTCGGCTTCGGTAAAGGTTGCGCCTGAAATTCTAACCGTTCTATCATCGATTTGCTTGAAAGTGCAATCTTTAAGGTTGATAACACCGTCGGGTTCGTAAATTAAATACGGGTTGGTTTGTTCATAAAGGGTGTGTGCTGCAACTCTATCAACCGTACAACGGCGGATGGGGTTTGCAGGACGAAGTTCAAAATAATCGTCATACATATAACTTTGCATAACGTCAACCGCAGCAACGGGTTCTGAACACATTGCACCACATTCCATAATCTTTGCCATATGGAACGCCAAGCCTTCTTTATAACCTTCATAAATACAGGGTGCTGCGTAAATTGCAGTGTCGCACGCACGACCTGAAATGATTACGTCTACCTTTTTCTTTAAAAGTTCAATGATAGGCTTAACACCGATTTGACTAACGATTCGCTCACTATCTTCAATCATTTGTTCGGTAAGCGGGAATTCTGAACACATATCAACGATTTTGCCGTCTCTATATTTGTTCAAAACGTATTCTTTGGTTACGTCGCTATAAATTACGCCCATCTTGAAAGATAAGCATTTTTCTTTAGCGATTTCTTTAATAATTTCTACAAGCCAGTCGGTGTGCGGCTTTGCACCTGCGCCACCAGCAGTACCTATAATAAACGGTGCTTTTTGTTCTAACGCTTTAGGAAGTGCTAAAGACAAGTCGCGCTTAACTGCGCCTCTGTCGGTAAAAGACTTACCGCTACCAAGATAGTAAGGACCCGGGTCGGTTGAACCAGCGTCTACACCTACGTAATCTACCTTTTCAGAAAAGGCGATGTTTAAGGCTTCTTCGCTATAACCGTAACCGAGCAATCCGCAAAGTGATACGATTTTCATTTTTGTTACCTCTTTTGGTTTTTTTATTTGACTATATTGTAACACCTTATTATATAAAAGTTATTGCAAATCGTACTTTTAATATTGCATTTTGTCTAAACTTGTGATATAATGATTTTATGGATATAAAAAAATTTGTTCTATCATATTATAAGAACGCAAAAAACAACTTCCACGTTGAAAAATTATCTAACCCAACTGAAGCGCAAAACTTGCACGAACACCCTTATTTTCAAGTGTACTATATGATAAAAGGGAGCATTGAGCACTTTGTTGAAAAAGGTAAGGCTACGCTTGTTGCGGGCGACGTATTTATTCTTCCGCCATCAGTTCCGCACTACATAAAGGTTATTGATAAAAACTCAGAATTTTACTCTATTTCTTTTATGCAAGAATTTTTAAAAAGCGGTGAAAGTGAAAATAAACTTATCGCTGATTTTTTGTATTACTTAACCACTGCAACTGAAGGAAATATTCAGCCAAAGTTTGCAATTCCGCACGCAGACACCCTATTTTGTCAGACAATATTTAACCGAATAAACCTAGAGTTTTACGAAGGAAAATCGGGATCGGAAGAACTTATTAGAGAGTGCGTTAACTCACTGCTTACACTCTTTGCAAGAATATACTTTGAACAAAAACAAGTAAGCATTGATTTTGAAGCAAACACTAGTTCCGTACTTCATTGCTTAGAGTATATTAAAAACCATTTAGACGAAGACGTTTCCCTAAACGACATGGCAAAAAAATCAGCCATGTCAAAGTCTAATTTTTGCAAGGTTTTCTACTCGGTTGCGGGCAAATCTTTTAAAGAATTTGTAAACAGCAGTAGAATTGAAAAGGCAACCGAACTAATTGAAAAGGGCGAAAACTTTACTTCGGTTTGTAGAATTTGTGGGTATAACGATTTTTCAACTTTTTTTAGAAACTTCCGTAAATACACTGGGCTATCCCCCACAGAATTTAAGAAAAGATTAAAATAAAAAAATTAAGGCTTGACCAAGCGGTCAAGCCTTTTAATTAAGTTTAATTACCAGCCGAGTTTATCGGTGATTTCTTTCATTTCTTTCCAAATAACGTCAACACACCACCAGTGTCCCTTTTCGGTTTCAACGAGTTTGCAGTTGTCGGGAACGCCCGCTTTTTCAAACACTTTCTTAACCGTTTCATAACCACGACGCACGCCTTCAATACGGAAAGCGGTATCGTACTTACCAGCAACTATTACCAAGTTTCTAGGTGCGATTAAGCAAGATAAGTCTTGCATATCAAAGTATCTATACGCACGTGGAACGTAGTTACAAGAGCAGTGATAGTATTTCAATATTGAACCAGGGTAATCACAGAAAGCGCAAGACGGCATTGAAACCTTAATTCTTTCATCATAGCACGCTGCATAATATGACATTGTGCCACCGCCAGAGTTACCAGTGATAGCAATCTTATCAAGATCGCAACAATCAAAATGAGAGAGCATATCGATTGCGGTGCTGATATCGTGGCATCTTTCGCCCAAAAGCGTTCTACCTAAAGTCAAAGCGGTCATTGCTTCGTAATAGCAACCGCCGTTATTTAATGAAACGCGTCTTTCAAAGGTATTAACAGCCTTTCTTTCACCCATACCGCGTTGTTCGATAGCGAGAGCGATATAACCAGTTCTAACCGCTTGGATAGCGAACTGACCACGACCAGTATCGTAATCAAGAGTTTCATGGCAAAGAATATTACCGATTGAACTGTGGAAGCCTTGTTGGTTATGACCTTGTAAGGTAATAACAACGGGGAGTTTACCCTTAGCGTTATCGGGAACTAAAAGATAGCAAGGAACGTATGCACCAACTTCACTAAAGAATGAAAAGCGGATACGCTTATAGCCGTCCATTTGAACTTCTTCTTCAATCTTGAATTCGGGATCGCAAACGTTTTCTTTAATAACATCAATACCGAAAAGTTCAATAAATTTATCTTTAACTTGTGCGCGCCATTCGTTATAGTCAACGCATTTATCAAAGCCTAATTTTTGTTTAGTTGATTTAACTAATTCGTCGTGGCAAATTGCGCCATTATAAGCCATTTTTCTTTCTCCTTATTTCATATCAAAGTATTTAATAGAGTTGTTGTAAGAAATATCTTGAACAACCTTTCCTACAAGTTCAATATCTTGAGTCATTTGACTGTTTTCCATCATAGTGCCAAGGTAGTTGCAAAGAATTCTTCTAAAGTAGTGGTGTCTGGGGTATGAGAGAAGTGAACGGCTATCGGTAAGCATACCAACGAAGGTTGCAATATGACCGGTTGCGGTTAAATCTTCAAGGTGTTTTTCCATACCCACTTTATTATCTAAGAACCACCAAGCAGGACCATATTGAATCTTACCCTTTGCACTAGAATCTTGGAAGCAGCCGAGCAAGGTCATAATTTCAGTATTCATTTTGGGATTAAGGTTGAAGATGATGGTCTTGGGGAGAGAATTTTCATTGTTAAGACGATCAAAGAGTTTTGACATAAGTCTAATGCTGTTGTCTTCAGCAATGCTATCGTAACCAGTGTCTAAACCTAATTTAGCGAGCATCTTAGAGTTGTTATTTCTCATTGCGCCGATATGAAGTTCAGTTCTGATATCGTATTTTGCATAGAGTTTAAACAAGAAGTAAGTGAAGTAGCCTTTGAATACTTTTGCTTGTTCTTCACTAATGGTTTCGCCTTTAATAGCAGCCTTTAACACTTTGTCAGCGTCTTCCTTTTCTGCAATTTCATATACGCATTGAAGTGCAATATCTGATGCGGTAGTGCCAACTTTGATGAAGGCTTGAAGTCTGTTTTCAATTGCCTTTTCCAAATCTTCAATACCATTAATTTTGCCTACGATACCTTCTAATTTTTCAATAGTTTTATCGTAACCAACAGCGTCAACGTTCATAATCTTATCAGCGCGGAATGCGGGGATAACTTTGAACTTATAGTCTTTTTTAGCAATCTTTTCAAAAGTAGAAAGATCATCGAAAATTTCGTTAGTAGTGAAGATGTGTGAAACGTTTGACTTTTCGATAAGACTTTGGGGAGTGATGTTATTGAGTTTGATGTAATCATTACACCAGTTCCAAATGGTTTCAGCGTTATCTTCATTAATTTCAATTTCACAGTTAAAGAATTCTTTAAGTTCTACTTGTGACCAGTGATACAAGGGGTTGCCAAAAGCAGTGCCTAAAGTTTTGCAGTATGCCGTGAATTTTTCTTTATTACTTGCGCTACCAGTAATACATTCTTCATCAACACCGTAGTTTCTCATCAAACGCCATTTATAGTGGTCCCCTTTGAGCCAAATTTCAAAAACATCGTTAAAAGGTTCGTTTGCTAAAATTTGAGTTTCGGGAAGGTGGCAGTGATAGTCGAAAATCGGCATATCTTTTGCGTAATCGTTATAAAGTTTTTCAGCAGTTTTGTTAGTTAACAAAAAGTTATCTTTTAAGTAGGTCATTTATTATCTCTCCTTAATATTTTACCAGTTTCTCGGATACCCGATTATATTAATTATACAACAAACAAATTATAATATCAATAAGTTTTAGTAAATTTTAATCCAATTTTTAAATATTTAGTAAACTTAAGAAAAAAAGAACCGACATAAAATCAGTTCTTTTTTTCTTTAGTTAAAACTTATTTGTTTAAGTCTTTAAATTCGCCCCACTTACCGCGGCCGAGTTTTTTGCGGAGACCTGTAAGTAAGCATTCTCTATGAACTTCACATTCAGCAAAATGGAAGAAACCGTTGCCCTTATAGTTAGCAAAGAATTCTTCTTCAGTTTTTTCAGGGTCAATATAACCTTTAAGCATGTTTTTAACGTATCTATTGAAAACCGTTTTTTCTGCCATTTCAGCAAAGTTCTTTTCGATAAAGCCAGGTTCTAAGATTTGCTTGCTGCGTTCTTTTAAACCATCTAAAATTTCCGTGCTATCGGTCATTTCAATACCAACTTCAGTTTTGTTATAAGGAACGTATTCATATTTTACGCCATCTTTTGTTACGTCAGCAATAACTACGAAACCATCGCCCCAAAGCGGGAAGTTAGGATTGCTTTTCGCAAAGATAAAGTTACCTTGACCAAAAATGATTTTACCGCCAGCATGGTCCATTTCAGTACCTACGCAGTGTGTGTGTTGACAAAGAACAATATCTGCGCCTTTTTCAACGATTTTTCTGCATACCTTATAAAGATAAGGTGACGGATATTGATAATGTTCTTTACCGCCGTGATATAAAACGATGCAGTAATCAACTTGCTTTTTAAGTTCGGTAATATGGTCTAAACTATCGAGTGCATCAAAACCGTTTGCACCAAAACCGTAGTCATCAACCCAAGAAAATTCGTGTTCACAGCAAGCGTAAATACCAACCTTAATACCGTCTTTTTCAAAGATGTAAGGTTTTGCTGCTTCTTCCTTATTTGCACCACAACCGCAGTGTGCAATACCAGCGCTGTCGAGCGTTTTCATAGTAGAAACAAAGCCTTCGTAACCGTGGTCTAAAACGTGGTTGTTTGAAACACCTAAAAAGTCTACACCAAGCGCTTTATAACCGTTGATACATTCGGTGGGAGCACCGAGGTTAGGACCAGCCTTAGCGATAGGAGTTTCTTTATCGGTAAGTGCAAGTTCTAAGTTAAACATCCTATAGTCGCAGTCTTGCATAACTTTAAGGAATCTTTCCCCTACTATGGTTTTAGCATCGCCTTGCTTAAAAAGTTCAATGTTTGACGCTGTGGGCACTAAGTCTGCCCCAATCATAATTTTCATAATTTTCTCCTTTATAATTAAATTTCTTCTTCGCTATCAAGCGTAACAGTTTTTATGCTAATTTCTTCCACGGGAAAATCGGTAAACATAGGATGCGGAGCACAAGTGGGCATTTTAGAAACTTCTAAAACAGCCTTTTCACTTTCTTCATCAATAGTTTTACCAAACGCTGCGTATTCCCCGTCAAGCCACGGACAAGTCGCGCTGCAAATAAAGAACTGTGATGTTGCTGAGTTTTTGTCCATCGTTCTTGCCATTGATATTACACCAAGTTCGTGTGAAATGGTGTTGCCCTTATAGCCGTTTGATGCAAATTCACCTTCGATTGCATCAACTTTAGGAAGTTCACTTAATGTTTTATCTTCCAATTTATATCCACCCGTTTGAATCATAAAGTTATCAATAATACGGTGGAAAATAGTTCCGTCATAATAATTCTTTTTTACGAGTGAAACAAATTGTTCTACGCTTTTTGGTGCAACTGAACCGTCAAGGCGGAGTTTAATACTCTTGCCGTTTGAAAGTTCAATCGTAACAAAGTAAATTTTAGCCATATATTCTCCTTAAAAACTATTCTTCATTTTTGCACAAGTGCGGAAAAATCTTATTAAAATACTTGACGTTGATAATTGCAATTACAAGTAAAACACCCACAACCGCACAGCACGCACCTTGCAAGGTATTACCTAAAAGTGCAAGCGCTCCACCAGAAAAACCGTACAATATACTTTCGTATAAAAAATATCCAAAAACCATAACGATTTCACCGACGATTGCAGAAATAAGTCTATTCAAAAAGTCAAGTTTATCTTTTTTTATAATATTCTTAAATAAACGCCAAACTAAGTACGAGCATAAACTAACTAATGCTTTTACTGCAAAAGTTACGGGTGCATACATAGCGTAACCCGACACTATATCAGCAATCATGCTGCCTATACCTGCTGCAATTGATCCAAAACACGGTCCTAAGCACCACCCAGAGAGCAATACGAAAACGTCTCCAAGATTAACGTAACCGTTAGGAAGCGGCACAATAATTACCATAGTTGCAACACAACAAAGTGCGGCAAATACTGCCGTGAACACAATTGTTTTTACGCTAAACCTCATAAGAGAATCTCCATAAGTTTTATTGTAATTTTAATTATATTCTAACGTTATTTTTTTGTCAATCTTATACGCTTATTAGTTTTAAAACCCCAAGAAAAAACCTTGGGGTTTTATCACAAAAAATTATTCAAATTCAATTAAACGAACTTCGTTGGGTGACATCTTAAATCTAATAGGACCGTCAATCCACATACTTCTTATGATTGCAATACTTCTTCTCTCTTCAGCAGTCATATTTTCTAAATCAAGTTCTTTAATGATGGTTGCAGTCCCTTTATTCTTAGGTACGTCAATAGTGCTTAAAGCAACTTCTTTTTCTTCATCAGAATAGTTAGTAACTAAAACTGAAACCTTATTTACGTCAGCACCTGCAACGGCGTAAACGTCAGCATCATCACTAACTGCTTCAACTTGAAAACCAAGTTTATAGAGTTTGTTGAACGCTTGCATTACGTAGTAGCCGTAAGAAGGTACCCCAGCAGCAGAAACGGTAGGTCCAAAAAGGCCACCTTTGCTACCTGCAGCAATACCAGAGAACATTGCTTTGCTTACGCAAGAATTTTGCCAACTTGCAAGGTTTGCACCGATAACTGACGCACACTTAATATTGCTGGGATCAACAACGTTAGTTTTCCAGCAACCACAAATATTTTCACATTCGGTAAGACCTACGTTGTCGAGAGTTTCACGAATATAATTAGCAACCTTAACGTTTGTTTCAGGACATTCGGTAATAGCGTTCCAAGTGAAGAAATCAAAGGGGGCTTTGGTTTCTTCTGCCGTTACGTATTTAACAAAATCTTCAAAGAATTCTTTAGAGTAATTATCTTTATCTTCTAAATCAATACCAGTTGCGCCGTAGCCACCAAATTTCCAGCCTTTACCAGCAAAACATTCGCTCAAGTAATTTGCAATTACTCTATAGAATTCAAAATATTCTTCTTTAGTACCCTTCCAGCAAGCGTTATCTTTAACAGCCTTTGCATTATCGGGACCGTCCCAAATTTCCCAGTATTTAATACCAGCCTTAAAGCCGTTATGCCAACCGATATTGTAGTGAAGAATAATGTGTTCGCAAATTCTTGCAAACTTTGCATAGTCCTTGGGGGGATCAATATTATAATACTTCAACCAATGGTCAGGTTCTTTACCAACACCAAGACGGAAAATGGGTTTTACGCCACGGAGTTGACATTCCCAAATAACCCAATCGGTAAACGCGAAGTCGTAACTTTCTTCTAAAAATTCGTCAGCGTCAAAATTTCTAAAAATATTGGTTACGTCAACGAATACGTTTGAGCCGTAACGACCGCCTACGCCGTTTAATCTTACGTAAGGCATACCGATTTGATCAATATGAGATAAAACGTTTTTATTCCATCTGATTTCACCTCTAACTGAAGTTGAGATAAAACCCATTGCTGAGTGAACGGGTTTAATTCTACCTAAAACTTTATTATTGTTAATGGTAACTATACTCATTTTTCTTTTCTCCTTATCCTTTTATTTCTCAAAAGAGAGCAAGTAAACTGCGTGTTTAGGAAGTGCGATGGTTAAATTGTCTTTACCTTCTAATGCAACTTCATCATACCACTTGTCTTCGTCAATACAGTTCATTTTAGCCTTAGTTGCGCCAAAGCCCTTGATGTCAACTTCTACTTCAGTATCTCCGCCATCGTAGTTAGCGATCATTAAGCAAAGTTTGTTATCGTTCTTAGCAGCGCCAATGTAAATGTTTTCATTTGAACAAGAAGATTCTAATTCGTTTCCTAAGCGGTAAAGTTGGTTAAATCCCTTGAATACGTAATAAGTTCTAAGGCGTTCACCAGTATAAGGATGATACCAACCGTTATAGTTTGAACTCAAACGGCTAAGTGCGTAGTAGGTTGCCATATCGAGCATATTCTTTTGATATGAAAGCATATTACCAGCAACGTTAGCGCAGTCTTGAAGTTTACCACGGAGAGTAATGTTCGGGTTCCATTCGTCGTTAATGTTTTCACAATCAGGATAACCGTAACGAGCGAGTTGGGTTTTAATGTAAACTGACATTATTGAGTTTTCTTTAGGTTTAGTGTGATATGAGTGCCAAGTAAAAAAGTCAAGCGGAACTTTCTTTTCGCCCTTGGTGATGTATTTTAAGAAACCGTGGAAACAGTTAAAGAGTTTACTCGGTGAGTGGTCTACGTTTTGGCTGGGTGAAATACCTGCTCTTATAACTTGATAAAGACCGATACTTGAATAGCCACCTACCTTAATGTAAGGGAAACGTTCTTTCAAGTGGGTTGCAGCAACACTGTAGAGTTCCCAATATTGTTCATCGGTACCGTTCCACATTTGTTCATCGCCACTTCTTGCAAATTCTTTTCTAACTTCAGGTTCGTTCCAAATTTCCCAATATAAAATGTTGTACTTAAATCCGTCTGCCCAACCTTCGTTATAGTGCGCGATAACGTGTTCGCAAATACGCGCCCATTTATTATAATCTTTAGGCGGATCAGTACGATAGTGTTTATAGAAGTTATCGTTTTCAATGGTAATACCCAAACGGTATAATACTTGTACACCATGCTCGATACAACGAGTTACTAAAAAGTCAGTAAACGTAAAGTCATAGTTTGCGGGATCGTTCTCATCAGCGTCAAAATCTCTAAAAATATTAGGAATATCTACGTATGTACCGCCGCCGTATCTACCACCTTGGTCGTGGTAACGGCAAATAGGAACACCTGCTTCTTCATAGTCCTTAATGTAGTTTCTCTGTAATTCTTCAGTTACAGAGTCCCACGGAACGCAACATACACCGTGTAAGGGGCGAATTTTGCCGGTTACAACACTACTGTCTACAACAATCTTTTCCATAAGATTCTCCTTATAAAAACGTTCTTTATTACACCCAGCATCTATATTATTTTGGTGCAAGAACTATTCTTGTTTATTTTATTATACTACAAATAGTTTATCAATACTATATAAAAAAACTCTAAAAAAGTGAATTATTACATATATATAACATTTTTTACTTTGAATTATATGATATCATTCATCTTAATTAGAGTTTTACTTATTATTTGGTTGTTTAGTTTTTAGCGCAAAAATAACAACACTGAAAAGCGTCTGCAATAAACGTTATCGCTAGTTTGTACCTAAACATTTGCGCGTCTTTTATTACGTAAAAATTTTAGTCGTTTGCTTTTGATTCACAGTATATGCAACGATAAGTTCTGCTTTCTTTATCAACGAGTTTGAAAACGTGGTCGATGCCGTGTTCAACGCTTGTTATACAACGGGGATTTTTACACTTAATTGCGTTTTTAACAGTTTTAGGAAGTTCAACCTTGCGCTTTGCAATAAGTTTGCCTTCCTTGATAAAGTTTACGGTTGTTTCGGGTGCGATATAACCTAAAACGTCAAGGTCTAACGCGATATCCGCATCGATTTTAATAATGTCTTTCTTTCCAGTTTTTTTACTGGGTACGTTCTTGATTAAAGCAACCGTACATTCTAATTCGCTAAGGTTTAAGAAATTATAAATTTCCATGCCCTTGCCCGCTTCGATATGATCTATTACTATGCCGTTATTGATAGGATTTATTTCCATATTTTTCTCCTTACTCTATACCAAGAAGTTTTAAGATAAGCGCCATTCTAACGAACTTACCGTTTTTAACTTGCTTAAAGTAGCAAGCGCGCGGATCGGCGTCCACGTCTACGGCTATTTCGTTTACTCTGGGCAACGGGTGAAGTATGCACATATCTTTTTTTGCTTTTTCCAACTTTTCAAGCGTCAAGATATAACTATCACGAAGTCTTAAATAATCGTCTTCGTTAAAGAATCTTTCTTGTTGAACTCTAGTCATATAAAGCACGTCGAGTGAAGGCATAGCATCTTCTAAATTAGTGGTTTCAACGTAGTCCATACCGCACTTATCCATAACGTCGTTCTTAACGTAATCGGGTACTTTTAATTCTTCGGGAGAGATGAGAACAAGTTTAATACCTTTATGTCTTGAAAGGGCTTGAATAAGTGAGTGTACGGTTCTTCCGAACTTTAAGTCCCCGCAAAAACCTACGGTCAAGTTGTCAAGTCTGCCCTTTTCTCTCTTAATAGTTAAAAGGTCTGTAAGTGTTTGAGTGGGGTGGTTATGACCGCCGTCCCCCGCATTGATAATGGGTACGTCTGAAACGAAAGATGCAACTAGCGGTGCACCTTCTTTGGGGTGGCGCATTGCAATAATATCAGAATAGCAACTAACAACTTTGATAGTATCTGAAACGCTTTCTCCCTTAGATGAAGATGAGTTTGCTGCATCTGAGAACCCAAGCGTTTTACCACCGAGTGATAAAAATGCTGATTCAAAACTAAGTCTAGTTCTTGTTGACGGTTCAAAGAAAAGGGTTGCCAAAATCTTATTTTTGCACTTTTCCGTATAATTTTCGGGATGTGCAATAATATCGTTAGCCTTGTCTAAAACCGCTTCAATTTCTTCAACTGAAAAATCAGTTATTGAAAGTAAATTTCTCATTTTTATCCCCTTAAAATTAACCTTTAATCCAACTTTCGTCAGAAGGATTATCTCTGAACGCTTTAAGTCTTTCAACGTCGCCTTGCTTAATATACCCGATTTCAGCAGCAACTGCAATAGTGGTGTCAAAGTCGGTAAGGCTTACGTTTTTAACGTCAGCAGCGGCAAGTCTTTCCAAGCCTTTCTTCATACCGTAGGTATAGATGCTTACGATACCTAATACGATTGCGCCTGCTTCTCTTAAAGAATCAACTACGTCGATAACACTGCCACCAGTTGAAATAAGGTCTTCAACAACTACAACCTTAGTGCCCGGTTCTAACTTGCCTTCGATTTTGTTGTTTCTACCGTGGTCTTTGCTTGAGCCACGAACGTAACCCATAGGCATACCTAAAATATGACCAGCGATTGCAGCGTGAGCGATACCAGCAGTGCTAGTACCAAAAAGCGCTTGTGCTTCGGGATATTCTTTTTTAACAGTTTCAGCAATAGCGTTTTCCACAACGTCTCTTGCTTCGGGTGCTGTCAAAATAAGTCTGTTATCGCAGTAAATGGGGCTTTTAATTCCGCTTGCCCAAGTAAAAGGTTCGTCCGGTCTTAAAAACACCGCTTTGATTTTGAGTAAGTTTTCCGCAACTTTTCTTGCTGTATCCATAATATATTTTCTCCTTGATTGAGTATTATCCTAAGAATTCTTTAACGCATTGTCTGTATGCTTTAACGGGGTCTTCCGCGCCAGTGATAGAGCGTCCTACAACGATATAATCTGAGCCGATTTCTTTTGCCAAAGCGGGAGTGGTTACGCGCTTTTGGTCGCCAACAGCATCCCCCGCAAGTCTAATACCAGGGGTGATAGTTAAAAATTTACTGCCGCAAACTTCGTGTACTTTGCCCGCTTCTAAGGGTGAGCATACAACGCCGTCAAGCCCAGAGTTTTTAGCGTTTAACGCGTAACTCATAACAACTTCATCAATGGGTTTTTCAATGAGAAGTTCACTTTCCATCATTTCCTGGCTGGTTGAAGTGAGTTGGGTTACGGCAATAAGAATAGGTCTAGTGCCGTCCGCTCTAGTCAAGCCTTCGATTGCGCCTTTCATCATTGCCGAGCCGCCAGCCGCGTGAAGGTTAACCATATCCACGTCAAAAGCGGACAAAACTGCCATTGACTTCTTTACGGTGTTAGGAATATCGTGAAGTTTTAGGTCAAGGAAGATTTTATGACCACGGCGTTTGATTTCTTTTACGATTTCAATGCCGCCAGCATAAAAGAGTTCCATGCCTACTTTTAAGTAAGGTTTTTCTTCTTGAAACTTATCAAGAAAAGTAAAGAGTTGTTCTTTTGAATTAAAATCACATGCAATAATTACGTCTTTGTTCATTTATGTGCCTCCCCTATAATTTCACTTAAGTCGTTTATTTTATATTTTGCCATAACAGCGGGCAAGTTATCAATAATATCTCTGCACGCGTACGGATTAACCAAGTTTTCCGCGCCGACTTGAACAGCCGTTGCACCCGCCATCATCATTTCGATAACGTCTTCAGCAGTTGCTACGCCACCGATACCCATAATGGGAAGTTTTACTGCTTCATAAACTTGCCACACCATTCTAAGTGCTATCGGGAAGATTGCTCTACCTGAAAAGCCGCCGATTTTGTTTGCAATTACGGGCTTTCTTTTATTTAAGTTAATTCTTAAACCTTGCGCAGTGTTAATCAAACTGATACCGTCCGCGCCACCCTGTTCACACGCTTTAGCGATTGAAACGATGTCAGTTACGTTTGGTGTAAGTTTAATAAATACTGGTTTTGTGGTAACTTTTTTTACCGCTTTAGTTACCGCTTCAGCATTTTCAGGCTGAGTACCAAAACTCATACCGCCGTTATGAACGTTGGGACAACTGATATTTACTTCAATAATATCAACGTCATCAACCGCGTTAATTTTTTCACAACATTCAACGTATTCGTCGATTGAAAACCCGCTTATGTTAGATATAATCGGTTGCGAATACACTTGTCTAAGTCTAGGGATTTCCTTTTCGATAACCGCATCAATTCCAGGGTTTTGTAAACCTACTGAATTTATAAGTCCTGAAGTGCATTCGGCAATTCTAGGAGTGGGGTTACCAAAGCGACTATCCCTTGTTGTGCCCTTAATTGAGATTGCGCCGAGTACGTTAATATCGTAAATATCGCTAAACTCATAACCAAACCCAAAAGTTCCGCTTGCGGGCACGACTGGGTTTTGAAGTTTTACTCCGCAAAGGTTGACGTTAGTTTTTACCATATAATTTCCTCCTTTACGAGAACGGGGCCGTCTTTACAAATACGCTTGTTGCCGTATTTTGTTTTGCAAGTACAACCCATACACGCGCCAAAACCACAGCCCATTCTTTCTTCAAAAGAATATTGACCGCTAGTTGTGGTTGCGTTATATACTGCTTTAAGCATAGGTTCAGGTCCGCAAGTGTAAACGTAAGAATATTCTTCCACGTCCTTAATGGCGTCGGTTACAAAACCTTTAATACCGTAACTGCCGTCAGCAGTAGCAACTAAAACGTTTACATTAAGTGCCTTAAATTCACTTTCGTAAAAGATTTCAGCCTTAGTGTTAAAGCCTAAAATAACGGTCGGTTTTTTGCCTTCTTTAAGTAATTCTTTACACAACTTATACATAGGTGGAACACCTACGCCGCCGCCGATTAAAAGGGGCTTATCCCCTGATAAATCGGTAAAGTAGCCGTTACCTAAACCTGAAAGGATATCGAGAATTTCTCCACCCTTCATTCTTGACAACTGTTCCGTACCCTTACCTACTACTTTATAAATGATAGTAAGTTCTTTATCGTTTGTATCACATACCGATATAGGACGACGAAGGAAAAGTCCGTCAAGTGCAATATTTACAAACTGACCTGGGCGTTCAATAGCGCTTTGGTCGCCCCAAAGCACCATTTTACAAACGCTGTCGGTAAGTTTTTCATTTGATAACACTTTCAAATAAACTTGTTTCAAAATTTATCTCCTTATTAAGCGTCGATAGTTGAGATGCTCAAAGTAATTTCTTCTAATACGTCGAGAAGAACTTTTACAGTATCGAGCGCGGTAAACATGGTTACGTTGTTTTCTACTGCTGCACGGCGGATTTTATAACCGTCACTTGCTTCGCCAAGAGAGTTAACGTCCCTTGTACTGATTACATAGGTTACATATCCGCGGCGGATAGCGTCTAAGATTTCTTCACTGCCTTCGCTAATTTTTGCTTTTACTCTGGTCTTAATACCGTTTGCTTTCAAGAACTTAGCAGTACCTGAAGTTGCTTCGATATTAAAGCCAAGATTGTAAAATCTTCTTACTAACGGAAGTGCTTCGGGTTTATCAGCATCAGCAATCGACACGAAAAGCGTACCGTAATTCATAACGTTCATACCAGATGCTTGAAGTGCTTTATAGAGTGCGCGGTTAAACTTATCGTCATAACCGATTGCTTCACCAGTTGACTTCATTTCAGGTGAAAGGTATGCGTCGATACCGCGGAGTTTACTGAACGAGAAAGCGGGTGCTTTTACGTACCAACGCTTCTTTTCAGCGGGATAAAGTTCGGTTATGCCTTGTTCTTTAAGGCTTTGACCTAAGATAACCTTAGTACCGATATCCGCAAGTGAATAGCCCGTTGCTTTTGAAAGGAACGGTACGGTTCTTGAAGATCTGGGGTTTACTTCGATAACGTAAACGTTTTCATCTTTATCAACGATAAATTGGATGTTGTAAAGACCTACGATACCGATTCCAAGCCCTAACTTTTTGCCGTATTCTAAGATGGTTTTCTTAGCCTTTTCACTTACTGAGAAGGTAGGATATACGCTTATTGAGTCGCCTGAGTGTACGCCCGTTCTTTCGATAAGTTCCATAATACCGGGAACGAATACGTCTTTGCCGTCGCATACCGCGTCGATTTCAAGTTCTTTACCGATAATATATTTATCTACTAAGATAGGATGATCTTCGCTAATGTCTACTGCATTTTGAAGATATGCTCTTAATCCTTCTTCGTTACCTACTATTTGCATTGCTCTGCCGCCCAACACGTAAGAAGGACGAACGAGCACGGGGTAACCGATTTCTTCAGCAACTTTAACGCCGTCTTCAACGCTGAACACCGCTTGACCTTTAGGTTGCGGGATTTGAAGTTTTTCCATAATCTTTTCAAAAGCGTCTCTATCTTCCGCGTTATCGATTGCTTCACAGTCAGTACCGATAATCTTTGCCCCGCGTGAACGGATAGGTTCAGCAAGGTTAATTGCAGTTTGACCACCAAGTGATGCCACAACGCCCATCGGGTTTTCAAACTCGATAACGTTCATAACGTCTTCAGCAGTTAACGGTTCAAAGTAAAGTTTATCACTTACGGTATAGTCGGTTGAAACGGTTTCGGGGTTATTGTTGATGATGATTGCTTCATAACCGCTCTCTTTTATAGTTTTTACAGCGTGAACGGTTGAATAGTCGAATTCTACGCCTTGACCTATTCTAATAGGTCCACTACCTAATACAATAGCCTTTTCTTTTTCGGTTACTATTGAATCGCCCTTACCAGTATAGGTTGAATAGAAGTAAGGAATATACGCGCCGCTGTGGAGTGTGTCAACCATTTTGAATACGGGTTTAATACCGTTTTCTTTTCTAAGTGCGTTAACTTCAATTTCTTTCATTCCCCAAAGTTTACCGATAAACGCATCGCTAAAGCCCATAGTTTTTGCAGCGCCTAAAGCCTTAACGTCGCCTTTCTTATCTTTTAAGACGTTTTCCATCTTAACTATTCTTTCAATACATTCTAAGAAAAGTTCGGTGATTTTGGTTGCTTTATGAATACTTTCAATAGTTTCTCCACGTCTGATAAGTTCAGTAACGGCAAAGATGTTGTCAGACTTAAATTCCTTTAAGTAATCGTAGAGTTGTTCGGTTGAATAAGAATCAAATTTTGCAAGGTAGAAATGGTTTACACCGATTTCGAGTGAGCGAACAGACTTAAGCATACACTCGTCAAGCGTTGTACCGATACCCATAACTTCACCAGTCGCTTTCATTTGAGTTCCTAAAACGTTTGATGCTGAAGTGAATTTATCAAACGGGAAGCGCGGGAATTTTGCTACGATATAATCGAGAACGGGTTCGTTAATTGCGGTCGTGCCTGAAACGTGAATTTCATCAAGATTCATACCAACAGCAACCTTTGCGGTAACCTTAGCGATAGGATAACCACTCGCTTTACTTGCAAGTGCTGATGAGCGTGATACTCTGGGGTTAACTTCGATAAGGTAATATTCACTAGTAGTGGGATGAAGCGCAAATTGAACGTTGCAACCGCCTTCAATCTTTAATTCACGGATAATTTTGATAGCCGCGTCGTTGAGCATCTTTAAGTCCTTGTCACTGAGTGAAAGAATAGGTGCTACAACGATTGAGTCGCCAGTATGAACGCCTACGGGGTCAACGTTTTCCATACCGCAAATGGTGATGGCGTTATCCTGAGAGTCGCGCATAACTTCAAACTCAATTTCTTTATAACCTTTAACGCTCTTTTCTACCAATACTTGATGCACGGGTGAAAGTTTAAGCGCATTTTTCATAATTTCTTCAAGTTCTGCTTCGTTATCAGCAAAACCGCCGCCAGTACCGCCGAGAGTAAATGCGGGGCGAAGTACTACGGGGTAACCGATTTTTTCCGCGCTCTTTTTTGCTTCTTCAATGCTGTAAGTGATTTCTGATTGAATAACCGGTTGACCGATTGATTCGCACATTTCCTTAAAGAGTTCTCTATCTTCAGCGCGTTCAATACTTTTTGCGTTAGTACCTAAAAGTTCTACGCCGCATTCTTCCAACACACCTTTTTTAGCGAGTTGCATTGCAAGGTTTAAGCCCGTTTGACCGCCAAGACCAGGAATAATTGCGTCGGGGCGTTCGTAACGGAGAATTTTTGCAACGTATTCAAGCGTTAAGGGTTCCATATAAACCTTATCCGCAATAGTCGTATCCGTCATGATGGTTGCAGGGTTGCTGTTACACAAAATAACTTCATAGCCTTCTTCTTTCAAAGCAAGGCAAGCCTGCGTGCCTGCGTAGTCGAATTCAGCCGCTTGACCGATAATGATAGGGCCGCTACCGATTACTAATACTTTTTTGATGTCTGTTCTCTTAGGCATATAATTTCTCCTTAAAATGTATAGTGAATTATTATTTATCTAGATTGTTAAAAATAGGTTGTCCGTTATAAAAGTTTGCAAGGCACTTGCCGTTTACCTTAAACCCTTCAAAGGGCGAACTCTTACCCATTGATAAGAATTCTTCAGGGTTAATGGTATATTCTTTATTTAAGTCGAACACGTTTAAGTTTGCGACCTTGCCTTCAGCAATTTCAATATCTAAACCAAAACGCTTTGCGGGGTTTTCACTCATGATTTGAATTGCCTTTTCCAAAGTGATTTCGCCTTTTTTTACAAGGTAAGTGTAAATTATCGGGAAAGCAGTTTCAATACCGACAACGCCGTTCATACTAAGTAAACCTTTACTCTTTTCTTCTTTAGAATGGGGCGCGTGGTCGGTTGCAAGCATTTCTAACGTGCCGTCTTTAATACCTTCAATAAGTGCAAGGCGGTCTTCTTCCGCACGGATAGGCGGGTTCATTTTGAAGTTACCACTCTCAGCAATCATCATATCGTTGAGTACGAGATAGTGCGGACCAGTTTCCGCCGTTACGTTAACTCCCCTTGCCTTTGCTTTTCTAATCGCTTCCACGCTCTCTTTTGCGGAAACGTGGCAAACGTGGTATTTTACACCAATTTTTTCTACAAGTTCAAGATCTCGTTCAATTTGCTTATATTCGCTTGCTGAACAAATACCTTTATGTCCGTGAAGTCTAGCGTACTCGCCGTCGTGTATATAACCGCCGTTAAGAAGGCTTTCATCTTCACAGTGCGCTACGATAAACTTGCCCTTTTCTTTGGCAATCTTCATAGCCTTTTCCATCATTTTGGTGTTTTGAACGCCTTTACCGTCATCTGAAAAGCCTATTACCTTTTCAGATAATTGTTTTAAGTCAGATAGTTCCAACCCCTTTTCGCCCTTAGTGATTGCCGCTAAAGGATAAACGGAAATAACTGCGTCCTTATCGATGATATCTTGTTGAATTTTTAAATTTTCTACGCTATCGGGGACTGGGTTTAAGTTAGGCATTGTAAACACCGCGCTATACCCTGCGTGCGCCGCTGCGTTAGTACCAGTTTTAACAGTTTCTTTATATGAAAAACCCGGCTCACGAAGGTGCACGTGCACGTCAATGAAACCGGGAAAAATAAACAAATTATCACAATCAATAACTTTTAAAGAACTAGATGATGCGGGCTTTAAAAAGGAAATTCTACCCCCTACAATTGCCAAATCAGTTTTGACAAACTTACCGCCCGTATAAACTGTTCCGTTTTTAAGTAAAAAGTCCATAATTTCTCCTTAAAATAAGAAAAAAAGCCATGCAAAAAGCAAGGCTAAGATATCACAAAATACGGGAAGCCCCGCTATGAATATAAAACCTTGCCGGTCTCTCTGTACCGAATTAAAGATTTATCCTATATAGAATACCATTTAAATTTTTACTTGTCAACAAAATATATAAATTCTTTAAATTTAAATATTATAATTTATTAACATTATATATGTACACGCTTTTACTAAAAGCGTGTGGTGTTTTATTAAACGCCTTTTTTTCTACCCAAGTCAGTGTTATCCACCTTTCTATCCCTAAGCGTTTTTTCGGGGTTGGGTTTTTGTTCAAAACGGTAATCTTCACCGTATTTTTTAATATACTTATCAATTACCGCGTGCGATGCTACTTTAGAAACCGAAGAATTTATGCGGCTTTGATACTTAAAGAAGTCTGCGTTTTGCGGCATATCGTCAATTTTAACGATATTTTCTTTATACGCTGTATTTCTAACCGTGCCAATAACTTCTCTAATATACCCTATATTTGATTTTAGTCTAATAAGCGACGGGAAGTCCGCTCCGCCCACGAATAATTGTTGCCACTCTCTCCCTTCATATTTTTTAAGCATATCGGCGGCAATTTTTAAGTGGGTTAATTCTTCTTCAAAATGTTCAAGCCATATTTTCTTAATTTGCGGATGCGTTTCGTCTTGATAGCAAGAATAGTATAGGTAGCACTCGGTATACTCGTGCATTACCCAACTTTCAAACCAAGTAGAAGACGGGTCTAAAAGCGAGCCGTAACCAGTTACGTGCTGTTCTTCTATCATAGCGATTTCACTAAATAGTTTTCTACCTAGGTCGTTATGATAAAAACCGCTTACGTTCATATAATAGTTCATCGTTTGCTGTTCGGCGGCGGTTATAATGTTGGTGTGAAGTCTTGTAATCAAAGCGTCTTGCCAGCAGTTTATATAACGGCGAACGTCGTCGTTTGGATGGCGGTGCTCTGATATTGTCGGGCGGGCGGGCGTAAGTTCAGTATATCCGCCAACTAACCTTTCAGCGTGTACACCTTCATCCATATCTAATAGGTTTGCATATCTGTAAAGGTGGTCAAAGTCTTCAAGCAGTGCGAAGTCAAGTTGCTCTTTAACTATGGGGTTGGGCTCTTTTTGCGCCATTTCAGCGGTTAAGTCTACGGCGAGTTGCTCGTAACCGATAGTGTGCTCTAAAATGCTTTCGTCAAGCGGTTTTAATGCGGAAATACGCTTTTGTTGTTGCTGTTCTTGGCGGCGAACTTGCGCCAAAACTCTACGGACTTCGTTATTTAAGCAGTGCCTATTAAACTGATGCAAAAACCAGTTTGACTCAAACTCTGTGCCGTTCATCAAAATAACGCGCGTTTTAGTGTAAGGGTCGGTGGTGTTTTTGTCGTAAGGCTTTACGGCAAGTGCCGTCCAGTTTGCGTAAGATATCTTACTGTCTTTGGGTAATTCTTTAAATGGATTCATATCAATCTCCTTTTTATTAGTCTTTATTAAATTCGATTTGATTATGACCATTTAGCGTTTTATTATACTAAAAAAGACGGAATAAAAATTCCGCCTTTTAAGTTATTTGTTTTTAAACTTTTTAATTTTTCCAGTGTGTGCAAGCGACCAAACACCGATAATTATCATATAGATTACCGACAACGCCATTGCAATAATGAAAAGCGTTCTGTACCCTTCCGCCTCGATAACGCTTGCTGCAAGCGGCGGAATTACACCCGCTGCTAACGCTGCAAACGCGTTGGTATACGCAAGATATCCACCAGAACTTAGTTGCGTTCTCATCTTAAACGCCAAAATTCCACTAAACACTTGTCTTGCCCCTGCAGCGAGCGCTGTAAACGCCACCATACATATTAGGGTTAAAACGATATTTAAGTTGTGAACGAATAACATGGGTACAAATATAACCATAGCAACGACCATAAGCCAAAAACTTACCGCTATGATGTTGACGTATTTTTCACAGAGATTTACTACCCAAATTGAAGTTATTGCTTGAACTACGGGGAACAAAAGTGTTAGTAAAATTGAAAGACTTTCGCCTTGATGGAACACTTCTTTTATAAGGTTGGGCACCCAGTTGAAAGTGCCGTAATAAGTTGCATTGCCGATTAAAGTCAAGAACGCCATCATCGCAAAGAACCCTATCTTTTTACCTTTACCTTGCAAGGTCATAAAGGGCTTTTCATCACTTGCGGCAACAGTTTTACCATCAACGTTTTGTATTGCAGGCGGATAGCGTTTAATCTTATTATATGAAACAAGAAAAAACACTACTGACGCAAGGAAAAGCGCGCCTAAAACAAAGAAAGGATAATTCCATTTATCTAGCGCAACAAAAAACGCGGGGACTGCGTACGCCGCAACGCTTGCAACGGAACTGCCGAGTGCCATAATCTTATTCGCTGCGGGAAGAAGTTTTTTATCGAGTTGGCGTGATAAACATTGCATACAACCAGAGTATATCCCCGCTTGCAAAGCACCATTCACCGCACAGAGCACGTAGATTGGCTCTAAAGTTTTCATTAAACCTATCGTTATGGTCAAAATTGAAGAAATACCCGCGGTTATAGTTAAATAAATTTTAAGATTGATTTTGCCCATACAAAACGAAAGCAAAATTTGTGCGATGGCGTAAGTTACAAAATAATAAGTCATCGCAAGGCTTACGTCGGGTTTAGTGGAGTTAAATACTTCAATTAGTTCTACCATTTCCGCCGTGTATGAGTTTTTTGAACTCATCATAAACACGTATAAGAAAAAGCACGACCAAATGAACATATAAGAAACTCTATTCTTTTTCTTGTCTTCTAATCGTTGATTATCTACCGAATTAACAGTTTGTGTCGTCATAACAAACTCCTATTTATAATCTAATGATTATTATATTATCTTCCGCATTTAATTGCAAGTTTTTTTAAGTTGTTTGCGGCTGATTTTTTGAAATCTTTTTCATTAAATCTTACCGACCAGTTTTGCTCTTTTACAGTACCAGGCTCGTTTATTCTATAATCACTGTTAAGCAGCAAAACATCTTGCATAGGCATAATGAAAAGATTTGCTTTTGAATAAAATCCAAGAAGCATTATTGCCCTTGCTAAATCTTCATCATTTTCAATTTTAGCGGCTATATTCATCTTTGATAAACTGTTTTTTACCCCGCGATAAAGGTTGTTTTTGTCCCACTCGCTTGCGCTATTTATTAAGCCCATAAGCGTGTCGTTGTCGTGCGTGCCAGTATAACAAATAGAATTTTTTGGCAAACTTTCAGGAAGATATAAGTTGTTATCTTCGCCGTTAAACGCGAAAGATAAAATCTTCATACCAGGATATCCAACGCTCTTTAATAGTTCTCTAACACCGTCGTCAATAATACCTAAATCTTCAGCAATAATTCTTTTTCTATCAACGCTTTTGTGCACGGCGGCAAAAAGTTCCTCGGATGGAACTTCTACCCACTCGCCCACGATAGCATCCTTTCTATCCGCATCGATTTCATAATAGCGGTCAAACGCACGGAAATGGTCAATTCTTACAAAGTCGTAAACGGATAGCGCGGTTTTTATTCGTGCAGTCCACCAAGCAAAGTCGTCCTTTTTATGTTCGGCATAATCGTACACGGGGTTACCCCAAAGTTGACCAGTTTTTGAAAAGTAATCGGGCGGAACACCCGCAACTTTTTTAGGCTTAAAATCACCGTCTAACTTAAATAATTCAGGGTTTTTCCACACGTCAACGCTATCGAGCGCAACGTATATGGGCATATCGCCAAGGATTGAAATCCCCTTACTATTTGCGTAAGATTTTAACTCAAACCACTCTTTTTTTGCTAAATATTGCACGAATTGCCAAAAAAGAAGTTCTTCGCCGTTGTCTTTAATAAATTTGTTTAAGGCTTTATTATCTCTATTTTTTAAGGGGTTATCCCACTCGTAAAAGTGTTTTTGCCCCGACGCGTTTTTTATAGCCATAAAGAGAGCATAGTCAAGTGCTTCTTTGCTCTTTACGAATTTTTGAAAGCCCGTATCCGTTTTATCAAAGCGGCTGAACGCTTTTCTGAGTAGTGGATATCTTACAGCGTAAAGATTGCCGTAATCGATAAGCCCTTCCTTTGCGAATGCAAACTTTGCTTCCGCTTTGGTTATAAGCCCCTTTTCGATCAAACCGTCAACGCTTATATAGTAAGGGTTAAATGAAGTAGAAGACACGGATGAGTAAGGCGAATCGCCATACCCCGTTTGAACGAGCGGAAGTATTTGCCATACCTTTTGCCCCGCGCTTTCTAGATAATCTACGAATTTATAACTTTCTTTGCCAAAACTTCCTATTCCGTACTTACTCGGTAGAGAAAATATAGGCATAAGTAAACCGCTGCATCTTTCCATAATTAGTTTAATAGGGTAGACTTTTGCCTACCCTTTTCCTTTTATAAAGTAAAGCCACCGTCTACGGTGATTATTTGTCCAGTAATAAAACTTGACTGTTCTTGGCTTAAAAACCACACTGCGTTTGCAACATCAATAGGTTCGCCAAGTTTCCCTAGTGGCGTTTCATTGATAAGTTCTTCCACTTCTTCTTTTGAAAACCTTGCATTCATAGGTGTATTTATTACCCCTGGGCAAATGCAGTTTACGTTGATATTGCTGGGGGCAAGTTCTTTTGCAAGCGCTTTAGTGTAACCTATAAGCGCCGCTTTTGATGCTGAATAAGCAACTTCCATACTTGCGCCAACGCTTCCCCACATAGAAGAAATATTGATTATTTTACCTTGGCCTTTTGAAATCATACCGCCGATGAACGCGTTATTGATTTGGTACGCGCTTTTAATATTTACTGCAAAAAGTTTATCCCACTCGCTCTCAGTGGTGTCGGTTATAAGTTTATAAAGCCCAACACCAGCGTTGTTTACGATTACGTCTATGCTCTTAAAAGACTTAGTTAAGTTGTCAAGCATATTAGACACTTGCTCGCTGTTAGATAAATCTGCTTGCACGAAAAATATGCGCTGAAAAGCGTTTTGGCTTTCAGCATAATTTTTGAGCGCATCAATACCCGTTTTATCAGTGTTATAATGCGCAATTACGGTATAACCGTTATCAAGGAATTTTTTGGCAATAGCGCTGCCGATAGCACCGCTTGCACCACTAATAAATACTTTTTTCAAGATTATTACCCGTTTGTAATAAAACCCACAAAATGACTTTTTTGTGGGTTTTAAGTTTTTGTTAATATTGATTTTTGTTTTGGGTTTAAGGGTGAATAGACAAGTTAGGCAATGCTCTCTTTCTATCACTATTTTAAGGCATAGTTACAAGCAAGACAAGGAAAGATATATTTGACGAAGTGCGTGTACTATCCGTACACAATCAAGTCAAATATTTCTTGACACAGTATTGCGCAGTAAATATGGCTTAAAAATTAGCCTTTAACACGTTCCATATATTCCCCAGTTCTAGTATCAACTCTGATAAGTTCGCCTTGTTCTACGAACATAGGTACTTGAATACTTACGCCAGTTTCAAGAATTGCTTCTTTGGTTGCGTTGGTTGCAGTGTTACCTTTTACTGAAGGATCTGCTTGGGTTACGCGAAGAGTTACAAAGTTTTCACATTCAACGCTGAACGCTACGCCCTTATATGATCTTACGATAACGGGGTCGTTTTCTTTGATGTATTTAAGAGCATCTTCTACTTGGTCATAGTTAAGCGGTGTAAGGTTGAATTCTTGGTCCATGAAATAGTAAAGTTCACCATCGGTGTAAGAATAAGTCATATTTCTAGTTTCGATGGTTGCATCTTGTAATTTTTCAGTAGGGTTCCAAGTTCTTTCCAAAACTTTGCCGTCAATAACGTTCTTCATTTTGGTTCTAACGAACGCTGCACCTTTACCGGGCTTAACGTGTTGGAAGTCTACGATAGTCCATACTGAACCTTCGTATTCGAAAGTTGAACCTTTTCTAAAATCGCCTGCTAACATAATTAATTTTCTCCTTAATTGTTATCTATAATTTTTTATTTTTTCAAAATCAAAAGTTTTTTTTCGTCGGTGAATAATCTTTTCACCTTTCCGTTTTCTAAAAGCACGGTATCTTCTATCCTTATACCGAACTCTCCGTCAAAATATACGCCCGGCTCTACCGTAAATACCATGCCGTTTTCTAAAACTGCATCGCTTTTTGGAGATAAGCGGGGATACTCGTGTATTTCTTGTCCAACGCCGTGCCCTAACGAGTGGGTAAAAAAAACGTCGAGATTTTTTTCTTTTAAGTAATTTCTTGCAAATGCATCGCCGACTTTTGCTGTGGTTTTATCAGTAATATTATCTTCCGCAATTAAATTTGCATTTAGAACTGCATCGTAGCACTCTAAAAACTTTTTATCGGGAGTTCCAAAAAACGCCGTGCGGGTTATATCTGAGCAGTATCCGTTGTAGACACAGCCCATATCGATTAAAACAACTGAATTTTCTTTTAGTTTGGTATTTCCCGTTTCGTGATGTGGAACGGCGGAATTTTCACCAAAAGCAACGATTGTATCAAACGAAGTTTTTGTTGCGCCTAAAGAAAACATTTTAGTTTCAAGTTTTTCTTTTAACTCAAGTTCGGTCATTCCTTCTTTTAAGGTTTTTATAACCGAATGATATGCGCTTTGGGCAATTTCACAAGCCTTTGTAATACTTGCAATTTCAGTTTCGGTTTTAACTGACTTAAATTTTTGAAGTTTTAGCGAAAAGTCTTTTATATCTACGCCAAATTTTTGATAATCAAAATATTCTTTTACGGTTGACCTTTCAAAGTCGATATATAAAACGCTTGCGCCTACTTCTTTTATAAAAGCGGCAATGTCTTCATCACTTTTATAAATTCTACACTCTACGCCGACCTTAGTTAAAGCCTTATTTGCCGCGTAAAAATATCTTGAGTCGGTAAAGTATACTTTTGTTTTAGACAAAAACAAATACCCTTCCGCAATATCTACTCCCGTAAAATATTCTCGCGTAGTCCTATCGGTTATAAGATAGACGGCGTTAGTTTCAACTTCAAAATTCTTCATTTAACTATTTTATTTTACCAAAATTTTATATATAAGTCAATTATATAACTCAATTAAAGTATATTTGCTGCATTTTTACGGCGTCAATATCTTGAGTTCCTGCCGATTCGCAAATAATAAAAGGCTCTAAATTGAGTTTTTTAAGCGCAGCGGCAAGCGGTTCAAAGTTAGGCCCGTAATGATTATCTTCAAAGGTTAAGTGCCTTACTTCGCCTTTTGCCGAATACTCAATTTTAGAAAAATGAATATGAAAGTTTTTCATCTTTTCATAACCGAGTTCAGCAACCATATACTCTAACCTATCAAGAAAATCTTTTTCGGTTTTTAAACTTCCACATTCCCTTGCGTTGATATGACCAAAGTCAACCGCGGGAATATAAATTTTATCGATTTTGCAAAATCTAGTAATTTCTTCAACCGTGCCGATTTGACCGATTTTACCCATTGTTTCTGGGCAAAAAATCAAGTCGTCAAAACCGTTTTCATAAATCTTATCACGGAGAATTTTTAAGCGTTCTTCAGTTAAATCAACTGCTTGTTCACGCTTCATTTTACCTTGGCTTGCGGGGTGAAAAACAACCCTTTTTCCGCCCATTATTTTGACCTTTTGTGCCGACTGCATTATATACATATAAGACTTTTCAGCCATCTCGTCTTCTGGGTTGGCAAAATTGATATAATACGGTGCGTGAACGCTTATTTCTACACCTGCATCACTAAACGCTTTGCCGATAGAAATTGCCCTTTCATCACTTAAACTTACGCCCCTACCAAAAGAATATTCAAAGCAAGAAAGCCCTTTGTTTTTTACCCATAAAGCAGAGTCTTCACTCTTAGAAAAACCTGCTTCACTAAAGGCTACTGAATTTCCGCTTGGCCCAAACTTTATCATCTAATGTACTCCTTGACGGTTTCTTTATCAATTTCAAGTTGTTTTTTTAATTCTTGCACGCTATCAAAGCGCTTTATGTCTCGCATAAAGAAGTCAAATTCGATAGTGATTTGCTTACCGTATAGCATTCCGTTAAACCCAACGAAGTGCGCTTCGATAAGTTTTTTATCTAAAGAAAAAGTGGGGCGCGCGCCGTAGTTAATTATGGCGAGATACTCTTTCTTTTCAAGTGTTACCCTGCCCCCGTAAACGCCGTTTTTAAGACGGTGTTTATCCTTTTCTATTTCAATATTGACGGTTGGAAAACCAATGGTTGAGCCAACTTTTCTATCAGCAAAAACTGTACCAGTAATAGAATACGCTCTGCCTAAAAGTTCATTTGCTTTACTTACATTACCTTCGCTTAACAACTCTTTTATTGCAGTGGTTGAAATCCTTAAATCACCTTCTTTTAATAGGCTTAAAGTTATGCACTCTTGACCATTATTTTTAGCGTAATTATTAAGGTCTAAAACAGTTCCGCTGCCGTTTTTACCGAACTTATAATCTTCCCCACTGACGTATGCACGAACTAAATATTTTTGGTTTAAAAAGTCTAAAAACTCTTGCTTCTTCATCCCCAAAAATTCTTTAGTAGACGGTGCAAAAAACACTTCGTCAGCGCCTAAATCTTTAAAGAAAGTTTCTCTTTCTTTTGCGCTGAAAACGCTCTTAGAAGTGCCGTCGCCAAGGATTGCGCGAAGGTTACCGTCAAAGGTTACGACAACCGTTTTTGCATTAAGTTTTTCAGCGAGTTCTTTCGCTTTGGATATAACCGCTTGATGACCTAAATGCACGCTGTCAAAATATCCAAGCGCTAAAACTGCGCTAACTTTTTTATTATCTAACATATGCTTTTATTTTTAAAACGCCGTCTTGAGCCTCTCCTACACCCCAGAACTCAGCACCGTTATAAACCCTATAAGTTCCGTCGTTAAAGCCGTAATTTTCAAACACGCCGTTTAAGATTTTTTCAGCTTGTCGACTTGACAAAACAAGTTTTTCAAAACTTACCGCTTCATCCGCTGGGATAATATATTTATTAGCATCAGTTGAACTCTTTAACTCATCAACCGACACACCGTTTTCATAATTAAAAATTCCGCAAGTCGTTCTATCGAGCGAACTCATTACTCCTAGCGTTCCGCAAGATAATGCAATATCCCTTGCTAGTGAGCGGATATAAGTTCCGCCCTTACAGCGGAATTCAAAACTAAACTCATCTTCCGCAGTTTGACCTAAACACTTTGCATCCAAAATGCACACTTTTTTAGGTGCAAGTTCAAACTCTACGCCTTTTCTTGCGAGTTCATAACCCCTTTTGCCGTCAATGCATTTTGCCGAGTATTTTGGCGGAATTTGGTCGATTTCACCTATAAAATTAGGTAATACCGCATTGATTTCATCAAGCGTAGGAATATTGCCGCCGTCTAGTTCAGTTTTTCCAGTTACGTCTAAAGTATCGGTTGAATAGCCAAACTTAAAGCGCGCAACGTAAACCTTTTCTTTATCTAAAAGGTACTGAAAAAGTCTTGACGCTTTGCCTAAGCCCACGGGTAGTACGCCCGATGCCATAGGGTCAAGCGTGCCCATATGTCCACACGGTATATTAAATTTTTTCTTAACCGCACCAACTGCATAAGCCGAACTCATACCTTGGGGCTTAATAAGATTTATAAAACCTTTCATCTTAATCTATAAGTTCTCTTTTTACCGCAAACGCAACTTTATCAACAACTTCTTCATATTCGCCTTGAATTTGGCAACCGCTTGCAAGAATATGTCCGCCACCGCCGAAAGTGCCGGCAACGGCGTTTACGTTTGCACCCTTAGAGCGGAAACTGATTTTATATTTATCTTTGCCTATTTCCATTATGCACGCACCGACTTCTATGCAGTCAATACCCATAATAAAGTCGATAAAACCTTCGGTTTCATCGGGTTTTGCGCCGCACTTTTCAATATCTTCTTTGGTAACGGTTGCAACTGCAAGTCTATCGTCGTGGAAATATCTAATTTTACTCATTACCACGCCGAAAAGTTTTGCACGCGCCTTAGTTTGCGCGGTGAACATATGGTAATAAATAGAGTTGATATCAGCACCCTTTTCTTTTAATTGTGATGCAACGGCAAGCGTTTGGGCAGTAACGTTTTTATGCTTAAACCCACCCGTATCGGTCATAATGCCGAGCATTAAGTGGTTTGCAATATCTTGAGTGATTTCTACGCCCATTTCTATTAAGAGTGCGTAAATATTTTCACAGTTACTTGCGTTATCAACGACGTAATTAACTTTAGCGTATTTATCGTTTGAAATATGATGGTCAATATTATAGGTGTTTTTACACTTAGAAAACTCGTGAGCAAAACTACCCAAACGATTTATATCGCCGCAGTCGATTGCTACAAATGCGGAATACTCGCTAAAGTCGATAGTATTTTTGATATTTTTAGGTTCATTTAAAAAGAAAAATCTCGACGGGATTTGATCGTCGCAAAAAACGTCTACCCTTTTGCCGAGATTCTTAAGCGCAAGGCTTAAAGCAAGCGCCGACCCGATAGAATCGCCGTCGGGTCGGATGTGGCAAAAAAGCGCGAGCGTTCTTTCGCTTTTTAACTTGTCCGAAAGTTCGCGTAAACTAATCACGTTTTTCTCCTTCGCTGATACTTTTAAATAACTTCTCCATTTTATCGCCGTATTCCATAGAATCGTCTAAAATAAAGTGGAGTTCGGGAACGGTGCGCGCACGGATAACTTGCGCGAGTTCATAACGAATTTTCTTAGCGTCCCCCGCAATCGCGTTAAACGTTGCGTTCTTTTTTTCCTCGTTAGTAGAATAAATGCTGATATAAACTTTAGCGTGCGATAAATCACGGCTAGCGTCAACCCTTAGTACTGAAAACATTTCGGTAATTAGCGGGTTTTTTAGTTTTCTTGAAATAATATCGTAAATTTCTTTTTGAAATTCGCCGTTTAATCTATCGTTTCTACTTATTTTACAAGTCTTTCTCATTATCTTTTATTCTCTTCTACCTGATAACTTTCAATAAAGTCGCCGATTTTGATGTCGTTGAACTTTTCAATAGATATACCACATTCAAAGCCTTGTGCAACTTCCTTAACGTCGTCCTTAAAGCGCTTTAATTGCAATACGTTTCCTTCACAAATCATTATGTCGTCACGATAAATACGAAGTTTACCACTTCTTATAATCTTACCTTCAGTAACGTAACAACCAGCAACTTGACCAACACCTGAAATCTTGAACACTTCACGAACTTCCGCTTTACCCATATAAACTTCAGTAAACTTGGGTGCAAGCATACCTTTGAGTGCCTTTTCAACGTCTTCAATCGCTTCGTAAATTACGCGGTAAAGTTTGATGTCTACACCGCTTCTTTCAGCAATTTGTTTTGCATTTGAGTCAGGACGAACGTTAAAGCCGATAATAATTGCTTTTGAAGATTCTGCAAGCATAATATCAGATTCTTTAATTGCACCCGCTGCTGCGTGAATAACGTTAACTCTAACTTCTTCGTTAGAGAGTTTTTCAAGTGATGCTTTAACTGCTTCAACTGAACCTTGAACGTCCGCTTTAACGATGATGGGAAGAACTTTCATTTCGCCTTCAGCAATCTTGTTAAACACGTCGTCAAGCGTAACCATTTGAGAAGATTTGAGCATATTTTCTTTTTCTTTGTTCTTTCTCTCTTCTGCAACTTTCTTGGTAAGTTTTTCATCAACCGCAAACAAGATGTCGCCAGAGTTAGGAACTTCATCTAAGCCCATAATTGATACAGGCATTGAAGGACCAGCCGCGGTAACGCGTCTACCCTTGTCGTCAACCATTGCTCTAATCTTACCGATAACCGTACCAACAACTACGCTGTCTGAAATGCGGAGAGTACCGTTTTGAACTAAGATAGTTGCGATAGGGCCTTTGCTTTGGTCGAGTTTTGCTTCGATTACTACGCCTTTCGCCTTTCTGTCGGGGTTAGCCTTTAATTCTTTCATTTCAGCGAGAAGAATTACGTTTTCTAAAAGGTTATCAAAACCTTCGCCAGTCTTTGCAGATACCGGGCATAAGATTGTATCCCCACCCCATTCTTCAGGAAGAAGTCCGTGTTCGGTGAGTTGGGTTTTAATTCTTTCAACGTTTGCTTCGGGCTTATCTATTTTGTTGATAGCAACTAAAATAGGTACGTCCGCTGCTTTAGCATGGCTAATTGCTTCGATAGTTTGCGGCATAATACCGTCGTCGGCAGCAACTACTAAGATTGCAATATCGGTTGCTTGCGCACCGCGCGCACGCATAGCGGTAAACGCTGCGTGTCCAGGTGTATCAAGGAAGGTAATAGTTTCGCCATTAACTGATACTTGATATGCACCGATGTGTTGGGTAATACCACCCGCTTCGCCAGCGGTAACGTTAGTCTTTCTAATTCTATCGAGAAGTGAAGTTTTACCGTGGTCAACGTGTCCCATAACGGTAACAACGGGCGGGCGTTTCTTTAAAAGTGCAGCATCTTCTGCATCTGTGTCGAAACCTTCGGTCAACACGTCTTCTGCGGTCTTATCGAGTTTGAGTTCAAGTTCAATACCAAGGTCTGCTGCAATAAACGCTGCGGTGTCGAAGTCAATTGAATCGTTAATTGTCTTCATAATGCCTTCTTTAAACAATCTCTTGGTAATTTCAGCAGCGGTAATACCGATTTTTTCACTGAGTACTTTGAGTGCGATAACTTCAGTGTTGATAACTGCCTTTTCAATCTTGATTACGTTTACTTCCGCTTGTTCTTTAGCCTTTTTAGCGGGGCGGAACTTTCTGTAACCACTCTTGTTTTCATCAAAGTCATCAATATCGACTTGATTTCTAATGAGAGCGCGCTTATTAATAGCGTGCTTATCTTCGTATTGTTTTTCACCACCTTGTTTTTTCTTGGTGAAATTTCTCTTAGTGTTATCAGTAGGCACGATAGGCGGAGCAATATAAGTTCCACCTTGGGGTTTTTTTGCTCCACCTTGGCGGTTAAAATCGGGCTTTGCAGGACGGTTATTGTTAAATCCGCCTTGACCGCCTTGACCTTGTTGCTTGTTAAAGCCTTCTCTTCTATCACTTTGGTTGGGCTTAAACTCACCACGCGGACGGCGTTCTTCTCTCTTTTCCGCAGGTTTTTCGCGTTGGATAGGTCCTTCACGTCTAACTATAAACGAAGGTCTTTCGGGAACGAATTCCGCACGCTTTTCGGGCGCGGGTTTTTCTTCAGGCTTGATTTCTTTAACTTCAGTCTTAACTTCAGCGGGCTTTTGTTCTTCAACTTTTACTTCGGGTATATGTTCAACCTTCTTTTCTTCTCTTTCGCCTTCCGCTTTTTTAACTTCTACTTCCTTCTTTTCGGGAGCAGGCTTTTCTTCAATAGGTGCAGGTGCTTTTTCAGCAGTTTCCTTTTCCTTTCTTGCGGCGGAGAGCGCCTTTAATTTTTCTTCTAATTTAGACTTTGCGCCGATAACTTCACCCTCTAATTTACGGGTGTCTTTTAAAAAGGCTTCTAATTTGCCGTCTTTGAAAAGTTCGCTTATCTTTTTAATATTGTCAATACGCATTTCTTTCTTTTCAGCCATTATTTATTATTCTCCTGATTTCTCGCAATAAATTCTTTTTCCGAATTGCTTAAAATTGCATTTGATAGTTCTTTATCTGCTATCGCCATTACTTTTGCATTTTCCCTATGAGTAATTTCTTCAAGGGTTTTATCTATCGGCTCGATTATAGGACAATGAAATTTACGCGCAAGTTTTTCCGCTTCTTTTTTTGTGTTATCACTTGCCGTCCCACACACTATAACCAAGTACGCGCGCTTTAGGGTTGCCGCCGCGTTTGCGCCGATACGGAACTTACCTGTTCTCATTGCAAAACCGATAAAAGTTTGCGCTTTACTTTTATTTTCCAAGGAATTCCTCCATGATCGCGTCGTAAGTTTCATCAGATACCTGACACGAAAATGCGCGATTTAGCATTTTTCCTTTCTTTAATTTTTTAATGCACTCTACGTCGTTACAAACATACGCGCCGCGCCCGTTTGCCTTGCCCGTTAAATCAAGTTTAATTTCATCGTTAAACTTAACTACGCGGATAAGTTCTTTCTTAGGCTTTTGAGTTCTGCAAGCGATGCAAGTGCGCATCGGTATCTTTTTTTCCATTTTCTACCGCCAAAGATTATTCTTCAACTACGTCTTCTTCGGTATTGATGTCCGCGGTAAGTTCTGCACCAACGGCACTTTCACTCTTAACGTCAATCTTCCAACCGGTAAGTCTTACAGCAAGTCTTGCATTTTGACCGCTTCTGCCGATTGCAAGTGAAAGTTTATCATCGGGAACGATTGCCATTGCGCTTTCATCACCAGTTTGAACAACTTTTAATACGCGTGCGGGTGATAACGCTCTTGAAATGTATTCTAAGGGGTTTTCACTCCATTGAATAATATCAATCTTTTCACCGCCGAGTTCTGCAACGATTGCGTTTACTCTTGCACCCTTGTTACCTACGCAAGCACCAACTGCGTCAACCATAGGATCTTCTGAAACGATTGCAATTTTGGTTCTTTGACCTGCATCACGCGCGATACCTTTAACCAAAACGATGCCTTGTTTGATTTCGGGAACTTCGTTTTCGAAAAGGCGTTTAACTAAACCAGTTGCCGTTCTTGAAACAACGATTTGAGCCATCTTACCGCTGTTCTTTACGCGCTTAACGTAAACGTTAAGTCTTTGGTTTAATTCATACTTTTCACCAGGAACTTGGTCTTTAGGCATAAGCACGCCTTCGATTTGGTTGCCGCCGAGTTCAACGAATACGTTGCCGTCTTCAATACGACGTACGGTGCAAGCCATAAGTTCGCCTTCTTTATCTTCAAATTCGCTAACGGTGTTGTCGCGTTCGATTTCACGAAGTTTTTGCATTAAAATTTGTTTTGCGGTTTGAGCAGCAATTCTACCGAAGTTCTTTGAGATAATTTCGGTATTGATGGTGTCGCCCGCCTTATAACTCTTTTTAATGGTTTGCGCTTCTTCAACGCTAATTTCCTTTTCGGGATCGATAACTTCTTCTACTACCGCTCTAGTGCTATAAATCTTGATAGATTTTTTTTCGGGGTTAAGTCTTACTTCAACGCCACCAGCAGTACCTGTGCTCTTTTTGTAAGCGATTACGAGAGCGTTTTCAAGCGCAGCAATAAATTCTGCTTGTGAAATGCCCTTTTCTCTTTCCAAATCTTCAAGCGCTAAAAAGAAATCTTGGTTAATCATTATTTTTCTCCTTGTAAACCTTGTTTACTATATAAAATATATTTTTTATCTATTTATTAAAAATCGATGTATTCGTTTACCTTTACGCAGTTTTTAAGGTCAATGGTAAAGGTTGTTTTTTCATCAACTTTTAAGGTTATTACTTTACCGTTATACGAAGTCAATATGCCGTCGTAAAACTTCTTTCCACGAATAGAACTATTTAGTTTTACTTCAACCCTTTCGCCTATATGTGAATTAAAATCTTCATCAGTCTTAAAAGGTCTATCCGCTCCAAGGCTAGAAACGTTCAAAGTGTATGCTACACCAAAAGTGGGGTCAAGCTCGTCAATAGGCTCGTCAATAGCGCGGTGAAAAAGTTCACAAGTATCAAGGTCAACACCGCCCGCTTTATCGATATAAATGGTAAGCGCGGGGTTTTTGCCTTGCTTAAACTCAACTTCCGCAACCCTTATACCTAAAGGTTCAGCAATTTTTTGACAAAATTCTTGAATTTCTAAGTTAGATTTAACTTTCATTTTTTCTCCTTATTTATTAGGCTGCTAAAAAAGCCAAAGGCTTTGTAACTGAGAGTGATTGATTTAGCAAAAACTCGTTTTTGCGATTGACGAGAAAAATACAAGAAAGACGAGTGTTTTATGAGAGCGCATACCCTCTGCGGTCTGTAATCGAATAAAACGCGAAGTATTTCACAGTAGTTTTCCGTCAAAAATCAATTAAATGAAGTGAAAAAGCCTATTATAAAAAAGATATGAGAACGGACAAGTCCGTTCTCATAGCAAGTAATCATCTATAAGCATACTTATTTTAACATACTTTTATTACAAAAGCAAGCATTTTACACTTTATTTTTAATTTTAAGAAGTTCGGTGAGCACTTCAACGGTGCAATATGCGTCGGCAAGCGCTCTATGATGGTGAAAAACTATTCCAAAATAGTCAGCAATAGTGTTAAGTTTATGATTCTTTAATTGCGGCATGTATTTACGCGCCAAAGCCATCGTGTCAATTACTTCGTTTTTAACTTCATAATCTTCAGCACCAGCAAAATACTTGATAAACTTAACGTCAAACTCAGCGTTATGTGCAACCAAGATAGCACCTTCAATGAACTTCATAAAGTCAGGAATAACCGTGCTGATTTTAGGCGCGTCTTTTACCATTTCTTCTGATATACCCGTGAGTTTTTCATTTTCTTCATCAATTCTATAATCGGGTTTAACAAGCGTGGTAAATTGCTCGGTCGGCTTCCCGTTTACAAGTTTAACCGCGCCTATTTCAGTTATACCACTACGAGTTAATTCTAACCCAGTAGTTTCTATATCGAACACCACGTAAACTTTATCGGTTAACTCGCTGGGCAATACTTCTTCCGCATCAAACACCGTTTTAACTTTAATGGTTTTTGCGGGTTCGGGGAAAATGGTCTTATAGTTTTTGGGTGCGGACTTTTTATACTTATCCTTTTTAACAAAGTCCGCTGGAAAAGTGCAGCGGTTAATTTTTTCAAAAGTAAAAGAGCGTCTACCGTTATAATCGCCTATCTTTCCGCGCGCAATAATAGTATCCCCTACCACTAATTCTTTTATCTTGTGGTAAGTGTTCTTTTTAGAAAAATACACGCCGCTAGTAGTGCCAGTTGTATCGTCAAGATGAATAATTAAGAAAGGCTTGCCGTTTTTAGTTTCGCGTTCACTTATCTCAGTAATTTTACCGCAAACGGTAATGTCGCCAGCGGTAGCATCTTCAATATAGAGCGCAAGGTCGCCCATATTATAGTCGTCTATAACGATTACGTCTTTAACCCTTATCGTTCTATGTTCTATCTTTTGAAGTTCACTCTCATAAACTTCATCACTAAGTAAACTTATGCTTTCTTCTGCTTCTTTTATCTCAGTGCTGCCCGCAAAATCTGAACAAAAACACTTTGCTAAATGCTCGTTAAGTTTTGTCAAAGCGCCGTTTTTAGTAACGTATTCCGCACCGTCTTTAGTAAGTCTTAAAACATACTTTACAACGTTACCGATAACACTGCAAATTATGTCAGTTGGCTTTAAAAAAATGGATACGGATGGGTATTTTTCTGCCAAATAGCGGTAAATTTCCGTGCTGATAAGTTGGTCGTTACTAACGATTTTCTTAACGGTAATTTCCACTTGGGTAAAGGCTGAATTAGTGATTTTTTCCGCTTCGCCTAAAATGCGTTTTTGGAGATCTTCATCTATAGCAACGTCGCATATGAAATTGTAACGGATCTTGCTTTTTTCACGCTCGATTTCGATAGAGTTGATTCTTATATTTTTCAACTTAACGTCAAGCGCGCGAATATCAGCAATAAATTCCGAGTGGCTTTTTACTGTAAACATCTATCAATTTCTCCGAAAAACACCTTTTCTACTTGGTCTTTCTTTACCTTTTTAACAATTTTACCTTTAACAAAAATTACACATTCATCCTTGCCGCCAGCGATACCAAGGTCAGCATCCGCCGCTTCGCCAGGACCGTTTACAACGCAGCCCATAACGGCAATTTTTAAGGGTTTTTTGATGTTTTGAGTGTAATCTTCAACCTTTTTTGCAAAGTTCATACAGTCCCACTCACATCTTCCACAAGTGGGGCAAGCAATAATTTTAACTTTATCGTCAATTAGGTTTACCGCCGATAAAATTTCACGTGCGGCAATCACTTCACGTGCGGTGTCAGCCGATAAACTTACCCTTAAAGTGTCGCCTATGCCCTTTAACAACAGCGCGCCGATACCGATAGAATTTTTAACAACGCCGCTATATTCCGTACCCGCTTCGGTTACGCCCAAATGCAATGGGTAGTCGGTCTTTTTTGCAATATATTCGTACGCTTTTACCATTAAAGAAACGTCGCTTGCCTTTACTGAAATAACGATGTTATCAACGCCGTGTTTTTCTAAAATCGCAACGTTTTTAAGCGCACTTTCACCTAGAGAAATTTCATTTTTACCATATTTTCTTAAAAATTCTTTTTCAATACTACCAGTGTTTGAACCAACTCTGACGGGGATTTTATTTGCTTTTAGCGCATCGGCAACAGCCTTAACGTTTTGCTCTCCACCGATATTACCAGGGTTAATACGTATTTTATCCGCACCGCCGTCAATAGACGCAAGCGCTAATTTATAATCAAAATGGATATCCGCAACGAGTGGAACGCCCGCGCCCTTTTTAACAATGCCAAACGCTTTAGCATCCAACTCATCGGTTACGGAAAAGCGCATAATATCAAGCCCCAAAGATTTTAATCTTTGACACTCGTCAATTGCGCGCGCGGTGTCGCTAATCTTAAAGGTAGCCATTGACTGAACGGCAACCCTTTCCCCACCGCCTATAATAACGTTTCCTATACTAACTTTTTTACTCATACTAGTTATTTTAACATAAATATATAAAAATGTAAAGTGCTAATATAAAAAACCCCTTTTGCTTTTTGCAAAAGGGGTTTTAAGTTTTACTAAACTATTAGATAATTTCAATACCTGCGATATTGCAGAAGTCTTTGATAAGTTTAGAGTTATCACCGTAAGAGATGATGTAGTGTTGACACATAACCTTATCAGCGAAGTCTTCGGTGTCTTTTAAGAGAACCTTAAGCGCAGGAAGTTGCGGAGCGGGTTGAGCCCAGCCTGCTTCTTCCCATTTTTGCGGAGTAGTACCTTCACCAACAACCATATGCATAACGTACTTGCCTTCTTCTACTGCCAAACGGCACATAGTGAGAACTCCGGTTTTAACCTTTGACACGTTGAGAACACCTTGTGATAAAAGACCGAACGCTTCGGGGCTAACGGTAACTTGTCCATCAACGATTTCAGCGGGAACGTAGTCAGGAACACCCGCGAGAACGCCTTCTTCAAAGAATTCATAGAATTCTAAGTAAGCAGCGATTTGACCCGTAAGTGATTTGATGAGCGCTTGGGTAACGTTACCTAAGCAGTCGTTTTCAGGGATAGTGCAAAGACCTTCTCTATCAGCAAGGAGCATGAAAATCATTGCGGGCGGGAAGCCGAGCAATTTCTTCATACCGTCAACGTCTTTAAGCGAGATTGCCGCGTACTTTCTTTCATCAATGATTTCCTTTAATGCAAGATAGTAAGCAACACCGCGGCGAACGATACTCATATCGGGTTCTTTCTTGAAATTCCATTCTTTTAAAGTGGTGTTGATAACGCCGTCGATTGCTTCTTCAGTAACCTTTTCAGCGCGTTGAACAACTTCAAGCATTTCAAAGCATTCAATTTCAGGACCAACAACTCTCTTTAATGACGGGCCGTCAAACAAAGTGCCGTAAAGATGCATATCTCTAAAGCCCATTTGACCGATTTTAGCAGAACGGAGTTCTTTAAATGCTGATGCTGCCTTGCAGAAAGATAATACTTCAGTAACTCTTGAAGGTTTACCGATAATGTCGTAAACGTACTTAAACTTATAGCCTAAGTCTTTCATAGTTTTGCGGAGAGCGGTAGTACCTGCTTGGTCAGCGGTGGTGATAATTCTGCCATCTTCAATCCAACCGCAAAGTCCCCAAAGAACCATAGGAATATGACGGAATTTTTCAGCAACTTTGATTACTGCGTGGGTAGGAATCCAACCTGCTACGCAAAGAACTAAACAGTCAAAATCTTTACCAGTAAAGTAGTCAATTGCTTTGTTTACGTCTTTTTCTTCATAATCGTCGGTGATAGGATAGCAAGAATAAACTTCCGCACCTGATGCTTTTACGTCTGCGAGAGCAGCCGCACACTTTCTTTCAATGATTTCGATAGGCGTATTAACTTCGCCAAATCCAGCAAATGCAATTTTCATTATTTAAAAATCTCCATTAATTTTTTTTCTTTTACTTTATAATCCGCATAGATATCTTCGTATGCAGGGTTATCCACTTTATAAGACTTTTCTAAGGCTACGATTTTATCAGTAGCGGCAATTTCATTTTCGAAAACGCCTATGCCTACGCCAGCAAAGATTGCAGAGCCCAAGCAAGCAGTTTCGTTTTGTTTTAAGGTAACGATTTCTTTACCCAAAACACCGCTCTTGATTTCACACCAAAGTTTACTGTTTGCGCCACCGCCCATTGAACGGATTTGTTCAACCGAAACGCCCATGAATTCCACGTATTCTTTAATCATGTACGCAACTGATTCCATGATTGCGCGAACGAAGTGTCCCCTTTCGTGCTTTAATTCCACGCCGAAGAACACGCCTTTTGCGTTAGGTTGATTTTCGGGCATAACCGTTCCGCAAAGGTGAGGAAGCGCGATTAAACCTTCACATCCAGCGGGAACTTTTTCAGCAATTTCGTTTAGTTCTTTATATCCTAAACCTTCGCAAAGGTTACGCTTAAACCATTCTAAAACTGCGCCAGCCGTGGGTGCCCACATCAAAAGGCAATATACGCCGCGTCTTACGTAGTAGATTGAAACTTTCAAACCTTCGTAATACGGGGGGAATTCTTCAGTCAAAGCACAAACTGCCAAAGCCGTACCCGTAGTTTCACTCATAACGCCCGTCTTAACAACGCCTGCACCAGTTGCACCGGCAATTTGGTCAAGTGCGCTGGTTACAACGGTAATTCCGTTATATTCGCCAACGACTTCACCACTTTCTTTAAGTTCGGGAAGTTGATCTTTAGTGATGCCTAAATAGTCGAGCATTTCGGGGATATATTCTCCCGTTCTAATATCCATCAAAAGTGATGAAGAATAGAGTGAACGAGATGCCGCAAACTTACCGGTTAAACGATATATAATATAGTCTTCTAAAAGCAAGAATTTTGCTGCTTTACTAAAGAGTTCGGGCTTATTATCTTTAAGCCATTCAATCTTAGGTGCGGGATATCCTGCGGGGATTTCCGCTTGTCCAGTAAGATTATAAATCTTTTCTAAACCGAACTTTTCTTCCATGCGCTTTGCTTGAACTTCCGCTCTATTGTCAAGCCAAATGATAGCGTTCATCAAAGGATTTCCGTCCTTATCCAAAACTATCATGGTTTCGCCTTGAGTGTCGAGTGCAAGCGCGTCAACCTTGAATTTATCTGTAATTTTTTTAACCGTGTTAGAGAATACGTTAAAGAATTCTTCTGCGGGGAATTCAATAAATTCGCCTTCGGTTATTAGTTTATATTGCGCGGACTCCGACGCTAAAATATTGCCTTTTTCATCGAAAAGACACGCTTTAAGCGCAGTGGTTCCAAAGTCTACGCCGAGTAAATTTTTACCCATTATTTTCTCCTAAATTAAAACTTTTTATTGATACGTTCTAAGGTTTCGCGTACTAACATATCACCGCCAACGTGACCAACAGTACCAGAAGAAACGTATGCAGAGTAGTGACTGCCTTCTTCTGCTTTCTTAGTAGGCAAGTATCCAGCAGTACCGCAAGCGAGTTGGATAATAAAGGTTTGTTTTGCCTTAGATCTTGCTCTAATTTGGTTACCGTAATCAAGGAAGAGTTCAAAGGGGTTAGTACAGAAAGCAACGTCGCCGAAACGAATAATGTGTACTTCCATTTCTACGGTGTTAACGAGTTGTTGTTGACGATAACGAGTGATTGCACCAGAGTAAACGTGCATTGCAGCGGTATCTTCAAAAGATGCGCGTCTGCCACGGTTCTTTTCGATAAAGTTATCGATTGCTGCCTTTGCATCTTCATATTCCTTAACGGTAACCTTTCTTAAAGGAAGTGAAAGTTCGATAGTTTCGTGAACGAGCAAACCTTCATCCTTAAAGTCGCCATTAAGTTCTTCAAACACAGAGATAATTTCGTTAGAAATTCTTCTACCAACAACTTTTAAGCCTGAAACGTCAAACATTGACGGGTCTGCCCTGCGTTCTACGAGATAATTTCTCTTGATGTTAGGATCGTCAATGGGGGTTTCAGGTTCTACCCAACGGATAATATCTCTCGGGCATTGATCCCCTGCTGCTGAGCAAAGACCTAAAACTTTGATGTCTCTACCAAACTTATTGCGTAAGTTTTCTCTAACCTTGCCCCAGTAGTCAGATGAAATGAAACTTCTATGTTCAACAACTTGTGAAGGGCACGCAATGTTTGCAATTACACCAGAAAGTTCTTTGTTTTCATCATAAGTGTAGATAAGTTCGATACCACTATCGTTACCTGCTTCTAAAGAATCGAAGTTAGCCATATTGGTTTCACCCCACATCTTAGCAGAGCCGTCATCATAAACGGCACGGCGGTTCATACCAACAACTGCACGGCCGAAAGCGTTTTGATAGAAAGCGGGCTTTCTATTATTCCATGCGGTAATTGCTGCTTCTGAAATTTTTTCAATAAGCATTTGAAGAACTTCTTCACCAGGCATACACTTTTCGTTGCTAACTAAAGGTTTGTATTCCATATCCGGGGGAAGATTTTCTTGCAAGTATGAACGAGAAGTAGTAGGGTCTTGTTTTCTTAATTTCCACGCAAGAACGTTAGGTCTAGGATATACGTAAGACGTATGAGTATGTATTGCACTCAAGATTACCTTATCGGGTGAAATGGGAAGTTTGTCTTTAAGATTTTCTTTTACCATTGCGTTAAGGTTTGCTGCAATACCAACAAGGTCGCATGCACAAATAATCATTTGGTCGTCGCCACTTTCTAAAGCGAAAGCAGTTACCACCAAAGGTGATTCTACTTCATCAGTAATTCTTTCAAAGAACTGACCAGCAAGGCTGATTTTAACGCCTTTTTTCGGGGTAATGTCTACTTCTGACCAACCGATTTTGATTTTTGACATAATTTTTTCTCCTTAATTTATATCATATTTTATTTTAACACATTTTTTGACTTTTGTGTTAGTTTTTATTAAATTTGTTCATTAGAACTTATTATTGATTTTTATAACGTTTAGTTTAATTGTTTTTTTGTTTACTCTTATTTGCTTTTGTTACCACAGCGTTAACTATTATAAGTATTACAGTAAGAACGAGTGCAACTATAAAGGTTACAAGGTAAGATAACTGCCATCCAGCAAAGTCAATAAGCGCACCGACTACTACGGGCATAACCCCTGCCGCGATAGATGCAGTTGCGTTTGAAATTGCGCTATACGCGCTTACGTTGAACTGCTTTCTCATTTTAAAGGTTATAATGCTTATTGCAATAGCCTTTACTCCGTTAGTTAAAATAACGTAGAGTATCGTAAGCGGCAGCGCAATAAACACGCTTACGTCATAAAAGAACATTAAAAGTAGCGGTATAGGAAGAACGATTAACATAAATTTAACCGCTTGGCGAATAAAGTTTTTATCTTTATTACAAGCAGAAATTGTCATCATCGGCCCTATAGCAATAGTTACTGGTGCTAAAACGCTTACGTAAATTGAAATGTCATCAGGAAGTCCGTGCACGTCTTTAAGAAGAAGCGTAACGTTGTTCATTACGCAATAATAAAGTGCAGTTATTATAAAGGTGCAAGATAAAACTATAACGTAAAACAAAACTTGCTTTTTCTTTGTTTCAAGCGTAACTATAGGATCATCATCGTCATCTTTTACTTTTACAGTTGTGTTTTCAGCATCTTTTTTGTGGAAAATATCGTTTATGTGTTTTATCTTCCACGCTAATCCCGAGATGATTATAAAAATTATAAAAGATATTAAAAATAACGCTCCAAAAACAAAGTATGGTATTCTCCAGGCCCCGTTTGAAACACAAAGCCCGCACAGCGCGTACGATAAAACCGTACCCGCCGCATAACCTAAATTCATAAAACGGTTACCTTTGGATAATAACGACGACGGTAAGCAAGAAGTAAGCGTTGAATTACAACCCGAAAACAACCCCGCTTGGAACGCGCCCATTAGTCCGTAAAACACCCACAGTTGCACGATATTATTACTAGTACCCATTAAAACGACAAACAAGGCTGATAAGGGTATAGTTACAATAAGGTATTTTCTAATATTTATCTTTTTCACAAAGATAAACAAGCCTATCTGAACAAGACCGTATATAACGAAGTAAAAGGCGTTAGACATACTCGTTTGCGTATAGTTTAAATTCCACAGTTCTTTTAAGAACCCCGTTTCCGCAGCGACTATACCCTTTACCGACATACTCATCATGTAAGTAAAAAAGCACGAATATATCAAAAGGTTGCCTATCTTTTTACGTCTTTCATTTAGGTTACTTTCAGTTACGTCCTGTACAAAAGCGTTTAAGTTAAATCTAAAGTGTGCCATTTCTTATCCTAAAGTTAAATTAACCGATTATTTTTTATAGTCTAAAGTGATAGTGCCGTCTTCGTTCATAATAACGGTATCTTTTTCCATATTGATTGAACGCTTGTGAGCAAGATATTCGTCAACACTCTTAAATACGGGCGTAAATTTAGCCATTACTTCTTTTGCTCTAATCGCGTTATTTTCAAGAAGTTTTACGATTAAACCAAATTCGGCTTTAGCACCGTTTACACAGCACTTATAAGCGTCTTCAATATAAAAGTTAATACCGTGTGTAGAGCCTTTTGCGCCTGCTGAATACATATGGATTGCGGGGAAAAGTGTACTAATATCACCCATATCGGTTGAAGATGCTGCCCAAGTATCGTCATATTTATAACCGTCTTTACCAGCGATTTCTTCAAATACTTCTAAAGCAACTTCTCTTAAATTCGGGTCTTCGTGAAGTGCCTCACTACCTGCCATATCTTCAATTCTAACGGTACAGCCGATTGCTGCAGCCGCTGCTGAAATTGCTCTGTTTACGCTATCGTTAACTAACTTATGTGCTTTAGGTTCTGCACAACGAACGTAACTTTCAATTACAACTTCGTTAGGAACTGCGTTTACCGCATCGCCACCTTTAGTGATAATTGAGTGAACTCTTGCATAGTAACTTTCTTTGAAAGTTTCTCTTAAAGAGTTAATCGCAACAATAATTAACGACGCTGCGTTAAGAGCGTTAATGCCTTCGTGCGGGCGTGCGCCTGCGTGTGAAGATTTACCCTTAACGATAGTGCGTTTTCTAATAACGCCGTTATGACCCTTAGTTAAAACAAAATTAATTTTTTCATCATCGTTTACTGTTGTGTGCATCATAAACGCTATATCTACGTCGTCAAAAAATCTTCTTGAAATAAATTCAGGTTTACCTGAAGTAAATTCTATTTGACCTTTTTCAACAAGCCCTTTTCTATAACCGATTTCAATACCTTCTTCTGCGGGAACAACGCAGAGTTTAATTCTACCGCAAAGGTTATCTAAAGCGCCTTCTTCTTTTAACGCCGCCGCTACGCCAAGCATCGCAGCGCATTGTGCGTGGTGTCCACAGTTATGAACTGCGCCAGTTTCTTTATCGCATTCGGGGTGAAGTCTGTTGATAAGTGAGTCAAGTTCTGCCATTACTAAAACGGTAGGACCAACTCTACCAGTATCAACTACGGTATAAAAACCAGTGCAATCTTTTGCTTCAACAATATCGGTATAACCAAGTTTTCTAAATTGTTCAAGCATATAAGCGTTAGTCTTAAATTCTTTATAACCAGGTTCGGGGTTTGCCCAAATATACTTTTCAGCATCTAAAACGAGTTGCTTATTCTTTTCAACTAATTCGTAACATTTCTTCATATTATCACCTCTTGTTTCTTATTTGTAATTTAATGTTATCGTTCCGTCGTCGTTCATTATTACAGTCTGCTTATCCTTGTTGATAGATTTCTTATGAGCTACGTATTCTTCCACTGAATTAAACACGGGAGTAAAATTAGCTATGATATGTTTTGCCTTCATAGCGTTATTTTCAAGTAATTTACGTATTAAACCAAACTCAAACTTTGCGCCGTTCACACAAACGTTATACACGTCATCAATATAAAAATCTATACCGTGGGGTTCACCGATTGCCCCCATAGTATACGCGTGTATTGATGGGAAAAGCGTGCTTATATCTCCCATATCGGTTGAAGACGCCATCCATTTTCCATTGTACTCATATCCGTCCTTACCAGCAAGTTCTTCAAACACTTCTAAAGCAACTTCTCTCAAAGCCGCGTCTTCATTAAGCGCTTCACTACCTGCCATATCTTCAATATGAACGGTACAGCCGATTGCTGCAGCCGCTGCTGAAATTGCTCTGTTTACGCTATCGTTAACTAACTTATGTGCTTTAGGTTCTGCGCAACGAACGTAACTTTCAATTACAACTTCGTTAGGAACTGCGTTTACAGCATCGCCACCTTTAGTGATAATTGAGTGAACTCTTGCATAGTAACTTTCTTTGAAAGTTTCTCTTAAAGAGTTAATCGCAACAATAATTAACGACGCTGCGTTGAGCGCGTTAATACCTTCGTGAGGACGCGCGCCTGCGTGTGAAGATTTACCCTTAACGATAGTGCGTTTTCTAATAACGCCGTTATGACCCTTTGTTAATAAGAAATTAATTTTTTCATCATCGTTTGAAGTAGAGTGCATCATAAACGCAATATCAACGTCGTCAAAAAATCTTCTTGAAATAAATTCAGGTTTACCTGAAGTAAATTCTATTTGACCTTTTTC
>SVHH01000001.1 GCA_015055945.1 Clostridiales bacterium
CGTTTTCATCTGAAACCATCAAAACGTCAAACTCAACTTTGTCGCCTACGTTTGCTGAAAGTTTTTCAAATCTAATAACTTGACCAACTTCTGCTTTGTACTGCTTTGAACCGTTTTCTACGATTGCGTACATTTTTAATACCTCCTGCTAACCAGTCTCGCCGAATAATTTTTTTTGGGGCGCTGCTTTTTTGCATACTTATAAAACCCCTTTCGAGCGGCTACTCGAATATTCTATATCATTTGCCCCGTTTTGTCAAACGTTTTAGCATAAAAAATTTACCTTTTCTCAAACTATTTTTACATTATTTATAAAAGGAGAACTAAAATGGAATTTAATGATTACAACAAAAAGGCAATAACCGACGTTTATAAGAACGCGCACATAGCGCTTCAAAGCATTTCAGATCTTATCCCTGAAGTGGAAGACGAAGGCATAAAAAACGAACTTCAAGAAGAATATGAAGGTTATGAAAAACTTATAGGTGAAATTTCTTCATTTATGCGTGATAACGGCATTGAACCAAAGGACGTTAACCCCTTGAAAAAGGCTATGCTATGGAGCAGCATCAAGATGAAAACTATGTTCGATAACAGTAAAAATCAAGTTGCTGAAATGATGATTAACGGTACGGTTATGGGTATAAACGAACTTACCGCTATGAAAAACGAAGGCACTAATCTTGATGAAAACATTTTGTCTTTTGTGGAAAGATTACTTGAATTAGAAGAAGATTACGAACAAAGATTAAAGAAGTTTTTATAATATGAAGCTACAAAAATCTTTAACACAAAACACCGATTATATTAAAAGCGTACTATCTTCTGACGACGTTACTTTTTTATCACTAAAAATTAAAGAAACTGATGCTGTTTTAATATTCGTAAACGACCTAATAGACAAAAATAACGTAGGCGAACTTATACTTCGCCCTATGCAAGAATTTAGTGGCGCGATAGAAGAAAAAACGCTATTTCAAGCCTTTCACTCGCCCGAAAAAAAGTGCGTATATACCGCTGATGAAGTGGTTACCGACACTCTTTTAGGGAATGCGCTCTTGCTTGTCGATGGGCTGGAATTAGCCTTTTCTTTCGGGCTTAAATTTTTTGAAAAAAGGGCTATCAGCGAACCGCCTACTTCAACCGTTATTAAAGGGCCAAGAGAAGGTTTTGTAGAATGCTTACCTGTAAACGTTTCGCTTATGAGAAGGAGATTAAAGTCGCCCGATTTAAAGTTTGAATATTTAACGGTTGGAAAATACTCTAAAACACCGATTGCATTGTGTTATATATCGACTATTACTGACATAAAGTTAGTCAAAAACATTAAAGAAAAACTAAAGAAAATTGATATTGATGCGGTGCTTGATTCATCTTACGTTTCTAAACTTTTAGTAGAGCGCAAAACTTCACTTTTTAAGCAGGTCGGCAACACGGAAAAACCCGATATTTTAGCAGCAAAAATATTAGAGGGTAGGGTTGCAATTTTTGTAGACGGCTCACCTATAGCGCTGTCCGTGCCCTATCTTTTAGTAGAAGATTTCCAAAGTGCAAGCGACTATTACAACTCGCCTTACAGCGCAACCGCCGCCCGCTCGATTAGAGTTTTATCAGTACTTTTTGCGCTTTTTTTGCCCGCCCTTTACGTCGCGGCGGAACTGTTTCACTTGCAACTTATCCCCCTATCCTTTTTGCTTACTATTGTAAACAGTATTAAAGGTATACCGCTGTCGCCTAGTTACGAGATGTTTTTTACCCTTATGATTTTTGAGATACTAAACGAAGCAAGTGTGCGTATGCCCAAATACGTGGGTATGGTTGTATCTATCGTAGGCGGGCTTGTACTTGGCGAAACAGCCGTTACTGCCGGGATAATTTCCGCACCAACACTTATGATAGTTGCATTGTCTGGTATATGTTTATACACCGTACCCGAACTAGAACAAACCTTTTCCGTGCTTAGAATATTATTTTTGATTATTGCGGGCGCAACTGGGCTTTACGGAATGTTACTTGCTATATCCGCGCTCTTTATTTACCTTATATCTTTTGAGAGTTTTGGTTCGCCCGTTGCTGCACCCTTTTCCCCGCTAATCAAAGAAGACTTAAAAGACGGTTTTTATAAAGGGTTTATTCAAGAGATGACTTATAGACCTAAGTCGATTAAAACTACTAACAAAAAACGACTGGGTGGACAAGACTAGATAAGGAGAATTTATGAAACTTGAACTTAAAAGCAGGCAAGTTTGCCTTTTTATAATAGCGTTTTTTCCTATCGTAAAAATTTTCACGGCACCAAGCGTTCTGTCTAGTTTTGCATCAAACGACTTATGGATAAGCACGCTTATTATTCTTGCGGTTGATTTTATTGGGCTTTTAGCAATTGTTTACGCCTATAAGCATACTAAAAGCGATTTGTTTGCTTTAATAGAAAATACGCTCGGCAAGTTTTGGGCGCGCACGGTGTTCGTTCTTTACTTTGTTTTCTTTTTTCTAAAGGCAATTGTGCCTATAAACGAGCAAAAAGATTACGTGGAACTAACCCTTTACACGCTTATGCCAAGTAAGTTGTATTTTTTGCCCTTTTTTGCCGTTGCTCTATACCTTTGTTGCAAAAGACTGCGCGTGTTGGGGCGCGCAGCGGACGTTCTCTGGGCGTTTAGCGTTTTAGGGCTTATCGTGCTTATTTCACTCTCTATCCCAAACGCTGATTATACGGCTATTTTACCTATCGGCGTAAACGGATTTGATGGCATTTTTAAGGCTAGTTATTCGGTACTAAATTGGTTTTGCGACCTTCCTTATTTAATGTTTTTTATAGGTAATTTTAGACTTAAAAAGGGCGATGGCGTTAAAATTGCCATATCTTTTCTAATATCCGTTATAATGATAGTTGTTTTTATGATAACTTTTTACTCGGTATTTACTTCTATCGCTTATAGACAAAGGTTTGCACTTACGGAAATTTCAAAATACACCGCGGTTATAAACAATATAGGTAGGTTTGATTATTTAGGAATTGTGCTGATTTTGGTTTCAAATATTTTTGCGTTATCACTGCCGCTATTTTTTGCGTGCAAAATTTTAGATAAAATTTTTAATATAACCAAAAAATGGATTTCACCCATCTTCGTTGTTGGGGCGCAACTTGTTATTTTGCTTGTGTTTACGAGAAACTTTGCAAGTATTGAAAACTTTATGAAAACTTACGCAAGTGCGTTTTTCTTTATTGTTGGTAATATTTTACCTTTATTTTTATTAGCGCTTGTGAAAAAGGAGAAAAAGTATGCGAAAAACATTTAAAGCTAAAATCGCTATTATCTTAGTTGTTATTGCCTTTTTATTCTTTTTCTCTAACGACTTTGGACTTATTGACGTGGAAAAAACTTCGATAATTACTGCTATTGCAATCGATAAAGAAAACGACGATTATTTAGTAACCGCACAAATCGCCGTGCCCGAAGCAACCGATACTAATAGTGAAAACTTAAAGGCGCAACTAACGGGCAAAGGCTCGACTGTGGGTGCTGCACTTAAAGATTTAGGGGACGTTTCGGGGTGGTTTCCTAAACTTGCGTTTTGCAACCTAATTCTTGTTGGCAACTCGTTGACTAATACAAACGTAATTGAAGCACTTGATTACTTTGCAAAAACACTTAGAGTGCAAGATTCGGCACTGGTTGCGCTTACTGAAAAAGACGCTAAAGAAGTTTTATCATCATCTACCCCACTAGATAACATCTCGGCGTTTGCACTTCAAAAAATTATGTTTAAAACCCAAGGGTTTGACAACGACGTTGCATCGACCGACATCAAGACTTTTTGCGTTGGGCATTATTCAAAAAACAACTCGTCATATATGCCTTTAGTAAAAATGGTATCATCGGGTGAAGACGGTGCTAACAGCGGTCAAGGCGGAACAAAATCACAAGGCGGAAGTTCTGGCAATGAGAGCGGAGAAAAAACAAAAGATAAAAAAGTGTTATACGACGCGCGCTCAACCGCGCTTTTTAAGGACGGACATTTTGTGGGCGAACTCGACTCTGATTTAACACTGACCTTAAACGCTTTAACGGAAAATTTTAAGGGTACTACACTTCCAGTTGACGGCGTTTTAGACAGTAGCGAAAAAAAGAGCAACTACCTTTTATCAGTGACTGGTAGCAAACACAAAATTAAGTTTGTCAAAGGTGATGTTCCAACGCTTTCAATTAAACTTTCACTATACTGTAAAATCAGCGACCACGCTGTCGAAGGCTCTACTGAAGCACTGTCAGAAAATAAGCCACTTCCCAAGGAATTAACTGACAAAACACACGACATTATGCGTGATAGAATAGATAGGTTGGTCAAAAAATCTATTGAAACTAAGTGCGATTTTTTAGGGTTAAATGAAAAACTGTACCGCTTTAACCATAAGCAGTACAGTCAATATAAAGATGATTTATTATCAAAGATGAAGGTTCAAATTACAGTAAATATTGAAGGACAAAAATAATTATTCGTTAAACATTTTATCCGCTATTTCTTTAGCACTTGCGTCCTTTATAACCTTTTCAATTCCGCTAAATGCTTTTTCTACTTCTTCCCTTTTAAAAAGCACGCCATTTAGTTTATTGTTAAACTCGTCAACGCTACCAAACGCAAAGAAGTCACCAAAGATTTTAGCGTTAAAAATTTTACCTTTTTCTATATCAAAATTAAGGGTAAAAATACCAAACGGAAATTTATACTCAAACTTGTTTTTCGCTTTTGGAGAATGCCCTATATTCCACTCGTAAGTAGAATATTTATTCTTTACCAAAGCGTTTATGCTCTCTAAATCTTTATCGGTAAATGAATATTCGGCTGCAATTTTTGTAAACTTTTCTTTAAGTCCCGCCTTAAATTCTTCAATAGTAATTTTTTCTTTTAAGTGTTCGCTTACGTTGGTTACCCTTGCCCTAACGCTCTTTATACCCTTGCTTTCAACTTTTAATTTTGAAGGGTTGAGCGCGTGAGATAGCACTTCCATATCAGAAGAAAACAAAATTGTGCCGTGATGCATAATTCTTTTTCCAAAAACGGTTTGGGCATTACCCGATATTTTTTGACCGTCAATAGTTATATCGTTTCTACCGGAAAACTCCGCGTTTACGCCTAGTTCGTTCAAGTATTCAATAACGGGTGCAGTAAACTTTTTATAGTTATTTTCATTTTCATCATAAGGTGCAATTACCGTATAACAAAGGTTGCCCCCATCGTGATAAACAGCGCCGCCGCCCGTCAACCTTCTTACAACTTTTACATTATTATTTTCAGTAAACGCAAGGTTTACTTCTTGCAAGGTGTTTTGGTTAACGCCAACGATAACGGCAGGGTCGTTTATCCAAAGATAATAATAATACCCGTCCGTTTGCTTTAACAAATATTCTTCACTTGCTAAGTTAAAATAAGCGTCGTGATTGTCGTGGGTTAAAAACTTAAATTCCATACGTTTATTATACAACACGTAAAACTTTTTATCAAGTAAATTATTAAAAAAATGGGCTTGGTTATTCCAAGCCCATTTTTTATTTTCATATAAGACGTTATACACCTTTCTTTGCTTTACGCAAGGTTTCAGCATCAGAAGTATTGATGGTTGAAACGTGTCCCTTAAGGGGCATAATCTTATCGTTGATGTAGTCGATAATCCAGTTTTCTTGCGGGAAGAATTCTGCATCGAATTCAAACGGAGGAGTAATCCAGTTTTGAGCGCCGCAAACAACTGCAGGTGCATCGAGATAATCGAAGCAAAGTTCTGAGATGTTTCTTGCGAAGTCGTTAAGGATTGAACCTCTAGTGCAAGCGTCAGATGCAAGGATAATTCTACCGGTCTTCTTAACTGATTCAACAACCTTTTCGTAGTTGAACGGAACGATTGAACGAGCATCGATAACTTCAGCTTCTACACCGTATTTTTCAGAAAGAATCTTAGCAGCTTCCATAGCCTTGTAAAGGGTTGCCCCGATAGTAAGAATAGTGATATCGCTACCAACTCTCTTGATATCGGGTTCGCCGATCGGGATTTCATAGTAACCTTCGGGTACGCCTTCTTTTCTGAATTCTTCACCCTTATCGTAAATTCTTTGACTTTCGAAGAAGATTACGGGGTCAGTACCGTTAAGTGCTGAGTTCATAAGACCCTTAGCATCGTAAGGAGTTACAGGGAAGCAAACCTTAAGTCCAGGAACGTGTGCAGGAAGTGCTACCCAGTCTTGTGAGTGTTGTGCACCGTACTTAGAACCAACTGATACACGGAGTACTACGGGCATCTTTAAGATACCAGAACTCATTGCTTGCCATTTAGCGAGTTGGTTGAAGATTTCATCCCCTGCTCTACCCATAAAGTCAGCGTACATAAGTTCTACGATAACTCTACCGCCGCAAAGACCGTAACCTACTGCAGATGATACGATTGCTGCTTCAGAAATGGGAGAGTTAAAGAGTCTGTGGTAAGGAAGTGCTTCGGTAAGTCCTTTATAAACTGCGAATGCACCACCCCAGTCACGTACGTCTTCACCGTATGAAGTGAGAGTGGTATCTTTATAATATCTATCGATGATTGCTTCGAACAAGCCGTCACGGATATTAAATCTCTTCATGTTAGAAACGAGTTGACCTTTTTCGTCGAAAGCATAACGTTGTTTACCAGCGATTTGTTTTACTCTGGGGTTTTCTTCCATAGGAATCTTAACGTCTTTGCCGATTTCAACCTTTCTATCGCTCATGCTTTCAACTGCACCGTTAGAGAACATAAGATCTTCAACGTAGTAAGGATCTTTCTTGAAATCAAGATAGGGTGATTCAACGGGATCAGCAGCGAGTTTGCAGAGTTTGAGCATTCTTTCTTTGATAGATGCAACGATATCGTCGAACTTACCGTCTCTTTCAATCTTAGCATCAACAAGCGCTTTTCTGTAAGTGATCATAGGATCGTATTGCTTCCAGTTTTCTACTTCTTCGATAGTTCTGTAACTCATGCTGTCTGAAGGAGAGTGTCCGCCGTAACGATAAGTTACAACGTCGAGCATTGCAGGACCGTTGCCGTCTACTAAGATCTTCTTCTTTCTCTTCATTGCGTCGATAACTGCAAGCGGATTGAAACCGTCAACACGTTCAGCATAAAGTTGAGTGGGAGAAATACCTGCGCCAAGACGAGCGAGGAAGTCGTAAGCCATAGTTTCGCCTCTGGTTTGACCGCCCATGCCGTAACCGTTGTTGAAGAAGTTGAACAAAATAGGAAGTCCACCCTTCTTTTCCCAAAGTTGACGAAGTTGGTCCATAGATGCGAAGTTCATTGATTCGTAAACAACACCACAACCAACAGCGCCGTCACCTACGTTAGAGATAACGATACCGGGTTTGTCGTTTACTTTCTTATAAAGTGCTGCACCGAGTGCTACGGGAGCAGCGCCACCAACGATTGCGTTGTTGGGGTAAATACCAAACGGTAAGAAGAATACGTGCATTGAGCCGCCCATACCGCGGTGGAAACCAGTGCGACGAGCAAAGATTTCACTCATAAATCCGTAAAGAAGGAAGTCAACAGCAAGGTCTTTAACGTCGCCAGTCTTGTTGAGTTTTTCAACGGGAGCGAGAGTTTCACCACCCATAAAGTCCTTCATGATTTGGTAAAGTTTGTCTTCGGGAAGTTTGTTGATTGAAGCAAGACCACGAGCCAAAACTTCACTGTGTGAACGGTGTGAACCAAAGGTCATATCGTCCATATCAAGAATGTATGCTTGACCAACTGCTGCTGCTTCTTGGCCCATTGAAAGGTGCGCCGGACCAGGATATGAGTGCTTAAAGCCTTGGTATTCGCCTTTGATCTTGATTTCGTTGATCATGCTTTCGAATTCACGAAGCATTGCGATGTCGTTGAAGATACGAACGAAGTCTGCTTTCTTGAAGTTCTTCTTTTCGTCTTCAATCGTCTTGTTGTAAACGTTTACGGGGATATCCGTAAATTGAATTTTGCCAGGTGCTCTGACAAAATTAGGGTCGATAACTAAATTCTTAGGCATCTTTTTATCTCCTTATTATTATTTACTAAATTATATACTGAAAATCGCTTCTCTAACGATTTCACATACGGTGGGATGCGGGAACACGAGTTTTTTGATGTTTTCGATGTCAACTTCCAAATCAATCATTGCTGATACTGCAACGATGTATTCGCCTGAGTATGAACCGATTACGTGTGCACCGATTAAAGTGTTAGTCTTTTTATTGATAACGAGTTTGCAAATACCGTTAAGGTCGGTGTTTTCTGCAATATATCTACCAGAATAAGTAAGCGGGATTGATACGCACTTAACGTCGAGACCTTTTTGTTTTGCGCTTTCTTCAGTTTCACCTACTGAACCAACTTCGGGGTTTGTGTAGATAACTGAAGGAATTACGTTGTAACGCATTCTATCTTTCTTGCCTAAAATGGTGTTAACTGCAACTTCTGCTTCTCTATAAGCGGTGTGTGCAAGCATAATTTTACCGTTAACGTCGCCAACAGCGTATACGTTTGCAACGTTAGTTCTCATTTGATCATCGGTAACGATTGCGCCGCGTTCTAAGTTAACGCCGATGTTTTCTAAGCCGATACCTTGGGTAACTGCACGACGACCGATTGAGCAAAGAATTTTATCTGCTGCAACCTTTTCGGTCTTGCCGTCCTTTTCATAAATAACGCCGTCTTTTTCAACACCGGTAACTTTTGCACCGAGTTTGAATTCAACGCCTTTCTTTTCCAAGGTCTTTTGTAAAATTGCTGAAATTTCATTTTCAGTAGGACCAGCAATCTTATTAAGCATTTCAACAACGGTAACTTTACTACCTACTGATGAGAAATAACTTGCCATTTCCAAACCGATAACGCCGCCGCCGATAACAACGAGTTTTTCAGGGATTTCGGTCAAATCTAATACTTCCCTATTAGTCATTACTACGCCGGTTTCAAGATTTTCTCTTAAACCAGGAATCGGGGGAACTACGGGCATAGAACCAGTTGCGATGATAAGACGCTTAGCGATGAACTTTTCTTCGCCAGACTTGATAACGATACCTTCGTCAGTCTTACCTTCGATAACGGCTTCAGCCTTTTTCATAATAACTTTGTTTCTCTTAAGTTGACCTTCAACACCGCTAACGAGCATTTTAACAACGCCGTTCTTTCTTTCTACAACGAATTTTTGGTCAACAGCGGTTTTGCCTTCAACCTTAACACCGTACTTTTCAGCATGGTTAGCATAGTCGAAAACTTTTGCTGAGTTCAAGAAAGTTTTGCTGGGAACGCAACCTTCGTTAAGGCAAACGCCACCAAACGCTCTCTTTTCGAATACCATCGTCTTTAAGCCCGCATGACCTGCGCGTTCTGCTGCAAGGTAACCACCAGGGCCGCCGCCGATTACGATTAAATCTAAAATTTCCATAATGTACTCCTAAATATTTTTAAGATTTATTTTTATTGTTTATACTACCCTATTGAGTATATTTATTGTATTAACCCTTAAATTAGATTTAAGGGGTCAGATGCAAGTCAGACGTGGAAAATGAGCATTTTATGCAAGGCGTGTACGTCTGTACACAACTAAATAAAAGCGCAAATTTTACGCGTATCACGACGCATATCACCCCTTAAAAGGGCTTAGATTGAATTACTCATAAGATTAACGCTAAAATTCTCCAAGAATTCTTTGAGTTCTTTCAAGAATCTTGATGCGGGAGCACCGTCGAGTGCGCGGTGGTCGTATGAGAGTGAAAGCGCCATTGCGGTATAAGGAATAATTTCGCCTTCCTTACCGAGTTTAATTCTAGTTTCCAAGGTGTTTACGCCAAGAATACCAGTTTGCGGGGGGTTAACTACGGGAGTGAAACTTTCAATACCCATGTTACCTACGTTACTGATAGTGAAACTGCCACCGGTTAAGAATTCGGGTGCGAGCTTGCCGTCGATAGCGTCTTGAGAGAGTTTCTTAGACTTAACAGCGATTTCAGAAAGGCTCATAGTGTCAGCACCGAAAAGCGTGGGAACGAGTAAGCCTCTGGGAGTATCAGTAGCAATACCCATATTTACGTGTTCAAAATAACGCATGGTGTCGCCGTTGATAAGGTGTGCGTTAAGATCTCTATGGTTCTTAATAACTCTAGATACAGCGTAAATGATGATGTGGTTGATAGTGATGGGCGGAAGTTTTAATACTTCTGCATTTTCTTTCAAGAACTTTCTGAAGTTCATGATGTTGGTGCAATCGAAAGAAATGGTGTGAGTAAGTTGTGCCATTGTTGAGAGTGACATAACCATGTTCTTTGCGATAACTTTTCTAATGTTAGACATCTTTTCATCTTTGTAAGCCTTAAGATCGTCAGATGCTTTTTCTGCTGCGGGTGCAGCCTTGGGTGCTTCAGCCTTAGCGGGTGCTGCTTGAGCAACTTCTGCCTTGGGTGCAACTGATGCAGCGCGAACGTCTTGTTCGATAATTCTGCCGTTAGGACCAGTTCCAGTTGCGGTTGCTAAATCAACGCCAAGTTTATTTGCAAGGTTCTTTGCTCTAGGAGAAGCAAAAATTCTACCGTCAGCACTTTGTGCGGGCGCTGCTGTTTGAACAGGAGCGGCTGCGGGTGCTGCTGCGGGAGCGGGTGCTGCAACTTCTGCTACTGCGGCTACTGGTGCGCCACCAGGTGCTAAAGGTGCGGGATCATCGCCGTGTTCGCCAACTGCGCACACGTTTGAAAGTACGGGTACTTCGTCGCCTTCTTCACAGAAGAGTGCAAGAACTTCGCCTTCAATTTCCGCTTGGAAATCGAAAGAAGATTTATCGGTTTCGTAAGAGAACATAACGTCGCCAACTTTAACCTTATCCCCTACCTTAACTTTCCATTCGGTAAGGATACAACTTTCTACCGTGATACCAGCCTTGGGCATAGTAATGGGTTTTGCATTAGTGGTTGCCGCTACGGGTGCTGCTGCAGGTGCTGCGGGAGCAGCTGCGGGTGCGGGTGCTGCAACTTCTGCTACTGCGGGAGCGGCTGCGCCTTCGGGTGCGAAAGCGGAAACGTCTTCGCCTTTAGCGCCAACTACTGCAATGTTGGTAAGTACGGGAACTTCATCGCCTTCTTCGCAGAAAAGTGCGAGAACTTCACCTTCAACTTCTGATTCAAGGTCGAAAGAAGACTTATCCGTTTCGTAAGAGCAAAGAATATCGCCAGCCTTTACGGTGTCTCCAACCTTTACTTTCCATTCGGTAAGAATACAACTTTCTACCGTTATGCCTGCTTTAGGCATCAATACGGGTTTTGCCATAAATTTTTTTCTCCTTTATATGACTTTAATTTTTTTATAAATTTATTAAACAGTAAAACTGTTATTATTTGGCATAATTATTATATCATATATATAATGTTTTGTAACCATGTGAAAATAAGTTGCAAAAAGATAATTTTTATGATAAAATATGAACACATCTAAACAGAAATGAACATTATTTGTGTAAAAAACTGCTAAAAAAGGATGAAATTATGCTTACAATTGAACGCCAAGAAGAAATTTTGGACATTTTGAACAAAAATAAATCCGCAACAGTGGAAGAACTTGCCGCCGAACTATACGTTTCAGGGGCTACCATCCGTAGAGATTTACGAAGTATGGAAAAACAAGGTTTAATCAAACGCTCACACGGTGGTGCTATGCCCTTTAAGTCAAGCGCGGAAGAAACGGCTTTTGCAATAAGAGAACAAGAAAATCAAAAGGCAAAAAGAACCATCGCAAATCTTGCAGTTAAGTTAATAAAAAACGGAGATTCGGTTTTTTTAGATTCTAGTTCAACCGTTGGGCTTACAATTCCTATGCTAAACAATTTCAATTATCTTTCGGTAACGACCACTGGGCTTAGAAACGCACTTCTTCTTTCCCAAACCAACAACGTAAAGATATATATTGCGGGCGGTCAAATTCAAAACCATTCTAACTCTATTTTGGGCACGGATACTATGGATTATATTTCAAGAATTCACGCGGACATAACTTTAATTTCTTGCTCGGGGTTAGACTTAGAAAACGGCTTTACCGATGCTAGCATTGAACAAGCAAAACTAAAACAACAAATGCGAAAGAATTCAACTAAAGTCGCAATGCTTGTAGACAGCACCAAGTTTAACAAAACGTTTCTTTGCACCGACTTTCATTTTAACGATATAGATTATCTTATTACTGAAAAAACACCCCCTATTGAATACGTAGAAAAAATTGCTGACACTAAGTGTAAAATCATCACGCCAGAGAACACTAATTTCTAAAATTTAAAAAAAGAAAAACGCTTACACTATGTAAGCGTTTTTCTTTAATTTATTCGTATTTTTACTAATTATATCACACATAAACCAATAAAATTTAATTAGTATTTTACTTAAATTTATTCTTTTTTACAAAACACAAATTTAGCCTATCATCCCTGACCTTATTCCGTACATATACACAACGTTTTGATAATAATCGTCAAGGTAAACCGCCACCTTTCTATCAGACGTTATTGATTGATATGCAGTAGAACTACTCAAAGTATCATAGTAACCACACACACATCTTATGGCATCATCATAATACCCCATATCAATAAGTTGGTCCTTGGTGAATTCGCCAGCGTTTACTTCCATATACTTAATTTTTAATGATGAATTAGTTTTTAAAATATCATTATCATAACGCTGAAGTTTTTCTTCTAAAGCGTTATTGTACTTAAACACTTCTTTTTGTAATTTTTCTTGTTCGTCCTTAAGTTCTAAAATTTTTAATTCCAATTCCTTTTCGTGCACGCTGTCATAATAGGTAGAAACGTTTTCCAATTCATTAGTATACTCAGTAATTAGTGCGTTGAAAGATTCTAATTTATTGCTTAAGGTGTTATTAATTTCGCTTATTTGCTTATTTCTTTCATTTTCCAAATAAGCCAATTTATCTATATAAATGTTTGAATTCGCATACTTACTGTTTAGCGATACTTCACCAAGTTTCGTAATGCTTTGCTCATACAACGCATTAACCTTTTCAATGTTTTTAGTAGACTCTTGTTCAGCCGTAGCAATTTGACTTTCTAATTGCGCTATCTTCGCAGTAAGTTCGACTTTTCGCATAAAAATTTCACGCTCATGCTCGGCTGCAATCATAGTTAACGCCTTGTCGGTAAGTTGCTCATCATTAAGCGGCGTGTACGTCATTCTGTCCAAATCAAGCGACTTTAACATCAACTCTTCATAGTTAGGCTTGCGTATTCTGTAATAATAAAAAATATCGTTTAATATTTGATACATTTGATCTTTTGTCGTAGGTAAATTAAATTGCATTTTACTCTCCTTTTAATCTGTATTCTAGCGCAAAATCCTTAATTTTTAACGGGTTACTTGAAGTCAATTCAACAACGAATGCGCGTGAAGATAAATTTATGACAAGCGAATTACGCCCCGTGTAGAGCGAATACGTCTTTACACCAAAATCACCGCTTATTTTTAAGGTTGCATCACCATCTATTTCGCAACTAACTCCGCTTAAAGTCTTATAATCGCAGTCATCAAAATCGATTGCGCTTAAAGTGAGATTTCTTTCATTTTGACAAAGGGTATTATTTGCCAGCGTATAGATTGCACCGTCTTGAACAACCATATTCCCCCATGCAAAACCATTTTCTTTTAAGGATACAAGCGTTTGCGCACCGTTAGCAAAGTCATAAACGAATAAATATCTGTCTTTAGAATTTATCATTATAGGTAAGTAATATCTTCCGTCGATATACTCGCCAATTCCAAAAAATTTATACGTTATCACGTCTAAAATAGTATTCTTTTCTACAAGTTTATCACCTGTTAACTTTGCAAGTTTTTGATCATTAAGAAACACACAAGATCCGTTATCGAACGCAAAAGTTCTATCAATAGCAACTATTTTATCGATATTTAATTCTTCTGCTTTATAGTAAGCAACGTCATCAGATGTTGTTATTTTATAAATAGCGTTTTCACATACGGCAATAATTTCATCACCACGTGGACAAAAACCTAAAATCTTACCCGAATTATTAAGCGCCAACTGCGCTACAATATTGAAGTTTGAGTTAGAGTTTAAAATATCGTATAAACCCGTAATATAAACCTTGTTATAGTTTGCAATAAAATATCTGCCATTGTGAAACAATATGGCGTTTGAACGCGGAAAGTTTTTAAAATCACCGTATCCATTAAGTGTATAAACGTTTTCATTACGCGCAACTAGAATATCACTTTGACCGTTTACGTTTATTTCTAAAATGCTAGCATCCATATTATAAATTTCGCCAACTAAGTCAACTCTACTCGTTCTACTCTCATACAACGATCCGTTTTTACAAAGCGAAAAAAATTTCTCGCCAACCTTAAATAGCCTTATAACTTGGATGTCCGTCGGTGCTTTATAAACGGTTTTTTTTAAGCCGTAACCATCAAAAACACCGTCTTTTTTTACAATTAAGTTTACAGGCATAGAAATTGCTTTTAAGAAATTATCTACTCGATGTTTTTTTCGGTTGGTGCGCACGCTTTTTATTTTTTTAATCATACAAAACTCCTTGCTTTAAGGGTTGAATTTTTTAGTTTGCGCTTTGCCGCAACCGAGTCTACGTAACGCTCGTGCCACATAACCGCTTCGTCAAAACTACCACGACTGATTGAAAACTCTGCGGCAAGCCCATAAGATAGCGTTGCTGTGGAAATATCTTCTTCTTTATACCCTATTTCGCTATCTAAATCATAATTAGGTGGATTATACTCGTACTCAATCGTAACCGCATTTTCATCAACAACCATATATTCGGGCGTGTGCTTGTAATAAATCTTTTCGCCATCTGCGTTATAGACCGCTAAAACCCTTAGGCAACGCTCGGCAAGATCCGCATATTTTACTTTCCTATCCGAAACAACAACGCTTTCGCGCTTAACCATAGGGATAAAAGTACCTGCAAGTTCGCCAATAACTAAGTTCGCAAGTGCCGTCATAACGTTTACCGCGTTTAAGGTGTCTTCGCCTGGCGTAGAAGTGTTTCCGTTTAAGTAATCTAAAACGTCTTCCCTACCAACCATTGAGCAAGTCGCTTTTAAAATATCTTTTATTGTCATATTTTCTCCTTATAAAAGTTCAGCCGAGCAAGATTGCTCGGCTGAAAAAAGTTAAAAGTATTAGAGTTCGGTAATGCCGAAAAGTGCTGCTTGACCACAAGGACGGTTGCAAATAAGTTCCGCGTATTTTACTAAAGTTGCAGTATATACGGGTTTACCAGGAACTTGCTTCAATACCTTGCCATCATCATCGGCAAGCCATTGCCAATCGCAAAGTTGATGTAATGCAAAGTCGTTAGTATTCAAGAAATACATTGCGCCCTTAGGACAAAATCTATCCGCTACGATAGGAATTCCGTTGTAACTGATAGTCTTATAACCACCTTGAACTTCCATGGTATCTAAAACAACTCTATTACTTGCAAAAAGTTTTTGCAAGGCGCGTCTTACACCCCAAGAACATACGATAAGGTTGGTTTGATCGCCAGTTGCTTCTTCAACTTTGTCAAGAACAAATTGAATTTTATCAACAGAAATTTCACCAACTTCTTCTTCAGTATGAGGAATAAGCCAAGAGTGTTCAAACTTGCTTAAGCCGTACAAATATTCGCTACTAGTATTAAAAATTTCTTTCAAACCAGTGATTTCATTACCATAAGCACCGTGAATACACAAATAACTGCCTTCAGGCACTTCAGCACCAACTGCGTCCCCTGAAATATAAACGACTAATTCCTTTCTATCAACCATACTAATAGTTCTATTGCTAAGTTCACTTATGAGTTTGCCGTTAGGTTGTCTAACGTCAATAACCATACCTTCAAGCACGCTTGAAGTATCATCAATAATGAAATAGTCTCCGTCAAAACTGTTAATGGTTGCAACGTAGCCGTCGCCGTTACCAAAGAGCATTCTTGAAAAGTTGATTTTGCTTGACTTGATAAGTCCGTCCATTTCCGCGTTCAAAAGATTTACAAACGCACCAGAGTTGTTTTCAGACGCTCTAATCGCCTTGTCTGAAATTTCAATTACGCCGTAAAGGTTTTTTAAGGTTGAAACGATTTCAGCGTAATTATTACCCTTCGCTTCGGGAAGGTCGCCGTCTTCAGTGCCTGCGCCAATACCGCCGTTGATGCCGAAGATAGAAAGTTTTCTTACTTCTTTACCGTATACGTTGTTGGTCGTCTTTTCAATTGCTGAAAAGAAAGGGCTTAAATTGTCGTTAAGTTGTTCGCTAATTGCATCGAGATAATAAGATTTTAACGCTTTATCCGCGTTAGTTAAAGTTACTGCCATTTTTTCTCCTTTTATTTATCTAAAAATTGTTTAGCAAGCATTCCTGCTTGTGAAATGGTTTTGGGGCGTGCTGCGGGCGTTTTTACACCTACGCCTACCCCATCTAAAAGAACTGCCTTTTGCTTTTTGTCAATCACCCCTTGCAAATACTCTTTTAAAATGTTTTGCTTTTCTTCATCGGTAATATCTGCTTTTTGGGGTGCAGACATACCATCTTTAGTCGGGGCATTTTCCTTGTCGGCTAGAGATGCGGCGCTTTCTAATTCTTTAATTCTCTGACAGCGTTTGGTGAACTCAGATTGTAAAGATTCGTATGCTGAAAGCAATGCGGCAACGTCCTTAAACTTGCCTAATGAGACTTCGCCACCCGTAGCGCCGCCATCTTTTTCCACTGACGTGGGTTGCGCCGTCGGCGCAGTTTGTTCATTATTTAGTTTTTCCATTTTATTCTCCTTCAGTTTTTTCTATTTTTGATTTATGTTCACTAATATGCGCGTAATATCTTTGTTTTTGCTCTTCCGTTAAAGATGAATATTCGCTAAGCACGTATCTCGTATGCTCGTCTATATGAATAGAATGGTCGTCAATTTCTTCCACGGAAAGTGCATTTGTGCGCATATTTTCATTTTCTTTTATTGCCTTTTCTTCATGAAGGTGGGCAAGCCCTTTTTGATAATCTAGTTCTTTATACCCTAATAGCGAAAGAACTTTTTCTTTTGTGGCTGGGCGAAGTTTACCTTCCCCGTCCGATAAAAGTCCGCTGGTATAAAGTTTAAAGATTATTTCTTTTTTCTGACTGTTAGTGTACATAAGTTCATTTTCGCCATCCATATACACGTCATCAGAATTTACCGCGCTTTTATCCGCATAATAAGTTTTCGTTTTGTTTTGAGCGTCCTTTAGTTTAATTACTTTTACTCCCGATACAAACTGAGCGTAAAGCCAAATCAATCGCTTTGCAACGTCTAAAACGCACTTTCTAATCTGTTCAGCAGTCATAAGCAAGCGTTCGTTGTCTTGTTCGACCAAGATTTGAAGCGCAGCACCACTAGACAGTGCCGCATTTGACGCGCTTGAAGATACGTCGCTTACACCGCTTACGATAACGAATTCGTTTATAAGTTTTTCTTCTTCTTGATTAAAGTCATCGGGCATTGAAAGGTCAGCCATCATTTCAGGTGCTTTAGAGCCTTGTCTATACACTAAAACCTTCCCCGGCGACAAGCCTTCCGCCGCCAAATCATCCACGTCAACAGAACCGTCTTCAACGGTCATAACGCCCATCGAAAGCCTATTTAAGAATTCGTGCTTGCGGTTCTTCACTGCGTTAAACGCGCGTTGAATAGGAATAAGTCTATCAATTACGCTAACTCCAAAAAAGTTGCCCGCAAGAACAAGCGCTGTTTGCTTAACAAAGGGGTAAATTTTTCTTTCGTCTTCGCCGTCGTAATACGGAAGTTTACCTTCGTACAGAAGTTTTCCGCCCGCAACCACAACAAGTCTACCTTCAGGATAAGTTTCGTTAGGTCTTTCATAGCGTTCGATAACTACGACAGAGTTATCAATGGTGTCGTCATATTTTTTTAGAGTTGTGCCAACCTTATTTAAGGTGTAAACGCTAACCTTTTCGCCGATTATTTCTACGCCGTATTTCATCTTTATTTCACCGACGGAAACCGCCCTTGCGTGAATTATGCTTTGGCAATCTTTAAGGTCTTCAGTATAAAGATTATCGGGAAAAATCTCAAAGGGTGAAACGGGTAAAACAGCCGCGTCGCCTTCGTGTACTTTTTGACCGTCAATCTCGCCCACGACACTGCCGCCAGCGTTATTCCACACGATTTTATAAAAACCCGTGCCACAAGTTTCACTCCACGCGGTTACCTTTTTCATAACCGACTCAAAGTCGCCGTTTTTAAAGGCGTGTTCTATTAACTTTTCTCCCAAGTTTGCACCCGAAACGTCCTTGTCGTCATCAGATTTTGGTCGCACGGAAACTTCCGCTTTAATTCGTGAAAACTTTGCAAGTCTTGTGTCAATAATTGGCGCGATATGGTTAAACACACCGCGGTTTTGCCAAAAGTATGACTTGTCTTCGCTTTCAATTTCGCCGCGGGCGTTTAAGTCGCAATACTGATTGCCCGCAAGAAAGTTCATATTGAGTTCCCACTGTCGCTCTAATGCCTTTCTATTTTCTCTACGGCACTCGAAATCAGCGGTAACTTCTTTGACCAAGTCTTCTTCATAACGCTCTCTTTCACGCTTGATTTCATCTTTTAATTTGTTTAATTGCATTATTTCTCCTTACCGTTATTCTTAAGCAAATTTAACAGTCGCTCTTTTTCCAACTCTAACTGCTCGTCGGTCATACTTGAAACGTTTGGTTGATTTTCTAACAATAATTTTATGGCGGTAATATCAGGCGGAACGTTCTTTTTTGTAACCTTTTTCTTGGCAAGTTTAACTTCCCCTTCTTCTCCGCTAACGTACTCTTCAACCACTTCTTTATAATCGTAGCCGAGCGCCTTCTTTATGAGAGCACTGCGTAAATCATCCTTAGAATTATTTACGGTTTTTTTACTTTTTTCTTTCATTCATAATCTTCCTGATAAGTCGCTCCTTGTCCTTTTGAATCTGCGTTTTCTCTTTCTTTAAGGGAGAGTTTTCAGGTTTAGTCATTAGGTAATAGCGAAGTTCGTCCAGCGCGTGGTCATCAACCTTTCTGGGCACGTCCCCTTCGCCCCAACGGTAACTTTTTAGTTCGCGAATAAGGTTTACACAGTTAGGAAAAAGATAAATCTTCGGGCGGTTATTTTGACCGTGCAAATACTCTTTTACCCTTTGTATCCCACTGAACATATCCTTGTTTACTTTTGGGTTTACGTTAATGCCTTTTTCATAAAACAGTTCGGTTACGCTTTTAGAACTGGCGAGCGTTTTTTGGTTTGCCGCCGAATCTATAAGCGCGGAAATCTTACCGTACCTATCCTTTTTCCAACCGATGTTGGCGCAAATTTCTTTTATTTTATTTGCGTGATAATCAATATCTTTTCCCGCTTCAAAGTGTTCTGCAACGACGTAAACGTTGCCGTCGTAATCGACTGCGTACCAGTGGGCAGATAAAGGATTATTAAGCCCAGGGTCTATTGAAATCATATCTTGCCACTCTTGCGGGATTTTTATAGGCGATTTTAACACGTGGATATTTTCATCAAACTCGGGGTAAACTAGCCCGCTTGACGCTTTAAACCTACCGTATCTACGCGATTCTAACTGGTCGGGAGAAAGTGATGAAGTTAAACTTTCAACTTCTTCTTTATTTAAGTAAGGGTTATCCGCCCACTCCATAAATTCATACCAAACTTCGGGCGAATTTAGAGAGTTTAAGTAAATTTCATCGTGAATAAAGGTTAAGCCTTTTAAAGGTGTCATAGTGCCGAAAATATCCCCGCATTTATCCAAAACACGCATTCTGCACTCATCGTAAATATCTTTAGGCGGTTCTTCATCAAACCACACAAAGTCAAGCGAACTGCCTTGGAATTTTTCTCTGCCTTGGTCGCAAGACTTAAATCCAATAATTGAAGTTCCCCCAAACACGTTTTTGATATGAATTTGGTCTATAACGCCGTATTCTAAACTGTCCTTTTTGCCCGATAACATTGTTACGTCCTGTATCCAAGAACGGTTAAGATAATGAAGTATTTTTGCTTGGGCAACGTCGCGCTGAACTTGCTGAGAGAGCGAAACAACCCAACCGAAAACGTTGTCTTTGTTTTCACGGTAAGGATGTATACCGCGCGCCATATAAACCGCTTCAACCGCGCCGCACTCGGTTTTACCACTTCTGTTGCCGCCAAAAACCCAGCGGTTTCTTTTTGGGCATTTATGGAAAGCCATTTGCTTTAAGTGCACCTTATCACCCGCGTTGTATGCTGAAAGATTATCTTCTTTTAATCTTTTATTCTGTTCTAATTCGATTTCAAGCAATCTTTCAACAATATCACGCATAACTAACCTTCCTGCAGATTTCGGGCACATTGTAACACCCCTTTTTTATAATTCAAGTCCTTTATGACACAAAAAACAAAAAAATTTCCGACCTTAAAATTAAAAGTCGGAAAGGCTAAAACATTAATATATTGTTTAATAATTTTACAAAACTACGCTTTTTTTATTGAAAATAAAAAATTATTATTGTATAATAAAAATAATATTATTTTTAGGAGAAGTATAATGGCAACTTCGAACGCAAATATTCGTAAAATGAATAAAGGTTTATCATTTCTTAACCCCGTTGACGTTGACGGCGATTACTATATGCACGTAACCGATTACGCTATCAAGTACGGTTATAACGAACTTGAACTTATCGGACCTACTCACCACGGCGTTAAGGGCAACTGCGACGGTATGATGTACAGTCGTAAGTACTCACAATTTAACTGCGATAAGGACAGCGAATATATCGAATACTGTCTTGACGTTGTTAACAAATGCACCAAAAAAGCGCACGAACACGGCATTAAAAATTATTTTTGGCATCACGAACTCGACCTTCCCAACGGATTTAAGGAAGCGTTCCCTGAAATCTTGAACGAAAACGGTGATATTGAAGTTACACACCCTATCGTTAAAGATTATCTCGCTAATAGAATTTTGGATTTTTTCCACGCATACCCCTATATGGACGGCGTTGTTTTAACCCTGCACGAAACTAAAGTTCCGCTCCTTAAATTAAAGAACCAAAAACTCGATAAAGTTGGCAGAGTTAAATACGTTACTCAAATTTTGTTTGAAACTTGCAAATCTATCGGCAAAGAACTTATTGTTCGCCCCTTCGCAAGTTTAGAAGAAGACTACGTTATGATGACCAAGGCTTATGAAGAAATTTCACACGACCTTGTCATTATGGACAAGTGGACTCAATTCGACTGGAGTTTGACCGCACCGCATAACAGTTTCTTCAATAAAATTAAACACAACCCCTTGCGTGTTGAAACGGATATTTTCGGCGAATACTTCGGTAAAGGTAGACTTCCCCTTTTACTTAAAGACCACATTAAAGAAAAGTTTGAATACTGTGAAAAGTTTAATCCCTGCGGATACATCTCTCGTATTGACCGCGGTGGCAACCATCCGTTTGGCGAAGTTAACGAAGTTAACCTTGTTATTATGTACGCAGTATTGAACGGACTTGACGTTGATGCGGAAATTTTGAAGTTCATGGAAGAAAAATACGGCAAGGAAGTTGCACCTGAACTAAAAGCAATTATGGATACCACTGAAGGCATCTTAAAGAAAATTATTTACCTTCAAGGTTACTACTATAGCGAACTTTCTCGCTTCCCCACTTTAAACCACAGCAAAAACCACTTCTATTTTGAAATGATGAAGGATGAATTCTGCATCGCTTCAGACGAATGGTTTATTCCTAAAAACTGGGAACGCGGCACGCTTGACGGTGTTATTGCTGAAAAAGATGCTGCTGTAAAAGAAGCAAAAGATGCGTTTGAAAAGATTAAAGCGTTAGAAAGTAAACTCGATAAAGACGAATACGCTAAACTTTATCGTCAATTTGCTAACCTTGACTTAGTTGCAAGACTTTGGAGAACTATTACTGATTCTTACATGGGTTACGCTAAATACTTTGAAACTGGTAAAGAAGAATATAAAACCTTACTCTTTAGCAGCCTTGACAAGTTAGATGCGCTTAACGCTGAAGGTTTAGCACTTTTAGGCAAAAAGTTCTTCCCGTTCGATATCGACCTTAATAAAAACGATATGATAGGTCTTTTCACCGACGAAACTAAGAGAAGTTTTGCTTATGAAGAAAAGGTTTATAATGAACTCGTAAAAGAAAATCTTACCGACTTTATCATTTGCGGCGGTGCAACTGAAAGCCATAAACTTAAAAAAGAAGTAAACTTTAGTGATACCATTTTTGTTAACGAAGAACTCGTTAGAATTTGCGGCAACAGAAAAGGCCTTGCGTGGAGTTTAATCAACGCGCACGGCTGGTTCAGTTATGAACTTAACTTAAAAGAAAACGCTGAAAATACTATCGAAGTCGTTTGCGGTGCATCAGGTGAAACGCTTGACCTTAAGATTACCGTTGGCGATAAGGAAATTATCCTTGGCGAAAAGGTTGAAGGCAAAAAACTTATCACTATCCCCTACGCTGCAAAGAAAGGTGAAAATACCGTTAGAATTCGTTTTGATAGACTTTCTGGTAGCACTCCTTACGCTTACACTATTAAAGTTAAATAATAATTTAAAACTTAAAAACTCCGCTCTAAAAAGAGCGGAGTTTTTTTATTACCTATTTATAGTTTAGTTTTCAGTTGCGGGTTGTTCTTCTTGTCTTTCGCCTTCAACTTGTTTTTTTGCTTGTTTATAAACTCTTGGCAATACGAAGCAGTATAACCCTATCGTAAACGTCCAACAAATTACGTATGCAAAGAAAAGCGCACCGAACACTCCCGGGAATATCAATTTGAGCACTTCTAGCGCAAGTATTCTTACGCCAACCGCACCGATAATACTTACTATCATAGCAGTTGTAGGTTTACCTAGTGAACGAACTGAGAAGGATAAAACGTCCATATCGCAACAAAGGCAATAGAACAAACACATTATGGTAAGTCTTGTAGTTGCATATTCTAATTGTTGCGGTCCGTCAACGACTAATCCGCAAAGGAAATAACGCAATAAGTAGAACAAAAATCCCGCGCCAAAGGTTAAAACAGTGCAAAGGAAAAGTGAACTTGTAATACTTTTCTTAACCCTATCCATACGCTTAGCGCCCATGTTTTGACTTACGAAAGCCATACAAGAGAGTGCAACCGCGTGCCCAATGTTATAAATTACTGCGTCGAACTGAGTTGCTGCCGCACTGCCAGCCGTTGCTTCTTTACCAAACGCGTTTATACTTGATTGAATAAGCACGTTTGATATATTAAATGCTAAAGATTGAAGTGCAGAAGGGATTGCAATTTTAACAATTTCAACAAATTGTTTTTTGAAAATCTTTATTTTTTTGAGTTTTAAGCAGCCGTAACCAGTACCCTTAAATAACACTATCAATGATAAAGCGGTTGAAATTGCTTGAGAAACTACCGTTGCTATTGCAACACCTTCTACCGTCATACCGCATACGGTTACGAAGAATACGTTAAGCGCTACGTTTACCACACCGCCGATTGCTAAAAATATTAGCGGACGCTTGGTGTCGCCTACCGCGCGGAGAATTGATGCGCAAAAGTTATATAACATAGTTATAGGCATACCTAAAAAGTAAATTCTAAGATAAGTTGCAGCCATTGACCTAATTTCAGGGTCGCAACCCATAACTTCTAAGAAAACGTCTGCAAGTGAAACGCCTATTATCGTTAATATAAACCCGGAAACCACTGCAACAAAGATAGAAGTGCCGATTGTGTCTCTTGCGCCTTCTAAATCTCTTGCACCAACGTATTTTGCTAAAACCACGCTAGACCCCGTTGAAAAGGCTATAAACATATTAACTACAAGACCGGTTAGAGCCGTGTTTGCGCCAACGGCGGCAACGGCGTCGTCGCCAACGAACGCACCTAAAACGATGATGTCCGCAGTATTGAAAAGTATTTGCAAAATGTTTGCAAAAATAAAGGGAATTGCGTAGATGATGAGTTTACTCATTATCTTGCCGCTCGTTAAATCTAGTTCGTGATTAGCCTTTTTTGCGATAGTCATTTTTAATCCCTGCCTATAAAAAATCGATTTATAAAAATAAAAAAAGTAAAAAGTAGGCTAACGGAAAAAGCCGCAGTTAGTCATCTTTTTACTTGGTTTTTTAAATATTTTTATTAATTTTTTTTGCGCACAATCGGAATTTTGCGCTTATATGGTAAAGTATCATTTATTATTTCACACTCAAATTTTCATAAGTGGTAAATTTAATTTTATATCCGTTTGTCTCTAAAGTTTCACTCTCGTAAACGCACTTAAAGTTCTCATTTTTATCCAAGTTATCAAAGAAAACTTCAGCATCTCCGTCCGCGTCAACCTTAGTTACCAAAACCTTTTCACAGTACGGAAGAAGGGTTTTATAAAGCCTTGCACCGCCTATCAAATAAACTTCATCCTTAGGATATTTTTTTATCTCTTGAAGAAGTTTATCTAAACTGTCCACAACCACGCAGTCATCGCGTTTAATGGTTGTTGATAAAACGATATTAGTTCTATTCTTTAAGGGGTTTCCACCGGGGAAAGAACGCAAGGTGTTTGCGCCCATTACCACTACCTTTCCTGAAGTTGTAGTTCTAAAAAACTTCATGTCTTCGGGGATAGAAAACAAAAGGTCGTTATCCTTGCCTATGCCCCACTTTTTATCTACTGCAACGATGGCGTTCATTAAATCGCAACCTCAAACTTTTCATCAATTTTGTTATACTGATAATCAATAAGTTCAAAATCGTTTACTGTAAACTTATAGAAATCTTTAACTTCTGGGTTGAGTTTAACCTTAGCCGCGGGATATTGCGGATTTTCCATCATTTTCTTTACAACAGGGATATGCCTATCGTAAATGTGCGCGTCAGCGATAACGTGAACGAGTTCGCCTGCAACAAGCCCAGAAACTTGCGCAAACATCATAAGAAGTGCAGCGTATTGAACAACGTTCCAGTTGTTAGCAACGGCAACGTCGTTTGAGCGTTGATGAAGTATGCCGTTCAAAACGTTTCCGCTTACGTTAAAAGTCATTGAATACGCGCAAGGATAAAGATGCATTTCGTGCAAGTCTTCAAAGTTATATATGTTTGTCATAATTCTTCTTGAAGAAGGGTTGTGCTTTAAGTCATATAAAACCCTGTCAACTTGGTCGAATTCGCCTTCTTTATATTTATGCTTAATGCCCAGTTGATATCCGTAAGCCTTACCGATAGAACCAGTTTCATCCGCCCAACTGTCCCAAATATGACTGTTAAGGTCGTTTATGTTATTAGATTTCTTTTGCCAAATCCACAAAATTTCATCAATAGCGGACTTAAACGCCGTGCGACGCAAAGTAAGTATGGGGAATTCTTCACGCAAGTCGTAACGGTTTACAATGCAAAACTTTTTAACGGTGTGTGCGGGTGTGCCGTCGTGCCACACGGGGCGCACGGGTAGGTCTGTATCCCAAAACCCGTTTTCAATAATTTCTTTGCAATTTTCAATAAAAATTTGATCGGCTTTACTCATAAGTTTCCCCTTTTTACTTTGTGGTAAGCACTTTACTGCTAACCCCGTCAATCATCCCGAGTTTACCAGACATACTGTTGATAATCTCTTGCGGCGCGTCCATTACTACGCTAATTACGTTTACGTTTTTCTCTTTGTACGGAAGCCCTAATCTACCGATTATGTGCTCCCCAAAGTTGTGAAGGAGTTCGTTTATGCGCGAAACCGCGTTTTTATCAGATACGATTATAGCAACGACTGCAATCTTAGTTTCCATAAAAAATCTCCTTAGCATTTATTGTAACACATCAAGGTATTTATTGCAATAGAAAAACCAAAAAATTAGCAATAAAATTGCCCTTTTTTTATGGCTAATTTTAGTTTATCAATTGCCTTTTTTTCTATGCGCGATATATACGAGCGCGAAATTTTCAAAAACCTTGCAACTTCCCTTTGCGCGTAAGTCTTTTCACCCTTAAGCCCAAACCTTAAAACCAAAACCGTGTATTCACGCTCGGTCAGTTGTCCTTTAATAAATTGCAAAAATTTTTCGCGCTCTATTCCCTTTTCCACTTGCTCAAAAACAGCGTCTTCCTTTTCGCATAATAGGTCCATTAAAGCAAGTTCGTTTCCGTCTTTATCAGAGCCTACGGGGTCGCTTAAATATACGTCGTTTTTGTGCTTTTTATTAGAGCGCAATAGCATTAAGATTTCATTCTCTATACAGCGCGCAGTATAAGTTGCAAGATGCGCACCCTTTTCTGGCGAAAAAGTGTTTATTGCCTTTATTAGACCTATACTTCCCACCGATATTAAATCATCTGTATCCGCCGCGCCCGAATACTTTTTAACCACGTGCGCAACTAGTCGCATATTATGGCTTACAAGTTTATCTTTTGCAGCCTTATCCCCGTCTTTCATACGGCGTAAACACTCGGCTTCTTCTTCGCTAGATAGCGGCTTCGGAAAAGAACTGCTACCTATAACACTTCCCGCAAAAAAGGTTATTTTAGCAAAAATAAAGCGTAAAAAATCTAAAAACATATTAACCTCCAACTTTGTTTTGTTATAATTACGCTTGTTTTTTTATATAAATTCTTTTTTGCAAGTCCAAAAAAAGTGTCATAACGCGCTTGACTTATCCGCTTTTTGTGTTACACTTCTTTTTGGCGTTTGGAAAAAATTTTTGGGAGGAGAAAAAGTATTAAGGCTTATTATTATTTACGCTTTATTTCGTTTTACGAAAGGCTGAAGTCAATCACCAAAATAGAGAAGAATTAAACTTTTCCTTCTCCCTGTTAACAGGTGAAATATGGACTTCGTAATTATTAAAGATTTTTTGTTATCATACAGTTTACCCACCGTCATAATTGCCCTTTCAGTTTCAGCGGCAAATATGATTTTAAGCGCGTTTTTGCAAGATAAATTCACTAAAGAATTAAAAGGATATTTTCCCTTTTTCGTTTCTATCTTAGTATATTTAGTATACGACGCTGTAACTTTAGGCGAAATTATCGTGCGAGAAGAAGCACTTTATGCTGGTGTTATAAGCGGATCTTTTTCCGCGCTAATATGTTCGGCGGCAAATAAACTTGCACGCGGGCAGTCAATCGGGTTTACACCCACCACCTTTTTAATTGAAGGGTTGCTTAAAAATTATATCGATAAGGATAAAGTAACTAAAACGGCGCTCACTTTGGATAACCTTATAGCCCAAAACAACGACGACGATGAAACTTTGATTATAAAGGTTGTTGAACAATTAAAACTTTGTTCTTCCGCCCCCGATAGCGAAATAACTAAGGTTGCTTACCTGATTATAGAAACTGTAAAATCATTAAATCAATAAGCAAAAAACACCCGCACACAAGGTTGCGGGTGTTTTTATTTTTTAATTAAAATTATTTAACTAAAACTTTCTTTAATCTTGCAAATCTAGGAAGTCCGTCTTCTTTAGGAAGTTCGGTTTCACCTTGGATAAGCGGAAGTGCGTAAGCGATGAATTCGTCTGAAATGTTAGTACCGTTATCGGTAATCCATTCGAGCGGTACGGTCTTTTCAGTGTTTGCAGCAAGTTCTAAGGGAAGAAGTTTATATTCACATTCGTACTTATCCCCTTCTTTTCTTGCGTAACATATCATCTTATCGGTTTCACCGTTAACAGCAGCCTTAACTGCTTCCTTACCAGCGCCGAAAGTTTCTTCAATATCGGTTGCACTTGCACAGTGTGCAGCACATCTTTGCATTAAAGAGAGTTCGATTGCTCTAACCTTAGAGCCGGTTTCAGCCTTAATAATGTTAGAAAGGGTTGCAGCAACGCCACCGAGTTGAGCGTGTCCAAAACTATCGCGCGCGCCTGCTTGACCTAATGCTTCGCATACGAGTACGCCGTCAGCGTTCTTGATACCTTCTGATACAACTGCGATACACTTGTTGTTGTTCTTTGCCATAACGCTTTTAACATCTGCAACGAACTTATTAACGTCAAAAGCAATTTCAGGGAGATAGATAAGGTCAGCACCTAAACCCTTAAGGTTAGCAAGTTTTGCAGCGGCGGTAAGCCAACCAGCGTTTCTACCCATAACTTCGATAACGCAAATCATCGGGGTATCGTAAACCTTAGCGTCAAGGTTGATTTCCATAATAGAAGTTGCAATATACTTTGCAGCAGATGCAAAGCCTGGGCAGTGGTCAGTTCCGTAAAGGTCGTTATCGATGGTCTTGGGAACGCCGATAACGTTTATTTCATAACCTGATTTTGCCATATACTTACTGATTTTATTGCAAGTATCCATACTGTCATTACCACCGTTATAGAAGAAGTAACGAACGTTATATTTTTTGAACACTTCTAAAAGTCTCTTATAATCAGTATCGTCAACAGATGCGTCTTTAAGTTTATATCTTACAGAGCCGAGTGCAGATGACGGAGTGTATTTTAAGAGTTCTAATTCTTTAATGTCTTCTTTAGAAATATCGTAGAATTCTTCATTCAAAATACCCCTAATACCGTGTGCAGCACCGTAAACTTCGGTAATCATTTCAGAGTTTAAACCTTCAATGAATACACCAGCAGCACTTGCATTGATAACTGAAGTAGGTCCACCAGATTGCGCGAACATTAACGCGCCTTTTAATCCTTTCATTTTGTTTTCTCCTTGTATATATGAAATTATAATTTTTTCTAAGTGTTTTACTTAAATTCTTAAGCAATTATGTTAGACATAAACGCCCCAAAAACAATTAGTAATTGCTTTATTTTTTAATTAAAATGTTTAATATCAATTTTAAGAGTGAAAAAGCAAGTTAGTCATTCCCTATTTAAGGGGTTAGAAGCAAGTTAGACAAGGCTCAATTCCCTTTAACTATACTTTAAGACATTGTTATTAAATGTTTGTTCATCTAAACTCGCTTTAAGAGTGAAGAAGCAAGTCAGTAATTCCCTATTTAAGGGGTTAGAAACAAGTTAGACAAGGCTCGCGACGCGTTTTGGGTGAGATTAACCTTTTTGGTTATCGAAATCAAAACGCAAAGCAGTAACGCAGTATTGCGCCGTAGATATGGCTTATAACTTGCTTTAAGGGTTTAGATACAAGTGTGGCTAGGCTCGACTGCGCAAAAAGATGAGATAGAACGTCTGTTCATCGAAGTTTTTTGCGCAAGGCAGTTAACGACGCCACACGCCGTAGATAAGCCCTTAAAGGTTTAAGATGTGGGCAATATCATAAAGTCTCTTATCAAATCTTGAAGGTGCTTTTGCAACTTCTTCGTATGAAACGGTTATAACTTTATTATCGCGAATACCGATAGCGCAACTATCAGCGTCTTGCATTAAAAGTTCAACGGCTTTATAACCAAAACGAGCGGCTAAAACACGGTCGAACATTTGGGGTGAGCCGCCGCGTTGGATGTGCCCAAACTTTGTAACTTTAACGCCAGCGCCGCTCTTTTGTTCAATGATTTTTGCAATTTCATCAGCATCCCCTGCACCTTCAGCCAAAATCAAAAGGTTTGAAGTTTTACCACGCAAGTAACTCTTCTTTATTGATGCTGAAATTTTATCAAGGTCGTAAGGAATTTCAGGAACGAGCACGTATTCCGCACCGCCAGCCACGCCAGCATAGAGCGCAATGTCACCACAGTTTCTACCCATAACTTCAAGTAGTCCTACTCTATCGTGAGAGTGGAATGTATCACGAAGGTTATTGATTGCCCATAAAACAGTGTTTACAGAAGTATCAAAGCCAACGGTATAGTCGGTGTAAGCAAGGTCGTTATCAATAGTTGCGGGTATACCCATTACTTTAATGCCGAATTTTTCAGAAAGGTCTTTAGCACCGCGGAGCGTACCGTCCCCACCGATTACAACTAAGCCTTCAATTCCGTAAGCAGAAAGGGCTTCCGCAGCCATTTTTAAGCCTTCTTCATCCTTAAATTCCGGGCATCTTGCGGTGTTCAAGAAAGTGCCGCCCTTGTGAATAATACCTGAAACTGAACGAGTGTTAAGACGGGTAAGTTCGCCCTTAATTAACCCAGCGTACCCCCTATTAACCCCGTAAATATCCATTTTATAATTAAGTGCCGTACGAACAACCGCTCTAATACAAGCGTTCATGCCAGGAGCGTCGCCACCACTTGTTAAAACTGCTATTCTATCCATCCGTTTTCTCCTATAATCGCGTTTAACCGTATTGTAAAATATTTTAGCATATTAGCGTAATTTTGACAAATTTATAACGCGAGTTTTTTACTTTTTTGTAATTTTTTATTGTTTCTTTTTAAAGAATATTATATCACTATCAGCAATATAGTTCTTAAGTTCACTGATAAGCCCTTCACAGCGACGAACTGAACAATGCGCATTGTACTTTTTACCGCCCATTGCTATTATTACAGGAATATTACCTTCATAACTTGACAAAACGTCTAAGATGTCATCAAGTTTATCTTTTTTATCATCGGGGATGATAACGCCCATAAATTCTTGTTCAGCAGCAGGCTGCTCGTCTTCTTTAATCTCAAGCGCGGTGATTTGTTCAGCAATAATTTGCGGAGTGCCGTCTTTAAGTTGAAGTTTACCAGTTATTTTAACAACGCTTTCTTCATTTAAAACGTCGCGCGCCTTATCGTAAACTTTGGGGAATACGATAATTTCAATCTGCCCGTAAAGGTCTTCAACCTTTATAAACGCCATATTTTGACCGCTCTTTGTTGCAAGACGCTTAAATTCGGAAATAATACCGCCCATTACCACGCGTTCGTCTTCCTTAAAGTCGGTGTAATGCTTATTGCCTTCTTCGTCTTCTTCATAAAAAGAAAGAACGTTTGTATTAAACGAAAACTTATCGAATTGTTCTCTATAATCGGCAAGTGGGTGTCCTGAAAGGTAAATGCCAAGCACAGTCTTTTCTAAGGTAAGTTTTTCTTTTGAAGAATATTCACTCATCTTAGGATATTCAATTTCTAAGCCTTCATCCTCATCCAAAATAGTGCCGAAAAGGCTTATTTGTATATCGTTTTTCTTCTTGTTTGCGGCGGAAACTCTGTCCATATAATCGCCGAACACAGCCATTAAAGTTCTTCTGTTTACGCCGAAGTTATCAAATGCGCCCGCAAGGATTAAACTTTCTACTAAACGCTTGTTTATGCCGAGCGCAGTAGTGCGGTTGATGAAATCTTCAAACGACTTAAAATCACCGTTTTTATCTCTTTCGTCAACGATTAAGTTTATTACGCCAAGCCCTACGTTTTTAAGCCCTACTAAACCAAAACGCATACCGCCGTTTTCACAAGCAAAGTACGCCTTACTCTTGTTTACGTCAGGCGGGAATACTTCTATCCCCTTACCTTTAATATAGGTTAAGTATTTAGATAATTCTTCGATTTTATCTATTCTGTTGTTTAAGAGTGAACAGAAAAATTGTACTGGGTAATAGCGTTTAAGGTATGCAGTTTGGTATGCTAAAACTGCGTAAGCCGCTGCGTGCGACTTGTTGAACGCGTATCTAGCAAACGGTTTCATATTATCGTAAATTCTAATAGCAACTTCTTCGGGCACGCCCCTTTTAATAGCACCGTCAACGGGCATACCAGTATTTTCGTTTATACCGCCGTATACGAAGATGCTCTTTTGTTGTTCCATAATCTCGACTTTCTTTTTACCCATCGCCTTTCTAACGACGTCCGCGTGCCCAAGTGTAAAGCCGCCAAGGTTTTGACAAATTTGCATAACTTGTTCTTGGTAAACCAAAACGCCGTAACTGTTTTTCAAAATAGGTTCAAGCAAGGGGTGGTCGTAAGTAACCTTTTCGGGATTATGCTTGTTTTCTATATATTGCGGAATAGAATCCATAGGACCTGGACGATATAAGGATATCCCCGCTATAATATCTTCGAAATTAGACGGTTTAAGGTTATTCATAAATCGTTTCATTCCGGGACTTTCTAACTGGAACACGCCGTCGGTTTCGCCCGCGCCGATTAAGTCGTAAGTCTCTTTATCTTCATAACCCAATTCGTGGAAATCTAGGTGTTTTCCAAAGTCTTGTTCTACGTATTTGCAAGCAAGTTGCACGTCGGTAAGTGTTCGGAGTCCAAGGAAGTCCATCTTCAACATACCGAGCGCTTCAACTTCTATCATATCGAACTGGGTAGTAACGTCGTCGCCGTTTCGCTGCAAGGGAACGTTGTCCATTATAGGCTTTTCACAAATAACAACGCCCGCAGCGTGCATACCCGTTTGGCGCGGCAAGTCTTCTACGCGGATTGCCATATCAACGACCTTACGAACGGTTTCATCCTGCTCGTACATCTCAATAAGTTCTTTTACGCCTACGTCTTCGCCGTCCTTGGTCTTTTTGAACCCAAAATTTTGTTCGATATTATACTTTGCGTCCATAAGTTTGGTAACCTTGTCCGTTTCAGCATAAGGAACTCTATAAACTCTACCAACGTCTTTTATAGCGAGTTTTGCGGCAAGCGTGCCAAAGGTTACGATTTGCGCAACCTTATCCAAGCCGTATTTATTTCTTACGTATTCAACTACTTCGCCGCGGCGAGCATCGGATATATCTACGTCAAAGTCAGGCATACTTACGCGTTCGCGGTTCAAAAATCTTTCAAAAATCAAGTTATAACGCAAGGGTTCAACGTCGGTTATTCCCACTGAATAAGCAACGATACTGCCTACGCCAGAGCCACGCCCCGCACCTACTGGGATATCAACGCTTCTTGCATAATTGATAAAGTCCCAAACGATAAGGTAATAGTCGCAAAAACCCATTGAACTAATTACGTCAAACTCGTAATCAAATCTATCTTGAATTTCTTTTGTGATAACTGGATAACGCTTCTTCAAACCTTCCGTTGCAAGTTTAAGAAGGTATTCTTTTGAAGTGCTTCCATCATCGGGTGTGTACTTAGGAATTAAAGACATATCCTTAATAGGATCGCCTTTTGGTGTAAGGTCAAATACTTCTTCAGTAACCTTGTTTGCAATTTTAACGGTGTTTTCAAGCGCTTCGGGAATATGCGCAAATAAAGCCGACATTTCTTCGGGCGTTTTAAGGTATGACTGGTCGCTTTCCATCTTTAACCTTGTAGGGTCGTCAATGGTGGTTTTCATACTAATGCACATTAAAACGTCTTGCATTTCCGCATCTGCACGCTCTAAATAATGCACGTCGTTAGTGGCTACTAACGGAACATCAATTTCTTTAGAAAGTTTAATTAAAAGCGGGTTTATTTTCTTTTGTTCTAATAAGCCGTGGTCTTGGATTTCTAAGTAAAAATCTTCGCCGTAAACGCTTTTAAGGTATAGCGCGGTTTCTTTTGCACCGTCATAATCACCTTCTAAAAGGCGCTTTGCAACTCTACCAGCAAGGCATGCGGATAAGCATACTAAACCTTCACTATACTTAGCAAGCGTTTTATAGTCTATACGCGGTTTATAGTGAAAACCGTCAACGTACGCAATAGAGTCAAGTTTAATTAAGTTTTTATAACCCTTTTTATTTTTACAAAGCAAAATTAAGTGGTCAAAGTTTTGTTTGCCAGTTTTTTCAAGATAATCGTCGCAAACGTATAATTCGCAACCGATAATGCTCTTTATGCCCGCTTTTTTTGCTTCTTGCGCAAAATATAGAGTACCGAACATATTACCGTGGTCGGTTATTGCTACGGTATCCATACCCTTTTCCTTTACGCTTTTAAAAATCTTATCTATACGGGTTGCACCGTCTAATAAACTATATTCTGTGTGTAAATGTAGATGTACGAAATCTGCCATCTTATTCCCCTTTAAAGTTCATTTGCAATACTAACTAATTTTCTAAGTCTATGGTTTAAGCAACTCTTCGTTACCCCTAATCTTTCCGCAAGTTCGGTAAGTGTTTCTTCGGGGTAATCTTTTCTTGCTACCGCAACCTTTCTATCTTCTTCCTTTAAGCCTTCTAACCCGATAGTCTCTATAATTTTATCTATTGCGGAAATCTGTTTTGCCGCCGCTTCAACTTGCTTATTCACGTTGGATATATCGCAGTTTTTTTGGCGGTTAGACTGGTTTGAAATTTCTCTATTTATAATTAAATCGGTAATTTTAAGCACGGATACGGGTGCGGGTAAAAATGCTAAAAAGTCCTTGATTTCTTCCACGCTCTTAATGTAGAGCACGAAATTTTCTCTACGCCTAATAATCTTTGGCATCAGCCCGAATTCCGCCAACTTTTCACTCGTTTCAAGCGCGGGTGTGTAGTGTGAAAATGCAAGTTCTAAGTGATACCCAGTGCTAGAATTTTCATTTTCGCTAGGCAGTGTGCAGTGTCCCGCCGCAACGAACAACCCCCTTATAAACGCTCTAAGGCAGCACTCTTTTTCGGTTAAGCGCCCGTAAAACTTTAAGTTTACTGCAAGTTCGCCGTCTGCCTCGGTTACGATGTCGAGAGATTGTAATATTTCAAGAAGTCTATCCCCAGTTACGTTTAAGATAAACTTGTCCTTTTTGTTAAGTCTATCTTCGGCAACTGAAACTTCCCTAACTTCATAATCAAAAAGGCTTTTTAAATACTCGGTTACGTAAGATGCTAATTCTTCGCTTGAAACCTTTATTTCAAGCCCGAGTTCGCCGTCCTTTTCATAAATTAGCCCCGAGCCCCTAACAAGTCCCGCAATAAAGGCTATTTTGCAGTGGCGCTCTTTTATATTTTTGGAAAAGATTTCCTTTTTCACACTATCAACGAAACTCATTATCTTTTCTCCTTAAACGCCTTAAAACGCATCTCGAGAATTTTTCCGTCAATATTAACAATTCTATCCAAAGGAAAATTAAGCCTTTTAACCATATCGTTAACAAGCGAAATTTCACCCACTCTACTTGGCGAGTGTGCGTCTGAACTAATTAAAAACTTCGCTTTCGTCTTTGCTAAAATATCGCTTAATTCATCGTCGGTTAAATGCACTTTCTTTGAGTTAAGTTCGATATAAGTTCCGTAATCCGCCGCCGCTTTTGCAACTTCTACCGCGTTAGAAAAACAGCAAAAATTAAGGTGCGTTATCGCGTCAACGGGGTTGTTTTTTATAACGTTGATAAAGGTTTTTGTGTTTGTATCAATCACGCTCTTAGGAACTCTTTTACTCTTTAAGTAAGTGTGGAAAAGGTCGGGAATTGCAAGCGAAAATATGCTACCGAACTTATAGAGCACGAACTTATGAATACCTGCTAAAAACACGTCGAAGTCGTCGTAAAACTTTTCTTTTAAGTCAACAGTCCCGTCTGTGCCGATTATGTTTGATTCTATCCCTAAAAGTACCTTTACGCCCGTTTTTTCAGTAGCATCCTTTACTAATTCCTTCATTTTTGAAACTTTCGCTGCGGTTACACCAAAAGCAGGGTGCGCAAAACCATGGTCTGAAATTGCAATTTCTTTCAAACCAACTTCTTTTGCCGCTATTGCGTTGTCGATTATTTTGCCCTTGCCGTGGCTGAACACGGTGTGCGTATGATAATCTGACGTAAGTACCATTAAAATTCCCCTATTAGTTCGACTTCTTCCGTTAAGGTTATGCCGAACTCTTTTTTAATTTTATCTTTTATGTAATTGATAAGCAAAAACACGTCGTTTGCCGTTGCTTTGCCTTCGTTCATTATAAAATTGCCGTGCACGGTCGATATGCTTGCGCCGCCTATCTTTTGACCTTTTAAGCCCGCGCATTCTATTAAAAAGCCTGCCGTTTTGTCTTTTGGGTTTTTGAAAACCGAGCCGCAACTTCTGCCGAGCGGCTGCATACTCTTTCTAATCTCCGCGTAATTTTTAACCGATGCGCTTATAACTTCCCTTACACCTTCACGGAAACTAAAAGTTGCGGATATAACAACTTCTTTGCCGCCCAAAAACCTACTTTTGCGATAACCGAACTTGCACTCGCTCTTGTCGTAAGTTTTTATCTTACCGCCACAAAGCGTTTGCACTGAAACTACGTGGTCGGAAATATTATTGCCAAAAGCGCCCGCGTTCATAACGATAGCCCCGCCAACAGTTGCGGGTATGCCAGATAACGCTTCCATACCGCTAAGTTTGTGGTCAATACAAAACTTTGATAGTTTATCTATGGTTGCGCCAGCCATAACCTTAACGAAGTCGCGCTTGAAAAACACGTCGTTTAAACCTTTTAGCGAAATTATAAGCCCTTCAAAACCGCCATCAGCAACCAATATGTTAGTGCCATTGCCGATTATCTTAAAAGGAATTTTATATTCTTTTGCTAAGACAAGCAGTTTATTTAAGCCGTAAAGCGTGTCGATATAAGCAAAATATTCTGCGTTTCCGCCCACACCTAGAGAAGTATGCTTTTTCATTTGCTCACCAAACGACACCTTTACTTGTGAAAAGTCAATAAGTTCTTGTTTAAAACCCATATAACTCCTTATATCATTTTACTATATTTTAAAATATTTATCAAGATTAAATTAGTATATTTTTTATTTTATTTAAAGCCCCTAAATCACCTTTTGCAGAAAGCATAGATAATTCTTGTAATTCAAGTAGTTTGTTCTTTTGCGTAAACGCGGAAATTGTTAAAAACCCGTTTAATTTTTGCATATTAAATAGCGTTTCATCCGTGTATTCTACTTGATCAAAGCACGAAAACATACCTATATCGCTTAACTTTTTTTGCACGCGTTCACTTAAAAGAAAATTGATAAAGTCGTTTGCATAATAGTTTTTTACTTGGTCGGTTGTGATAACGGAAGCATATTGATAAAGGTCGCAAAAATTATTTAGCGGTACTGCGTTATATTCCATACCGCGATTATTAAGCCGATGAATATCTCGCTGGGTTGCTAAAAAATAAGGGGTTTTGCCCGCAACGAATTTTATGTATGCGTCCATAGGCGGTTTAACTTCTATATCGCTTGCTATTATATTTTCAAGCGATAGTGCAATAAGCGGCTGAGTGTAAGTCGCGCTTGACACGAGAAGTTTATCAATTTTACTTGGTTTTACTTCTTCAGTTAAACTAGGGTTAGAAATTAAAGTGTAGCCGCCCCTACACCACGGCACGAAATAGGTTTTATCCCCTATCATTCCGCCTGCAAATTTTTTATCTGTTAAAATCGTGCTTGCACCGCTAAATTCTAGACCAGCGCCGAAAGATATAATATCGGGATATTTCCCGTTTTTAAGGCTGTTTTCCGCCCCTTCTAAAGTATGGTTTGTAACCATAATTAGCACACCGTCATTGTTTTTTTCGTACATAGACGCTGCTTTTAACAAAAACTGTCTGCGCGATGAAACGCCACCTTCAAAGGTATCTATTTGCCAAAAAGTTATTATACCTTTATACTGTGGAATTTCTTCTAATTCCACCCCTTCCGCTATCTTATTTTTACCTATAAATGCAGTGAATACGCAAGAAAAAACTATTATCACTGCTAGTATTATTCGAACAATTCTCATAATAATTATATATTCAAAAAGACACAAAAAAAGGACATTTCCACTTGGAAAAGTCCTTTATGTTTAAATCTTTAACGCCGAGCGTTTTGGTCCGACCGTCGCAGTTGCCGCGCTTTCAATATCGAACGACATATCAATTGCACGTCTTACGTCGTCAAGCGTAATTTTTTCAATCTTATTTAATCGTTCGTTTACGTCGTAGAGTTTGTTTAGATAAATCATATACTTGCCGTAAAGCATCATTTGTGTTGCGGTGCTTTCCCTTCCCATAATAAACGCGCTCTTCATTTGTTCTTTGCCGCGGATAAATTCTTGCTCGGTAATGCCTTCTTTTTTGAATCGTTTAACTTCATCAATAATGGCGTTTACGGCAAGGTCGCGCTGCTCGGTGTTTACGCCCGCGTAAATCTCTAAAATACCGTTGTCTTTATACTGCGACGCATAGGAGTAAACGCTATAGCAAAGCCCTAATTCTTCACGTATTTTTTGAAATAGTCTACTGCTCATGCCGCCGCCCAAAACTGTGTTTGCGATAGAGAACGCATCAGTCATATCGTCATGCATTGAAAAACCTTTCATTGCAAAACCGATGTGCGTTTGTTCAATGCTCTTTGTTTTATAAAGGTTTTTGTTTTGAAATTCGCCGGCAATAACTTGCGGTGCGCTTTTTGTTTTTCTAAACTTTGCAGCGAAGTTTTCTTCAACGAACTTTTCCGCCCTATCTATATCCACGTCGCCAGCAAGCGATATAACAACGTTATCAGCCGTGTAATACTTGTCCATATAATTTAAAACGTCATCACGGGTAAAACGCTTAATGTTTTTTGCAGGACCTAAAATGGTTTGACCAAGCCCGCTATTTCCGTAATAACTTTCCGCCAAAATATCGAGAAGTAATTCTTCGGGCGTGTCTTCACTCATATTGATTTCTTCAATTATAACACCCTTTTCCTTTTCTAATTCTACGGGGTCAAAAGTAGAATTAAAGAAAATATCAGACAAAATCTCTAAGGATTTTTCCAAGTGTTCACCTGTTGACTTTGTGTAATAACAAGTCATTTCTTTAGAAGTAAACGCATTGATTTGCGCGCCTATTCTATCTATATGGTCGGAAATTTCAAACGCGGTGCGATTTGAAGTTCCCTTAAACATCACGTGTTCAATAAAGTGTGAAATGCCGTTTTCTTTTTCGCTTTCGTTAAAACTACCAGTTTTTACGAGCACGCCCGCCGATGCGGAAACGAATCCTTCCATTTTGTTTATGACAAGTTTTAAGCCGTTGTCAAACTCTTTATAATGAATCATATTTTCTCCGTTATATATAATGTTTTTACGCCGATAGGTTTTGGCTTACGGTATAAAAGTTAAACCCAGCACCCTTTATCTTTTCAATTATTGATGGAAGTGCGGATAAAGTGTGCTCTTTTGGGTGCATAAGTATAAAATCGCCGCTCGCTAAATTCTTTGTTGCGCGGCTAACTATTAAATTCTTATCACTATCACGCCAGTCAATAGTGTCTTTTGACCACATTATAACCTTATAACCTAACTCATCTGCAACTTGCAACGTCGTGTTTGAAAAACTGCCCGATGGCGGTGCAAATAGCGTTGGTTTTGCGCCGCTAAGCGCTTTAACTATTTCGCCTGTCAAGTAAATTTCTTGGCGATTTGCGTCAAGACTAAGTTTTTTATGGTCTTTGTGAAAATAACCGTGATTACCTATCTCATGACCTTCATTTATAATTCTTTTCAAGGTTTCGCCGTTATCATCCGCCCAACAACCGCCAACAAAAAATGTCGCCTTTACGCCTTGATTTTGAAGTTCGTCTAGTATGCCGTTTACAACTTTTGTATTTTCATAAACGTTAAACATAAGCGAAACACTGTTACTATCCCTATTGCCGTTATAGATTGCATGAACGCCCGCCCCGCTACTAATTGGCACGCTAGTTTCGGGTATAAAACTTATAGCGTATACCCCGACTAGAATAAGCACCAGCGCAAGATTTATAAATAAAGTCCATTTATTCGTTAGTTTTTTCATTTTGCCATACCTCTATGCATATTGTATGCTTATAAGTTATGGTAAAATTACTTTCAATAGGTTAAAAAAAGGTGCAACGGTGTGCACCTTTTTTATTATTTTGTTGATTTTTAGCCTTATAAGTTCAAATCTCTTATTAAGAGTGAAGAAACAAGTTAGATATAACTTTCTAATCTGTTTTAAGACATAGATGCAAGTTGCAGTAGGCTCGCGAAGTGTTTGGGGTGAAATAAACCTTTTTGGTTATTGAAGTCGTTTTTACAGAGCAGTTAACGACGCATAACGCCGTTTATAAAGCCTTAATCATTTACGATTTCTAAAAGTTTAAGGTCAATACCCTTTTCACCGATTTTGATGATTTCAACTTTTACTTTGTCGCCGATGTGAAGAACTTCTTCAACTGAGTTGATGCGTTTTTCACTCATCTTGCTGATGTGGATAAGACCGTCTTTACCAGGAGCGAGTTCGCAGAATGCGCCAACTTTGGGAAGAATTCTTACAACTTCACTGATGAACATATCGCCAACTTCAGGATCTTTAGCAATTGAAAGAATAATTGCTTTTGCTCTTTCTGCTTGTGCAGCATCGCCAACGCAAGCAACGTTAACTCTTCCGTCGTCGTCAATGTCAATCTTAACGCCAGTTTCTTCAATAATCTTGTTGATAACTTTACCTTGCTTACCAACAACGTCGCCGATCTTTTCGGGATCAATGTAGAAAGAAATAATCTTGGGAGCGTACTTAGAAAGTTCTGCTCTGGGCTGATCGATAACTTCAAGCATCTTGTTTAAGATATGTTGTCTACCAACGTTTGCTTGAGCGATTGCTTGACGAAGAATTTGTTCGTCAATACCCTTAATCTTAATATCCATTTGGATAGCGGTGATACCCTTTTCAGTACCAGCAACCTTAAAGTCCATGTCGCCAAGGAAGTCTTCTAAGCCTTGAATATCTGAAAGGATTGAAACCTTACCGCTTTCGGTATCTTTGATAAGACCCATAGCAATACCAGCAACGGGGGCTTTAATGGGAACGCCTGCATCCATAAGTGCAAGGGTTGAACCGCATACGCTACCTTGTGAAGTTGAGCCGTTTGAACTCATAACTTCTGAAACGATTCTGATTGCGTAAGGGAATTCGTCTTCACTGGGGATAACGGGTTCTAACGCTCTTTCAGCGAGAGCGCCGTGGCCGATTTCACGACGACCAGGACTTCTTAAGGGTTTTGCTTCGCCTGATGCGTAACCGGGCATGTTATATTGATGCATATAACGCTTTGCAGATTCACCGTCAAGACCTTCTAACTTTTGTACTTCAGAAAGCATACCTAAGGTACAAGTTGACATAACTTGAGTCATACCTCTGGTGAATACGCCTGAACCGTGTACTCTGGGAAGAACGCCTGCTTCACACCAAATCTTTCTAACTTCATCAAGTTTTCTACCGTCGGGACGGATACCAGTGTTGGTGATTTTTGCTCTAACCTTTTCTTTGGTCATATAGTAAAGAGCATCTTTAATTTCTCTGGTTTTGTCGGGATAGATTTCAGCAAAGTGTTCAAGGCACGCCTTTTCAACCTTGTCTTGACCTTCTTGTCTTTCGTGACGGTCAAAGGTGTCGAGTGCGTCGTCAAGCATCTTATCAGCAAATTCTCTAACTGCTGCGTCGATATCTTCGGGAACGTGATAAAGTTCCATTTCTTTCTTGGGTTTGCCGATTTCTTTAACGATTTCTTCTTGGAATGCGCAAAGTTTCTTAATTTCTTCATGACCGAATAAGATTGCGCCAACCATTTCGTCATCAGTGATTTCGTTTGCGCCTGCTTCAACCATCATGATAGCATCCTTAGTACCTGCAAGGTTTAAGGTTAAAACGCTCTTTGCGCGTTGTGCTTCGTCGGGGTTGATAACGTATTCACCGTCAACCATACCAACAACTACGCTACCAGTAGGACCAGCAAACGGAATGTCTGAAATGCTGATTGCAATTGAACTACCGATCATAGCCAAAACTTCGGGTTGAACGTCGGGTTCAACAGATAAAGCGGTTGCGATAACGATTACGTCGTTAAAAAGGCCTTTGGGGAATAACGGACGGATAGGTCTATCGATAAGTCTTGAAGTTAAGATTGCCTTATCAGACGCTCTACCTTCCCTTTTCTTAAAGCCGCCGGGGATTTTGCCGATAGAATACATCTTTTCTTCAAAATCTACGCCTAAGGGGAAGTAATCCATACCGTCTCTGGGGGATGCTGCCATGGTTACGTTAACCATAACTGCAGTTTCACCGCATCTAACAACGCAAGAACCGTTAGTTTGTTCAGCATACTTGCCGGTTTCAACTACGAGTTCTCTGCCGCCAACGGTGGTCTTAAATACTCTGTAAGTTTCTGTCATTGTTCTCTCCTATTACAACTCTATATATTTTTTGAAACAAAGCTAACCTAGCTTTGCACTAAATTACAAGTTAAAAAAAGTTTGAAAATAAGAAAAATTGGGCGACAAAAAAATTATGCCGCCCTAATTCTTACTTTCTCAAATTTAAATCTGCAATAATCTTTCTGTATCTTTCGATATCGATTTCTTGCAAATACTTTAAAAGGCTACGTCTTTCACCAACCATTTTCATAAGACCACGTCTTGAGTGGTTATCGTGCTTGTTGGTTTGAAGATGCGCGTTCAAGTGGTTGATTCTTTCGGTGAGAAGTGCGATTTGAACTTCTGCTGAACCAGTGTCGCCTTCATGACGACCGAACTTTGCTATAATCTCTGCCTTTTTTGCCTTTTCCATAATGTTTTTACCTCCTATAATTAATGGAATAATTCGCTTTAAACAAAGCAAAGGGTGGAGAACCGCTAAACTTTGCCTAAAGTATCAGCCTACTTAGTATACCAAATAAATTTACTTTTGTAAACTGTTTTTAACGCTATTATTAATTATTTATAATTAAAACGACCACTTTTTTGCCTAAATTCTGCTCTAAAGTGGTCATTTCGTTTTTACGTTTTACTCTAAAGAAAACAGTTGCTCTTTTTTACGCTTGATTTCTTCTATCTTATTTAGATAAGTTACAACGTCTTTTGGCGATGCTGCGCGCTCTATCCTTTCGCCGCCGTTAAACACCTTTTTGCTTATAGCGTTTGCGCCGCACGCTACGTTACAAGCAATTTCTTCCATAATATCGATATTGTACACACACGCTTTATTCGGCTTTGTGTAACCTACGTTTTCTAAGTTACCAGCCATATATTTTTGTCTGTACATATAATACGGCGCGTACCCCGCGTTTTTGAGCGCTTCGGCGGCATAATCAACCATTTGTGAAACGACTTCGCCCGATAATCTGCTTTCGGTTTCCGCAAGATACGACCCCCTTTTAATACAAAGGGTATGAACTGTAATGTTGTCGGGTGAAAGTTCAATAGCCTTGTCTATGTTCGCTTTAAAATCTTCAAAGGTTTCACCTTCTAAACCAGCAATCAAGTCCATATTGATAGAAAAATCATTTTTAGCAAGGTTGTATTTTTCTATGAGTTGCTCCGCAGTGTGATGTCTACCCAACTTTTCAAGCGTTACGTTAGAAAAGGTTTGCGGATTTATGCAAATTCTAGTAACGCCGTGCTTTTTAAGTATTTTAAGATTGCTTTCAGTAATTCTATCAGGTCTACCCGCTTCCACGGTATATTCAACACCAGTGTTCACGCTATCAATTGCGCATAAAACCTTTTCCAACTGTTCGTCGGAAAGCGCAACGGGCGTTCCCCCGCCGATATAAATACTGCGCAAATTCTTAACGAATTTTTTGCTAAAGTTTATTTCATCAATTAGCGTGTCCACATACGTATCCACGTGCTTTTGTGCGCTCTTAATATCCGCGCTTATAAAAGAACAATACTTACATCTTGACGGACAAAAGGGAATAAACACGAAAAAATCGGTGTTAGCGTCGTTCTTTTCATAAATTCCTTTTTGGGTATCAATTATCGCTTTAGTAAGCGCAGTTTTTTCGGGGCTAACTTTCATCGTGTCTATAAAGAACTCTGTAAAGTCCCCTTGCTTTTCAATTTGTTGATAAGCAAGTTTCGTTGGTCTTATGCCCGTAAGTGCGCCCCACGGCAATTCTTTTCCTAAATGCTTAGATAAGCCTTTGTAAAGCGAAAGTTTAGCGTACCTTTTAACAAGGCGCTTTCTTTCAATCTCTCCGTTAATATTTTTTACCAAGTTTCCATAAGCGTACACCTTGCCGTCAAGCGTTATAGTATTTACGAACTTGGTATCATTTTCACTGAAACGGTGTCGGATTTTGATGACATCAGCACCATCAAATAGGTTGACAACTTCTCTTAATTCGCTTTCTAAATATTCTAAATTAGTATCAATCATAGTCTACGAAAAGGTTAAACTTTCTCTCGTGAGAAAGAGTTGTAAATTCATCGTGCCCGGGATATACGGTATATTCGCCGTCAAGTTCAAAAAGTTTTTTAACCGAGCGCACTAAAGTATCTTTATCCCCTGTTGGAAAATCAGTTCTGCCAACGCACTCTAAAAAGAGAGTGTCGCCGGTAAAGAGCATATTTTCAGTAAGATAAGTAAGCGAGCCGTCAGTATGTCCAGGTGTTTCAAACGCCTTAAAATTTATGCCGCATTCGGTAAATTCTTCGCCATCGACAAGCGTTTTATCGGCTGTTAAATAATCAAATTTTCTACCGAAGTGGTGTGCTAAATTTCCGCCGTCTAAAAGTTTATGGGCATCGAGTTTACCGATATAAATTTTAGCGCCGTCGTCTTGAAGTTTTTTAGCGTTGCCCGCGTGGTCAAAGTGCGCGTGAGTAAGAAGCACGGCTTTAATCTTTACACCGAGTTGCTCTTCAACTTGCTTAACTCTTTTATAATTTTCGCCCCCGTCAACGATAACCGCTTCTTTAGTATCTTCATTAACTAAAAAATAAGTGTTTACGTTGAGCGGGCCTGAGCGTAAGTGATAAAGTTTCATCAATTAGTCGTCCTATATACGTCAGCAATCTTAGGCTCTTGACTGAGTTTTGTTATAAGGTTGTTGAGTTCATCTTTACTGTTGAGCCTAATATGGAATTCAACAACCGCTTGCTTAGTTTTAATATCAATTCTACCGTTAGTAGACACGATATCGAGTTTAAGTTGTGCAACGACGGCTGCAACCGTTGTTAAAACTTCAGTTTGCGTTGCACCAACTACTCTAATACCAGCGTTATAAACGCTGTCGTTAGTATCCGCCCAAGATACTTCTATAAGTCTATCTTCTTCAGTGTGTTTTAAGTTGGGGCAGTCTTTTCTATGAACGGTTACACCGTAACCGCGAGAAACGAACCCAACTATATCGTCACCAGGAACTGGGTTACAACAGCCAGCAAAGCGGACTAAAAGCCCAGCCATACCCTTAACTTTTACGCCGCCTTCGCCCTTTTTGCCAGTCTTAAAGAACTTAGTAACTTCTTGCTGGGGCAAACTTCTTCTATGATAATCGATAAGTTTAACGATTACTTGATTAACTGATACTGCGCCGTAACCGATAGACGCAAACATTTCGTCTTGACCGTTAAAGGACATCTTGGTTGCTAAGTGCAAGAAAGCATCGTCGTTTAAGATTTCCGACAAAGAAAATCCCCTGCGCTTTGCTTCAGCATCGAGCATAAGTTTACCAGTCTTAACGTTTTCGTCTTTCATTTCACGCTTAAAGAACTGTCTAATCTTTACGCGTGCAGAAGAACTCTTAACAATTTTAAGCCAGTCCCAAGACGGACCTTTTGAGTTTTGTGAAGTTACGATATCAACGACGTCGCCAACGTTCAAAACGGTATTTAAGGGTACCATTTTGCCGTTAACTTTTGCACCCACACACTTATTACCAACGGCTGAGTGAATGCTGTAAGCAAAGTCTAACGGGGTTGCTTCCTTTGGAAGTGAAATAACGTCCCCCTTAGGCGTAAACACTAAAACTTCCGAACTATATATATCACCCTTTAATGAGTTCAAGAACTCTTTACTGTCCTTTAACCCGCCTTGCCATTCCATAACTTCTCTAATCCAAGTAAGTCTTGTGTCAAGGTCGTCCGCGATATTCTTCTTTTCTTTATATTTCCAGTGCGCCGCGATACCGTATTCAGCCGCGTGGTTCATTTCATAAGTACGGATTTGAATTTCAAACACTCTACCAAAGTTAGTTACAACCGTGGTGTGAAGTGAACGGTACATGTTGGGCTTAGGCGTTGCAATATAGTCCTTAATTCTACCTGGAACGGGCTTCCACTTGTTGTGGATTTTACCAAAAATTTCATAACATTCGTCAACAGAATTAACTATGATACGAATTGCAACAAGGTCATAAATTTGATCGAGCGTTTTGTTGCGCTCTTTCATCTTTCTATAAATGCTATATAAGTGCTTTCTTCTACCGAAAACTTCGCCGTTGATGTTAGACTCGTCAAGAACTTCTTTAACTTCGCTAACCACTTGCTCAACGCCGCTGCCCGTAGCCTTTAATCTTTGTTCAATATTAGTAGTTAAATACTCGTAAAAATCGGGCTCTAAGTACTTTAAGCACAAGTCTTCAAGTTCACACTTAATTTGTGAAATACCAAGTCTATGCGCAAGGGGCGCAAAGATTTCTAAAGTCTCTCTTGCCATGCGTTGTTGACGCTCTTTTGAAAGGAAGTTAAGCGAGCGCATATTGTGAAGTCTATCGGCAAGTTTAATGATTATAACCCTTATATCCTTTGCCATCGCAACGAAGATTTTACGGAAGTTTTCCGCTTGTTCTTCTTCACGAGAATGAAATTGAATTTTTTCAAGTTTAGTTACGCCGACAACTAGTTCTAGAACTTCATCGCCAAATTCTTTTCTAATATCACCTTCAGAGACGGGCGTATCTTCAATTACGTCATGCAAAAAGGCTGCCGCAACCGTTGCTGCGTCAAGCCCTAAATCAATCAAAATGCCCGCAACAGTACACGGGTGGATGAAATACTCTTCCCCCGATGCGCGCTTTTGGTTGACGTGCGCTTTGCGTGCGTAATCATACGCGTGCTTAAGTAGCGCGTAGTCTTTACCGTTATAGGTCTTTTCAAGTCTTGTTAAAATATCAATCATAATCTACCTTTAACGAATAAATTTTACTATACAGTTTAGAATTTGTCAATGCGTTTTTTTCATTTTCATTGAAAACAAATTTGTTATTTACGATTGAGAAAATTCCAAGTTCAATAAATACTTTTATAACAAATATTGATTGATAAACGTTTTCATTGCCAAGATATTTTTTAGCAAACTGAACGGCGTTTTTAAAATATTTACCAGAAAGATTTTTTAGCGCCGAAAAAACACGCTTAAAATCTTCTCTATCAACGCTTAATTCGTCAAGGTGGTGAATACTCCCCCTTGCCTTGCCGCTTGCGATAATTTCTAAATCATTATATAAGTAATACGGTTGATTTTGCTCGCTTTCTTCATACTCGGTGTAAACGCCTTTTACGTACCCTTTAAGCGATTCTTTATTTTTATAAGTGGATAAATTTACTTCAAAAACAACTTTTTTTTCTATCGGAAAAGAAAGCAGTGCAACGTTTCTTTCGCCGTTAAAATCAAGCATTTCAAACACGCTCGTTTTAAACGCATAGTGCGGTGAGCCAACCTTTAACGGATTAGAGTCCACACCAGAAACGCTAGTTATAAAAAGCGGTTTTCTATTTGAAACCCCGCAGGGCTCTAACAAGTCTAATTCTTTTGCAAAACGCAAACTAATAGGCTCTAAAATTTCCCACTCGGCGTAAATCTTTTGCTCGGTATCCATCGTATTTTTCAATTGACCAGCGTAAAGATTAAGTTCACTCTTTAATTTTTCAAAGTTCTCTATAGAAACCGAAACGCCCGCCGCTTGAGAGTGCCCACCGTAAGTCAATAAAAGGTCTTTTACGGAGCAAATTGCATCGTAAACGTTAAACCCTTCCACACTTCTTGCAGAGCCCTTAAAATAGCCATCGCAGCCCGCAAATACTATCACTGGACGAGCAAATTCTTCCACAAGTTTTGCGGCTACAATGCCGATAAAACCCGTTTTCCAGCCTTCGTCCGCCACAAGTATAATGCTGTCGTTATCAGCCTTTTGGTCGATTATTTTTTGCCTTGCTTCGCGGTAAATTTTATCACATTCCGCTTGGCGCATCGTGTTGTAATTTTCAAGTTTAACCGCAAGGTCAAAACTCTCAACAGCATCTTCGCAAGTAAAGAGTTTAAGAGCGGTTGCAGCATCACCCATTCTTCCGCCCGCGTTAATTCTGGGTGCAATGGTGTACGCTAAAGTTTGCGCGGTGATTTGCTTATTCGCATCACCTATTATATTCTTAAACGGAAGTTTAAGGCGGTTCTTATCGTTGAAAAGTTTTAAGCCTTCAACAACGATATCTCTATTTTCTTCCACTAAATCCATACTGTCGGCAACGGTTGCAAGCGCAACGAAATCAAGGTATTCGTTAGCCTTTTCGCCAACGAGCGCATAGCCTAGTTTGTATGCTACACCCGCCCCGCAAAGTTCCTTAAAGGGATATCTTTGACCAGGGATTTTTGGGTTAATCTTAATGCACTCTGGTAAAACTTCAGGCGGCTCGTGATGGTCGGTAACGATTACGTCAATACCCAGTCTTTCAAGTTCTTTTATCTTTTCCCCGTCGCTTATGCCACAGTCAACACTAATAAGTAGGTCGATTTTTTGCTCTTTATTGAATTCGCTTATGGTGTTTAAGTTTAAGCCGTAATTATCTTCACGCTCGGGAACAAACTTTCTTGCCGTGATGCCGAAATCTTTAAGAGTATAATATAAAACGGTTGTGGCACAAACGCCGTCCGCATCATAATCGCCAAAAATTAAAACTGATTCGCCTAAATCTTTAGCCTTTTTTATGCGGTTTACAGCATCAGCCATACCGCCGAGCAAAAACGGGTCGTTAAACGCGTGTTTACCGGGGTTTAAGAAGGCTTTTGCCTTTTGAACGGTATCGATATTGCGGCAAAACAAAAGGCGTGCGGTATCAAACAAGATACCACATTCGCTTGCGATGTTATTAACGACGCGCGTTTCTTCCGCGGTCAAAGTTTTGCCGTAAACAATTTTCATTTTTTATACCGTGTTAAACAGAATAAGGCGGAAAATTTTTCCGCCTTAACCTTTTCTATTATAGGCGCTAACGCCCTTTATTTGATTTTATGCTTTCTTGCTCTTTTTGCAACCTTTAATGAGCGCCCAAACGAGCGGTGCACCAAAGTAAGAAACTGCTAATGCGCTTAAACCAGCAAGTACGATTTGGGCACCAACAATTGCCATATAAGCATTGAAGAATACGCAAACGCAAAGCGCAGCAAGCACAACTGCAATTGCAAAGATAATATAGTTTTTGAGTTCTTTCTTCATAACCTTTTCTGCAATGGCGAAAACGTCGGGTTTTGCAGCGGCGGTCTTTTTGAACTCTGCTTTGCACTTAGATGCGGTATAGATTGCAAGAACTGCTCCTATTGCTGCAGCAAGGCAAATGGTTGAACCGATTGCGGGATATGCGGGAATTCTGGTGATAGCCATTAAAGCCGTATATACGAGTGCTGAAATGATTGAAACGCCCAAAGTTGCCACTGCGCCTGAAAGTTTTTCCATAATGAGCGCATAGATAAATGCAACTAAAACGCCAACGCCTAAACCGAGCAACATCCAACCAGTTTCAAAATTAGCATAACCTTTAACTTCGCTATATTCCGCAGTTGCGGTAATTTCTTTAATTTCAGGTTGAGCGTCAAGTTTTGCTTGAACGAACTTTTCAAGGTCGTCTTCGTTAATCTTCACGTCGTTTTCAAACTTATAGATAACTACTTTACCTTCGTTAATCTTTTGGGTTGCGTATTCAGCCGCTTTAATACCCTTAGATGCTAAGTATTCTTCAGTTGCGCTTTCAATAACTTCAAAAGCGTTACCCGCTTTATGTTCTACGCTTACGCGTACTTCATAACCGTTCTTATAGTCAACTGCTTGGTTGAAGTTCAAAAATCCCAAAAGGCTCATTCCAACAACTAAAACAGCAAGAGTTATAGCGATAAACAACTTAAATTTCTTTGATAAAACTTTCATGATTACGCCTCCTCTTTAACGCTTTCAATTTCTTCAACCGCGTCTTTTTTGCCAAGATAATTTTCTTTCTTGTTGTAGAGCGGTAAGAGAAGTGCGTCGAACATTCTAGTAAACACGGTAGTTGCAACGAGTGCTACTACTGCGCCGATACCAAAGGTAATTGCAAAGCCTTGAACCATACCCTTTGCCAAAGAGAACAACGCGAGTGCGATTAAACCTGCAACAACGTTGATGCAGATAGTGGGCACGAGTGATTCTTTGAAGCCTTTCTTGATTGATGCTTTAACAGTCTTTTTGCCAGTATTGTATGCATCCTTAACGCTTTTTCCAAGGATTTGCATACCGATAAAGCAAAGTACGGTTGAAGCCATAATACCTAAAACGCCGCCCATATTGAGAACGATGTTAGGTACACCGATTAAAAGCCAACCTTCTGCAATAATAAAGAGTAAGGTTGAAAGCGCGGTGCTAATACCAAAACCTTTATTGATGATAACGAGAACTACCATAAGCACAACTGCAAGCGCGATAATTGCGATTGCGGCTTTAGTGCCAGCGTCTTCACCGTAAGGAGAAGTGATTGCTTCGCCAGAGTCAACGTCGTATCTAAAAGGAAGACCGTAACCTTGCATATGAAGAACTAATTGTCTTGCTGAACTTTCTTCAGATGCATAGAGCGACATAACGTTTTTAACGAAAGATTCGCTGGTCAATTGAACTGCGAGAAGTTCGGTTGCGCCGTGGCTGTGTCCATCATGGTCGTGTCCGTCGTCAAGAGAAATCTTGAAGTAGTAAGCCGCTTCAGATGCAGCCAACTTCAAAAGTTCTTCACGCGCTTCATCGGTAAACTCAATATCAATTTGATATGCGCCCGCAGAAACTTCACCCTTATAAGTAGCGCTTTTAATAACGCTCATATCGGTAAGAATTTCCGTATTGATTTCCGTTTCACTTACGCCGCCGTAGAACTTAAGATCGCCGTAAGCAACGATAGTTTGAATATCTGCTGCTAAAGTATCTTTTGCCCTAGTTTCAATTCTAATAGCGTAATCCTTAACGCCTTCTTTGGTGCTCTTATACGCTTTAACGGTATAAGAACTGTAGCCGAGTTCACCAAGTCTGTATTCCAAAACGTCAATAACTTGATCAATATCTTCTACTTCATTTTCATTTTCTTCAGAAAGGGTGAGCGTGTACGCTACACCGCCCCCTAAGTCGTAATCCAACTCTACTGCGCCCAAAAGTGAATTATAGTTTTTGATCCCAACGGGAAAACGTATAAAAGACATAACCAAGATTGCTGCAATGATTACGCTGATGATGGACAATAGAGTTGCTGATTTGCCTTTACTCATCTCTGCCTCCGATAAGGGTTTTATCCCTAATAGTTTTAACAAGCCTATCTAAATAATTATACAACATCATACCCTAGTCGGTCAATAATTTTTTGACAAATTTTACCGCCAAGATATTTTTAAGCATATTTTTAGAAAAGCCGCTAATAAAAATATTTTACTTGCTAAAAATTAGAATTTGTTGAGTTCTTCAAGCATCTTGTCAAGGTCAGCACCGTGAACTTCTGCTGCTTCACCAACGGTTTCACCATGCGCAAGAGCGCAGCCTAAACAATGCATACCAAAAGACATTAAGATTTCGCCAGCCTTAGGGTTTAATTGAATCGCTTCAAAAATAGTGGTGTTTGCTGTGATTTTTTGTTCCATTTTTATTTCTCCTTTTACATTAGGTGTTTTTAACTTTTTTAGCGTTTTTTAAAACAAAACGGCAAACAGTTTCACGTCTGCCGTTATATTATAATATTATTTTAAATATAAGTCAAATATATTCGATATCTTTGCGGTCGTTTTTACTTAATATTCCGCGTTTTTAAGCCGTTTTTTTGACAACTTTTTCTCTACGCTCTTTCCTTTTATGCGCAATATAAGACGGAAGATAAAACGCCGCGGGTACGATTATATACAAAACGTATATGATAATCGTTGTTATTACGTCTGGAACGTCCCCAAAAATCAAGGGTAAAAACGCACTGTTACCCCTAAAAAACATATAATCCGCATCAACCGCATAACTTACGATATTTGCAGGAATTGAGAAAATAAGTGCTGGTATTGACGCCAAAAATATTTGCCACCATTTTGTTACGCCGCTGAACGTGTGATAGCCGGTTGAGAGCATTGTTACCGCTGTAAATAAAAGTACGCCGTGGTACAAAAAAGTGTGCATTCCTATAAAAGAAATACAAGAATAAAACGGCAAAACAGTCATAGGATAAGCAAAGTTTATCGCTCCGCCCATAAGCGCAATTGTGCAGACGTAACCGCACGCCGCCCATTTTATATTGCCTTTACCCCAAATAGCAAAAGGCATTGCGTACATATAAAGGCTGCAAGGATAGAGCGGTAAAACCCATTGCAAGTCCACTCCAATCGTTTTGCCCGTAGTGCTCTCATAGGTAATTTTAATAACTTCAATTATAGACACCGCCGCCCATAAAATTATATAGATTTTCTTTAATAAATGCTTTCTTTTAGTAGCCAAAACGCACGCTAAAATTACAAGCGATAAAATAACCGCTGCAAAAACAAAATGCAATGGCGTAAACATCGTGCCAGGGATTTGATTTGCGGGCGCAAGAAAATCTTTATGCGTAAAAAAATTTTGAATTAAGTAATTAAAGTCTTTCATTTACTAAACCTTATCTTATGTGTAATAAACTATGTTTACCACCATTAAAAGATTACTTTTTTATTATATAGAAAGCAAAAAAAGATGTCAAGAAAATATAAAAATAAACGTGTAAAAAAGAAAAAGTGTGCTACTTGCACACTTTTTTTTGTTTGGAGCGGGTGATGAGAATCGAACTCACGACCACAGCTTGGGAAGCTGTTGTTTTGCCATTAAACTACACCCGCGCGTTTTGCGCCTACGCGCAAAACGAATATTGTAAAAATATTATACTATTTTAATTTTTAAATGTAAACTAAATAAAAAACAAAAAATTTTATTTTACAAAATAAGACACAACACAAGGTACAGTAGCGGAATGGTAGCAACTGATAAAACGGTTGTTCCAAGCGTGTAAATCGTGCCGTTTTCCACGTCCCCCTTAACGCTGTCCCCTATTGCCGTTGAAAGTGCCGCGGTGGGCATTGCAAAGGCTATGAACATAGTGTTTACCATATCAACACCAAAACCGATAATTAAGTCAAGGAGCATAGTTATCGCTACGCAAACCACTGGCATAAGAACGAGTTTGATAAAAGAAACGTAATACATCTTCCAAGAAGAAAATAGTTTTGAGAACTTAATTCCGCCCATCTTCATACCGAGAATAGTCATTGAAATAGGCGTAACGATGCCTTTTAAGTAATCGGAATATTTAAGCGCTTCGGGGAAAACCTTTTTTAAGCCGCAAAGGTTTAAGATGATACCGATAATAAAGGCAACTAGTACGGGGTTAAAGAGTATTTTCTTCCAGTCAACCTTGCTTTTATCACCAGATAACAGCGGTGTTCCTATCATATAGATAAGGGTGTTGTTTACGATATTTACCACAACGATATAGGTTGCAACTAAACTTTCTCCGCCAAAAACTGCAATAGCAAGCGGAATACCTAAAAAGCCGTTGTTAGAAAAAATTGCGCAAAAGCGCTCCATTCCTTTGACCTTTTTACTCCAAAGTTTATCGCCGTTATCTTCGCCCTTATATTTAGTTGCTAAGGGTGCGGAAATAAAGAAGAAAACCAAGGTTAAAACAGTAGAAATTAAAACCGTCCACAAAAGATTAGTAATGGTTTCGCCGTTAAAGTCTACGCTAAGCGTTCCTGATAAAATCAAAAACGGCATACCGACGTACATAAGTAATTTAGACAAAACGCCAGAATCTTCTTGCTTTAAAAGTTTGCATTTAACCAAAATAAACCCAGGTATAGCAAGTGCAAGAAAGATTACAACGTTTATTAACATAGGTAAAAATGCGTCGCCCATAATAAAAACTATCTCCTTTATTTAATTAAAACACACCGTACATAAGCACGCCTAAAAGCGCGGAAATTACAATTAGTACAATGGGTGAAATTTTCTTTTTAGTTACTTCTTTATACACGACGTGCGTCAGTGCAATAAGAGCAAAAATTATCAGTGCTTTCCAGTCGAAAACGACTGTATCATAAAGCGTTTGCAAGGAAAGAATTACCGATAAAAACATAGTAATTGCCGTGCCGATAATCAGCCCAACTGCAACTGGCCTTATGCCGTTTAAGAACGCCTTTACGCCTTCAAAACGGACTAAGCCTTTTATGAGTGCAGCGATGAGTAAAATTATTATAAACGACGGTAAAACTACGCCGAGCGTTGCACAGCAAGCCCCTAATAACCTAACCCCAAAACCGCCTAGCGTTGCGCCTTGCTCTGCACCTACGAAAGTTGCCATATTGATTGCAATAGGCCCGGGGGTTGATTCCGCAACGGCGATAAAATTCATAACTTCTTCATAAGTCATCCAGCCGTGCGCAATCACTTCTTCGGTAACGAGCGGAATCATAGCGTACCCGCCACCGAAAGATACGGCGCCGATCTTAAAGAAGGTCAAAAATAATTCAAGCATCATCTCAAAGATTTCCATTATTTTTTACCCCCTTTTTTAACTACGCGCGTTTTAGAAGGGTTTTTCTTTTGCTTAAAATATGCGATTAAATATACGATAAGCCCTACTAGCCCACCGATTAAAATCAAGAATATGGAAGAAAAATCTACGGCAAAAAGGGTTATGCACACAAGCGCAATTACCGTTAAAATAGAAAGCGTTAAACTGAGCGCGTTTTTTTTCAAACTCTTGAACATCTTTAAGCCCGCTGAGAGTATGATAAACGCAACGCCCGCTTGAATTCCGTGGAAAGCGTATTGCACCCACTTGAATTTTAAAAACGCGTCGAAGAAAAGTGAAATTGTTAAAATGATTGCAAGCGACGGCAAAACCATGCCGAAAGTGGCAAAAATTGAGCCGAGCACTCCCCCAACCTTATAACCGATATAGGTTGCACTATTTATGGCGATAGGTCCAGGGGTTGATTCTGCAATAGCAATTAAATCTAAAAAATCTTCGTGAGTGGTCCACTTTTTCTTTTCAACGAACTCTCTTTCCATAACGGCAATCATAGCGTAACCGCCGCCGAAAGTAAACAGCCCGATTTTGAAAAAGGTTAAGAATAATAAAAGTAAAGTTTTAAACTTTTTCATTACTTTCTCCGTTAAATCGATCATCTTTTTTTATTTTAGCACAAATGTAGATTAAAAAGCAAATAAATAATCTACATATAAATAATCAAAAAGACAGAAGTTAACTACACCCAAAATTTAGACACTTCTTTATAGCCTTTTAGGTACAATAAAAGCGCGCTTTCATAATGAAAACGCGCTTATTATTATAATTTTTAAGTAAACTTTAGAAAGTTACGCCCAAAAGATTTTGTGCTATTGAGAATACAATAGGCAATGTTACGAGCGCCATTATGTATGAAACAAAACAGTTTTTTGCGCCTTCCGTGCTGTCAATACCAACCGATTCTGGGTATACAACCGTGTTCATACCAACGGGCATTGATACGGCGAGAATTGAAAGGAATGCAATTCTACTAAACAAATCTCCGCTCCAGCCACAAAGGTGAATAATGAAGAAAATTACACCAACGATTGCTGGATAAACGAGTAATCTTATCACTCCAATAAGGTAAGGCTTAAAGGAAGTGAAAAGTTTTCCGAAAGGTACTCCGGCAAGCACTGCACCCGTTATCAACATTGCGGGCGCACTTTGACAATTTGCAGCGGGAGTAACAAGTTTCTTAAAGAAAGGCGGGATTTCAAAACCTAAACCGCTTGATAAAAGCCCTAAAGCAACGCCTACGTAAACACCTATCATAGGCGGACAGTAAAGGAAAGAAATTTTCTTTATAAAACTTACTTTTCCTTCTTTCTTTAACAAACCGTTTGCTTGTTCGGGTGTTTGCGTTAAAACGTGATAACCGTAAGAATAGATTGCAACACACATAGGCACGCAGAACAAAATCATCATTGCTTTTGCTTCAGCACCGAAAATTCCGTCAACTAACGGATATCCAAAATAACCTATGTTACCAAAAGCGAAAGTGTACATAAACACGTTTCTATGATATTTATCTTTTGAAAGAGCGCGTGAAAACGGAATGCCCAAAAAGATAGCAACGAAAGTAATGAGTACGCCAAAAAGTAACATTACTAAATACTTTTCTATATCTTGAACGTTTACAACCGAAGATAAACTTATTATAGAATATGCGGGCGCAAAAAGGTTAACTAAAAGTTTAGCCAAAACCTTTCTACCGCCATCAGTTATAATGTTCTTTTTACGGAAAAAGTAACCTATTAAAATAAAAGCAATCAATATAAATGCTTGCTCAAAAGTTGTTAAAAAAAGTTGAAAATCCATTGTTAATCCTTAAAGTTTACATATAATCACAGCCGAAAAAGTTCGGCTGTGATTATTATTTTTTATTAAAGTAAATTATCTTTTCCATTGTATGTCGTAGTGAACGTCATAACCCTTTTCTTCAGGAGTGAACTTACGGGTAGTGGTATCAACTACTTCACCATTGTTGTATTTTCTGTCGTTAATCTTTTCTTGAGTAGTACCCATAACGGTTACGTTAAGTTGACGATGACGTGCACGAACTTGGTCCCAGTCAATGAAGTAAACGTGAGCGAATTCACCGCCGTCTAAAACGCCGTCTTTCAAGGTCATGGTTTCGCTTCTGCCGAAGAATACTGAACGAAGGTGACCATCGGTGTTAAGAGAAGTTCTATCACCAGGTTCGTTTACGTATCTACCGAATTGAGCGTGGATAGGACCGGGGTGCATATATTCGTTAGTTTCAGAATAGTCAGGAACGAGTTTTTGCATGATCTTTAAGATATCGTGTTGGAGATATTCTAAGTCATACTTGTCGAAGTCGTGTGAGCATTCTTGAATCATAACAGAGCAAGTGGTGTGGTGTGATGCAATAGCAACAGTACCGTTCTTAATGCCTGATTCAGCAACGATTTTTAAAACGTCGCTAGTTACGTCGTGGAAAGTAGGTCTCCAACCCTTAGATTGAAGTTCGATTTCCTTTTGAAATACTTTGAATTCCATAGTAATTCTCCTTATAAAATGTTTTTTATTTTTATTTTTTTATTTATTTCTTTCATCATAGGCCTTACGAACAGCCGCAATCATTTCTTCAGCAAGTGCTAAAGGATTTTCAGCCTTTGCGATTGCTGATGAACAGCCTGATGCTGATGCACCTGCTTTAATGATGTTATAGCAGTCTTGACCTTTGGTGATACCTGCTGACGGGAAAGGTTTAATATCAGGGTTGATTTCACGAATAACCTTGATAACTTCGTCAACGTATTCTTTATCAGCGGGCTTACCAGTACCGATAAGTTCAGTGGGTTCAGCAACTAAGATGTTCGGGCCGAGTTTTGCGATTGCCTTAACTTCTTCAATAGAGTCAGCGCAAACCATAGTTGCTAAGCCTAAATCATCCGCACGCTTAATAGCCGCTTCAATTTCTTCTAAGGTAAGTTTTCTTTCAGCGTGGTTGAGCATTACGCCAACAGCGCCAGCAGCCTTAACCGCTTCGGGAAGGGTTCTACCCATACCGCGACCAACGGGAATGCTATCCATATGTTGAGAGTATACGTGAACTCTCTTAACGTTTTTAGCAACGTTGTAAATTTCAGTATCAGGGATATCTAAAATAACGTCAACGTCGTACTTTTCAGCGAGTTTATCAAGTCCTTTTGCCATTTCTACAAGCGTTTCGCCGTACATATAGCACTTAGGACCATATTCAAAGAAAGGTTCAGTAATCTTGTAATTTTTATTCATAAGTTTTCTCCTTAAACTTAATTTTCTATAATTTTCCTTGCTTTAAACGTATGTTTTTTAAGTAACAAGGTATTATTTATAACACTTTTGAAAGTGCAAACACAAAGCAGTAACGCCGTATATATGGCTTAAAATTATTTTTTGTTAAGTCTTTCACCTACCGCTCCACCCGGATGAATGAGCGCAAATTGTTCGTTCTTAAAACCAGTTTCTTCGATAAGAGCGGTTTGAAGAGCGTGGCAGATCATACAAAGAGCAGTGGTTGAAGTAGTGCCTTGTGAGTTGTATTTATCAGTTTCTCTATTAACGTATTGTTTAATAACAGCGTCAGCAGAAAGTGCTAAGGGAGATTCCATATTTTCGGTAATAGAAATAATCTTTACGCCCTTTGCTTTACAAATATCAATGATAGGAAGAAGTTCCTTAGTCTTGCCGCCACGAGATGCGAAAACCATAACGTCCCCTTCTTGTAAAAAGCCGGTTGCACCGTGAACTGCTTCTGCGGGAGAAATAAATCTTGCAGGCTGATCAATACAGCACATAAGGTGTGCTAAGTGTTGACAAATGATGCCTGAGTGACCGCAACCGCAAGTACCGATTCTGGGTGCGTTCTTAAGAAGTTCAACAGCCTTTGAGAACTGTTCTTCATCTAAATAAGCGAGCATGTTAGTAATACATTCCGCTTCAATTTGATATGCTTGTTTTACTGCACTTAAAGTTTCTTTTTGCATAATAACCAACCGTAATTTTTTTATTTGTTTTTTACTGAACAAAGTCAATAAAAAGCCATAGTTATATTGAGTATAACACTTATAACAAATATTGTCAATTATTTAATTTAATTTATACAATTTAAAAGTAAAAAACCACGGTAAAAATCTTTTTCCCGTAGTTTATTTTTGTATAGGCTTTGTAACTGAGAATAGTTGATTTAGCAAAAATTATTTTTGCACTTGACGAGAAAAATGCAAGAAAGACGAGCGTTTTGCAAGGGAGCATACCCTTTGCGGTCTGTAACCGAGAAAAACGCGAAGTATTTCACAGTAGTTTTCCGTCAAAAATCAATTAGATGAAGTGAAAAAGCCTTTTTATTAATCTAAACTTTCGATATAAAGGCAAGCGTTGGTCGCTGCAACTGCGCCGTCAGAAATTGCGGTTGCAACTTGGCGAACGGTTTTAGTTCTACAGTCCCCCGCTACGTAAACACCTTCAGTTTTGGTTTTACAAGTTTCGTCGGCGATAATGTAGCCCATGTTATCAAGGTCAACAACGTTTTCAAAAGCCTTGTTGTCGGGCACTTGACCGATAGCAACGAAAACCGCAGGGATTTCATGAGTTTTAATATTGCCGTCAGCATCTTTATACTCGATTGCTTTTAGTTCATCTTCACCGATAAAATCAATAACGCTGGTGTTAGGACGCCATTCGATGTTGTCTTTTGCCATAAGCGCTTTTACGTGTGCCTTATCTCCGAAGAATTTATCAAAGAGAGTGTAAATATACACTTTTTTGCAATAACTTGAAAGGAGAAGGCTGTATTGAAGCGCGGTGTTTGCGTCGCCGATAACGATTACTTCTTGACCTTTATAGAACGCACCGTCGCAAATAGCGCAGTAATAAACGCCCCTACCAACCAAGTCTTCCCTATCAGATTTGGTGCGGAGATGTTTATGCTTAACGCCTGATGCGATTACGACACTTTTAGAAAAATATTCGTTGTATTCGGTCTTAACTTTGAAGTTACCTTCACCGAGTTTTTCAATTCCAACAACCTTTTCAATTTCGAGTTCAGCGCCGTGTGCGGTAATTTGTTCAAACAAGTTGTCCGCAAATTGTTCGCCGCTAATTTCTTTGATTGAAGGATAGTTTTCAAGTCTAGGTGAGTTTGCGATTTGACCGCCTAAACTTTCGCTCTCTAAAACGAGCACTGTTTTACTGTTTCTTAAAGCGTAGAGCGCGGAGGTCATGCCTGCCGCGCCTGCGCCTATAACTATTAAGTCATACATAATTAGTTTCTACTCTCGATATATTTTCTAATTTCACTTGCGTTGTCGTAAGCGTCAAAGCCGTTGCCGTTAGGAACTAACAAAGTGGGGGCTTTTTTAACGCCGAGTTTAACGGTGAGTTCTTTGTTTTCTTCCGCGTTAACAATTGAATATTTAACGCCTGCTTTATCGAGCATCATCTTGCTGGTTTTGCAGTTGGGGCAACCGTTTCTGGTGAAAAGAACAGGTCCGTCAAGTTCAACTTTTTCGGTTTCTTCCTTCTTGCATTCGCAAGCAGATTCCTTTGCTGTGAACTTAGAATTTTCGATGTTATAAACCTTTCTATCGTCGAATTCTTTTCTCTTACCGTCGTTCCAGTTTTGAACGGGACGATAGTAACCTGTGATACGGCTGTAAACTTCGGTAACCTTACCGCAAGTAGGACATTCGTAAACTTCGCCAGCGATGTAACCGTGGTCAGCACATACTGAGTACGTGGGAGACATGGTGTAGTACGGAAGTTTATAGTTTTCAGCAATCTTTCTAACTAAACTTGCAGCAGCCTTCCAGTCGGGAAGTTTTTGACCTAAGAACGCGTGGAATACAGTACCTGAAGTGTAAAGAGTTTGCAATTCGTCTTGAATATCAAGTGCGCTGAAGATATCTTCGGTATAGCCTACGGGTAAGTGTGAACTGTTGGTGTAGTAAGGCGTTGCATCGTTATCAGATGCGGTGATGATATCGGGATAACGCTTCTTGTCGTGCTTAGCAAGACGGAAAGAAGTAGATTCCGCGGGGGTTGCTTCTAAGTTGTAAAGGTCGCCGTAGAGTTCTTGGTAGTCAGAGAGTTTATTTCTCATGAAGTTAAGAACGTCTTTGGTGAAGTTTTGTGCTTCGGGTTGAGTTAAATCTTTCTTAATCCACTTAGCGTTTAAGCACGCTTCGTTCATACCAACTAAGCCGATGGTTGAGAAGTGGTTGTTGAAAGTGCCCAAATATCTCTTGGTGTAGGGATAAAGTCCTGCTTCTAAGAGTTTGGTAACGGTATCTCTCTTAACTTTGAGTGAACGAGCAGAGATATCCATCATCTTCTTTAATCTTTCATAGAATTCTTCTTCAGTGTTAGAAAGATATGCAATTCTAGGCATGTTGATAGTAACAACACCGATTGAACCAGTGCTTTCACCACTACCGAAGAAACCGCCTGATTTTTTACGGAGTTCTCTAAGGTCAAGACGAAGTCTGCAGCACATTGAACGAACGTCGCTAGGTTCCATATCACTGTTGATATAGTTAGAGAAGTAAGGTGTGCCGTATTTAGCGGTCATTTCAAACAATAACTTGTTGTTTTCAGTCTCGCTCCAGTCAAAGTCAGAAGTGATTGAATAAGTAGGAATAGGATATTGGAAACCTCTACCGTTAGCGTCGCCCTCAATCATAATTTCAATGAAAGCCTTGTTAACCATAGCCATTTCTTCTACGCAATCTTTATACTTGAAGTCCATTTCCTTGCCGCCAACGATAGCGTTCATTTCAGCAAGGTCGTTAGGAACTACCCAGTCAAGCGTGATGTTGGTAAACGGTGATTGAGTACCCCATCTTGACGGAGTGTTTACGCCGTAAATGAAAGATTGAATGCATTGTTTAACTTCCTTATAGGTTAAACCGTCAACCTTAACGAACGGTGCAAGATATGTATCGAAAGATGAGAACGCTTGAGCACCTGCCCATTCGTTTTGCATGATGCCAAGGAAGTTTACCATTTGGTTACAAAGGGTTGAAAGGTGACCTGCGGGAGAAGAAGTAATCTTACCGGGAACGCCGCCTAAACCTTCTTTAATAAGTTGACGGAGAGACCAACCTGCGCAGTAACCAGTAAGCATAGAAAGGTCGTGAATATGGATATCAGCGTTTCTGTGAGCGTCGCCGATTTCGTCATCATAAACTTCAGAAAGCCAATAGTTTGCGGTAACCGCACCTGAGTTAGAAAGAATAAGACCACCAACTGAATAAGTTACGGTAGAGTTTTCTTTAACACGCCAGTCAGCAACCTTTAAATAGTCGTCAACAACCTTTTTGTAGTCAACGATAGTTGATTTGATATTACGAACCTTTTCACGTTGTTTACGATAAAGAATGTAACTCTTAGCAATATCAACGTAACCTGTTTGAATTAAAACAACTTCGGCGCTATCTTGAATATCTTCCACGGTTATAACGTTGTTTTTAATTTTTTTAGAAAAATCTGCCGTTACGCGAAGTGCTAACGTATTGAGGATATCGGCAGTGTAATCTACACCTTTTGCATTAAATGCTTTAGAAAGAGCAGTCGTAATCTTTGACATATCAAATTCGACTAACTTTCCGTCTCTTTTCCTTACTTGGATCATAATATTTCCTCCGTTTGTTGATTTTTTTAGTGATAATTTGTGAGTGTATTTACTATACCACACTATATGCTGTCTTGTCAACGGTTTATCACAATATTTTGTAAAATTTTTTTACTTAAAACACAACATCTTGTGGTTTATACAAAAAAGCCTTCCCTTGAACAGAGAAGACTTTTTATCGAATAATTTGTCAAATACAAGCGAAAACTCACTTTTGTAAAGATTTAGTTTTAAAACAAGATGTTGTGTTTTGCCACTATATATATTATATATAATGTATGCCACTACAAAATCTCAATCTAAGACAATTTCGCCTTTTTCTATATTATACTACAAAGTAAAATTTTTTGCATTAAAATTAAGCAAAGTTTAAAAAATATTTTTGGCGTTTTTAGTTTAATTTAAGTTGCAATTATTTTAAAAATATATTACAATATTGTGCAGACCAAAGACGGAGAGGTGTCAGAGTGGTCTAATGTGCACGCTTGGAAAGCGTGTATACGGAAACGTATCGGAGGTTCGAATCCTCTCCTCTCCGCCACACTCAACGCATCGACATAATGTCGGTGCGTTTTTTCGTGTGTCGTCGAGGCTCGCATTCTCACCTACGGTTCGATCCGCTAGCGCGGGACGGCAACCCTTTTGTCGACAATTTGTCGACATTTCCCCTAAAAGGGGAATTCCCTCTCCTCTCCGCCAACTAAACGAAAACCCTACACTTTTTGTGTGGGGTTTTTGTTTGGTTTGTGAAAACTTGTAAGGAGAGGATTCGAAACAGCGTTAATAAACGGTAGTCACCTACCGTTTTAGCGATGACCGAAGATTTTTGCAAGGCACTAAGTTGGATTTAATATTTTTTTGCCTTGCAAAAAGCAAGAAAGAAGTCCTCTCCTCTCCGCCAATTAAAATCCCCCGCTTTTTAGGCGGGGGTTTTGTTTTCTTAATTGACAAGTATACTTTACTTTGCTATAATAACTTAAAATCAAACTTTTTTTGGAGCAAAGATGTTAGATATTGATAATAAAAACCGAACTAACAGCGGTAATATTGCAAGCATTGTTGGTATTTTAGTTAATATTTTGCTGGCGGGCGTAAAAGTTTTAGTAGGGCTAATATTTGGTGTAATTTCACTTTTTGCGGACGGTTTAAATAACTTTACCGATTGCGGAAGCAGTATAATTTCGCTAATATCTTTTAAGTTATCGTCAAAGCCCGCCGATAAAGAACACCCCTTTGGGCACGAGCGCATCGAATATATTTGCTCTATCGTGGTTGCATTTATAATTTTACTTATTGCAATAAGTATTGCGATTGAATCGGTAAATAAAATTATTGCCCCGCCCGAAGTTAGTTTTTCTATTTGGATAGTGCTTGCGCTCGTTTTATCCGTATGCGCAAAGTTGGGCTTATACTTTTACTATAAAACGGTTGCAAAGAAGTTAAATTCTTCAATACTAAAAGCGGCAGCGGTTGACAGTTTAACCGACTGCATATCTACTTCAACCGTATTTGTTTCGCTTATCGTTGGTTTAATCTTTAATATCAACATAGACGGTTACGCGGGCGTTGCGGTGTCTATCTTTATCGGTTTTTCCGCCGTTAATATTCTTAAAGAAGTATTTTCAGTTTTAATCGGTAAAGCACCCGACAACGAACTTTTACTTGAGATAAAACAAAAAATTCTTTCCTACCCTGGTGTTTTGGGTGTGCACGATATTTCCGTTTACAGTTACGGCCCTAACAAATATTTTGCAAGCGTTCATGTGGAAGTTGACGCCGCTCAAGACGTTTTGACTTCACACGAACTTATTGACGACATTGAAAAGGACTTTCTAAAAACTACTGGTATAATGCTTACCGGGCATTTAGACCCGATAGTTACAAACGACGAGCGCGTAAATACTCTAAAAAAGCAGGTTGAAGATATCGTTAAAAAAATTGACCCGACCTTTTCTATTCACGACTTTAGAATGGTTTTTGGCGTAAACACAACCAACGTGCTTTTCGACCTTGCTATCCCCTACGACAGCAAGATGACCAAAGATGAAATAAAAAATATTCTTGAAAAAGAAATAACGGCAATTAACAGTCAATACTGTTTAGTTTTAACTATTGAACATTGTATTTAAAGACAATAATGATTTATTTAAAAATTAAAAGCACGGATGCTGTCCGTGCTTTTTTTGTTGTCAAAATTTATTTTTCGACTAAATATCCTTTTTCTTTAAGTGCTTTTTCTATATTATCCAAAACAACTTTATTTTCCGCGCGTACCGTGTGAAAATGTCTACCACCAGTAATGTTCATAAGTTCGGCTGAAGTGCCACTCTTAACCGTTTCAATAAACTTTCCCACTTGTTTTTCCGTCAAAATATTAAGCGGAGCGGAAATTTTACCATAAACGTCGTGCATAATGAAAACGTCAGCAGCAGTACCGCCGCATTGAACTATCGTCAAAAGTTCGTCTTCCGTGCTATTTTTATCGTGATACACTTCAAACACACGCTCTAACAAGGGTGATTTTTTGAGTAAATATCCATAATGCGTAGAAACTATTGTGTAACCAAGTTTTCTTAAATACGCAATGTCTTGTACAATAATTTGTCTTGAAACACCGTACTTTTCTGAAAGAAAATCGCCAGTAATCGCACGTTTTTGAGATGCCAATAATGCTGCTATTTCTTTTTTTCTATCTTTTGAATTCATCATTCTCTCCCTTTTTGTTACACAGCGTGCAAGTTTTTTAGCGATAAGTCAAGTATCGGCGACGAATGAGTGAGCGCACCGCTTGAAATATAATCAACACCAATATCGGTTAGTTTTGCCACGTTTTCTTTAGTAACGTTGCCGCTGCACTCTGTTTCAGCCTTACCCTTGCAAAGTTGAACGGCAATTTTCATATCTTCAATGCTCATGTTATCGAGCATAATAATATCTGCACCTGCTTCTAAGGCTTCTTTAAGCATATCTAAGTTTTCAACTTCCACTTCGATTTTTCTAACGAACGGTGCGTATTCTTTAGCCATTTTAATTGCTTCTTTTACACCACCTGCCGCACCGATATGATTATCTTTAAGCAAAATGCCGTCGCTTAAATTATACCTATGGTTGTAACCACCACCCACTTTAACAGCGTACTTTTCAAATACTCTCATATTCGGAGTGGTTTTTCTAGTATCTAAAAGTTTGGTTGAAGTACCTTCTAAAAGTTTTGCAATGGTCTTTGTGTAAGTAGCAATACCGCTCATTCTTTGAAGATAATTAAGCGCAGTTCTTTCACCTGAAAGCAACACTCTAATATCCCCACGAACAAACCCGATTTTTTGTCCTTTTTTAACTTCATCACCATCTTTTACAACAAACACAGACTTAGTATCCTTATCAAGAAGTTCAAAAACCCTTGCAAAAACGTCAAGCCCAGCAATTATACCGTCTTGCTTTGCAATCAAATCAACTTCACCCAAGCAATATTCGCGCATAACTGAATTTGTGGTAATATCTTCACTTGTAATGTCTTCTTTAAGCGCGCTTAAAATTAAATCGTCCGCATTTACTTTCATGCTTATATTATTCATAGTTTTCTTTCCTTTTTTTATAGCCGCTAACACAGCCCTTTTGTATTCTTCTTCAAAATTTTGATAAAGCGTGGGATGAAGTTCAAACTCGATTTCTTCCGCTTTCGTATAATTTTTTATAATGTCTTTCGCTGCTCGTTTTGCAAAAACAAGGCTCTCAAGCAATGAATTACTTGCCAAACGATTTTTTCCGTGAACACCGTTACACGAAGTTTCACCCACCGCGTACAACCTATCCATAGAAGTTTTACTGTCTAAATCAACGTCTATACCACCCATAAAGTAGTGTTGCGCTGGAACGACGGGTATACATTCTTTGGTAACGTCATAGCCCGCATCCAAACAATATTCGTAAATGTGCTGAAAGTGCTCTTTAATCACCTTCTGGGGAATAGGTTTCATTGACAACCAAACGTGCTTACTTCCTTCCTTTTCCATTTCCTTGAAAATGGCTTTTGTAACGACGTCTCTCGGAAGAAGTTCATCAACAAACCTTTCGCCTTTGCCGTTTAAAAGTATCGCACCTTCCCCTCTAACAGACTCTGAAATAAGAAACTTTCTTCCGTTTGTCTTTTCATAAAAAGTAGTGGGATGTATTTGAATATAGTCTATATTTTCTATTCTTATATTGTTTTTTAAAGCGATAGCAAGCGCATCACCTTTAATGTGTCGATAATTAGTAGAATGTTCATAAAGCCCACCAACACCGCCGGTTGCAAACACCGTATAGTCGGCAAAAATTTTTGAATACTCCCCGTCTTTATCTCGACCAATTACACCGTAACAAGTATTTTTCTTACTGATGACGTCAACCATTGTGTAATTTTCAATAAGCGTTACGTTTTTGAGATTTTTTACCGCATCTAATAGATGTGAAGTTATCTCTTTGCCTGTTTCGTCTTGATGAAATAAAATTCTCGGTTTAGAGTGTGCACCTTCCTTGGTGTAAGCAAAATCTTTACCGTCCTTTTCAAAGCGCACGCCGTAAGAAACGATTTCATCAATAACTTCTCGTGAAGATCGTATCATTATATCAACCGACGCTTTCCTATTTTCATAATGGCCAGCGCGCATCGTGTCTTCAAAAAAGGAATCGTAATCATCTTTATCCCTTAAAACACAAATACCGCCTTGCGCCAAAAACGAATCACTTTTTTCAGCCTTGTCTTTACTTATTACTATTATGTTTTTATCTTTTGGCAAACTCAGTGCAGTAAAAAGTCCCGCAGCACCGCTACCTACTATTAGAATATCCGTTTTCATTTCTACTTTGCTAGTTCCAACATCCTATCAAGCGGTTTTAACGCTTTAATTCTATCTTGTTCGTCAATAATAATTTCATTTTTACCGCTGATAAGTACTTCAATAATCTTTTCAAGCGTATTCTTCTTCATATCTTCACATATGGGCATAGGATTAACAAACACAAACTTCTTATCTGGGTTATCTTTTTGAAGTTGATATAAAACACCTACTTCCGTACAAATAATAAATTCTTTATTATCGCTATTTTTAGCAAAACTGATAATGCCCGCCGTACTGCCGATATAATCTGCAAGATTTAAAACTTCTTTAGTACATTCGGGATGAGCAAGAACGAGCGCGTTAGGATAAAGTGCTTTTTGTGCTTTAACTTGCTCAGCCGTCATAACCTTATGTCGCGGACAAAAACCGTCGTTTAAGATAACGTTCTTTTCAGGCACTTGCTCTTTTACGTAACGCCCAAGATTTTGGTCGGGTATAAAGAATATATTTTTATTCGGAAGTGCTTTAACGATTTTTACCGCATTAGAAGACGTTACACAAACGTCGCTTTGCGTTTTTAGTTTCAATACGGAATTTACGTAACAAACGACTGCTAAATCATCATATTCTTTTCTAAGCCTTTCAATCTCACCGTCTTTTACCATGTGTGCCATCGGGCAATCAGCGGTTATATCAGGCATTAAAACTGTCTTTTGCGGATTAATAATCTTTGCGCTTTCTCCCATAAAAGAGACCCCGCAAAAAACGATTTTATCTTCCTTAATTTCTTTGGCAATCTTTGCAAGATAAAAAGAATCTCCTATATAATCGGCAATTTCTTGAATTTCATCCGAGCAATAATAATGAGCCAAAATAACTGCATTTTTTTCCTTTTTCAAAAGTTCAATTTTCTTCACTAAATCACTTTTCATTCACATTATGCCCCATTTTAAATTTAATTCAAAATTATTATAACATTTGTAAAGTTTTTATGTCAACTTTTAATCAATTAAAATAATGAATATTTTTCGCCATTATTTGAATATATTCATTTTATAGTTATTTGTACCTAAATTTAATAAAAAAGCACTGTACCGTTTCGGCACAATGCTAATATCTTTTGTCGTTTAGTTGTAAACAAAAAAAAACACAAGCACTTGTTTGTGCTTGTGTTTTTTTGGTGTGAAGGATGGGACTTGAACCCACACGGATAACCATACGCCCCTCAAACGTACGCGTCTGCCAATTCCGCCACCCTCACGCGTTTCAGCCTTTATATATTACTCAAAATTTAATCATTTGTCAAGGATATTTCCATATAATTTTTTATATTTTGAAAAAGTTTTTTTAATTTTCTTACCATATTCAAACGTTTCTTTATAAGGAACGACTTTTAAGTTAACACCGTCATCACTATATTCCTTATTTTTAAGCCATTCCCTAACCTTTCCTTCCCCAGCATTATATGCGTAAATTGCAGACTCAATATTATTAAACTTATCTATCAAATATTTTAAATAAAAAGTTCCAAAATTGATATTTGTTTTTGCATCCATTATATCATAACTTTTTACGCCTTTAAGTTTTGCAATATAATCGGCGGTGCTTTTTGTTATTTGCATAAGCCCAAACGCACCCTTATTGCTAACCGCGCTCTCGTCAAACTCACTTTCAACTTTTATCACTGCAAATATAAGTGCGCTGTCCACCCCGTTTTCTTTTGCGGCGGCAAACACTTCAGTCTTAAACTTAAGTGGATAGAATAAATTTTTCTCTATTAAATTCACTAAGGACAGTGCTATTACCAAAACCATAATAACAGCACCGATAACCGCCAAAACTCTGCGGTAGTTCCAAATAGAAAAACGCATACAACAAGTATATGCGTTTTATGTCTTTTATAATCATTATTTGCCGTCTAAATCGGGATTAAGCGTTATAATGTGCTCGCCCTTAATATCCGTTTCGGAAAATTTTTGGTCTTGCAAAACTGCCGCGCGCTTAACCGAGTGATTGCCGTACTTTGCGCGAATTTTATCCACTGCCACATCAAGTCTATCTTTTTTTTCTTCCGACACACCGTCAAAATCAAAAGACAACTGCTCCGCACCCACGCTAAACGAACTTACCGCAACGCCAAGCGCCCTTACGGGGTTTTCCCACTTATAAATTTCAGTAAACATTTTATAGCAAGCGTTTGCTATATCTGAAGCAGAACTTGTTGGAACGCTAAGTTTAACTTGCTTACCGAAGTTTTTAAGCGAGTTATCGGTAATTGAAAGTTTAACAGTACTTGCCTTGCCCACGCCACTTTCTCTTAATCTTGCCGCAACCGATTCCGCAAGCAGTAATATAAGCGTTTTTGCCTGCTCGAAAGTATATAAATCACGGTAAGAAGTAAGACTGTTACCTATGCTTTTCACCCCTTCTTCCGCGCGCTTATCGGCGACAGGCGTATCATCTTCTCCGCTAGCGTAAACTTTAAGCGTATGCCCCCACACGCCGAGTAGCCGCGTCAAAACACTTTCATCAGTAGTAGCAATATCGCCGATGGTGTGTATACCTATTGAATTTAGTTTGTTTTTTGTTGCTTTGCCTACGTAAAGCAATTCTTCCGCGGGCAAATTCCACACGGTTTTTTTATAATTTTCGGGTGAAATAATGGTGATTGCATCGGGTTTTTTCATATCCGAGCCGAGTTTAGCAAACACCTTGTTAAAACTTACGCCTATGCTGACCGTAACCCCTATTTCTTCTTTAACCGCCTTGCGAATTTGCTCGGCAACCTGCTCGCCAGAGCCGAAAATTCTAAGGCTGTCGGTAACGTCTAACCAGCACTCGTCAATACCGAAAGGTTCAATGTGGTCGGTAAAGCGCTCATAAATAGCCCTAACCGCTTTAGAAACCTTTAGATAGGACGGAAAATCAGCGGTAACGGTCATAAGTTTAGGGCATTTTTTCTTTGCTTGCCACAAAACTTCACCAGTTTTAACACCAAACTCTTTGGCGATTTGGTTTTTAGCCAAAACTATTCCGTGCCTATCTTCCACGCTACCGCAAACGGCAAGCGGAACGCTTTTTAAGTCGGGGTTTTTCATTACTTCAACCGACGCGTAAAAGTTATTCAAATCGCTGTGCAAAATCGTGCGCATAACCCCAACCCTTCCTTTTTTCTTTATAAAGTTATTATACCACAATGCCTGATTTTTTACAACGGATAAAATAAAACAACACTAGCATTTTTGACAATATAAGTTTAGTTTTGCCAAATTATTCTATATAAGCGTTTTTACTTTGCCCTATAATTACACTACTTAAAAATGTATAAGGGGGTAATATGAAACGCGTTCTTGCTTTTATTCTAGCGGTTATCATTACGCTTTGTTCTTTTAGTTTTAACGTAAAGCCAGCGTACGCCGACGCTCTTTTTGCGCGCATAACTACTGAAAATACCCCTTTTTATCCAACCGAATCTTCCACTCAGCCGCTCTTTTATTTGCCTTACACCTATTACGTAAAAGTTTTAAGGTCGGGCGAACACTTTACACACGTGGAGTGTTACGGCGACGGCGACACCGCCGCTATCGACGGTTTTGTTCCTACCGAAATGCTCTTTTTCGACGGTTTAAGCGTTCAAAATCCTTTCGTTGTTTTGCAACTTACCACAGTAAACACTGCTGTTTTATATGAAGACGCTGCACTTACCAAACAAACCCAATATATTTTTGAAAACCGCAAATTAAACTATTACGGTTTTGTTGAAACGTCAAGTGGAAAAGCGTATTTTGTAAGTTATAACGACCGATTAGGTTATATAAAAGAAACAGACGTTTATCCTTTTTCTATACCCAACCATCCAAACGAACTGACTTTTTTAACACCTGAAGTGCCCGAAACACCGCCAATCGAAAACACACCGCAACAATCTAACAGCGACTTTTTTGGGTTAAAAGTAGCAATAATAATATGCATATTGTTTGCGGGCGTAGTAGCGCTGTTCTTTGCCCTATCAAAGCACCCCGATAGAAAGGCTGCCGCCACCTATTATGATGATAACGAGTATGAATAATTGTTTTTTATGCAGATAAACGCATTTTATCTCTAGTAACCTTTGCAGTTGTAGGCTTTTTATAAATACCCTTTTTAGAGTAACTTTTTTCGTGCGCGATTGTTCTTTTAAGAAGTTCTTTAAAAAAATCAATTTTAAGGCAAGTGCTTTCAAACCATTCATCCGTAGTCCCACTCTTTTCAAAGAGTTCAGAAACAACGCTTATTAGTTTAGTCTGTTTTCTAAAATAGGCTCTGCTTTCAAAATCAAAACCTTCAAAATATTCTTTTGGCTTGCGTTTAAAGTACTTATACTCAATTAAATCTATTTGTTCAAAATCGAGTTTATCTAATACTTCTTCAATCCTAATTTTAAGCGCAAAAAGCGCATCTTTTTGCTGTGTGTACTCTACTATTCTTTCGCATTGAGTAAGCGCTAAAGAATAATCATTCATAGAAGATAACGCTTTTTTTTCAACTATATCGTCAATTTGGCTTGCTATAGTTTGCAAATTTGAGTACGCGTAAAGCGCGGTTTTAGCATAATAAACGTTCATTTTTTTCTCTCCTTGTTTGCCCCATTTTTAAGCATAATTTATTAGCGCCATTATACTTTTGTGAAAATGCATAAGTCAATATTTTATGTCAATAAAACGAACATTTGTTCGTATTTTGTAATTAAATAATAATGGCTTAATATGACACATATTGACATATTAAACAAGAATTTTTGCTAAAAAACAAAAAATAAATAAAATTTTTTGCAAAAATAACGAACATTTTTGTCGATAAATATAGAGAGATAAAACATTATGACTTAAATTGTCGAAAAGAAAAAATTTACGCGATTTTTTTGTTTTTTAATAACCTTTTTGACTAAAAAAATAAAATTATAAACAATTTTGTAAAAGAAAGCGTTAAAATATAGCGCTTTTTCTTTTATCGCGTACGCTAGAGTAAATTTTATATAAGAAAAGTATTTAAATGTATTGTAAATTTGTGTTTTATGTGTTAAAATATATGTTATGAAAAAGTTGAGTTTTATTAACGGTAAAAAATTTATAATATCCTTGCTCGTTATTGCCCTGACCTTGTCTGCGGCAAGTTTTGGGCTTTTTAATTTTATTAAACCCGCAAGCGCGGCGGCAACGACTATACATATTCCAAAAAGTAATTTAGAATATAAAGCGCTCACTTCCCCTACCGACGCAGTTCACGATAAAAATTATACGGCAATCGTTCACGACGCTTCTCTTCTAGTTTACTTAAACGGAGAATATAAATCGCCCGTTACTAACTTTACTTCTATTAAGCAAGTTAAAAAACTCGACAATTCAACGGTAATCGTTTCTGATAACGGCAGTTTATATGAAATCCCCGTGCATAATCTTTCAATAAAGAGCGCGATGACCGATACAAATAACAACGTTATCGGCGGTAACTATTTTGACCTTAGTTCAAAATACCTTGTAACCGCATACGGTACAGACGGTGCAATTTATTCTAAATCAGGCAGCCGCTATACTTACCTTTCAAAACTCTCTCTTGACGGCGATAAGCCTATTGCTACAAACGAAAACGGTAAAATCTTCTTTGTAAACGACGGTATTTATATGGTTGATGCAACCGCGCCGCAAGATTCGGCGGTTAAAATTTCCGACCACGTACCAAACAAGATGATAGCCGATAATCAAAACGTTTACTATCTAATAAACGGCAGTAATAATGTTTATAAATTAGAGATTGCAAACGGTCATATGCACGAACTCATTGCCAGTGCGCCCGATTACGACTTGGGTAACCTTATTACCCCCAGCGGTATTTCTTTCAACAGCGGAAACTTAATCGTAACCGACAGCACGCAAAACTCTGTTCAAGAATTTGCTGTTACGGATAACGAATTATCTTTTACTGGTTTTGCAATTGCTACAAATAAAACCGCTTATAACAGAATTTCATCTAACGCTACCGACGTTGAAAAACAAGGCGACACGGTTGCTGTTTTAGATAATTATAAAATTACCGTTATTAAAAACGCAAAGCAGAACAATTATTTACAAAGTAATTATGCTAACTTCATAATGGGTAAGGACGTTGAAAAGAATATTCAATATTTTGCGCTTGGCGCGTCCAAAATTCTTTACTCAACCACGGCTACTAAGATTAAAATGCTTACCATTGAAAGCGCAACTGAAATCTTGGTGAATTTACCAGTTTCTAGCGTTCTGGTTGACGATATATTCTACCAAAGCGGAACTTTCTATCTCTTAGTTCACACAAGCACTTCTTCTATCGTTTATGCTATTGACGAAAAGGACAGTAGTATGGCTTTGAAAGAACTTATTAATCAGTCTAACTCAAGCCATTTCAGCGCAATTGCCGTTGACGTAATGGATAATATTTACTTAGCCGACCAAAACGGCGTTAAAAAATATTCGCTAGACGATGAAGGTAAATACGCGTTAGATTTCGGTCTTGCGGTAACGGGCGTTGAAAAAATGCAAACCGACCTTGGCGGCAAGGTGTTTATGTTGACCAACGGTGCTGTTAGAGTGTTCGACGGTTCTTCAACCATAAAAACCGCAACCCCCGATGCCTATATCGATGGAGACGTTTTAAGTTCATTTGCGCTAAACTACGAAAAGAGCGAAGTTGCCCTTTTATATAAAGGTAAGGAATATTTGTGCACTAACGCAGATATTACCAACGACGCGATTGATAAAGCAACCGTTTCTGATAGCGTTTATATAACGACTGGAGATAATGCCGATATAGACCGTTTAACGCTTGTTAAAATTAGAGACGGTGCTAACGTATACTCAGTCAACAAAATTGCACAAAAACTCGAATACAAAGGTTTGACAAAAATAGAAAGTGAATACGTTTACGTTTGTGATGTGCGCTTTAGCAACACGCTGACTATGTGCGCTGTTTATGGAAACAACGGTTTGGCACTTGTAAATAAAGCGGACATGCAAAACTATAATGCGGAAGAACTTTCTGCGCCTAAAGAAGTTGTTGTTTCAACCGACGTGAACGCTTATTTTATGCCGCTTGTAACTAAGGACGGCGAATTTAGTTTAAGCGGTGAAAACGCAAGACTTGCTAAAAACACTATCCTTTACCCCACTGCAAGAATAAGCGTTTTAGGTAGAGAATTCTATTACGCAACCGTAACTATTGACGGCAAAGCCTGCACTTGTTTCGTACCGATAGACTTCACGGCACTAAGCCTTGCTGAAGAAGAACAGCCCGAAAATCACGTTATAGAAAAAGTTAGTGAAGTTACGCTTTATGAAGACGCTGCACTCACCACTGCAATAAAAACCATTGCAAACGGCAGCAAAGTAAAAGTTCTCTCTAAAGATAACGGCGTTGCGTTTATTAAAGTAGAAATAGACGGTCAAGTTTATTATGGTTATATAAGTGAAAGCGCAATCAATAACGAGCCGCAAATTATGGTTAGAAATATGCTTTTAATCATAGGTGCAACCGCAGTTGTTGCGGGTACTTTGACCTACTTTATAACAAAAAAGAAAAAGCGTTAAAATAATAAAAATCAAAAAGCCACCCTGTTATTTAGGATGGCTTTTATTATTTTAAATTTTGTTTAATCACTGTAAACTGTGGTGTATTCTTCCCTATCGGGTATAATTTTAAGAAGTTCAAATTCTTCATCGGGATCAAAATTGTCAGCATTTTCGTAAGCGGCAAGTTTTGAAATTGAAACTTCGTATGCTGTCATAGTTTTTATCTCGTCGTCAGTAATACGCTTTTGGTACTCACGGCTTTGAATTCTTCCGCTTATTGCAATCTTTTCGCCAACAGCAAGATTTTTAGCAAAACGCGCGTTTCTGCCCCACGCTATACACGGAATATAATCGGATTTATTATAAGAACGGTTTACCGCAATCAAAACGTCGGCAATTTCACGATTAAAAGGAGTTGTGCGATATATAGGCGGCTTACAAATATAACCTGTTAAAACTATACTGTTTGGGTTTCTAACAGGCATATCTTCAAGTAATTCTCTAACGAAAACTGTAAGCATCAGTTTACTTTTTCCATCGACCAACTTGTTATAACTTCTAAACTGACCTAGTGCGTTAATGGTAACACCAACGCGCAAAGCCCCGTCAGAAATTAGTCGTTCAGACACAGTAACCGGCAAAATATCGCCTTGACCCGAAAGCCTTTTAACGAGCACACTCATCTCATAAAAACCTTCACCGTAAACTTCGTGTGAAAATTCGGCTTCGGTAACGATTTGACCGCTGATAAAAACTCTGTTGTTTTTTTCTTGCATAATGTTCATATATAAATTTCCTCCAAAGAATTTCTTACGAATTTTTTACTTGCGTGCCGTCCGACCTTATTTGATAATTATCTTTATAAATAAGTTCAGTTATCGGCACGAAGTTATATCCTTCATTTAATAAGTAATCGATGATTTTAGGAAGTGCTTGTGCCGTGTGCTTGCCTTGATTATGAAAGAGCACTATCGAACCGCTCCTTACCCTTTCGGTTACCCTTTTATAAATTTCGTTTGCAGATAAATCTTTCCAGTCTAAACTGTCCACGTCCCACTGAATAGTAAAAAGATTAAGCGAAGTTGCAGTCTTTAATAAAAGGTCGTTATACTCGCCAAACGGTGCGCGAAAAACCTGTACTTTTTTACCAGTAATATCTTCAATAGCCTTTGTAGAAGTTATAAGTTCACTTTCCATTTTTTCTTTTGAGAGTTTGCTCATGTGCGGATGAGTTGCCGAGTGAGTGCCTATCTCGTGCCCCGCATCAGCAATTTTTTTGATATAATCGGGGTGTTTTCTAGTCCAAAATTCTACGCAAAAAAACGTACAATTTATACCTTTTTCTTGCATAATTTCAAGAAGATTATCGGTATAATCCACACCCCAAGCACAGTCAAAAGATATAGATATTTTTTTATCATCCCTATCAACTCTATAAATAGGCAGTTCTTTAGTCTTGGCGTTAACTTCCATAACTCCACCACTAAAAATAATTATAAATATAATTACACCCGCCAAAATAGTGCAAGTAGTGGTCAAAAATATTCGCTTTTTTATTGATGTAATAAGCATTATAAAATACCGCCTAAAAAGAATTTTGTCTTAATTTGTCAAAATAGATATTTTTTTTGCTAATAATAAAAATATGCTCGCCCCAAATTAATTATGACGAGCATAAAAAAATCCCTTGGCAGTTTTGCCAAGGGATTTTAAATATACATATTTAATTAAATTTTTTAAGACACGATTGCACTATTATTACCTTTCCAGTTAGAGTGCCAATAATTGGGCGTTTTATCGTGTTTTAGAACTATATTTTGAAGTTTTTCGCATCCGTCAAATACGTTTGCGCCCATCCTTATAACACTTTTTGCAATAGTAACGTCGGTTAGGTTTTCACAGTTACTGAACGCACCTTTACCTATTGAAGTAATATTGTTAGAAATACTAACTTCAGTAAAATTTCTACACATAAATGCATAAGGTCCAATGGAAGTTGCACTATTATCAAGGTCGAAAACTTCACAACCAGCGATAATGCTGTTGTTCTGGTTATCGATTAAACAGCCCTTTTCTACGCGGAAATATCCGTTCCCCACGTGTGAAGTAATTTGTTCAACGCTTTCAAGCATTGAAATCGCTTTGGGGTTTACTATCGAACAATTATAATCAATTAAAACTTGTGTTTGACTTAACGAAACAGGTTTTGCAAGGTATATATAAGGGTTTACAATTGAACCAAGATAATAAAAACCGTTGTTTTCACTATACTTTAAGTCTTTACATTCATCAATAGATTGTTGATTAATCATTTTACAACGAACGTGAATGTCAATCGTATCAATTAAATACGAATCAACTGAAGCCATATAAAAATAAGGATTAACTTCGTTCCCTAAATATTTAGCGTTGCCGTACGAATTAAATTTCAAACTGATGCAGTTTAGAAAAGCACTTTCGTCAATTTCAATAAGCGTTGACGGAATACGCGCTTTTACAATATTTACACAGTTATAAAATGCGCTCTCACCAATAGTTTTAACGCCGTCTGCAATGTTTAATACTTTAATATGCTTTTCATCTTTAAATGCGTTTTCAGCAATATCGGTTACTGGAAGATTTTTATGTGTTGCTGGGATAAAGAGTTCTTCTAAATTAGTCGCAAAGTCTTTTCCGCGCACAACGTACCCAGTACCAGACTCATTTAAAGTATACACTAAGCCTTCGGTATAATAATTACACCCACAAAGTGTGCAAACGTAATCTTTATAAACGTGTGTACAGTCTTTTTTGCAAGCACTCGCAGTAAAAATCGAAAACACTAAAAGTAGATTCAGAAATAATGCTAAAATTTTAACAAAGTTTTTTTTCATATATCGTTACCCTTATAATTTATCTATTATATAATATCACTTTGCACATAAAAAATCAAGTGTATTTAAAAACAGTTTACAATCCCTATTATGTGTAAATTTTCCCAACAAAAAAAGTCGGTTATAAAACCGACTTTTTTATGTTTTTATATGTTAAGGAAAAACTTTAACCCATTAAAACTTCGCTGATTACGTCCAATACTTTTTGATAACAGCCACCGCAACCCGTGGTGCAGTGGGTAACGTTTTGAACGTCTTTGAAAACCTTTTCAACGTCTTCAAGTTTAGTGTGGGTTTCTAATGCTGTTGCTATATCGTGATAAGTAACTTTTGCACAGTTGCAAACGGTGTAATTTTCTTTCATTTCTTCACCTATTAATCTTCTTTTTCAAATTCGTCTTTACCTACTCCGCATAAGGGGCAAGCATAGTCTTCAGGGAGAGCGTCAAACTTAACGCCTTCTGCTTCTTCATCATAAACGTAACCGCAAATTTTACAAACGTATTTCATTTTTACTCTCCGAATTACTTAAAATATCTCTTTAATAAGCCTTCGAATGCTTTGCCGTGGCGTGCTTCGTCTCTTGCCATTTCGTGAACGGTGTCGTGAATAGCATCAAGATTGAGTTCTTTTGCCTTTTTAGCAAGGATAAACTTACCTTCGGTTGCGCCGTTTTCAGCGTCAATACGCATTTCTAAGTTCTTTTTAGTAGAATCGGTTACAACTTCGCCTAAAAGTTCAGCGAATTTTGCTGCGTGTTCTGCTTCTTCATAAGCAGCCTTTTCCCAGTAAAGACCGATTTCGGGATAACCTTCACGGTGAGCAACTCTTGCCATAGCAAGGTACATACCAACTTCGGTGCATTCGCCTTGGAAGTTCATGCGAAGTCCTTCAATGATTTCGGGGTCAACGCCTTGTGCAACGCCTACAACGTGTTCAGCAGCCCAAGCGCGCTCTGCTGCTTGTTCTTTAAACTTAGTAGCAGGCGCCATGCAAGTGGGGCATCTTTCGGGAGCAGCATCTCCTTCGTGTACGTAACCGCAAATCGTGCAAACAAATTTTTTCATAACAAATCTCCTTTTTGGCTTTTATTGCCTTATAATTTCTAATTTAATTTTTGCCCTTTCGGGCTAATTCAACTTTTTATTAAAGTGTGTAGAAGCAAGTTATACGCACTTTATATGCATTTAGTGCATTTTCCGTAGTAGATACACTTCTCACCCGTTACTTTTAAGCCTATCTCTTTAATTTCTTTGGGTGTTTCCGCGGGCTTGAATAAATCGATTATCGCGCCACAGTCGCTACAAATAAAGTGTGAGTGTCGAGAAGTATCTCCATCATAGTGAAGGCGCTTATCTTCAGTCTCCAAAGTAATAATATCGCCTTCATCCGCAAGAAGTTTAAGGTTTCTATAAACCGTGCCTAAACTGATGTTGGGCTCAATCTCTCTTGCGCTGTTATAAATCATATCGGCTGTGGGATGATCACATCTGCTCTTTATAATGTCGTATATAATCTCTCTTTGCCTTGAGTAACGCATAAACCTAAAACCTCCTTTCAAAATTATTATCAGTAATGATTACTATTATTAGTATAATCGATAAGTGTTAATTTGTCAAGGGTTTTTTAAAAGTTTTTTTAATTTTTTTTAAGTTTTTTTAGCAATATAAAAACGACAGCAAAAAACTGTCATTTTGTATCTATATATATTGTATATAATGTTTATTTAGTCCAAATTTTCAAGTTCGTCTAACCAAAGTTTGCTTACAGCGTCACTGGGCATACGCCAACTTCCGCGCGGAGAAAGTGAAATTTCGGTTACCTTTACGCCGTCAGGTAGACATGAGCGCTTAAACTGTTGCATAAAAAATCTTCTAACGAAAGTTTTAAGCCACTTTAATATTGTTTGTTTATCGAATTCGCCGTCGAAAGTGTTTACCGCTGCGTAATAAGTTTTAGCAGGCGTAAATCCCCTTTTCACAATATTATATAAGAAGAAGTCGTGCAAAGTGTACGGTCCAACGATGTCTTCAGTTACTTGACCAATGGTGTTGTCTTTTGACGGTATGAGTTCTGGGCTTACGGGCGTATCTAAAATGTCTTTTAATACCGCTTTAAACTTGCCCTTACCGTTGTTTGCCGTAAAGTCTACTAAGTGGCGAACGAGAGTTTTTGGAATAGATCCGTTTACTGCATACATGCTCATATGGTCGCCGTTATAAGTTGCCCAACCGAGCGCGAGTTCGGATAGGTCGCCAGTGCCGACTACGATACCGTTACAAGAGTTTGCATAGTCCATCAAAACCTGTGTGCGCTCTCTCGCTTGTGAGTTTTCATAAGCAGCATCGTGCAAGTCTTCGGGGTGAGAAATGTCTTTTAAGTGGCGTTTAACCGCCTTCGTAATCTCTATCTTTTTTAAGGTTGCGCCGAATGCTTTTGACAAGGTTACGCTGTTATCAAAAGTTCTTGAACTAGTGCCAAAACACGGCATAGTTATTGCTACTATATCCTTACTTGACTTGCCTAAAAGTTTCATAGTTTTAGACGCTATGATAAGCGCAAGCGTTGAGTCTAACCCACCCGATATACCTATAACCACTTTATCAGCGCGAATATGTTCGATACGCTTTTTTAAGCCTTGTGCCGCAATCTCTATTAAAAATTCTTCTTCACCCTGCTTTATAAATGGGAATTTTTCATAAACGCGGGTAAATTTATCTGATAACTCAATTGAAAAACCTACGAAATACGGCTCGGTTTTTATTTTAGATAAATCTTGGTTAAAAATCTTTGCGCGTTCAAATTCTATGCTTGATAAATCGATTTCCGCCGTGCATAATTTGTTTTCAAAAGGCTTTCTTTGCGCTAAAACGTCGCCGTTTTCACAAATTACGCCTTGACCTGAAAACACCATGTCAGTAGTAGATTCGCCGTAGCCCGCATTTGCAAACACGTAAGCGCATACGGCTTTTTTAGATTGCGCTTTTATTGCTTCTACTCTTTGCTCTGCCGCACCAGAAAATTCCGCAAGCGCTGATAAATTAACCACGATATTTGCGCCGTTTACCGCGTGCGTAACCGTGGGTGCTGATAAAGAAGTTAAATAATCGCCAAACTCAACTGCAATCTTAACCTTTTGATCGACAAAAATAATGCTTTTGCCAAAAGGAATAATATCTTCTTCACTTTCAATGCGGTCAAGACTAACAAAACAAACGCCAGAGTTTTCGGTCGCAAAATATCTTTTTTGATTAACCGCGTCGTTATCAGGCATATAAGTTTTAGGGACTAACCCCAAAATAGTGCCGTCCGCTATCCCAGCGCAAACGTTATAAATAAGTCCGTCGTTTTTAAAAGGCAAACCAACGAAAATTATAATATTTTTGCCTTGAGTTGCCGCAGCAATTTCTTTTAGACCAGCCTTTGCACTATCGAGCAACGTGTCTGAATAAAACAAGTCCCCCACGGTTGAACCCGTGATGGAAAGTTCTGCAAAAACTAGTACTTGTACGCCTTGTTTTTCCGCTTCGCATACAGTGTCAATAATTTGTTTAGTGTTAAAATTTACGTCGGCAACCTTAATTTCTGGTGAAAATGCGCCTACTTTAACAAAGCCAAAATTCATAATTTTCTCCTTTTTTGTAAAAACAGCCTTTTAACAGTTTTTATTTTATCACTATTTTGCGCATTTTGCAATAATTTTACAAAACAAAAAACGGCAATTTTTACATTTTTTGCAAAAATTGCCGTTTTTATATTCTTGATTATTATTCGCCGTAACCAGACGGGTTTTTCGTTTGCCAGCGCAAAGCATCAGCGCACATATCGTCCAAATTTTTTTCCGCCTTAAAGCCTAAAACTTCATAAGCGTAAGACGGGTCGGCATAGCACTCGTCAATGTCGCCCGGGCGGCGCGGCATAATTTTATAAGGGATAGGTTTCCCCGCAGCCTTTTCAAACGCTTTAACCATTTCAAGCACGCTATATCCCTTACCAGTGCCAAGGTTTACTATCAATAAACCAGGGTTTTCTTTAAGTTTATCAACCGCAAGCACGTGTCCTTTAGCAAGGTCTACCACATGGATATAATCTCTTACGCCAGTACCATCGGGCGTTGCGTAATCGTTACCGAAAACGCCCAAATATTCACGCTTACCAACCGCAACTTGAGTGATATACGGACACAAGTTGTTGGGGATACGTTTAGGGTCTTCCCCGATTAAACCCGATTCGTGCGCGCCAACTGGGTTAAAATATCTAAGTATTGCAATATTGAAAGAATTATCCGCAGCAAAAAGGTCTTTTAAGATGTATTCTATAAATAGTTTAGTGCTGCCGTAAGGGTTAGACGTAGAAAGCGGAAAATCTTCTTTGATAGGAACACTTTTGGGCTTACCGTAAACGGTTGCAGAAGATGAGAAAACAAGGTTTTTCACACCGTGTTCACGCATTACAAACGCCAAAGAGAGCATACCTTGAATATTATTATCGTAATACTCAAGTGGTTTTGCGCAACTTTCGCCAACCGCTTTATAACCCGCAAAGTTGATGACGGCATCAATCTTGTTTTCAGTAAAAATCTTATCTAAAATCTCTCTATCACGAACGTCGCCTTGATAAAACTTAACCGTTTTGCCAGTGATTTTTTCCACGCGTTTAACCGCTTCTAACTTGCTGTTAGAAAGATTGTCCACACAAACAACACTGTGTCCCGCGTTTAATAGTTCGACTGAAGTGTGTGAGCCGATATAGCCCGCACCGCCAGTAACTAATACGTTCATATTATTCCCCTTTCACAATTTTTTTGTAAGCGTCAAAATATCTATTGCCTAAAATATAAATTGATTCTCTATTAAAATGGAAATGTTCTTTTCCGTTAATAACTTCGTTACTCAAAAGGTCGTTGCCTTGGCAGAACGCGCCTTTACCTAAATCTTTTGCAACGTCGGCTTGCGCCTTTTCCGTAATGGCTGCGCGCGGATGTCTATCAGACCACTCTTTTACGTAACCGCCGCAAACGAAAGGAATTTCACCAAACCTTGCGCGTACGTCTTTAACGAGCGTTGAAACGTTTTTATAATGCACGTCGTAAAGTTCTTCTTCAGTATAGTTTGAACTTCTATTAGTATCCATTTCGCCTTGATGCCAAAGAAGTGCAACAACCCTATTTTCAGGATTCATCAAAAGCGCGCTTTCAACCATATCTACTAAGCGGATATAAAGTCCACCGTCAAGAGTCCAGTGTCCAGAGCAAAACCCCGTACCACCACGCGCGGTATCAACGATTAAAACCTTTCTGCCTTCTTCTAAGAATTCTTCCTTGTAACGCTTTGCAAACGGGAGAGCCAAAACGCCACGGCGATATCCTTCAGCGTGTCTTTCGTCAGCAAAAGCAAGTTTGTATTCGGCTGAATAACGGAGTTTTGCTGCATCGCGTTCAAATTCATTACCGTCATCACGAAGGAATGCTCCTTTCATCATCATTAAATCAGCATCAACTGACCAAAGCATTGTAGTAGGCCCTATTCCGCAACCAGATGCATTAGACTGACCTGCTAAAATGATAATATCGTACTTGTCGTTAGTGGGATTTACAATCATAATCTTCTCCTTTTACACTCTATTTTTGTAATAATAAAAATATCTACACTCTTTGTTAGAGTTATAAAGTTTTCTATCCCTATCACACTTTTTCCCAAAGTGTCTTTCAAAATTCATTGCCGAAGTTATAACGAACAGAGACCAGTTATCGAGTTCACGGTAAACTTTGCCAAGCGACTTATAACACTCTTCCGCTTCCTTTCTATCGTACACGCGCTCGCCATACGGCGGATTGCTTATAATCGTGCCGTTCGATAGGTCGGTTTTGAAATTTTTAACGTCGCACACACTAAAGCGAATTTTGTCCTTTAACCCTGCTCTTTCAGCGTGGTGCTGGGCGAGTTTAATTGCCTTTGGATCAATGTCCGATGCCATAAAATCTAACTTACGGTCGCGTTTTTCTTTGTCCTTTGCTTCGCTAAACGCTTGGTCGTAGAGTTTTTGGTCGAAGTTTACCCAATCGTTAAAAGCGAACTTTCTACCAACGCCCCCCGCTATATCAAGCGCAATTCTTGCCGCTTCGATAGCGATAGTTCCCGACCCACAAAAAAGGTCTGCAAACGGGCGTTCTTTATAAAAATCGCTAAGAAGAACGAGTGCGGACGCAAGCGTTTCTTTAATAGGTGCAATGCCCACCATATCTCGATAACCGCGCTTATGAAGCCCCGCACCGCTAGTATTAATATTGAGCGTAACTTTGTCTTTGAAAATTGAAAACTCTAAGTGATATTCCGCACCGTTTTCATAAAGCCTATTTAAGCCATATTTAGTGCAAAGCCTATCAACTATTGCCTTTTTTATAATGCTTTGACAAGAAGAAATTGCAAACAGTTTACTCTTGACGCACTTACCGTTTACGGTTATGTGCGCATTTTCTGGAAAATAATCTTCCCACCTGATAGATTTCACGCCTTCGTAAAGGGTGTCGAAATCTTCTGCGCCAAATTCACCAGCGGTTATATACACCCTATCCGCTGTGCGCAAAAAAATGTTCAGGCGTGCTATATCTAAAGGCGAGCCACTGAGTTTAAGCGCACCGTTTACAGCGGGTGCATCTTCGTAACATAAGCGTTTAAGTTCGCTTTTAAGCACTTTTTCCACACCAGATGCGCAAGTTAAACTTATATTAAGTTTATCGGGAAGAAGATAAGTTTTGTTCATTACCTTTTTATTTTAAACAATTCCGCTCGTAATTGCAAGTGATTTGTATAAAATTTGTATAAGATTTAAATATATTTTATATAATTAAATTAATATATCAACACGCGCGCGTACGATTGACAAAAAATTGCTTTTTTAGTAAAATAAAATAGGAGAAAATCGTTGTGAAAAAAGTTAAGCAAAAAACAAGCGCGGTTAGAGACTTAAAAGAAGAAAAATTATTCTTTAAGGCGGACGTTTTTGTATACTTTGGTCTTGCCTTAGTCATACTTTGTCTTTTTCTTATCTTTTTCTTTCCTAAATCTTGTGCTAAAGATGAATTTTCAACCTTTAGCGTTTACTGCGCGGACAAGGTTGTTTTAACCTTTGACTGTGAAAAGGACAACCCCTTAACCATAAGCGAAGATTTTTCACACTTAGTAGAGCACGAAAATAGCGGCGACGAATACATAATAACCGTGTATACTTCCATCGATAAAGTCGGTTTTAATAAAATAGTTTTTAATAGAGCGGAAAGCAGCGCAAAGGTTATAGAGAGCACTTGCTCAGCGTCAAAAGACTGCGTTTACGCGCCTAAACTTACCGCGGCGGGCTCAATCTACTGCGCACCACATACACTTAAAATAGTTAAAGGCAGCGGACTTACTCCGCCGACGGTGGGCTGATATGAAAAGTTTGACTTTAAAAAAAATCACCTACACCGCAGTTTTAACCGCACTTGCAACGCTTGCGTTTATGCTAGAGAGCCTTTTCCCCCCGATTATTTTGCCGGGCGCAAGAATGGGCATATCCAACGTTTTTATTCTAATCTGCACGCTTTTAGTTGGTTATAAATACGGCTTTTGCTGTTTGATACTTAAAATTTTTATAGGCAGTCTATTTTCAGGTAATATTTCTTCTATGATGTATTCACTGCCCGCGGGGCTTCTTTCTCTCGTGATAGAAAGCATACTTCTTTTGGTCGTTAAAAAGGTAAGTATCCCCGCCGTATCGGTTGCGGGAGCAGTCATAAACTCGACCGTGCAAAACTTGGTTTTTTGTTTGGTTACGGGCGTGCCCGAATATCTATATTATCTACCCTATCTTAGTTTAATCGCAATTTTGTCGGGCTTAATAATAGGTTTTACGGTATATTTTGCGGTTAAAAAATTACCTAGAAAATTATTTTTGGTTACCATTTAACACGCGTACATATGCGCGTACGTTAAAATCGTACTAATAGACGTTATTAAACATAGAATTGTGCTTTTATATGATAAGCGCAAAGTGTTATAATATAATTATAAGATGACAAGGAGAAAAACATTGAGCACTAGAAAAGGCAAAAATTATCCTTACGGCATACACGTTAAGGATATGAAAGAACTTTGTTCGGAAAGCCAAATTGTTAAGATGCCCGCACCTAAAAAGGTGTATATCAGCATGTCTCAACATATAGGCGCGCCTGCTATCCCTATCGTTAACGTTGGCGACACCGTTACTAAAAGACAACTTATCGGTCAATCGAGTGGCGTAATTTCCGCAAACGTTTACTCATCTATTTGCGGTACGGTTACCGCCATAGAAGATATCGTTACGGGTAACGGACAAAAGATGAAGTACGTCGTTATTGAAAACGACGGCAGAGAAGAAGAAATTTTCTTCGATAATATTAGCGATTTTGAACCTAAAACCGTTATCGAAAGAATTAGGCTTGCAGGTATCGTAGGTCTTGGCGGCGCGGGTTTCCCCACTGCCGTTAAACTCTCACCCGCAACCCAACTCGATACGCTCGTTATCAACGGCGCGGAATGCGAACCTTATCTTAACTGCGACTATCGTTTAATGATTGAAAACACCGAAGATATCTATAGGGGTATTAAATACTGCGCTATGGCACTCGGCATTAGAAAAATCGTTATCGGTATCGAAGCAAATAAGCCCAAGGCTATCGAAGCGTTTGCAAAGTATCACGACTTAGACGTTGTCGTTCTTAAAAAACAATATCCGATGGGTAGTGAAAAACACCTTATCTACTGCACCACTGGTAGAAAAGTTCCGTGTGGCAAGATGCCTTTCGACGTTGGCTGCTGCGTTCAAAACATTAAAACCGTTATCGCAATCAAGCACGCTATCGAAGATAATAAGGCGTTATCATCAACCGTTTTAACAGTTAGTGGTTACGGTATTCAAAACCCAATGAACTTACGCGTTCAAATCGGTACTCCGTTAGAAGACATCATAGAATTTTGCGGCGGCACTAAGGGCGAAACGGTTAAACTTATCGCTGGCGGCCCGATGATGGGTAGAGCGATGATGAATACCACCGCTTACACTAGAAAAACCGACTCGGGCTTTTTATTCTTAACTAAGAGCGAAGCGGCAGTTTCAGAACCTACTAACTGTATTAACTGTGCGGTTTGTGCTAAAAACTGCCCGATGCGCCTTATGCCTATGTATATCGAAAGTTTTGCGCTCGCTGGTGATTATGCAAGTGCTGAACAATACGGCGCTATGAACTGTATCGAATGCGGTTCTTGCGCATATAACTGCCCTGCGAAACGCTCACTCGTTCAAAGCATTCAAATGGCAAAAGCAAAAATAAAGGAGATGAAACAAAATGGCAGATAAATTATTAAAGTTTTCTTCTTCTCCCCACGTAAAAGCGGTTAGAACGACCAAACAAATTATGCGCCACGTTTGCATAGCATTGCTCCCCGCGTGCATTGCCGGCGTTGTATTCTTTGGCTTAAACGCTGCGCTTTTAATTGCACTCTCACTCACTTCTGCAATCTTGTCGGAAGTAGTTTACCACTTGATTTGCGGTAAAAAACTTAAGGAAATCTACGCTGGGTTTGACTATACCAGTGCGGTAACAGGGCTTTTAATCGCCTTATCAGTTGGCGTGCAAACTCCTTGGTATGCAATTATCTTAGCAAATATTTTCGCAATCGTCGTTGTTAAGATGATTTTCGGCGGAACTGGCAAAAACCTTGTTAACCCCGCGGTTACCGGTAGAATTTTTGCGTTTATGTCCTTCCTTTCTCTTATGTCTAACGGTTGGGTTAATCCTAACTTTGCTTCACTCTCTGGTGCAAGTTCAATAAACGCTGAAACTAACGCAACACTTTTAACCGATTTACTTAAAGGCAACGCCCCCGCCCTTTCAAACCTTGATTTGCTCTTGGGTACTGGACTTGCTGGTTGTATCGGTGAAACTTGCAAAGTTGCACTTATTCTCGGTGGAATTTATCTTGCGGTGTTAGGTATTATCAATATCGGTTACCCCGCAATCTACATAGCGGTTACAGGTTTATTTACCGTATGCTTAAACGGTTTTGACTTTAACTGTTTCTTGCCAGCAATCCTTTCTGGTGGTTTGATGCTCGGCGCTATCTTTATGGCAACCGATTACACCACTTCACCCAACACCACGCTTGGCAATATCGTTTATTTTGCACTCTTAGGTCTTTTGACCGCTGGACTTCGTCAAGCAACTGGTATCGAAGTAGTTTCATTTGTAATTTTACTTATGAACCTTTTCGTGCCCCTTATCGATAAGTTCGTTCGTCCTAAGCCTTTCGGCTTTCAAAAGCAAAAAGGGGGTAAGAAATAATCATGTTTAAGAGCATTTGGTTTAAATGTATTTCTTGCTTACTTGCAATTCTTCTTATCTCGGGCGCAAGCATCACGGTTTTAAGTAACGTACTCTACGTTACCCCCGAAGAGCGCACCCAAAGGGGTATCATTAAAGTTTACGGCGAACTCGTTGATTACGAAACTATCTTCGATATCGACAACGCTGAATTTAACGACGATACTTTAACTGAAGAAGAAAAAGCCGTAATCATTACTGACGACGGCAGAATTAACAAAATATTTATCGTTGGTGATAAGGAAAGTGCAAAATATGAACTTTTATTCCAAAGTATTGGTTATAAAGGTTTCAAAAACGGTACTGTTACCGTTTGGTCAAGAGTTGTTTGTGAAAACGGAACTTACACTTTAGAACAAGTAATTTTGAGTTCTAACACCAGTCAATCACTCATCAATAACCTTGATGGTAAGTTCTTCTCTAAATATCACGTAAACGATTTATTACAAAACTTTAAAGATAAGTTGTTCACCACTGATAAAGCGGCTGACGGTCAAAACAACTTTAACCCGTCTTCTGGTGCAACTTATTCAGCAACCGCATCAAACAACGCTGTAAACTGCGTAATTAAGTATATTGAATTTATCGGAGGTAACGCATAATGAAAACTAATTTCAAAAAGATTGCTACCGACGGTATTCTTACTAACAACCCCACGTTAAAACTCGTTCTCGGTACTTGCCCCACTTTGGCACTTACTACTATGGCTATGAACGGCGTTTATATGGGACTTGCAGTTACCTTCGTTTTGATTTGTTCTAACGTGATAATCTCTCTTCTTAGAAAGGTTATCCCCAATCAAGTTCGTATCCCCGCTTTCGTATTGATTATAGCGACTTTCGTTACGATCTTGAGAATAGTAATGGATAAACTTTTACCCGACCTTTATGAAAGTTTAGGTCTTTACCTTCCCCTTATAGTTGTTAACTGCATCATCTTAGCAAGAGCAGAAAGTTTTGCAAGCAAGAATGGTATTATCGCATCAGCGGCTGACGGCTTGTTTATGGGCATCGGCTTTGCTTTGGCACTTACTACTATGGGCGCGTTTAGAGAAATTTTGGGCGCAGGTAAAATCTTCGGCGTTGAACTTTGGGCGTTTAGAATTGAGTTCTTCTCATCAAGCGCAGGCGCATTCTTTACTTACGGTTTATTTATTGCAATGTTCGCTTTCATCTCTTCTTTAATCTCAAAGAAGAAGGCGTTAAAAGCAGCAAAGGCTGCAAAAGCAACTGTTGCTACTGAAGAAGTTAAGGAGGATAAATAATTATGGCAGATTTTATCATGATTGTAGTTTCGGCTATGTTTATCAACAACTTCGTAGTAGTTCAATTCTTGGGTATTTGCCCCTTCCTTGGCGTTTCTAAAGATTTCAAGAGCGCACTCGGTATGGGTCTTGCAGTTACCTTCGTTATGGCAATTACTTGCTTAATAACCTATCCCATTTATGTTTATATCTTAGTACCGCTCAAAATCGAATTTATGGAAATTATCATCTTTATATTCGTTATTGCGGCTATCGTACAAATGATTGAAATGGCTCTAAAAAAGTTCTCACCCACGCTCTATAATGCAATGGGTATTTATCTTCCCCTTATCACCACTAACTGTGCAGTGTTAGGTGTTGCAGAACTCGTTATCGACCACGCGCAAATCGCTGCGCTTATCGGTATTGCTGAAGGCGCTATGAATATGGGTTACGCTGTTTTATACGGTATCTTTGCTGGTCTTGGCTTTACACTCGCTATCGTTGTTATGAGTGGTTTAAGAGAAAAGGTTGCACGTCTTCCTATCGCAAAACCGCTCAGGGGTTTCCCGATTGCAATGATTACCGCTTGCTTTATCGCAATGGCGTTCTACGTATTTGCTATTATCTAGGGGGTATTGATTATGATGAATTTATTACTTGACAATCCGTCTTTATCACAAACACTTCCTATCGTACTTGCAATCGTTGCAGTTCTCGCTGTCGTTTTTGCAGTGCTTATCGTACTCGTTTCTAAACTTTGTTTCGTTCATGAAGACGAAAGAATTCCCGCTATAAGCGAACATCTTGCAGGCGCTAACTGCGGTGGCTGCGGCTACGCTGGTTGTGCAGATTACGCTAAGGCGCTTGTTGAAGGCAAGGCTGATTTAGGCGCTTGTGGTGCAACTTCAAACGAAGGCAAAGAACAAATCGCTAAGATTTTAGGTATCCCCTTCTCTGCTGCGGAAGAAACCTTTGCAGTGGTAAAATGTGCTGGCGGCATCAACGCTAAAAATAAGTTTGATTACGTTGGCAATAAGGGCTGCGACGCTCAAATCGCTTATCTCGGCGGCGCAAAAGTTTGCCCCGAAGGTTGTCTTGGTGACGGCACTTGCGCGGCTGCTTGCTCTGAGGGTGGCATTAAAGTTATTGACGGCGTTGCCGTTATCGATAAAGTACTTTGTCAATCTTGTGGCGCGTGCGTAAGGAAATGTCCCAAAAATCTTATTGAAATTATTCCTAAGAAAGCGGTGGTTTTCGTTGCTTGTTCAACTAAGTGCCGCGGTAAGGACGTTATGGGTGCTTGTTCAGTTGGTTGTATCGGCTGCGGCTTATGCGCTAAGAATTGCCCGCAAGGTGCAATTACAATGGTAAATAACTTACCCGTTATCGATTATGACAAGTGTAACGGCTGCAAAACTTGCGTTGCAAAATGTTCCAGAAAAACCATTAAAGAAATTTAATAAGTTTATAGATAAAACCCCTTGGTTAACTTTAACCAAGGGGTTTTATTTTGTCATTTTTACTTTTTTTCTGCATTTATAACACAGTCTATAAACGTTTTTTCTACGCTTGATATAAATTGCTCTTTTCGGTAAAACAGGCAAACTTTTCTTTTTGGATCAACCTTGGTGTATAAAGGCAAGAACTCAACGGTATTTACATAATTACTTACCATATAAGACGGAACGATAGATACACCCAACCCTTGTTTAACCAAGTCAAACGCTGATTCAACCGATTGACACAATATTTCACTTTTGCTGACGTCATAATTTGATATAATTTCTTCACTCAATTTTTTCCATATACCAGTAAATGTCCCACCACGTATAAAAGTTAAGGAAGAAAAAATTTCATTTAAGTCTTTTGACTTAGGGCATTTATCTTTAGGTACTGCAAGCAACAAGTTTTCATCAAACAATTCTATTCTTTCAAAATCTCTAGTCTCATCAGATAATATGCTTATAATAATGTCAAGGTCGCCATCAATAAGGCGTCTATTAAGTTCGCCAGCATACTTTTCTACAACTACAACTCTTGCTTTTGGCACTTTCTGCATAAAATCAGCCATAATTTTAGGTAACATATAAGGATAGCGTGAAGGACTTACGCCTACTCTAATATTAAAACTTTGAGTTTCTTTAATTTCATCAAGTTGTTTATTTAGTTGACGGTCCATATCTAAAAATCGCTTACCTGCTTGGTAAAAGCACTCGCCCGCTTTTGTTAATCTTATAGGCAATCTACTTCTATCGAACAATTCAACACCCAAGTCTGTTTCAATTTTCTTTAAGTACTTACTAAAGGTAGGTTGAGAAACTTTTAATTGTTCTGCAGCCTGCGTTATTCCGCCATATTCTAAAACGGCGCTTACGTATTCGTATTTCTTTAAGTATGACATATATCTCCTTTTACGATATAGCAATTCTTCTATTGTATATTACTTTTTTACTATATTATTATAGAATATTATTTTTAATTTGTCAAGAAAATATATAAAAAACGGTGGTAGACAACGTCCACCACCGTTTAAGTTTAATGTTACAATATATTCTATTAGATTGCTCTGATGCTTTCTACGGGTGATTTTCTTGCTGCTTTTGTTACAGGGAAAATCGTTGCAATAATAGCGATTATTAACGATACTAAGAGAATAAACATTACGTTGATAAATCTGTAATTTAAGAACGAAATTGATATTACCGTTTCGATTGCAACTGCGTTTAATACTGAGCAGAATACACCGCTAAGTACCGCTGATAAAATAAAGCAAATGGTCGTGATAATAAGCGCTTCGATAATAAATATCTTAAACACGTCAAGTCCCCTTGCGCCAACCGCACGCAAGATACCGATTTCGTTCTTCTTATCTTCAATACCAACTGAAATGAAGTTAAAGAGCATAAGCGCTGCAAATACACCGACTATACTACCAACAACCAAGAACCAAGTTTGCAATTCATCAAAGATGCCAGCAACTTCAACAGCGAGTTCATAAATGTCATTTTTCATAACATAATTTACGCCGTTTGCGTGTTTTTCAAGCATAAACATTGATTGTTTTTGAGCGTTATCTGTGCGGGTTAAAACGTACCCGTAAATATCGTTTTGAGCAACCGGCACGTAAGATGAAGTGTAACTATCCATTTCGTTAATATTTGCAACACTAAGCGAAGTGGGCGGCATTGCATATTTATCACGCATAGCATCCGACATCAATATTTTACCATCGTAAGTTTTGCCTTGCGGAAAAATAAATACACCTGCAACATTTAAAGTTTGAACTTCTTGAGCACAGTTGCGTAAAGTCCAACGCTCTTTATAGAGTTCCATTTTTCTGCCAACAACCTTTTCGTAACTAAACTCGCCGCCATCTTTAACCATTGCTCTATAAATGGTCATATATTCTTCAACGGTTGTGGTTGAAATACTCGTGTTATAAGTTTTAAGAGCACTTAAAAGATTTTCATCAACGCCAGTCTTTTCTTGAATCTTTTGATAATACTCCGTCATATGGTTCTTCAATACGTTAGTTACAGGAATATAAATATTTGCGCCCTTAACATCAAAGGGTTTAACGTTGCCTTGTCTATCTAAAAGTGCAACAGCGTGTTTATATTGAGAAAGCGACCTAGGAGTATATGCACGATCATGATCGCCTAGTGCAGGAAATTTTCCCCCTTCAATGGGATCACCTGCAAGCAAGTTTGTCCCATATAATATATCATATTCAAGTCTTACTTGCTTGTATTTATACGTTTCGTAGAAATCTTCAGAAACAAAACCTACGGTGTGAAAACTATATGCAATATAGTCTTCCATTTCTGCTTTTAAATCAGCAACTTGCTTAGAATCAAGTTGAATGTAAGGATTATAAAGGTCCTTAAACTTAGCGGGTATTTCACCTACGTCATAAATACCAGTTACCTTGAACGGTAACGATACACTTGAAGTGCCGATATAGATAGTACTGCCTATCATTTCTTGCGGCTCTTTAAACGCGTAAGTTTCGTTTTGGATGTTAAGCGGTTTTGCTTGAGAATATAATTCGTAAATATATTCAGAAACGGCAATTTCATCAGCGGCAACGGGATATGACCCAGCGATTAAGGTAAAGCCGTTATCTTGCATATACTTTTCACCGCAAGCGGTAAAGCCGCAAAGTTCCCTGTTAGAAAAATATCTATTATAAAGTGTATTAGATATTTGAATTTTGTTTAAGTTGAGCGTTGCGTCTACATAATTACCAGTGGTAAGCCCAGTATAGTCGTAAAAGCCAAGGTCAAATACGCCTGCAAAATTTAAACCAAGTTTGTTGTTATTGAGTTTATCTAGTTCATCCTGAGTAAACCCTGCCCTAAGTTTAGTCTGCTCAACCGTAGAAACAACGTGGTCGCCGTTCTTCTCTATAAGCACCGTGCTCTCAGTCGCATCATATTGCTTTTCCAAAACTACACTCTCATATGTAGAGTCTACCATAGCCATTGATACCGAATATGCTGGGTCGTAAAGCATAAGCGTTGACAATACACCAAAAAGCGTAAACGCAATAACAGATAACAATATAGTGAACACAAGTCTAATAGGTCTATGCTTTAAGCCAGTGCTTGCCATCTTAATAGCGTGGCTTAAGGGAAGTTTAGATTTTATAAACTGCGCTTCGTTTGCACCGTATTCACGCTTAGCAACCTTTTCAGTTTTCTTAAATCCAACTTTTTTAGCATTGTCAGTAATACCCAACGCTTTTTTAACTTCGGGCATTTCTTTTTTGCCCGACGTAATAACCGTTTCGCCACCGCGTTCTCTCATTACTGAAACGATTTGTTTAATTTCATCATCAGTAACTTTTTTCCAGTCTTTAACTGTAATGAGTTCATCTGTAACGATGGTAACGTTTTTATCTTCCGCACCGATAACCGTTTCAGTTTTAGTCTTATCCGCGATAACGTTGCCGTCTTTAAGTTCAATAATTCTATCGCCGTATTCTTCCGCAAAAGTTCTATCGTGAGAAACTACGATTACAAGGCGAGTTTCAGACAATTTTTTAAGCGTATCTAAAATTTGCTTACCCGTGTTAGAATCAAGCGCGCCAGTTGGTTCGTCCGCCATAATGATTTCAGGGTTTTTAATGAGTGCTCTTGCAATAGCAACCCTTTGCATTTGACCGCCTGAGAGTGTGTTGGGCTTTCTCTTTGCAAGCCCATTTAATTCTACTTGCTTTAAAATAGCATCAACCGCTTCTTTGTCGTTAGGCTTGTTTTGAAGCCTTAAAGCAATCGCAATGTTTTCTTCAACGGTAAATTCGTGCAAAAGGTTGTAATCTTGGAATACGAACCCAATGAACGTGTTTCTATAACTGTCAAAGTCAGATGCAGTAAAATCTTTACTACTTCTGCCCTTTACGATAATTTCGCCGCTGGTGGGCTTATCTAAACCGCCGATTACGTTAAGTAAGGTTGATTTACCCGAACCACTTCGGCCAAGTAAGAACACCATACCTTTTTCAGGAAAGTCGATTGACACGCTGTTGAGCGCGCATACACCACTTGACCCTTTGGCAGAATAGACCTTTACTAAATCTTTAATTGATAACATCATTCTCTCCTAGAGTATATTTTTATATTTTATGTTAGATTTCTTTTTTATCTATCACTTTTCCTACAAAATCTTTTAATATAAGAGTTTTGCCGTCAAGAATAAGATAACTGTTAGCAGTATCATTTTTAGGGAGCGAAGTTGACCCTGCATTTGCAACCGTAACTCCGTTATTTTGTTCAATAAAACCAGTATGAAAATGTCCGTAAATTATAGCATCCACCTTAGTTTTCGGCATATTGTCTTTGTTGAAAACGTGCCCGTGTGTCAAAAATACGGTTTTATTCTCAGCACCGATAAGTAAGTTTTCAAAAAACTCAAATTCGCTTATCATAGTGTCAACCGCACTGTCGCAGTTTCCTTTAATAACTATTAAATTTTCTAAAACTGCATTCAAAACTTCGGCAACCTTTAAGGGCGCGTAATCTTTGGGGAACGGATTTCTCGGTCCGTGGTTATAAATATCGCCTAAAAGAATTAACTTATTAGCCTTTTCTTCATTAAATTTTTCAACCACTTTTTCAGCATAAAAAGCCGAACCGTGAATATCCGACGCTATTAAATATTTCATTTTTGTTTCTCCAAATGTGTTTAAGTGCTAAGATACGAGCAAGACAAGGCTCGTGAAGTGTTTTGGGTGAAATAAACCTTTTTGGTTATTGAAGTCAAAACACGAAACAGTAAACGAAGTATTGCGAAGTATATTAACGCTTAAACAACCCGTGGATATCCGATGCTATTAAATATTTCATTCTTTTTCTCCAAATGTGTTTAAGGGGTTAGTCGTTAATTAAAGAAAAAACAACTTCGCGTGCGAGCAACAGCCCAGCCGTTGCGGGAACGAAAATCATGCTGGGCGGAACGGTTCTTCCAGTTGCCTTTTTTTCAGCAAACTCGCTTTGAGTTTGGTCTAAATGATTAGGCTCGTCTGAAAATACAACCTTTATACCTTTAATATTTCTTTGCTTTAATTCTCTGCGCATAACGCGTGCAAGCGGGCAGCCTGAAGTCTTTTCAATATCCGCTACTTTTAAGCGCGTAGGGTCGGTTTTTCCGCCCGTACCCATGCAAGAAATGACTTTTACTCCTGCTTTTTTTGCTCTTACGATAAGTTCGATTTTAGCCGAAACGGTGTCAACTGCATCGACTATATAATCGTACTTTCCTAAATCAAACTCGTCCGCGTTTTCAGGGAGATAAAATACCTTATGACACTCAATTTCTATGTTTGGATTAATGGATAAAAGTCGCTCTTTTGCGACTTCCACCTTGTCCTTTTCAATCGTAGAAGTAGTTGCGATGATTTGGCGATTTAAGTTAGATTTTGCCACCGTATCATTATCAAAAAGCGCAATTTTGCCAACACCAGACCTTGCCAGCGCCTCAACGACGTAGCCACCAACTCCGCCTATGCCGAACACGGCAACTGACGAAGATTTTAGAATTTGGAGATTTTCTTGCCCTATAAGGAGTTTTACCCTATCAAACGATTGCATTATAAAAGATGAATCCCTTTCTTTGCGTTTTCTTCTATGTTCTCTTCCGACCAAACTGATGCTTGAACTTCGCCGATGTGCGCTTTGTTAAGGAAGAACATACAAAGTCTTGACTGACCTATGCCGCCACCGATAGTGAGTGGAAGTTCGCCGTTTAATATTCCTTGACAATAAGGGTTATGTAACTTGTCGAGTTCGCCTTTTTTCTTTAACTGTCTAACCAAACTCTTTTCATCTACCCTAATGCCCATTGAAGAAATTTCAAGCGCGATACCTAAAACGTCATACCAAAGCAAAAGGTCGCCGTTAAGTTTCCAGTCATCGTAGTCAGCCGCCCTACCGTCGTGCGGAGCACCGTCGGATAAGTTCCAACCGATTTGATAAATGAAAACTGCACGGTGCTTTTTGGTGATAGCATTTTCCCTTTCCTTTCTAGAAAGTTCGGGATATAACTGTTCTAACTCTTTAGTTGAAATAAAGGTTATTTCATCGGGTAAATCGTGAGTGAGAGCGGGATATTTTTTGTTTACCGCAACGCTTAGTTTTTTAAGCGCTTTGTAGATAGATTTAACCGTCTTTTTAAGGTAAGAAAGTTTTCTATCATTTTTGGTAATAATTTTTTCCCAGTCCCATTGATCGACGTAAACCGAGTGGATAGCGTCCAAATCTTCATCGCGGCGGATAGCGTTCATATCGGTATAAAGCCCAGTTTCAGGCTCAAAACCGTACTTTGCGAGCGCCATTCTCTTCCATTTAGCGAGAGATTGAACGATTTCCACTTCCTTTTTCAAGGTTAAAACGTCAAACCTAACCGCACGTTCAAAGCCGTTAAGGTTGTCGTTTAACCCAGTTTCCGGCTGAACGAAAAGCGGTGCGGATACACGCGTAAGTTTTAACGCCTTTGCAAGATCTCTTTCAAAGGTGTCTTTTATAAACTTGATAGCAATTTCCGTATCAAGTAAGTTAAGCGTGGATTTATACATTTTTATTTAATTGCTCCTTCATAAAGGGGATATTTTTCAATAAGTTTTTTAACTTCAGCACGAACGTAATCAAAGCATTCTTCTTTCTTGTTGATAACTTCAGTGATGAGTTCAGCAATCTTTTCGCAATCTGCTTCTTTAAAGCCGCGAGTGGTTACGCTGGGAGTACCGATACGAACACCGCTGGTTACGAACGGTTTTTGCTTGTCGAAAGGAATTGCGTTCTTGTTTAAGGTGATGTTTACTTCATCGAGTAAGTGTTCAAGTTCTTTACCAGTGATGTCTTTATCAGAAAGGTCTAAGAGCATCAAGTGGTTATCAGTACCGCCTGAAACTAACTTAACACCAAGTGATAAGAACTTTTCACTCATAGCCTTAGCGTTCTTCAAGATTTGAGTTTGATATTCCTTAAATTCGGGCTTTAACGCTTCGCCGAAAGCAATTGCTTTTGCAGCGATAATGTGCATTAAAGGACCACCTTGTGTTCCGGGGAACACTGCCTTATCGATAGCCTTTGCGTACTCTTCTTTACACAAAATCATACCGCCTCTTGGTCCTCTTAAAGTCTTGTGAGTGGTGGTAGTTACGAAATCAGCGTAAGGTACGGGGCTGGGATGAAGTCCAGTTGCAACAAGACCAGCGATGTGCGCGATGTCAACCATCATATAGCAGCCTGCTTTGTCGCAAATTTCTCTAATTCTCTTAAAATCTAAAATTCTAGGATATGCACTTGCGCCACATACGAAAATTTTGGGTTTAACTTCCAAAACTTGTTGTTCTAAATCATCGTAATCAATTGCACCGGTTTCTTCCTTTACGCCGTAACCAACAGCGTTAAAGTATTTACCAGAAACGGCAACGGGGCTACCGTGGGTTAAGTGTCCGCCGTGAGCAAGGCTCATACCCATAATGGTATCACCGGGTTGTAAAACTGCAAAGTAAACTGCAAAGTTAGCGTTTGCGCCACTGTGGGGTTGAACGTTTGCGTGTTCAGCACCGAAAAGTTGTTTTGCACGTTCAATTGCAAGTTTTTCCACGATATCAACATATTGACAACCGCCGTAATATCTGTGTTCGGGGTAACCTTCAGCATACTTGTTGGTAAGCATACTGCCTGCTGCGATCATAACGTTTTCAGAAACGAAGTTTTCGCTTGCAATAAGTTCAATGTTGTTTCTTTGTCTAGTAAGTTCTTTTTGCAAACCTTCGTAAACTTCGGGGTCTGCGAGTTTGATGGAAGTTAAATCAATCATTTTATGTTTTCTCCTTTTGTTTTTAAGGTTGATTTTTTCTTGTTTTGTTTTTTAAAATCGTTCTAATAAACGCATATTCTCAATGGGTTTTGAGAGTATTGCGCCGTAGAAGACGCTTTTTTAACTTTATTAATAAGCGTATAATGCAAGCAAGGCTTTCAAAATCCCCTGAAGACAATAGCATGCATATTGACGATGGGGTTTTGAGAGTATTGCGCCGCAGAAGACGCTTGTTAGATGTGTTTAATTATCATGGATGCAAGATTATCTTTAGTATTAAGCCCAACTGACTTTTCTTTTAATTCGCCGTTTTTGAACACAACTAGCGTTGGGATAGACATAATACCGTATCTCATAGCGAGTTCGCCAACTTGGTCAACGTCAACTTTTATTACTTGTGCCTTTTCCCCTACTTCTTCAGCGAATTCGTGAAGAATAGGCGCTTGCATTTTGCAAGGACCGCACCAGGTTGCGTAAAAATCAACGAGAGTGGGTTTATCATCACTAATAATGGTATCAAATTCTTCAATTGTGAAAACTTCTTTTACTTCAGTCATTTTCTTCTCCTTCTATTTTCTTTTCTATAGCGACTATTTCTGGGCTAAACTTAACCGAGTTTTTTAACTTTTTATCAATAATCGCCAAAATAGTATACCACAAAACTATAGAAATTACGCTCAAGATAAGCATATAAATTTCTTGACCGATAAACGCGTAAGTAACGACAGCGGAAAGACCGATTAAGATAAGCGGAACTAAAAAGGCTAAGATTGCGCCCAAAAGTTTGGTGTTTTCTTTATTTTCAATGATAACTTGATCACCTACGACAGCCCCTAACTTATTTTTTGCGCGGAAGTCTATGCTAGACGCGTTTTTTGGAAACAAGCACATCCCACACTTACTGCATTCGTCTTTTTTATCCACTTTTACCACGGCGTACTTGCCGTCAAGTTTTGTAACTAACCCTATTTCTTTCATAGTTTTTAAGCCTTTTCAAGAAAACTCTTTACTTGGTCAAATTCAACCGTTTGTTCGCTGCCGTCAGCCATCTTCTTAATCTTAACCTTACCTTCAGCAAGTTCGTTTGAGCCGATAACCGCAACGAATTCCGCACCGATTTTATCCGCGTACTTAAATTGTGCTTTAATACCCCTGCCCATATGATCACAATCGCAAGCGATACCGCTATTTCTTAAGGTTGAAACGAGTTCAAACGCTTTAACTGCTTCGGCTTCGCCCATAGGTGCAAAGTAAATTTTAACTTTGTTGGGGTTTTCAATCTTTACGCCAGTGTTTTCTAAAAGCAATAAAATTCTTTCAATACCAACTGCAAAACCGATACCAGGCGTATCCGTACCACCGAGTTCTTTAATAAGTCCGTCGTATCTACCGCCGCCGCAAACAGTGCCTTGCGCGCCGATATTTTCTGAAACGAATTCAAAAACAGTTCTAGTATAATAATCAAGTCCACGAACGATGTTGGGATTGATTTTATATTCAACGCCTACCGCATCGAGAAGTTTTTTAACCGTTTCTAAGTGATTAGAACAATCGTCGCAAATATAATCTAAAATCTTGGGTGCACCTTCGGTAATCTTCTTGCACTCGTCGTTCTTGCAATCGAGAATTCTAAGCGGGTTTTTATTAAGTCTATCCTTACAGAGCGGACAGAGTTTTTCGTAATTTTGGTTTAAATATGCCTTTAGGGCATTTTCATACTCTTTTCTACAAGTTTTACAACCGATGCTGTTGATGTAAAGAGTTATATTTTTAACGCCAGCCTTTTCCAAAAAAGTCTTTGCTAAAAGTATAGTTTCCGCATCGATATCGGGCGAATACGAGCCTAAGAATTCAACGCCGAACTGGTGGAATTCTCTAAGTCTACCCGCTTGCGGTCTTTCATATCTAAAACACGGTGTGATGTAGAAAAATTTAGCGGGTAGCGCTGAGTTCACAAGCCCGTTTTCAACGAAAGCGCGCGCAATACCAGCAGTGCCTTCGGGTTTTAAGGTAATGCTTCTATCCCCCTTATCTAAAAAGGTATACATTTCCTTATTAACGATGTCGGTTGTTTCGCCTACGCCACGAAGAAAAACTTCGGTATGTTCAAAAGTAGGTGTTCTAATTTCTTGCGCGCCGAAAACCCTTGCGGTTTCCCTTGCCACTTTTTCAATAAACTGCCACTTATAACTTTCTTGGGGCAAAACGTCTTTTGTTCCTTTGGGTATATTTATCATTTTACAAAGTCCTTAGAGTATATATTTTTTCAAATCTTTAGTTTTGGTGTCGCCACCGAGTTTGTTAATAACGTAATCTTTATCAATAACAACTTCTTTTTCACTATCGCCGCACGCTTCAAACGAAATTTCTTCAATAAGGTTTTCCATAACCGTATGAAGTCTTCTTGCACCGATATCTTCACGCGTTGCGTTCATATCTTCTGAAATACGCGCAATTTCACTGATTGCTTCATCGGTAAACTTTAAGTCCACGCCGTCAACTTTCAAAAGGGTTGCGTATTGCAAAGTGATTGCGTTTTGGGGTGTGGTTAAAATTTTGATAAAGTCTTCTCTAGTTAAACTGTTGAGTTCAACGAGAATAGGAAATCTGCCTTGAAGTTCGGGGATAAGGTCGCTTACCTTTGAAACGTGGAACGCACCCGCTGCTATAAAGAGAATATAATCGGTCTTGATAGCGCCGTACTTAGTCATAACGGTTGAGCCTTCAACGATAGGTAAAATATCGCGCTGAACGCCTTCTCTAGAAACGTCTTGTCCGCCGCCCTTAGAGCCTTTTGCGGCAATCTTATCGATTTCATCGATAAAGATTATACCTTCGTTTTCCGCACGGCGAATTGCTTCTTCGTTAACAGAATCGTTGTCGATAAGTTTATCGGCTTCTTCTTGTAAAAGAATTTTTCTTGCTTCCTTTACGGAGAGTTTTCTTTTCTTTTTCTTCTTGGGCATCATATCGCCGAAGATTGAGCCGATTGAAATTTCCGCGCCGCCCGGAACAAGTTCCATAGGCTTAGGATTATCCACTATTTCTACTTCGATAACTTCGTTATCGTAATATCCTTTCTTTAACCCTTCTAAGATGTTTTTTTCAAAGATATCTTGAGGAGTTTCGCCCCTATCTAAGCGGCGAACTTCAGCCAAAATTTTAACGAGTTTAGTGTCGACAACCGCGCCCGCCTTTTCAGTAACTTTGTTAAAGCGTTCTTCTTTAACGAGTCTAACCGAACATTCAACGAGATCGCGAATCATTGATTCAACGTCTCTACCAACGTAACCGACTTCGGTATATTTGGTTGCTTCAACCTTAACGAAAGGTGCTGAAACTAACTTTGCAAGTCTTCTTGCAATTTCCGTTTTACCTACGCCCGTAGGTCCTTTCATAATGATGTTCTTGGGCGTAATTTCTTCCATTTCCGCAGCGGAAAGTTGACTTCTTCTATATCTATTTCTAAGCGCAATAGCAACCGCCTTTTTTGCGCCGTCTTGCCCGATAATGTATTTATCGAGTTCAGTAACTATTTGTTTAGGGCTTAAATTCATTTTTCTCCCCCTTATAAAACTTCACAAGTGATATTGTCGTTAGTGAAAACGCAAATTTCGCTTGCAATTTTGAGTGATTTTTTAACGATTTCTTCGGCAGAATAATCGGTTTCTTGACGGAGTGCGCGTGCCGCTGCAAGCGCATAATTTCCGCCGCTGCCGATAGCGCATACGCCGCCGTCCGGCTCGATAACTTCACCCGTACCTGAAACGATTAAGAGCGTGTCTTTATCCGCAGTAATCATCATCGCTTCTAACTTTCTTGCCTTGTCAGTTCTCCAAAGTTCAGCAAGTTCAACCGCGCTTCTCATCAAATTACCAGAGTATTTGTTAAGCATTTCTTCAAAGCGTTCTGAAAGTGAAAATGCGTCAGCAACAGAGCCGGCAAAGCCCAAAATAACCTTGCCGTCGTAAATTCTTCTTACCTTTACGGCGTTGTTCTTAAAAATAACCGATTGTGAAAGGGTAACTTGACCGTCGCCCGCAATCGCTGTTTTTCCGTCCTTTTTAACGGCACAAATCGTAGTGCCCATAAATTGATTACTCAATTTCCATATCCTCCTTAAAACGAGAAATTTCTGCTAAACTTCTTTCAGCCTGAGCGCGCTTTCTCTCCGCCTTATCCCTTATAATTCTATCCATAGGCGGAAGTATACCGAAGTTTGCGTTCATCGGTTGAAAGTCTTTATTTTCAGTAGTAATATATTTTGCAAGCGAGCCGAGAACGGTTTTATCACTGACCGTTTCCACCTTTTCGCCGTTTAACTTTTTGCTTAAGTATAAGGCTGCCATCAAGCCGCTTGCCGCGCTTTCCACGTACCCTTCAACGCCGGTTATTTGACCAGCAAAGTAAACCTTGTCATGCTCTTTTAGAGAGTAATCGGGGTTTAATACTTTAGGTGAATTTATAAAGGTGTTTCTATGCATTACGCCGTATCTGAAATATTCGGCGTTTTTTAGTGCGGGGATAAGCGAAAATACCCTTTTTTGTTCGCCCCATAAAAGATTTGTTTGAAAACCGACCATATTATACATAATTCCATCGGCATCTTCTTTCCTGAGTTGCAAACAAGCGTAAGCCCATCTACCAGTCTTTGGGTCGGTAAGCCCAACGGGTTTTAACGGTCCAAAACGGAGCGTGTCAAGTCCGCGTTCAGCCATAACTTCAACGGGCATACAGCCTTCAAAAACCGCAGAGTTTTCAAACCCGTGAAGTTCCGCCCTTTTAGCACTGCGGAGCGCGTCCATAAACGCTAAATATTCTTCTTTATTCATAGGACAGTTGATATGATCACCGTTGCCTTTATCGTACCTATCGCCAAAGAAGGCGTTTTCCATATCGATGCTGTCGAATTCTATAATAGGTGCGGACGCGTCGTAAAAAGATAGCCCGTCCCCTACTAAAGTTTTTATGTTTTGAGAAAGTTTTTCAGTGGTTAAAGGTCCGCTTGCAATAATCGTGTATTCATCGGTGTCAATATCGGTAACTTCTTCACTGATATGCTCGATGTTTTCTTCTTCCTTTAACTTATTCGTAATATATTCTGCAAACTTTTCTCTATCAACCGCCAAAGCGTTACCCGCGGGAACTCTAGTTTTATCCGCCGCATCAATAACGAGCGAACCGAGCAAGCGCATTTCTTCTTTTAGTAATCCTGCCGCGTTGCCGTAAACGTCGTTGCTCTTTAATGAGTTAGAGCAAACGAGTTCCGCATATTTATCGCTTTTGTGAGCGGGTGTCTTTTGTAAGGGCTTAATGTCGTAAAGAGCGACTTTTACACCCCTTTTTGCTAATTGATAAGCGGCTTCTGCACCAGCGAGCCCGCCGCCGATTATTTTAACCTTTTGCATTTTGTCCGTGTTTACATTTTTTATTCGAGCACTTAACTACGCCGTCAACTTCGATTAGGTAGTGTCCGCACTCTTCGCACTTTTTACCAGTGGGAATATCCCAACTCATAAACTTACAATTAGGATAGCCAGAGCAGCCGTAGAAAGTTTTTCCGCCGCGACTGGTCATCTTCTTGGTTTCTCTACCACATTCGGGGCAAATACCAACGCTTTCAGTCATACTAACAGTGTGCTTGCAAGTGGGATAATTTGAACAAGCAAGGAATTTACCAAACTTACCTTCCCTTTCAACCATCATACCGCCGCACTTGGGGCAAATTTTATCGGTAGGAATAGTTACCTTTTCATTTACCGCCTTGATGTTTTGGCAAGCGGGATAATTTGAGCAAGCGTAATAGTTGCCATAGCGACCGCTGTTGATAATCATAGGTGCGCCGCACTTTTCACACACCACGTCGGTAAGTTTTGCGTTTTGCAATTTCTTGTTAAAGGGTGCGTAGAAGTCGGCAATAAGTTTATGCCAGTCCTTTCCGCCTTCGCCTATATCGTCGAGTGCGGTTTCCATTCTTGCCGTGAAAGATATTTCCATAATATCGGCAAAATACTTAACCAAAAAGTCGATAAGGTCGTAACTTATGTCGTTAGGAACTAGATATTTCTTTTCCTTTCTAACGTACTCACGCTTTTTGTCTGAAAGTTTAGCCATAATGGTTGCGTAAGTAGACGGTCTGCCGATGCCCTTGTCTTCCATGCTCTTGATAAGTGATGCTTCAGTATAGCGCACGGGGGGCTTTGTGAATTTTTGTTCTTTATTAAGTTGAAGAAGATTTAACAATTCGCCGTTAGATAGTACGGGAAGAAGTGCGTTTCCACTCTCTTCATCTTCTTCTTTTTTAGTGTCGTCATAAACGGCAAGATAACCCTTAAATAACAAAGTTTTACCGCTAGTTTTGAAAGTGTATTCGTCCGCGGCTACGTCAACTGACACGCTGTCGTATTTTGCTTCAGCCATTTGCGATGCAATAAAGCGTTCGTAAATGAGTTTATATAACTTAAATTGATTTTTATCGAGTATACCTTGAACGCTTTCGGGCGTTTTGTTGATGTCGATAGGTCTAATTGCTTCGTGCGCGTCTTGCGCGTCCTTTTTAGAGCGGTAAACGTTGGGTTTTGCAGGCACGAACTCACTTCCGTAAGTTTTTGCGATAAAATCGCGCGCGTCCTTTTGTGCTTCGGCTGAAATTCTAACCGAGTCCGTTCTCATATAGGTAATGAGTGCCACATGACCCTTTGGTGTTTCAACACCTTCGTAAAGTCTTTGCGCAATTTGCATTACTTGCGGTGCGGTAAGGTTAAGCCTAATAGAGCCGTCTTGTTGCAAGGTTGAAGTGATATAAGGTGCGGGCGCGTGTGATTTTTGAACGGCTTTCTTTACGTTCTTAACGTAAAACTGTGCACTCTTAAGTACGCTTTCAACGCCGTCCGCTTCTTCTTTAGAAGAAGGTTTATACTTCTTTCCAGCCTTTTCGGTAAGTAACACCTTAAACGCGCTTTTGCCGTTAGGTTGAACGTCCGCCTTTAAGTTCCAGTATTCTTGGGGCTTAAAGTTCATAATTTCACGCTCTCTATCGACAACCATTTTAAGGGCAACCGATTGAACTCTACCAGCGGATAAGTTTTCGTTTAGTCTTGAACTTGCCGCGGGTGAAATGCTATAACCCACTATTCTATCGAGAACGCGGCGCGCTTGTTGTGCATCAACCAAGTTTTTATCAATCTTTCTGGGATTTGCAAGCGCTGCTTTTACGGCTTTTTCAGAAATTTCGTTAAACTCAATTCTATTAACGTCGTTTTCATCAAGACCTAAAACTTCCGCCAAGTGCCAAGATATTGCTTCACCTTCTCTATCCGGGTCGGTTGCAAGATATACTTTATCGGCTTTTTTAGCCAAAGTTTCAAGTCTTTTAATGTCTTGCTTTTTTTCGGGCGCAACAACGTAGTGCGGCTCGAAATTGTTAGAAATGCTTATCCCCATATAGTTAACGGGCAAATCTCTAACGTGCCCTTTAGACGCGTCAACCTTATAATCGCCCTTTAAGAATTTTTCAATGGTTTTTGCCTTGTGTGGAGATTCCACGATAATAAGTTGCATTTAATCCTCCAAATCATTACGGGTAAGCCCGTAAACGTTTCCACTCTTAACGACAAGCCCTTTAATTTCAAGCACGGAAAGGAGTGGAGTTATTTCAAACACTTGCTTTGAAAGCGCAGTGCATAATTTTTCAATATGAAGTGAACCGTCTTTTAAGAGTGCAACGATTTGCTTTTCTTCATCGGTTAATTTAACGTTTTCTTTTTTCGCCGTTTTAACGTAAAAATCTAAGATGTCTTGCGGGGTGTCGGTAAGCAGCGCGCCTTTCTTTATAAGGTCGTTGCACCCTGCTCCGCTAGGGATATCTACGCTATACGGAATAGCGAATAAATCTTTGCCAAAATCGTTTGCGTATTCCGCGGTATAAAGCGTTCCGCTAGTCTTTCCACCGCTCACTATAAGCACGCCTTTTGAAAGCCCTGCAATAAGCCTATTCCTTACAGGAAAGTGAAAGGGTTTTGGAATAGTTTCGGGCGGATATTCACTTAACACTAACCCGTTTTCAGCAACGCGGTTAATTATTTCCGAGTGGCTCTTGGGGTAAATATTATCAAGTCCACCAGCAATAATCGATACGGCTACCCCACCGTTATCAAGTGCCGTGGTAAGCACCGTTTTATCAACGCCTTCAGCAATACCAGTTATCAAAGTAAAACCCGCGCCTGCAAGTTCTAATGCATATCTTTGAGTAATCTTAATCGATATAGGTAAACTCTTTCTACTGCCGACTATACCGAAAGTGTCGCTGTTTAAAACAGATAAGTCGCCCTTATAATACAAAACGAGCGGCGGGCAAGTAATATTTAGTAGTGCACTTGGGTAATCTTCGGAAAAGTAAGTGGTTATAAAAATATTTTTCTTTTCAAGTTCGAAAAATATATTTTCTATATATTCGTTAGTTGCCGAATTTTTAATCGTACGGTATTCATTTTCACCCACCGCGGATGAAATATACCTTTCACACTCTTTAATATAACTCTCTATATCAAGGTTTTCGGGCGCGTCTAAAAGCAATTGATACTTAAACTTATATTCAAGTCCCAAAAAACTGTCTAAAAATACGGCTAATTTTTCTATTTTAGAATAATTTTTCATCTTATAACATTCCGTCGGAATGGCGATAACTTATCGCTTCCAAAATGTGTTCGGGGCGAATATCATCGTAAAGCGCCATATCCGCTATAGTTCTTGCGACCTTTATAATACGACTTCTTGCACGGGGTGATAAATGCAAAGTATCGTAAGCGTTCTTTAATATTTGTTCACACTCGTTAGAGAGTTTACAATACTTCTTAATGTGTTTTTCGCCCATATCGCTGTTAGTTAAAATTCCGTCGTTCTTAAAGCGTTCTTTTTGGATAAGGCGTGTTCTATTTACCCTTGCCCTAATATCTTTTGAACTCTCTGCAAGTTCATCATCGGTAAGTTCTGAATATTTTACGCTGTCAACTTCCACTTGAATATCAATTCTATCGAGAAGCGGCCCAGAAATTTTAGCCTTATATTTTGCAATCATTGCGGGTGAACAAGTGCACACTTTATCCGCGCTGCCGTAATTTCCGCAAGGGCACGGATTCATTGAGCCGCAAAGCATAAAGTTTGCGGGGTATTCAACAGAGCCCGTTGCGCGTGAAACGCTAATCACTCCGTCTTCTAAAGGCTGGCGCAACGATTCTAAAGTAGAACGATTATACTCAGGCATTTCGTCAAGGAAAAGTACTCCGTTATGTGCAAGTGAAATCTCACCCGGTCTTAAGTTGTGGCTACCACCAGTCATAGCAACGGTTGAAGCCGTGTGGTGCGGGCTTCTAAACGGACGCGCAAAAACAATACCGTCACAATCTTTAAGCATACCTGCAACTGAGTGAATTTTTGTTGTTTCAAGCGCTTCCGAAAAGGTCATATCAGGCATAATGGTCGGTATGCACTTTGCAAGCATAGTTTTACCAGTACCGGGCGCACCTACGAACAACACGTTGTGTCCACCAGATACAGCAACTTCCAACGCGCGCTTTGCAACCTTTTGACCTTTAACGAGTGCCATGTCGCTATCGTAACAATTTTGAACTGCTGAAGTTACGTATTCCTTATGTTTAATAGGCTCTAAAACTTTAAGCCCTGAAAAATGGTCTACAACTTCTTTTAAACTTTGTGCTGCAATAACTTCTATACCGTGCACGTAAGATGCTTCCACTTCGTTCGCCTTAGGTAAAATAAACTTTGTATAACCGTCTGATAACGCGGCGATAAGCGTGGGAAGTACGCCGTTAATTCTTCTTAAACCGCCGTCTAAAGAGAGTTCACCCATAAACACAACGCCGTCCGTTTCCGCAACGAGTTGACCGCTTGATTTAAGCAAGCCCACCGCAAGTGCAAGGTCTAATGCAGAACCTTCTTTCTTAATATCCGCGGGCGCAAGATTTACGGTAATCTTTCTAGTGGGAACGGAAAACCCGCTATTTTTTAACGCTGAGCGAATACGCTCTTTTGATTCTCTAACGGCAGTGTCGGCAAGCCCAACCACGTCAAACGCAGGCAGTCCGTTATTGATATCCGTTTCAACTTCAACGGCAACGCCTTTTATACCTTGTAATGTAAAACCTAAAACTTTAGAAATCATTTTTTAGAGCAAGTAACTTCCTTTTTTATAAAACACACACTCTATATATAATGTATAGAGCATATCACGATAATTATATATTATTTTTTTGTAAAAGTAAAACGAATAAAAGCATAAAAAAAGAACTTACTGAAAAATCAGTAAGTTCTTAACGTCTTTTAGAAAACTATCTTTTAATTTCTTTAACCTTAGCAGCCTTACCAGTACGAGCGCGCAAGTAGTAGAGTTTTGCTCTGCGAACTTTACCGTGTCTAACAACTTGGATGTCAGCAACCTTAGGTGAGTGGATGGGGAAAGTTTTTTCGACGCCTACGCCGAAAGAAAGTCTTCTTACGGTGAAGGTTTCACTAATACCGCCGTGCTTTCTTGCAATAACGATACCTTCGAATGCTTGCAATCTTTCTCTATCGCCTTCGATAACCTTGATCATTACTCTTACGGTATCGCCAACGTTGAATTCAGGAATGCTAGTTTTTACGTTTTCTTGATTGATGGCTTCAATAATTTTATTCATTTGCTTTTACCTCCGTTTAAATTAACGTTCATTGTCATTTTTAATATCTTTTACGCAAGAGGAACGTCCAAAGCGTCTATTATAATAACATATTTTTAAGTTTAACGCAAGCGTTTTTACATAGAAAATGCATCAATTATATGATTTATTTCACCATTTTCTATTTCCACCACGTCAAACCTACAAGGCACGTCAAGTTTTTTCTCTCTTTGTAAAAATTCCGCCGCAACCTTATAGTATTTTTCTTGTTTTCTTTGAGTAACCGCTTCACTCGGCGCACCGAATTCGTCGCCCGATCTCGTCTTTACTTCAACGAAAACTATATACTCTTTATCCTTTGCGATTAAATCAATTTCGCCGCAATAAGTTTTGTAGTTGGTTTTAAGTATGGTATAGCCTTTCTTTTTTAAGTATTCTCCTGCTCTCTTTTCGCCTGCTCTACCCAAAAGTTTTTTATAAAAGTTTTTCTGTGCAATTTGCAAGGTCCAATCTCCTTGATTTTGTCTATATGAACTTTCGTTCCATACCCTTTGTGCTTTTCAAAAGCGTATTCGGGATATTCTTTGGCAAATTCTATCATAAGGTTATCCCTATAAACCTTTGCTAAAATTGACGCGCAACCTATCGTATGGCTCTTAGCGTCGCCCTTAATTAAGTATTCCGCATTAATACTTAGTCCAGTGTCAACACCGTCTACAAGCGTTATATCGGGCTTAATTTCTAACCCTTCAACTGCCATCGTCATACATTTTTTAACCGCGTTTAAGATGTTAATTTTGTCAATTTCTTCTTGCCAAACTTCAGCGATGTGATAGCAAACCGCTTTTTGTTTGATAATTTCGGCTAAAGCGTTGCGCTTTTTTTCGTTTAATTTTTTACTGTCGTCAACGCCTTCAATAATTTGATCTTTGGGCATAATAACCGCGCAACAAACCACTGGGCCGGCAAGCGGACCTCTGCCCACTTCGTCTACGCCGGCAACCCATTTTGCGCCGTTATTATAATGCTTTCTTTCGTAATCTAACTTATCCATATCAGTCGAGAATAATCTTGCCTATTCTTCCCTTTCTAAAATCATCTACGATAGCGGTTGCACACCTTTCGTAATCATATTCGCCACCGCGGCGCAAAAACCCCCTACGAACGCATATATCGTCGTAAAGTTCAATGGTCGGGCGTTCTAAATTTTCGATACCGTATTTGTTTTTTAGTGCCTCGGGGTAAGTTTCTTTTAACTCGTTAAGCAATTCAAACGCAAGGTCGCTAAAGTCGATGTTAGCGTCGTTCATACTGCCTATATAGGCTAGGTGCTTAGCAAGCGTTTGATTTTCAAACGCAGGGGGCATAGTGCCAGGTGTATCGAGAAGTTCAAGTTCTCTAAGTCTTACCCATTGTTTACCTTTAGTTACACCCGCTTTATTGCCAGTAACCGTCTTTTTACCGCCGCAAAGCGCGTTGATAATGGTTGACTTACCAGTGTTAGGTATACCAGCGACCATAACCCTTATAGGCTTAAATACGCCTTTAAGTTTATTTCTTTCTAACTTATCTTTAAGTAGTGCAAAAATGCGTGAATATAGTAGGTCAACGGCACGCTTATCCATAGCGCTTACCGCAACCGTTTCTTTGCCTTCTTTAGTAAATTCCGCAATCGTTCTCTTTACGTCCTTAGCATCCACAAGGTCGGTTTTATTTAACACGTAAAGAACTTTTTTATTAGTAAAAAGTTTATCGAGTTTGGGGTTTAGAGATGCTCTCGGTGCGCGCGCGTCCAAAACGATCATAACGCCGTCAACGGCTTTTACGTTTTCTTCCATCATGCGCATAGCAGCGGTCATGTGCCCTGGAAACCATTGTAAATGTTTCATCTCTATTCTCCTTTCTCTAAAAGGTCGGGACGATTTTTAGCAGTGATTTCCTTAGATTTTTGCGCACGCCACTCGTCAATTTTGCCATGGTGTCCGCTGGTTAAAACTTCGGGAACTTTTAAGCCCATAAATTCTTGCGGGCGGGTGTAATGCGGATATTCAAGCATACCGCTTGCAAAACTTTCTTGCTCTAAAGATTCACTCTTTATAACGCCGTCAATATATCTTGCAACCGCGTCTACAACCGCCATTGCGGGAATTTCTCCACCAGTCAAAACAAAGTCGCCTATAGATAATTCTTCATCAATAAATAAGTCGATTACCCTTTGGTCAACGCCTTCGTAATGACCGCAAAGGAGCAAAATTCTATCTAGTTTACTAAACTCTATAACAACTTCTTGCTTAAACACTCTGCCACGGGGTGAAAGAAAAATTCTTTTCGCTTCGTGGTTGGGGTCAACCGCCTTAATAGCATCTGCAATAGGTTGTGGCATCATAACCATACCCGCACCGCCGCCAAAAGGCGTATCGTCACACTTTTTGTGTTTATCAAGCGTGTAATCTCTTATATCAACGATATTGATTTCAAGTTTACCGCTGTCCACGGCCCTACCGATTATGCTGGTTTTTAAGGGCGCAAACATTTCTGGGAAAAGAGTTAAAACGTCAATCTTCATAGCAAGACACCTCGTCAAGTCGCTCTTTAATTACAGTAATTTGTTTACTTTCAATATCGACCTTTTTCACAACTGCATTAAGGAAGGGAAAACGCATAATTCTATTATCGGTGCACTTTACCGTAAACACGTCCGTGCGCGCGGAGAAAATATCGGTAACTTCGCCTATCGTTTGCCCTTGTTCGGTAACGATATTGCAGCCGATGATATCCACTATAAAATATCTGCCTTCTTCAAGCGGAAGGGCGTTTTCTCTAGTAACGCACAAAAACTTACCGCGGAAAGTTTCCGCAGTATTTCTGTCGGGAATACCCGCCAACGACAAAAAGACCGTATCACCACCAATAACGGCTTTTATAACACGGTAAGTTTTATCGTCAATAATAACTTCTTTAAGATTTTTAAAACGGTTGATATCGTCAGTTAAAGGCTGAACTTTTACTTCACCCTTAATGCCTTGTGGCTTAACGATAAGCCCGATTTTTAAGTTTTGTTGCATTTTTCAAAAAAGGTAGAAAAACGGGGAAATTAAATGTTTTCCCCGCGTTCCTTGATTTCAATATTATACTTTTTGTTTTCTTTCTGAGAGCCAGCACGAACAAGGGTACGGAGCGCCTTAGCAATTTTGCCTTGACGACCGATAACCTTACCCATATCACTGTCCGAAAGAGTAATGGTAACGTTAACGGTTTTGCCAGCTTCTTGAACGTCGTATTCGATTTCTTCAGGCTTTTCAGCAAAACGGGTAACTACGTATTTAATAAGTTCTAACATAGTTTCTCCTTAAAAACGGAATTACTTGCTGGACTTACGAACCTTCGTTTTAGCGGGCGAAAGTTTTTCGGGCTTGGGAATAACGCCTTGGTTAACGAGAATGTTCTTAACGGTATCAGTAGGTTGAACGCCGTTAGCAAGCCACTTTTTAGCCTTTTCAGCATCGATAACGATTTCTGCGGGGTTAGCGGTGGGGTTATAGTGACCAACTTTGTCAATATAAGCACCATCACGTGCGTTTCTTGAATCGGTTACAACGATACGGTAGAAGGGAGACTTCTTATCACCCATTCTGGTTAATCTCATTTTTACTGCCATTTTTTTGTTCTCCTTAAGTTTGATTTATATATTTTTAATTTTTTTTAATTTTAATAAATTTTGAAGCATAACGCCGCTTAAAAGCCACGAAAAAGTTAAAGGTTTATAAGCAAGTTAGGCAAGGCTCGTTGAATTAGATACTCTTTTTCGAGCACTGTTTTAAGACATAGTTGCAAGTCAGACGCGGAAAACGAGCATTTTGCGCAGGGCGTGTACTTGTCGTACACAACCAAGAAAAAGCGCAAGTTTTACGTGTATCACGCCGCAAATATGGCTTAAAAGCCTTTAAACATGCGGCTGTTTTTCATCTGCTTCATCATCACTTTTGTCTGTTCAAACTGCTTTAATAAGCGGTTTACTTCTTGGATAGAAGTGCCGCTACCCTTTGCTATGCGGTTCTTTCTAGACGAGTTTATAACTGACGGATTTTCACGCTCATACATCGTCATTGACTGGATAATTGCTTTGGTGCGGAGCATTTTCTTTTCATCGATATCCGCTTCGCTAATCTTCATTTTACCCATGCCCATGCCGGGGAGCATGCCGAGAATTTCTTTAATACCGCCCATTTTGTTCATCGTTTCAAATTGAGAGAGATAATCGTCTAAAGTAAAAGAATTTTCTCTAAACTTTTTCTGCATCTTTTGGGCTTGCTCTTCAGTAACCGCTTCTTGCGCCTTTTCAATGAGTGACAAAACGTCCCCCATGCCTAAGATACGGTTTGCCATTCTATCGGGATAGAAAGGCTCTAAGTCGCCAAGTTTTTCACCAACTGAACAAAATTTAATGGGCTTGCCTGTAACCGCTTTCATTGAAAGGGTTGCACCGCCACGAGTGTCCCCGTCAAGTTTAGTTAAAACTAAGCCGGTAACTTCTAGGCGTTTGTTAAAAGTGTCCGCCACTTCAACGGCAACTTGACCAGTCATTGAGTCAACAACTAGAAGAATTTCAGAAGGATTAACTTCCGCCTTGATATCTTCAAGTTCTTGCATCAACTGTTCGTCTATTTGTAATCGACCAGCCGTGTCGATAATCACCGTGTCAAAACCAAAAGATTTAGCGTGCGCTACGCCTTCTTTTGCAATTTTTACTGGATTTCCTTGACCTTTTTCAAAAACCGTGCAGCCAGCCTTTTCCCCAACCACTTTTAATTGATTGATTGCCGCGGGGCGATAAACGTCACAAGCGACCAAAAGGGGTTTTCTGCCCTGTTTTTTAAGCATCATACCAAGTTTACCAACGAGCGTTGTTTTACCAGCGCCTTGAAGACCAGCCATCATAATAACCGTAGGCGGGTTTGATGCAAAGTTAAGTTTTGAACCAGTAGAACCCATCAATGCGATAAGTTCTTCATTAACGATTTTAATAACTTGTTGAGTGGGGTTAAGATTTTTAATAATCTCTTGCCCAACCGCGCGCTCGCTCACCTTTGAAACGAACTCTTTAACGACAGATATATTTACGTCCGCTTCTAAAAGTGCAATGCGCACTTCACGCATAGCCGTTTTAATTTCCAACTCGGTAAGTCTACCGTGCTTTGTAAGTTTGGAAAAGATATGATTTAATTTTTCGGAAAGACCTGAAAAAAGTGCCATTATCTCAACAAAATCTCCATTAACGCTTTGCGGGTATTTTCATCATTAGTAGTGTTGATAACTTCTTTAAGCAACTTGTTTTTCTCTCTTAACGAGAGCACCTTTTCATATTCGTCAAGTTTACTTTTAACCTTTTTAACCGCGTTATATACGCTTTGCCTTGAGCCACCTTCTTGCTCTGCAATTTCCGACAACGATAAGTCGAATAAATAATGCGATGAGAAAAGTTCCCTTTGCTTTTCGGTTAAAAGTTCTTTATAAATTTCAAAAAGTTCGATATACTCTAAATCTTTTTCCATAATAAAAAATGAAAGGTGTAAACCTTTTTTGCTTTACACCTTGATATTATATAGATTTTTCCACGCTATGTCAAGCGTTTTTGCATAATTCCTAAACGATTATACTATTAAATTTTATAATTCGAATATTTTGTTAAACAAATATAATCATCTTCATATCGATAGTTTTCTTCACCGATATCAAAAATAAAATATTCATACCAACCATCCCCATATACACTGCGCCATCTTTTTTCCACTGAGACACTTTGTTTTTCATTATCAAAAACAATTTTTACAGCTTCGCCAACATTTTTCCATCTTCCTGTATATTTTGAATTTTTCCACCAAACGTCTGCATTTCCGTCATTTTTTAGTATAAATTTAGCATATTTTTCAGTAAATACTTTTCCATCATAAGAGTCACCCCAATAATAATCTTTCTCATTAAAAAATCTAGCTTTATAATATTTAAATTCATAACATACAGCCGTTTCTTGTTCTGGTTCTGTCGGTGGAGTGGAATTATCACTGCCAGATGAACACGCAGTAAAAGTAAACATTGTTAATATTGCCAAAATAATAGCGAGAAGTTTTTTCATGTGGTACACCTAATTCCTAAATATATAATGTATTATGTTATTTAAAACAATTATACAAGCAATAAATAGTCTTGTCAAGACTATTTATGTAAAAATATTCCAAATAAGACTATACTCTAATTGTATGGCGTGTTTAATTAAAGAGCGCATAAGAGAATTGCGCATTGAAAACAAACTTAATCAAAGCGAACTTGCAAAAAAGTGCAACGTAAAACAATCGTGTGTTAGTAAATGGGAGCGCGGCGAAACTTTACCTGACGCAGAAATGATTATTACCCTTGCTGAAATATTTAATGTTAGCGCAGATTATCTATTAGGTATAAATGATTGTTAATTTAAAACTAAAAAGCGACTGAGTTTTTTCAGTCGCTTTTATTTTTTTATAAATTAATCAACTTTTTGCAAAACCATACCGCTATCGCCATTATTATAGGTAAGCGTGTCGCCGTCTAAGGTATATTCTTGGGGTTCATCACCTATGGTAATGGTAACGGTTTTACCCTTTTGTTCCCAAGTACCTTCTTTAACAACGCTACCGAGGATGGTTTTGGTTGTCATCTTTGCAACGCCGTCTTTTTCGAGTTCAAGTTTGATGTAATCTTCATCCAACTTTTCACCAACTTCAACGGTAATGCCAGCCTCTGTCATCGACTTAATTTTATAAGTGCCTGCAGCAGTGTTACAAGCGGCTAAACCAACGCAGCAAACGCAAAGAATAGACGCAACTAAGATTGTTAATAATTTTTTCATTTTCGTTTCCTCCTGTAAGTCTCTTATGACTTTTCTTTATTATACTATTGATTTTGCTTATTGTCAATACCGATTTTTAAAAAATTTAAAGGCAACAAACAAATTTTTGCCTTTAATTTTTATCAATTTAATTAAAACATACTGTCTACAAAGTCTTGAGCGTTAAAATCTTCAATATCGTCGATTTTTTCACCAGTTCCAACAAAGCATACGGGAACTTCTAATTCATACGATAATGAAATAATAAAGCCGCCTTTTGCCGTGCCGTCAAGTTTGGTTAAAATTATACCGTCAATACCAACCGCTTCGTTAAACACTTCCACTTGGTTATAAGCGTTTTGACCAGTAGTTGCATCAAGTGCTATAAGTTTATAATAGTTTGCCGCGGGATATTCACGCTTAACAACCCTATCCATCTTTTTTAATTCTTCCATAAGGTTGGCCTTTACGTGAAGTCTACCCGCTGTATCAATTATTAAAACGTCGGTATTTTTAGCCTTTGCAGACTCGATTGCATCGAATACAACTGCTGATGCATCAGCGCCTTCAGAATGCTTTATAATGCGAACTTTTGCCCTTTCCGCCCAAACAGAAAGTTGATCGGCAGCAGCCGCACGGAAGGTGTCCGCCGCTGCGATAGTTACGCTTTTGCCTTCTTTTACGAATTTGTTGGCAAGTTTACCGATAGTGGTTGTTTTACCCACACCGTTTACCCCTACGACCATAATAACAGCGGGCGAAGTAATTTGTAGCCCGTCAGCATAATCAATCGTTTCAAACAATTCTTTTTTAAGAAGTTCAATTACGTACTCTTTATCTTTGCACTTTTCTTTAATGGCAACGTCGCGAATTTCATCAACGATTTCCATAGTGGTTTTAACTGAAACGTCGGCAGAAATCAAAATATCTTCCAACTCTTCATAAAAATCTTCACCAATTTTATCTTTTGCGAAAAGTTCGTTTAATTTTTTTGAAATTCCGTCTCTAGTTTTAGTCAAAACGGCTTTTAATTTACTGAATAATCCCATAAAAATCCTTTTTGGAGTTAATAACGCTAAATTTTTCCCTTATAATATTTCTCCAGTAACATCCGAAACATCAGAAAGTTTAACCGACACCATCTTAGAAACACCCTTTTCTTGCATGGTTACGCCGAAAAGTGCGTCTGCCATTTCCATAGTGGGCTTTCTGTGAGTGATAACGATAAATTGAGTTTCTTCACTAAACTTTTGAAGATATCTTGCAAATCTATCTACGTTTGCTTCGTCAAGCGCTGCTTCAATTTCGTCGAGCACGCAGAACGGCATAGGACGGAGTTTTAAGATAGAGAACAAAATTGCGATAGCGGTAAGCGCCTTTTCACCACCAGAAAGGAGTGAAAGTTTTTGAAGTTTCTTTCCCGGGGGTTCGGCAACTATTTCAATACCTGCTTCCAGCCTATCTTCAACGTCGGTGTAGTCGATTTCTAACATCGCTCTACCGCCACCGAACAATTCTTTGAATATTCTTTGGAAGTTTTCGTTAATCTTGGTAAAGCCTTCATCAAACTGAGTAAGCATTTCCGCTTTAATCTTATCGATTGCTTCTTTTAAGTCTTTTTCAGCCTTTTCCAAGTCTTCCTTTTGGGTAATCATTTCTTCATAACGCTCTTTCAACGCCTTACAATCTTCAATAGCGGTTGCGTTGATAGCGCCGAGAGAAGAACGCTTTCTTCTAAGACGATTGATTTCCGCTTCACCAGCCACGGCATCGTAACCTTCTTCACGATGCTTAACGGCGGTTTCATAAGTTTCTTGATAATCTTCCCAAATGCTTTGTTGCAAGTATTCAAGGTCAGAGTCGATTTTAGCAAGCGCAATTTCTTCCGCGTGTTTCTTTTCAGAAAGATCAGTTATTGCTTGAGATAATTGCTTTTTCTTTTCATCGTTTTTGTTTAATCTATCGCGAAGTTCAAGTTTGTTGTTTTCGATGTTTTCAATCTTTTCTCTAATACCGTTGATATAATCTTGTTCTTCCTTAGTAAGCGCAATTTTTTCTTGATCAAGGCGCAATTCTTCAATGATGCCTTCAGCGCCTTCGTTGCTCTTTTTCAAGTTAATATTAGTTTGTTCAGCATCGCTGATAACGCCACCAAGACGCTTGTTTTCACCATCAAGTCTACTAATTTCCGCCTTCAACTGGGTAATTTTAACCTGAAGCGCAGTAGATTCTTCAGCGATTTGGTCGCGTTCTTTTCTAAGTGCGTCGTATTCGGCTTGGTGCTTGTCCGCACTCATTTTTGCAGTTTGCTTATCCGTTTCAAGTTTATCGCCGCCGCTTTGAACAGCCATAAAATCAGCGTCTACTTTGCTAATTCTTTCGTTTACCTTTTCGATAAGGTCGGTAGTCGTTTCAATTTCTCTACCGATTTCGATAAGCGCCTTTTCCGCAGCGCCTTGCTTTTCACGCTCAACCAAGATTTGTTGACGCTTTTCGTTATAAAGGTCGTTGAGCATAGAAAGGTCGTCTAGCGCCTTGTCGCGCTTTCTTTCAAGTTCGCCTTTAGCCGCTTTAATTTTATCCATTTCCGCTTTTTTAATGCGGAGTTGTTCGGCATTTTCTTCAATCTTTCTATCGCTAGAAAGTAAACCAACCGTATCCGTTCTTCTTGAACCGCCAGTCATTGCACCTTGGGTATTGAAAACGTCGCCGTCGAGCGTTACCATTTTGAACGCAAAACGGTATTTATCCGCAATTTTAGTAGCATTTTCCAAGGTGTCGACTATTAAGGTGTTGCCCAAAAGGTTAGAAATAACGTTTTCATACTGTTTATCGTATGAAACGAGTTTATTTGCTACGCCGAGCGCGCCCCTTTCGTTAAGCGCGTTAGTAACGGCAGCGCTTTGCTCTCTAGGTTTAACTGAAGTTATGGGAAGGAAGGTCATTCTACCGAGTTTATTGACCTTTAAGTATTCGATTAAATATCTAGCGTCGTCGGGGGTTGCGGTAACCACGTTTTGCGCAGCGGCAGAAAGCGCGGTTTCTAACGCAATATCAAACTTTTTATCGCTCTTGATAAGTTCGGCAACAACGCCCTTAATGCGCTTTTTCAACTCGCCGTTTTCTTTTGCTTTGTTGAGAAGATTTTTTACAGCGGGTGCATAGCCGTCGTAATTATCCTTTAACGCTTTGTAGAAGTTATCTTTGGTAATCAAAGTGGTAACTACTGAGTTAAGTGAATAAATTGCGTTATCAGCTTTAGCCACTTCTTCATTGCCGTTTCTAACTTCGTCTTCTTTATTTTCAATTCTATTCTTTAAGTCGAAAACAGAACGGTCGAGTTCGTTAATATTGTTATCCGCGCGTTCCTTTTCGTTAAACAAACCTTCTCTCTTAACAGACGCTTCATCAAGGCGCTTAGTAAGTTCTTCACGCTTAGCGAGAAGATTTTCCTTTTCGATAGACATCGTGCCCTTGTTCAACTTAATGTCGGAGAGAGATTCGATTGATTCGATAACCTTTTTTCTGCTTGATTCGGCAAGTTCTTCGCCGAGAGTGATTTGCTCGGTTAAAGATAAGAGTTTTTTACTGAGTTTTTCAGCCTTATCAGAGAGTTTTCCAAGTTCTTCTTGATCTTTAGTCAAATCGATATAATTAGCATCGAAAGTGGTCTTGCTTTCTTTGATAAGTTCAATATTTTCTTTAATTTCTTTTTCAGCGCGTTCAATTTGCCCTAAAAGATAAGAAATTTTTTGTTCGTAAAGTTGTTTTGCGCCCGAACTTTGTTCCATATGTACGCGCTTTTCCAAAAGTTCGTCGTTTAAGTTTCTAAGTCTTAAATCGGCTTCGTTGATATCAGAGAAAATCTTATCGTACTCTATTTGCGCGTTAGAAAACTCTTCTTGACGGAGCGCGTTTTCTTCATCTAAGCCTTTAATTCTAGTATAAATTTTGCCCTTTGCACTCTCTACGCCGTCAACTTTAGCAATATAGGTGTTGAGTTCGTGGAACTTTAAACTTTCAGAAAGTTCGTTGAACTCTTTAGCCTTTTGCGCTTGGCGCTCTAACGGTGCTAATTGATTTTCTATTTCCGACAAAATATCGGTATAGCGCACCAAGTTTTCGTGAGTACGCTCTAACTTTCTTTGAGATTCGTTCTTTCTTGTCTTAAATTTTGCAATACCCGTTGCTTCTTCAAAGATAAGTCGTCTATCTTCGGGTTTTGCCGACATAATTTCTTCAACCCTGCCTTGACCGATAATGGTATAACCTTCTTTACCGATACCACATTCGTGAAGAAGTTCAACGATATCGCGAAGACGTGCGGGTTGCTTGTTTATGTAATATTCACTTTCACCGCTACGGAAAAGTTTACGCGTGATTATAACTTCGTTATAGTCGATACTGAACATTCTGTTAGAGTTATCGAAGTACAACGAAACTTCACAGTAAGATAAACTCTTTCTGCCTTGCGTACCGCTAAATATTACGTCTTGCATGCTAGAACCACGCAAAGATTTCGCTGATTGCTCACCTAGCACCCAGCGAATTGCATCGGCTACGTTACTTTTACCGCAGCCGTTCGGTCCTACGATACCGGTTATTCCGTTGCCGAACTTGATTTCCGCTTTGTCGGCAAATGATTTAAATCCGTAAATTTCAACTTTTTCGAAATTCACTACTTGTTACCACCTTGTTTAAGTATTTTTAAGGCTTTTGCAGCTGCTTGCGCTTCCGCTATCTTCTTGCTTGCGCCCTCGCCTTCAGCAATAATCTTACCGTTAAGGAGCGCAGCCACTCTAAATTTCGGCGAATGATCCGGACCTTTTTTCCAAAGCAGTTCGTAACCGACACTGCCTATCTTGGTTTTTTGTACGTATTCTTGAAATTCGTTTTTTGCTTCGCCAATATTTTCCACCGCTTTTTTATTTTTAGCGTTTTCTAAATAATCAGCAATGATCGTTCTTTCAACGAACTTTTTAACTTCCTTTAATCCACCGTCAAAGTACATACCCGCAACGACTGCTTCATATATGCTTGACCAAGTTTTATCTTCCGGGGTAATGCGGTTTTTTAAGCCCCTACCCAGCAACAAATGCTCGTCAAGCCCAAGTTTTTTAACCGAACGCATAAGCGGTGTTTTAGAAACTATTTCCGCTCTAATTTGCGTCAAGTCCCCTTCGTCGCCCCTAGCGTTTTTGTAAAGGTATTCCGTTACGACAAATTCCATAATAGAATCGCCGAAAAACTCTAAGAGTTCGTTATCTTTTTGACCGTGTTCGTACCCGTAAGACGAATGCGTAAAACACTGTCTAAGTAAAATCTTATCTTTGAACGAATACCCTAACTTTTCTTCAACGATTGAAGTATCAAAAATCATTTGTTTACACCTCGGGGGTATATAACGCCAACTTTTCAGTTATTTTGTCTGCAATGTTAAAACCAGCGTAATCAACCGCTTGGAAAACCGTGTTCATAATGGTTTCCGCAGTAGACGAGCCGTGCGCTTTGATAACGGGTTTATTTACGCCGATAAAGAGTGCGCCGCCCTTGTTTTGATAATCGAGTTTATTTCTAATCGTACCGAAAGTATCTTTCAAGAACAAACCGCCAATTTTAGCCTTTGTGCTTGAATAAATACCTTGCTTGATTATCTTCATAACGACGCCAACAGCGCCTTCAATAGATTTTAATGCAATATTACCGGCAAAACCGTCGGTTACGACTATATCTTGCTTGCCGTTTAAGATATCTCTACCTTCGATATTCCCTACGAAGTTGATGCCTTTTAGGTTCTTTAAGATAGGGAAAACTTCGTGATTTAACATATTTCCCTTTTCATCTTCCGTACCGTTAGAAAGAAGTGCAACTCTGGGGTTTTCAATGCCTTGCGCCTCTGCGTAAGCAGTGCCCATAAGCGCAAACTGAACAAGGTTAATAGGCTTGCAGTCAGCATTTGCGCCACAGTCTAAAAGGTAAACCTTTTGATTGTCGTCCGCGGTGGGAAGCGTCGGGCATAACGCGGGGCGGTTTACACCCTTAATTCTACCTAGTTTTAAGGTTGCTCCAACCAAAACCGCGCCTGTTGAACCAGCCGAAACGAACGCTTTCATCTCATCGTTTTCTTTGAGTTCTTTAAACGCCACGCAAAGCGAACTGTCGGGTTTTTTTCTAATAGCCACGGTGGGTTCTTCTTCACAAGTAATAACTTCAGGCGCGTGGATAATCTCTACCCTGCTAGCGTCAAACTTGTATTTTTTAAGTTCTTCCTTTATAACGTCTTCCTTGCCTACTAAAACTACGGTAAAACCGTCTCTAGCATTTACAGCGTCGATTGCGCCTTGAATAATTTGTACGGGAGAATTATCTCCGCCAAAAGCATCAACTAAAATTTTCATATTTTACCTCTTAGTTTTCTAAAGTACCAACCGTTCTGGGGAAAGGCAACACGTCGCGAATGTTAGAAATACCAGTAAGGTACATAATCATTCTTTCAAAGCCCAAACCAAAACCAGAGTGAACGACACCGCCGTACTTTCTTAAGTCAAGGTATGACTTATAATCGTCCTTATTAAGTCCGCATTCAGCCATTCTTTGTTCTAAGATTTCCATTCTTTCTTCACGTTGACTGCCGCCGATAAGTTCGCCGATACCGGGAACTAAAAGGTCTGATGCCGCAACCGTCTTGCCGTCGTCGTTAAGGCGCATATAAAAAGCCTTGATTTCCTTGGGATAATCGGTTAAGAATACCGGCTTTTTGAAAACTTGTTCAGTAATATATCTTTCGTGTTCGCTCTGCAAATCGCAGCCCCAGTATACGGGCGCGTCGAACTTGTCTTTTACCTTTTCTAAAATTTCAATTGCTTCAGTGTAAGTTAAACGCTTAAATTCGTTGTTCTTAACGTTGTTAAGTCTTTCGATAAGCCCTTTATCGATAAAGTTATTTAAGAATTCAATTTCTTCCTTGCAAGTTTCCATAACTCTGTTGATGATATATTTAACCATATCTTCAGCGCAGTCCATATCGTCTGAAAGGTCTGCAAACGCGAGTTCGGGTTCAATCATCCAGAATTCCGCTGCGTGGCGAACGGTGTTAGAGTGCTCTGCTCTAAAGGTCGGTCCAAAGGTGTAAACGTTTGCGTAAGCCATAGCAAAGTTTTCAACGTCGAGTTGACCTGATACGGTAAGGCTTGCCTTTTTACCGAAGAAGTCTTGCTTGTAATCGGTTGCACCTTCTTCCATCGGAACGTTGTCAAGGTCGAGCGTGGTTACTTGGAACATTGCGCCAGCACCTTCACAGTCGCTACCAGTAATGATGGGCGTATGCACGTAAACGAAACCGCGTTCGTTAAAGAATGAGTGAACAGCGAAAGCCGCTTCACTTCTAATCTTAAACACGGCGTTAAATGTGTTGGTACGGGGACGCAAATGCGGCATGGTACGCAAAAACTCTAAGGTGTGTCTTTTCTTTTGTAAGGGATATTCGGGTGAAGAAGTGCCGAGAACGGTTACTTCATCCGCGTTGATTTCAAACGGTTGCTTATTTTCGGGCGTTAAAATGAGCGTGCCCTTTACCATTAAGCAAGCGCCTACGTTTTGTTTTGCAATTTCATCGTAATTATTTACTTTATTTCTATCGAAAACGATTTGGCAATTCTTAAAATAAGAACCGTCGTTAAGTTCGATAAAACCAAAAGACTTGCTGTCGCGAATAGTCTTAGCCCAACCGCATACGGTAACGGTTTTGCCGCCAAAATCAGCGGGGTTAACAAATATTTCTTTCAAAACTGTTCTTTTCATAATTCACCTGCGTATATGCTTTTTAAAATTACTTTACTATTATAACATCTTTTAAAGGCTTTTTCAAGAATTTTAAGGCGCAAAGTAACTTTTTATTGTCTAAAAACAAAAAAATCCCCAACATTATCCGTTGAAGATTTTTTATCTTTAATTTTTAGCGAGTTATCAGTCGTTTTTTTGCGTTTCTTCCACGAGTTTTGGCGGGCGTTCATCTTTAAGTGCCATAATGTAATTGCCGTACTGCTCGTCGGTGAGTTTTATTACTTTATTCTTGTTCTTTTTGCGTTTAGCCATAATTTTTTCCTCCAAAAAAGAATACTCTTATTATGCTCAACGCCTAAATTTTTATACCGAGAAAAAGTTTACTCGCTCTTAGGTGCTAATTTTATTTTTTTGAAAGTTTTGTCCTTAGAAAAATCGCGCTCTTTGGTGTATTCCCCACCGAGTGCTTCAATCGCAAAGCGAAGTTCTTCAAAGTCCGCGTAAGTTAACTTTTCCTTTTCGATTGCGGTTAAAAGGAACGGAAGTGCTCTATCATCACCGTACTTAGCAAGATACGCTGCGTAAAGCGGAATATTTTCTTGATGCTTTGCAAATTCAGCAATTAAAATATCAAAAACCCTATCGTCCTTTTTACAGTTTGCAATAACGTCGGTTAGGCACGCCTTTTTAACTTCGTCAACTTCGTTAAATTGACTAAGAATTTCTTCTTTTACTTGCTCTGCCATAGTACTTAATCTTTCGGTTGCAAGTTCTCTAATATTTTCGCTATAATCCCACAAAATAAACTCTAAATAACGCTTAGCGGGTTTAACCGATTCCATGTCCGCAAGCATGTTGATAATATAGAGAATAAACTCTTCGCTCTTGTCGCCGTTAAGTGCATTGACTAAAGCGTCTTCGTTAGCGGGATTTGAAGTTATTGCTTCGCACAAAAAGTCGGAAATAGCAACGTCCTTTTCAAGATGAGTTTCTAGACAAGAAAGCAATTCTTCACCCGAAAAATCTTTATAGAAAGTGTTAGGGGTTTTGCCGTCTAATTCCTTTAATTTTTCATCGCCAAACTTAACGTAAAGTTCGGGGATTTTATTCTCGATTTCTTCAGGTTTTACCTTGCCAATATTAGAGTACACAAAGTCTTCGATATACTTGTCGAAAAGGCTGTCTACGTCGATAACTTTAACCATTATTTTATTCTCCTTTTAGCATATTTTTTAATGCGGTAAGTTTGTCTTTAGTAACCGAAAAAATTCTTAAAACGCTGAAGTCGTCAGAGTATTTTTTGAACTTACACTCAGACAAAATAAGCGCGGCAATATCTTCATTCGTTGCGTCCGAATCGGTTATTTCACCTTTAAATTTTTTATAAATTTTATCACAATTTTTAGCAATTTTATCTAAACTTTCCACGTCAAAAAACGCCATTTTAGACATGCAAAGCGCGTACGCTGAAAGGTAAAGTCCGCCAAAGATTTTATCCCTTTCACAAAGCAATTTTCTCGGTTTAACCTTTAAATAAAACCCGCCTGCAACCACGCCGAATTTTTCTTTTACGCCGTTAACAAGCGTTACGTAGATAAGCACGCGTTTTAACTCTTCTCTGCCATCGGGACTGAGCATCGCCTTAAAAATTACGCCCTTAGAGTACGGCGTAAACGCAGACGATAGCACAAATGCACAGTCGCGCATAAATTCACTATCAGTCGACTTTAACCCCCATTCTAAAATCTCTTTCCACTCTTTTTTCTTGATTGCAGATGAAAATTTTTCGGGTGTTTTTATTAAACTTTTTACCTTCTTTTTCCACTCTAAAGCGAGCGTTTCGGGTATATCTTTTACATACTTAAACGGTGTTAAATTTAAGTAATCTCCACCGCCGTCAAGCATATTTTTAACGTAGGTTAAGTAAAAATTTATAGCGTAATCTTCGGGGTCTATTAGGTGTGCTTTAGCAAGTTCTGTCTCCGCGCTTATTGGGTCGCCAAGATTTGCCAGCGCAAGCCCGTAGAAAAAGCGCATAGCGTGCTCGAAAGGTCTATCTTCAAGAATAATTTTTAAGCACTCGCTTGCGGTTTTATGGTCTTCACGCTCGATAGCGCAAGTCGCTATTTTATAGGCTTCGCTTTTGTCCCCTTTTCTAACTTCCAACGCCTTTTGATAATAATGCTCGCTATTATCAAAGTCTTCTTTCATATCGTAAACGGTTGAAAGGTTACAAAAAGCCGTAACCGTAGGTCCGTTTTGCTCTAGAGATTGCCTACAAACTTCTTCCGCTTCATCAAGTCGGTCGCTCATAAAATAACATACGGCAAGTTCACCCGCAGTCTCTTCATCACGGCGCTCTAAAGGTATCTTTTCTAAAAATGACGCGCCTTCTTCAAACCCGCCCAAAGCGATTGCGTGCTTTGCTTGTTTAATTTCAAAAGTATAATCGGCTTTATCGAACGGATAAACTATTCTATACGCCGTTCTCTTAATTTCTTCGCCCGAGAAAAAGTCAATGATTTCCTGGCTTAAACCTTCTTTACTGATAAAACCGTCAACCGATAGTTTTTTGTGAAAATAATAACTTGACGCCCAGTAATTATCAAGGTAAAAGTAGTTTATGGCAAGTTCTTCATAAGCAAGCGCATGCTTGTCTTTAGGCGCTTTATCCATAAACTCAAACCAGTATTTATTTGAAAGTTCTAACGCCGACATATCCGCGTAAACGTCGCCAAGCGCAGCGATAACGTCAACGTTATCTGCTTCTAACGACCTTGCTGAAAACAAAAATTTTAGCGCACCTAAATAGTCTTCCTTTTCGCAAAGCATAGCAGCGCGTTTAAGATATCTCGAAACGTCTTTATCAAACTGTAATACGCTATCCATTTTTACCTAAAAAATCCGTCTATATCAGTTTTCGTAAATTCGTAAATTTTATCACAGAATTGGCAGTCTACTTTGACCGTGCCTTCCTTTGCAATTATATCTTCAAGTTCTGCTTTCCCTAAAGAAATAAGCACTTTTTCTATATATTCTCTACTGCATAAGCACTTATATTCGGGGTGATATTCGGTATATTTTACTTCCCCGATAAACTTATCAATAATACCTTCCGCACCGATTTCTTGCACGAGCGTTGAAACGTTACCGAGTTGGCTTATAACGTCTTCCGCCATAACTAAAGAACCTTCACTTGCACCGGGCATTGCTTGCAAAATAACGCCGCCCGCACCTATGCAAGTTCCGTCAGTGCCGATTTTTACACCCAAAGCAATTGCAGTGGGTTGCTGTTCGCTATACGCATAGTAAGCCGCAAAATCTTCAGCAATTTCGCCGCTTATTAGTTCACTACTGCCCGAATACGGGTCTTTAAGCCCCATACTGCGCACGACGGTAAGTCTACCGTTTTTACCAACTAGTCCGCCAACGTCAAGTTTACCGTCCGCACGGAGTGGTAAGTCTGCTTGGGGGTTATCGATAAACCCGCGCATAGCAAGGTCGCCGTTACCACAAACGGTAATTTTACCACCGATACCGTCGCCGTGTACGGTAACCGAAAGTTTGTCCTTTTGGTTTTTTAAATTGCTCGACATAAAAGTACAAACGGTAAGAGTGCGCCCGAGCGCAGCCGCACAAACGGGCGTAAGTTTATGAATTCTTATCGCTTCGTTAACCATATCGGTCGTATCCAAAACGGACATGGAAATTTCATCATTAAAAATCAATGCTTTAAGTAATTTGTTCAAAATTTTGCCCTCCGTTGTCATTTTTTCGTAACAACGACAGTTTTTATCAGTGTTAAAAAACGCCTTTTTCTCGGCGTTTTTTACGTTTTATAAAATTGTTTTTTTATGGTTTTATAAACATAAAACGTTAAAATGTTTTAAGTCATAGTTGCAAGTCAGACGTGGAAAACGAGTATTTTATGCAGGGCGCGTACTTGCTGTACGCAACCAAATAAACACGCAAGTTTTACGCGTATCACGCCGCAAATATGGCTTAAAATTATTTGCGCTTATTTTTATGGCGCTTAGCCAAAGCCTTCTTAGCCTGTTCAATACGCTTATCCCTTTCTTTAAGAGCCGCTTCGAACATTTGTTGTTCTTCAACGTCTTTTTGATACTTGGGATCGTTTTTATGTTCTTCAACGTAGCGTTCATGGTCTTCGTACAAGGCTTGTTTGCTATCACGAAGTTTTTCTAAGTCGGCACGGCTGAAAGCCTCGGGAAGTTCAACGAGAGTAAGTTCATCATCGGTAATAGGTTTAATAGGACGCGAACTGAGTTGACTTTGTGCTGCAAGCGCAACTTGTTCTCTATATTGACGGAGAGAATCTGATTCGCTTTCTTTAACCTTGTCGTAAATACCTCTTTTCTTCTTAGCACCTTTAACTTTGTCGTTGATAAACTTATCATAAGCCCATTGACAATAGTCTGTCCATACCAAAAGTGCATAAGATATGCTAAAGAGTACAAACATAACAGCGCCCGCGATTAAGAAAATTCCTTCAAAGAATAAAAGAATTAAAGGAATTGCTGCAAGCACGATAAAAAATAAGTTTTGCGGCAACATCGCAATAGAGAACATAAACGTGTTCTTAAAGAGTTGCTTAAAGGTCAATTCGTAAGTTACGGTCATTGTAATCATATGCATTGTCATAATTGAGAAAAAGGCGAGAAGTGTATACGCCAAAACCTTGCAAATGATAAATAACCATTCGAGATCAGGTGAAGATAACATTGCCACGTCAACGATAGAAACGGAAATATTAGTTAAATAGAACACTAATGAGAATACAACGCCAACGGCAATCATAGGCTTTGCATTCTTTTTTAAGCCTAGCCAAAAATCGTTTGCAACGAAGATACCTTCCGTCCAAACCATATTTCTAATAACGTAAGCGCCACCAGCAAAACCGAGTGCGGCGATAACCGCCGCCAAAGGCATAAACGCATAAGCGAGCACGTTTACACTAAGCGCAATGTTTTCTTTCATACCCTGAACAATAACGGGTGCTTGATAACCAACGCCAAACGGTTGCATAAACGGATAGGTTGCGCCAAAGTTGCTTAACCCGATATATCTAAACACTAATATTGCAATTACTGGAAGACAAAAGAGCAATATGAGAAGATTTATGATAATAAGTTTACCAAATCTACCCTTTAAAATATCCCAAAAGAGTTCCCATCTGTTCGACGGTAAGGATGCCCTTGCATATCCGTCCGACTTTTCCGCACCGAACGCCATTCTATCCCAAATACTGCGTTTTTTCTTAACTTGAGCCATTATATCATTCTCCCAACGCTTTTGTATATAAGCGGTTAAAGTTTTGTGAATAAAAATTTATATAACTTCACCATTATAGTTTACATTAAAATTAAATATTTTACAAACAAAATTCATACTTTTACTAAAAAAACCTTTACTTTTTTACTTAACTTTGTTAAACTATCCATATATTATGTTTATATAGGAGATATCAACTATGAAAAAGTACAACGTTGCGGTTGTTGGTGCAACCGGTATGGTAGGTAGAAAGTTCTTAGAAGTTTTGTCTGAAAGAAACCTTCCGGTAGAAAATTATTATTTATTCGCATCTGCTAAATCCGCAGGGACGACCGTTGACTTCATGGGTAAACCCCACACAATCATCGAACTCAAAGAAGAAAATTTAGAAGGCAAGAACATCGACATTGCGCTTTTCTCTGCCGGTGGCGACGTAAGTAAAGAATTCGCACCCATTTTTGCTAAACACGGCATTTTGGTTATCGATAACTCAAGCGCTTGGAGACGCGACCCGGAAGTTCCGCTAGTTGTTCCCGAATGTAACGCTGACGATATTCTTTGGCATAAGAATATTATAGCAAACCCCAATTGCTCAACTATTCAAGCAATGGTTGCTTTGAAACCCTTACATCAAGCGTTTAAGATTAAGCGCGTTATTTACTCAACTTATCAAGCAGTTTCAGGCGCAGGCGTTAAAGGCTTTAACGACCTTAAGGGCGGTATTTGTGGCGAAGCGCCCCAAAAATTTCCCTATCCTATCTTCGGCAATTGCCTTCCCCATATCGACGTGTTCTTAGAAAACGGATACACCAAGGAAGAAGACAAGATGATTTTTGAAACCAAGAAAATTCTCGGAGACCAAGATATTAAGGTTACCGCTACTTGCGTTCGCGTACCCGTTTATTACGGCCACAGCGAATCTATTAACCTTGAATTTGAAAAACCCTGTACTGTTGAACAAGTAAAGGAAGTTTTATCTAAGGCTGAAGGCGTTGTTTTACAAGACGACGGTGCAAACCTTCTCTATCCTATGCCCCTTACCGCTGAAAATAAAGACGAAGTGTTTATCGGTAGAATTAGAAAGGACGACACCATTGAAAACGGCATTAACCTTTGGTGCGTTGCTGATAATATTAGAAAAGGCGCTGCAACTAACGCTGTTCAAATCGCTCAAAAGGCTATTGAAATCGGCGCTATTAAGGGCAAAATTCAATAATCAATTATTTAAGGAGCAACTATGAATAAAGTAATATTTAAGGGCACTTGTACGGCGGCTATTACCCCGTTTACAAAATACGGCGTAGATTTTGATGCGCTCGAAAGACAAATCGAATATCAAATCCAAAACCAAATCGACGCTATTTGTGTTTTAGGAACTACTGGTGAAGCCCCCACTATTACCGATGACGAATACGAAAGAATTGCAAAATTCTCTTTCGATAAAATTGCAGGCAGAGTTAAGTTTATTTTGGGTTCTGGCTGCAACTGCACTAAAAAGGCTATCGAAAAGAGTCAACTTGCACAAAAAATAGGTGCGGACGGGCTTTTGGTCGTTACCCCCTATTATAATAAGTGCACTCAAAAAGGCTTAGTTAAATATTACAACGATATTTGCAACAACGTAGATATTCCCGTTCTTTGCTATAACGTACCCGCACGTACTGGCGTGAATATTCTTCCGCGCACTATGGAAGAAATTGCCGAGCACAAAAACATCGGCGGTATTAAAGAAGCATGCGGAAACATGGAACAAATTTGTGAAACCGCTCGTCTTATCCGCGGTAAAACCGCGCTTTACTCTGGCGACGACAACCTTAACCTTGCTATGATGAGTATCGGTTCTATGGGCTTAATCTCAGTTGCATCAAACATTGCACCTAAAGAAGTTGGCGACGTTGCTAGACTTTACTATGCTGGCAAGAACAAGGAAGCTTACGAATTGCAAGAAAGACTTCTTCCCCTTATCGACGCTATGTTTACTGAAGTAAACCCCATCCCCGTAAAGAAAGCGTCTGAACTCATCGGCTTGGGCAGCGGCATCGTTCGTGCACCCCTTACCGAACTCGAAGAAGAACATACTGTTGAAATGATTAAAATCTTGAAAGATTTTGGTTTTAAGTTAAAGGTTTAATATGGTAAATATTTTAATCAGCGGCGCTAAAGGCAGAATGGGCAAAAAGGTCTATGATGCAGCCGCATTAAACGAAAACATCTCAGTCGTTTGCGGTGTGGATATCGTGGAAGATTTATCTTCTAAAGATTACCCCGTTTATAACGGCTTTAGCAAGGTAAAAGAAAAAGTCGACGTAGTTATCGACTTTTCTTCGCCTGCAAATCTTGATAACGTACTTAAGTTTTGCCTTGAAAACTCTATTCCCGCCGTGCTTTGCGCAACAGGATACACGGAAGAACAAGTTGCTCTTGTAAAAGATGCAAGCACAAAGATTGCGGTTTTCCGTTCGGGCAATATGTCGCTTGGCGTAAACGTTTTAATCGACCTTGTTAAAAAGGCTGCGGCAGCACTTGACGGTTTCGACGTTGAAATTATTGAAAAACACCACAATCAAAAAGTGGATGCACCCAGCGGAACGGCACTTATGCTTGCTGACGGTGTTAAAGAAATTTCACCCCAAAAGTATTATACTTACGGTAGAGAAGGCATTTGCGGCAAGCGTGATAAAAACGAAATAGGTATTCACGCAGTGCGTGGCGGCGGTATCGTTGGCGAACACGAAGTTATATTTGCAAGCGGGTTTGAAACGGTAACGCTTTCTCACCTTGCAACCGATAGAAGCGTGTTTGCTGACGGCGCGTTAAAAGCAGCAATTTATCTTAAGGATAAAAAAGTCGGCTTGTTTAATATGAGCGACGTTATAAACAACAAGTAAAATGCTTGAAGAAAGAATTAAAGAAGTTTTTGAAATAGTAAAAGACGGCAATAATTTAGGCGAGGATATAACCGTTGTCGGTGCAAGTAAGACTATGAGCGCTGAAGTTATCAATAGCGCTATATCTTGCGGCTTAAAAGTCGTCGCTGAAAATAGGGTTCAAGAATTTAGAGAAAAAAGTGAACTTATCTCCCCCACGGCAAGCCAACACTTTATAGGTCATCTTCAAACTAATAAGGTTAAATATTTAGTGGGCAAGGTTGATTTAATTCACTCGGTGGACAGTCTTCACTTAGCACAAGAAATTGACCGCGTGGCGTTAAATAAGGGCGTTAAACAAGACGTTCTTATTGAAATCAACGTGGGCGGAGAACTTTCTAAAAGCGGATTTTCATTAGACAACGCTTTGGAAAATATAGAAAAAATCAATTTAGAATACAAAAACCTTTGTATAAAAGGGCTTATGGCGATGATGCCAAAGTCGGATGATGAAAAACTTCTCACTTCCCTTTTTACCAAGATGCGCGCTCTTTACGACGAGTGCAATAATAAAGGTTATAATTTTACGTACCTTTCAATGGGTATGTCAAACGATTACAAACTCGCTATTAAATGCGGAAGCAATATGATAAGGCTTGGAAGAACGATTTTTGGCGAAAGACAATAAGGAGAAAAATTATGGGATTATTTGATTTATTCGGTAGAGATCCGAAAACTAAAAACGATAGAGTTAGCACTCCTTTTGATGAAAGAGTTAACTTTAACGATAATAAAAGTGCACCCGTATCTGTCTTTAGCCCTACCGCTTATAGCGACGTTGAAGCGATTATCGACGCTCTAAAAGAAGGAAAGAACGCCATGGTGCATTTAGCCGAACTCAAAACGGAAACGGCTGTGCGCGTTTTGGATATGCTCTCTGGTGCAATTTATGCGCTGGGCGGCGGTGTTTACGAAATGGGTAAAAACGTGTTTATGTTCTCACCGTCTGGCGTAGAAGTAAACGGCTAATAATTAAATTTAATTAAAAAGCAAAAAGCAGGAGTAAACTCCTGCTTTTTTATTATTCCACGCAAAATTATGACGACCTTTTTTGCGCTGAATACAAATTATATCATTTTTCTAGGATCTAAAATGCGTTCAAGTTCTTCTTCTGAAATTACCTTTTCTTCAAGGAGTACTCTACGAATAGTTTTCTTTTCCTTCAAAGCCTTTTTAGCGAGCGTTGCTGCCTTGGTGTAACCGATGAAAGGACAAAGCGCAGTAACAACGCCGATACTTCTTTCAACTTCGTCCTCACAGTTTTCTTCGTTGATAGTAAGCCCGTCGATACAGTCGGTCTTAAATACCTTAATACCGTTGGTAAGGGTTTCTAAAGATTCAAATAAGCAGTAGAAAAGAATAGGTTCGAAAGCGTTTAGTTCTAATTGACCAGCTTCAACAGCCATAGTAATGGTGGTGTCGTTACCGATAACGTTAAACGCAATTTGGTTGATAACTTCAGGGATAACGGGGTTAATTTTACCCGGCATAATTGAAGAACCGTTTTGTTTTGCAGGAAGGTTAATTTCCGCAAAACCAGTTCTAGGACCAGAAGACATAAGTCTTAAGTCGTTTGCCATCTTAGAAAGGGTTGCCGCGCAAGATTTAACGATACCTGAAACGTAAACGAAACAGTCTAAGTTTTGGGTTGCGTCAACCAAGTCGTCCGCTTGAACGAGTTCTAAAGAAGTGATTTCCGCAAGTTTGGGAACGATTTTCTTGATGTAATCGGTGTGCGCAGTAATACCAGTACCGATAGCAGTACCCCCCATGTTAAGGATAGAGAGTTGTTCAATAGCGTCGGTAAAACGCACGATATCACGCTTAATAGCGTTTGCATAAGCCTTGAAAGATTGACCAAAACTAATAGGAACTGCATCTTGCATTTCCGTTCTACCCATTTTGATAATATCTTTGAATTCTTCTGCCTTTTTATTGATTGCTTCGTGGAAAATTTTAAGCGCTTCAATAGCCTTTTGAAGTAAGCGGATAGTAGCAATCTTACCAGCACTGGGATAAACGTCGTTAGTAGATTGACCGCAGTTAGCGTGGTCGTTGGGGTGAACTATTGAATAATCGCCCTTTTGACCGCCTAAAATTTCAATAGCGCGGTTAGAAACGACTTCGTTAGCGTTCATATTGAGTGAAGTACCTGCACCGCCTTGAATAGCGTCAACGATAAAGTTATCAAGATACTTACCTGCTAAAATTTCATCACACGCTTGAACCATAGCGTTGACGATTTTCTTTTCGATAACGCCAACTTCACCGTTGGTGATAGCAGCCGCTTTCTTGATTTCAACGATTGCTTTTATGAACTCTTTATGAGTTCTGATACCGCTGATTTTGAAGTTTTCATAAGCGCGAAGGCTTTGAACGCCGTAATACGCGTCGATAGGAACTTCTCTTTGACCGATAGAATCACTTTCTAACCTAAATTTTTCCATAAAAATCTCCAAAAAATATAAAATATTTTTGCTTACAACTTGATTATACTATAAAACTGTGATATAATCAAATACATATTAAAACATAATTATTATCACTTTCAAGTTATGGAGTATTAAATATGTTTAGAAATAAGGAATATATATTAGCAGTTTATCAAGAAGGTGGCTTCACAAAGGCAGCAGAAAGACTGTTCGTTTCCCAACCGTCGCTGTCCGCGTCTATTAAAAGAATTGAAGATAAATTAGGTGCACCTATATTCGACCGTTCAACCAGCCCTATTTCTTTGACGGAAATCGGTAAAGAATACGTTAAGTATGCCCTTTCTATTCAAGAAAAAGAAAAAGATTTTTCAAGATACATTTCCGATCATACCAACCTTATGGCTGGTAAAATTAGAATCGGTGGAAGTAGTTTCTTCTCGTCTTTCGTTTTGCCAAGGCTTGTTTCCGAGTTTAACGAATCTCACCCGCAAATTCAGTTTGAAATATTTGAAGACAGCACTAAAAACTTGATGAATAAGTTAGTCAGCGGCAACCTTGACATTATTATCGACAACGCTATAAATGAAAATGAAAACATTATATCCGAAGTTTACGCGCCCGAAACACTTCTTCTTGCCGTGCCTAAAGCGTTAAAGTCTAACCAAAGCGTTTTAGAGTTTGCAATGACCGCGCAAGATATTAAAGAAAATAAGCACTTAGATGAAAATATGAGCGTAAAACTTTCCGCCTTTAAAGACGAACGCTTTATTTTACTTAACCCCGAAAACGATACGGGTAAGCGTGCGGAAAAATTGTTCAAAAAATACGGTATTTCCCCGTCGGTTATCTTCCACTTAGACCAACAAGTTACTGCTTTTAATATGGCGTGCTTGGGGCTTGGCATTACCTTTGTCAGCGACACCTTGATTAAATACGACGACAGCGAACGCGATATGTATTACTATCGCCTATTTGATATCGGCACTAATAGAAATATTTATTTTTACCGCAAAAAGAATCATTATCAATCGGTTGCAAGCCGAAAGTTCATAGAATACAACACTAAATAATAATAAAAACACGCAAACTAAAAGTTTGCGTGTTTTTAATTTAATTATAATTTATAGAATTATTGATAAATAAGTTACAAGTAAGTAATAATTTATAAATATAGATGCAAGCAATTCAAGGCTCGTTAAGTATTTGGGGTGAGATAGACCGTCTGGTCATCGAAGTCCAAGCACTTAACAGTTAACGAAGCATAACGCAGTTTATTCGCGCTTAAATACCCCATACGAGATAGATAAATAGATACCCACCAAGTACTGCTACTAAGGTAAAAGGAATACCTATCTTGAAGAAGTCTGAAGACTTAACGTTATAACCTTCTTTATTAAGCATACCGATTGCAACGACGTTTGCTGATGCACCAACGGGAGTAATGTTTCCACCGAGAGTTGCACCACACAAAAGACCGAAGCACAAAAGAGTAAATACTTTGCCTTCGTAACCTAACGCCGCAATGATAGGAAGCATGGTTGCAACGTAAGGAATATTATCAATGAACGCTGAAATTAACACTGAACCAAATACGATAAGCGTATAGAGTAAGAAGATGCTACCTTCTTGACCAACCCAGCCGAAGAAGTTTGCAATGTCAGCAATAATACCAACTCTATCAACCGCACGGATAAGAACGAACAAGAAGATAAGGAATAATACCGTAGTATAGTCGATAGTGCCGAAAATAGTTTTCCACGCTTCTTTTTTACCGCTTACAGTAGAAACTGTGCCGTCTTCATTAGTAACTTCAACCGTCTTTTTAGCGGTGATTAAGTGGTGAATCATAGTGATTATACCAAATATTAAGCAAAGAAGACCGTTGATGTATTCGCCAAGGAAATCTTTAATGAAACCTACGGGGAGTGCTTCTACTATCGTTGAACAAAACACTAAGCAAAGAATGTTAAGAACAAGCATAAAAGTCGGGAAAAGAGTGGTTACTTTGATATCTTCAGATTCCACTTTGAACTTTTTATTGCTCTTTCTAAATATAAAAATGAGTACGGGAATGGTCAAAATCATACCGAGTTCAACCGCCCAGAATATAGACATCTTACCGTTATAGAAGAAGAAGTCCATGAAGTTAAGCCCAAGTTCACCAGCGAGCATAACTGAAGTGGTATCCCCTACTAAAGTTGCTGCGCCTTGAAGGTTTGAAGAAACTGCGATACTGATAAGTACGGGAATAGGATTAACCCCCGTCTTTTTGGCAACGGCAAGACCTACTGGAGCAAGCATCAACACGGTTGCAACGTTATCTACGAACGCTGAAATGATTCCAGACAATACTGAAAGCAATACTAAAATCCACATAGCGTTGGGAATTTTAGAAATGAGTTTGTCCGCAATCTTGTTGGGCATTTTTGATTCTGAAAAAAGACCTACGGTAATCATAATACCAACTAGCATCATAACTACGTTGTAGTTAATTGCGCTACTAAAACCTGGCATAAAGAAAGGTTCATACCATCTCATGCATCCGTCAATTGCACACGCAATAAGAGCGATAAGCGCTGCCACACCAGTAATATGCGGTTTATATTTTGAAAACGCAATAATACCAACGTAGGTTAAAACGAATAAAATTAAAATAAAAATTTTCATAAGTTTACCCCTTAAATATTTTTTCCTAATATTATTGTTGCCATTTAGACGGCAAAAAACAAGACTTCTACCGTAAGCCTTACGATAAAAGTCTTGTTAAATTACTTTTAAGTAACCCTACGCGCCGGAAAAACTTTCGCGATGACGACGCGTGGCCGTAAATAAATTTACGTCAACTACTCCCTTTTAAGGTTATTTAGTTGTAAAGTGATAACTCGCCGCTTATCCACACCTAAATTAAGACATAGAAACAAGCAGTTCAAGGCTCGCTTATATGGCTTAATTAAAATAAGGTAAAGAAGCAGTAGTAACATAACGCTACTTATTCACACCTAAATTAAGACATAGTTGCAAGTTAGACGTGGAAAACGAGCATTTTATGCTGGGCGCGTACTTTTTGTACGTAACCAAATAAAAGCGCAAGTTTTACGCGTATCACACAGCAAATATGGCTTAATTAAAATAAGGTAAAGAAGCAAGTTAGGCAAGGCTCGAAAAGTGTTTGGGGTGAAATTGACCGTCTGGTCATTGAAGTCCAAACGCTTTTCAGTAAACGCAGCATAACGCCGCTTATTTGCCTTATTCTCTAACGCCGAGAGCGTTGTAAGTGTTATCAAGAGATTCTAACTTTTCAGCAAACAATTTTTGTTCTGCTTCAGGAAGCGGAAGTTCAACGATTTGCTTAAAGCCACAGCCACCAACTTTGCAAAGAACGCCAGTGCAAAGGTCTTTAGCGCCGTATTCGCCATCGAGAAGAGTTGACAACGACAAAATGGTATCTGTGTCAGAAACGAGCGCTTTGATGAGTTGAACGGTTGATGCTGCGATTGCATAGAAGGTTGCGCCTTTAGCCTTAATAACCTTTGAACCAGCAGCAACCATACCTTTATAGATGTTTTCAAGTTCTTCTTCAAGTTGACTTTCGCTAACTTTCATAATCTTGGTGCAGTATTCTTTAATGGGCATACCGCAAACGGTGCACAAACTCCAAGGAGCCATACAAGCATCGCCGTGTTCACCGAAAACGTAAGCGTTTACGTTGTGAGTGTCTACGCCGCAGTAAGCAGCAACTGCTTGTGCAAGTCTGTTAGAGTCAAGTAAAGTACCAGTACCGATTACTTGATTTTTGGGAAGACCAGTGCACTTCATAGTAACGTAAGTCAATACGTCAACGGGGTTAGAAACGATAACGTAAAGTGCGTCGGGTGCGATTTTTGCAACGTTAGGCATAACGCTCTTTAAGATGCCGATGTTGATAGCAGCAAGGTCAAGCCTGGTTTGACCGGGCTTTCTACCTACGCCGAAAGTTACAACGATAACGTCTGAACCAGCAACGTCTTCATATTCACCGCTCCAAACTTTAACTGAAGGAACACAAGCAGCGCATTGTGCGATATCAAGCGCTTCGCCTTCAGCCTTTTCTTTATTGATGTCTACTAATACGATTTCAGATGCAACACCTTGTAAAGTCAATGCGTAAGCGATAGTTGCGCCAACGTTACCAGTGCCAAGGATTGAAATTTTTCTCTTTTTTTGTACCATTTTGCCGATTTTCTCCTATTATAAATTTAACAATAATATCATACAACAAAACGAAAAATTTTTCAATCAATTTTTAGAATAATTTTAAACTTTTTTCTCTTTTATTCTTAAGGACTTTGCTATATCGTAAATATCCCCCGCACCCAAGAAAATTATTCGATTATACTCATTTTTTACTTTTTTAATAAAATCTTCGAGTTCTTGCTCATTTTTGATATAAAAAGCGGTGTTTTTGCCACTTTTTGTTAAGTTCTTATAAAGCGTTTTTCCGTCGCCCAAAATATCGAACTGCTCTCGTGCGGGGTAAGTTTTATACACGGCTACCTTTTGCTTTCTAGTTAAAGCACTTACAAACTCTTGCATCAAGTTTTTCGTTCTTGAATAAGTGTGCGGCTGAAACACTACCGCGTAAGGCACGCCTTGCTCGTTAAAAGAATTTAAAGTTGCTAAAATCTCTTTAGGGTGATGCGCGTAATCACAAAAACACTCTACGCCGTCTATATCCCCTATATATTCACACCGCCTTTTTACCCCGCAAAAATTTTCTAAGGCTTTTTTCGTGATATAAAAGGGAATTTTAAGCAAGTCACAAACGGCAATTGCCGCAAGCGCGTTATAAATATTATGCTTTCCCATCACTTTTAAGTTTACCCTGCCTTTGGCAAGCCCAAATGCGTGGACGGTAAAAGAATAGCCTACGCCGTTAAACTTTATTTTTTGCGCCGCGTAAACTGCAAGGTTGTTTATGCCAAAAGTTACACTGGTCATATTGCTTATATTTACCGCGCGCACATCGTCGGCGTTAATTACGGAAATACTTCCACTTATAAATTTACCAAAAGATGAACATAATTCATCCATATCTCTATAACAATCTAAATGGTCGTTATCAATATTTAGAACAACCGATATATCTGGTTTTATATCCAAAAAACTCTTTTTGTATTCGCACGCTTCGGCAATAGCAATGTTATTTTCATTCCCCTTTCTATAATTTCCGTAAGATACACTTTCTCCACCTAAAAACACGGTTGGATCTAACCCTGCTAAAATTACAGCGTCGGCAATCATTGCGGTTGCAGTAGTTTTTCCGTGACTTCCTGATATTGCAATGGTCTTTTTGTAGCCGCTTAAAACTTTTCCTAATAATTGACTTCTTGAATAGATAGGTGTTTTGTTTTTTTGTGCTTTTTTTAACACTTGGTTGTTGTGTTCAATTGCTGAAGTGTAGATAAGTGCATCTGTACAATTAAGGTCGCAACAATTATTGCCGCAATTAACATTTATTCCCAAACGTTCAAGTTCATCCGTGAGCGAATTTTTAACTAAATCGCAACCGCTTACGGTATAGCCGCATCCGCTTAAATGCTTAGCCAAGCCGCTCATAGAAATTCCGCCAATTCCGAGCAAATAAATCTTGTTATTTTCACCATTAAAAATATTTTTTCTCATACGCTATTATTATGAAAAAACGCTAAAAAATAGGCAAAAAATTGAAAATTTTGTCGATTTTTTTTAAAAAACCTATTGAAATTAGTTTAATTGTATGGTAAAATATACATAATATATGTTAAGGATGGTAAACTAAGATGAAAATCACAGACGTAAGAGTGCGCATTGTGAAAAAAGATGACAGTAAACTTAAAGCAGTTGCTTCAGTCACTTTTGACGATTGCTTTGTTGTTCACGACATCAAGGTTATTGAAGGTAACGAAGGTTACTTTATCGCAATGCCCAGCAGAAAGACTGGCGACGGCGAATATAAAGATATCGCCCACCCCATTAAGACCGAAACTAGAGAAGAACTTATTTCGGTTATCTTAAAGGCTTTTGAAGAAGAAAAGGCTAAACCTGCTGAATAATCTTTAATTTTTATCTTAAAATTTACTCTTGTTTTACGTCTGCCGATAAGAAATATAACCTTACGGTTTATTTTTGTGTACTTTTTTTAAGGTAAACTTAAAGCACCGCTTTTTTAGCGGTGCTTTTTATTTTTTTATTAAAGTGTTTTTGCTTGAATTATTAAAATCAATGTGTTATAATCTACGCGAATAAATAAACTGAGGTTTTAATATGTTTGAATTAAGTCAAGAAGTTTTGAAATTTTTACAAGACCACGAACAAGAAACTTTCGACCTTATCGAAACTCTCTCAAAAATCCCCGCACCCAGCGGAAAGGAAGAATTGAGAGTAGAATTTTGCAAAAAATGGTTTGAAGATAACGGTGCACCCGAAGTTATCGTTGACAGCGCGCTTAACGTTATTTGCCCCGTTGGTTGTGAAAACAAAAACGATATCGTTATCTTTATGGCGCACACCGACGTTGTATTCCCCGATATGACCGAACTCCCCTTTCATAAAGATGACGAATATATGTACTGCCCTGGTATCGGCGATGACACCGCATGCCTTGCAAAACTTATGATTGTTGCAAAATATATTTTCCAAAAAGGGTTAACCGCACCTTGCGGAATTATGTTTATCGCAAACAGTTGTGAAGAAGGTTTGGGCAACTTAAAAGGTATCCGCCAAATTATGAAAGATTACGCTGGTAGAGTGGCTGAAGTTTATACCTTTGACGGAAGTTACACCCACATCGTAAACAGATGCGTAGGTTCTCATAGATATGAACTTACCTTTAAAACCGAAGGCGGACACTCTTTCGGTGCGTTCGGTAATAGAAACGCTATCGTTGCCATGAGTGATTTGATTTGCAATCTTTATAAATGTGAAGTTCCTAAAAAAGAAGGCTGTAAAACCACTTACAACGTAGGCATCGTTGAAGGCGGCACTTCAGTTAACACTATCGCCCAAGAAGCAAAAATGCTTTACGAATACCGCAGCGACGACAAAGAATGTTTAAAGCATATGGAAAACTTCTTTAAAGAAGAAGTTGCAAAGGCTAAAAAGAAAGGTTTGGCTGAAATTGAAGTTGAACTTATCGGTGATAGACCTTGCGGTGGCGAAATTGATAAAGAAAGACACCAAAAGATGTGTGATCTTGCAATTAGCGTTAGCGAAAAGTACTCAGGTCTTCCTTGCAAAATTGATTCTGGCTCAACCGACGCAAATATTCCTATGTCGCTCGGCGTACCTGCAATTTGCGCGGGCAACCACATCGCTTACGGCGCACATACTCGTGGCGAAAAACTTCTTATTTCAAGCGTACCTATCGGCTTAAAAATAACCGCTGAAATAGTACTTACCTATTTCCAAAAATAAATAAAGAGTAAACAATTAAAGGCTTTTGGATAGTTCCAAAAGCCTTTTTTCTATTATAATTTGTTTCTTTGAATTTTACCGCTAACGGTTTTGGGAAGGTCGTCACGGAAAACGACAATTCTAGGATACTTATAAGGCGCGGTTTTTGCCTTAACGTAAGTTTGAATTTCTTTCTTTAATTCTTCCGTAGGCTCTGTGCCCTTAACCAAAACGATACTTGCCTTAACTACTTGACCACGAACTTCATCAGGTTCAGCAGAAACACCGCATTCTAATACGTACGGAAGTTCCATAATAACCGATTCGATTTCAAACGGTCCGATACGATAACCTGAAGATTTAATAACGTCGTCAACACGACCAACGTACCAGAAATACCCGTCTTCATCACGCCAAGCGGTATCGCCCGTGTGATAGAAACCGTCGTGCCAAACTTCTTTAGTCTTTTCTTCATCGTTATAGTAACCCATAAACAAGCCGCAAGGAGCACCGTCTTTAACGTTAACAACGATTTCGCCAACTTCACCAACCGCAACTGAATTGCCGTTTTCATCAACGATATCAATATCGTAGATAGGTGCGGGTTTACCCATTGAGCCAACCTTATGGGGTTTGCCGATAAGGTTACCGATAAGCATCGTCGTTTCGGTTTGACCAAAGCCTTCTTTGATTTGAAGACCAGTGAGTTTTTCAAATTGATTGTAAACTTCGGGGTTTAACGCTTCGCCAGCGGTTGACATATGGCGAACTGAAGAAAAATCGTACTGACTGATGTCTTGCTTTATAAGTAAGCGTAGCATAGTAGGCGGAGCGCAGAAAGTGGTGATGTGGTATTTGGCAAACATAGGCAAAATATCCGCAGCGTCAAAGCGGTCGAAGTCGTAAACGAAAGTAGCCGCTTCACAAAGCCATTGACCGTAGAGTTTACCCCACATAGATTTAGCCCAGCCCGTTTCACTAATGGTGAAGTGTAAGCCGTCGGGGTCAACGTTATGCCAGTATTTTGCGGTGTGGAAGTGCCCGAGCGGATATTTATGGCTATGCATAGCCATTTTAGGATAACCACTAGTACCTGAAGTAAAGAACATAAGCATAGGCTCGTCTCCGCAAGCGGTGTCATCCGTGCGGTTAAAGTGCGTGCTGTACATAACGTATTCTTCATCGAAGTTACGCCAGCCTGCACGCGTGCCGTTAACGATAATTTTATGTTCAACGTTCGGGCAAGTTTTCATAGCGATTTCCGCTTGATGCGCGGTGTCGCCGTCAGCAGTACAAACGATTGCCTTAGCGCCAGACGCCTGAAATCTATACTCAAAGTCGTGTTCTTGAAGTTGGTTGGTAGCGAGAATTGCAACCGCGCCGAGTTTATTTAAGCCAAGCATAGCAAACCAGAACTGATAATGGCGCTTTAATACGAGCATAACCTTGTCACCCTTTTTAATGCCTAACGACTTAAAATAGTTAGCACAGCGTGCAGATTCTTTCTTAATATCCTTAAAAGTAAATCTTCTCTCAGTCTTATCCTTTGCGATGTGGAGCATAGCGAGTTTTTCGGGCTCGCGTTCAGCCAACGCGTCAACAAGGTCGAAAGCAAAGTTGAACTTTTCAGTATTTTTAAACTTAATTGAAGTGGGAGTGCCGTCAGCATCTTCAGTAACGTCAATATAGTTTTTGTAAATACGCTCTTTTTCGTCCTTAACGATAACCTTTTTGGGCTTGTTGATAACTTGCTTATCGGCAGATAATTCGGGAATAGGCTCACCCGTGGGATTAAGAACGATTGCATAGAACACACAGTCCCTACCGTTAACAGCAATCATACCGTGTGGCGTGTCAGAATCGTAGTAAATACTATCCCCCGGTCCTAAAATTTCTTTATGTTCACCGATTTGAACCATAAGGTAGCCGTCAACAACTATATCACATTCTTGACCAGCGTGCGTAGTGAGTTCAATATCTTTACCTTGCGCGTCTTCACGGAAAATACTGCGAACGTAAAGGGGTTCAGCAATACGGTTTTGGAAAGCGTAAGCAAGGTTAAAGTAAGTCATACCGTGCGCTTGGGCAATCTTTTGACCTTGACCGTAACGCGTAACGGTGTAACCTTTAAGTTTAGGGCTGTAACCTTCAATAATATCGGTAACGTTAACGGAGAGCGCCAAAGCACAGCGGTAAATAAAGGCAAAGTTTAAGTCCCTATTACCGTTTTCACACTCGGTGTACTCTTGGGCGGTAACACCCGTTTTCTTAGCCATATCTTCAATAGATAAGTTTTCGATTTGACGGAGTTCACGAATACGCCCCGCCATTTCCTTAATCTTGAAGTCAAGACCTGTCATTTGTTCCATATAAAGCCTCCTATGGGCAAAAAAAACTCGCCCCAAAGATAACTTTGAGACGAGCGCTTTTATCTTTTTAATGCACCCGCGGTACCACTCAAATTGCAGTTTCCTGCCACTCAGAGTCCATCAACTCTTATGCCTTTACGCAGCAATCACGGAAAAGTTCTACTAACGCTTCTATTTAACGCTTTCTTCCTTTCGGCTCAGAAGTTACAACACGAAAACCCGCTTAATGACTTGCACCGACCGCCACTTCTCTAAAAGCAGTATATAACGCATACTCTTCTTCAACGCCTTTTATGCACTAATTTTAACATAATAAATATAGTTTGTCAACGATTTTACGCTACTGTTTTTATATGGTTTAACCAAAATCATGTCTATTGCAAAATATGTTATTTTGTTCTAAAACGCATAATATTGCTTCAATTTTCAAAAAACAATCTTTATCTATCAAACTATCATCGTCCATTATTTGTTTGATTTGTTCTAAAACTTTATAACTCTCACTATCTATAATTTCTTTTAGTGCTTTGTCGTTTACACAATCTAACTTATACCCTTCGTTTTGTAAACCACTAATCAAAATTTCTCTCCACAATTCCATAAAAGTTACTCCTTTTATTAAAAATGGGGATTATATCCCCTTAATAAAAAAGATTATAACCCCCATAATATAAAATGTCAACAGTTAGGAGAGTAAAATGTTTAAATTCGATAGATTATTTACAACGATGGAAAAAAAGGGCGTGTCTACTTATAGACTTAGAGAAGAATGTGGCATAGATAGCAAAACCGTCCGTAGACTAAGGGCTAATCAAAACATAGAAATGAAAACTCTTAATAGAATTTGCGCCTATTTAGATTGTAAAATAGAAGAAGTTGTAGAGTTTATAAAAGACTAAAATAAAAGCACACTATACTTCACGAAAAGTGAAATGCAGTGTGCTTTTTCTTTTTTATTTAATTATTGTTTTTTAAGTCTGCCTAAGATTTCTTTACCTTCTTTGATGAGTTGTTCAGCACTACCAGCCTTAAACCTAGAAGTGCGCGCTTCATAACCGCCTTCATCATAAGAATCTTGCATTGGGAAGTAACCTTGTGCGCCGTTAGTGTCACAAGTTGAAATAATCATATCCCAACCTTCTGCTTCAGCAATACCGCGACCAACAGCGTTAAACGGTTCGCCAGGGATACCAATGAAAGCAACGTTACCGATAGCGATTGTACCTACGGGAAGTTCAATGGTATCGGGCTCGTTTTCTAAAGCAACCATTCTCATTGCTTCAGCAACAACGGTGGTAAGCATCATTGCCTTAAACGGAATTTCATCATCTCTGCCGGCAAGATGAAGTTCTGCATACTTATGAGCAAGTGGCATATCTTCGGGCTTGCCTTTGTTTGCAAATACGTTAACCATTTCTAATGAATACTTAATATCGTCAACGGGGAGATATTCAACCTTATCATAAACTTGCATAACCGCACCAGCGATAACTCTACCAACGTGTCTTGCATGGCCGTAACCACGTGAGCAACCGTCAAAGTCGTTAAACATATCGTTGAAGTCGCCCTTAGTGGGATGAACGTTAACGTGGTTAACGTCGCCTTGAGCACCGTTTAAGCAAATACACTTAGTGTTATCGATTGCCTTCTCAACAAATCTTCTAACAAAACCGGGCCAGTCGGCAGAAATCTTGTTACCGCCAACACAGTCGGGGTGGTTTGCAAAGTTTGCAACTACAACGGTTTCACCGCCTTCTCTATCGAAACGAACAACTCTTACGCTGTCGTCAAGTTCACCGATAGGTCCAACGATATCGGGGTTGTTAACACCGGGGTTAGTTTTGGTAGTGCCGTCTTTCATTTTGTAACGACGGATAAACGCAATATTTTTAGCAACGCCCTTACCGATACCCATTTTAGCGGGCTTTAAGTCTTCCAAAGCAAATTGAGCAACGTCAACAACTCTTGAAGTTAAGAAAACTTTATAATCTGCTTGAATTTGGTCTTGGGGTTCGGGTAAAACTCTAGGACCAGTGTGGGTGTGGGTTAATTGAATAAAGATTGCTTCCGCGGGAACACCCGTTCTTTCAGTAATCTTTTCTTTAAGCATATTGATAACTTCTTTTTTCATACCGCAGTTATCAATGGTCATCATAATAATTTTCTTTTCACCCATTTGGTAAGCAACAGCAACTGCTTCCAAATCGTCCAAGATACCGTCCGCTTTACGAACCTTATAGTAACCAGTAACGTCAATACCCATAGGCGGGTTTACGTTAACTCTTGCATAACCAACTTTGAAAATCTTTTCCATTATCTTCTCCTTAACCTTCGCTTTTAATTTGTTTTTTAAGCGCAAGTTTATTCTTCAATCATTAGTTTAATACAACCAAAAATAATTGTCAACTGTTTTAATGTTTATATTGAAAATATAAATTTATTTATAAAACGAACACAAATCTCAAAAAAACCTAAGAAAAATGCTTGTAAAGATACGGGGGTTTGCGTTATAAAAAAACTATATCTAATAATAGAAGTTAATTTAAATAGTTTCAAAACATATATCACCGATATAGACGTATGTAGAGCCTACAACACGAGAACACCTTAATTGAACTAATTCCGTAGGTACTTGTTGAATTGAACTTGAAGACGCAAAATCATAATCGTCAATCGGCTCAAACGCTGCTTTACTACTAGGTTTTAAACTTTTTGCGCCAAAATAAGTGCAGAAATCTTCAAGCGGCAACGTTATCTTGGTCCATTTATTATACGTATGATTTAACGACATAACACCTTGTGGCAAATGTTCGCAGCCGTGATTTAAATAAGTAATAGAAATTGCATTGTAGCCATACGCCTTAGCACGTTGTATAATTTCTTCTTGGGTATATCTAAGTTTAACGTATATGTTGCTCAAATTACTGAGTTCATATTTAAATGCTGCTTTATTAAAGCCATTATACGGAAACGCTGACGGATCACAATATGAAGATATATACTTACTATTTATGCTCATCGTCATTGTTCCCTTTTCAATACATTCGCCTGTCGATTTATTATAACTAGGTGAACTTGATCGGTAAGTTGCGTAAGTTACAAGTGGCGCAGTTGAATAGTTGGTTTCAATAGACAATATTGTAGACGTGTCGTTTACAAGTTCAATATCTAAAATATATAGGTCAAAATCTCCTGAACCAACGTCATCTGCAAGTGTTTCGAAATATCCAATCTGTAAAACGTTTTCTTCGTTTAAACCAGAGCCCACGGCACTTGCAAAATCTTCAATTGAAAGCATATACGTACGCCACACGTTTTCTTCCAACACTGTTGCGTCGCTAGTCTTATCGCTTACTGCAAAAAATTTATCTTGACTTAATACGTCAAACACACCATACTCAGTAGCAGAATTTTCACGCGGAATTGCCCCGCCTGCATTGCGGCGAATAAGCGCGTAAGTAAACTTTACGTGGTCAAAAGTGCCGTATGGCGACGACGAGTTTTCATATTTTTGAGTTTCTTCATTATATATCGGAGACATCAAAAGAAGTTCATCTTTAGTATAATTAATTTTTAACTTTACTGAGTCTTCATTATTTATACCCGCAACAACAGCCGAACTTTTATCTTCGCCCACCATATCGCTTGCACCGTATAAAGTGGTGTCTGTTAAATAACCAGATTCATTAGTTCCATCTCCGTCAAGGTCTTCCGTTACCTTGTTTTTGCCAACCGTTGGTAATTTTTCGTTGGGGACATAATAGTTTTCAAAAGTATCATCCGATTGCCTTGTTACGTCTAAGTGTTCTAATCCCTTTTCTGTCGCGTTAAAAACTTTCGTATTGTTGACACAAGTAACGTTTACGTTTCCTTCAAAAACACTATTTAAATCTTTGTTATTTACAATGCTAATTACTTTATTACTATCTTCAAATACGCCTGCAAAACTTGAAGGAATTTGCACAAAGTCATAGTCAACTTGAACGTCGTTTACAAGTTTAAATTTAGTTCCAGCAAAAGTTACGCCGCCTTTTCTAACCGCTTCAGATATACCGTATAAGTCAGAACCATCCGTAATTTCAACAACCGCTACGCCAGATGCCAATTCATCAACGTAAGAGCCCAAATAATCAACGTTGCTTAACAACTCAATAGGAACACCTGCACTGTACGCTTTTGCAACAACTTCTTTATAGTTCCTAGCAAAGTTACTTGTAGGCGTTGCATAAACGTATTCTTCGCCAGTCCAAATATATGCAATAACGGTAAAATCTTCTTCAATATTCTTTTCAAGCATATATTGAACAGCACCGTTAGTGTACCAAAAACCATCTTCTTGATAAAAAGTTTTTTCTTTATTTACAAGAATACCTTCGCCTTGTTCCCCAACGTAATTTTTAATAGAAAATATGTAATCATCTTTGCCATATGAGCCGTCAGTAGCCGCCGCTCTATCGGTAAAAAGTGCATGCGGGGTAATTAAAAATCCCATATATGCACAACTACTACCCATAAGTGCCTTATAAGTTTTGTCATCAATTCTTGCTCTAAAACGAATACCAGAACTTGCACCTTCGGTGTTTCCTATACGAATTGACGCTTCTTCCATTACTTTAAATTGAGATTTTGTTACGCTAATTACTGTAGTCGTAGACACGTTGGCATTAACATTTTTAACCGTTGCTGAAAACGTCAACAAGCAAATTGAAACTATTAAGCCAAGCAATATAATGAGCGTGTTTTCTTTTGTAAAAGTTTTCATTTTCTTATCCGCCTTTGTTGACATTTTAACTCTTAATCGCCAACAAGGTTTTAATAGTTTTTAATATGATTTCGCAAGTTATAAACTATTTAGCATTATAGTAAAAGGTCCGTCGTTAGTTTGCTGAATTTTCATATCCGCGCCAAAAACGCCAAGTTTTACGGGAACGCCTGCTTTTTTCAAACCTTCGGCAACGTAAAGATAAGTTTGGTTTGCAATATCGGGTGCTTCCGCTTCAATAAAGGACGGACGGTTGCCGTGCGAAGTATCCGCAGCGAGCGTAAATTGTGAAACGAGTAAAATTTCACCTTTCGTATCAATAATAGACTTATTTATCTTGCCGTTTTCATCTTCACAAATGCGAAGTGCGGGGATTTTTTTAATCATATAATCAGCGTCTTTTTGGGTATCCCCTTTCATTACGCCTAAAAATATTACGTAGCCAAAGCCTATTTCTGAAATGAGTTTTCCGTCCACTTTTAAGTTTGCATCTAGTACGCGTTGAATAACCGCTTTCATTATTTATTGCTCCTTTTTTTAATAGGTTTTTGAACTGAGAATGATTGATTTAGTTAAAAACTTGTTTTGCACGGTTAACGAGAAAAATACAAGAAAAACAAGCGTTTTTATGAGGGCGCATACCCTCTGCGGTCTGTAACCGAATAAAACGCAAAGTGTTTCACAGTAGTTTTCCGTCAAAAATCAATCAGGTGAAGTGAAAAAGCCTTTCTTAACCATGATAACATATTTTTATTTATTTGACAAGCAATTGCCTTTTAATGTATACTGTTATCATAAATTCTTTAAGGAGATAAAGGGTATGAAAATTGCTGGCTTAGAAAAAATGTCGCTCGTTGACTTTGACGGCTACGTTTGCGCTACTATTTTTACCGCGGGCTGTAACTTTAAGTGCGGTTTTTGCCATAACTCTGCACTCGTTATCGGCGCGGACAAACTTCCCCTTATCCCTGAAGAAGAAGTTTTATCTTACCTTGAAAAAAGAAAAGGCATACTAGATGCCGTTTGTATTTCTGGGGGCGAGCCTACGCTTCAGCCCGACTTGAAAGAGTTTTGCGCTAAGGTTAAGTCTTTAGGCTACAAAATTAAACTTGACACCAACGGCACTAACCCCACGCTAGTTAAAGAACTTTTTAACGAAGGCTTGGTTGATTACTTTGCTATGGATATTAAAAACGACCGCGAATCTTACGCTTCCATTATCGGCTTTGACAAGTACGATGTTACTAAAATTCAAGAAACGGTGTCGTTTTTTTTGAACGGTGGCGTTCCTTATGAGTTCCGCACGACCATAATTGCAGAGTTCCACAAAGAACAAAATATCCGTGAAATCGGAAAATGGATAAAAGGAGCTGACAAGTATTTTTTACAGAAGTTCAAGAACAGCGAAAACTGTATCGAGTCACATCTTTCCGCCGTGGATGATAATACTGTTTCAAAATTTAAGGATATTCTCTCTGAGTATATCCCCACTACCCGCTTGCGTGGGTACGATTTATAAAAAGTATTATTGCTTACTAAAGGAGATTTACAATTTAATATGTATATGTATTTTATTTTTGCGCTCGTTGCGCTCCTTTGCTGGAGTGGTTCTGACCTTTTCTCTAAAAAGGGTACGGACGAAAAGGACGCTAACAGCCATTGGAAAGTTACCTTTGCCGTTGGGCTTATTATGGGTATCCACTTTATCATTACTTTAATCGGGGGCGCAGTTATTGATGCCAACGGTGGCCCTGATAGCGTGCCGAAGTTTGTTTCAAGTCTTTTCTATACCGACTTCCAACTCATCGACTTTGTTAAGTACTTACCCGTTTCCGCGCTCTATATTTTAGCGATGGTTTTAGGTTACATCGGTTTAAGATATATTGAACTCTCTATATCTTCACCCATTTGTAACTGTTCAGGCTCACTTGCAGTTCTTCTTTGCGCAATCATCTTCCCGATTATCGGCGCTGACCCCATTGAATTTGATGCGTTCACCATAATCGGTATCGTTGCAATCACTATCGGTATTATCGGTATCGGCATTGTTGATAGTAAAGAAAACCAAGAACTTAAAGAAATGCGTAGAAAAGAATCTAACCGTAAGTACACCAAGAGTTTCTTGGCGCTTCTTCTCCCCATTGCTTACCTTATTATCGATGCGCTTGGCACTGTTGGCGATGAAGTTTTCTTCCACTACGTTGACATTTCAGATTATTCAGCAAACTCAGCGTTTGAACTCACCTTCTTCCTTCTTGCAATCTTCTCTTTCGTTTGGGTTAAGTTCGTTAAGAAAGATAAACTCTTTGCTAAAAAGAACGGCGCGCTCTACGTCGGCGGGCTTTGCGAAACTATCGGTCAAGTTTTCTATATGGCGGTTATCTTCTCCCCGTATGAACAATTCTTGCCCATCATCTCTGCTTACTGCGTAGTTTCAGTTTTGTGGAGCAGAATTTTCTTGAAAGAAAAACTTTCTTGGAAACATTATCTTGCTATAGGAATTACCTTTGCAGGTATAATTCTACTCGGCATCTTCTCACCGGTATAAAAAAATAAAAAATTAAAACACCGACTATGATTAGTCGGTGTTTTTTTTACTTATAATTTATTTTGCAAAATCAATAAATTTAGCCGCATCAAGTTTATCGTAATTTTTAATAAACTCAGCAAGTTCTGCTGCAATAACCTTTGCGCCGCCTTCGTCGTTACTTTCAATGTTCAAGGGGAGCAACGGATCATGGAGTGAAAGTCTAAGCAAGAACCAGCCGTGTGCCTTTTCAACGTTTACTCTAACGCCTTCATAGTTAGACGGTGCTAAACTCCAGCCTTCTTTCTTTTGAGCGTAAGCGGTGAGTTCATCAATAACCTTTTGACCGTATTCCTTGAAGTCTTCAAGCATGATGTTCATACGGAATTCAATGCTTTCTTTGGGCTCTTCGAGTGATGCAATCATAGATTCTAAGGTGTAACCCATCTTTTTGCCGCGTGCAAGTTCGATTAAGAGTTTGGTTACGATATAAGCGCCGTCGTCAAGGAAGTAATTTTCCTTAAACGCGCCGTGGCCTGACGTTTCAATAGCGAGTTGGCTATCTTGACCTAAGCCGTTAAGACGGATAGATTCGTTGATAACGTTTTTGTAACCACGCTTAAATCTGTGGTGCACCCCGCCCTTTTCTTCAATGAATTTTGCAAGACCCGTTGAAGTGATAGAGTCGGTTACGATAGTAGTGCCGGGGTGTTCACGAAGTAAAATTGCAGAGAGCATTGCAATAATGCGGTTACGATTGAGTTCGCTACCGTCAGATAAAACTGCGCCCGCTCTGTCAACGTCGGTATCAAAGATAATACCAAGGTCAGCGTTTACTTCCTTTACCGCTTCGGTAATGCTCTTCATAGCATCTTTATCTTCTGGGTTAGGGATGTGGTTGGGGAAAGATCCGTCGGGTTCTAAATAACGGCTACCGTTAGTGTCTGCACCCAAGGGTTTAAGCACCTTTTCAGCATAGAAACCGCCCGCGCCGTTACCAGCGTCAACAACGATTTTAAAGCCTTGTAAGGGCTTATCTTCGCCAGTTGCTTTTCTAATCTTATCGGCAAGAATTTTAGAGTAAACGTCCATAAATTCGCCGTTTTTAAGTTCACCCTTAGATAACCCAGTACCTTCTTCACTTTCAGCAATAGCCAAAATTTCTTTAATATCAGCCTTTTCCAAACCGCCTTTTTCAATAAAGAACTTAAAGCCGTTTCTATTGAAAGGCAAGTGGCTTGCGGTAATCATAACAGAGCCGTCAAACTTATAACCTTCGGTTACGGTTGACATAAACATTGCGGGGGTTGACGCCATACCAAAATCGGTAACTGATAAACCTTGTTCCACCATACTAGAGCAAATCCAACCGCAGAGTTTTTCACCTGATAATCTGCTATCACGACCAACGGCAACTCTTAAATCACTCTTGCCCATTTTATTTTTAAGCCAAACGGCAAAGCCCCTGCCGATATCACGGCAAACCTTTTCAGTAAGGTTAACGCTTTGACCTTCAATGCCTTCTAATGCAACGCCACGAATATCACTGCCGTTTTGCAACTTTTTGTAATCCATTTTTAACTCTCCTTAAAAATAATCTTAAGATAGTTTTATTTTATCACAATTAACTTTAATTATCAAGTTAAATGAGATTAAATATAAAAAACGCCACTGTCGTTTATCACTTTTCTTATATATATTTTAAATAGTATAAAAGACCAACAAAAAATTTGTTAGCCTTTTTTGGTTTTATAATTTTATCCCAACAATTCATCAAGTTCTTTATTTATTTCTTTTTCTCTCTTTGATAAAAATTGTTTTACACTATGTTCATATGAAAGAAATTCAGCGTTTTGGGTTTCATATAATTTAAGAGCTTCTTCTTTCTCTTTTCCTTTTAATCCCACTAAAAACTGAATGTTGATTAAAGTTACTAACAAGCCTATACCCGTTGCTACCATGCCTACCTTAGATATAAACGAAAAAAAGTCTTTCAACATATAATCAAATGTTTCAATTTTACCCAAAAATACAAATATTAAAGTTATAACTAAGCAAATTATAAAAAAACATAAGCAACCCAAAAATACGCTAGGTTCAGCAACTCTAGGTCTTTTAGGCTTTATTGGCTTTTTACCTAATCCAGATTTTTCTTCATAACCATATTTATCTTTTATATCCTGATAATCACGGCTTAAAATATCTCCATATTCCTTTTCTAATTCACGAACTCTGTTGTACCATGGTGCACTTTTATCTCTTGAAAAGGTGATCTTGTTAAAAGTATAAATATAATCACCTTTTTGCTCTTGACATCTTTGATTTGCAACAACTTCCCAACCAAACCTTTCAAAAGCTTTTATTTTTTCATTTTCATGTTCTGGGTGTACTTGTTCTACTCTTGTCTCTTTAGCCATTTAATTTCTCCTTTTTTGATAGCATATTGCTATATTTATGTATTTATTATATAGCAAACTGCTATAATTGTCAATAGAAATGGGGTAATAAATGAAAATTTTTCAAGAACGATTAGTTGAACAGCGAAAACTAAATAACCTTACGCAAAGGCAGGTTGCCGAATACTTAAATATGGCGCAACCATCTTATATAAGGTATGAAAACGGCTCTTCACAACCGTCGCTTGAAAGCCTTGTAAAACTTGCCGACCTTTTTGATACTAGTATCGATTATTTATGTGGAAGAGAAGAATATTAAAACGCCGCTGAAGTTTATCAGCGGCTTCTTTTTATTGTTGTTCTTTTGCTTTTTTTATTCTTTCGTTTGCTGCGGCAGTTCTTGCCTTAGCGTCAGCAATTTGAGCGTCGCGCTCTAATTGCATTTTTTGTTGGCGTTTTTTGGGTGAAAGTTTTGCTTCTTCCCATTGTGCTTTTGATTCAGCCTTTGCTGCTTCAAAATTAGCCTTATCTACTTCGTGTTGTGCTTTTGCATTTTCTTTCATATCTGAAAATGCGTCTTGAAAAAACTTCTTTATACTCATAATAATTTCCCCCTTCTTTATTAGTTGTTTTCGTTTAAGATTTCGTTTGAAAGTTTAATAACTTTATCAGCGTACTTTTTCTTTCTTTTTTCGATTGACTTTTTGTAGATGGGATAGTTTACCCCGCAAAGAATTAAACCGATAACGCCGATTATGATACCGAGCGGCATAGTGAAGGGATTTGATGCAAAAATAACTTTCATTGCAAGGCACATTCCTAAACCTAAAACGAGTGAACTAACTGAGCCGAACACATACGCAAAAACGGTTGCGGGGCGTTTAACCTTTCTATCAAGGCTTTTAAGTTCATCGAGTTTAGTGGGTTGTTTGGTGGTGTAATCTTCCATAATTTTGTTGATTTCTTTAATTTGATTGTTTGACATTGTCGTCATCTCCTTTTCTTTAATTTACACCCATATTATATGGAACAAAAATTAAAGTTTTAATAAAAACTTGTAAAGCGTTTGAAAAGGTTTTGTTAAAGAATTGTAAAAATAAAAAAACCGCTTTTTTTAAGCGGTTTTTTAAGTTTTCTACTTCTCATTTTCTTTTAATAGTTCTTTAGATAAGCGTAAAATTTCTTCGCCGAACTTTTTCTTGTTTTTCTTTAGCACGCCTTTATATAAAGGATATGCAATAATCATTGGGATAGCGCCGACAACGGATATTATCACGCCTAAAAACACTTGACCGAACTCTAGCACCATCGATAACCCCGTTCCAAAAATAAGCGCGCCGATTATTCCAACGGTAAGCGAAGTTATCATAGCACCGTTTTTTACACGCCTGTCTAATTCGCGTATTCTTTCTAATTTACTTTGCTCGCTGTCAACCCTTGTTTCATATTGACGGCGAATACTATCTATTTCTTTTCTTTCCGCTTCAGTCGGTGCGGAATAATTATATTCAAACTTGTCCATTCGTAGTTTCCTTTTTTAATAATTTGTTTGCATTTATGATCATATATATACCGAGCGCAAGCGTTATTGCACACACCGCAGCCCCAGTCAACGCGTTTGCAAAAGCGTTGGTTTGAAGATTAGTTGAAAAGGTGTAAAGTAAAGTTGTTTGAAGTGCTAAAATGGACACCAGCGCATCCGCAAGCGATATACATCTTAACGCTCTAACCGTCATATCGTCGTTTTTCTTTGCCTTAAACATATTATATATAGCCATAATTATTTTATAGAAAGCGTAAGCCGCAACCGCGTAAACCACCCAGCCGTAGCGAATAAACGCACTGTTTGAAATAACCATTTCTAATATAGCAAAGGATAAAGAAAGTGGCAAAATTACTATCAACACACCACATCTGCGGTATTTTTTAATTTCCGCTCTTTTAATATCTTTTTGCTCGTACTTTATATTTTTATTCTTGTGGTAAGCGATTATGCTTCCCCTAAGTAGAGTTAAAGTTACGTAGTAAAGCGCAAGCGCCCCGTACCAAATAGAGCCTATAAGAAAAGCGATTGCTCCGTTAAAAATACTGTAAGCAAAGTTAAGCACGAGCGAAAAGCAAGCAAACACGACCGTTCTAAAACCCCAGTTATCCAAAAGATGCGAAGCGAATTTGCTCTTTCTCATAAATTTAACCGCATTTACCCTTGCGCTCGGCGCGTAAATTATAATGGTATACACCGAGTAAAACAAAAATATTGCAGCAAACGCGTAACTAATATAAGATAAGATTTCTAAAATGGGGTTAGTGCTTCCGATTATAACTAAAGTGAGCGCCGCCGCTATAAAAAATACGGTTAAAACATATATTACTGCGAGCAAAACACCTTTAGGTCTTTTAACAAATTCCCATACTTTTTGCCATTTAGTCATTACTTTACGTCCTTTATAGTTATAGTAAAGGTACTGCCCTTACCTACTTGGCTAGAAACGGAAATTTCGCCGCCGATTAAGTCTATTACCTTTTTAACGAGAGCAAGCCCTAGGCCGTTGCCTTCTTGCGCGTGTGAAGTATCCGCTTGATAAAACTTATCGAAAATATGCGCGCCATCCGTATTAGAAATTCCACAGCCGGTATCCGAAACGCATACCACTACCTTACCGTCGTGCTTTTTTGCCGACACGCTAATTGTGCCGCCGTCATCAGTAAACTTTATTGCGTTAGATATAAGATTATTCCAAACGATTTCTAAGTAACTGGGTACGCTCTTAATAGAAATTTCTTCAAAATCACACTCAATAGAAAGGTTCTTCTTTTCAATCAAATCTTCAAAGTTAAGCACCGCTTGAGAGAGCATTTCATCAAGCCTAATATCTTCAATTTCCTGAGGTAAGGCTTGGTTTTCAAGTTTGTTTAGTTTTAAGATGTTGCCCACTAAATCACTTAGTCTTTGCGTTGCGGATAGAACGGTTTTCACGTACTTTTCACGCGTGGCGTCGTCAAGATTGCCCTTACCTATCATATAAACGTGGTTTTTAATGATAGCAAGCGGCGTTTTAATTTCGTGTGAAACGTTTGAAATAAAGTCGGTTTTAAGAACTTCGCTCTTTCTTAACTCCCCAGCCATAGCGTTAAGATTATCTTTTATCAAATCAAACTCATCATATTTATCGAGCGTGTGTTTAATATCGAGCCTAACCGAAAAATCCCCTTCGGTTATTTGTTCGGTGGCTTCAAGAATTTCTTTAACGGGCTTATCAACCATATTTCTTCTGCGGATAATATCAAAAAGCGTGCAGAGCAGAGATAAAATCAGTATACCTGCAAGCATTACTACTGATATAATAGCGTTGTTCCCATTAGAGAGTTTATCGGTTACAGCGTATAAAAACATAGCGACCGTTACCGTTACGGCAATAACGGTAAAAAACAACAAATACCCTAATACAGATTTTATTCTTGAGTTTTTTCTTTTCATTTAAGTTTAACCTTATAACCTAAGCCGTGCACGGTAACGATTTCAAAACCGTCGCAAGCCGCAGTTTTTTCACGAATTTTTGCAATATATACGTCTACCGTTCTACTAGTTGCGGACGAATCAAAATCCCAAAATTCTTCCATCAACGCTGAACGAGTAAACGTCTTTTTTGGATATGATAAAAATTTGAATAAAATATCAAACTCGCGCACGGTGAGAACTATTTCTTCACCGTTGATAGTTGCGGTGCGTTCATCCATATCCATTGAAAAATTGCCCACGGTAACCTTTTTATCGTTTGCAATTTGTGCGCGGCGAAGAAGGGCTGCAACCTTCATCATAAGTTCATCAATATCAAAAGGTTTAGTTACGTAGTCATCGATACCCAACTTATAACCGTATAGTTTTGACGGCTTATCATCTTTTGCGCTCATAAATAAAATGGGCGTTTGCTTATCGGTAAGCCTAATATTTCTAGCGAGTTCAAAACCGTCTAACTTAGGCATCATAATATCGCTTATTATCATAGAATAAGTTTCGCCGTCGAGCGCATCTAAGGCTTGCTCACCGTCAAAACACGATTTAACTTCATAGCCGTTATCCCTTAAGCACTGACTTACAAGCCCGTTCATACTGATATCGTCTTCTACAACTAAAATCTTAATCATTATCCACCTTTTTGTTGCTTTTCTTCTTAAATTTGTTATTTATTCCGTCAACAACCTTGTCGAAAATTTGGTTGATTTTTTCCGCGTGCTTTATGGACACGATAAACGCTACTATACTTAAAATTATAAGCGCGCCTATTACCCACAAGCCCCAGCCGTGAAAGGGTATTACTTCACCCGACATAAAAAGAAGCGATGCGCCGATAGAAGTAAATCTAGTTATAATTTGCATGATAAAGAACACGCCGAATCTCACTGGCAGTATTCCAGCAATCGAGCACAAAAGGTCGTCTGGAAAAAGCGGAAGTAAAAACGCAAAGAAAAGAAAAACTATTTCTCTCCCCTTTAACTTTTTCATCCACTCGTCAGCCTGTTCTTTGCTGCCAGCAACCCAGTTGATATAGGGTCTACCGAGTAATCTTCCCAGCACCCACGCAACTACACTGCCTATCATCATTCCTATATAAGAATATAAAAAAGATAGCCACGGTCCAAAAAGATAATTGCCAGCAAGTATGGTAACCATACCAGGGATAGGAACGAGGGTTACTTGCAAAAATGAAATAAAAATAAACGCAAGCGGTGCGATAGCCCCCGTTGAAGAAACAAAATCTTGAATTTGTTCACGGCTAAGTTTTGTTATCCCAAGCGCATCGAAAATTATATACGCGACAGCGATAAGTGCACCTATAACTAACACCGACGCTATTATTTTTAATAAAGACTTTTTTCCGTCCTTAGTAAGTTTCATATCGTTTTCCTTTACATTATATATATAAGTCGTTTTCAAATAGTTTATAAAATGTTAAAATTTTGTAAAACTTATATACTTATAGTATATCACAAAACAAAAAAAGAAAAAGCCTTATCGGCTTTTTCTTTTTTCTTAGTCTTTAATTACTTTAGTAAATACGAGTATTTGAATTACGATACCGGCCAAGAAATAAAGCCCAACAAGGCTGCCAACTATACCGATAAGCCAAGCGAGCAAACCGCCAACAGCGGGAATCCAATTTACCAACATGGTTGCAAGTGATATAACTGCGCCTGCAAGAATGCTAGCAACTGCTTGAATAATGATGCCTACGATAAAGTTAGACACGTCTTTAGTGTATTTCCAAGAAAGCGGAAATAATTTCTTCAAAGTTTCCATATTTATCCTCCAAAATCGACTTTAATCTTTTTATGCTGATTTTTTAACTTCTTCATTGTCTTTTAACTGTTCTTCACTCTCTTTTCTAATAGCCTTGCTAAGTGCAAACGCTATTGAAACGGTGTATAAAACGAACGAAATTACAGTTAAAATTGATGAAACGGTTATACTAACCGTAGAAACAACTGGTGGAATATTATACCAAATAATATGCACAGCCATAATCAAATATAACACTACGGTATTGAGTTTTCCATGCCATTTTGCGCCGATAACTTTTTCCGTTTTATTAAACAAAATAAGGCGCATAGTAAATGCAACCGTTTCTTTTACGATAAGAAGCACAAGCGGAATCCACATAAGCGGAAAGCGTGTAAGTAAACACAAGAGCACCGCGCCTTGAGTAACCTTATCGGCAACGGGATCAAGCGCTTTGCCAAAGTCGGTTATCATATTAAACTTTCTTGCAATAATACCGTCGGCAATATCGGTTATACCCGAAAAGATAAGTACAACCATTGTCCATTCTGGCGAATTTGCGAAAACGTACAAATATATAATTAAAGGTATCAGCGCAAGGCGCAAAAAAGATAAGATGTTAGGGATGGTAAAAATTTGCTGTTTTGTAAGCCTTGATGCCCAAGCGTCTTTATTAACTTTGCTCATATTTACCCCCTTTTTAATTTACAACTTAATTGTAACACAATTTTTTTGATTTATCAACAGTTTGAGTTTTTTTATGGAAGATTTTTACAATATTTTAACATACCGTATTCGTTTTTTGCGACAAAAGCGCAATTTGACAAACTTTTCTTAATATGATATAATCGCGTAAAAAGATTTTAATAACTTGTTTTATGAAAAAATTTACTTTTCTTGTTTTGCTGCTGTTAGTTTTTCTATTTTGCTTTTTTGGTTGCACGCCACCTAGCAGCGAACCTAAACTTAATATTACTAAAAAGGAAGATTTAACCGCAATAATGCACGCGGGCGGCGGTTGGGATAATAAAGTTCTTTTAAACTGTCAAGAAACTTTTTATACTTATTACGAATTAGGTTTTAGGTATTTTGAGTATGATTTTAAGTTATCATCCGACGGTAAAATTATTTCCACGCACAGTTGGGAACACTTATCCAGTGGTTATGACGGTATTAGTTATGAAGAGTTTTCTTCGCTTACCCTTGACGGTGGGTACACACCCGTCAATGAAGAGTGGCTTATAAATATGCTTAAAACCTATCCAGACGTTACCGTTATTGCCGATGCAAAGATGGAAACTACCCTTTTAGATGCGGAAGTTATTAAAAGGGTATATAAACTAGGTGAAGAAAACTCAATCGACCTATCAAATAGAATAATCCCAGAAGTTTTCTCTATAGAAATGTGGCAAGCAATAAAAGATACGACTAACTTTAACAATCACCTTTTTTCACGATACAAAGAATATTATGATATTCAAACGGTTATCGATAACTTTCCAACCGATAAGTTTATAGGAATTGCTCTTGATTACAGTTATCTCGACGGATATTATAAAGACAGTATTCCCCTTTTACAGCAAACTGGCTATAGAATTTTTATGTTTGGAATTCACAGCGAAAAAGATACTTTGGGTGCGCTAGATATCGGCGCTGATACCGTTTACGTAGATTTTAATTCGCAACTACCTAAATAATTAAAACGGACACTTGCACAAGTGTCCGTTTCTTCTTTTATAATTTATTTATAATATTGTTTAAGTAATCAAGTGAGTCAAAGAGTTCACTTTCTTTTTCAAAATCACTTTGATAACACTCTATAATTACTCCGCCGTCAAACCCAACGTCCTTTAACCTTGACAAAACGTCGTAAAAATCAGTTACGCCCCTGCCCGGCAAGCACATCTTGCCGTCTTCACGATAGTCGGATAAGTGCGCGGTAACTATGCTATACCCCATTTCACTAATAAACTCTGCGTAAGGGATATCGCTTTGGCGCGCTTGTTTTATATCGAAAGTTCCTTTAAGGCGTGGACAACGCTTTTTTAATTCTTTGAAAAAACCTATGTAATTATAATATCCCCAATGCACGTTTTCATACGCTAAATCTACACCGTAAGAAGTAGTTACGTCAATAATGCGGTTGGTTATATCGCCAATGCGGTCGTAATTTATCTTAAAGGGCGTTTTATTATAGCGTGCGCCGCCGTGAAAGGTGTAATTTTTTGCGCCCAGCATTTTTGCAACCTTCATAGCATCGTTAAGTATCACAAAAGAATCTTCTTTTGCTCTATCGTTTACGCTATACAAAGTAGGCTCAAACTGCGTGGTTAAAACGTGCACGGAGTGAACGGGCAAATCCCCTTTATTCTTCACTAAAATGCTGCCGAAGTCTTTTCTATACTCACAAAATGAAGATAAAAACACTTCCGCCGTGCCGACCTTGTTCTCACTTAAAAACTGCACTGCTTGTTCGGTCGGCATTCTGCCAAATAGCGATGCGGTTGATATACCCGTTTGCATATTAGATTTCCGGTTCAATAAGTCCTAAATCACCGTCAGCCCTTGCATAAAGAACTTGTACGGTGTTGGTTTTTGCTTCTAAGAACACGTAGAAAGAATGCCCAAGAAGTTCCATTTCTTCTTTTGCTTCGTCTACGGTCATGGGAGTAAGTTTGAATTTCTTTTCTTTTACCACTTCCGCCTTTTTTTCTTCCCTATCAGCAGTTTCATAAACTGCTACGTCGCGGAAAGCGGCGTTCTTTTGGTGCTTGTCAAAGCGAGTGCGGTGCTTTCTAATTTGCCCTTCAAGTTTAGGCAAAACTACGTCGAGATTGTCGTAAAAGTTATTGCTAGAAGCAGTTGCTCTTACGAATTTGCCCGTATAGTCGAGCATTACTTCAGTGGTGAGCGCAGATGCTTCCTTTTTAAAGCACACTTTAACCAAAACGTCAGAAGAATCAAAATATTTATCGAGTTTGCCTAGTTTTTGGTTGGTAATTTGTTTTAAGCGTTCGCTTACTTCGTAATTTCTACCGATGATGTCTATTTTCATACATTCACCTCCCTTATATAATAATACGCTGTGCAAGGCTAAAAACCCTTTTTGCACAGCGTATCAATCACATAATATTTAGTTTTTTATAAAAATAAACTGTCCGTCCGCCGCATCGATGGTAACCGTGGTATTATTTTTTATTTCACCGCGCAAAATATCTTCTGAAAGTTTATCTTCAATATAGCGTTGGATAACTCTCTTAAGCGGTCTTGCACCGTAGTTAGCATCATAACCCTTTTCGGTTATTAAGTCCATAGCACTGTCGGTAATTTCAAGCGAAACTTCCAAAAGCGCAAGGCGTTTTCTTAAACTTGCAAGCAATATATGCGCAATCTTTGCGGTGTCTTCTTTTTCTAACTTATGGAATACGATAATATCGTCAATTCTGTTTAAAAATTCGGGGCGGAACTTAGCGCGGAGCGCTTCCATATACCTATCGCACATATTGTCATACTCAGCAGCCTTGTTGCTTATAAAGCCCATAGACGCTTTTTGTTGAACTTCGGTTGCACCTACGTTAGAAGTCATAATAACTATACAGTTCTTAAAACTTACAACCCTACCCTTGCTGTCGGTAAGTCTACCGTCGTCAAGAAGTTGGAGCATAATATTGAACACGTCGGGGTGTGCCTTTTCAATTTCATCAAAAAGCACTACTGAATAAGGTCTTCTTCTAACCTTTTCAGTAAGTTGCCCCGCTTCATCAAAACCAACGTATCCTGGAGGCGCACCAACGAGTTTAGAAACGGCGTGCTTTTCCATATATTCGCTCATATCCACGCGGATAATATTGTCTTCACTGCCGAAAACTGTTTCCGCAAGTGCTTTTGAAAGTTCGGTTTTACCAACGCCGGTAGGCCCAACGAAAATGAACGAGCCAACTGGTCTATTGGGGTCTTTAAGCCCCGCTCTTGCACGACGGATAGCATCGGATACGGCACGAACTGCGTCGTCTTGACCGATAACGCGTTTGTGCAGTACTTCTTCTAAATCAAGCAAGCGTTGTGCTTCGGTTTGATTGAGTTTTACTACTGGAACGCCCGTCCAACTGCTAACTACTCTTGCGATGTCGTCAGCGGTAAGCGTAAGGCTTTCCCTATTAGTTTGATTTTTTGCTGCTTCCGCTCTAATATCGGCAAGTTCTTTTTCAACCTTTTCAATATCTTTACCGATTTCAATCGCCTTTTCAAGTTCATCACGGCGTTTAGCGTCGTTCTTTTGAGCAATTAAACTTGCAAGTTCGGCTTCTTTTTGCTTTGCTTCAAAGGGAGAATTGTAACTATCAAGCCTTACCCTTGACGCCGCTTCATCAATAAGGTCAATAGCCTTATCGGGTAAAAATCTATCGGTAATATATCTATCGGACAATGTTACCGCGGCGATAATCGCTTCATCGGGGATTGCTACGCCGTGGTGTGATTCGTACTTATCACGAAGTCCTTTTAATATTTCAACTGTTGATTCGGTATCGGGCGCTTCAACCATAATAGGTTGGAAACGGCGCTCTAGTGCCGCGTCCTTTTCAATGTATTTTCTATACTCGTCAATAGTGGTTGCACCGATAGTTTGAAGTTCCCCACGAGAAAGCATAGGTTTTAAGATATTTGCCGCATCCATATTGCCTTCGCCAGTGCTGCCCGCGCCAACGATATTATGAATTTCATCAATAAACAATATAATGTTACCGTTTTGTTTAACCGTGTCAATCGCGGTCTTTAATCTTTCTTCAAAGTCCCCCCTATATCTTGCACCAGCAAGCATGCCCGCAAGGTCTAGTGAGAACACGATTTTGTCCGCTAAAAGTTCGGGGACGTTGCCCTTAACTATTGCTTGGGCAAGCCCTTCTACAACCGCACTTTTACCAACACCCGGTTCGCCTATTAAAACGGGATTGTTTTTGGTCCTTCTTGATAAAATTTGAATTACGCGGTCAATTTCGTTCTTTCTGCCGATAACCGGATCAAGTTTACCTTCTTGCGCTTTCTTGTTTAAGTTAATCCCAAACTTAGAAAGTTCGCCAAGGTCGTCTTTAGCCGCAGTCTTATCCGCAGTTTTGTTGGTTTGTTTTTGGTCGCCCGCAAACGCTTTGCTAAAAGCATCGCCCTTATCTTCCGCAGCGTCAGTTTCGTATTCGTCGCCTTGCGGAAACATTCCGTCAATAACGGTTTCTAAAAGCCTGTCGGGGCTAACTTTCATTTCTTTTAAAATAGCAACTGCAAGGCTATCTTCATCGGCTAAAACGGCAGCGAGCAAGTGTTCCGTGCCAACGTAACCCGCACGCGCTTTTAAAGAAACGTCCACAGCCGCTTCTAAAATTCTTTTTGTTCTAGGCGTAAACATATTGCCAGAGAGAACAAATGATTTATCAATGGTTTTTTGGAATAAATATAAAAATCTTTCGTTATCAGCGCCCGCTTCGCGAAGGATAGCCGCCGCCCTACCTTCAGAAACGTTCATAAGCCCGAACAAGATGTGTTCAGAGCCAATATATTTGCATCCGTATCTTTTTGCAAGCGCCGTAGCGTATTCGATTACCATATTTACGTTGCGTGAAAAAGTTTCGTAATACATAAATTTACTCCTTAATTTTTAAGTTTAATAAGTTTTTTTGCCACTAATTCCGCGCGGTACATATCCCTATCGGTTGCCGATAAAAGTCTACCGTACTGCTCGCAAATATTAGCGGGACGCGCCTTTATTATAAGGTCGTCCAAAGCGTCCATATTTTCAATGTTAATAAGCCCCATCATAGCACCGAGTTTTACGCGCGCAATATGGGATAAAAATTCACCGTAACTTAAGAAAACCGCGTTGGTTAAAATACCGTAAGACCTTCTAGCCTTGTCCATAGTGTTTAGGTGATGTGATGCGTAAAGGTTTTCCATTTCATCACGCTCAGCCCTACAAATATCGAGCACGGCTTTTTCCACTTCGCGTATAATTTCATACTCAGAAACACCCAAAGTAACTTCGTTACTTACTTGGTACATAAACCCTTCGGCTTCGCTGCCTTCACCGTAAAGCCCGCGCACGGTAAGCCCAAGTTTTTGAACTTCTCTAACGAGTGCGGATATTTTTCCACTTTCAGTAAGTGCGGGTAAAAACAACATTACCGATGCCCTAAGCCCAGTTCCAACGTTAGTTGGGCAGGCGGTTAAATAACCAAAGTCATCATCATAGGCAAGCGGCAAGTTTTTGCTTAAATCATCGTCGATTTTGTCAAGCGTTTTATACGCTTCGGTTAACCTTAACCCTTTCATAAAGCATTGTTCTCTTATGATATCTTCTTCGTTTATCATAACGGAAACGCTTTCGTCTTGATTGATAAGCACTGCGCCGCATGCGCGGTTATCAATAAGGTTTTGGCTGATTAAATGGCGTTCTTTCATCGCTTCAAGTTGAATTTCGCCAAGGTTAGCCATAAAATAAAGATTAAAAGTATCCGTTCTAACGAGCGCACGATTTACTTTTTTAACAATTTCTTTTGCAGCCATTTCATCGCGCACGCGGAAAGGGTAACCGCTTAAGTTTCTTGCCAAGCGCACGCGCGACATTATGATATTGCCCGCAAAAATATCAGGGGAAGTAATTTCCATTATAATAACCCCCTTTTCTTTAGTTCTTCAGATAGTTCTAAAATAGAGTTAGAAAGTTCTGCAATATTTTCAAACCTACCTTCTAAAATTGCCGTTTCTTTTTCGTTCAGCAGCCTATTATACTCGCTAATAAGTTCCCTATCAACGCTGTTTCCGTTAGGCGACTTACCAGTGTGCACCGCAACGCCGTGAACTTTTTTCAACGAGAGTTCTATCTCGCTCGAAAACGCCCTGTAACATTCGGGGCAGCCGAGCATATAGGTATTGTAAAATTCACTTAGTTTTCTACCGCAAGCGCGGCACACTTTATCATACATAAAAGACTATTTCCACCTAAATTCTTTGTGCAAGTTCTTTAATAAATTGCTTGGTTTCTTCGCCGATTTCTTCACTCTTTAAGGCAAATTCTACGTTTGCGCGTATGTAACCAAACTTATCTCCAACGTCGTATCTATCACCTTCAAAACAACTTGCCAAAAGTTCACCCTTTGCGGCAAGCGCATCTAGCGCGTCGGTTAAGTATATTTCGTTGCCGTGCGGTTTAAGGTTTTTAAGCATACCCATAACTTCGCCAGACAAAACGTATCTTCCGATAATTGCGTTGTTAGAAAGCGCATCGTTAACCGCGGGTTTTTCCACGATTGCGTTTACGGTCATAACGCCGTCTACTTCATCGGAAAAACCGATGTTACCGTACTTAGAAACTTCGTCGCCAAACACTTCCATAGTAGCAATAACGCTCTTACCCGTGCTTTCAAAAATTTCCGCTAAACGCTTCATGCACGGTTTTTGACCGTTTTCCGCGTAAAGAAGTTCATCGCCTAAAAGTAGCGCAAAAGGTTCGTCCTTAACGAACGGCTCTGCGCATAAAATTGCGCCAGCAAGTCCGTTAGGAATTTTTTGTTCAACAAATTGCACCTTAAAACTTGAAGTCTTTAAAGCAATTTCGTATAGTTTTTGCTTGCCGTCTGATAATAATCTTTCATAAAGGTCGTTATTTTCGCCAAAATGCTTTTGGATTACTTCAGAACCAGGGCTAACTACAATTACTATTTCTTCAATGCCAACGCTTTCTAATTCTTCAACGATAAACTGAATAGTAGGTTTATCAAGAACTGATAACATAGGCTTAGGTACTGCTTTAGTAATGGGCAAAAATCTTGTTCCAAGCCCAGCAGCAGGAATAATCGCTTTTTTGAGTTTTATCATAAAATCACCCCTTCCGTGCCTTTATAGAGTGCACCGCTCTTTAATTTTTTATCTTACTTAAAGTTCTTTTCTTCAAGCGCAACGATTTTGCTTACTCTACGAGCGTGGCGGATATCGCCGCTAAATTCAGTGTTTAAGAAAGCATCTACTATTTCAATCATAAGTCCGGGGCCAACAACTCTTTCGCCGAGCGCCATTACGTTTGCGTCGTTATGAAGTCTTGTCATCTTTGCTGAGAAAACGTCATGACAATGTCCGCAACGAATTCCCCTAACCTTGTTTGCAACGATGCTCATGCCGATACCAGTTCCGCAGAACAAAATACCTTTATCGCAGTCGCCCTTTGCAACGGCGTTTGCAACGGCTAGAGCGTATTCGTTATAGTCGGTTGAAACGGTATCAAAACAGCCAAAGTCTACGTATTCAAAGCCGTTTTTGTTAAGATAATCAATGAGAACGGGTTTTAAGTTAATTCCACCGTGGTCACATCCAATTGCTACTTTCATTTCTTTATTCTCCTTTAACTTCTAAGATTTTATTTAATATAATATTGCAAGCATCTTCTAATTGATGCGAAGTTTCAACGTAAGTTGATAAGGGCATTCCGTAAGGGTCGATAATATCCCCTCCGCCGCAAATTTCTTTTAACGCGTAAACGTTGTTAAACTGCAAAAGTTGAAGTTTGTGATTTATGGTCATACATATAACCATAGTCGCTTTTTCAACCATTTCACGAGTTAACTGCTTAGATTTAAACCCTACGGGTTTATACCCCAACTGCTTTAGTGCTGCCGCCGAATTTTTACTCATCTTTTCGCCAACGGGTGCATTTAGCCCCGCGCTTGAAACCTTTACGTCAGTTATGCCTGCAAGTTTAAGTTTGTTTTTTAAGATTATTTCTGCCATGGGTGAACGGCAAGTGTTACCCGTGCACACGAAAATTATATGTTTTTTTCTCATCCGCAAGACTTCCTTAAACGGTTCATTATCCCCATATTAACGCCCTTTTCATCGGGCATAGCAATCGCAATAATAAGCGATGCTTTCTTTTCGCCGTCTAACAATTTATCGTATAAGTTAGACGCAATTTGTTCTGGCGTGTTCCCTAAAAGCAGCAAGTTTTTGCCGCTAAACTCTTTTTCGTACACGCTATCGCACATTATAAAAGGTACGCCGCCCTTATTTAATTCTTCATTATAAGCGTTTATAACGCCGTCTATATCACCGCTCTCGAAAAGCATTGTTTCACACTTAGGGCGGTAATGCTTATACTTAACGCCGGGGGATTTTACCTTATCTCCTTCTTTATGTAGTGCAACATCACAACTTCCGCACACGCTCTCAATCATCTCTTTAGTGATAAGCCCCGCGCGAAGTATCCTGGGCGTTCTTTCCGTTACGTCTAAAACCGTGCTCTCAATTCCGCCTACGCACTTTCCGCCGTCTAAAATGAGCGGAATTTTTCCATTTAAGTCGTTATAAACGTGCTGTGCGGTAACTGGGCTTGTGTGCTTAGATAGGTTTGCGCTGGGTGCAACGATAGGCATATCCACCGCTTTAAGAAGTTGTTGACAGCCTTCGTGTGAAGGAATTCTAACCGCAAGCGTTTGCCCGCCGCAAGTCGCTTCATCACACACTACTCTTTTGCTGTTAAACACTAAAGTGAGCGGGCCGGGTGTAAACCTTTCAAGCAAACGGTAAACGTAATCGTGCTCAATATACACTAACTTGTTTAGGTCGTAATCTTTATGCACGTGCGCGATTAACGGGTTATCACTAGGTCTACCTTTAACCTTGAAAATTTCTTTTACCGCTAAAGGAATAGTCCCAACCGCGCCCAAACCGTAAACGGTTTCCGTGGGAATAGCAACCACGCCGCCTCGAATTAAAATTTCTTTTGCTGCGCTAATGTTTTTTTCCCCAAGTTTTTTTATTTGTGTTTCCATATTAAAAAATTTCTTCGTCAATAGTTTTTGAAATATGTTCGGGTTCTTGTTCTGGGGGCGGAGCGGGTAAATCGTCATACCCCTTTACTTCAGCGCTCTCTCTTTTAGTTCCATTATCATCCGCGCCCTCAGGCTCGCCCGTTTCTTCGTTAAGGTTAACGAACTTAGTACATTCGCCACGGAAGTAAAGTTTAACCCTACCAGTAGGACCACTTCTGTGCTTTTCAACTAAAATTTCAGCAACGTTTTGTTGAACTTTGCCTTCGGCAATTTCTTTTTCACTTGCACTCTTGTCGGGGCGGTGAATAAACATAACGATATCCGCGTCTTGTTCGATTGCACCCGATTCACGAAGGTCAGAAAGTTGCGGTCTACCCTTTCTCGTTTCAACCGCACGGTTAAGTTGTGAAAGCGCAAGCACTGGAACTTTCAATTCTTTTGCTAAAATTTTAAGGCTTCTTGAAATTTCACTGATTTCGTTTTGACGGCTGTCGCTACTTCTAGTTTTGTCGGGCGTCATAAGACCGATATAGTCGACCATAACTAAATCAAGCCCGTCTTTATTCTTTAATCTACGGCACTTAGAAATAAGTTCTCTCGGACGGATAGCAGCAGAATCGTCAACGTAGATTTTAGCGTTTGCAAGTTGTTCTCTCGCCTTCAAAATCTTAAGCCACTCGGTTTTATTGATAATACCTTTCTTTGCTCTTTGCATAGAAACGCCCGCAACCGAGCATACCATTCTTTCACCTATTTGTTCTTTACCCATTTCGAGAGAGAACACCGCGCAAGAATAGCCTTGAAGTGCAACGTTTTCAACTATATTCATCGCGAACGAAGTTTTACCAACCGCAGGACGAGCAGCGATGATTACAAGGTCGCTGGGGTGCAAGCCGTTCAAAAGATTATCAAGCCCAGTAAAACCAGTCTTTATACCCTTTAGGCTAGACTTATCACTGGTAAGTTCATCAAACTTACTGATAACGTCGGTTAAAACCTTATCGATTTTAACCATTTCACTAGTATCGGCTTGGTTAGAAATATCGTACACCGTTTTTTCCGCAAAAGAAAGAGCGGTTGCTTTATCAGTACTTTCTTTACAAGTTTCGATAATTTCCGCAGAACCTTTAATCAACTTTCTCAAAAGGCTATCACGCGTAACTATCTCCGAATATCTCTTATAGTTTGCCGTTGACGGCATAACGTTTGCAAGTTCGGTTATGTAAGCAATACCACCCGATTGTTCTAAAACGCCTTGCTTTTCAAGCATATCGGTAAGCGTAACAAGGTCAACGGGCATATTGTTCTTTATAATTTCTTGCATAGCCGCAAAAATATATTTGTGCGATTCCGCATAGAAGTCTTCTTCTTGTAAGAACGCCGCTACTTCCACTTGAATTTTAGTGTCTAATAGTAAGCAGCCCAAAATTGCTTGTTCGGCTTCTAAACTGTGCGGCATATCCCCCATAAGTTTCAATTTTCTGTCGGCAGTATTATTTTTCGCCATAGTATATCTCCTTGACCTTAAAGGTCGATAAATTCGTTTAACGTATCTTCAAACACTTTAAATGCTGAAATAAAGGGCTTTTTCTCGGTTAAATCAACGCCCGCAATCTTTAAGAGTTCAACGGGGCTGTCAGAGCCACCCGAAGATAAAAACTTAAAGTAATCTTCTACTGCAACTTTCCCTTCAGTTAAAATTCTATCCGCAATAGCAAGCGCGCTGATTATACCAGTTGAATATTTATACACGTAGAACGCTCTATAAAAATGCGGAATTCTTGCCCATTCGTACTGAATGTCGCCGTCGCTGATAACGGCAGGTCCGTAATATTTTTTGTTGAGTTCAAGATATTTTGCACTCAAATTGTCTTTAGTTAAAGGTTCGCCCTTTTCAACCGTTTCATGCGCAAACTGTTCAAATTCCGCAAACTGCGTTTGTCTAAAGAGCGTTGTTCTTATCATTTCTAATAGGTATGATAAGAGATATTTTTTAAGTTTTTTGTCTTTGCTAGTTGCAAGAAGATATCTAACTAACAGCACTTCGTTAACCGTGCTTGCAACTTCCGCAACGAAAATTCTATAATCGGCTTTAGCGTAGGGTTGAGTTTTATTAGAGAAGTATGAGTGAATACTGTGCCCCATTTCATGCGCGATTGTGAAAATATCGTGCGTGGTCTTTTGGTAATTTAACAAAACGTACGGATGAGTGTCGAACACTGCAACGCTGTACGCACCGCTACGCTTTCCGTCGCTTTCGTAAACGTCAAGCCAGCGTTCGTCTTTAGCCTTAACCAAAAGGTCTTGATAATCTTTACCTAACGGGGCTAAGCCTTTTACGACCAAGTCGTAAGCATCGTCGTAAGAGAGTTTCATTTCCGCACCGGGAACGGTGGGAACGTACACGTCATACATGTACATATCTTGAAGATTAAGCGCATTTTTCTTTTCTTCCATATATTTATGGAGCAATGGAAGCGCATCTGTTACCGTTGAAATAAGGTTATCGTAAACAACCCTAGGTACGTCTTCGCCCATAAGTGCCTTATCAAGCGCGGACGGATATTTTTTAGCCTTTGCGTAAAACACACCTTTTTTAACGTTTCCATAATAGGTTGCAGAAATGGTGTTTAGAAGTGATTTATACGCGCCGTAATATTCTTTGAAAGTAAGTTCTCTAAGCGCCCTATCTTCGCCGTGCATTATTACGCCGTAAGTGCCGTGTGATAGGGCTATCTTTTCGCCGTTATATTCAATCTCTTTTAACGGTAGGTCAGCGTTGTCAATCTTAGTAAAGATATCTCTAAAACTAGACATCGCTTCACTGCTTAAAGCAAGTAAGCGTTCTTCATTTTCTGATAAAACGTGTTCTTTTTCTTTCAAAATGCTCTTTAGCATATAATCGTATTCGCTGAGAGCGGGGTTAGAAATGAAAGATTTAAGCACGCTATCTTCAAGCGCGGTAAGTTCGGGGAGTATAAACGCCGTGTTTGCGGAAAATAAAGCCGCAAGTGAAGTTATTTTTGAAACGAGTGAATCGTAAAGCGCGTCTTTGGTGTTTTCATCATGCTTCATCATCGCGTAAACGGAAAGTCTATCGAAAATTCTACCCACCTTTTCTTGCTCTTTCATGCAAGATAAAAAGGCTTCAGCATCGTTAAGTTTGCCCTTATACTCATCAAAATCGAGCATTTTGGTAACCTTATCAAATTCGATATTCCACTCATTTACGTCGGCGAAAATTTCTTCCACCGCCCATTTATACTTATTTGACATTTATATTCTCCTATTGATTAAAACGATATGTAACACCCGTTAACTCTTAAAACGACGTAGACACAAGTTAGGCTAGGCTCACCCAAAACACTTACTCATATCAAGTAGCATTTTAAGGGTTTAGATACAAGTGTGGCTAGGCTCGACTGTGCAAAAAGATGAGATAGAACGTCCGTTCATCGAAGTTTTTTGCACAAGGCAGTTAACGACGCCACACGCCGTAGATAAGCCCTTAAAATTAGTTTTTGTTGCTATGAATTGGCGCCGGCATCCTACCACCCCTTGAAATAAACTTTTCACAAGAATAGGGACTTACAGCCATAATCGGTGCACTACCTAATAAGCCACCGAATTCCACGCTGTCTCCAACGGTTTTGCCGGGAACGGGAATAACGCGGACAGCGGTCGTTTTATTATTTATCATACCGATTGCTGCTTCATCGGCAATCATACCAGAAAGAACTGCGGCAGAAGTGTCGCCAGGAACAGCAACCATATCGATACCAACGCTGCAAACGCAAGTCATTGCTTCTAACTTGCTTAAAGTGATCGCGCCTTTTTCAGCCGCGGTAATCATACCGATATCTTCGCTGACGGGAATAAACGCACCAGATAAACCGCCTACGTTTGAACTTGCCATTACGCCGCCCTTTTTAACGGCATCGTTAAGCATAGCAAGGGCTGCGGTCGTACCGTGTCCGCCAACGCAGTCAAGCCCAATTTCTTCTAATATATGTGCAACGCTATCGCCCATAACGGGTGTAGGTGCAAGCGATAAGTCAACGATACCAAATTCAGCGTTCAAGCGTTTTGACGCTTCTTTTGCAATAAGTTGACCCGCGCGGGTAATCTTAAACGCGGTCTTTTTAATAGTTTCAGCAACTTCGTCAACGGATGCGCCTTTTAAACTCTTTAACGCGTGGTGAACTACGCCAGGGCCAGATACACCAACGTTGATAACCGTTTCGCCTTCAGAAAGTCCGTGGAACGCGCCAGCCATAAAGGGATTATCTTCAACAGCGTTGCAGAAAACTACTAATTTTGCGCAACCAAAACCGTCGCGGTCTTTAGTTTTTTCAGCAGTTTCTTTAATAATTTCACCCATCAAGCGAACAGCATCCATATTGATACCCGCTTTTGACGTGCCAACGTTTACTGACGAACACATTCTATCAGTAACAGCCAAGGCTTCGGGAATACTCTTGATGAAAGATTGTTCATAAGAAGTCATGCCCTTTTGAACGAGTGCAGAATATCCGCCCAAGAAGTCAACGCCGACTGTTTTTGCAGCGTTATCAAGCGCTTTTGCAAGGATAACTTCTTGACCACAAAAAGATGAAGTCAATAAACTTGCGGGCGTAATAGATACGCGCTTGTTTATAATCGGAATACCGTATTCGGCTTCTAAGTCGGTTGCAACCTTAACGATTTTTTCCGCTTTTTTACAAATGCGGTCGTAACAAAGACTAGCCGTCAATTTTGCATCATCTCTTACGCAGGGTAAAAGCGAAATGCCCATAGTAATAGTTCTTACGTCAAAGTGTTCTTTTTCAACCATATCAATGGTTTCAAGTATTTCTTTTCTATTAAGCATCGATTTTATCCCCATTAAATTTTATGCATTGCGTTAAAAATGTCTTCGTGTTGAACGTGGATAGATACGCCAATTTCTTCTCCTAAAGCAACGAGAACGGCTTTAAGTTCTTTTAATGATTTAGTAGCATTTTCAAAATCACATTGCATAAGCATAGTGAAGTTGCCTTGCATAATGGTTTGGCTAATATCTTCAATATTAACGTTGTTTTCCGCTAAACTTGCTGATACTCTTGCGATAATGCCGGGTTTGTCTTTACCGATAACTGTTACGATTGCTTTCATTTTTTATTCTCCTGTTTTAGTAAATTCTTCATCTTGTAAAATTTCGTATTGTATTAAAACGTTACCTTGAGTTATAAATTTTACGTTTTGTTTTTCCTTTAGTTCGGGGAAGGGTTTTTCATAGAAAACCAATACCTTTCTTTCGAAAAAGTCTTTTCTGTACTTATTCCATTCTAAGAAAATGAGCGACTTAAAATCAACTCCGTCCTTATCTTGAATATTTTCGTCATACCTTAAGAAACTACCTACTGAAGTTTCTTTCAATCCGAAAATCAAGTTTTCGTTCATCTTGTAATACTTGTTCACGCGTTTATAAGGAATGCCTAAGTACACGAACGCAAAGATTGCAACGAGTACGCTCACCGTGTGATGAATAACTTTAACCACGGTAATTGTGGGGTCTTGATACGGCAAGGTTAAATACCATAAAACCATACTTATACTAAACGCCAAATACACGCCTAGCACGATAAACAAAATGATAAGCGTATTATTTTTTTGTTTTTTTGCTTTGATAAATTCTTCTTCGTTGTAATAGTTGATCATATTTTACTCCTTAAATCCAAAAGAACGCGGTGTTTATAAATTTATTGCCGATAGCCCAGTCGTAAACCACGCCGACTATCTGCTCAATTGTACAAGTTCCATAATCTCTACTGTCGCTACTGTTGTCCCTATTATCTCCCAAATAAAAATATTCGCCTTTTTCCAAAACCTTTTCGGTAAAGGGCGCGTCCACTCTATTAGAGTAATCACTTGAGCCAAACTCGTCTTGATAGAGCGTGCCGTTTATATATACGAACCCATCTTCACGAAATTCGACCTTATCGCCTTCTGTTGCGATAACCCTTTTTATAATCCAGTTTGTTTGTTCGCCTTTAATAACCACGATTTTATCTTTTTTAGCGGGGGTAATCGTGCTTACAATCAAAACATCGCCATCGTTTAGCGTCGGAACCATTGATTTGCCTTCCACCCTTACGCCAGTGTTAGTGGCTAGTAATAAAATGAATAAGGCTATTATTGCGGCAAGTATGCCGTAAAAAATTATATCCGACCTAGAACTTTTATGCTGTTTTTCGATAAGGCTATCGTTAACTTTGTTCATTTTGCTCCTTTGAAGGAATATATTGCTTTGTCATTTTATCCGCTTCGGTTACCGAAACGAAAACCATTCTTCCACACTTGTCGCACTTAATTTTAACATCAGCGCCTATGCGCATAACCGTCCACTCACTGCCGCCGCAAGCGTGGGGTTTTTTGGAAATAATCTTTCCACCTTGACTATATATCATCTCTTTTACCTAAAACGCTCTTTAATTAAACCCAAAGCGCGTTATTTATTAAAAATTCCACGTCCGCATCGAACTGAACGGCATCAATCTTGTCGTAAGTTTTAAGCCCCATACCTTCAGCAGTCTTATATCTGTTAGGCGCAATCTTAACGTTTTGCCAAACGTCGCCGCCTAAAAGTTTAATCTTTTCGGTATAAACTATCTTTTTGCCAAAGTAATCGGCAATAAGTCTAACGGACAGTTCGCCTTTATCCTTAGCGTAAACGTCAAACATCAAAATTCCGTCTTCCGCGGGCTTATCTTTTGCCGCAGCAAACTTAAAGGTCAAAAGCCCCCACTTACAACCAACGCCTTCAATGCCCATAGGTCCTTTTTGAACTTGAACACGCTTTTTGTCAATAAGGTTGATTTTCGTATTAGTTTCTATATCTTGTTCAGCCGCGCTAAACACGCTTTCCGCATAAGGCAACCTTGAAGAATACAAGATTTTAGATTTATGTGAAGGCAAAAGGTCTGTTGCCATAAACTTTTTATTTATAATCTTCGTGCTTATTGCAAAGCCGTTTTTGAAAGTAATGCAAGCAAAGAATGCCGCTTGCATAGAGTTTGAATAAGGCAAATACTCAAACTTATAAACGTTACCGTCGTGTTTTTTACCGCCTTCAACTCGTTGCCAACAACGCTTTGCGGGGTCTGCAACTTCTTCCGCTGCGTAAAGTTCAACGGTTTTTGCCGTTCCTAAAACGGTTACTTCCACGTCAATTTTACCATTTACGATTTCACACGCTATATCTGCGTCTTGATTAAGTTCACTGTGTTCTTTCTTTAAAAATTCTTCAAAGAAAATAGACGCACTTCTAAACGCTTCACCACTTACGCGCTCTCTATAGCCTACCGAATAATGTACGGCTTTAAATACTCCGTCCGCGATACGCGCAACCGTATCACACGCGCGGTCGCAATCAAAATCGTTACTGTTTGTTGCTGAAAGCATTAAAACGGGCGTTTTTATGTGCATAGCGTACGCTTGCGGTTCAATACCAGCAATAAATTTATACATATCATCGGAAAACTGCGGTTCAACGTCGCCACCGAACTTATAAACTCCCCTATAAGCACGCCAGCCCGCATTGAGAACGAAAGTTGCGCAAGCAAGTTCATCAGTCGTTCCTACAACTTGCCAAAGCGAAGTTGCAACTTCACCCGATGCAAACCCGCCAACTTTGGTAACGAAAGGTTGATTGATTAAATATTCTAAGGCGTACCTTGCAGCACGCGTCCACTCGTACCAACAAGTCTTATCCGCAGATGCTTCAACCGCGCAAATATCGTTCTTAACGTTTTTATAGTTTGCGAAAGAGAGCGCTGAAGGGTAAATTGTGAAATGCTCGTTTTCACTTTCACCCGCAAGGTCAACCGATAAAACTGAAAAGCCTTGCGCAACGAATGCTTGCACTAACTTTTCATCATAACCGCATTCAAAATCTTGCAATAGTAAAATTGCAGGGGTTTTGGTGCGCTTGTTGGGTTTAGCGAGCGTTGCAAAAATTTTAGTAACGTAGTCGCCCCCAGATTGCCCTTGAATATAGAGTTTTGTATAAGTTGCTTTATCTTCCTTGATAGTGTCGATAATTTCAGCAGACGGTACGAAAGGTATGTTAAAATCTTTCCATATCGCAGTAGGTGAAAGAATATTTGCAGCCATAATTACCTCGTTTTTTTCCCGAATAAAATTTTCAGGTCAATTAAAATAAAATAAATTGAAATTTAAGTTGATTTTTGTCGTCGTTTAGTTTATAATGAAACTTACTCTCGTTTGATAAGGGCACTTTCCCTTATATATTACTTAGTTTAATTATTATATAATATAAGCAGTCAAATAGCAAGCGATTTTTTAAATTTAGCAAAATAAAAGGATATTATGACTTGTTCGTATTCTAAAGAGTTTTCTTCTGCGGCCTTTACCGACGTTGAAAACGCGTTCATAACTGAATACTTACCCGTATCTTCTGGCGATGCCGTTAAGGTTTACCTTTACGGTCTTTTCCTTTGCCAAAATCCTAAATTTGACCGTTCACTAAAAGAGATTGCGGACGCTCTATCACTCAGCGAAGAAACCGTTTTAAGTTGCTTTACTTACTGGGAAGAATTCGGGCTTGTAAACGTTTTATCTAAAGAGCCGCTATCGGTTGAATACCTGCCTATCCGTTCTTACTCTTTGGCTAAGCCGAAGAAAATTAAAGCGGAAAAATATACTGAATTCTCTAAGAGTTTACAAGCGATTTTGCCCGACCGTATGATTTCTACGACCGAGTATACCGAATATTTTTCTATTATGGAAACTTATGGCATTAAACCCGAAGCAATGCTTATGATTGTTAAGTACTGCGCAGATAGAAAGGGTACTGATATCGGTTATAGATATGTGTCTAAAGTTGCAAAAGATTTTGGAAATAGGGGGCTTGTAACAATAGAAAAAGTTGAAAAGGAACTTTCTTCTTACGTGCTCCGTACGGCTTCTATTGAAAAGATTTTGAAAGCGTTAAAATTGCGCCGCCAGCCCGAAATTGAAGACTCTACCCTACTTAAAAAGTGGACTACTGAACTAAATTTTGAAGTGGACAACATCGTTTTTGCCGCATCTAAATTAACCAAAGGCAGTATGGCTAAACTCGACGAGTTTTTGATTGAATTATACTCTAAAAAGAGTTTTTCTAAAGAAGAGATTGCCGAGTATATGGCACTGAAGAAAGACGTTTACGACTTAGCGATAAAAATTAATAAATCACTGTCGATTTACGTTGAAGTTTTAGACACGGTTATCGACACTTATACTAATAAATGGCTATCTTACGGCTTTAATGAAGACGCGCTTTTATTTATAGCAAACCGCTGCTTTTTGAGCGGCAAAAACTCCTTGCAAGATATGAACGATTTGGTCGAATATTTGCGTGAGCGCGGCTTTATCGATTTATCTAGCGTAAGTGATTATTTTGAACAGCAAAAAAAGACGGACGAGTTTATTACAAAAATGCTTGTTACCGCAGGTGTAAACCGCCGTCCTACGCCTTGGGATAGAGAAAATCTTAATATGTGGAAACAGTGGAACTTCTCTGAAGATATGATTATGCAAGCGGCTGTGCTCGCTGCGGGTAAGAGTTCCCCCACCGCGTATATGAACGGAATATTGAGCAACTGGAAAAATAACGGAGTGTTCACACCCGATGCAGTTGATAAGGATAACGCGTCTAATAACAATACTCAAGAAGAATACAATCGCGAGTACGAAAGAAGACGCGCTTTAGCCGTTTTAAGAGCACAAAAGAACTTAGAAAAAGCGACGCTTATAGACGGCTTTATGGACGTGTACGGAAAGTTAAATGGTATCGAAAAAGATCTAGCGTTTGCGGAATTTGCTAACAATACCGAAACTTTAGCCACTTTAGAAAAAACGAAAAACGAAGTTATTTCAAGCGTTAAAAAGATGCTTAAAACCATCGGGCTTACGCTTGAAGATTTATCGCCAAAATACGCTTGTGAAAAGTGTAACGACACGGGTTACGTAGGCACGCACCGCTGCGATTGCTTTGACAAAAAAGTTGACTAATTTAAAATAAAAAAACTCCCAAAATTTTGGGAGTTTTTTGTTTGTTATTTTCTATCTTCCATCTTAATATACGGGTTTCTACCATTAGTAGAGACGTATGCAGGACGAATAATTTTTCCGTTGTTTAATAATTCTTCCATTCTATGCGCACTCCAGCCCGCAATTCTTGAAACCGCGAACATAGGAGTAAATAGTTCTACGGGAAGTCCTAACATATTGTAAACAAAACCACTATAGAAGTCTACGTTAGCAGCAACGCCCTTGTTAACCTTACGCTTTGCTGAAATTAATTCTTGAGCAACTTCTTCAACGAGTTTATAGAGCGCCATTTCTTTTTCTCTGCCCTTTTCAGCGGCAAGTTGAGAAACGTAACCCTTAAACACTTGCGCTCTAGGATCGGAGATTGAGTAAACCGCGTGCCCCATACCGTAGATAAGCCCAGCACCGTCGTAAGCCTTCCCTTCAAGAAGTTTACTAAGGTAATCTTTAACGGCATCTCTATCAGTCCAGTCTTTTACGTGTTTTTTAAGGTCGGCAAACATTTCCATAACCTTAATGTTTGCGCCGCCGTGCTTAGGTCCTTTTAGCGAACAAAGCGCTGCAGTAATGGTCGAATAGGTGTCCGTTCCAGCGCTGGTTACAACGTGGGTTGTAAAGGTTGAATTGTTACCGCCACCGTGCTCTGCATGAAGTATAAACGCTATGTCTAAAACCTTGGCTTCTAATGACGTAAACTTGCTGTCTTCCCTTAACATATGAAGAACGTTTTCCGCAGTAGAATACTCGGGCTTTGGGCGGTGAATATAAAAACTGTTATTCTCGTTATAATGACTGTGTGCGTTATATGCATAAACGGCAAGCATAGGCATTATCGCGGTTAAAGTTAAGCATTGTTTAAGCACGTTTTCAATTGAGTTATCAAGCGCGTTTTTATCGTAACTATAAAGCATTAAAATACATCTTGCGATAGAGTTCATAATGTCTTTATTAGGCGCTTTCATAATAACGTCTCTAACAAAGTTTCTGGGCAACTTTCTATAACTTGCAAGAAGTTTCTTAAACGCGTCAAGTTCGTCCTTATTAGGCAGTTTATTGAAAAATAAAAGATAAGTTGCTTCTTCAAAACCACAATGCGCGTCTTCATCATAATTATCAATCATATTGCGCACGTCAATTCCGCGGTAATAGAGTTCGCCGTCGCACGGGGTTAAAACACCGTCAATCATCTTCTTTGCAATCACGTCTGAAATGTCCGTAAGCCCAGTGATAACACCTGCGCCGTTTTCATCACGAAGTCCCCTTTTAACTTGGTTTTTCTTGTAAGTTTCTTCAGTAAACTTAGGGGTTGCGTAACAAATATCCGCAAGTTTTTTTAATTCGTCTGCTTGATGAAATGCGTGTGACATAACCTATCTCCTGATGCATAATGTTTTGTTACTGCGATTTTACTATATTATATGTAAATAGTCAATTACACACACAAAATTCGCTGTTTCAATATTTATATATGAGTTATATAAAATTTTTTATCACATAATTATTTCTATAAGTAAAAATTTATGAGAGTTATAAATGCATATTATAAAAGAAAAAACTCAGTCCCCTATCGACTGAGTTTAACTATAAAATTTAATAATAAACAAAAAACACTCTAGTTAAAATTTTAACCAGAGTGTTTTACTATAATTTATTCCATACGAATAACAGCCTTAACAGCAGTTACTTCTTCAAGTTTTTGGAACTTTTCGATTGCTTTCTTAACTAAACTTTCGTTGCATTCGTGAGTTACGACAATAATTTGTGCAGTGCCTTCGTTTTCAGAAACTTGTCTTACTTCAAAGATACTGATGTTGGTTTTAGCAAATACGCTCGAAACCTTAGCAAGAACACCGGGTTTATCAGTAACTGACATTCTAATATAGTATTTAGAAGTAAAGTCGCTTACAAACTTAGTATCCTTGTTACCTTTCTTGTTGTTTTCAAAGCCAGCGTAGAAGAATTCGCTGTGTTTTGCAGCGAAGATAACGTCAGAAACGATTGCACTACCAGTAGGAAGTGCGCCCGCGCCTCTACCATAAAGCATAATTTCACCAACAGCGTCGCCAACCAAGTGAACGGCGTTGAAAGAATCGTTTACAGATGCAAGCGGATCGTCGTTTTTAATAAAGGTGGGATGAACTCTTACTTCTACACCCTTTTCAGTATCCTTACCGATACCGAGAAGTTTCAAAGTGTAGCCCATTTCTTTACCGTATGCGATATCCTTTTTATTTACAGCGCTGATACCTTCACGATAAACGTTTTCAATGCATACCTTTTTATTAAATGCAAGGCTTGAAAGGATGGAAAGTTTATAGGTTGCGTCAAAGCCTTCAACGTCGGCAGTGGGATCAAATTCCGCATAGCCTAAGCGTTGTGCTTCTTTTAACGCTTCTTCATAAGAAGAACCTTCATAAGCCATTTTGGTTAAAATATAGTTGGTTGTGCCGTTGATAATGCCCTTGATTGACAAAATCTTGTTGGCTTGCATACCTTCTTGTAAGGTACGGATAATAGGAACGCCACCAACGCAACTTGCTTCAAAGAATAAACCCACGTTCATCTTCTTTGCTTCGGCTTCTAATTCCGGCCAATGTTTAGCGAAAAGTTCTTTGTTAGAAGTAACAACGCTCTTACCGCTCTTTAACGCTTTGGTAACAAAAGTTTTAGCAACGCCAGTACCACCGATTACTTCAACTACGATGTCTACGTTAGGGTTGCAAACAACTTCTTCAATGCTCTTTGCAATTTTTTCTTCTTCGATACCGAGTGAACGCGCTCTGTCAAGATTTTTTTCCAACACGCATTCTACGGTAATGTCTACGCCTTGCGTTTTCTTAAAATATTCCTTTTTTTCGGTAAGGATTTGGTAAGTACCGCCGCCTACAACACCTAAACCAAGGATAGCAACGCCTGCCTTTTTCATAACTTATTCCTCCAACTATTTGTTAAGTTCGTAAATGTATCTTAATCCGTCGAGCGTTAAAGTTCTGTCAACGGTGTTAATCATCTTAACTTCTTTTGCGATTATTTCACCGAGACCGCCCGTTGCAACAACGGTAATTTCGTCAACGCCGAGTTCTTTTTTGATTTTCTTTAATATATTTTCAACTAAGCCCGCAAAGCCAAAGATAATACCCGCTTGCATACAATGCTTAGTATTTTTACCGATAACCGTTTTGGGTGCGTCAAGTTCAACCATCGGAAGTTGCGCGGTTTTTGTCGCTAAGCCTTCAAGCGAAGTTTTAATACCAGGCGCAATTACTACACCGATAAGATCGCACTTATCACTGATAACGTCAAAAGTGGTTGCCGTACCAAAGTCGATTACAACGATAGGTCCGCCGTACTTATTGAACGCGGAAACGCTGTTTACTATAATATCCGCACCAACTTCTCTAGCGTTATCTGCCTTAATATTAAGCCCCGTTTTAATTCCAGGCCCTATCATCAAGGGTGAAATACCGAAGAAGTATTCGCACATATGGCAAATGGTGTAGTTAAGCGCGGGGATAACCGATGAAAAAATTATTCCGTCGATATCGCTCTTCTTTATTCCACTATCCGATAAAAGCCCAACGAGCACCGAACCGTATTCATCCGCCGTTCTTGAAATTCTTGAAGAAACACGGAAAGACGCTACCATTTTTTTGCCGTCGAACACACCGTATTTGATATTCGTGTTACCTAAATCAATTGCAAGTAACATTAAAATTACTCCTTATCGGTATCAGTTTCTGCTTGTAATTCAACTTCTTCCTTGGGAAGAATATCAGTTGCTTTATCAATAACTTTAATTACTCTATGAAGTGCGGGGGCAAGAACGGTATTGATTGCAAATTCAACCAAGAAGTTAATACCTGCACAACCGATGATTACAAAGTAAATTACGCTTTGACCAGTTATTCCTGCAAAATCCATAAATCCGCCGATAGTTCCGCTGATGATGAGCGCGCCGATAATAAATACCGCAGTGTTTACTACGGGAGCGGACATCGCTGCAATAAAAGTTGCAAGAAGGGGTTTCTTTCTTAAAGCCTTATATATTACGCCGGGAACAAAACCAGCGAGTGAACCCTTAACGAAGATAATCAAAAAGGTCATAATAGGACTATTTTGATATAAAAACAAGGTAAAAACGTCAGTTCCAACAAACGCGTTGATGGTAATAATAACTCCGACGGTAATGCCTAAAATCATACCCGCGATAGGACCTAAAATAATTGCAGCCAAAACTACGGGGATAAGTGTAAGGTTAAGCGTAGTTCCTGCGAAAGGTATTGCGCTACCCCAAATTTGCAAAACGATAACGAGTGCGAGTAAAATTGAAAACCAAGCAATTCTGCGTGCGGAAAAATAATTTCCCTTTTCCATAAAAAACCTCCAATCGAATTCCTAATAAGGATATCCGTTGTAAAAAAATGTATTTGTTGGATTACAAAGTCAACTTCTTATAAAAAGATAATCGCTTACCAACTTATACTATTTTAGCACAAAATCAAGAATAATAGCAAACAAAAAATGAGACTATTGTAACATTTTTCGCTTAAAATAACTATATTGATAATATAGAACTCCGCTTTCAACAAAAAATTCTACATAGGCGGAGAGGTTTATATACTTTGGAGGTTTATATATGAACGGTTTCGATTTATTCGGCAACAATAATTGCTGTCTTTGGGTATTGATTATCCTTCTCATCATCTGCCTTTGCAAGAGTGGATGCTTAAACGGTTTCTTCAACAGTTGTTACTGTCTGCCTGTGGCTTTGCTCCTTATTTGTTGCGTATGCAAAAACGGCGGCGGTTTCCTTAACGGATTTGGCGGCTGCGGTTGCAAATAATCAATTAAATAACTAGGCAAAATATAAGACGCGCGGCTCATAAAGTAGCCGCGCGCATTTTTTATTTTAAAAACCTTGAAATTTTCTTGAAAAAAATTAAAAAACATATTGAAATGCTTTTTGTTTTATGTTATAATTTTTGCGTGATTTAAAGATAAATCGTTCAACCCTTTACTTCACGAATTTTTTACAAAGGAGTGTTTCAAAAATGGAACAGAAAAAAACTAAACAATGTTGGTTTAGAAAGGCTTTGGGTATGAACCCCGACACCAGTGTTAAAACTGAAATCATAGCCGGTATTACCACATTCTTTGCAATGTGCTATATCATTATAACCAACCCTAACCAAATCACCGGTTTTTACAAATTCCTTGGTGGTGAAATGGCATCTCTTTGGTCTGCAATTTATATCGGAACAATTCTTGCCGCAGTTATTGGTACTTTACTTTACGCTTTCTTGGCTAAAAAGCCGTTTGCTCAAGCGTCTGGTATGGGTCTTAACTCTTTCTTCTTCACCTCTTTCATTATCCCCGCTCTCATCTATAGTGAAGAAGCAGGCGATTTCGTTGGATTCAAAGATACTCTTGCTACTAATTACGGCGCTGGCTTAGTAATCATTCTTATCTCAGGTTTGATTTTCTTGCTTTTGTCTGTAACTGGTTTGAGATCTTACATCGCTAAATCTCTCCCCGATTGCTTGAAGAAGGCTATCCCTGCTGGTATCGGTTTATTCATCGCATTACTTGGTTTCAAAGGTGCTTTCATCGTAACGGCAAATAAGTACACCTTCGTTCAACTCGGAGACCTTACTCAATGGACTATTTACAATAGTTTTGGTGAACTTGCTGGTGGTGCTGCTCCTTTCCTTGCAGCATTCTTAGGCTTAATCGCTATCGTTATTTTCAATAAAATTAACGTTAAGTGGCTCAAAAATATGTCAATCGTATTGGGTATTTTAGTTTCTACTATCCTTTTCTACTTGTTCACTTGGACCGCTCCCAAATTTGAATTCAACCAAGTTGGTGAATCTTTCAAAGCATTTGGCGAATATGGTTTCTCAGTATTCAAACCCGAAAGTTGGGCAGCGGCATTTGACGGCGTAACTATCGGTTCAATCTTCTCTGTTATCGTTCTTATCATTACTTTCTGCTTAGTTGATATGTTCGATACTATCGGTACTTTGTACGGCGCATCTGCTCAAGCAGGTATGCTTGACGAAAACGGCGACCCCACCGACATTGAAAAATCAATGATGTGCGATTCTGTTGCAACTTGTGCTGGTGCAATGCTCGGTACTTCAACCGTTACCACTTTCGTTGAATCTGCATCAGGCGTTGCTGAAGGTGGCAGAACTGGTCTTACCGCTCTCGTAACCGCAGCGCTCTTCTTAGTATGCATCGTTCTTTCTCCGCTTGCAAGCATTATCCCTGGCGTAGCAACTGCTCCCGCACTTATCTACGTTGGCGTTCTTATGCTTAAGAACTTCAAGGCTATTGATATGGAAGATTTATCAAGTGCGCTTCCCGCGTTCCTTACCCTTATCCTTATGCCTTTAACCTACTCTATCTCTAACGGTATTGCAGTAGGCGCAATCGCATACGTTCTTATCCAACTCTTCACTGGTAAGTACTCTAAGAAAGATATCGTTGTTACCATTATCGCAATTCTCTTCATCTTAAGATTTGCTTTCGTTAACACGTTATAATCTAATCTAAAACTTAAAAGCCGACTGATGAAAAATCAGTCGGCTTTTATTTTTTTACAATAATTCCCCTTAAAGATTAAGGGGTAAAGGGTTTTGAGGAGTTTTGCGGTTAGGGTTGTTAAGGGGAAGGGTGCATTCGGAAAAAAACTCTTCCCCTTAAATATAAATATATTCTTTAACAACGAAAAAGGCTCTCATTTTTTAGAGCCTTTTCATATTACTTTTTAGGTAAAAATTATTCTAGTCCTTTTGCCTTTCTCTTTAATCTCATCTCCGTATTTAAAGTTTTCTTTCTAATACGGATATTTTCGGGGGTTACTTCAAGCATTTCGTCATCGTTGATAAATTCCATCGCTTCTTCCAAACTCATAATCTTAGGAGTTTCTAAGCGGAGTGCGTCATCACTACCAGATGCACGAGTGTTAGTTAAGTGTTTTTTCTTACATACGTTTACGCTGATATCTTCGTTCTTGGGTGAAACGCCAACGACCATACCTTCATAAACTTCCGTACCCGCACCGATAAAGAGTTGTCCACGACCTTGAGCGTTGAAAAGCCCGTAAGTTACTGCTTCACCAGTTTCAAACGCAACGAGTGAACCTGTCGCTCTTCTTTCGATATCGCCCTTAAATTCTTCATAACCGTAGAAAAGTGTATTGAAAACGCCTTCACCACGGGTTTCGGTCAAGAATTGACTCTTATAACCGAACAAACCCCTTGCAGGTACTTTAAATTCAAGTCTAATACGACTACCTATATTTTCCATCTGTATAAGTTCGCCCTTTCTAACGCCCATACTTGAGAAAACGCTTCCAGTTTTATCTTCGGGAACGTCAACGACAAGTCTTTCCATAGGCTCTAAAATGGTGTCGCCGTCTTGTTTATACATAACTTTAGGCGCGCCTACTTGGAACTCGTAACCCGCTCTACGCATAGTTTCAATCAATATTGAAAGGTGCATTTCACCACGACCACACACGCGGTATGAGTCTGCCGAATCAGTTTCTTCAACGCGAAGTGAAACGTCTTTTAACATTTCCTTAAACAATCTATCACGAAGATGTCTTGTAGTAACGAACTTGCCTTCTTTACCCGCAAACGGGCTGTCGTTTACAGAGAAAAGCATTTCTACTGTAGGCTCACTTATTTTAACGAAAGGTACGGGTTCAACGAGTTCGGGCGAACAAATAGTGTCGCCGATAGAGATGTTCTCTAAACCACTTACGCAAACTATATCGCCTGCCTTTGCATTTTCAACAGAAACCCTTTGTAAACCTTCGATTTGGTACATACTAACGAGTTTACCTTTGACTTCTTTTCCAGTTACGTTAAAGTTGCAAGTTTGAACGTCTTGGTTAATAGCAATCTTACCGCGTTCAATTCTACCGATACCTATTCTACCAACGTATTCGTTATAGTCGATTGATGAAACTAGCATTTGGAAAGGCGCGTCCATATCAACTTCTTGCGGTTCAAAATGGTTTATAATAGTATCGAAAAGAGGCGTTAAATCAGTGCCCGGAGTTTTATAGTCTAAAGTTGCAGTGCCTGCCCTACCCGAACAAAAAATAATGGGACTGTCAATTTGATCGTCGCTTGCGTTAAGATCGAATAAGAGTTCCAAAATTTCATCTTGAACTTCAGAAAGTCTTGCATCGGGACGGTCGATTTTATTTACGACTATAATAAGTTTATGGTTGAGTTCCAACGCCTTTTGCATAACGAAACGCGTTTGCGGCATAGGTCCTTCACAAGCGTCAACGAGAACGAGAACGCCATTTACCATTTTTAAAACACGTTCAACTTCGCCACCGAAGTCCGCGTGTCCGGGGGTGTCTACGATATTGATTTTTACACCGTTATAAAATGCAGAAGTGTTCTTTGCTAAAATGGTTATGCCCCTTTCGCGTTCAATGTCGCCAGAGTCCATAACTCTATCCATAACTTCTTGATTATCACGGAAAATACCGCCCTGCTTTAACATTTCGTTAACCAAAGTAGTTTTGCCGTGGTCAACGTGCGCAATAATTGCAACGTTTCTTACGTCTGTCCTTTTCAAAATAGTGTCCGTCCTTTTAGATGTTTATATCTTTTCCCCTTGCGGTTATAAAACGCTGAGAAGTGCAATCAAAGTCTTACCGTCCTTAATTTCACCGCTTTCAATCATTTTCTTAACCGTTTGCAAATCAAACCATTGTGCTCTTAAAAATTCATCGTCGTCTAAGTGTTGGTTGGTTTTTTTAACGTTTTCCGCGCGATAAATCCTTATAATTTCATTACTGTACGCCGTTGTAGGATACACGTCGAAAAGTTTTGTAACGCTTTCCGCCTTTAAACCACATTCTTCTTCCAACTCACGGATAGCGGTTTGTTCGGGCGTTTCACCTTGGTTAAGTTTCCCCGCGGGGATTTCCCAAATTTCTTCTGCATATGGATAGCGGAATTGTTTAACCAACAAAACCTTACCGTCTACTATGCACAAAATACAACTGCCACCCAAGTGTTCAACAACTTCTCTAATAGCGGTGTTGCCGTTAGGAAGAAGTGCGTTATCTTTTCTTACGTTTATAATTTTACCTTTGTAAAGATAATTCTTTTCAAGGGTTTTTTCTTCAAATTCCATTTAAAACGTCCTTAATAAGTTTGGTTACTTTACCTACTCTACCAAAGAACATAAACACGTTTGCTTTTGCAACGTTCTTGTAAGCGATAAACGCGTATTGAATAGCATCTTTGTCATCGCTTTCTAATACGCTGTCTAACATATCGATAACGAGAGTAATTTCTTCTTTAGCAGTGTCTTTTAATTTGCTGTCCTTAACTTTTTGCTTATCCGCAGCCAAAATATCTCTAATTGCTTTAAGGCTTTTACCGTAAGCCTTCATCAAAAGTTCTCTTTCTCTTCTTTCAGTTTGCACCTTTTCAGCAAGTTCTTTAGCCTTTAAGCCTTCTTGAGCGTTTAACGCTTCAATAGGATCTTGAATAGTTCCGTCAACAACGCCTTCCATAAGCATTTTTATAACGTTAACGAACGGCTTAATCATAGCCGCAGTAAACGCTTCATACGCCGCTGAGCGGCTGCCGTCTACAAAGAAGTATCTACTTAATAGTTGGTTGAAATCTATGCGCTTTGCATCGATATCAACTAAAATATTAAATACGAACGCCAAGAGTTCGCGTGATGATGCGGGCGTTACAAATTCGCCCTTATCTGCTTGTTGGCTCTTAACAAAGTATTTTCTTTGTGCTTCCATATAATCAAAATCATTAAGACAATTTTTTAAGATTGCAATAATGGTATCTGACATAGCGATTGATCTTAAGAAGTTCGCAAGTTTTACGTCAGCAATAATGTACTTACTTTCAATCAAATCGTCCGCACTTTCTAAAAACAAATTCAATTCATCTACTTTAGTCATAATTCTATCTCCAAAATCGTTTAAGTTCATTTTTTAAATAAGTCTTGGCGGCGTGATACTAATTTAAAAATACATCCACCTAAATTTTATAGATTTAAACATAAACCCATTTTTACTTATATATTATACCATAATACTTTGGCTTTATAAACTTTTTTTGTCATAATTTTGCAAATTTTTTAATAAAGTTCTTTACAAAATCTGTTTTTGTGGTATAATAAACGCAGCGCTTCTTTCGGAGAAGAAGCAATGCTATCGCATTTAACGCGTTTTACGCGTTGCTGCTATATTGTAATAGGTCGTAAAAATGCCCTTGCGAGCAAACATTTTTACTCGTATTATAATAATTGAACAATAGCGTGGAGATGTATGTGTTATGCAAGTCAAAGGAGACTCATCACTTAACAAGTTAATATTGTTGTTCGTCTTTGACAAGATGGAAGTGCCGCTTTCGGAAAATACGGTGCTTGATATGTGTTGTTCGTCAAACAACTGGCTTGCTTATATGGATTGTCAGCCCATATTAAACCAACTTCTTGACTGTGGTTGGATTTATAATATCGGTAACGCTGGCGAACCGCTTTACACCATCACCCCCGACGGAAGAATTTGCTTGGCAAACTTTTTTATAAACATCCCTGCATCTACTCGTGAAGAAATTGCGCTTTTCATTAAAAGCAACCGCACCAAATATCGCAGAAAACAAGAATGTGTTGCCGATTATTTTATGAATAAGGACGGCACTTATACGGCGTATCTTAAGATTATCGAGCCCGCCCAACCCGTTTTAGAATTAAAACTCGTTGTGCCCAACCGCCAAATTGCCAAGGATATTTATAAAAAATGGGGTGAAAAGGCCGCGGACGTTTACCGTAACGTATATGAAAATTTAGTTGACTAATTTATATTTTGACATCATAAGGAGAATTCAAATGCAAACTTACATGACCAAAGGTACGTGTTCAAGACAAATCTTGTTTGACGTTACCCCCGATATGAAACTTCAAAACGTAAAATTTATAGGCGGATGCAGCGGAAACTTACAAGCCGTTGCAAGACTTGTTAACGGCAAACCCATTGATGAAGTTATAGCGCTCTTAAAGGGAATTAAATGCAGAAGCAACACTTCTTGCGGCGACCAACTTGCCACTGCATTAGAAGAATATAAATATAAACTTGCACACCCTGTAGAAGACAAGAAAAACAAGTAAATTGCTAATAAAAGCGGCTTTATATAAAGCCGCTTTTTTATTTTAGGAAAAGCATTTTTTTAAATAGGTATTGATTTTTTTAAGGTTTTATAGTATAATTATTATAGAAATAAAAGTTACTACTTTTTATTTTTAACTAAAAAAATCTTTAATATATAGGTAAGGCTTATGATTATTGTAACTATCAGTCGTGAATTTGGCAGTGGCGGTAGAGAATTAGGCAAGCGTATTGCGGAAGTTTTGGGATACGATTACTATGACCGTCAAATTATTTCTACAATAGCAGAGCGCCACGATATGGATGAAAAGTTCGTTGACGCCGCTCTTAACAGCAATCTTTTGCAAACTATTCCCCTAACCTTTAGCCACTCTTTTGGTACACCTATGGTTGTGCATGCACCGCAAACTAAACTTTTAATTGAACAAAGACAGGTTATTGAAGAAATTGCAAAACAAGGTAGAGACTGTGTTATCGTTGGTAGAAATGCCGACGTAATTTTGAACGATCTCAACCCCTTCAATATCTTCGTATGCGCAGAAATGGACGCTAAGATTAAGCGTTGCAGAGAACGCGCCGACCATGATGAACAATTATCAGATAAGGCGCTTAAGAAAAATATTCAACGCATAGATAAAAACCGTGCTCGTACGAGATTTTTGATTGCGGATGGCGAATGGGGGCATAGAAAGGCTTATCACCTTATCGTAAACACAACCGACTGGGATTTAGGCGAACTTGCTCATTCAGTTGCAGATATGGTTAAGCGCTGGGCAAAACAACAAACTAAAGAATAACAACTTAAAACACGGCAAAAAATTTGCCGTGTTTTCTTTTTATAACAAAAAGTAATGGACTTAACACACGAATAAGTTGTATAATATGGTTATGGAAAATTTTCAAGTTAAACCCATCGGTTATATAAAAAGTGATTTTAGCGAAAAGTTCGGTATACCCCGCCAAAGTGGTAGAGCGCCCAGTCTAAAGGCAAAGGTAATATTTCATCCCGAATATAGAAGTGATGATGCTCTGCGCGGGATAGAAGGCTTTACACACCTATGGATACTTTTTGACTTTTCTAAAGCGCATAAGGATGAATTTTCACCGCTAGTTCGCCCACCGCGCCTTGGTGGAAACAAAAAAGTGGGGGTTTTTGCAAGTCGCTCACCTTTCCGCCCCAATCATATAGGGCTTTCTTCAGTTAAGTTTGAAAAACTTGAAAAAACCGAAAAATACGGTACCGTTATCGTTATTTCAGGTGCAGACTTACTTGACGGCACGCCTATTTACGACGTAAAACCATATCTTCCATTTACCGATTGCCACCCCGATGCTAAGGGCGGTTACGCGGAAGAATTAAAGGATTATAAATTAAAAGTAAACCTTTGCGATGAAGTGTTTTCACTTCTTTCGCAAGAGAAAATTGATGCGCTTACCGAATGTTTAGCAGACGACCCCCGACCTTCTTATCAAGACGACGGCAAGGAATACGGTCTAACCTTTGCTGGCGTAAACCTAAAATTCACCGTTCAAAACGGCACGCTTACCGTAATAAGCGCACAAAAAATATAAATAAAACTCCTATCAAATGATAGGAGTTTTTTGTTAGTTTTCTTCTAATTCTTTATTAGGTTTTTTGTTTTTTGACGACTTGGCAATATTGTTTAACCTTTCCGTAACTTTTTCCTTTATTTTCTTTACTTTTCTAGTAACTATAATCATTAGTATTTCAATAATGATTGAAGTTATCATAAAGTTAAGGGCGCAGCCCGCTATAATCGTAGATATAAACGATAAATGTTGAGTTGATAAATAGATGCTGTAAACGGTTATTCCAAGCGATATGAATTTCATAACACGCTTAGCGTATTTATAAGTTTTTTTGGCAACAGTTTTCGCTTTTTTGGTGTTGAACTTATCAAATAGCGACAACACTACATAAACTATCAAATAGATAACCGCAAAAACAAGTAAGCATAAGTTTACAACTTATTTTTCATTTGTAACCGTTGATAAATAAGCAAGCAACGCTATATTTGCCAACTGCGTCAATAGGTTAAAAATAAAAAATATTGTTTTTAACACACTCAAAACGCGACTGAAAAAAGGTTTCTTTTCGTTACTATTCATCTTTTGCCGCTGCCTTAAATTTGTTTGCTATTAACTTAATAGGAATAAGCGCGTCGGTTTTCTCTTTATATTCTTCAAAACCTTTCTTTCTTGACTGCCTAAGGTCGGCAACGGGTGCGCTAAAGAATACGAACATAAGCGTTAACGCTATTGCACCGATAAACATATATGCGGTTGACGGCTTAGCGCAGAAGGTTGCAAACATAATTGCCCACCAAAATACAATTTCACCAAGATAGTTGGGGTGGCGAATATATTTCCAAGCACCTTCTTTGATTATTCCCCTTTCACCGCGTTTTTTGAACGAATGAAGTTCAGTATCACTAATCGTTTGTAAAACAACAGCGCCGAATGCAATTACGTAGAAAATTATGCTGCCCGCGTTTACTGATGCGGGTTTTGTAAATACGTAAATAACAGGCATCATACAAGCATAAACCACGAAGGTTGGGAATAAATGTATTCCAAACAAATCAACGAAAGGATAATAATCCCCAGTTTTTTCTCTAAACATTTTATAACGCCAGTCTTCTTTGGTAAGGTTCTTAAAAGTATAAGCCCAGTTTGCAGTAAGGCGAATACCCCACAAGATGACAACAATAAGAGCAAAAACTTTTAACACGCTGTTAAGCCCGTTTTCAATTGCAAGCCCAACGACTATTACGATAGGTTGAACGCTCCAGTAAGGGTCGTACACGGATGAATTGTTTATGATAAGGCTACCCAAATAAACGACACTGGTTGCACAAACATCCGCAGCAAGTACTTTAAGCAACACGATATTAGTAGGCATAAAATTGTAGCACAACACCGCAACGGCAAGTGCAAGAATATAAACCGCCGCCAAATAACAATAACTTAGTTTTTTACTCTTTTTAAATTCCATAGTATTTTCCTTTATAAATATACTTATAAATGTATATGCTTTTCTTTTGTTAAATGCATGTGCACGTGTTTATCTTCCCCGTCTACTTTATGTAAATGCGCGTGGGTGTGCGTAAACGTATGCTCATGCGTTATCTTTTTATCACCGTTTAAGTGCGCGTGTTTTTGCATGTGAGTATGTTCGTGTTTGTGATATGTTTCAAAAGTATCTTTAACCATTAAAATTGTAGCCGCAATCATCAACACAAGTGCTATATAGAAATTAAATTCGGGTACTTCTTTTAAGAAAACTATACCGAACAACACCCCTAAAAATGGTGCAATTGAGTAATATGCGCTTGTTTTTGCCGCCCCAAGTTCACTTTGAGCGGTTATGTAAAACTTAATGCTAAGCCCATACGCTACAAAACCAAGCAACGCTATAAGAAAAATAATATCAAGGGCTGGAAACCTTTCGCCAACGATAAGTGCAACGATTAAACTTCCAAGTCCTGAAAAACACCCTTTAATAACTACGATGTCAGTTGCGCTTTTGTTGCTTATTTTTCTAGTGCAGTTGTTTTCTAAACCCCAGCACACGCACGCGCCGAGCACTAAAAGTGAGCCAAAGTTAAAGTTAAAACTTCCCCACCCTTCAAAACTAAGTATCACACCCGACAGCGTTACGGTAATAATTGCAATCCACAGTTTCGGCGAAACCATTTCTTTAAATACTACAAAAGCAATTAAAGTTGTTGCAACAATTTCAAAGTTATTAAGGAGCGCCGCGTTAGATGCTGAAGTATATCTTATACCTATCATTAAAAGTATAGGTGCAGCAATATCTAAAACAACCATACCTATAACGAAAGGCATATCTTTTTTATTTAATTTTTTAAGGTTTTCTTCCCTTTTAACAGCCTTTGCAATAAGTCCGTAAATAAACAGCCCAACGCCCGCACCGAGATATAAAAACGCCGCCATCATAACCGAACTTGCGTGTGCGGATAATATCTTTGACACGGGAATATTTATTGCATAGAGTGCTGCCGCAAGACAAGCAAAAACCGTAGCCAAAATCTTTCTTTTCATTTTTATTATTGTTCTTTAACTAGTCATACGAGTAAGATAATATTTACACTTTGTTAAACTATTTTTAGTATACCAAACATTGCATTTTAAGTCAAAGAAAAAACCGCACTGTATAACAGTGCGGTTTAATTTTTAATTGATACTTGATAAAACAGCCGTAAAAACGAGTGTTATATGCAAAGTGCGTCATTGACGCTTTTAAGTGTGAAGAACAAGATATTCTTTTTACACCCATTTTAAGACATAGATACAAGCAAAGTATTAAATACCATTGCTAAAAAATTCAAAGAAACAAGCAAGACAAGGCTCGCTCGCAAAAAAGGAGGAGATAAACCTTTTTGGTTATCGAAGTCTTTTTTGCAGAGCAGTTAACGCTGTATTGCGCCGTTTATTTGGATTTTTTTGGTTCGTAGTGTGTATGCAACAACTCATGCGCTTTATGTCCACCTACTTCACCAAAGAAGTTGTCGTAGAGTGCAGAGATTGCCATGTTTTCATGGCTCTTTCTTGCAGACATATCAGCATCAGTCTTATAAAGACCTTTTGCACGCATACCCTTATAGTCCATATCAGAACGCTTAAACGCATCAACGAAGGGTTGACCAGCACCGTTTACGCAACCGCCGGGGCAACTCATGATTTCAATGAATTGATAATCACATTCCCCTGCTCTAACCTTGTCGCAAAGAGCAGCAGCGTTTTTCAAACCACTTGCGACCGCAACTTTAACCTTAAGGTCGCCAGCAGCGTATTCGGCTTCTTTAACGCCTTCCATACCACGAACTTCGGTGAACTCAACGTTTTTAAGTTTTTCACCAGTGATAGTTTCAACAGCAGTTCTAAGTGCTGCTTCCATAACACCGCCTGATGCACCGAAGATTACGCTTGCGCCAGTGTATTCCTTGAACGGAACGTCGGGGAGAGATTCTTCTAAATACTTGAAGTGAATACCGTGTTCACGAATCATACGGATAACTTCTTGAGTAGAGAGAACGTAATCAACAGCACCGCCGAACTTTTCACGCTTTGCTTCGTCTTTCTTTGCTGAGCAAGGCATAATAGCAACGTGGATATGTTTCTTTTCGCCTTCGTAAGTAGCCTTAACGGTTGATGCAAGCATTTGCATCGGGCTCTTACAAGTAGAAATGTTATCTAAAAGGTCGGGATATTTATCTTCAGCAAATCTTATCCATGCGGGACAGCAAGAAGTAAACATAGGTAACTTGCCACCCTTTTGAATTCTATGAATAAGTTCGTTAGATTCTTCCATAATGGTTAAATCTGCGCCGATGTTAGTATCGTAAACCTTGTCAAAGCCCATTTCACGAAGTGCGGTAACTAATTTACCCATAACGTTAGTGCCTTCTTCAAAGCCGAATTCAGTACCTAAACCCACTCTAACAGCAGGTGCAACTTGAACTGAAACTTCGATATCGGGATTACCGATAGCCTTCCAAACAAGGTCGGCATCATCACGAATAGTGATAGCACCAGTCGGGCAAACAGCCGCACATTGACCGCAGCCAACGCAAGGAGAATTAGCAATATCGCCATCGAAAGCGGTTGCAATTTTCATCTTTGAACCACGGTAAGCGTAGTCGATTGCGCCAACTGATTGAATTTCATTACACATTCTTACGCACTTACCGCAAAGAATACACTTACCGGGGTCGCGCAAAATGCAGTATGAAGAATGGTCGGGTGAAAGCTGACAAGCATTGTTGGGGAATCTTACCCCTTCAATGTTGAACTTATAAGCAAATTCTTGAAGTCTGCACTTACCGCTCATATGACAGGTCGTGCAATCTCTGCAATGGTTAGCAAGGAGAAGTTCAAGAATCATTTTTCTATACTTACGGAGTTTGGGAGTGTTGGTTTTAATTTCCATACCCGCTCTAGGGATGGTTGAACAAGCAGCGTCAAATCTGCCGCGTTCATCTTCAAACATACACATTCTGCATGCGCCGTAAATTGAAAGATCGGGGTCGTAACAGAAAGCAGGGATTTCAATACCAACTTTTCTTGCTACTTCCAAAACGTTCTTTTCGCCGTTAATTTCCGCTTTAATACCGTCAATAATCATATATTCTTTCATAATTATATCTCCTTAATAGCGTGGAACGGGCAGTTAGAAAGACAAGCACCACACTTAATGCAAACTTTTTGATCGATAACGAACGGTTTTTTGAGTTCGCCCTTGATTGCGCCAACGGGACAGTTTCTTGCGCACTTAGAGCAACCTTTACAGAGTTCGGGGTCGATAGTGATAGTCTTTAACTTCTTGCAAGCACCCGCAGGACACTTCTTATCGTAAATGTGTGCTCTGTACTCGTCTTCAAAGTACTTAATAGTAGAAAGTACGGGACCAGCAGCAGTTTTACCAAGCCCGCAAAGTGCAGTTTTAGAAATGGTTTCACCGAGTTCTTTTAAGAGTTCGATGTCGCCGTCTTCACCCTTGCCGTCAACGATACGGTTCAAGATTTCAAGCATGCGCTTAGTACCTTCTCTACAAGGAACGCACTTTCCGCAACTTTCTTTTTGAGTAAAGTCCATAAAGAAACGAGCAACTTCAACCATACAAGTTTTTTGGTCCATAACAACCAAACCACCTGAACCGATGATTGCACCCACTTTAGAGAGTGAATCGAAGTCAAGGGGTAAGTCAAAGTGTTCTTCAGTTAGACAACCGCCAGACGGACCACCGATTTGAACAGCCTTAAACTTTCCGCCGTCACGAACGCCGCCACCAATATCAAAGATAACTTCTCTCAAAGTAGTACCCATAGGTACTTCGATAAGCCCAGCGTTTTGAATGTTACCAGTAAGAGCGAAAGTCTTAGTACCAGTAGAGTTTTCAGTACCGATTTTCTTAAACCATTCGCTGCCGTTATTGATGATAGTAGAAACGTTAGCGTAAGTTTCAACGTTGTTGAGAACGGTAGGTTTATCGAATAAACCGTGTTCAACAGTACGCGGGGGTTTAGTTCTAGGCATACCGCGTTTACCTTCGATAGATGCGGTAAGTGCTGAACCTTCACCACAAACGAACGCACCAGCACCGCGGTTAATGTGCATATAGAACTTAAATCCAGTACCTAAAATGTTATCGCCCAAAAGTCCAAGTGCAGTTGCTTGTTCGATAGCAAGTTGAAGTCTTGCAACAGCCTTAGGATATTCGGCACGAACGTAGATATAACCGTCGTTTGCGCCAGTAGCGATACCAGCGATAACCATACCTTCAATCATACGATGCGGGTCGTCTTCCATAACTGAACGGTCCATAAACGCACCGGGGTCGCCTTCGTCGCCGTTACATACTACGTATTTGGGGAAGTTCTTTTGTCTTGCAACTTGACTCCACTTTCTACCTGCGGGGAATCCGCCGCCGCCACGGCCACGAAGACCAGATTCGCTAATTTCGTTAATGATTTCTTCAGAATTCATTTCGAAAAGCGCCTTTTCTAAAGCGGTGTAGCCACCCATAGCAAGATATTCTTCAATAGAAGTAGCGTCGATTTTATCACAGTTGTCCAAAATCATACGGGTTTGCTTTTTATAGAAAGGAACTTCCTTTTGTTCTCTATAAATTTGACCGTCTTGAGTGTAAACGAGTCTGTCCACACATTCGCCGTTAATAATGGTTTTTTCGATGATTTCTTCACAATCTTCTACTTTAACCTTAACGTAAAGCCAGCCTTGCGGTTCAACACGAACGAGCGGTCCGATTTCACAAAAACCGTGGCAACCACTTTCTTTAAGTCTAACTGAATCGCTATGCGGTTCTTTTTGAAGTTCTAAAGAGAAGTTTACCCCTTTAGCCTTCATAATTTCCGCGAATTTGTCGTAAATTTTAAGCGCACCCTTAGAAACGCAACCAGCACCAGCACAAACGATAATGCGCTTTGTTTCCGCTTGCATTCTTTTTGCACAACTTGCGCGGAGTTCTTGTAATTGTGCTCTATTTGTCAACATATTACATACCCTCCTTTAATGATTTAACTAATGCGACAGCCGATTCGGGAGTCATATTAGGATAAATTTCGTTATTCAAAGTAATTGCAGGTGCAGAAGAACAAGCACCAAGGCAAGCAACTGTTTCAACCGTAAACATAAGGTCGTCGGTAGTTTTCTTTTCTTCTGATAAACCAAGTTCGGCTCTCAACGCTTCCAAAATAGGAATAGAGTGGCGAACGTGGCAAGCAGTACCGTCGCAAACCTTAAAGATGTACTTACCCTTTTGTTCTAAAGAGAAGTTTTCATAGAAAGTTGCCACACCATAAATTTTTGCCTCAGAAATGTTGAGTTTTTCCGCAAGATACGGGAAAACTTCTTTGGGCAAATACCTAAAATGTTCTTGAGCGTTTTGTAAGATTGCGATAAGTGAACTTTCTTTGTTGCCAAATTGTTCAATCGCCCTATCAAGTACGCTGTAATCAAATTTTTCCATATTTCCTCCAAAAAATTTGTAAGTTTTGTTTTTTGGCTTAAACTTCGACAAAACGGTCGTCTTATTCGTTATAATAAAAGCCTTTTCTTAAACGCCATTAAAACCGTCCTTTGTTTTTTAGGGCGGTTCTAACGTTTAGTTTTTGAGTAATAATTTATTGTTTATAAATTTGAGTTAAAGGGTGAAGAAACAAGTATTTCAAGTTTTTTCACACAGCCACTTTTTAAGTTAGATTTTAAGACATAGATACAAGTCAGGCGTGGAAAATGAGCATTTTATGCTGGGCGCGTACGGAAAGTACGTAACCAAATAAAAGCACAAATTTTACGCGCATCACGAAGTATATATGGCTTAAAATTATTTGCTTAGATATTCATCTATAGCCTTCGCCGCAGTTTTACCAGCACCCATTGCTAAGATAACGGTTGCTGCACCGGTTACAGCGTCGCCACCAGCGTATACCGCTTGAACGGAAGTTGCACCATTTTCATCGGTAATGATACCGCCGTGCTTATTAACTTCTAAACCTTCGGTAGTAGACTTAATAAGCGGGTTGGGAGAAGTACCGAGTGCCATGATAACTACGTCCGCTTCAATGTCGAATTCGCTACCCTTAATTTCTACGGGGCGACGACGACCTGATGCGTCGGGTTCGCCAAGTTCCATCTTAATGCAAGTAACAGCGTCTACCCAACCAGTTTCGTTACCCTTGATTGATACGGGGTTAGTGAGAAGGTCGAAGATAATGCCTTCTTCCATAGCGTGTTCAACTTCTTCCTTTCTTGCGGGGAGTTCGTCGAGCGTTCTTCTGTAAACGATATGAACGTCGCCACCCAAACGCTTAGCACATCTTGCAGCGTCCATAGCAACGTTACCACCACCAACTACTACGACTTTCTTGCCGTGCTTAATGGGAGTGGTTGCATCGTCCTTATACGCTTTCATAAGGTTGATACGGGTTAAGAATTCGTTTGCAGAATATACGCCGTTTAAGTTTTCACCAGGGATATTCATAAACTTAGGAAGACCAGCACCTGAACCTACGAACACAGCCTTGAAGTCGTATTCTTTAATGAGTTCATCGATAGAGATAACCTTACCGATAACCATATTGGTTTCAATCTTAACGCCTAAATCTTTCAAAGTGTCAATTTCTTTTTGAACGATTGACTTAGGTAATCTAAATTCGGGGATACCGTAAACGAGAACGCCGCCAGCCAAGTGGAAGGCTTCAAATACGGTTACTTCATAACCCTTTTTAGCAAGGTCGCCCGCGCAAGTAAGCCCAGAAGGACCTGAACCTACAACGGCAACTTTAATACCGTTGCTTTCGGGTTTAACGGGTTTATCTTTGCAGTTAGCGTTGTGATAGTCGGCAACAAATCTTTCTAATCTACCGATAGCAACGGGTTCGCCCTTGATACCGCGTACGCAGTACTTTTCACATTGAGATTCTTGCGGGCAAACTCTACCGCATACTGCGGGGAGAGATGAAGACTGAGAAATAATTTGGTAAGCGCCTTCAAAATCACCTTCACGAACTTTAGCGATAAATTCGGGGATATGTACGTTTACGGGGCAACCGCCAACGCAAGGTTTATGCTTACAGTTTAAGCATCTTTCCGCTTCGTCCATTGCTTGTTCAGGGGTGTAACCCAAAGCAACTTCTTCAAAGTTTTTATTTCTAACGTCCGCTTCTTGATGCGGCATGGGGTTTTTCTTTAATGACATGTTAGGCATAATTATTTTACCTCCTTGTTGAAAAGGTTGCAAGTTTCTTCATACTTGTGTCTTTCCCATTCTTTATAACTTGCGCCACGCTTCATTGCTTCGTCAAAGTCAACTAAATGTCCGTCGAATTCAGGACCGTCAACACAAGCGAACTTAGTTTCACCACCAACGGTAAGACGGCAACCACCGCACATACCAGTTCCGTCAATCATAATAGGATTCATTGAAACGATAGTTTTAACGCCGTATTCTTTGGTGAGTTTGCATACGAACTTCATCATTATAACAGGTCCGATAGCAATAACTTCGTCATATTGTTCACCGCTTTCGATAAGGTTTTTGAGAGCGTCAGTAACTAAACCTTTAGTACCAGCAGTACCGTCGTCGCTCATAAGAACGTACTTATCACTAACTGCCTTAAATTCATCTTCCAAGATAACAAGGTCTTTACATCTAAAGCCAACGATTGAGTGAACTTCAGCACCTTCCTCGTGAAGCGCTTTCGCAACGGGGTAAGCAATAGCACAGCCAACGCCGCCGCCAACGACTGCAACTTTCTTCAAACCCTTAACGTGGGTAGCATTACCGAGCGGACCAACGAAGTCTGCAATATAATCGCCAGCGTTTAGTTGGTTGAGCGCGTAAGTGGTTGCACCAACGATTTGGAAAATAACAGCAACCGTACCCTTTTCCCTATCGTAATCAGCAACGGTCAAAGGAATTCTTTCGCCGTCTTCAGTAGCCCTTAAAATTACGAACTGACCTGCTTGTGCTTTTTTAGCAACAAACGGTGCGTAAACGTCAATTCTAGTAACCGTAGGATTAAGCACTTTTTTGTCAACAATTTTGAACATAGTCTCTCCTTTTTTGTATATCGCGGCGGCAATAATTTTTCATTTTTAATCCGCCGTATATATAATGTTTACATAGTAAATCAATTTTATCACATTTACACTTTAAATTCAACTGATTTTGGCTTTTTTTAAATATTTGTGTAATGTAATTTATACCAAAAGAAAAAACCCCCGCGTTTTGCAGGGGGTTTTTTAGGTTTTTTAGTTAAAAAGTCATCTTTACAATAACAATATCGTCGATAACCTTAAAGCGTGGATACTTTTCACAAGTTTTATCACTTTTCGCTCTCTTTTTAATCTTTTCAATCTCTTTATAAATATTAACTTCACCACTAAACATTTCTTCACAAGAAGAATAAATTTGAAGTTCATTAAACGCTTGAGCAATACCGTCAGAATAGAGATAAATTTCTTTAATTTCATCAATATTATACTCGGCTTTTATATACCCAAAATTAGGTTTATCCGATACGGTAAACACCGGATAGCCACCCTTTTTATTCATTAGTTTTCTATTTTCAATAAGCACGCCGTTTAACGCTTTTCTCGCTTCCATCATGCTTACACCGTGCGCCTTTTTATACTCAATCATCATATCAAGCGCACCTTTATCTAATTCGGCAAGCATGGGAAAAATATGCCTAATAATTTTGCCGTCTTTAAGTTTTACCACCGCTTCACAGTCGCCAGTAGTGAAAATTTGCACTTTGTTATCCTTAACAACAGCACAAGATAACCCCGCACTCGGATAATAGAGCACGCTGTCCGTCTTAGAGTCTATCTTAGATAATTCGATAAATTCAGCGTAGGTTTTTTTTGAAATATATTCAAGTTTTTCGATAACGTTATCACATTTTTGTGGCAAACTTTGCTTTATACGAGAAACGAACCAACTGCCTTCAGTGGGCTTAATGCCAGAACTTACAAGCGAAGTTGCACCGTCTAAAACCATGCAATAATTATCCCCCACGATATAGCGGTCTTCGTTATAAAAATGTGATTTACGCGTTGCTTTTTCAATCTTCATTTTTTATTTTATACCATTAAAATAAGCACCGTGCTAAGTGCAAAAATAAGCACGCCTAAAAGAAGCGTAACCATAATGTACGCGGTAAACTTTTTGTTCTTTTCTTTATAAATAAGTTTAATACCGAACAATAATACGCCTAAAAGGATTATTACAAGCCCTAAATAAGTTACCATCAAAAGCGCCATAACTTTAACGTCGGTAACGGTTGAGAAAATGTTGATAGTGCCTAATAAAAACCCTAAAAGCGCAGTGATTAAAGATAACGATTTTAAGTTGTCGGTTTTAATCTTTTCAACTTCCTTAATCTTTTTATCGTTAAGGTCGTATAACTTTATCATATTAAGTTTTGTCAAATATTGTTCGTACTCGTGAACGGTGTAAACGCGCGTTTCGCCGCTGCCGATATAACTTATAGCCAAATTGATAAGTTCTTCAGCGCGTTGATAATTACCCAAAAGCGCTTCTAACCTACCCAAGTTAAGCGTAAACTTAGGATATTTATTTTCGCCACCGTTTACGATCGCTGAAATCTTTTGTTTAGCATCTTCAATATAAAGTTTTTCATCCGCCCTTTCGTCAAGGTTAGTTTCAAAGTAAGAGCAAACTGCTTCAACGTACAAGTTTACAACGCCGTTATGAGTAGAAAAATCAAAGTTTTCCCCTTTAAGTTCGATAAGTTTTTTGGTCTTTCTAATAATTCTAAGTTGGTTTTTGTCATCCTTTTTGGTGTTGTACTCGGTTAAAATTTTAATAAATTCAGTAAACTCATACTCATCAAAAAAGTTGATATATTTATCGCAAAAATCTTGCAAATTACCTATTTTATTCTTTCTGCAAATGGTGTAAACGATAAAGAACAACACAAAACACAAAGCGTTTTCGTTCTTTTCGTTTTCCACGATATATTTTTCCGCTTCCGACTTTAACTCATCGGTTAAAGAAACTAGCGCAACCTTTTTATTGACAGCATCTTCAAACGCTCTTGTGTTGCAAAATTTAATAAAATCTTTTTGCTCGCTAATCTCTTTAGCGTAACCCAACACCGTTTGTAAATTTTGAGACCAAGCCATAATTTATCCCCTTATTTTAATATTTTACGCTATACAAAATATCTTCGTAAGTCGGGAACGCGTAAAAATCTTTGCCTATAATCATTTCCATAGCGTCTGCGCTATCTCTCAAAACAGCCATATCTTTAAGCAATATACTTTGACAATATTTAGCCTTCTTCAAGTTTGTCCAAGTAGAATCGTATTTATTTACGTCTTCGATAAGTTTATCTAGCGCGTTAGAGAATTCTTCTGAAAGAACGGCTAAGCGTTCGGCAAGTTTTTTCTCTAAACCGCACGCAAGCGTTGAAAACTCTTTCTTTAAACTTAATTCGTTGAGCAAGAACGCTTGATAATCGATTACCGCGGGGGTAATTTCTTTTCTTGCAATATCGATTGCGGTAAGCGCTTCAATATGAACGATGTTGGAATAGTTTTCAAGTAAAATTTCCGTACGAGAATTTATCTCTTGCTTAGATAAAATCTTGTGCGTTTCAAACATTTTAACGTTCTTTTCGTCAGCGTATCTCGGAAGTGCATCAACGGTAGTCTTAAGGTTAAGAAGTCCGCGGCGTTTTGCTTCCTTTTCCCACTCTTTTGAGTAGTTGTTTCCGCTAAACAAAATGCGCTTGTGGTTAATGATAGTTTCTCTTATTAACGCATCGAGTTCGGTTGCAAAGTCTTTTGCGCCTTCTAACCTATCCGCAAACAAGCGGAGTTCTTCCGCAACGATAGCGTTAATAATGAAGTTAGGACAAGCAATATTTGTTGACGAGCCAACCATACGGAATTCAAATTTATTACCAGTAAACGCAAAAGGCGAAGTACGGTTTCTGTCAGTAGAATCCTTAGGAATAGGCGGAAGTACTGAAACGCCGATTTTAAGATCGGTTTTTCTTTTTGCAGAGTATTCTTCACCTTTCTCGATAGCCTTTAACACGCCGTCTAATTCTTCACCAAGGTAGATTGAAATGATTGCAGGGGGTGCTTCATAACCGCCGAGACGGTGGTCGTTACCCGCCGATGCAACTGAAATTCTAAGCAGGTCTTGATATTCGTCAACCGCTTTGATAACAGCAGTTAAAAACAACAAGAATTGTGCGTTTTTAGCGGGAGTATCACCCGGTTCTAATAAGTTTTCACCAAGGTCGGTGCTTATTGACCAGTTGTTGTGCTTACCGCTTCCGTTAACCGATGCGAAAGGTTTTTCGTGGAGCAAGCAAACTAAACCGTGTCTAGTTGCAACGCTCTTCATAAGTTCCATCGTAAGTTGGTTTTGGTCGGTTGAAATGTTGGTCGAAGTAAACACGGGCGCAAGTTCGTGTTGCGCGGGTGCTGCTTCGTTATGTTTTGTTTTAGCGTAAACGCCAAGTTTCCAAAGTTCTTCATCAAGTTCTTTCATGAACGCCGAAACTCTGGGTTTGATTGCGCCGTAATAGTGGTCTTCAAGTTCTTGACCTTTTGCGGGGCGCGCGCCGAAAAGCGTTCTACCACAGTGAACAAGGTCAAGCCTTTGTTCGTAAACGCTTTTATCTATTAAAAAATATTCTTGTTCCGCACCGACGGTGGGCGTAACTTTCTTTGCTTTAGTATTGCCGAAAAGTCTTAAAATACGGAGCGCTTGCTTGTTGAACGCGTCCATTGAACGAAGTAAGGGCGTCTTTTTGTCAAGCGCTTCGCCACCGTATGAGCAAAACGCCGTGGGGATATAAAGGCTGCCGTCTTTTACGAAAGCGTAAGAAGTGGGGTCCCAAGCAGTGTATCCACGCGCTTCAAAGGTTGCTCTAAGTCCGCCAGACGGAAAACTTGACGCGTCAGATTCACCCTTAACTAAAGATTTTTCCGAAAACTTCATAATAACGTCGCCATCGCCACAAGGCTCAACAAAACTGTCGTGCTTTTCCGCAGTAATGCCCGTCATAGGCTGGAACCAATGGGTAAAGTGAGTTGCACCCTTTTCGATTGCCCACTCTTTCATAGCAGCGGCAACTTCTTTTGCACACTCAAGTGATAAAGGTTTACCTTCGTCTTTTGCTAAACGAACGGCAGCGTACGCTTCTTTAGACAAGCGTGCTTTCATAACCTTATCGTTAAAAACCATTGAACCAAAAATTTTAGGGATAGAAACGCCTTTCATAAGTACTCCTAAAAAATAAAGCGATAATAAAGAAATTTTATCATTATTGTCGCTTATTGTCAATTATTTATTTATAATAAACTACTTTTTAAGTAGTTTTGCTGCTTTTACAGTTTAATAACTGTTAAAATTATCAATAGATTTTAAGATTTTCCCTTGAACTTTTTGCTGTTTTGTGTTAAACTTTACCTACACGGTAAAACCGAAAAAATTACGGAGAAAATTGATATGATTATTGACAAACTTTCTAACATTGAAAAACATTTTAACGACAAAAAGTTAGCAAGCGCTATCAAAGAATTTTTGCTTGATGCCGAAAACAAAGAAGTTGGCAAGCACGACATTTTAGACGGCACTTTTGCTAAAGTTCAAGAATACGACACCAAACCCTTAACTGAAGTTAAGATGGAAGCGCACAAAAAATATCTTGACCTTCAATACATCCACAAGGGTAGCGAAATAGTTATTTCAAAGAACATTGAAAACCAAGCGCCTATCACTGAATATAACGACGTAAAGGACGTTATTTTCTACTCTCCTAGCGATTACGCTGAAGATAAACTTTCAGAAGGCTGTTTTGCCATTATGTTCCCAGAAGATTTACATCAATGTATTGCTAACGGCGAGCCTACTGCTCTTAAAAAAGTTGTCGTTAAAATTCCCGTTGACGCTATTTAATAAGTGATGAAGTTATAACAAGGTCCGCAAAGGGTGAATTTTGAAAGCATTTCTTTATTCTTTAATGCCCAATCAATCATTTGTTGTTTCTTGTTGTCGTGTGCAATGAGTGCTACAGTTTTAATTTGCTTCATAATTCTCCTTTTGTAAAATAACTTTATTCTTTAATATTATACAACAACTCCCACGCTTTTTCAAGCGTGGGAGTTTATTTCTTATTAAAAAACCCCGATTTTGTCAATCGGGGTTTTTGTGTTTCTTTTTTATTGGCTATTGAACAATAAATGGTTGATGCAAAAGGGCGGATAAAACACCAAGCAAGACAAGGCAAAGTCCGCAGGCAATAGTTTACATATTGTCAAGGGCTTTAACGCCGTATTGCACCGTGTTTTGCCGAACTTTATCGACCATTTGTTGTGATATAGCCTTTTATTTAGCGTATTCGGTTGCGCGTGATTCTCTGATAACGTTAACCTTAATTTGACCAGGATATTCCATCTCTTGTTCAATCTTCTTAGCGATTTCTTTTGCCAAGAATAAGGTTTGTGCATCGTTAACTTGTTCGGGTTTAACCATTACGCGCACTTCTCTACCTGCTTGAATTGCATAGCATTTTTCAACGCCCTTAAATCCGCTTGAAATTTCTTCAAGTTTTTGCAATCTCTTGATATAGTTAGTAGTAGTTTCGCGTCTTGCACCAGGTCTTGCACCTGAAATAGCGTCAGCCGCTTGAACCAAAATTGCTTCGATAGTTTTGGGTTCAACGTCGCCATGGTGAGCAAGGATAGCGTTGATTACGCTGTTATTTTCTCTATACTTTTTAGCAAGGTCAGCACCGATTTGCATGTGCGTACCTTCGATTTCAAAGTCAACTGCTTTGCCTAAGTCGTGAAGTAAACCTGCGCGTTTTGCCAAGGTTTCATCTACACCGAGTTCAGCCGCCATAACGCCTGCTAAGTGTGATACTTCAATCGAGTGCTTAAGCACGTTTTGACCGTAACTAGTACGGAATTTAAGTCTGCCGAGAAGTTTAACGATTTCAGGATGAAGTCCGAAAATCTTGCACTCATACATTGCCGCTTCGCCCGCTTCTTTGATTTGTTGGTCGAGTTCTTTCTTAACCTTTTCAACAGTTTCTTCAATTCTTGCGGGGTGAATTCTACCGTCTTGAATAAGTTTTTCAAGCGCGATTCTTGCAACTTCACGTCTTACGGGGTCGAAACCTGATACGATAACAACTTCAGGAGTGTCGTCGATGATGAGTTCGATACCGGTTGCGTTTTCTAAAGTTCTAATATTTCTACCTTCACGACCGATAATTCTTGCTTTCATATCGTCGCTGGGTAAGGGTACGACTGAAACGGTAATTTCAGTTGCTTGCTCGGTTGAGCATTTTTGGATAGCTAGGCTAACGATTTCTTTAGCCTTTCTTTCACCGTTTTCTTTTGCTTCCGCTTCGATATTTTTAACCATACCAGCAGCGTCGCGCTTTGCTTCGTCGGTGATAGAGAGAATAAGTTGTTGTTTTGCTTCTTCCCTACTCATTTGCGAAATTTTTTCAAACTCTTGAATCATCTTTTCGTGTTGAGCGTCGATTTCTTCAATGCGTTTGTCAAGTTCGCCTTCTTTCGCCTTCAAAGCGTTTTGTTGTCTAGTAGTTTCTTCGTTTCGCTTCGCTAAATTTTCTTCTTTTTTCTCCAAAGTCTCTTCCTTTTGGTTAAGTCTGTTTTCAAGTCTTTGAAGTTCAGCGCGTTTCTCTTTAGATTCGCGTTCAAATTCGTTGCGAAGTTTAATTTCCTGTTCTTTCGCTTCTAAAATAGCTTCTTTTTTAATAGCTTTGCTTTCTTCCCTAACGTCATCAAGCATTCTATTGCGCTGTGCGTCGATATTGCCTTGTTCTTTTTCAAACCTTTTAGTAACGGTCTTTCCGCTTAAAACCCAGCAGATAACCGATGCAACAACTGCCAAAACTGCAACGGCTGCTACGATAATCCAAGGTAATGCGCCGTCGCCTGCCAAGAACAGGGAGCTGTAATTAAAATTTTGCATATACAATGCCCTCCTGTTTTTATTTATGCGCGCGCAAATGCACGCGCGTATTTACTTCTTTTATTATACTACATTTTGTACTATAAGTCAATACAATACACAGTATTTAGTTAATTATATTTGGTTCTTATTTTGGAACGCTTCCATAATTTTTGCCTTAATTTCTTCAGCAACTTCCGCGTTGTTTTCTAAGTAATCAACGGCTTTTTCTCTACCTTGAGCAATCTTTTCGCCGTTATATGAGAACCAAGAACCGCTCTTTTGTAATATTTCGTATTGTAAGCCTAAATCGACAAGGCAACTTCCCTTAGAAATACCCTTGCCGAAAATAATGTCGAACTCAGCCGTTTTAAAAGGCGGAGCAACCTTATTTTTAACTACTTTTGCTTTAGTGTGGTTACCGTAAGCACCGTTGCTATCTTTAAGTGCATCAGCCTTTCTTACGTCAATACGAACGCTTGCGTAGAATTTGAGCGCCTTGCCACCCGCGGTAACTTCAGGGTTACCAAACATAACGCCAACCTTTTCACGAAGTTGGTTGATAAAGATGATACAAGTTTTTGACTTGTTAGTGATTGCGGTAAGTTTTCTAAGCGCTTGAGACATAAGTCTTGCCTGCAAACCTACGTGAGAGTCGCCCATATCCCCTTCGATTTCAGCCTTGGGGGTAAGTGCTGCAACTGAGTCGACTACGATAATATCAACTGCCTTACTGTTTACGAGTGATGCGGTGATATCGAGTGCTTGTTCACCGGTGTCGGGCTGAGAAACATAGAGTTCGTCAAGATTAACGCCGAGCGCCTTAGCGTAAACGGGATCAAGCGCGTGTTCCGCGTCAACGAACGCAGCAATACCACCAGCCTTTTGAGTTTCTGCTATGCAGTGAAGCGCAACGGTTGTTTTACCAGAAGATTCAGGTCCGTAAATTTCTATAATTCTGCCGCGGGGAAGTCCGCCAACACCGATTGCAAGGTCTAAAGATAAACAACCAGTAGGAAGAACTTCGATATTAGTATCGCCTGCTTGTTGACCTAAACGCATAATTGCGCCCTTGCCGTATTGTTTTTCAATTTGCGCCATCATTCCTTCCAGCGCTTTAATTTTTGCTTCATCCATATTTTTTTCCTCTTATAAGTTTTTTAATTTTTTTATAGCCAAAAACAGCGCGGTATTCTTTGCTGTTTCGGTAATTTCTTCTCTAGACCCAGAAAGGTTAAGTTTGTAAGTATGCACGCCGTCTTTCATTCCGACAGCAATATAACAAAGCCCAACGGGTTTTTTAGTGTCGTCGCTCTTTGGTCCAGCAATACCCGTCGTAGAAATTGCTAAGTCGCAATCGCCCGAACGAAGTAGTCCCGCCGCCATTTGATAGGCAACCACTGAACTTACGGCACCGTTTCTATAAAGGTCAACGTCGTTTACACCAAGGCGTTTCATCTTGCTTTGGTTGGAATAGGTTACAACGCCTTCTTGCACGAATTCGGATGCGCCCGGGTTTTTAATAATATCGGCAACGACTCTGCCCCCAGTAAAAGATTCCGCAACCGAAACGCGTAATTTTTTAAGTTTTAATAGGTCGAACAGCCTTTCGCCTAGCGTGCAATCAAACTCCGCGTAAACGTTTTCTTTAAGTTCGCCAACTATATGTCTAATAACTTCGTGTTGTTGTGTTTCTTTTTCCGCATCGTTAAACAAAAGGTCGATTGTAACGTCGCCGTTGACTTTCTTTAAGTCGTACTTTAAGCCGTTATACATTTGCTCGGCTTCCTTAAGCGTTTCACTGAGCAAAGTACTGTCGCCAAAGTATTTAAGTATAAGACGGTTAGAAACTATTCCGTGCTTATTTTCTAAATACGGCAAAACGTATTTATCGCACATAGGTTTAATTTGGTCGTATTCGCAAGGTAAGCACACCACTGTAAAATCGCTTTCATCCACCATAAAGCCTTGGAACGCACCCTTGATGTTAGGGATAACGGTTGCCTCAATAGGAAGTTTTGCAAAATAATCGGCGTACTCAACCCCGTCGTTTTTAGAAACCGCATCGAGAAAAACCGCCGCGTTTTCGTTTTCTACGAGCACGGTGTCGAGTTTTTCCGCAATCAGTTCTTTTAAGTCGAAAGTAATGGACGGATTATAAATCACTATTAAATTTTCACACACGTCTTTATATTCGTCAATTCTATGGCGAAAAGTACGCTCGTCGGTATTAGATAAAACTTCCACAGCGTAAAAATCGATACCGCCGTTTTTAAACGCGGACACGACTTCTTGGTAATATTCGCCGTCAAAGCCACCCGTTTCCGACCTGAAAAATATTAAAGCGTTTTTCATTTGTTATCCTTTAACACCGCTATATTTTTAACGATACATTCCGTACCAGATACGATAGTGAGAATGGTTGCAATACCTAAAGCGACAAGCCCGATTATGCCGATTATTGAGTAAGTTCCGGGCATAATATCCGCACCGAAAAGTAAAACGGTGATTGCTAAATCCTGCATAAATGTTTTAACCTTGCCAGACTTATCCGCAGCGATAACCATACCCTTTGACGCAGCAACCATTCTAAAACCTGAAACTACTAATTCTCTAGCCAAAATAATTGCAACAGCAATTGAGCAGTACCAAGGAAGAATAATAACTTCGCCAACTGGAACGAGCATTACGATAAGCGCAGTAGACACCAAAACTTTATCAGCAATAGGGTCTAAAAACTTACCCAAGTCGGTAACTTGGTTGTTCTTTCTTGCAAGATAACCGTCTAAAAAGTCGGTAAACGCCGCAAGAAGAAAAATCACTGCTGAAATTGCAAAATTAAAGGGGATTTGTTCAATAAAGAACACCGCCACGAATACGGGAATCATTACGATTCTCAAGATAGTAAGTTTTAATGGTAAATTCATAATCTTTCTCCGTACAGGTCGTAACCCGTTACTTGTGTAATTTTAACTTGATAACTTTGCCCGCGCTCAACTTCATCCGCCGAAAAGAAGTAAACCTTTCCGTCGATATCGGGGGCGTTAAAGTACGCTCTTCCAAAGTAAACCATTTCGTTTTGGTCAAAACCTTCCGCCGTTACGGTAATAACTTTGTCTATAAACTGTTGGTTAGTTTCTTCCACAACCTTTTGCTGAACAGAATACAACTTTTTTAAGCGTTTTTGTTTAATTTTTTCATCAATTTGCCCGTCTAAACGGTAAGCGGGCGTACCTTCTTCCCTACTGTAAGCAAAGAATCCAGCGTTAAATAATTTTGCCTTTTTGATAAAATCAACTAAGTTTTTAAAGGCTTGTTCACTCTCTCTAGGAAAGCCAGTTATAAAAGTTGAACGAATAGCGATATCGGGGATTTCCGACTTTAACTTGTTTATGAGTTCAAGATACCCTGCTCCCGTGCCCTTGCGGTTCATAAGTTTAAGCACTTTATCATCCGCGTGCTGTAAGGGTATATCGATATACTTTATAACCTTGTCGTTATTTTTGATTTCCGCAATAAGTTCGTCGGTTAAGTTTTCGGGGTAGCAATACATAAGTCTAACTGCCCCAACGCTATCTAACGCGGTAATTTTTCTAATAAGTTCACTAAGATTTGTCTTTTCGGGTAAATCTAAGCCGTACTTTGCCGTGTCTTGCGCAACTAAAATAAGTTCTTTTACCTTTCCTAACCCCTTTACTTCTTCAAGCAAGTCTTGAGTGGGTACTGAGCGGAATTTACCGCGTATGTAAGGTATTAAGCAATAAGTGCAGTGGTTAGAGCATCCGTCAGCAACTTTAAGGTAAGCGTAAGTAGAAGTAGTAAGAACCCTTTGTTTTCCACACTCGCCACGCGGCTCTCCAACAGCGTTTACACGCTCGCCAGCACATACCCTATCGATAACTTGCAAAATATTATCGTAATCGGAAACACCTAAAAACGCGTCTACTTCGGGCAGTTCATCGTAAATTTCGCCTATAAACTTTTGTGGCAAACATCCAGTAACTATAATTTTTTTTGCCGAGCCTTGTTTTTTATACTCGTTAGCGGCAAAAATCTCGCTTACGGCTTCTTCTCTTGCACTTTCTAAAAATGCACAAGTGTTGATAACGATTATTTCAGCACACTCAATATCGTCCACCAAATCGTGTTTTTGCTTTATATGCGCAAGCATCTTTTCGGTATCCACGCGGTTTTTATCGCAACCGAGTGAAATTACGCCCACGCGTTTTCTATCCGTCATAATTATCCTTTTAATCGGGCATCGGTCCGAATTTTTCAATAAATTCTTCTCTCGTTAAGAGTACTCGGCGCGCTTTGCTGCCTTCGTTACCAGAAACAAAGCCCATTCTTTCCATCTTGTCCACTAAGCCACCGGCGCGTGAATAGCCGATTTGGAAACGTCTTTGTAATTGTGAAATGGAAACGCCTTCACTGTTAACGGCAAGCCACAACGCCTTTAAGAAAAACGCGTCGAATTCGTTATTTTCTTCACCGCCGTTAGCCATATCCACACCGCCTTCTTCTTGCTTGGGTTTACCTTCCCTATCAAGGAATTCTTTGAGTTCATCATCAAAGTAAGCAGCGTTGTTTTCTTTGATATAAGATACGATGTTGTTAACTTCTCTACTGCTGATGTAAGCGCCTTGGTATCTTTCGGTTGACGACATACGCGCAGTTTTGTAGAGCATATCGCCGTTACCCAAAAGTTTTTCCGCACCCGCCTCACTCAAAATGGTTTGCGAGTCGTTAAAGTTCATAACCTTAAACGCTATACGAGAAGGCAAGTTAGCCTTAATAGTACCAGTAATAATATCAACTGACGGACGCTGTGTTGCAAGCACTAAGTGAATACCAGCCGCACGCGCTTTTTGCGCAATTGCACGAATTCTACTTTCTAAATCTTTCTTGCAAGTTTCCATAAGGTCGGCAAGTTCGTCGATAATTATAACGATTCTAGGCATTTTAGCAACGGTTTTACTTGCCACTTCCCTGTTATAAGAATCGATATCTACGACTAACCCAGCGCCGTTTTCACGGAATACTGAAAATCTTCTTTCCATTTCGGTATACGCCCAAGAAAGCACAGCCAAAGCCTTTTTGGGCTCGGTGATAATTTCATCAATCATAAGGTGTGGAATATGTTCGTAATTTACGAATTCCACGCCCTTGGGGTCAACCAAGATAAGTCTTAAATCTTCGGGGCTATAACGCATGATTAAACTTACAATCATAAGGTTTAAGCACACGCTCTTACCCGATCCAGTTGCACCCGCAACTAGATAGTGCGGACCTTTAGAAAGGTCGTCCATAATAGGCTTACCTACAAGGTCTTTACCGAGCGCGAACATAAGTCCGCCTTCTTTTTGCTTTTCACTTGCAGCGCCTTCCAAAATTTCACGAAGTCCAACCGTCGTTTTAACCGAGTTTGCAACTTCTATACCAACTAAGTTTTTGCCGGGGATAGGCGCCTCGATACGAACGCCGTCTTTTGCAGACAAGCGCATCTTAAGGTCGTCGTCAAACGCCAAAACTTTCTTAACTGAAACGCCGGCGGGCATCATTATTTCATAGCGAGTAATAGACGGGCCTTGCACGTAACTTTGCGGAACGGCGTTGATGTGAAATTCTTCCAAAGTCCTTTGGATGATTTCCATGCGTTCTTCATGGTTTTCCTTAGGCATATCCACGGGCGGAGTGTAACTTTCCAAAAGGTCGAAAGGCGGTCTAAAATATTGTCTATTGATAGGCGGTTCTAACTTTTTGGGTTTTTCTTCCGCAGCGGGTTGCTCTACGGGTGCTTGTGCGCGACTCAAACTGTCTCCACGTCTTGAAGCACTCATATTTCCGTCAGCCGCTGCCCTACTAGTAAAGCCGAGTGAAGAGCGAGTGTTTTCAATCGGTTTTTCTTGCGCAGGCGCGTCTTCTTTTTTGTCGCCGAATAAAATACTCCTTGCGCGTTCACTTCTAACCGTGCTTGCGGGTATCTCAGCCGTTTCTTCCTTAGCGGAAAAGTCGCTGACCCTACCACTACTTTCTTGTGTAAAGGTTTCTTCAATAAACGGAATATCCGCAGCGGGGGTGCTTTGTGCTTTAAGTTCTTCAATTCTGCCGCTACCCACTGCGCGAGTGATAACTTCAGGTTCATCTTCTATACTAGGCTCTGCTTGCGGAGCAATATCTTCAACTTCAGCGTATTTCCCGAAAACTTCCGCACGGTAAGCCGCGCTGTCCCCTTGAATATTTTCTTCGGGTGCGTGTTCGATAAAAGGAATTTCACCAGAAACGTTTTGAATAGGCTCTTGCTCTGCTTGTGCCGCGCGAGTGCCGATATAATCTGAAACAGCCGTTTGTGAAGGTTGCTTGGGTACGTAAAATTCGGGTTTAGAAGTGCTTTCTTGCGGGCGAATTTCCGTACGCATTGAAACCAAATCAATTTCCGGCGGAGTTTTGATATAGTCGAGTTTAGTCTTTAAATCCGCTTGGTCGCTTATGGTCTTTCTTTCTTGAGCGGTAGTAACCACACCCAAACCCTTATCTGTAAAGCCCATCTTCATTTCCACATCGTCCTTTCTCAAAAGTTCACGCTTATTTTTTAAGTGGAAATCAGCGGGATTATTTACGAATAAACTTTGTTTTTTAGGTTGTGCACTCTTTTCAGCGGTAACCACTGGTGCAACGGCGATAACGGGTTCAACCGTTTCAACTTCCTTTTCACCGTCGTCCGTTTTCTTTTTACCTTTGACGAAAGAAGTTCTAAACTTAGTGGGCTTTTTATCAGCGCTCAAACCACCTTGAACGAAATCTTTAACCAAGAAAAATACGGTTGCAGCAAAGGCAAGCCCCATAACTACGTAAGTTCCAATTTCGCTTATCAAACTTATAACAAGATATGAAAAAATCGCCGTAACGATTCCGCCGCCCGACGCCGTAGTAAAGCCGCCCGCTGCCATATTGTACGAGCGAACGAGATATTCCCCGTAAGGAAGACTTGCGTTTCCATGAAGGGTTATAGTATGAGTGATAATTGCAGCGATTATAAACGCCGTGGTAATAAGCGCGTTGCGCTTTGCCCCAAAAAACTTAACCTTGCCGATAATTAGTTGCACGCCTAAAATCGCCGTATATAATACTACGGCGTAAGCAAAGTAACCAAAGCAACCGAAAAGGAACGCGTTTACCCATTGACCAGGCAGTGAGAACACCATTTCACGAGTAATCAAGCACACCAAAGAGAGCGTTGAAAATAATACTAACACAACGCCGAAAGTTTCTTTAGTAAATATAAACGAACTGTCTTTTTTATCTTTTTTTCTATTAGAATCGCTCAAGAGTCCACCTCAAAAGTATCGTCCCTTTGATTATACCAAAATTAGCGCTCTTTTACAACTTAAAAAGTAATTATTTTAAATATTTATTTTAAATAATATAAATAAATATATCAAATGCCGTTTAAAAACAAAAAAACCCGATAAATCGGGTTTTTAAGTGTTAAATTTTGGGTTATTTGGGTTGGTAAATCATTCTTCCGCATTGATCGCAATCGATAACTTCGCCGTTTTTAAGTTTACCGAGCACCGCCATAGGCAATTCCATATTGCACGCCCCACACATATTTCCACGCGTTGCGTAAACTATGGGGTAAATTTTTCCTTCACGCTTTTTCTGGTATCTCTGCATAAGCGCAGGGTCAACTTTTTCTTTTAACGCGGCGAGTTGCTTTTCAATTTCAGCCTTTTCACCAGCAACCGAAGCCTTTAATTCCGAATATTTTTTAGCGTTTTCGTTATATTGAACTTGCGCTGCTTTCGTGGTTGCTTTAATAGTTGAATATTCTTTCATTACCGCTTGAATTTCATCAGAAATCTTGCTTGCTTTAGAGCCTAATGATTTGATTTTACCGATAAGTTCTTCTACCTTTTTGATAAGGAAAGCAACTTCTTTTTCATCTTTAGATGAATCGATTGCATCAGCAATAGATTCTTCTTGTTCTTTTAACTTTAATTGTTCTTGAGTAACTGCTTCGTACGCAGCGATAAGATCAGTTGCGCGCGCGTCGAGTTTGTTTACGTTTTCTTCAACGCCGTCAAGATATTTTTTTGCGCTAACCGCCTTCTTTCTTTCTTCACTTGCAGCGAGTTTCTTTTCAATTTCACGAAGTGAAGCGTCTACCTTCTGATAGTCTAACAATGCTTGTATCATAGTGGTTCTCCTTTACATAAATCTTTTATCTGTGAAATAATACCCTTTAGCGCCTCCACAAAGTTTTTGGCATACGCTTTGGTAAAATTTATTAAAACCGTAATTTTCAGCAACGTAATGCGGAATTATAACAACGTTCTTTCCCGCATTAACAAGGCTTAACAAATTGTGATGAGCAATATCTGAAGTAACAACCGTATCAACGCCGTCTAATTCGTTTAGAACACCAACCGCGCTAGACGCACCCGCACCGCAAAAAGATGCAACGCATTTCACTTCATTATTGCCGTAAAAAATAATTTTATCCGAACCGAATTCTAGTTCGACTTTTTTTACAAATTCTTCTATTTTTTGGCTATTTAATTGGCCGATTCTACCGTATCCTAAATCGCCGTCAACTCTCTCTATTACCCTTGTGTTTCTTAATCCCAAACCGTTAGATAAACACTGGTCAATTCCATTTTCTGCTATATCGAGATTTAAGTGCATAGAATACACGTTAAAACCCTTTTTTACAGCGAGAGTAATGGCGGCTGTATCGCCTTCAAAATCAAGCGAACTAATAGGCGAATAAATTGCTGGGTGATGTGTTACGATAGTGTCGCAGCCGTTACTTTCCGCCATCAAAACAACGTCTACCGTAAGGTCCAAAGTAAAAGCAATTTTTTGGATATTATCGTGATTTTTTACGAGTAATCCGCTGTTGTCGTAACTGCCTTTTTCAATCATTTTGCGGCTCAAAGATAAGGGCGCAAACTCTTCTAAAAGGCTTAAAAATTCTTTTGAACTATACATATTTTTTAATCTTTTCTATTTTATTTAACACTGAAGATTTTACTTGTTCACTCAAGTTTTCACTCTCTAAAATAGCGTTATATTTTCTCAAATTATCGCTAATCATATCGATAAAATCTTTGTGTTTAAGTCTAATATTATCTCTGCCGAACTCAATTTCTTCTTGCGTTAAAGCGTCGTTTCCACGCTCGATAAGCATAAGATTATAAAACTTTTTTGCACTTGCAAAAACCTTGTCGTAAACGATTTTATAGCCAAAATCTATCGCAAGTAAACGCACTTTGTCGCAGTTTTTCATGGGTTGAAGAACAAGTTTTTCAGGCAATTTTTCTTGTGCTTTTGCACGCGTTAAAATGTCTATAATCTCTTCCCCGCCCATACCTGCAATAAGCGCAAGGTCGCATTTATTAACGCTGTCAAAACCGTCCGAAACAACGCTTTCAGCAACGCCGTTTTCTATGTATTTTGCGAGCAAATCTTCGGCTTTTTTCAAGCATTTTGCGCTTATGTCGGAAACTATAACTTTTCTGCATTTTTCGCTCTTAAGCATAGCCATAGCAAGATAGCCGTGGTCGCAGCCGATATCCGCAAAAGTGTCGCAAGAAGGCAACACTGCAAATATTTTATTTAATCTATCAGTCATTATTGTTTGCCGATGTAATCTTTTAAGCGTTTAGAACGGCTGGGATGACGAAGTTTACGGAGCGCTTTTGCTTCGATTTGACGGATACGTTCTCTAGTAACGTTAAATTCTTTACCAACTTCTTCTAAAGTTCTGGGTTTACCGTCGTCCAAACCGTAACGAAGGCGTAAAACCTTTTCTTCACGCGGGGTTAAAGTGTCCAAAACACCGATAAGTTGTTCTTTGAGCATAGTGTATGAAACAGCGTCTGTAGGAGCGGCGCTTCTTTCGTCTTCGATAAAGTCTGAAAGATGACTGTCTTCTTCTTCACCGATAGGCGTTTCCAAAGAAACGGGGTCTTGGGCAATTTTTTGAATTTCAATAACGCGCTGAACGTCAACGTCCATTTCTTTTGCAAGTTCTTCGGGTAAAGGTTCTCTACCGAGTTCTTGCAACAATCTTCTTGAAACTCTAATAAGTTTATTGATAGTTTCAACCATGTGTACGGGGATACGAATAGTTCTTGCTTGGTCGGCAATAGCACGGGTTATCGCTTGTCTAATCCACCAAGTAGCGTAGGTTGAAAACTTAAATCCCTTTTGATAATCGAACTTTTCAACCGCTTTCATAAGCCCTAAATTGCCTTCTTGAATAAGGTCCAAAAACTGCATACCGCGCCCCATATAACGCTTAGCGATTGAAACTACCAAACGGAGGTTTGCTTCTGATAAAAGGCGTTTTGCTTTTTCATCACCTTCCATCATGCGCTTAGCAAGTTCGGTTTCTTCTTCGGGTTGAAGAAGTGGAACTTTACCGATATCCTTAAGATACATCTTAACGGGGTCGTCCATGCTAACTTCTTTAAGAAGTTGGTCGTAAAGTTCTTTATCGCGTTCGATTTCGTCTACGATTTGCACGCCTGAATCGTCAAAAATCTTATAAATTTCTTCCATTTCAGCGGGCGTAACTTGGAACTTGTCAATTCTGTCCACAAGTTGAGTAGACGTAATACTACCGCTCTTTTTATATTCGTTGATAAGGCTTGTGATTTCAGTTAAAACTTCAATACTCAAACCGTCGTCAACGGGTTTTTCTTGAACTGAGTTCTTTTTAATCTTCTTTTCTTCCATAATAGTACCTCCTACCGTACTCTTAACTAAGTTCTGTTTTCTTTTTTGCTAATAATCTCGTCATTTCCGCGGTCAATTCTCTGCGTTTTTCCGTATCGGTTTCTTGCGCAAACATTCTTGACAGCGCGCTTATTTTCTTATCAATTGCTTCACGCTTTAAGGTGCGCACGCAATCGAAAAAGTAAACGGCTTGGTCGAAAGTTTTATTTTCTTCCGCTTCCATCCCCGCTATGCGTGAAATTTCATCAGCGTATTCTTCACTTATCATCTCGTATAGGTCGGAAAACTGCGGTCTAGCATTTTCCTTTTGCCTATCTAAAACGTAACGCTGAATTTCTTGATGCACGGGCATTAAAAATTCCATATCGGCAATATCCGTTTCTTTGGCGTACGGCTTGTTAAATAAGTACGACGCCAAAATAAACCTTGATGCGATAGCCGTCTTGTCCCCCGCGTTATCGTTAAACTGCGGCGCTTCGGTATTTTCCGTTTTGGGCTTAATTTCCGTGCTGTAAAGTTCACGCTTTAACGCTTCGAAAGTAGTGCCGGTTACGTCGCGCACGGTCTTTAGTAAGTCTTCTTGCTCTGCGGGTGAAGAACTCTCTTTAATAACCCTTATAGCGTTAGTTATATACTTGCGTTTTCCGTCAACCGTATTTACGTCGTAAGTGCGCCTTAATATATCGAGTTTAAAGTCGATAAGCGGCATTGAACGGTTGAGTAAATCACGATAACCGTCTTCGCCGAGTTTTTTAACCACGTCGTCGGGGTCCATTCCGTCGGGGAGAGAAACCACTTTGACTTCCAACCCTTCTTCGCTTAAAATTTCCAACCCGCGAATAGACGCTTTTTGTCCAGCAAAGTCGCCGTCGTAAGATATAAGCACCTTTTCAGTATAACGCTTTAATATTCTTGCTTGGTCTTTAGTAAGGGCTGTACCCATAGTGGCAACTACGTTTCCAAAACCCGCTTGCGTGAGTGAAACAACGTCCAAATGCCCTTCAACTATAATAACCGAAGACAAGCCTTTTTCATTTTTAATCTTCTTTAAGTTGTTTAGGTTAAAGAAGGTTTTTCCTTTAGAGAACACTAAGGTTTCTTTAGTGTTGATGTACTTTTGTTCTTTGCCGCCGTCTATTCTTCTTCCAACGAAGGCTATTACGTTATTAAACTGGTCTATTACAGGGATAATAAGCCTTCCGCCAAGCCAGTCAAAGTATCTTCCGTTCTTTTCACCAACCGCACCAGAGAGCACCATTTCTTCGTTAGTAAACCCTAACGAGCGCAAATGTTGAACTAGTGAGTTAAAATCGGGCGATGCACCTATACCGAACTTTGTAATGGTTTCGTTCGTCATCTTTCTTGACAGAGCGTATTCGTAATGCGGAGCACCTTTTTCACTCTTTAGCGTTCTTACGTAAAATAGTGCGGTTTCGCGCAGCAAACTAAGTAAGCGCTCTCTCAACTTTTTCTGCTGTCTAATCTTTTCGTCGTCGTAACGAACTTCGGGGAGCGGAATTTTTGCGCGTTCCGCTAAAAATTTAACCGCGTCGTTAAAGTCAAGCGACTCAATTTCCATAATGAAAGATATAACGTCCCCGCTCTTTCTACAGCCGAAACAGTAATAGAACTGCCCTTGCGCGTTAACCGAAAAAGACGCCGTCTTTTCATGATGAAAAGGGCACTTTCCCCAAAAGTTACCGCCGCGCTGCTCTAAGCGAACGTACTTGCCGATAATATCGATTATATCGTTTTTTCTTTTAAGTTCATCCATGAACTTAACGTCAAAGCCTTTCATTTATCAATTCTTCCAGTTTTTAGGTATAAATATTTCCGTAAAAGTTTTAACCGCGTACACGTCGCTCATACCTGATATGTAATCGGAAAGCACGGTGTCAATTCCGTCCTTATCAAGCCTATTTCTATAAAAATCGGGTAACGCATCAGGCGTTTTCATATAGTACTCGTAAAGGGCGGTAATCATGCGGTCAGCGCGAGTTTCTTCCGTGCGAAAAGTTTTGTCGTTATATACGCGCTCAAACATAAACGTACGAAGTTCCATAGTCGCTTCCGCAATACCCTTTTCCATTTCCACCTTATCTTTTCCGTCGCTCTCGCGCTGGATAGAAAAAAGCATGGTGTTAATTCTCTCTCTTGAAGTCTCTCCTAAAACTTCGCTTAAATGCTTAGGAATATCGTCTTTAGTAATAAACCCGCCAACGATAGCATCGTCAATATCGTGATTGATATACGCTATGCGGTCGGCAAGGCTAACCGCCTTACCTTCCAAGGTAATAGGACTGCATTTCAACTTGTGATTTATAATGCCATCCACGACTTCACGCGTTAAGTTTAACCCTAACCCGTCGTTTTCCAAAATATCAACAACCCTACCCGACTGAACGTTGTGTTCAAAGCCGTTGGGGTTGAGTTTGTTCAAAATTCTCTCGCCCGAGTGCCCAAAAGGCGTATGCCCTAAGTCGTGGCCTAAAGCGATTGCTTCGGTTAAATCTTCATTTAAACTTAGCGCCCTTGCAATACCGCGCGCGACTTGTGAAACGGTTAGCGTGTGCGTTAAACGAGTTCTATAATGGTCGCCTTCGGGCGAAAAGAAAACTTGAGTTTTGTTTTTTAATCTACGGAAAGCCTTGCAATGAATAATTCTATCCTTATCGCGCTGAAAATCCGTACGCATAGGGCAAGGCTCTTCTTTTCTCAATCGACCGATAGTGTCCTTTGACTTGCAAGCGTACTGCGATAAAAACATTTCTTCTTTTTTCAAAGTTTTTTCTTTCATTTTAGCCCTCTAATTTAGATAAAAAAATTCCTACCCAGTAGTAATATGCATTTTTTTACCAAATACCCTTTTTTTATTTTAAAATAATTAAATTATTTATATATATACTTTTAAAATAGACAAAGCAGTAACGCACAATTGCACAGTAAATATGGCTTAAAAACAAAAAGCAGTCACTTTCGAACTGCTTTTTTATTTATTCTTTTGATAAAATCTTTTGTAAGAACTGACCTGTGTAACTGTTTTCAACCTTAGCAACTTCTTCGGGGCTGCCGCAAGCAACAACCGTTCCGCCGCCGCTGCCGCCTTCAGGACCTAAGTCTATAATATGGTCGGCAAGTTTGATTACGTCAAGGTTGTGTTCAATTATGATAATGGTGTTTCCGCTCTCTTGCAAGCGCTGCAGAACTTGACAGAGTTTATCCACGTCGTAACTGTGTAAACCCGTAGTGGGTTCGTCCAAGATATAAAGGGTTTTGCCAGTTGCCCTTTTACTTAGTTCGGTTGCAAGTTTAACCCTTTGCGCTTCACCGCCGGAAAGCGTCGTTGAACTTTGACCGAGTTTAATATACCCTAACCCAACTTCTTGCAAGGTTTTAATCTTGTTGTAAATGCTAGTTATGGGCTTAAAGAATTCACACGCTTCGTCAACGGTCATATTGAGAAGGTCGCTGATGTTTTTGCCTTTATACTTAACTTGCAAAGTTTCTCTATTATAGCGCTGCCCTTTGCACACTTCGCACGGCACGTACATATCGGGAAGGAAGTGCATTTCAATCTTAATCATGCCGTCGCCTTCGCAGTTTTCACATCTACCGCCCGCAACGTTAAATGAAAATCTACCCGATTTATACCCGCGCTCTTTAGCGTCTGGTGTTGCAGCGAATAAATCTCTTATTGCAGAGAACACGCCCGTGTAAGTTGCAGGGTTAGAACGCGGTGTTCTACCTATGGGCGACTGATCTATTGCAATAACCTTGTCAAAATGTTCTATACCTTGGATATCGTCCGCCTTGCCGTCACGCAGTTTTGCCTTGTTTAATCTCGATGCAAGCGCGGGGTAAACTATTTCGTTTACGAGCGAACTTTTACCGCTACCCGAAACGCCAGTTACCGCAGTTATTAACCCAACTGGGAAACACACGTCTATATTTTGAAGGTTGTTTTGCTTTGCACCTATAACCTTTAAGCATCTTCCGTCGGGAACTTTTCTTGCGTTTGGCACTTCAATCTTTCTTCTTCCAGCCAAATAATCACCAGTGATTGAACGCGGTTCGTTCATAATATCGTTTAGGCTACCGCAAGCAACCACTTCGCCGCCGTGAACGCCCGCCTTAGGACCAATATCCACGATAAAATCAGCAGCGCGCATGGTGTCTACATCGTGTTCAACGACTATTAAAGTATTGCCTAAATCTCTAAGTTTTTTAAGCGTGCCGATAAGTTTTTCATTATCCCTTTGGTGAAGCCCTATACTAGGCTCGTCTAAAATATATAAAACGCCAGTCAAACCGCTGCCGATTTGAGTTGCAAGCCTAATTCTTTGCGCTTCGCCACCCGATAAAGTAGACGCGTTTCTAGATAAGGTTAAATACCCTAAGCCCACGTCGATTAGGAAGTTAAGTCTTGCCTTAATTTCTTTAACGATAGGCTGAGCGATGAGCGCGTGCGTTTGACCGAGTTTTAACCCGTCGATAAATTTAAAAAGTTCCACAACCGACATATCGGTAAGTTCGGCAATATTTTTCCCGTTAATTTTAACTGCAAGTGCTTCCTTTTTCAAGCGTTTGCCGTGGCAAGTGTTACACGGACTAACCGTCATATATCTTTCAATTTCACTCTTAGTGTAATCGCTTGAAGTTTCTCTATATCTTCTTGCAAGGTTAGGGATAATGCCTTCCCAAGCAGATTCATAACTACCGCTAAAAGTTCTGCTTGAATACTCAATCTTTACTTGTTCGCCGTTCGTTCCGTAAAGCAAGATATTATAAATATCTTTGGGTAAATCTTTAACGGGGGTATCGAGTGAAAATCCGTATTTTTGAGCAAGCGCGTTAAAGTAAATGTTTGCCATTTTGCCGTTGTCTAAGTTCCAACCGGTAATGGTCATTGCGCCTTCTCTTAAACTCTTATTAGGATCTCTAACGACTAACTTTTCATCTATTTCGTTTCTAAAACCCAAGCCCGCACATTCGGGGCACGCGCCGTAAGGGTTGTTGAAAGAGAACAATCTCGGCTCAATTTCTTCAATACTAATTCCGCAATCGGGGCAAGAATATTTGGTTGAATAAAGGGTGCTTTCTCCCCCAACCACTTCGATAGAAACAAGCCCTTCAGCAAGTTTAATTGCCGTTTCTAAACTATCCGATAAGCGCTTTTCAATGCCTTCTTTAACGACTAATCTATCAATAACAACGCTTATATCGTGCTTTTTGTTTTTATCAAGTTTAATATCTTCATCCAGAGTGTAAACTACGCCGTCCACTTGAACACGCGCAAATCCACTCTTTTTATAACTTTCAAAGTTCTTGGTATATTCACCCTTTTTACCACGAACGACAGGGGCGTTCACCAAAATTTTACTGCCTTCTGGCAGTTGCATAACCTTATCTGCAATTTGGTCTACCGTTTGGCGTGAAATTTCCATACCGCAATTAGGACAGTGCGGAATACCCACCCTTGCAAAAAGCAAGCGGAAATAATCGTAAATTTCCGTTACCGTACCAACGGTTGAACGCGGGTTGTGTGAAGTGGTTTTTTGGTCGATTGATATTGCAGGCGACAAGCCTTCAATAAGTTCCACGTCAGGCTTTTCCATCTGCCCTAAAAACATACGAGCGTAACTGGATAAACTCTCAACGTATCTTCTTTGACCTTCAGCGTAAATGGTATCGAACGCAAGCGTACTTTTACCGCTGCCCGAAAGCCCCGTGAAAACTACTAACTTATCGCGGGGTATTGTCAAATCAATATTTTTAAGATTATTCTCTTTTGCGCCTTTAATTCTTAAATAATCCATAATTACTTTCTCATTTTCATCTTTAACTTAGCAATAGTATCCCTAATTTCAATACATTTTTCAAAATCAAGGTTAGCAGACGCAATCTTCATAAGCGCCTTTAACTTTTCAATTTCATCGGGGATATCTTGTTTTTTAACGTCTTTGGTTCTATCCGTTTTCTTAGTAATTTCCAAAGTATTTACTATATCTTTAACGATAGTCTTTGGAACGATGCCGTGCTCTTTATTATAATCGCCTTGAATTTTTCTACGGCGGTTGGTTTCGTCTATTGCGCGCTGCATACTGCCCGTGATATTATCGGCGTACATAATAACCCTACCTTCAGCGTTACGCGCCGCTCTACCTATCGTTTGAATAAGCGAAGTTTCGCTGCGCAAAAAGCCTTCCTTATCAGCGTCAAGTATAGCAACTAATTTTACTTCTGGAAGGTCTAACCCTTCACGAAGTAGGTTAATACCGCAAAGCACGTCAAACTCGCCGCCGCGAAGTGCGGAAACTATTTCAATACGCTCCATAGTGTCGATATCGCTGTGCATATAGCGCACTCTTACACCGTTTTCTTTTAAGTATTCGGTTAAACTTTCCGCCATTTTTTTGGTGAGAGTCGTGATTAAAACTCTACCCTTTTCAGCAGTAACCTTATTTATTTCAATAAGCAAATCGTCGATTTGGTTTTTTGTGGGTTTTACGGTAATTTCGGGGTCGATGAGTCCAGTCGGGCGGATGAGTTGTTCAACCACTTGCCCCGCTTGAGATAATTCATATTTTGCGGGGGTTGCTGAAACGCATATAAGTTGCCCTACCCTTGCATCAAATTCTTCAAAGGTAAGTGGGCGGTTATCAAAAGCCGACTTTAATCTAAAACCGTACTCTACTAAATTTTCCTTCCTAGACCTATCGCCGTTATACATTGCGCCGATTTGCGGAATAGTCATGTGTGATTCATCGATAAAGGTTATAAAATCGTTTGGAAAATAATCAAGCAAAGTAAATGGCGGCTGTCCTATTTCTCTACCGTCAAAATAACGACTGTAATTTTCTATGCCGCGGCAAAACCCTATCTCTTTAATCATCTCTAAATCGTAATCAGTACGCTGTTTTAAGCGTTGACCTTCGATAAGTTTACCCGCATCGTTCATAAAACGAACTTCGTCGTCGCGGTCGCGCTCAATAGCGGCAACGGCGTTATTGAGTTTTTCTTGCGCAACGGCGTAATGGCTTGCGGGGAAAATAACCGCGTGTTTAAGTTCGGAAATAACCCTACCTGAAATAAACTCCACTTCACAAATTCTATCAATCGTGTCCCCAAAAAACTCAACACGTATTATGATTTCCGTGTTAGACGACGGGAAAATATCCACAACGTCCCCACGAACTCTAAACGATGAGCGTGAAAAATCTACGTCCCTACGAGTGTACTGAATAGCAACTAATTTACGCATAAGTTCATCGCGTGAAATATCGTCGTCGGGGCGGAGAGATACTGCTAAGCGGTAATATTCTTCGGGCGCACCCAACCCGTAAATGCACGAAACGGAAGCCACCACGACAGTATCCGTGCGCTCGGAAAGAGAGCAAGTTGCCGCATGGCGAAGTTTATCTATTTCATCGTTGATTGCAAGGTCCTTTTCTATGTAAGTATCCGTGCTTGGAATATAGGCTTCGGGCTGATAATAATCGTAATACGAAACGAAAAATTCCACTCTGTTTTCGGGGAAAAATTCTCTAAACTCGTTGCACAGTTGTGCTGCAAGCGTTTTGTTATGCGCAATAACTAGCGCGGGGCGATTAACCTTTGCGATAACGTTAGCCATGGTAAAAGTTTTACCAGAACCAGTAACGCCCAAAAGGACCTGCGTACGCAAACCGTCACGCAAGCCGTCAACGAGTTTTTCAATAGCCTGCGGCTGATCGCCAGTAGGCTTGAAAACTGATTTGAGTTTAAAATCCCTTTTTTCCATAGTTAAAAAATCGCCTTTAAAATTAGCCCTATAATAAAACTGACAAACGCCAAAACGATAGTAACGCACAAGCGAAACACAAGCGTTCGTTTCATAACTTTTAAGTTTCTTAAATACCCTTTACCCTTTTCTAAAAGGGTTACGCAATAAACCGTTTCACCGCGGCGGTCAGAGTATATTAAGTCAAAATATCCGTCCGAAGATAAGTCTTGCATAATCTTTTCAACACCGCTCTCAGTAACCTTGCCGTCTATCAACTTAACAAGGTCCGTGGGGCTTATCAAAATCGCACTCTTATCCTTGCACTCGGAAAACAGCGCAAGCATAACCTTACTCTCTACCCTATTTAACATAACCACCTACCGTAAGCGTGATTATTAAATAGATAATAGCGGCAATAATTCCACCGATAAGCGCACCTAAAAACGAGTAAATAAAGTACTTTTTATTAAGCCTTGCCTTTTCAATTTCTTCATCGAGTTTATTTTCAAAAACAAGCCTACCTTTAGTCAAGGGGCACAAGCAAATTTCTAAGTCGTCTTGATATTTTACGCTTATATATTCGTGGTCGCAAAGCGTATTAATGCACTCAAAAAACGCCGAGTTATCCACCCCTAAATGCGCGGGGATAGATAAAAGCAAATCTTCGACCGAAAACACTTTATAGTTAGAGTTTTGGCACTCTTTATTTATCGCATCAAGCACGGCAAAACATCTTTTATCTATCACATCTTCCCCCTACCCATTATTTTTGGCGTTTATAAGTGGGGTTATACATTTTGCTTTGCTTTTTATCATTTTAACACAAAACTTGTATAATTACAAGATTTAGCGCGGCATTTAGAAATCTTTTTTCACTCGGCTACCTATCATTAAATTTAAAATAAACTGTTTACTTATTAGTTTTTTTGTGCTAAAATAAGTGTCATAAAGTGAATTTATTAGGAGTTACTTTTATGAAACCCGAATATAAAAACTTTGTAAACTACGCACATAGGGGCGCAAGCGAATACGCACCTGAAAATACTCTTTTATCATTTTACTTGGGGCTTTATATGGGCGCAAACGGCATTGAAACGGACGTACAATTGACAAAAGATAACGTTTTAGTTTTATTCCACGATGAAACCTTGACCAGAGTTACTGGCGAGCAAGGTAAAATTTGTGATTACACTTTGGCTGAGTTGAAAGAATTTTTTGTAAAAAAGAACGATTTAACCGATAAAATCATTACTTTTGAAGACTTTCTAGTGCACTTTGCACATAAGGACTTAACTTTTGCAATAGAACTTAAAGGCGATAATACCGCCGCACCTACTGCCGACCTTTTGAGAAAGTACGATATGCTCGATAAAACTATCGTAACTTCATTCAAATTCAAAGAACTAGTTGACTTAAAATCTTACGCGCCCGAATTTAGAGCGGGTTACCTTGCGTTAGAAGAAATTGACGACGCGCTTTTACAAAAGATGAAGGCGCACGATATTGCTGAACTCTGCCCGAGAGCGACCGTTATCACTAAAGAAAAGGTTAAAGAGTGGAATAAAAAAGGCTTTGAAGTGCGCGCGTGGGGCGTTTCTAACACCGATATTATGAAAGCGGTTTTCGACACTGGTATTAACGGTATGACCGTAAACTTCCCCGACAAACTCACTGAATATTATAAGGAAATCAACGGATAAATGAAAGTATTAAAAACACAAAGAAACAGCAAACACTGTTTAATTTGCGGTATGGAAAACCCTTTGGGACTGCACGCCCCCTTTTACGAACTTGAAGATAATTCGCTCGCGAGCGTTTTTACCTTCCGTAGCGAACATCAAAGTTACCCCGACCGCACACACGGCGGCATGGTTGCAACGCTCCTTGATGAACTTATGGGCAGAACGCTTTGGATAAAAGAGCCGGAAATGTTCGGCGTAACAACTTCTATGTCGATTAAATACCGCAAGCCCACGCCTTACGGCGTTAAATTAAAGGCGCGCGCGTATATGACTTTTAACTCGGCACGCGGTTTTTCAGCCGTTGGCGAAGTTTTTGATATGGACAATAACCTTTTAGTTCAAGGCGAAGCAAAGTATTTTAAAATTCCGTTCAAAATGGCGTTTAGCGAAGAAACTTCTTATCATGAAGAAATGTGCTATCAAATGCCTATGGATATAGAAAATATCGACTTCCCAGAAATTAAAAAATAACCTAATTAAAAGCCTAATTCCCCCTTTTTTAGTAACAATTATAGTAGTCATTTTCATACTATATACCGTACCACAAAAGGAGGAATTTTTTTATATATGTGCTGTTTTTTCGGCAATAATCAATGCAATTGTAATCGCAATCGCAACTGTGGTCCTGTTGTAATACGCGGTCCTATCGGACCTACTGGCGCTACTGGTGCAAGGGGTCCGATTGGTCCTCAAGGTCCCGTAGGTCCTGCCGGCCCACAAGGCCCGCAAGGTTTACCCGGCGCAACTGGTGCTACTGGTCCTGCTGGCCCTATCGGTGCGACTGGCGCAACCGGTCCGCAAGGTCCTGTTGGCCCGATTGGCCCCGCTGGTCCGCAAGGTGAAGTAGGCGCTACTGGTCCGACTGGTCCGCAAGGTCCCGTTGGCCCGATTGGCCCCGCTGGTCCGCAAGGTGAAGTAGGCGCTACTGGTGCAACTGGCGCAACCGGTCCGCAAGGTCCTGTTGGTCCCGCTGGTCCGCAAGGCCCTGCTGGATTAGGCGATGCCTTATACGCAAGTTCTGGTGCGGAAGTAGTTGCCGCAGGGGCGATTATACCCTTGACCGAAACTTCTTCAACCCCTGATACCACAGTTACCGTAGCGAACGATGAAATAGTGTTAAACGATGCGGGCACTTACCTTGTTTCTTATTATTCGTCCGGCTCTGTACCGACTGGCGAAATGAGTACCACGCTATACCTTAACGGCAGCGCGCTTACTGGAGAAACGATAGTTCAATCTAACAGTGCGGGTGCAGCAGGTAAAACCATAGTTTTAACCGCTGCCGCTGGCGATACTTTATCCATCTACAACACTTCACCCGAAGAAATGACTTTATCTGGCGCATCGATTACCGTTGTAAAACTGGTATAATTTCTTTTTTTTGGCAAAACAGCCACGCTCAAAAAGCGTGGCTGTTTTTATATTATTTATGCGGCTGTCTTAACTTTATATTTTCCTTCACCTAACGCGGTTACCGATATAGTTCCGCTAACGTCAGTTCTGTAGACGTTTATTAAAGGATTTACTAGATATAATCTATTTAAAACTTGCATTGAGGGGTGTCCGTAAAAGTTGTTTCCGCCAACAGAAATAATGGCGTTTATAGGGCGAATTTGCATTAAGAATTCATCGCAACTCGAACTATCTGCGCCGTGATGCGCAACTTTTAGAAAATCTATATTATTTAAATCAACGCTTATATTGTAATAATCGTGATGAAATTTTAACATTTGAAGACTATTTAGCATTTTTATTTCTTGCGTGCTCGTTAAGTCGCCAGTAAGCAAGCATCTAACTCCTTGCGCTTCTATATAGATAACCGAAGATAAAGCGTTTGCTTGCGTATCGGTTGGCGTTTGCGCCGAGTTAAAATCTCTATACGCACTTCCGTTAATTGCTTTAGGCTGTGGTGCTAAAAACACTACGTTATAATCACTACCTTGAATAATATCGTAACAATCACTTCTGTTTACGGAAATATTATTGTTACGAATATAAAATTCAGCGGCTTTGTAATGAGAATATAAATTGAAATGCCCTTCGTAAATATCGGGTAAATACGCTGTACCTATGTTAAAACTACTCATAATTTTAACAGCGTTTCCAACGTGGTCGCCGTCGGGATGCGTAAGTACAAAATAATCAATGGTGTCTACATTTGCACCCTTAATAAACTTTATAATTTTATTCGCAATATTTTCATCGTTAGGTCCGCAATCAACAAGCATAGTTTTACCATCAGAAAAACGCGCAAAAATACAGTCGCCTTGCCCAACGTCAATAAAGTGTATGGAAAAAGTGTTTTCTTCCACTTTAACTTCTTCACCTTCATCGGTCGGCTGACTGCATCCACACATAAAAATTGCGGCTAAAAAAGCCGCAACAAGAATTAAACTCACTTTTCTTTTGTAAAACATTCTTTTTATTTTCTCTTGCGTGAAATCACTTTTATATCACTGATAATTTTACTCATTACTTCCATAGCGGCGTTATAGCCTATATCATACATATCAGCGCCTGAAGATACCGAGTATGCACTATAACCTTTAAGGTTTGGTTTAATCATTATATCACTAAACTCATATCCTTTTTGCCACGGTTCTTTTATATCGCTTTGATACGACGGAAAAATCTTTTTAACCACGCCGCTCTTTTGCTCGTGCGTAGATAAATCTATACCGATAACGTAATCAGCACCGAGTTTTCTAACCACATCCGCAGGGACGGAGTTAGTAAACGCACCGTCAATATACTTAACACCGTCAATCTCAACGGGCTTAAACACGGGTGGAATTGCGCTTGAAGCACACAGTGCTTTTGCAACGCTTCCATGTTCGAAAACCTTTTCTTTACCAGTGAGTAAATCAGTTGCAATCGCCGCAAAGGGTCTATTTAATTCTTCAATATTTTTATAACCTATTTCCCTATCGATAATCTTGCAAACGGATGATGAATCTATGCTCATCATAAACAGGTTTTTAAGGTCGCCAAGGTCCATATTTTTAAGCAGTTCAAAAATATCGGTTGACGAATACCCTTCAGCCAAAAATGCGCCTACGATACTGCCTATACTAGTACCCGCAAAGGCGTAAAACTCTATGCCGTTTTCTTCAAACGCTTTTAGTGCGCCAAGGTGAGCAAAACCTTTTGCACCACCAGAGCCAAGCGCAAGCCCGATTTTAAGTTTTTTAGGTTTTCTTCCTAAGAATAGCCAATCGAAAAAACCCATTACTTTTCTTCTTCCCCTTTGGTTTTTTGCTTTAATACTTTTATTATAAGCACAAAGAGCAAAATTATTGCCAAGAAAAATAATGCGTATAAAATATAATCAAGTGCGGCAATCGTCCACACCGCTTTGCAAAGTTCTGCAAGCAATGAAATTAACACACCAGCAACCAAGTTTCCAAGCGTAATAGGTAAAATTACGTCCTTAAACTTTAAGTCCAAGAAAACTGCTATTGCAGTACCAGTCCAAACGCCAGTCATTGGAAGCGGAATTGCCACGAAAACAAATACGCCAAGTTGTTTTAACAGCGTTTCACTAAAGTTTTTGTTCTTGCCTTTTTTGCGCTGATTGTCAATAGCGTCTTTAGCCTTTTCTTCACAGTATTTTTCGGCTTTTTGGGCAAGTTGTGATATAAATTTTATCTTTTTTAACAGTTTTAAAATGGGCTTTAGCAAAAAGTAGATTAAAATGAAAACTATGGTAGAGCCTATATACGACAAAATAAGCGCTGAGAAAAAATCTATCCCCGCACCTCGCGCGTAAACTATCGAACCTTTAAGTTCGATTAACGGAAAAAGCGACATTATAAGCGTCGCCAGATATTCGTTTCCAATAAGGCTTGAAATAAAATCTACCATAATACTCGCTAAAATAATTGTGTTTTTTACAAATATCAGTATAATGTAATTAGTGAAAAAAATCAACTAAATAATATTATTTAGTTTAAGGCGAAAATATGACAACTCAGCAAATGCTTTCCTTTTTAAGAAAGGGTATATCAAAATATCAACTAATTCGCGATGGAGATAAAATTGCCGTCGGTGTTTCTGGCGGTAAAGATAGCGTGGTGCTTCTTAAACTTCTTGCCGAATACAAAAAGTTTGCGCCCGAAAAGTTTGACCTTGTAGCAATAACCGTAGACCTTGACTTTACCGACGCGCCCGCTGATTTTACACCTATTAAAGAATTGTGTGAAAGTCTAAATGTTCCTTACTACGTTGAAAAAACCGAAATAGGCAAAATAGTGTTCGACGTGCGTCAAGAATCTAACCCGTGCGCACTGTGTTCTAAAATGCGTAAGGGGGCACTTAACACCCTTGCAAAGAAACTCGGCTGCAATAAGGTTGCGCTAGGTCATCACGCAGATGATTTAACAGATACGCTTATGCTTTCGCTCCTTTACGAAGGAAGACTTTCCACCTTTGCGCCAAAGAGTTATTTAGATAAGATTGACTTAACACTTATTCGCCCAATGGTTATGATAAAAGAAATGAACGTTATAGCATACTCTAAAACCTTACCTATAGTAAAGAGTTGTTGCCCAGCAAATAAGCACACTAAACGCGAATACGTAAAAGAACTTATTAGTAAAATCGGTGAAGATATCCCGCAAGTTAGAGATATGCTGTTCACCGCACTTATTCATCCCGAAAGGTATAATCTTTTCGATAAATTTGAAGAACAAGCCGAAAAGTTAAACTAAAATAATTTATTACAAAAAACGCTGTCAAAAAGGCAGCGTTTTTTTGTTATTTTTTCTTTTTAGGTTTTTCTTTATTAATGTATGCTATTACGTTTACGCCAGTAAGTTCTTCAAACTCTTGTCTGTCCCTTACAGTATTATCAAGTAAGTAAACCACGAACGCTACGCCGACCGCAAGAACAAGCCCCACGCAGCCGCCGATAACGGTAATTTTTACGTGCGAATTATTTTCAACCGTATCGCATGCCTTTTGGGTGTGAATAAACTGAACGTCATCCGCCATAACACCTTGCTTAATCGTATTTGATTTAGAAAAGGTTTCGATTAATGCATTGAGTTTTTGTTCAGCAAGTTCTTTTGTGTTTTCAGTATAACTTACCTTAAAGATAAGGCTATTTTCGCCGTAAGAAATACCTATTGCCGAACTTTGAACGGTTAAACCGCTAAGGGTATTGTTTTCATTTACTTCTTTAACAAGTTTTGGGCTTTTAATAAGTTTTTCAACCGTAACGAAGTAATTTTTAGCAAGGTTTGCTTGGTTAGCCGACTGCGAAGTATATTCCGCGTCGTGAATTTCCGTTCTTAGCATTAGCGAACGAGTTGCCGTATAAGTGGGCGGAACTTGTGAAACGCTGTAGAATAACCCTAATAGTGCGCAGAGAATAGTAACCAACACAATCCAAAGCCAACTCTTATATAAAATCTTCAAGATGGGTACGGTTTTTTCAGTCATTACCTTTTACCCCCTTCTTGGTCGTTAATATATGCAATCACGGTCGACTCTGTGATTTCTTCCAACTCTTCTTTTGTCTTAATAGTCGTATCGGTTACGTTGATGATATAAACTGCAATAGCAGATAAAACCACGCCGATAATCAACCCGATTACCGCAAACTTAACTTTAGAAACGTCGCTAGTAACACCACTTGATTCAAGGTCGATTATGTTTATAGTAACGCCGTCAAAATACTTAACGCCGCTCTTTCCCGCTTCGGGCTGAATTTCACGCTCGAAAGCAAGGCGGTAAAGTTTAGCCTTAATAATAGCGTCTTGTTCGTTACCGTCTGTATAGCCCATAGAGAAGGCGTATTCGCCAACGTTATCCGTTTCAACCGATGCTGAGACGTAAACGTTTTCTCTAGTGATATACCCCCTATTAGTTACACCAGAATCACTCGTGCTATAAGGGTCTTCAGTGTTTTGAATTTCGTAAATAAAGTCGTCAACAGTATAGTCAGGACCAGCGCTAGAACTCTTTTGAATAAAGGTTAAATAATAAAAGTCCGCGCGGTCAACGACAACGCCTTCATCACAAAAGTCAACCACCGTGCCACGCAACGCTTCCATTGCCCTATAATTGGTAACTATATCATCGCTTCTTTGGTCGATGGCAGTGAAAACTATTTCTTGCGTTGCGGTATAGTTTGGCTTTTTAACAAAACCGTAAACCAAGCCACACGCCGTTGACAACAAAACGATGGCTAAAACGAGAACGAAATTTCTCTTAAGCGCAAACCATACGCTGAGTACTAAATTCTCATTTGCACCCGTCTTTTTTTCCATAAAGGGCTTTCTCCTATTAATAATTTGTATTATTTTACTAGTTGTGTCTAAATTTATATGTTCATTTTTGGCAAGCGAAATTTACAAATGCGCTATGTGCACAAGTTAAATTTGCAAGTCGCCTAATAATGTAATTACCCTTGACATAACACAATGAACACCGATATCAAAGCGTTTAAGATGTTTTTTAACAGTCAAGAAAACGCCAAAAATATTTTATTACCTTTCTATTTTATCATAAAATAGAAAAAAAGCAATACTAAAAGGCAATTTTTTAAGTTAAATCTGCGCTTTTAACAATTTTTTGGTATATTTTTTTATTTTTACATCTCTATAATGCGTTTTGCTGAAATTTTTACGCGGCGATTGCAAATTTTTGCAGCGGCTTTTTTGTGCGTAATTAGAATTACGGTTACGTCTTTTAATTCTGCAAGGTTATCGAGAAGTTGTTTTTCCGTCTTTTCATCAAGCGCGCTAGTCGCTTCGTCGAGCACGATAATCGGCGCATCGCAAAGAAGTGCCCTTGCAATTGCAAGCCTTTGAACTTGACCTTCAGAAAGCCCTAAACCGTTTTCGCCAACGAAAGTTTCAAGCCCGTCGGGAAGTTCGTCAATGAACTCGTCAGCACAACTTGTTTTAAGTGCTTTTTTAATCTCTTTTTCAGTCGCTTTATCTTTGATAAATGTTACGTTATCTCTAATAGTTCCACTAAATAGCATATTGCCTTGCGGCACGTAAGAAAATAGCGCGCGCGTGTTTGCTCCGATATTTAATTCTTCGCCGTCAAACTGAACTGCAATTCTACCACTATCAAGCGGATAAATACCCAAAAGCAGTTTAATAAGCGTGCTCTTACCCGCGCCAGAACTGCCTTCAATCATAATAAAGTCGCCCTTGTTTATTTTTAAGTTTGCCTTGTTCAACACCTTGGTATTGCCGTAAGAAAAAGTTGCGTTTTCCACGATAATGCCTTGCATTTTTTTATAAACTTTACGCCCCGAGATATAAACGCCTTGCGGTTCGTTTTCAATATCTTCAATATCCATAAGTCTTTCAGATGACGCGAGCATTGCGTAATACTTAGGCAGCACATTAGAGAGCGATGCGAACGGCACTTGAACGTTATTTACCAACTGCAATATTGCTGAGAGCGAGCCGTAAGTTAATACTCCACTCAAAATCTTAACGCCGCCGTAGATTAGCGCAAACAAATACCCCGCACTGAAAATAAAGTTATACGTTGCGTGTCCTGTAACTGAATACCCCGCACGGCGCATTTGAACTTTATAATGTTCGTGTTGAAGTTTGTCCACTTGCTTTTCTATGCGGTTATTTACCGAAAAAACCTTTACTGCAAGCAAGTTTTCAATACACTCTTGCATAAAAGAGCGCACCTTTCCGTCCGTTTCTTGTACGCCTTTATGCAGCCCTTTAAGTTTTTCACGAACTAGCGTTATAACAAGGAACACAAGTAGCCCCGCCACAGTAAACGCAACGGCAAAAATCCAGTCTAAAACGATAAGCGCAACCACTGCGCAAATAAGCCTTACGCCCGCAGCAACCACCGTGGGAACGATAGTAGAAACGCCGTCCGCAACGACCGAAACGTCTGAAGTTAATCTATTCATAAGTTCGCCGCTGTGGTATAAACTTATTTTATCGTGTTTTTTAACCAAAATTTCCGAGAACATATGCTCTCTATATTCCATCACTAAGCGCGCGCGAATATGCTCGGTAAGCCAGTTCATAATTATTCTAAATACAAACTGCAAGATTACGATTATACCGATTGCCACCGAAAAACTTATTAAACGCGTAAGGTCGTTATGAATTGTTGCGCTGTCAATAATTTCTTTAATAGCGAACGCAAAAAGCACAGATAACACCGAAAAGAACGCGTTTGCTATAATTAGCAACGTCATTTTCACGCCCTGTTTTTTAGAACGAGCAAATATCCATTTTAACGGTTGTCTCTTTTGTTTTTTCATTAAATTTTTCCTTGATTTTTTAATTAATTATTATTAGTATACCACATTACGCGCAATAAGTAAAGTTTATTAAAAAGTTTACACATTTTATAATTTACTTGTAATTAGGTTTTTTTTGATGTATAATGTCGGTATGAAAGCGTTTAGGGAAAAGTATCAAAACTTAATAGCACCCCTATCTCTCTCGTTAAAGTCCTACTTTTACGGGCGAACTTATCTTGCGATGATTTCGCTTTCAACAATTTTATCCTACGCTCTAAACCAAAGCCTTTTGGGAATAATCATACTTTGCTTATGCGCGGTCGTTGCGCTGCTCCTATTCGATGATTTAACCCCCTTTATGCCGCTTGTTATGTTGTTTATGCTAAACTTAAAAACGTGGGATATATTCTTAACACCCGCACCTTATATTCCATTGTTTTTTGTATTTTTAGCACTCGTCTTTCACTTTTTAATCTTTTGTAAAAAGTTCAAAAAAGGAAGTCTTTTCCTACCGATTATATTAGTTTCAATAGCGCTTTTAATAAGCGGGCTATTTGCAGACGGAATTTTTAATTATTACCATAAAGGTTTAATTTCAAGAATAGGGACAGGACCTATCGTACTGCTAATTTATCTTGTTTTTACAAACGGAATTAACCCGCCGAAAAATTTTGACATAACTAAATATTTTTGCGTATCTTTAGTTCTTTTGGGGCTAGTTTGTTACGCGGACGTTTTTGTAAACAAACACCTTTTTGAAAAAGGCGTTGAAGGCATCGTTGAACACGACGTTGGTTGGAACAACGTAAACGGCGTTGCAGCGTTGATACTTGTCGCTATCCCCGCGGGTTTTTACCTTTTAATAAAATCTAAAAAAGTTATTCTTTGGGCGGCTATTATTGCACTTTTATACCGCGCCTTATACCTTACTGGAAGCGACGGATGCTTGGGCGTTTCGTTAGTAGCACTGCCTATCCTTTGCATTTACGCTTTTCTTTACGCTGGCAAAAAACTAAAGTTTTATTTAACTGGTATAGCGTGTGTTGCCGTTATATTTTCTTTAGTAATCGTTACCCTTTCACTTATACAAACGGGCACTCTACCGATAGTAGATAAGATACAAGAAAACATCTTTGTTGACAGCGGAAGGACGACTATTTATAAAAACGCACTGGATTTATTCGCAAAATACCCGATATTTGGTGCTGGAATAGGTTACGCGCCAGAAGATAATACGCTTTCTACTTCGCTTATATTAGCGTACAACTTCCACTCTACTTTCTTCCATGTAATTGCAACCATGGGCGGCGTTGGATTTATCGCTTACGTATATTATTTTTATAAGCGTTACCGCTTACTTATGCAGCATCATAGAGAGTTCAACGTTTTTATGGTGATGTCGTTTACTTTTATGGAAGTGTACGGAATGATTGACTCTTGCGAGTTTAATATTATGCCGCTGATGATGATAGTAACCATACTGCTCGTGGTCGTTGAACACAACAACAAAACTGAAGAATTACCGCTCAAAAAAAGACAAGCAAACCGCTTGTCTTTTTATTTTTGTTATTTTCTTCTATCGATAACGTAAGTGGGAACCAACTCGTGCACCAAATCTTTCATTTGTTCGTTTTCATCTTTAGCCGCCGCCAAAAGATTATCTATCTTTGAAAATAAAGTTTGTTCATCAATATCCAAAGGCTTGCCTATGGATATTCTTTCGTTTTGGGTTTTAGCAAGCCCTTCTTCTTCCATAAGGCGTTCTTCGTAAAGTTTTTCACCCGGTCTTAAACCCATAATCTTGATATCGATATCAATAAAGGGTTCTAACCCGCTTAATCTTATCATATTGAGTGCAAGGTCGTAAATCTTTACGGGCTCGCCCATATCCAGCACGAAAATTTCCCCGCCGTTAGCGTACGCGCCCGCCTGCAAAACAAGGCTTACGGCTTCAGGGATAGTCATAAAATAACGAACGATATCTTTATGTGTAACGGTGATAGGACCGCCTTCTTCAATTTGCTTCTTAAACAGCGGGATAACCGAGCCGTTTGAGCCTAAAACGTTACCGAATCTAACCGCAACGTAATCGGTGTTATCGTAACGCTTATCCATGGTTTGAATAATCATTTCACAAACGCGCTTGGTTGCGCCCATAACGTTGGTCGGGTTAACCGCCTTATCAGTACTGATAAGAATAAATCTTTCAGCGTTGAATTCGCCCGCCATTTGCGCAACGTTAAGCGTACCGCCCACGTTGTTTTTAACCGCTTCACACGGGCTTGTTTCCATTAACGGAACGTGCTTGTGCGCTGCGGCGTGGAATACTATTTGCGGTCTATATTCATCGAACACTTCTTGAATTTTTCTCTTATCCCTTACGCTTGCGATGAGCACGGTTAAGTTAAGGTTAGGTATTTTTCTAATAAGTTCTTGTTGAATATCGTACGCGTTGTTTTCGTAAATGTCTAGAATTATAAGTTCTTTGGGGTTATGCTCAGCAACTTGACGGCAAAGTTCACTGCCGATTGAGCCGCCACCACCGGTAACGAGCACGGTTTTACCTTCGATATAGCCCATAATTTCATTTAAGTTTACGTTTACTTGTTCTCTGCCGAGAAGGTCGTTAATACTTACGGGTTTAACGTCTGAAACGGAAATTTGACCGCTTGTGAATTGATAAATACCAGGGACAATCTTAGTGTCGCACTTAGTTTTTTGACACTCGGTTGCAATTCTACTTATGTCCTTCTTTAATGCAGAAGGCATAGCAATTATAATTTGGTCAATTCTATATTCTTTAACAATTTGCTCAATATCACGAGTTTTGCCAACGACCTTTACGCCGTCGATATGACTGTCTTGCTTTTGCTCGTCATCATCGATAACGCAAACTGGGTTTAAGCCGTAACGCTCGGAAGTTCTCATTTCTCTAACGAGCATACTACCAGCACTGCCCGCACCGACAATCATAACTCTCTTTTCATTTTTCGCCGCGCGTGAATTCCTTGTAACCTTGATGACTGTGATTATAAATCGCTTAATAAATCTGGTAACGAATAATCCCAAGAATAATACCGTTGAAGTTATAGCCACCATTTCGAGCCCAGAGCCATTTACACAAACGCTAACGAGTGCGTGATAAGCGGTCATAATCGTAGATACAATCAGCAAGCGTATACCGTCGTTAAAACCTGCGTAACGCAACATAATTGAATAAACTTTTAGAGCAAAGTTTAACGCAAACATAAGCGATACACCGATTATCATAAACATCCAGTAATCGTTTATTGCGGTTACAATACCTTGCCCACTTAAAACTAAGTATAATAACCACGCACCCGCATAAATCACAGCGTCCGCAAGTAATAACATTGATACTTTTATATGCTTATTCATAAAAACCCCTTTTTACTTTTGTGTTTAAGCCTTATTTAATACCTTAATAATTTGTTCTTTTGTCAAACCGTTTTCTTTCAACTGTTCATCTATCGTGCCGTGTGCGATAAACTGGTCTTTAACTCCAAAATTAATAACTTTTGCGTTTATATTTTCTTTAGCGTAATAGCCGCCCACAAGCGCGCCAAACCCACCGATAACGCTGTTTTCTTCAAGCGTAATAATAGTCGTGCTCTTGATTTTATCAAGCGTTTTTGTGCAAAGCGGTTTAACCGTCCTTGCGTTAATTATACCAACCCCGTCTACTTCTCCAGCCACTTCTTTTGCTAAGGATAACATATTAGGTCCAACCGCTAAAATGGTCGTCTTTTCACCTTCTTTTATCCTATTCCACGGCGCATCTATAAACTTTGGTGCATCCTGAAGAAATGAAGTGCTTTTAGGATAGCGTATCGCTACTGGTTTTGAAAGAGAAAGAGCGTACTCTAGCGCGTCTTCTAATTCCGCAGTCGTCGTAGGCGCTAAAATTGTTAAGTTAGGTAAATGCGTTAGATAACTTAAATCAAACACGCCTTGGTGAGTTTTTCCGTCCTTTCCAACAAGCCCCGCGCGGTCAATACAAAGCACCACGGGTAAGTTTTGCAAACACACATCGTGTAAAATTTGATCGTATGCGCGTTGCATAAAAGTCGAATACACCGCAACCACGGGTTTTAACCCGCCAGCAGCCATACCCGCCGCATAAGTTAAAGCAAATTCTTCGGCAATACCCACGTCTACAAAGTTTTCACGGCAAAGGTTTTCCACCTTGTAAAGCCCCGTGCCGTCCTTCATCCCAGCGGTAATTGCAACGATTTTATTGTCGTTTTTAATAAGTTCGCAAAGTTTATCGCCAAGCGTTTGAGAAAAATTCCCCGCTTCGCTCTTGTAGAGCGCGCCCACGCCGTGATAAGTTTCCGCGTTTTCTTCGGCTTCTTTCTTGCCCTTTCCCTTAGTAGTTTTAACGTGCAAGAAAACCGCTTTTTCAGTAGACGCATACTTTACGTCGTTTATGATTTCAATAAGTTCTTTTAAGTTGTTTCCGTCAACAACTCCCACGTATTTATAACCATAACTTTCAAAATAATCGTCCTTTTTGACAACTCTTTTGATAAAATCTCTAAACCCGATAAGCGCTTTGGATATAAAAGAGTCGCCAAAGATTTTTCTTAAGCCCCTTTTACCGCGAAGATACCCGCGCTTAGCAGTTCTTTTTGATAAATAACGATAAAATCCGTTTTTGTTTTTAGAGATTGACATTCCGTTATCGTTTAGGATAACGATGTGTTTTTTAGGCTTAACGTTAGAATGTGTAAGTGCTTCTAGATTAAGTCCGTTAACGAGTGCGCCGTCGCCCACAACGGATACGACAAAATAATCTTCTCCAGCCTTATCGCGCGCAGCAAGATAGCCTAAACTAGCAGCAATTGAAGTGCCCGCGTGCCCCGTGCCAAACGCGTCGAATTCACTCTCCGCCCTATCGGGAAAGCCAGAAATCCCACCGCTTGTTCTAATAGAAGAAAACTCGTCTTTTCTCCCCGACAAAATCTTATGCGCATAGCACTGATGTCCTACGTCAAAAATAAGTTTATCAAAAGAAAAATCAAAACAATAATGAAGCGCGATTGTAGTTTCAACAATACCTAGATTTGACGCAAGATGCCCGCCGTTTTCCTTAACGACTTGCAAAATTTGTGCGCGGATTTCTTGCGCAAGGCAACTTAGTTCATCCATATTAAGTTGTTTAACGCTATTAGGCGCTTTTATTTTGTCAATAATTTTCATAAAAATCCAAGTTAATAAATTTAACTTATATATTATATACTATAAACACTAAATTGTCAATATGCCTTCTATTTTTTGGCTATAAAATCGCTTATTTTTTACTGTTTTAATTAAATACTGTATGTTTTTGCAAATTTTTCTTTCGACATTATTCTACTTGACAATATATAAGTTGTCGTTTAAAATGTAGATAATATTAAATCTATCGGTGGGTTATGTTGACAGGTAAAACTTTATTAAACTATGCACGCTTAGTTGTAAAAGTAGGCGTAAATCTTCAAAAAGGTCAAGGGTTAGAAATTGCTTGCCCCGTTGAAAAGCCCGAAGTTGCTCAAGCGTTAACTAAAGCGGCTTACGAAATGGGCGCAAAAATTGTTAGAGTGCGTTGGAATTGTGATAGCATTGATAAACTCAATTATACTTACGCAAACACTGATGACCTAAAAGTTATTCCCAAATGGCTTGTAGATAGCAAAAACTACCTTGTTGAAAATAACTTCTGCTATATTGCAGTTGCCGCGGATGACCCGTCACTATTAAAGGATATCCCCGCCCAAAAGATTGGCGAAGTTGCAAAGGCGCGCGCCAAAGCATTGAAGAAATTTTCCGATACGGTTATGGCAAACGGCATTAGATGGTGTGTTGTATCTGTCCCCACACAATCTTGGGCTAGGCAAGTTTTTCCATCATCTAAAAACCCTGAAAAAGATTTATCCGCCGCTATTGAAAAGACAATGCGCTTAGATTACCCCGACCCTATCTCCGCGTGGGAAGAACACGTTGAAAGGTTAGAACGCCGCGCGGAATACCTAAATAGAGCAAGGTTTTCATACCTGCATTTTAAGAATTCTATCGGCACTGATATCAAGGTTGGACTTTGCGATAATCACAAGTGGCTTTCAGCAAAAGAAATTGCTAAAGACGGCGTTCCTTTTATTGCAAATCTTCCTACTGAAGAAGTTTTTACCGCACCGCATAGATTAAGAGTTGACGGCACGCTAAAGTCCGCCCTTCCCCTTTGCGAAAACGGACAAATTATAGACGGTTTTTCTTTGACATTTAAAAACGGCAAAGTAGTTGATTTTTCAGCACAAAAAGGCTATGAAACTCTAAAACAACTTCTCAACACCGACCAAGGCACTCTCCGCCTTGGCGAAGTTGCGCTTATAGGCAAGAACTCGCCCATAGCAAAGAGCAAAATTTTATATTACAACACGCTTTTCGATGAAAACGCAAGTTGTCATTTAGCAATCGGTAAAGGTTACCCAACCACTGTTATCGGCGGCGAAAAACTTAGTAAATCTGAACTAAAATCTCTTGGGCTTAACGATTCAAGCGAACACATAGATTTTATGATAGGAACTGACGATTTATCAGTTACTGGCGTAACGGATAACGGCGAAGAATTCACTCTCTTTACTAACGGCGAATGGACTATTTAAAAAAGGATAAAATATGTATAATTTTTTTATTACTAAAGAACAAATAACGGGCGATACCGCGATTATTAGTGGAAATGATTTTAACCACATAGTAAACGTTTTGCGCTTTAAGGTTGGCGATGAATTTTTGGTAAGTGCGGACGGAGTTAGCCATCTTTGCCGCCTAGAGCAAATAGATAGTGATAAAGTTATTGCAAAGATTACAAAAGAAAACTTTAATTACACTTCTCTTCCCATAAGCATTACACTTTTTCAAGGGCTGCCTAAAAGCGATAAGATGGAATTAATTATTCAAAAGGCAGTTGAACTTGGTGCGGAAAAAGTTATCCCAGTTGAAACCGAACGCTCAATAGTAAAAATAGAAAAGAAAAAACAAGGCGCAAAGGTTGAGCGCTGGCAAGCGATTGCTGAGAGCGCGGCAAAACAATGTAAGCGTTCTATAATTCCAAAAATTGAACTCCCCCTATCCTTTACTCAAGCGGTTAATGAAATAAATAATTACGACTTATTTTTAGTTCCCTATGAAAACGCGCTAGGTATGCAAGCGACAAAAGAAATTTTATCACAAATTAAACCTAATATGAAAATAGGCGTGCTTATTGGTGCGGAAGGCGGGTTTTCACAAAAAGAAATTGACAGCGTAATAGATGCGGGTGCAAAAACAATTTCGCTTGGCAAGCGCATTTTGCGCACGGAAACGGCTGCAATCACTTCACTTAGTATGCTTATGTTGCACGCAGAAATGCACTTAAATTAAAAAAAGGACCGTAAAAATCAAATACGGTCCTTTAATTTTTGATATTAATCTTTCTTTACGTTGACAGCAATTATTCCGCTTATCGCGCCGATTACCGCTGTAAACGCAAGGTCAATAAAAAACTCAGCGCCAAAATTTATCCCCACGCCGCTAATTAACGCAAATATCAAATAGGTTATAAACGCGCTAAGTGCACCCGAGATAAGCCCTTTAAATAATCCAGCGTTATCTTTAATAAAGAAAAAGCAACCCAAAAACACGGCTAATATCTTTATAAATTGATTTACAGTTTTAATTACTCCACTGTCTAAATTAGTAAATGATAAAACTAGCGCAAAGATTAGCGCGCCCACTAAAGATACTATTACTGAAAGTGCCGCCGCTTTTATTATCGAAGAAAAAAACGCGCCCTTTTCAACGTTTTCACTCATGAAAAAACCCCCTGCTTGTCTATATTACATAGTACGCAAGGGGTTTAATTTTTATGACTTAAAATTATTCAGCAGCTTCTTCTTTTGCTTTTTTAGCCTTTTTTTCTTTCTTTTCTACGGGCTTAGCTTCTTCAGCGAGCTTATCTTCTTTCTTTTCTTCTACAGCAACTTCAGCACCTTGTGCGGGAGCGGTCTTATAGATTGCGCCCTTATCAAACTTAACGTAAGACTTGTTGCCTTCTAAACCAGTTTCCAAAACGAAAGTGTTTTCAGCGTCGTTGATTTGAGCAACGAAACCGCATACGCCACCGATAGTGGTAACTCTGTCGCCAATCTTCAAGGTGTTAACCATGTTTTGTGCTTCTTTTTGTTTCTTTTTGTTGCTGATGCTTGACCAAACCATCATACCGATAACGGCGATGAGCATTACACCCATAAGGATATATGAACCCCAAGGAGTTTCAGCAGCATCTGCGAGCAAATTCCAAATATACATATTAAATTATCTCCTTAAATCTTATATTTGTTTATATTTTATACTTTTTAACGCGTAAAAGCAAGCGTTTTTTAATTAAAATTGACTTTATGCCAAAAACTGCTAATTAAACTTAGGGTAAGTATCCCCGGTTTTAGCATAAAACTCTTTTGCAAAATCGCTGAACGCGTCTTGCATAATTGCCGCACGCACTTGTTCCATAAGGTTATTAAGATATGTGATGTTGTGTAAACTTATCATCATACCACCCATCATTTCGCCAACGTTAATCATGTGGCGAAGATATGCTTTGGTATAATTTTTACAAGCGTAACAATCACATTCGGGGTCAAGCGGCGTAAAATCTTGTCTATATGCACCGTTTCTAACAACTACTTTACCGTTTGAAGTAAGCGCAGTTCCGTTTCTACCAACCCTTGTTGCGAGCACACAGTCAAACATATCAATACCGCGGCGCACGCCTTCGATAAGACAGTCGGGACTACCTACACCCATCAAATATCTAGGGATATGCGTGGGGTAATTTTCGTACATAGAGTCCATAATATCGTACATAACGTTTTTAGGTTCGCCAACGGAAAGCCCGCCGATACCTATGCCGTACTTTGCGTAAGGAATAGTTTCTTGCAAACTGGTTGCGCGCAAATCTTTAAACATATTGCCTTGAACTATTGGGAAAAGCGCTTGATTTTCGTTTTGATGCTTGTTATAACACCTATCAAGCCACTTAAGCGTTCTTTCCATAGCGATTTTAGACTGGGCGTAATCTGCACCGTAAGGAGAGCATTGATCGAACGCCATTATAATATCCGCGCCCAAATTATTTTCAATCTCAATAGCCTTTTCGGGTGTTATAAAATGCAAACTCCCGTCCACGTGAGAGTTAAAGTACACGCCGTCGTCTTTGATTTTGTTAAGTTTTGCAAGTGAGAAAACTTGAAATCCACCGCTATCGGTTAGAATTGGTCTATCCCACGCCATAAACTTATGCAGCCCACCCGCTTCCTTTACGAGTTCATCGCCCGGGCGCATATATAAGTGATAAGTATTTGCTAAAATAATTTGCGATTTTGCTTCTTTTAAGTCGCGCGGCATAACGCCTTTTACGGTTGCTTGCGTGCCAACGGGCATAAAAGTAGGCGTCATAATATCGCCGTGCGGAGTGTGGAGTATACCCACTCTCGCCCCAGTTTTACTATCTTGTTTAATTAGTTCGTAATAAAATTTTTCCATAATTTACACTTTTTATATTATAAACATACTATCTCCAAACGAGAAAAAACGATACTTATCGTTAACCGCAAGATTATAGAGTTCTAAAGTTTTTTCTCTCGTAGAAAGTGATGACACTAGCATTATAAGGGTTGACTTTGGAAGATGGAAGTTAGTTATTAAAGAATCCACGCACTTAAACTTATAGGGCGGGTAAATGAAAATTTCCGTATTATCTTTTACGGGTTTAACAAAACCGTTTTCATCCGCAGCGCTCTCTAGCGTTCTAACGCTAGTAGTACCTACGGCAATAATTCTTCTGCCTTCTTTTTTAGCCACGTTTATCTTTTGGGCGGCTTCTTCACTGATTTCATAATATTCAGAGTGCATATGATGCTCTAAAATATCGTCGCTTTTAACGGGGCGGAAAGTTCCCAACCCCACGTGAAGAAGTACGTCTACAATTTCCACGCCCATATCTTGAATTTCTTGCAAGAGTTTATCGGTAAAATGCAACCCCGCAGTAGGTGCAGCGGCTGAACCGTCGTGTTTAGCGTAAACCGTTTGATATCTACCTTGCTCTTTTAGTTTTTCAGTAATATACGGCGGAAGGGGCATTTCACCGATGCGTGCGATAATGTCTTCAAAAACGCCGTCGTAAGTAAACTTAACCCTTCTGCTGCCACTTTCTTCAATAGTTTCTAACACTTCTAAAGAAAGTTCTTCGTTTAACACAAGGTGCGCGCCTGGTCTTGCCTTTTTACCGGGCTTTACCAAAACTTCCCACTCGTTTAGGTTAAATCTTTTAAGCAAAAGCACTTCTACTTTTGCGCCGTTTGGCGTAAACGCAAACATTCTTGCGGGCAAAACTTTGGTGTTGTTTCTAACCAAAACGTCGCCCTTTTTCAAGAAAGATTTAATATCGTAAAAATGCTTATGATAAACTTTATCGTTTTCCCTATCGTAAACCAACAGCCTTGAAGAATCACGCGGCTCAACTGGTGTTTGCGCTATTAGTTCTTCTGGGAGAAAATAATCAAAATCACTTGTTTTCATCTTGTTGTTCAAAAATTGAGTATTGTTCTTTTTTATATTCGGGCACTTTCAATCCGATATGTTCGTAACCCTTAGGTAATAACACTCTACCACGCGGAGTTCTTGCAATAAAACCTAATTGAAGAAGATACGGCTCGTATACGTCTTCAATAGTGTTGGCGTCTTCGTTAATAGTTGCGGCAAGCGTTTCTAAACCGCAAGGTCCGCCAGCGAATTTTTCCGCCATTGACCTTAAGAGATTTACATCAACCGCATCAAGCCCAAGTTCGTCTATTTCCATCATTTTAAGGGCGTTTTTAGCGTCTTCTAAAAGCACGGTTTCATGCCCTTTAACCATAGCGTAATCACGCACGCGGCGAAGTAATCTATTTGCAATACGCGGTGTTCCACGGCTTCTTTTACCTATTTCGCACGCGGCGTCCTTTTCAATCTTGATTGAAAGCATAGCCGCCGCCCTTTCAACTATTTCAGTAAGTTGAGTTTCGGTATAATTTTCTAATCTACAAATAAGCCCAAACCTATCGCGAAGCGGTGATGATAACATACCCGCTTTTGTAGTTGCGCCGATAAGCGTAAACTTAGGCAAAGGAATTTGAACGTTTTGTGCAGAAGGACCTTTACCAAAAATAAGGTCTAGAAAATAATCTTCCATCGCGGGATATAAAATTTCTTCAATGTTTCTGTTTAAGCGGTGAATTTCATCGATAAACAAAACGTCCCTATCGTTAAGGTTAGTAAGTATTGCCGCAAGGTCGCCTTGGTGTGCGATTGCAGGTCCACTAGTAACTTTAATTTGCGTGCCTAATTCTTGCGCGATAATGTGTGCAAGAGTGGTTTTACCAAGCCCTGGTGGGCCGTATAAAAGCACGTGGTCGAGCGCATCTCCACGCATTTTTGCAGCAGTCATAGAAACGGTTAAATTATCTTTAATCTTTTCTTGACCAACGTAGCCGTCCATTGATTTTGGGCGGAGAATATTTTCCACTTCTTGCTCGGAATCACTTACCGTGCTCATTACAATTCTATCGTCTTCCATAATTAACCTATCTAATGTTTTTGAGTGAGAATGCTATAAGCGCTTGTACTCCTTCTATGTTTTGCGCTTTTGCCTTTGTCAACACACTTACGCACTCTTGCTTAGCAAAGCCTAAACCAGTTAATGCAAGCATTGCGTCGGCAATATCTTTATCTTTTAAGTTGATAATTTCTTCGGACTTTTCCGCCTTGGCTTCTTTTAATTCTTCACCCATCTTTTCACGAAGTTCAACGATAATCATTTCGGCTTTTTTCTTTCCTAAGCCCTTTACTTGTGAAAGCCCTTTAACGTCGCTGGTTGCAATCTTTACGGCAAGATCGGTTAAACTCATATTCGAGAGCACGGTCATACCCATTTTAGGACCTATGCCAGATACGGTGATGAGTTTTAAGAACATATTTTTTTCTTCTATGCTCTTAAAACCGTATAAACTTATATCGTCTTCCCTAACCGCCATGTAAGTAAACACAGCGCCGCCGCCGTTTTGAATTATATCTTTATACGCTTCGGCTGACGGCGTGATAGAAAAACCAACGCCGTTGTTTTCAAGTATGATTTCTCCGTTTGATTCATGGAGAAGTTTTCCTTTAATATACCCTATCATAATTAACTCCTAAATACTGAACAATCCACCTAATTTGTTGGTTTGCGCGTGCGTCAGCGCAACCGCCAAAGCATCAGCCGCGTCGTCAGGCTTAGGGATTGCTTTTAAGTTAAGAAACATCTTTACCATAGCCTGAATTTGCTTTTTTTCCGCCCTACCGTAACCAGTAAGCGCTTGCTTGATTTGTAAGGGGGTGTATTCGTAAATTCTACCACACTCTTTTATACAAGTTAACAACACCACGCCCCTTGCGTGCGCAACCGCAATAGCCGTTTTAACGTTTTTTGCAAAGAACAGTTCTTCAATAGCAATTTCATCAGGCTTATACTTATCGATAATCTGCTTAACACCCTTTTCTATCATAGCAAGGCGAACGGCTATATTTTCTTCCTTGGGGGTTGAAACTATGCCGTAATCAAGCATCTCGGGCTTTTTTCTTTTTTCTGTTTTAATTACCCCGTAACCAAGCGTTGCAATACCAGGGTCAAAACCTACGATTATCATACATTATATTGTACTTTATTTTACCACAAAAGTCAATAATAAAGGTACAAATAAAAACGCGGCGCTCTATATTTTGAGCGCCGCGTTTTTTATTATACTATTTTATTTTGTTCTGTAACCAGTATCACAGAATATCATCTGCTCGGTTAAGTCAATAGTTATCGTCATTTGGGTGTTACCGCGGTAAATTTCGATTGCGAAACTGTCGCCTAAACGCAAATGCGTTCTAAGATATGCAAGCGCGTTTGCAAAGCCGTCAACTGAATTAAAAGATTGTTTATAACTGAGTTTTGAACAACTTAAACCTTTCAAAACGTCGTTTACTTTCAACTTGCCGTCAGCATTTGAACCTTCAACTACTGAAGCAACTATAGGCGTGGTGTTGCTTTGAGATAAACTTGTTATTGTTACACCAACTTCCCAACTACCTGAAACGTAACCGAAGTTCTTTTGATTAAAGGTGTTAAAATGTGTTCCGATAAGTTGTGTTGCAATATACTCAAAGCCACCGTTTTTGATATAGGTCGTTTCGTAAGGAATAGCGTAGTTTATGCCGTCGTAAGTTTCACTACCAGCGTTAGTAATGCCAACGAGTTCGCCGTAATAGTTGAAAAGTCCGCCACCCGAACTACCGTGGTTAATTTGCACGTCGATTTGGGTTAAAAGCATTTCACCAACGCCGTTAATGTTAGCCTTTCTATCGAGATAACTTATAATACCGTCAGAAACGTTCATAGGAAGTTCGCCACTGGGGTTACCGATTGCAAAAACACTTTCGCCGCGCTTCATTTCGTAATTTTCACCAGGGAGTTTTGCACTTACTATTTCATTGTTAGCAACGCCCGTGTTCGCAAGGTTAAGTTTAAGAACGGCAACGTCAGAGAACTTATCCCCACCGATAAGAGTTACTTCATCATTTTTTATAGTATTTGCGATTGTTCCAGTAAAGGTAAATCTTTCGTCATAATCGTCGTCGGTAAAGTTTCTAGTGTTCATATCAGGCACGTAAACAGTTATGTCGCCCTTGCTATCAATAACGTGGAAACAAGTTAAAATATAAAAAATGTTGTCATTGGGGTCAAGGTTATCAACTATTACACCCGAGCCAGAAGAAGTGCCCGTTCCACCAGAAGTAGTGGCGTAATCCATCTTGATTGCAACGATAGATCTTTCAACCTTAGCAATAGCCGCAACTCTATCGGCAACTCTATTAGTGCTATCGTTTACGTTAAGTCCATAAGAAGAGCCCGCCGCCGCGGAATCAGGAAGTTCGGGGATAAATTCCGAGCCTTCAAATAAGCTACAACCTACCATTGAAACGCTAATGATAAGCGCAGCAATAAGGGCTGATATTTTAGTAAATATTTTCTTCATAAAAAACTGCTCCTAAATTATATCAATTATATTTTACCATATTTTTCTTTAAATTTTCTTAAATTTTAAAAATTTTTACAAGCCTTATTAAAAAAGCGTGTATTTACCTAGTAAAATACGCAAAAAAAGGCGTTAGAAAACGCCTTTTTCACCCCGCTAATTATCTAAATAAGCGGAGTGAAACAAATATTTCCTTCTTCGCTTATAAATAATAACGGAAAATATTTTAACGGCGATATCTACTGTGGTTTCCTAAGCGGATTAAAATAAAAAATCACTCTACCGCCGACAATACTATTATCGGCAAACAAAGTGATTTTATACTTAAAAATTTTTATTAATTTGAACTTGTCGTTTAAGGGTTTAAATACAAGTTGCACATAAACTTGTCGTTTAAGTGTGAAGAAACAAGTTAAGCAAGGCTCTTTCTAGCCCGTTTAAGGGATTAGAAACAAGCAAGACAAGGCTCGCTCGCAAAAAAGGATGAAATTGACCGTCTGGTCATTGAAGTCTTTTTTGCAGAGCAGTTAACGCAGTATTGCGCCGTTTATAAGCCCTTAAACTTCTTCGGGAATATCCACATTATGATATACAGTTTGTACGTCATCAAGATCTTCTAAAGCGTCAACAAGGCGTTGGAATTTTGCCAAATCATCACCAGATAAGGTAATTTTGTTTTGGGGTACCATTTCAACTTGTGCTTCAAAGAAGTTAAGACCTTTATCTTCCAAATATTTTCTTACGCCAGAGAATGCTGACGGTGTGGTGTGAACAACGAAAGCATCGTCTTCAGCGATGAAGTCGTCAGCACCAGCGTCGAGAGCGTATTCCATAACGGTATCTTCGTCTAAATCGGGGGTTCTTTCAATAACGATAACGCCAAGGTTGGTAAATGTGAAAGAAACGCAACCGGTGTTGCCGAGTGAGCCGCCGTGCTTTCTCATAGCGGTACGAACGTAGTCAACGGTACGGTTTTTGTTGTCGGTAAGTGCGTTGATGATAACTGCACTACCAGCAGGACCGTAACCTTCATAAGTCAATTCTTCATAGTTATCGCCCGAAAGTTCGCCAGATGCTTTAGCAATACATCTTTTGATGTTGTCGTTGGGCATATTAACGGCTTTAGCCTTAGCAATAGCGTCGGCAAGTTTGCTGTTGGTTTCGGGGTCGGGGTTAGATTTTGCAGCAACTGCGATTTCTCTACCTACTTTGGTAAAAATTTTACCCTTAGCAGCATCGGTTTTTGCTTTTTTAGCAGCAATATTGGCTGCATGAGAATGTCCTGACATAATTTTTCTCCTTTTGAATAATTACTTCAATCCGTACATCAAAATTCCAGCGGAAACGGCAGCGTTAAGGCTTTCAACGCCGTTATCCATAGGTATACTTACGGTAAAATCCGCTCTTTCCTTTAATTCTTTTGAAACGCCGTGCCCTTCGTTACCGATTACAAGGCAAATGTCGCCCTTTCTTTCGTGGGTAAACACGTTTTCCCCACCCATATCGGCAACGTAAATAGGTAAAGATATAACCGACAAGATTTCGCTTAAGTTAGCGCGCACGATTTTAACCCTAAACACACCACTCATACTACAACGAGTTGCTTTGGGTGAAAAGGGGTCGGCTGAAGTTTCGGTCATATACACGGTATTATATCCGCTTGCAGCGGCAGTTCTAATAACAGCACCCACGTTTGCGGGGTCAGCAACTCCGTCAAGGAGAATACAACTGCCGTTAGGCTTAAGAATTTCGTTACTCGGTTTTTCTAAAACGGCAAGCACGCCTTGCGGACTTTTTTCCACACTGATTGAAGCAAATACTTCATCAGTAACGCACTCACTTTTTACGCCTTTAAGGTCAACCGAATTTAAGCCCTTTTCCGTGCCGATAACAACGCGAACGGCAAGTGCTAAATCAATGGCTTCTTGCACGATTTTGTTGCCTTCAACAAGGTAAAGGTTTAACCTATCGCGAAACTTTTTGTCCTGCAGCGAACGGACTTCTTTAATTAACGAATTTTGTTTTGAAGTTATCATAATATCCAAATAAAGCCTATCTTTAGTTAAGAATAGGCTTTATTACTTTTTATATTAGATGTTTGCTTTTGCTTTTTCGCAAAGTGCGGTAAATGCAGCAGCGTCTGAAACAGCGATTTCAGCAAGAACCTTTCTGTTAAGGTCGATACCTGCTTTCTTTAAGCCGAACATGAACTTGCTGTAAGATAAACCGTTCATTCTGGTTGCAGCGTTAATTCTTGCAATCCATAATGATCTGAAATCTCTCTTCTTAGCCTTTCTGCCGATATAAGCATACTTTTGAGCCTTCATAACGGCTTCACGTGCTACTCTATATCTCTTGCTTCTGCCGCCAAAGTAACCTTTAGCAAGTTTTAATATTTTTCTACGCTTTTTAACAGCGTTTACACCTCTTTTAATACGCATAACTTTTCTCTCCTTTCTTACTTATTGTAGATAAGCGTTTGAATAGTCTTTTGCTGAGTAGCATCGACGTAAGCGCCGTCACACAAATTGTTCTTTCTCTTTCTGTCTTTCTTGGTAAGGATGTGGTTCTTACCTGAGCAAGATCTCTTAATCTTACCGGTTGCGGTTACTCTAAAACGTTTTTTAGCCGCACTTTTGGTTTTCATTTTAGGCATAAGTATATCCTCCGTTTGATTTTTTAACTAATTTAATAAAGTTTACGCTTTCAAAGGCGCAAGCATCATCCAGATGTTTCTACCTTCAGTAAGCGGTTGCTTTTCCATTACACCACTGTCTTTAACGAGTTCGAAAAATCTTTTCATAACGTCAAGTGCAAGTTCAGCGTGTGCCATTTGTCTGCCGCGAAGTCTAATTGAAACTTTAACTTTATTGCCAGCGGCTAAGAACTTTTGGGTTTGCTTTGCCTTGATGTTAAGGTCGCCAACGTCAATGGTCATTGATAAACCAACTTCTTTAACTTCTACAACCTTTTGATTTTTCTTTGCTTCTTTCGCCTTCTTCTTTTGTTCGAACAAGAACTTGCCGTAATTCATAACTTTGCATACAGGCGGGGTCGCATTGGGCGAAATTTTAACAAGGTCAAGACCTGCTTCTTCAGCAACTGCTAGCGCATCACGACCACTCATAATGCCGAGTTGCTCTCCATTTTCACCTATAAGGCGGACTTCTCTATCACGAATTTCCGCGTTAATTTGATGTTCTTTTTTAATGGTAATTTACCTCTCAATAATATTTTTCCAAAAGGCGAAAAGCCTTTGAAATGCTAATAAAAAACGGGTCGCTCAAAAGATGAACAACCCGAATAATACCCATAAATTTACTTAGAATATAAGCAATTTAAGTATTGAACCGAACGCTTTTATTTAAGGTCGGTGAGAAGGGTTACTTCTTCTTTAAGCCTTAATATAATACAACATTTATCCCTATTTGTCAACGGTTTTAACGTGATATTTAAAAATAATTTCATCGGGAAAAAGTTCGCAAATCCTTGCAATGCATTGAACCTTTGCAAGCCACTCGTTTACAGCGTATCCACCCTTAAAATTATCCCTTGCATAGATTATATCCGAACAATATTCACGCATAATTTTTTCAAAAACGCTTTTTTCAATTCTGTATCTTTTAAGCGCATCTTCAACTACCTTATACGGCGATTGATAAAAATATTCTCCATATTCTTCTTGCGCACCCTTATTAAGCGTATTTAAAATGTAAAACGCCGCTTCCCCTACCGTGCACACTTCAATATCTTCCGCACCGAATTCTTTCGCCACAAACTGCAACTTTTCTAAACTTGGAAAGTAAATGTTCTTCATCATACTAATCTCTCTTACATGATTTTAAATAAATTATATGTCAATATTTGACATAAGTCAAGATAAATATGGTAAATTTTGCTATATTTTTGGCAATATGGATAGTGTGAAAAAAGATATTAAAATAATTGTAGGTAAAAACTTAAAAGCAGCAAGACTTGCAAAAGGTCTTACTCAAAAACAACTTGCTGCTGAAATGTTTAAAAATCAATGCGATTATAGTGATTATGAAACGGGCAAAATCGAACTTGATTACGAAAAGATTGTTTTTTTGTGTAAACGCTTAGATATTACACCAAACGATTTGTTTGATATTGAATAAAAAACGGAGCAAAACTGCTCCGTTTTTTTGTTGCAAAATTTTCTATACGAATTTAAAAATATATGTAAGTAAAACAAGGCAAAACCCTTTTAAGTGTGAAGAAGCAAGTTAGGCAAGGCAAAGCCACTTACACGAATTTAAGTGGTTAGAAACAAGTAAGACAAGGCAAAGCCACTTACACGAATTTAAGACATAGATGCAAGTCAGCCGTGGAACCAAAGCATTTTATGCTGGGCGTGTACTTAAACTCTTTAAGTGGTTAGAAACAAGTAAGACAAGGCTCGCTTGTTTTATGAATTTAAGCGCGAAGAAGCAAGTTAGGCAAGGCTCGCGAAGTGTTTGGGATGAGATTGACCGTCTGGTCATCGAAGTCCAAACACAAAGCAGTAACGCAGCATAACGCCGCTTATTCGCTCTTAAAGTCGTTGAAGTATAAAATACCTAACGTGTTAGCACCACAGTGGCTTGCAATAGTGCCGCCTGCATGAGTTTCGTAAATGTTTTTAAAGCCAGCAGTTTCTAATGCGGCTCTTGCGGCTGCAACCATTTCGGGCGTTGCAGTGGTATAAGTAATAAATACTTGGTTAAGGTCGGGGGTGTTAAATTCTTCAAGAGTATCAGCGCAGTACTTTGCAACTACTTTATCCATAGCACCGCGGTACTTTTTATCAGAACCCATCTTTCCGCCTTTAACGGTAATTCTAGGACGAAGTTTTAACATATTTGCGCCAAAACGAGCAAGTGCGCTACATCTTCCACCCTTGTAAAGATAATCTAAGCGTTCGATAACGAAACTAACTTGTAAACTTTTTACCCTTGCGTTTGCCTTTTCATAAACTTCTCTAGCGGATAAGCCTTGTTCAGCAAGTTCTCTAGCGTAAAGCGCCAAAAGCCCGATACCAGTTGATAAACTTTGGCTGTCGATAACGAAAACGTTATCGAGTTGGTTTGCAGCGTTAATTGCGTTTTGGCAAGAAGAAGAAAGCCCGCTTGATAAACAAATATGCACGATGGCATCGTAAGACTCTAAAAGGTCGTTAAAATATTCGGCGTATTCAAAGGAGTTGATAGCGTTCGTTTTGGGAAGAACGCCAGTTTTATCAACTTCGGCAAAAAGTTCTTCAGTAGACATTTCGCCGTCTTTAAATAATTTATCGCCTAAATAAATTTTGTAAGGGATAAGTTTTATATCGTATTTTTGTAATAATTCTTTGCTTAAATCGCTTGTAGATTCAACGGAAATTGCTATTTTCATATAACCTCTAATTATTTTCAACTCTAATTTTTTACCGATATATTTTACCATATTTTTAAAAATATTACAATTAAATTAGATATAAATAATATTCAATTATAGTTTAAAAAACACTTGCTTTAATCTTTGAAATAGTTTATTATTGTATAGTAAACAATTTTATTCAGGAGAATTCTATGGAAAAAATTAACGGAAACATCAATTTAGACACCGTTTCCTTTGCAGACTTTAAGAACCACGACGGCGAAGTTGTTGCTATCAAGGGTTACGTTCACCGTATCCGTGAAATGACTGGTTTTTCTTTCGTTATCATTAGAACTGCGCGCGACACTATTCAATGCGTTTACGCGCCCGAATTTTCAGACTATCGTTGGGATGAAAGAATTTGTGAAGAAGCGTGCGTAAAAGTTTACGGCAAAGTCGTTTCTAGCAAGGACGCTAAGGGCAACGACAGATACGAACTTCAAATTCATAATATCGAAGTTCTTTCTCTCCCTTCTGAAGCACTCCCTATCGTAATCAATAAAAAACAACTTGACAATATTCAACTCTCTACCATTTTGGACTTGCGTCCGGTTGCTATGCGTAACCCCAAAGAACGCGCTATCTTCAAAATTCAAGAAGGCATTGCTAGGGGCTTTAGAGAATGCCTTATGCAACAAGGCTTTACTGAAATCCGTTCACCCAAAATCAACTTTGCGGGTGCTGAAGGCGGTACTAACGTATTTAAGTTAGATTATTTTGGAAAGCAAGTTTATCTTGCACAATCTCCCCAACTTTACAAGCAAGCAATGGTTGGCGTATTTGAACGCGTATTTGAAATTGCGCCCGTATTCCGCGCTGAACATCACGACACTTCTCGCCACCTTAACGAATATACTTCAATGGACTTCGAAATGGGCTTTATCAACAGTTTTGAAGACATTACGAATATGGAAACTTGTGTTTTGAAGTACATCATGAACCTTCTTAAGACCGAATATGCGGAAGAACTTGCACTCGCTCACGTAGACGTGCCCGAAATTACCGAAATTCCCGTTATGAAGTTTATGGATGCTAAAGAACTTTTGATGACTAAGTTTAAGTATAAACCGTCTGATATGAAAGACTTTGACCCTGCTGAAGAAGAACTTCTTGGCAAATACGCTAAAAAGGAACTCGGCAGCGACTTTATCTTCATCACTCACTATCCATCAAAGAAACGTCCCTTCTACACTATGGACGACCCCGCTGACCCCGAATACACCTTGTCGTTCGACCTTTTGTTTAGGGGCTTAGAAATTACTTCTGGTGGTCAACGCGTACACGACTACAATCAGCAAGTTGAAAAGATGATTAAGTGCGGTATGAACCCTGAAGAATTTGAAACCTACCTTATGCTCCACAAATACGGCGCTCCCCCACACGGCGGTTTAGGACTTGGCTTAGAAAGACTTACTATGCACTTACTCGGTGCTAAAAACGTTAGAGAAACCACGATGTTCCCGCGCGACATCAACCGCGTAACTCCATAACAAACTAAAATGTATTACTAAAGGAAGAATATGGAAACAATACTCAATTTTATTTATAGCAATATTTTAAGCATTTTAATGATGGTTCTTCTAATTGCAGTGGGCATGTTCATAACTATTAGAACCCGCGCATTACAATTCCGTCGCTTTGGCTATGCGATGAAGAATACCATCGGCAGTTTGTTTGATAAAAATCAACATAAAAAAGAAAAAGGTAGCGTAAGCCCTTTCCAAGCAGTTACTACCGCGCTTGCGGGAACTATTGGAACGGGAAGCATTGCAGGGCTTGCAACCGCACTCGTTTCTGGTGGTCCTGGTGCAGTTTTCTGGATGTGGATTAGCGCGCTATTAGGTATGGTTACCAAATACGCTGAAATAGTTCTTTCATTAAAATTCCGTGAAAAGAATAAAGAAGGCGCATAGCTTGGCGGACCTATGTATTATATCCACAAAGGATTAAAATGCAAATGGCTTGCAATCGTGTTTGCAGTTTTTGCAATGATTGCTTGTCTTGGAACGGGTAACGCAACCCAATCAAACGCGATTTCAGGCGTGTTAGACTCTACCCTTTCTATTCCAACTTGGATAACGGGCTTAGTTTTAACAATTCTAGTTGCATTAGTTATTCTTGGTGGCATTAAGAGAATTGCTTCAGTTAACGAAAAACTTGTTCCAACAATGGCCATTTTCTTCGTGTCTTGCGCTCTTATCGTCATTGGAATTAATTTTGATAAAATTCCAAAAGCGTTCGCGCTTATCTTTACCGAAGCATTTAATTTTAAGGCCGCGTTAGGTGGCGTCGCTGGTTACGGCATTTTATCTGCAATGCGCTTTGGTGTTGGCCGTGGCGTGTTTACTAACGAAGCAGGTTTAGGCAGTGCACCTATCGCCCACGCTGCTTCAAGCACTGAAGACCCTGTTAAACAAGGTTTGTGGGGTGTGTTTGAAGTTTTTGCAACTACTATTATTATTTGTACTCTATCTGCGCTAGTAATCTTAACTTCAGATATTTATCTCACAGGTTACAATCAAGCAATTAGCGGTGTTGCTATAAGCGATGCTTTCAAATTTTCAGGCGCTCCCTTAAGCAGTAAGGCATTCAATGAAGCAATTCCATACGTTGGTGAATTTGGTGTTGCAATCGCAACAATATTCTTCTCTCTTTCAACCATTTTAGGTTGGGCGTATTACGGGGAAGTTTGTGCTGGTTACATCTTTAATAAACATAGAAAAACAGCCGTAACTATTTATAGAATAGTTTACGTTGTTTTCGTTTTCATCGGTGCAGTTTCAAATATAGGTATCGTATGGTTAATATCGGATATATTCAACGTATTAATGGCGTTACCAAACTTGATTGCGTTAACTATTTTATCTAAACTTGTTGTAGATTTAACCAAACAGCATTTTGCAGATAAAAACAAATTAAATAATCAACCGTTAGCAAAAAATGAACAATAAAAAAAGAACCGAAAACTTTTTTTAATATTTAACTTAAACTAAAAGCACGCTTTATGATAAAAGCGTGCTTTTTATTTGTATAAATTTATAATTATCTTTTTATTTCTTTGAGCGTACTCATAAGCAATTTTCGTCCCACTTTTTCTACCCGCTTTAAACAACTTATTATTTACTTGCGGCTTTAACGTTGGTACGTAGTTTTTATTATAATAAAACACACAAAATGAAGAATTATCAATCATTTCATAATTGCGCTCCACGTAAGAACCTTTTCCTGCTTTTTCTATTTTTTTGGGGAAATAAGTTTCTTCATAAAACTTTAGTAAATATTGTTCATAAGATTTATCAATTTTTTGAAAGTGCGACCTAACGTATACTCGTTTTATATATGGGTATTTTTCTTTAATCTCAGCGACTACTTTCCACGCTAAATTATCAAACTCACTCATACTTCCAAACAAAAAAGTTGTAGCCCCCTTCTTTATAAGCGCCACAACCGTTTCTTTTAACGCAAATATGCAATCTTCCGTTTTTTCAATAGTTCTATGCCCTATAAAACAAACTTTCATATTCAACCCATCGCTTCGTGGAATTCCACAATACATTATACACAAAAAACTGCGCCAAGTCAATATCGTGGAACTCCACGAGATAAAAATTATGATATTACTTATAATAATTTTCGTGGAATACCTATACGGAACACCACGAAGGTGATTAAATGAATATCAACGATGCTATAATTAAAAGAATTGATGAAATTTGTAAAGAAAAGAATATTAACGTTTGTGAAGCAGCGCTAAACGGCGGAAAATCCCCATCCGCGCTTTACGACTTAATCAAGGGTAGAACAAAATGCTCTAAAGTTTCTACTATTAAAGCATTTTGTCAAGGCGCTGGTATAACTTTGTCTGAGTTCTTTGATAAAGACTACTTTAACGATTTTGAAGATTAGCATTAAACTTTTAACTTAAACTAAAAGCACGCTTTATGATAAAAGCGTGCTTTTTATTATATTTTTATTGTTAAGCCGTAAAAAAGATAATCTACGCCGTTTTTTTGGAGCAGTTCTTCTTTTTCAACGCCAAATCTTTGCGCAAGCATTTCTACCGTTTCAAAAGGCTTAACGGTGTAAGTTTTACAATTTTCTTTTTCGATATACAAAATATCGCCCGCGCAAATTTCTTTCTTTAGGTTATTAAGATTGATTATTAAAATTGCGGGAGTGCAAAATTTATTCGATACTGAAAGTATAGTATCTCCGTGCTCTACTCTATAAAAAAACTTTTCCATAGCACTATTATATTTATGCTTATCCGCGAATAAAATAACATATATAATAGGCTAATTTGGAGAGAATTTTGAGAGCGTTTTATAAAACGGTTGCAATAGTTACGGTTTTTTCCGTATGTGAAAAGTTTTTAGGGTTTTTATACCGAATATTTTTATCACGAACGATAGGTGCGGAAGGTATCGGACTTTATCAAGTTGCGCTATCGGTGTTTGCTCTTCTTTTTACAGTGTGTTGCTCGGGTACGCCCATAACAGTTTCACGCTTGATGACAAAATATAAAGCGCAAAACCAAAATGCGCGCGTACATAAAATTATAACGGCGGGACTTTTATTAACGCTTATAATAGCCGTGCCCGTGTGTATATTCTTTATGGTTTTTGCCCAAAGCCTTGGCTTTTTGTTCGCCGACGATAGATGCATAAAAATCTTTAGAGTGGTAATGCCGGGGCTAATCTTCACTTCGGTTTACGCAGTGCTTCGCGGCGTGTTTTGGGGGGATAAAGATTTTCTTCCGTACAGCATAATTGAACTTTTAGAAGAAGTTTGTATGATTATTGCGGGTGTAATTTTAATAAGTTTTGCATCCGACGTTTACGACGGAGCGTTTAGGGCGGGCGTTGCGGTTTTAATTTCTTACATATTCTCATTTACACTTGCAACCGCAGTTTTCTTTATACGCAAAAACAAACTTAAAAACCCCGCAAGTGAATTTAAGCCGCTTATAACTTCCGCACTGCCCATAACTGCTATGCGCACGGCAAATTCGCTTGCAAACTCGCTCATTTCAATAATTTTACCGTTAAGACTAATATCCGCTGGGCTTACGCAAGCCCAAGCGATGAGCGATTTTGGTGCGGCGATAGGTCAAGCGATGCCGCTGCTTTTTACGCCCACTTCGTTAATTAGTTCCTTCACGCTGGTTTTAGTGCCTGAAATCTCGGAAAACTATTACAAAAGCAAGCATATTGACTTAAAAAAGGACGTAGAAAAAGCAATACGGTTCACAGTTTTTCTAACATGTCTATTTATTCCAACCTTTACAGTGTGTGGCAGCGAAATAGGAATTTTAGTCTTTGGCGGGCACGCGTGCGGAACTTACCTATCAGTTAGCGCGTTTATGATGCTGTTTATGAGTTTATCATCCATTACAACCAGTATGCTTAACTCTATGGGTATGGAAAATAAAACGCTCATCTACTACATCATAAGCGAAGTTTTTATGTTACTTTCGGTCCTGCTTTTGCCAAAGTTTTGTGGAATTTACGCGCTTATTATCGGCTATGCGTTCATCTACGGCGTAACCACTATCTTAAATTTAATTCTTATCAATAAAAGTTGCGCGGTTAAACCAAAATATATTAAATTCACCACCCATGCGGTTTTGCTGTGTATACCAACCATTATTTTAGGGTTAATGCTTGAGAAAATTCTTATTTCCCCGCTCGGAATTTTTACAACTTTTATGATTGTAACCGTGTTAATGTTCATTTTCCACGCCGCACTGCTTTTAGGAACTGGGCTTATCAATATAAACTTTCTAAAAAGCAAACTAAAAAGAAAGCCTTTAAAAAAAACCGCTGTTTTTTAACAACGGTTCTTTTTATTTATTACATAAAGGGCGCAAAAACTTGAATTAACCCGATATAAATTTTATAAAAAATATTCTTGCTCCACTTATTTTTGTGAGTTATTTGTTCGCTATTATTTAGCGTGCAAGAAAAATCTTCCCCCACCGCGTCCATAACGGCTTTGTCATCGGTGTAAACGGCGCATTCAAACTGCTGATAAAAACTTCTTAAATCCATATTTACCGAGCCTATTGCAACCGCGTCTTCAGTAAGAACTATTTTTGAGTGCAAAAAAGTGTCCTTTACCGTATAAATCTTAACGCCGTAATCAATGAGTTTTTCCGCGTTACTTCTTGAAACGCTGTAAACGAAGGGTTTATCGGGGATGCCTGGTAAAAATATTCTAACGTCCACGCCAGATAACGCTTTGTTTACCAAAAGACTTTGCACGCCGTCATCCACCACGAAATAAGGTGTCATAATATACAAAACTTGGTTAGCGGAAGTTATCATATTTTCATAAACGCCGCGCGCTATGGGGTGATTATACTCTAAACCGTCGGCGTAAGGTATAACGGCGGAAGTATTTTCAAAACTTTCGTTTAGGTTTAAGTATTTGCTATAATCTTCCCTTTGCTTAGATAAAACTTCCCACTGGCGTAAAAACATAAGCGTAAAAGAATTTACTGCGCCGCCTTCTACCTTATAACCAGTATCTTTCCAAAATCCGTAAACTGTTTTTTCGTTGGTGTACTCATCCGCAAGGTTACACCCGCCCGTGTACGCCGTTTTACCGTCGATAACAACAATCTTCCTATGATCGCGGTAATTTAGCGCAACTGAATACAGCGGAATAAGTTTGTTAAACGGCTTTAACTTAACACCCGCATTTTTTAAGGCGCGCTTAGCACCAGTTGACAAGGTTTTTTTACAGCCTAAGTCATCATAAATAACCCTAACTTCTACACCTTCTATCACTTTTTGCTCTAAAATCTTAAAAATTCTATCAAAAAGCAAACCGTCGGCAATTATAAAAAACTCTATAAATATAAACTTTTTTGCTTTTTTTAGTTCACTTTCAATATCTAAAAACAATTCTTCTCCGCAAGAAAAATATTGACCTTTGCAGTTATCGTAGGTGCTAAATTTGCCAGTTGAATAGAGAAAAGACGACATTTCTTTTACGCTTTGAGAGTGGTCTAAAATATTAGCGTTTGAAAACAAATCTTCTTTATCGTAAGTCGCCCGATAACGCTTTTTACCCCTAAAAAATATGCGTTCATCCGACAGCCAAAAGATTATATACCCAAAAGTAAAACAGCAAAGTATAAATATTATCCATACGGCTTTAGAAAGTCCGTTCTTGTTTGAAGATAAAACGTATAAGCAAGTTAATAAACTTAAAATTATACTCACAATTGCCGCGCTTTGCGCTGCCAAGGCGTAATGCGTGTTAAACAGTACTATTACCCCTATTTGCAAAGCGATGAGTAAAAATATCGTAAACAGTTTTATTTTACCTACAACACTGGTTTCGGTTTTTACGCGTTTTTTGCTTTTTGCCGTCTTCAAGTTTTCCACTCCTATATATTATATTGTTTATATAGTAGCAGTTAAATATTTAAAAAAGTTTAAAAAAACAAAAAAGTTCGGAAAAAACCGAACTTTTTAATTATTATCGTTTATTTTTAATTAAATTCTTTACCCTTAAGAAAATCGGGAAAGAAATAAAGAGCAGCGCGTAGTTAAACAAACTGTTCCAAATTTGACCTTGAACAAAAAGTCTTGTTGCAAGATACACAAAATAAGGCACTTTTTTGGTGTTATAAATTATCCAAAACGCCGTGGTGTTGATTGCAACCGTGCAAATTAAAAAGGTCAAAAGGCAAATAATGGCAAGTTTTAAGTAAAGCATAAACTTATTTTTGAAATCTAAAAAGTTCATTATAAGCCCTGCAATAAACGCCGTAAGCCCCATTGAAAGCCCTATCCACGGCATATACATAAACCCTGCGGAATTATATAAAAATCCAACTAAATCGCCCAAAAAGCAAGCGACAAAGCCAAAAACTGGTCCGATAATTACGCCCGTTATTGATGAAAAGAAAAGGGTTAGTGAAAACTGAGTATCGGCAAGTTTAAACTCAAAAAACATATTACAAACAACGCAAAGTGCAGTCATAACCGCAATATACGCTATTTTTTGAGTGTGCGTACACTCGTCTAGCACGTCGGAAAAAAACAACTTCTTTAATTTTTGCATAAAAAAATCTCCCAAAAACATTTTTAGAGAGACCGATAGAATTATTGCATTTAAAATAAATGCGTTTAATTATAGCGGACGCGTAAAGACACCGCAGAGAAAACTCTTTCGTTTGCAAACGACATCCCATTTTGCAACACTTTACGCGTCTTTACTACTCTATGCTCTTATATTAACATTAGCCGCGAATATTGTCAAATAATTTTAGGGCATAAATAACCTTATTTTACCTAAACTATTGATATGATTGTAACTTTTTTAAGGACTGCGGTTATATTTTTAACGCTAGTTATAGTAATGCGCCTTATGGGTAAGCGTCAAATCGGTGAAATGCAGCCCTTTGAATTTATAGTAACGCTGATTATTGCCGACCTTGCGTGTATTCCTATGGCGGACGTGTCTATTCCGCTAATTTACGGCATTTCAGCAATATTAACCCTATTTATTTTGCATCAACTATTCTCTCTTTTAGAACAGAGCGGAAGTTTAGTTAAGCGCATAATTTCGGGTAAACCCAGCGTGGTTATAAATAAGGACGGCGTGGATATGTTAGAGTTAAAAAAGAACAACTTAGGCATTGACGACTTAATTGAATCAATGCGCTCTGCGGGTTACTTTTCCCTTGACGACGTTTCTTACGCCATATTCGAGTCTAACGGCAAACTTTCTACTTTAGAAAACCCTTCGCGTGAAAGTCAGCAAAAAAGCGTTCCGCTACTAATTATTAACGACGGAAAAATAAACAGCAAAAACGTTTCTTTAATAAAGTCTGATGATGCACTCGTTAAAGATTTTATACAAAAAAACGGCTGCGTGTTAAAAAAGACCGAAGTTTTAACGGTGGACGGCAACGGTAGGGCTTATCTAAAGGTCAAAAACCAAAGTTACAAAATACTAAACTTTGAACTATCTAAGGGGGTAAAATGGTAAGGTCAATTATATCAATGGTGTGTGTATCAATACTGCTTTTAGTGGGTGCGGTGGTGGAAAATCATCATATAGACAAGCACTTTGAAGAATTCCACTCTGTTTTAGAAGTTTTATACGAAAAAGTCGACGCGGAAGTCGCCACGCAAGACGACGTTTACGCCGTGCAACAAAACTGGCTTAAGAAGAAAAAAACCTTGCACGCCTTTATCCCCCACAACGAGATTAAAGAAATAGATATGTGGCTTGCCGAATCTGCAACGCTCGTTCGCGATAAAGAGTGGCAAGACGCAATCTCTAAAATAGAAGTATTAAAAGAACTAACCGAACAAATCCCCAACACCTTCCGCCTATCAATAGAAAATATATTGTAATTTTGCGCGGGGCTGTTAGCATTTACATATTCTCTTGACACAAGGGTTATTTTATGATAAAATTGTTCAGTAATTTATTTGTACAGGAGAAATTTATGAAAAACCCTGAAATTTTTATTATCATGGTGCTGTATATGTGCGTCGTTATAGGTATCGGCGTTTATTTTTATAAAAAATCACAGCGCAGTTCTGAAAACTACTTTTTGGGTGGCCGTTCGTTAGGTCCGTGGGTTGCCGCTATGAGTGCGGAAGCATCCGATATGAGCGGTTGGTTACTTATGGGGCTTCCCGGTGTTGCTTACTGGTGCGGGCTTGCCGACGCGTTCTGGACGGCGTTAGGTCTTGCTATCGGTACTTACCTTAACTGGCTTATCGTTGCAAGAAGACTTCGCAACTACTCGCAAATTGCTGGCAACTCAATCACTATCCCCGACTTTTTCTCTAATCGTTTTAAGGAAAAGAAAAAGGTTATTCTTGCGATTGCCGCATCTTTTATACTTATTTTCTTTACCGTTTACGCATCAAGTTGTTTCGTAACGGTAGGTAAACTCTTTAGCACGCTTTTTGGTTTTGATTACCACGTAATGCTTATAGTTGGCGCAGTTTTCGTAGTTGCGTACACCCTTATCGGTGGATTTTTGGCAGAAAGCGTATCCGACTTTATGCAAGCAATCGTAATGATAGTTGCACTCGTTGCAATGATTTTCGTTGGTGTTATCAACGCGGGCGGTTTTGGCGCTGTTGTTGAAAACTCTAAAAATATTGAAGGCTTTTTATCATTAAGCCAAATTGCAAACCCCGTTCTCGGTGAAAACGGGACTCAAGCAATCGTTGATGGCAAACCCCTTTTCGGCGCTGCATCACCTTACGGGTTCTTAAATATGGTTTCAATGCTTGCTTGGGGGCTTGGATATTTCGGTGTTCCGCAAGTACTTCTTCGTTTTATGGCTATTCGCGACGCAAAAGAAATTAAGCGTTCAAGAATTATTGCAACCGTTTGGTGCGTAATCTCTTTGGCGGCAGCAGTTTTAATCGGTATCATTGGTAGAACACTTCTTCCCACTAACGAAGCATTAGGCACTAAGGCTGGTGCAGAAAACGTACTTATCGTTTTGTCAACCGAATACTTACCGCTCATCATTGCAGGGCTTATTATGGCGGGTATTTTGGCAGCGACTATTTCTTCATCAGACTCATATCTTCTTATCGCATCATCTTCAGTTTCAGTTAATATCTTTAAGGGTATTGTTAAGAAAAACGCAACCGACAAGCAAGTTATGTGGCTTTCAAGAATAGTGCTTATCGTAATCGCTTTAATCGGCATCGTTATCGCTTGGGATGAAAACAGCGTTATCTTTAGTTTGGTATCGTTCGCATGGGCGGGCTTTGGCGCAACCTTTGGGCCTATTATGTTGTTCTCACTTTTCTGGAAGAGAACTACAAAAGTCGGCGCAATTGCTGGTATGATTGCTGGCGCAGCAAGCGTATTCATTTGGAAACTCGTGTTAAACCCCTTGCTTTCACCCGCTATACCCGCGTTTGGTATTTACGAACTTCTCCCCGCGTTCATCATTTCAAGCATAGCAATTCTCGTTGGCTCACTTTTATCTAAAAAGCCCGACGATGAAGTTATTGAAGAATTTGAAAAGGCAAAAAAGGGCGAAGTTGCCGCTTAAAAAACTAATATCAAAACAAATTAAAAAATCTCGACTAAATTAGTCGAGATTTTTCTTTTTACTCATATTCTTTTAACTCTTCACTAAGTGTAAAGTATTCTTCGGTAAAAGCGTCTATTTCCGCTCTCAACGCGTCTATTTTTGCTTGAATTTCACTCACCTTTACGTAGTCGGAATAAACGGCGGGATCTTCAAGTTCAGCGTTAAACTTAGAAAGTTCGCCTTCACCATTTTCAATAAGTTCTTCTAAACGCTTAACTCTGCGCTCTTTCTTTCCCTTGTCCTTTAAGGGTGTAGAGAAAGTCTTTTTTGCGCCCGCTTGAACTTTAACTTCCCTTTGTTGCGGTTGCAAGTTATCCTTTTCTTCTCTTTCCTTTTCTATAATTTCATACTCGCTATAACCAAAGGGATAAAACACGGCGTTTTTATCTTCAAACACAAGCAGTTTATCAGCAACTTTATTGATAAAATATCTATCGTGTGAAACTACTATTACCGTGCCAGTGTACTCACAAAGCATATTTTCTAAAGTTTCTTTGCCGACTATATCCATGTGGTTAGTAGGCTCGTCAAGGATAAGCATATTCGGGCGGCGCTTAAACATTTTACAAAGCGCAAGCCTAACCCTTTCGCCCCCGGACAAATCGTTTACTCGTTTGAAAACGTCTTCGCCACTAAACAAAAACGAGCCGAGCGCCGTTCTAACTTCAGTTTCATTAAGAAGTGGAAATTCATCGTGAAAGTCGTCAAACACCGTCTTTTCACTAGAGTACTCCGCCATTTGCTGATTAAAGTAACCTATTTTTACTTTTAACCCAAAAGAAAAGTTGCCAGATAGCGCGTTAATCTCTCTAACGAGAGTTTTAAGCAGCGTAGATTTACCTATTCCGTTGTCGCCGATAACGCCGAGTTTTTGACCGCGGTAGAGTTCAAACTTTACCTTTGCCAAAACGCTGTCGTAACCGATTTCAAGTTCGCTTACTTCCAAAACCTTTTTAACACTTTCTTCAATGGGTTGAAAGTTAGCGTGGAAAGTTTTTAAGTCGTACCTATCCGGCTTATCAATAATATTCATACGCTCAATCATCTTAATCTTTGATTGAACCATTTTCGCCTTGGTCGCTTTATATCTAAAGCGCTCTATTAGTTGAGTAAGCCTTTTAATTTCTTCGCGCTGATATTCGTGGTCTTTTAATTGTTTTTGGTAATTTTCTTTCTTTTGTCTTTCAAAATCAGAGTAATTTCCGTGATAGCACTTGCTTTCGCCGTATTCTATTTCATAAACCTTGTCGACCGTTCTTTCCACAAACATTCTATCGTGAGAAACGATGACTACTGCCGATTTATACGACTTTATATACCCTTCAAGCCACTTGATTGCGGTAACGTCTAAATGGTTAGTCGGTTCATCGAGAAGCAAAATATCGGGGTGAGATAAAAGCAACTTCATAAACGCTATTTTCGTTCTTTGTCCGCCCGAAAATTCCGATAACGGCTTTAACTTATCTTGCTCGGTAAACCCAAACTTTTTAATCATTACCGAGTATTCTTTTTTATAGGTATATCCGCCTAAAAATTCAAACCTTTCGTTTAGTGCGGAATATTCTTTTATCAATTTATCGGACGAAGAAGTTTCAAGTTCAACTAGTTTTTCCGCCATTTTTTGTTCGGTATCGGTTATTTCCTTAAACACCTTCATAATTTCATCAATCATGCTGATTGACTCGTCAGTAAAGGTTATTTGTTTTAAGTAGCCGGTATTTACGCCCTTACCCCTAGCGACTACAAGAGCATCGTCGCCCGTGCCTTCTTCCATTTCGATTTCACCGGCAATACACTTTAATAGCGTAGATTTACCCGAGCCGTTTCGCCCGACTATTGCAATTTTTTCACGGTCTTTAATTTCAAAATCAACGCGCTCCAAAACTGTGTCCGCACCGAAAGAAACCCCGCCGTTTTGTATCTTAAATAACATAATTATTATCCGTTGGGAATTAAATTTTTTGAAAAGGCGCAACCGCAATAGTTTTGCCTATAAAGGTTATACTCTCTTGAAAGTTCAATGGAGCGTTGATAACCACCCCTTTTCTTAAAATCGGTTGGAAGATATTTTACACCATACTTTTCTGATAACTTTTCACCTATTTCGTTAAGTAGTTTAGCGTTCTTTAACGGGCTAACGGTAAGCGTAGTTGCAAAGTAATCAAAGCCGTTTTCCTTTGCAAATAACGCGGTTTTTGAAAGTCTAAGGTTAAAGCACTCTGTGCACCTTGCGCCGCCTTCCCTTTCACTCTCTAACCCTTTTGCCGCGCTTAAAAATTCATCGTTATTATAATCAACAACCACGCAGTTTACTTTTAACTCAGCACACAAACGCTCCTGCTCTTTTGCGCGCAAAGTAAATTCTTCCGCACTGTCAAGATTAGGGTTATAATAAAACACGGTTATATCGAAATAATCTTTAATTCTTTCCAAACATGCCGAAAAACACGGCGCGCAACAAGAATGTAGTAAAAGTTTAGGTTTAATCCCTTCTTTTACAAGATTATCTATGATTTTTTGCATGCTTTTATCAAAATTTTCTATTCTCATTTAAGTTCCTGTTTAACTATTTCTTGTCCGTCTAAACTCACCATATATGCCTTTCCGCCCGCGGAAATAACCTTGGTAAACTTGCCGTTAACAAACTCTATCGCGCAGTCGTTATCCACGCAGTACGCGCTTTTTATTACGCCTTTTTTAAGCGCAGCGGTAAAATCTTGCTCTCTATCGTTAAAGTGCGGACACATTGCACCGTCAAGCACGCCCAAGCCTTTCTTTAAGACGTACTCGGAACTTTGTCCGCGCATAATTTCATAATCGGTATACATATCGGTAAACCAGCAAATAGCCCCCGCGGAAAGTCCGCAGATGATTTTACCCTTTTCATAAGCGTCTATAATGAGTTTTTCAATACCGAATTCTTTCCACTTTTCAAGCATAAACACGGTATCGCCGCCGCCGATATAAATGCAGTCTGCCATATCGATTTTGCCAGCAATTTTCTCTAGCGACATCTCTCCGTAAACCATAAGCGCAACTTCCGCCTTAATATCAAAAACAGAAGTGTAAGTTTTTCTAAAACTGTTAAAGTACGGCATACTGTCGTGTGATGCCGTACCTATAAAGAGCGCGTTTGCTCTTTTTTCACCCGCGTGTTCTTTAGCAAGGTTTGCAATATAACGGTCAATTTCAAGCGTGGTCTTATTTTTAATTTCACCGCCGCCGATTGCAATAATTCTCTTTTCCATAATTTTCCTTTTCAACATCAAAGGGTTAGATTAAAATCTAACCCTTAATTAATTGTTTTGAATTTTCTTTAAATAACTTTTCAGCAATATCCGCGCCAAACTTTCTAGCAGTAAAGTCATAGGCTTTGCCTAATAAATTTTGCCTAAAATCGTGCATATCGCTTGCAACAAAGTCCACAAGGTTTTCCTTTAATAGCGACTTTACTTTTTTATAATAGATATGCTTAGTTTTACCCACCAAAGATTCCGCATTAATTTGAATATATCCACCCAAAGATTTTATTTCTTCCGCAACCGATATATCTGCGTAATTATATCTTTCAAAGTGCGCAACGATAGGCTCAAACCCCATTATTTTAAGGTCGTAAACGGCTTCAGCAATATCAAAATCGTGGCTGGTATCAAACTCTATAAGCACTTTTTTAGTGCCGTTCATAGTAAGATAATTCCCACTTTCAAAAATTTTTTTAAAATCTCTGCGAATAAAAATTTCTTGACCTAAGTAAAGGTTTATATCTAAGCCCCTTTCTTTTACTTTCGCCTTAAATTTTTCAAATTCTTCTCTAATCTCGGTAGCAGGCGTTTGGTACTCACCCAAAGAGTAATGCGGCGTTAATATAATATCGGTTACACCTTGACTTATTGCGCCTTCTATCATTATGAAAGAAGTTTCAAACGAATCGCTTCCGTCATCTACAAACGGCAGTGCGTGCGCGTGTATATCTACCATAAATTACCTAAAACTTATTTATTATTTGTTTCTTCGCCATAATTATAGTTGTAATAATTACCGCTTTCATAACTCTTGTCTTTCTTCTTGTCGTACATCGTAAACACAGTACCCAAAATTTCAGTACCGTTTTTCTTAAGTTCTTTAATCGCTTCGGCAACTTGGGTTTTTGTGGTGCTTGCGTATGCAACCATAAAGAGTACGCCGTCAGAAACTTCTGAAATGTGCATATAGTCTGACATTTGAAGTACGGGCGGGCAGTCAAGCAATACGTAATCATACTGCTCGCGAAGGGTTGCGATAAGTTTTTTAAACTTGTCCGAAACGAACACGAGAGAAGAGTTATAAATTTCCGCACCGCGCGTGATAATTTCTACGTTCTTATACTCGGTTTTCTTGACAATATTTTCAAGTTTTTCATCATTAAGGATATATTCCGCAATACCGTTTTCTTTGCTTACGTTAAACATACGGTGTGTACGCGGACGATGGAAGTCGAGGTCAACGACGATAACTTTTTTATCGGTAAGCCCTAAACTTACGGCAAGGTTACAAATAACGGTAGTTTTACCTTCGCCTTTAACCGCAGATTCTACTTGGATAACCTTTTTATTTCCGTCAGCATTCATATAAAGAATATTATCTTTAAGTCTGTTATAGCCTTCAGTATTTCTTAAAGAAGCGCCTTCACCAACGATAATTTTACCAACGTCGCCGCTGCTTTTTTTCTTTTTGCCAAAAATCATTCTATTCACCCCTAACGAAAGTTTAATAGTTTTAACTATTACATTATATATCAAACGCTAAATAATTGCAATAAAAAAGGCAAAATTTTCGCGTTTTTGCGTAAATTTTGCCTTGATTTAATTTAACCCTATTGATTATATCGGTCAAAACACTCTTTTAACGCTTTTGCGTGCAACTGTTCGTCTAAAATTATCCTTGATATAACAGCACCAACATTCTCGTCTTCTATGCTATCGAGCAACTTTTCATAATCTTTAATAGCAACGCTTTCAGCGGTAATATCGTCAATAAGCATTTTTTTAGCATCTTTGCTATACCTTATATTTTTTGCTGAATAATATTCCGCGCAAAAGGTACTTGCCGTACAAAACACAGGGTCTATCCCCAGCCGCATTATAAGCGAGCCCAAAATTTCTAAGTGATGCATTTCCGCAAGCGCAATACTCATAATAACCCCAGCGCAATTTTCATCACCAAGCCGCTTAAAATGTAAAAAATGGTAAAAATATTGCAAAATAGCACTTAGTTCGCCGTGCGAGCCAGAGTATGCGCCCGCCAACAAAAACGCCGTTTTTTTATCTTCTTTTATATTGTCTAAACTAGGATAACTTAAATTTACAGTAAGCGGTTTAATCATAATTTCCCCCTTGCTTTTTCAATATATGCAAAGAAGAAATTTAAAGTTAAACCGACCGCGCTTATGTAAAGCACGGTCGGTTATATAATTTTTTTATTAATTTTTAATACCATCCGTCAATCCAGTCGGTACGGCACGCTGCCATCAAAATAATTTCGCCGCTTTCATAAGTTCCAGGGAACTTTTCTTCATTGATTAGCACGCCTTTATTAATAGTAACTTGCTTACCGTTGGGATGGCGGTGTTTCCAGTTAAGGAACACGTAACTGTTGGTCGGGTCGTTATGCTTGGTGTAGGGCTCAACCTTAGGAAGCGTAGGAATCGTATCGTTTTCCTTAACGCCAAGCATTAGGTACGTGTTTTCTTCCGTTTCGCTCTTAACGAGATTTAAGTCTTCGTAAGTGCCCGGTTTAAAGTTACTGTATACGTCAACCTTGTTGAGCGTGTATTTGAGCACAAATTTAATGGTATAAATTCTAGTATACTTTGCGGTAAGCACTATAGACGTATCGTCAATAGTCCAAACGGTGTCGCTGTTTATAACCGTGCCGTTTTGGGTAGTCCAGTATAAGAATTCAAAACCTTCTCTTTCGGGTGTAGGCATTTCACCAACCTTATCCCCGTAAGTTACGAATAAATATTTATTGCTGATTTGAGCGCCACAAAGTCCGTCTAATTGAATCGTATACGTTTTAATCTGCCAATGTGCGGTAAATTCTTTATTACCTATATCGGTTGAGTTAATCTTAACGCTCATAACGGGTTGAGTTTGACCTTCGTAAGTCCAACCGATAAAGTCGTAACCTTCTTTCGTGGGGTTGTTAAGCGTAAAAGAATCACCAACCGAGTAAGATATAGGATTGTCGGTTTTTTCCACGCCGTTGTAGAAAATCAAGTACTCGCTTTCTTCAACCCAAAGCGCTTCTAAAGTAATATCATAATCAAATGAATACAAACTTTCACTAAACACTTTTGTTGCAACTTGTTCCAACTTCCACGCGCCGAAAGTTTTGCCGTCCTTCTTAGGAACTGGCAATTCACCTATGGGCTGACCGTATTTAACTTCAAAATAAACTTTGCCGTTTTCGTCGGTCTTAATTAAATCTTGGTTTTCAAAATTTAGCGTGCTGTCGTCTTGTTCTTGAAGATAAATTTTATAAGTGTTGGGTATCCACTTTGCTGTAACAGTTACGTTCGAATTGATAACGTCAAAATTATAACCGCCCCAAGTGGGGTCCATGGTGTAACCTTTTCTTTCATAAACGGGCGGAGTGATGTTAGTAACCGTATTGGTTTTAATTTCTTCAGAACCGCTAACGAGCGTTGCATCTATTGCACCCGGTTCAAACTTAACTACGAATTCTTTTTCATACCATACTGCGGTAAGCGTAGTGTCTTTAGTAATATTTTCAGGTATATCATCCCAGCCCACGTGGTACGCTTGGTCGCATATAAACACTGGCAAAATAAGTTCTTTTGCATCTTTTACCCTTTGAATTAAATGTTCTTCAGTAAACCCGTCCGCAAGCGTTGCTTGAGTATACTTACCAGGCGAAAAAGTAACGGTAAAAGAGCCGTCGTCAACGCAGCCGTAAAGCCCCACAACGGATGAAAAAGCAATTATTAAAGATAACGATAAAGATATAAGGAGTTTTTTCACTTGTGCACCTTTTAATAAATTTCGCGCATTTAGCGCTTATCGTTAAAATAAATTATACATTACAAATGTAATAAAGTCAATACTAAAACCAAAAAAACCGCACGTAACGCGCGGTTTTTAGCATTTTATCCTTATACACCGTACTTAGACATAATTTTAAGCAACGTTCCTAAGCCATCGTTAATCTTGCTTTTTGTAAGCGGAGTTTCATCTCCATTTTCTAAATCTATCACACTTTTTTCTAATTCTTCCACTTTTCTTTTATCATCTGAAGATAACGGAATATAACTCAATCTAGCGATAACGTTTTTAACGTGCGTAAAATCAATTGTACTTTGCTTTACTTTTTCGCTGTTAGAAATGGTGTTGAGTTGCATTTTTGCACAAAAATCTTTAACCCGTGTTTGTTTTTTTAATGCACCAACATCTTCTTCACTTATTTTTTGGTCTATAAGTTTAACGAATTCTTTTTGTTTAATATTGACCTTTAAAACACGCTTTTTAGTGCAAACTATAGGTATTAACAGTAATATACATACCGCGATTTGCAATAAAACAAACTTTTGAGTGTGTTTACATAAAACGGCAAGTGCCCACTCTGCAAAGCATATTCCCGTTTCAAAAAGAAAAAAACTTACCCTAAGCACCGCTCTATTCACTTCAAAAAAACGCAAAATTACAGCGGCTAAAGTGCAGCCTAAAATTAAGATTGCGGAAAATATGATAAATAATCCGCCCGCACCCAAATAGTTATTTATGTAATCAAATAATAAATCAAAAAGTTCGGTCATAACCCACCTCGCCTAAATTTTAGGCTTTAAATAGGCTCGAATTACCGAACTTTTTACATTATTTTGGCTTATTTAATAGTTTAATTAACACTTTCGCAAAAGCCGTGGAAAATATTTATGAGAGTTTTTCTTATAACCTTTTTACCAGTAATTTTCTCTACTGCATAAGCGTAAAGGTCTAATTGTTTTTTATATTTCTTTTTCAAACTTTCGTTAGCCAAAGACGAATACTTATAATCGATTATTTCCGCGCTGTCGCCGTCGACAACTAAAAGGTCTATTACACCTTGAATAAGCACTGGGGCATCGCTTGTCGTGTCAAAAACTTGTGATGCGGGCACGTTTACTAAAAAGCCCTTTTCCCTATACAACTTTTTGCCTTTTATACGACTGAAAGCGTCATAACTAAGCGCTTGATTTAACCTTTCAAGGTTAACTAGAGCAGCGTCTTCTCTGCTGATTAAACCGCAATCAATCATCCTTTCCACTTGCGTAAATAAGTCAATATCGCTATCAAAATCAAAGCACTCTAAAATTCTATGCGCAGCCGTACCGCTTTCTGCTGACGGAGTTTCTTCATCAAAAAGTGAATAAATCACTGGCGCATCTTCATCTATAACTTCAGTTTTACTAACTTCGGTTACACTTGCTTTTAACGGCACTAAACAATCGGCCCTAAAGGGATATTCAGCACATATATCTTTTTGCATTTTTGCAACGATTTGTTCATCGGGCTTAATGATGATAACGTCTTTTTTATGCGCTAAAACGCGCTTAAACTCTAATTCCGCATCCGTATGAGAAAGAAAGCCCATACTTGACGGAATAAAATCTAAGAACTTATCCGCGCCGTGAAATTCGCTGCGGCGCAAGTCGTTTTTAGCCCAAAAAGTCAAGTGCAAAGCGTTTGTCGCTCTAGTTGCAGCAACGTAAAATAAGCGCATTTCTTCTTTGATTCTCTCTAAACGCTTTTCTTCACGAATAATACCGCGCAAAATTGTTTCACTCTTACAACGCTTTTGGTCGTCATAATAGTTTACAGCATAGCCGTAATTTCTACTAAACAACATATCGCCGTAATCATCGTCCGTGTTAAAGGTGCGCTCTAGCCCGCAAGTAATAACCACTGGAAATTCTAAACCTTTTGACGCGTGAATAGTCATTACTTTAACTGTATTATCACTTGCAAAAGGCGATAAGCCAAAGGCTTCGGGACAAGTTTCAACGCGCAACAAAAACTCTTTTACGGTCATTATTTTACCGCCACTTACCGATGCCGAAACAAACTTTCTTAACCTATCTACCATATTATTGCCGTTTGGTTTAGCGTAGAGATGTGCTTCAAACGAACTGTCGTCAATCAGTTTATTAAGTGCTCCGTGTGCGCCTATAAAATCGGCTAAAATTCTAATCTTCTCAAAATAATCGTTAAACGAACTTAGTTTTTCTTGCAAAGGCGTTTTTGCGTTAGTTAAATAAAACTTAAACGCATCGTAAAAACCGCCGTGGCAATCAGTAGCGTTATCTTCATAAAACCTAACTATGCTAAGCAATTCTTCTTCACTAAAGTTACCAATAGTGCTCTTTAAGGTAGAAACTAAAGGCAAATCTTGCTTAAAGCAATCGATTAGTTTAAGCGCATTTATTACAACCTTGATTTCAGGAAAATCGCACACGTTTTCTTTTACATCAGAACTAACTGGAATTCCGTTTGCAATAAGCCCTGAAACCAAATCGCTTACGTATTTACTGCTGCGGTTTCTTGTTAAAATTGCAATATCGCCAAAAGTTACCGGACGGAATTCATCCGATTTCGTATCGTAAAAAGTCTTACCACGCTCTTCAAAAATTATGGTTGAAATAAGCGCGGCAAGCGTGTCCGTGTCGTCCTTTACGTCTTGCGGCATCTCGCGCAAAATATCGTAAATTCTAGGCTGTTCATCAGGGGTTTTTTCCGCCTTTTCTTTTTGCAAATAATGCAAAACTGCTCTACCAGAATAATCTTCAGGATAAAGCCCGCCCTTAACTAATTGCGCTTTTTCCCTATAATTTTCGCCGTAAACGCTGTCAGTCATACAGTAATTAAATATGCTGTTTACCATATTGATAACGCTGTCGGTTGAACGGAAGTTATGGTTAAGCCTTACCACCTTTTGACCATACTCGGTCATCCTTTTGTCTTTTTCGATAAAGAAATCGGGACGGCAACCGCGAAAACCGTAAATACTTTGCTTTACGTCGCCAACCATAAACACGTTGTCTTTTGCAATCTTAGAAATAATTTCTTCCTGAACGCCGTTGGTGTCTTGATATTCATCCACGAAAATATATTTATATTTTTCACGAACTTCGTTAGCAACGCTTTCATCGCTTAAAATTTTAAACGCAAAATGCTCTAAATCGTTAAAGTCAAGCGCGTTTTCTTCACGCTTTTCTTGCGCGTAAATTTCCGCAAAACGATTGAGTATAATATTAAATTTTTCGCTGTGTTCTCTGCAAACGGCAGCGCGCGCTAAATCTTCTTCACGGTTAGCACCCACACACTTTGAAAAGCGGTTAATTAAGTCGGTAAAACTCTTCCTTACCGCCGCTACTATGTCTTTTTGCTCTTTTGCGGCTTCGCTTAACTTTCTTTCAACGTCTAAACGAAGTTTATAGTTTTCATAGAATTTTATTGAATAAATATCTTTTGCCGCAATTACTGTGTCTATATCACCTATAAGCGTGTTGGTAAAGTTACAAGCCTTAGTTAACCCTTCAAGCGTAAACAACTGTAAGGCTGAAACTGCGTCGGCTTTCAATAAACTCAAGCGCTCGTTAAGAAGTTGCTTATACCTATCTAAAAGTTGGTCTATGAATTCTTCGGTATAAATTTGCGCGCTCTTTTCTATAAGTTTTTTAGGCTCTGCTTCCGAATCAAAAAACGCATACGCCGATAAAATTAAACTCTTTAAGTTATCGTCTAAGCGGTTAGAAGAATGCCTATCCACAAGCGACAAAAACCAGTCTTGTTTACTTTCGTAAAACTCGGAAAAAGTTTTTTCAACACTTTCAATGCGCAAAATATTAGCATCCGCTTCATCTAAAATCTTAAAGTCAGGTGATAAACCAACGGTAAAAAAGTACGAACGAATAATTCTTCCGCAAAAAGCGTGCATGGTACAAATATCCGCCGTTGCAATATCGGGGATTTGTTCTATACAAGCCTTTTTTTGCTCGGCGGTAATTTCACCGTCAAACTTCCCTAAGGCAACGTCGCTTAAAGCCTTTCTCATTTTTTGCTTCATATCCGCCGCCGCACTTTCAGTAAAAGTAACGGCAAGAATATTGTTTACGCTAACGCCTTCGGTTATGATAAGCCTTTTAATGCGCTCAATCATAGTGTGCGTTTTGCCGCTTCCAGCGGATGCTGAAACAAGAATATTGCCACCAGCGTGGTTTACAACTTCAAGTTGTTCTTTTGTAAACTTACTCATCATCCACATCTCCACTAAATACGGCTTTTACACCGCCAACACTTCTTTTGTCCGCGTTATAAACGCCACAAAGCGCGCTGTAACTGCAAAATTCGCAAGCGTTTTCATACGGGGACGGCACTATTACACCGCTATCTAATCTCTCGGCTGCAAGTTCGCTTATCTTTAACGCGTAATCAATGCAGTTTGAAAGGGTCAACTTGTCCACGGCATTTTTAATCTTACCGCTCTTTTCATCTACGCAAGCATCGGTAAAATTCGTTCCACCGTTATCAAAGAACTCTTTATCTTGAGAAATAAGCGCATCTCTATCTTTAAGCGTTTTTCCAACGGCAAGCGTCTTTTTCTTATCGGTTTTACTTTCGTACTTATTCGAAATCGCCAAATAATACAGTCCCGCGGGGGTTTTTGGCGCATCGTTATACTTACCCATAACCGCAGCAGCGTATAAATATAGTTGAAGTTTTACGCCGGCAAAAAGTGCCTTTTCGGACGCGTCCGCCTTACCGGTTTTATAGTCTAAAATTCTAAAGAATTCATCGTTTTCATCAACGCGGTCAATCTTACCTTTAAGTTTAACCTTGCCGCCGCATAGCGGTATTGCGGGGTATTCGGCATTCTCGCCAAAGCCAACTTCGGTTTTGCATATCGTATAGTTAGAATTATCTAACGAAAGGTAAGTTTTATAACAATATTCCTTGCACTCTCTAAGCACTCTATTTACCGTGCAAATAGCGGAAAAATCAGTTAAATACTTCTTGTATTCATCCTTTTCAAGAACGGTTTTGCTAACCTTTTCAAAAAGCGCGTCAGAAGTAGTTTTGTCGCTAACCTGCTTTAATCCCCTAACGTATCCTTTCAAAATATCGTGCATTAAGTTACCAACGGAAAGCACCTTAACCTGCCCTTCTTCACGCTCTCTAACCCTTAACGAATGAGAAATAAACGCGCGGAAAGGACACCTATAGTATTCTTCAATAGCCGTAGGCGAAACGACACTTTTAATAAGTGAAACACTCTCTCCGTCAAGCCTTTCCTTAACTTGTTTTTGCGCGGCTTTAAGTATACTTTCTAACCCTTCGCCGCCCGTTGCAGCATAAAAAGACGACGGAATAGTAAAGTCGTAATTAAAATCGCCGTCACGCTTACCTAACACGAAATCTCCACACTCTCTAGCAAAGGTTTTGTATCCTGTTTCGCGGCTTAAATAACCGCTCAGCGCGGGGAACGGTTTTAATGTAAATAACTTAGCAATATCGTCAATAATTAGGCTCTTATCGTTTTGTTTGCCGTCAACCGTAGAAGTGGGATAAGATAAATATAGCCTTTCACTAAATGCTGAAAGTGCCATAGCAACCTTTTCACGCATTCTATGGTTTACAACCTTAATTTTAGGTTCAACAAGGACTTTGATTTGTTCGAGTGAAGAAATTTCCACGTCGGAAAGTAGCGAAACGTCCGCTTGCACTGCGGGCACTGCGCTGGTTAAACCTATCGCAAACAATCTCTTTGCTTTTGCGAGCGCAGTTTCTTTAAACCCACCGATGAAAACAGCGTCGTTATACTGGGGAATTATACTCATTTTAAGCGAGCAAACACCTATTAAAAACAAGTTTTTGTACTCGGTTAAAGATAGTTTAACACCATCTAAAATCATAGTCATTTCACTGAGTAATTTTTCGATTGCATTGTAGATTTGCTCGGTGATTTTTGCTTGTTTTACTTCGCCTATGTCGCTAAGCGATAAGGCTAATTTTTCAAGTTTTTCTTTAACGCCCAAGTTTTGAATTAACGCCGAAATATTAAATGAACTTAAATACTGACAAAGCGTATCCCTTGTGCTTTCAAGCAACACAAGAGTTTCTTCGCTATCAGCGGGATAAGCAAAGGGCGCAAAAATACGCTTGCGGTTTACGTTATATTTGATTAGATAATTTTCAAACTCATCGGTAAGGTTTTTATCTGCCATTACTAACGGATTTTTCAAGAAAGATAAAAGATTTTTTCTATCAAAACCCGACCTAAACGTTTCTATATAAGATAAAATTAGCGTTACTAACGGATGGTTTAATGGCACGATTTGCTCGTCTAAATAATAGGGAATTTCAAGTGCGTTAAAAACTGACCTTATACTATCGCGATAAGTTTCCGCGTCATCTAAGGCTATGGTAAAGTCTTTAAATTTGCACTCGCCGTCTAAAACAGAGCGGCGAATAATTTCACCAACGCGCATAATCTCATCATAAGGGTTTAGCGCAGCGCTAAAATATACTTCTTCACTGTTTTTTAACTTCTTGTCATCTACAATTGTGGGCGAAAAAATATTATCGGCAATAATACTACCAGCAACGGAAAAGTCCCCGTCAAAACGCTTTTCAAAAAGGTTAAGCGATAATTCTTTGCATTTTGTGCGTACAAAGTTTGACGTTTCGTTTACGTAAGAAAAAGGATTATCCCCTTCAGTCAAAATAAACGTAACTTGTTTAGCACTTTTTATCAACGCGCTGACAGCGTCGCGCGCTTGCGCAGTAAACGAACTAAACCCAACTACGAAAATTTCCGCGCCCTTGATTTCAGCAGAGTTATCTATTAGGTCGGGAAGGTATGAAAGCAACGAACTTTGGTCTTCAAAGCCATTATCTTTAACGTACTTTTCATACTGCAAATAAATCTTATAAATATCGGTTAATTTATTTTTCAACACGCCGCGCGTATTTTGCGCAGCAAATTCCACGTCTTCAGGCTTAACCTTTGCGCTCTTTAACTGAATAATTAAGTCATAAAGGGACGATGCAAAATTTTGAGTAGATTGATTAAAACAAACTAAACTTACGCTTGACAAAATGCGCTTGATAGCCATAGCCGAACCTTCTTTTGAAAGAACTCTGCCAAGGTTTTTTCTTGCGCTTAAAAACTTACCGAAAGAATAAACTTCGGTATTAAAACTTCCCCCCACCTTATCACACAGCATACGCTCAATCATAAGCGAAACTTTTGCTTCGCAAAAAACTATGCGCTTTCCATCTAAACCGTTACTGTTTTCAGCAAGGTTTTTAGTAAGAATGGGAAATAAATTAAAATAAGAATTAGTTAAAAATAAATTTATCATAATTATATTGTAACATATTTAAGAAACTTTTAAAGTTCTTTTGCATTAAGTTTTACAATTTTTTTTATTTGTGTTATTATATAAGCGTACTAATTTAGGGAGATGAAAATGAAAAAACGCTTTTTTAAATTTTTGTCGCTAATTCTTGCAGTTTCGATAAGCCTTTTTACCGTAGGCTGCACGGAAGACAACACACTTTATTTTAATAATGACTTCCTTGGTGGCGGCTCTGTTTCTGACGCGCCTATGGATTATACCGAAACACTTATTTACGACGTAACCTATACACCCTCTTTTGGAAAGGTTGAAAAGGCAGACGCACTTATTCAAAAAGCAGTCAATTATAACTTTACTGGTACGTACGAAATGAATTTTTCTTCAGGGCTTACACCCCCAGAAGAATACGCGCTTGAAATTGACGGAGAATCTCAAGTTTATTGCTTGACTTCAACTCTTACCTTGAACGCGTGGTACGACTTAGAAGGAACTTTTGATGAAGGATATACCGAAGTTGACGGCGGAAAACAATACGTAGACACTATTAAATCTAAAGTTTACTTCTTGCCCAAAGGTCATTCTTTTGCACCTATCGTTTCAACGGTCGAACAAGATTACTCTTTACTCTTCGCAGCAAACTCTAAATTCGAAGTTGCAAAAATCAAAACGACAAGCAAAACGGTTTATAAAAATAATTCTTACACGACCACTATAAACTACGCTGATGGCAGTCAAAAAATTTCCACTTGTGAGTACGAGTTCAAAACTGCAATTGATAATGCTCAATTCTTGTTCGCGCTTAGAAACTTAACGGTAAATTCAGGTACAATTAATATTGCAAACCTTCCCGTTATAACCCCCGCTTACAATAGCCCGCAAACTTTAACCGTTACAAACAACACCGAAAACACTACTTCTTGGACTATTGACGGCGTACAAACAAATTACGTAGTAAAAAATCTTCAAGTTTATAGACAAGACGCTTACAACAGAGGCTTATCGCAATACTTATTAGTAACCAAAACTAGTAACGACACTCCTCAATTAAAATCACAAGTTCTTCAATACGTTTATCCGCTTTTAACTTACGGAACAAACAACCAAATGGGCGCGCTCGTTTATAAATTAGTAAGCGTTAAATAATTTTACAATGATAACAAAAAACGACCTTTTAGCAAGGTCGTTTTTCTTTTATTTAATTTACATTTAAGCAAGTTTAGTTTCGCCAAAAACCTTTTCAGTATTAACTCCGCTTGCATTTTTAACGGTGTATTCAACTTCGTTATTAGATAAATCAAATGCGTTTCTACCGATTGTTGAAACTTCAACTTTAGAAAGGTCGATAGTGTTTTTTGCGGGAGTGCCTGCTCCTACAAAGTTTAAGAGCGTGCAGCCTAAGAACGCATTTTCTTCAACCTTAATATTAGAACAACCGTTATCAAAAACAAAGTTCTTAATATAGCAACCAGCAAAAGCACTAGCATAAATGGTCTTAACGCTTGCGGGAATTTTAATGGTTTCAATTCCACCAACGCCGCCAAACGCATTTTCACCAATACCAACGATGTTACCTTTAAGTTCAATATTAGTAAACGCGGTTACGCCGTTAAAAGCATACATAGGAATATTATATTCTTCTTGCTTTGCGTTATTGATTATTACAGTCTTTAAGGTCAAAGGAATATAAACGGTTGTGGTTGACGCGCCGTAATTTACGGTAACTTGTGAACCGCCGTCATATTCATCCGCACCAAAGATATGCGCAATAGTTCTTTCAGAATCGCTAACGGTTACTGACTCAGAAGAATTGTGCTTATAGTTAGCGTTAAATTCCGCACCAACGAAAGGAAGTTCAATCTTTTCAAGGTTTACCATTTTAGCAAAAGCACCCGCACCGATTTCAACGGTATTTGAAGGAACTTTAATGCTCTTTAATGAAGTGTTACCAGCAAATGCGTTAGCCTTAATCTTAATTTCAGTAACGCCTTCGGGAAGTTTGATTGCGCCAAGGTCAAGCGTGTCAACGCCGTCTTCAGCGTAATATTTTCTAACTTCGTAAATTCCCTTTTCAGTAACAGCCCCGTCTACGCCTTTCTTGCCACTGCCGCTAGTTACAGTACCATCACACGCAACCATAGTCAACGCGGTTGCAATGGCTAGAACGGAAATTAACAATAATTTAAGAAATTTTTTCATACATACCTCGTATTTAATGTACTCGTATACCTAATTAGTTTATCATTTTCGTTTGCTTTTGTCAATAGATAACATTTATTTAATTGATATTTACTAGACTTTTTAAACAAATTTTTTATTTAAAGTTTAAGTTTTGCCCTATAAAATAAAATTACGCTGTCAAAATTATTTGCAGCGTAATTTGTTAGTTGCTATATTATAACCTTACCATCAAAAAAACTTTGGAAAAATCCGTTTGTGTCCGCCCCGCTCTTTTCAAAAACCCCAACTAAATCGTACGGCGTAGCGCAGTCAAACTTATACTTCTCATAGTAATCTTTTAGACTCTTAAAAAATCTTTTATCACCTATGGTCGTCCTTAAATAATCATACATAATACACGGCTTTACGTAAGCGAGATTTACGTATTCGTATTCGCTCTTAAAATCTTTTAACGAGCGCAACATCCTAGTATCTACCGATCCAAAAACCTTGTCAGAAACCGTGCAAAATATCCTATAAGTATCTTCTGCACTTTTTATAAGTTCCGCGCGTGAAAGCGAATATTCGGGGTGATTTTCATAAAATAAAACCACTGAATACTCGGTTAAACCTTCATCTAAAAAACCGTATTCAATCTCATTATTGCTAACCGCCGTTTGCCACCATTGATGCGCAGTCTCGTGCACGATAACTTCACCAAAGGACTCTGCGGAAAGGTCATCGCTAATCATTGTTAGTGCGCTAAATTCCATACCGCCTTGCACGAATTCCGTCTCGACAAAAGTATACTGTGAATATGCGTATTCGCCAAAAGTTTTTGAAAAATACGATATGCATTTTTCGGCGTATTCCATTGACGAATTTGGATTTTCATCATCGTAGTAATAATAGTAGATATCTACACCCGATTTGTTAGATTTTAACACGGAAAATTTATCGGATAAAACAAAGCAAAAAGACAGCGCGTTTTCAATTTCATAAACGCTTGTGACGGTGCTGCCGTTTTCTGTATTAGATAGGTTTTTTCCGCTTGCAGCAACCACGTATTTTTTATCCGCGGTAAGCGTTACCCTATAGTCTGAGTGGTCGCTGTAAAAAGGGTCGCCCGTAGAATAATAAACGCACTCGTAAAAGCCGTTTTCATCACGCGCGCAAAGTATAGGATAAAAGTTCGCAAGGTTTATAGTGTGCTCGTTTATTCCCGTGCGCGAAACTACTTTTGCAATCGATAGCGTATAGTCGATTTTGACGCTAATTCTTTCATCGGGGAAAATTTCTTTGCCTAATTCCACTTGTAAAATATTTAAATCTTGACCGCAAACTTCAAAATTAAGTTTTTCGCCACCGCAAGTTACGTTATTTATTTTCATATCTCCGTAACTAAAGCCGTTCGGGTAAGACTGCGCAACGTGCTGCGCGCTTACAGGGCTAAATTTAGCATCCTTTCTATACGCGTTGCCGTAAAGATTAAACTTTAAGACCGAAATCGCCGTTTCTGTATCGTTATAATAGTTAACCGTTTGCTCTCCGCTTAAAATGTTATCGGTAAGCGTAACGTTTATATCGTAGGTTGTGCGCGATACTTCTTCTCTCTTACACCCTACAAAAACAAACGAACAAGTTATAAAAATTACCGATAAAATTAAAGCCGCTGTCCTTTTAAACATAAAAAAACTCCAAATACGATATTTACAATATCTTATTCGGAGTTTGTCTATTTAATGCTTATTTTTCATTGAAAGAAAGATATTTTGCGGGATCAATTATCTCGCCTTCTTCCATAACTTCAAAATGAAGATGCGCGCCATCCTTGTATTCTTGGCGGTTAGTTACTGAAACTTCACCTATTTTATCGCCTTGGCTTACCGTTTGCCCTACGAAAACTTGTTCGCCGTCAACAAGTGAATTGTATACGGTTTTAAGTCCGTTGCCGTGGTCAATGGTGATAGTTACACCTTGCAAAAAAGTGCTTTCAACGCTCTCAATAACGCCGTCGTAAACAGCCAAAACGTCAGTTCCTTCTTCGGCGAAGAAGTCAATTGCCTTGTGAGAAGAAAATCTTCCTAAAGTGCTGCACCAAACCATACTTTCACTGTAATCTGCTATTGAAACGGGTGTTTCAACTGGCATAATAAAGGTTACGGTTGTTTGCACTGGCTCGCTTACGTCAGGCTCTTGATTTGCGCCTGTGTCCGTGTCTGGTGCGGGCGTTTCAATGGTCGGCGTGTTTTGCAACTGTTTGTTTTTGTTTTGTTCAACCAACATTAGCGTTACTGAAAGTCCAACAGCAAGAATACAAGTTGCCAAGACTAAATACAACGCATTTCTTTTCATAAATGTTAAAACTCTGCTTGTCTTTTTCATAAATATACTCCTTATTTAATTTGCTTTGATTATTACCTGTTATTTTGTTTTTATACACATAAAAATTAAAAACTTCCGTAAATTAATGGCGCACCCACGGTAACGGTTGTTCCGACAAAAATTTGTAAATTTATCGTTTTGCCTTTTAGGTTTACGCGCTCTTTTATCTTTGGTGAGTACGCGTAATATGAAACGCCTTCATCTATGCTTTCCGTAAAAATAACTTTAGCATCAAAATCATCTAAAAACGATTTTAAGTCAAACTCATTTAGGTCGGTTTTGAAAGATTGTCCATACACTCCGCTATAATATGGGTAATCTTTAACGTCAATAGTTTGAATTTGCGATAAAGAGCCGCCCTTTCCTAGATAAACTTCCACTCTTTTAGTGTACCCGCTAAAAATTGAAGTGTTTAAGGATATATTAGATAAAAGTAGCATCACTGCGCATATACATAATATAAAAAGTCTTTTAAACATAAAAAACTCTCCGTTTTTAGTCACAGAGAGTATTGACAGTTTTACTTATCAATATACGAATTTTAGGTAATTTTTGGATAAAAATGTTAAGCAAATATGTAAATCATAAAATTTTAACAAAAAACACTCAAAAAAAGCATATTTTTCGACATTTTTTTAAAAAAACCCCTTGAAAAATATTTTATTTGTGCTATAATAAACCTATAAAAACTCGGAGGTTTTTTATGAACAAAAATGAATTGATAAGGGCTATGGCAAACAACGCAAAAATTACTTTGAAGGATGCAGGTATTGCACTTGACAGTTTTATTGATGCAATCACTGCTGGCTTGAACGCTGGCGAAAAGATCCAAATTTCTGGTTTCGGTACTTTTGAATTGAAAGAAAAACCCGAAAGAGATGGCTTCAACCCCAAGACTGGCGAACAAATAAGAATTAGCGCAACTAAAATACCCGCTTTCAAGTTTGGTAAAGCATACAAAGATTCTTTCAACTAAACCGTTAATTTGCCCAGCCTGTTCTTTTTGAACAGGCTGTTTGTTTATTTTTTGTTTTAAGGATAATTTTATGAACGTTACTTTAATTACTGGCGCAACTGGCGGCTTAGGCAAAGCCTTTTCTAGGCTATACGCTGAAAAAAGACATAACCTTCTCTTAGTTGGTACTTCAGAAGATAAACTTTTAAGACTTAAAACCGACTTAATTAAAGACTACGCCGTACGCGTTGATTACGTTGTCGCTGACCTTTCTAAAAAAACTCATTGTATAAAAGTTTATGAATATACAAAGGAAAAAGAGTATTTTGTCGACACGCTTATTAACAATGCAGGCTTTGGTGATAGAACGGACTTTAAAGATATGGATATCGACCTTCAAATGAAGATGGTTGCCGTAAACTGCACTGCCCTTTTGTATTTTACGCGCGTATTTTTAACCGATATGTTAAAAAAAGACCAAGGTCATATCATAAACGTTGCATCAATTGCTGGTTTTGTACCCGGTCCGTATATGTGTACTTATCACGCGACAAAATCTTTCGTGCTAAATTTAGGCGAATCTATCGCGCATGAAATTAGAAAAACTAACGTAAAACTTCTTACCCTTTGCCCCGGCCCGTTTATTTCTGGGTTTGTAAGTAAAGCGGGTAACGACTATACTTTCCAAAAAATTAAACCCGTTACGGCTGAAAAGATTGCATCTTTTGCTTATAAAAAGTCAATCAAAGGCAAACGCCTAGCCGTCTACGGCTTAAACAATAAACTAACGGTATTTGCGCCCAGATTTTTCTCAAGAAAATTTGTAACTGCAGTAAGTGCCAAAACCCTAAAAAAAGGCGACTAGTAAAAAACCCCGTTTTGGAAAATCCAAAACGGGATTTTTTAATTAAAAAGATTTTAACCGTTTAGAACCAAGTTAGGCAAGACTTTACATGCTGCTTTTTAAGGCATAGTTGCAAGCAAGACAAGGCTCGCTCATAAAAACAGACGAGATTGACCGTCTGGTCATCGAGATTGTTTTTATAGAGCAGTAAACGCAGTATTGCGAAGTAAATATGCCTAGAAAAAGAAAAACCGTTTTGGAAAATCCAAAACGGTTTTAATTTTTCGTTAAAAAGATTTTAACCGTTTAGAACCAAGTTAGGCAAGGCTCGTGAAGTGTTTTGGGTGAGATTAACCTTTTTGGTTATCGAAGTAAAAACACGAAACAGTAACGTAGCATAACGACGGTTATAAACGAGCATAAAAAAAGCAGTGCAAAATGCACTGCTTTTTTATATGCGTGTTAAAATGGTTAAACGGTTTAGATGCAAGCAGTTCAAGGCTCGCTTGCAAAAATGGATGAAATAGACCGTCTGGTCATTGAAGTCATTTTTGCAAAGCAGTAAACGATGAAATGCGACGCATATAAGCCGAATAAAAATAAAAAAAAGTATAGGAACAACGTCCTATACTTTTTTTTATTTTTAAGGTTTAACCTTATTTAACAATCTTAGCAACAACGCCTGAACCTACGGTTCTGCCACCTTCACGGATAGCGAATCTCAAACCTTCTTCCATAGCGATAGGAGTGATGAGTTCAACGTCCATTTCAACGTTGTCACCAGGCATAACCATTTCTACGCCTTCGGGAAGTTTGATTGAACCAGTAACGTCGGTAGTTCTGAAGTAGAATTGAGGACGATAGTTGTTGAAGAACGGAGTATGTCTACCACCTTCATCTTTAGAAAGTACGTAAACTTGACCCTTGAATGCGGTGTGGGGTTTTACTGAACCGGGTTTAGCAATAACTTGACCACGTTCGATATCTTTCTTATCGATACCACGGAGAAGAGCACCAACGTTGTCACCAGCTTGTGCTTCGTCAAGAAGTTTACGGAACATTTCAAGACCGGTAATAACGGTGTTTCTGCTTTCTTCAGAAAGACCTACGATTTCAGCGGGATCGTTAACGTGTGCAACACCACGTTCTACACGGCCGGTAGCAACAGTACCACGACCAGAAATGGTGAATACGTCTTCTACAGGGAGAAGGAAGGGTTTAGCTTCGTCACGTTCAGGAGTAGGAATATAGGTGTCTACTGCATCCATAAGTTCGAAAATAGGTTTGCAATCTGCAGAAGCCTTAATTTCATCAGCAGAGTGGTCGCCTTGAGCATATTCGAGAGCCTTAAGAGCAGAACCCTTGATGATGGGAGTATCGTCGCCAGGGAAACCATATTCAGAAAGAAGTTCTCTGATTTCCATTTCAACGAGTTCCAAAAGTTCGGGGTCATCGAGTTGGTCGCATTTGTTCATGAATACGATGATGTAAGGAACACCTACTTGACGAGCAAGAAGAATGTGTTCTCTGGTTTGGGGCATGGGACCATCGGTAGCAGCAACTACGAGGATTGCGCCGTCCATTTGAGCAGCACCGGTAATCATGTTCTTAACGTAGTCAGCGTGTCCGGGGCAGTCAACGTGTGCATAGTGACGGTTTTCGGTTTGGTATTCAACGTGTGAAGTGTTAATCGTGATACCACGTGCCTTTTCTTCCGGTGCCTTATCGATTTCGTCATATCTCATCTTTTGAGCGTTACCCAAAGAAGATAAAGTCATAGTGATAGCCGCGGTAAGAGTAGTTTTACCGTGGTCAACGTGACCGATAGTACCGATGTTAATGTGCGGTTTGCTTCTGTCAAATTTAGCTTTTGCCATTATTGTTTCCTCCAATAATTCTTAAATAAATTATAATTTTTTTTATTTTTGTTTTTTATTTTAATACGTAATCTTATTTTACAATAATTTCTATTAATTGTCAACAGTTAATTACGCTTTTTTACCCATAATCTTTTCAGCAACAGACTTGGGTACTTCAGCATAGTGGCTGAATTGCATGGTGTAGTTACCTCTACCTTGCGTTCTTGATCTAAGGTCGGTTGCGTAACCGAACATTTCAGAAAGCGGGATGTGTGCATCGATAACTTTTACACCGTTTCTATCATCAGTACCTTGGATAATACCACGACGAGCGGTTACGTTACCCATAAGGTCACCAAAGTAATCGTCCGGAGTAATGATTTCAACCTTCATAATCGGTTCTAAGAGAACGCTCTTAGCTTTTGCTAAGCCGTCTTTAAGAGCCATTGAACCAGCAATCTTAAACGCCATTTCTGATGAGTCAACGTCGTGGTAACTACCGTCGTAAACGGTTACTTTGAAGTCAACTACTTCATAGCCTGCTAAGATACCGTTCTTAGCTGCTTCTTGAATACCCTTGTTGATAGGTTGGATGAATTCCTTAGGAATTGAACCACCAACGGTTTCGTCAACGAATTCGTAGCCCTTACCAGGTTCTTGGGGTTCAAGGCGAATCTTACAGTGACCATATTGACCGTGACCACCTGATTGACGCTTGAACATACCTTCCGCTTCAACGGCTTGTCTAATTGTTTCCTTGTAAGAAACTTGGGGTTTACCAACGTTTGCTTCAACTCTGAATTCGCGGAGCAATCTGTCTACGATAATTTCAAGGTGAAGTTCGCCCATACCAGCGATAATGGTTTGACCGGTTTCGGTATCGGTGTGCGTTTTGAAAGTGGGATCTTCTTCAGCAAGTTTTGCAAGAGCGAAGCCCATCTTTTCTTGACCTTGTTTGGTCTTGGGTTCAATAGCAACTTCGATAACGGGATCGGGGAATTCCATTTGTTCAAGGATAATCGGCTTTGCTTCATCACAAAGAGTATCACCAGTGGTGGTTTCTTTAAGACCTACGAGCGCGCAAATTTCACCTGAATATACTGCATCAACTTCTTCTCTGTGGTTAGCGTGCATACGAAGGATACGTGCAACACGTTCTTTCTTACCCTTTACACTGTTGTAAACGTAAGAACCGGTTTTAAGTACGCCTGAGTATGCGCGGAAGAATGCAAGTTTACCAACGAACGGGTCGGTCATAATCTTAAATGCCAAACCACTGAAAGGTTCGTCGTCACCAGGATTTCTTGAATCTTCTTCACCGTTAGTATTAACGCCGTTTACAGCACCAACGTCTAACGGGCTGGGAAGGTAATCAACTACTGCGTCCAAAAGGTTTTGAACGCCTTTATTTTTGTAAGAACTACCGCAAAGTACGGGAGTAACTTTCATAGCAAGAGTTGCTGTACGCAAACCCTTTTTAATTTCTTCGATAGAAAGGTCGCCTTCTTCAAAGAATTTTTCCATCAATGCGTCGTCAGTTTCAGCCGCAACTTCTACCACAGCCGCTCTGAGTTCTTCAACCATGTCTGCCATATCAGCAGGAACGTCGGTTATGTCAATTTCTTTACCCAAATCGTCAAGATAGATATAAGCCTTTCTAGCGATAACGTCTACGATACCTTTGAAAGTGTCTTCCTTACCTACGGGTACAACGATGGGAAGCGGGTTGGTATGAAGTCTTTCACGCATCATGTTAACAGCGTTGTCATAGTTAGCGCCGTTAATATCCATCTTGTTGATGTATGCGATACGGGGAACTTTATACTTGTCAGCTTGACGCCATACGGTTTCACTTTGGGGTTCAACACCGCCCTTTGCACAGAAAGTTGCAACGGCGCCGTCGAGAACACGGAGTGATCTTTCTACTTCTACGGTGAAGTCAACGTGTCCAGGAGTATCAATAATGTTAATACGGTGGCCTTTCCAATAGCAAGTGGTCGCAGCACTGGTAATAGTAATACCACGTTCTTGTTCTTGAACCATCCAGTCCATAGTTGCGCCACCTTCGTGGGTTTCGCCTAACTTATGGGTTTTACCGGTATAGAACAAAATACGTTCAGTGGTAGTGGTCTTACCTGCGTCGATGTGCGCCATTATACCTATATTTCTGGTTACACCTAAATCAAAATCTCTCGGCATAATGTTTTATCTCCCAAATTAGTATCTAAAATGTGCAAAAGCCTTGTTTGCTTCAGCCATTCTATGAGTGTCTTCTTTCTTCTTAACTGCGCTACCAGTGTTATTGAATGCGTCAACGAGTTCACCAGCGAGTCTTTGAGCCATTTCTCTTTCGCCTCTCTTTCTTGCTGCTGCTACCAACCATCTGATTGCGAGTGTTTGTCTTCTTTCAGCACGGATTTCGATAGGTACTTGATAGTTAGCACCACCAACTCTCCTTGCTTTTACTTCTACCATAGGCATAATGTTTGCGAGCGCTTGATTAAACATTTCTTTTGCTTCTGCGCCAACTTTTTCTGATGCTGCAGTGAACGCTTCGTAAACGATGCCTTGAGCAATACCCTTCTTACCGTCGAGCATAACTTGATTGATAAGTTTGGTTACAACCTTATCGTTATACACGGGATCGGGTAATACGTCTCTTTTTGCAATACTGCCTCTTCTCGGCATATCTGTAATCCTCCTTTAATTTTTGTATGCGGTGCGTGGCATACTCACGATTAAGGGTAAACCCTTGTGTTTAGTACAGCTATCGCTTGCCCTATTGGGTAGCGAACCTTCTGTCTTACGACATACTGCCTACCAAATCGGGTTAATTTTCCGAATTCCGATTATAAGTAGGTGTCTTTTGTTAAATAAGTTTTAGTTTTAATGTTTTAGTTAAACTTATTTAGGTCTCTTAGCGCCGTATTTAGATCTTGCTTGTCTGCGTTTTGCAACACCAGCAGTATCGAGCGCGCCACGAATAATGTGATATCTTACACCAGGTAAGTCTTTAACTCTACCGCCACGGATAAGAACAGAGCTGTGTTCTTGAAGGTTGTGACCTTCACCGGGGATGTAAACGATACCTTCTGCTTTGTTAGTCAAGCGAACACGAGCAATTTTACGAAGAGCTGAGTTAGGTTTCTTCGGCGTAGTCGTAGTTACTGACAAGCATACGCCACGCTTTTGGGGACATTCATCCAATGCGGGTGATTTTGACTTGTAAGTGATTTTTGCTCTGCCTTGTCTAATAAGTTGTTGAATTGTAGGCATATCGCACCTCCTTTACTTATTTCGGATATTCAGAAAACGGATTCGGAATTTCCGTTTTTAGAAACTGTTTTTATACTCGGTGGAATTACCCACCGAGTAAATATTTTACCATTTATTGCATTTTTAGTCAATCAAATAGCACACTTTTGGCGCATTTTTTGACTAATTTACGCAATTATTCTTGTTCTTCTGCAGTTCTTTGAAGAACGGTTTGGGGTGAAACGTTTTTATAGTGTTTTATACCCGTACCTGCGGGGATAAGTTTACCGATAATAACGTTTTCTTTAAGACCGATAAGCGGGTCAATCTTGTTCTTGATTGCGGCTTCGGTAAGAACTCTTGCGGTTTCTTGGAATGACGCTGCTGACAAGAAACTTTCTTTAGCGAGCGCAGCCTTAGTGATACCGAGAAGAATTCTCTTACCTTGCGGCGGAACGAGTCCGTTTTCAAGAGCGTTCATGGTTTCTTCTTCAAACTTGTAAACGTCAAGTTTTTCACCAGGAAGAATATCAGTTCCACCAGGATTTTCAACTTGAACTTTCTTCATCATTTGACGAACGATAATTTCAACGTGTTTGTCGTTGATATCAACGCCTTGTGAACGGTATACGCTTTGAATTTCACGCAAGATGTAATCTTGAACACCCTTAATACCCTTGGTCTTTAAGATATCTTGCGGATATACTGAACCAGTAGTGAGTACTGAACCGGGTTCAACGATGTCGCCGTCCTTAACGATTACGCCAGTACCAAACGGAATGGGATAATCTTCAGGCTTAGCACTTTCGTCAGTATGAACGAGTACGTGAATATTCTTATCTTGTTCTTTAATTTCAACCTTACCGCTGTGTTCGCAAACGATTGCAGCGTGCTTGGGTTTACGCGCTTCGAAAAGTTCTTCTACTCTAGGAAGACCTTGCGTGATGTCTCCAGTTGATGCGATACCACCAGTGTGGAAGGTACGCATGGTAAGTTGAGTACCAGGTTCACCGATTGATTGAGCAGCGATGATACCAACTGCTTCACCGATTTGAACGGGGTTGTTGTTAGACATGTTCTTGCCGTAACACTTAGCGCAAACACCAGTCTTAGATTTACAAGTAAATACGCTTCTGATTTCTACTTCTTCGATACCTACTTTGCAGATTTCATCAGCCATATCTTCAGTAATCATTTCGTTAGCGGCAACCATGATTTCGCCAGTTTGGGGGTTAACGATATCGTTAACGGTAAATCTACCAGCGATACGGTCTCTTAAGCCTTCGATAACTTCGCCCTTACTACCCTTGATAGCAGATACTTTAACGCCCTTAACAGCGTCGCCAGTTGCAGCAAAGCAATCGTCTTCTTTAATGATAACTTCTTGCGAAACGTCTACGAGACGACGGGTCAAATAACCTGAGTCAGCCGTCTTAAGAGCGGTATCGGCAAGACCTTTACGACCACCGTGTGATGAAATGAAGTATTCGAGAACTGAAAGCCCTTCACGGAAGCATGATTTTACAGGAATTTCAATAGTTTTACCGTTCGGGTCAGTCATAAGACCACGCATGCCAGCAAGCTGTTTGATTTGGTCCTTTGAACCACGCGCACCAGAGTTAGCCATCATAAGAATCGGGTTAAACTCATCGAGAGTAGCCATCAACTTATCAGTAACGTCATCAGTTGCTTTCTTCCAAATGCTAACGACTTTCTTATATCTTTCATCGTCGGTGATGTAACCTTTCTTATAAAGGTTTTCAACCTTAAGAACGTGGGCTTCAGCTTCCTTAAGAATTTCAGCCTTTTCTTTAGGCATGTGCATATCGAATACGCTGGTGGTAATAGCGCCGACGGTTGAATACTTAAAGCCGAGTGCTTTAATCTTATCGAGAACGTCAGCTGCTGAACTTGCGCCGTGGCGTTTAAAGCATGCACCAACGATTTTTTGCAAGTCTTTCTTACCTACGAGTTTATCGATTTCATATTTTAAATAATCTTCTTTGGTCTTTCTTTCAACGAAACCAAGGTTTTGCGGAATTGCTTCGTTGAAGATAATCTTACCAACAGAAGTCTTAACTCTACCAGTAACTTCTTCCCCGTCAACTATTACGCTGCGGCGAACGATAATTTCATCTTGTAAACCGATTTTCTTGGTTTGATAAGCCATGATGGCTTCTTCGGGTGAAGTGTAAGAAACGGTGTATTCAGGTACGCCGTATACGGTACCGTTTTCGTCTTTTCTACCCTTTTCGTTGTATTTTTCGCCAATCTTTCTCTTAATAATGGTAAGGTAGTAAGAACCCATGACCATATCTTGAGTGGGCGACATAACAGGCTTACCGTCTGAAAGCTTTAAGATGTTGTTTGATGCAAGCATCAAGAATCTTGCTTCAGCTTGAGCTTCTACTGATAAAGGTACGTGAACAGCCATTTGGTCACCGTCGAAGTCGGCGTTGAACGCGCCGCATACTAACGGGTGAAGTTTGATTGCTCTACCTTCAATAAGAACAGGTTCGAAAGCCTGAATTGAAAGTCTGTGAAGTGTAGGTGCACGGTTGAGCATTACGGGATGGTCTTTGATAACTTCTTCCAACACGTCCCAAACGACGCTCTTGCCGCGCTCTACCGTACGTTTTGCGTTCTTAATGTTGTGGCAAATGTTGTTTTCCACAAGTTTTTTCATTACGAACGGCTTGAAAAGTTCGATTGCCATTTCCTTAGGCAAACCGCATTGATAAAGTTTGAGTTCAGGACCTACGACGATAACTGAACGACCAGAATAGTCAACACGTTTACCGAGAAGGTTTTGACGGAAACGACCTTGCTTACCACGGAGCATACCAGAGAGTGATTTAAGTTCACGGTTACCTGCGCCGGTGATTGCCTTGCCGTGTCTACCGTTATCGATAAGAGCGTCAACTGCTTCTTGTAACATTCTCTTTTCGTTTCTAATGATGATTTCGGGCGCGCCGAGTTCAATCAATTTTTTCAAACGGTTATTTCTGTTGATAACACGACGATACAAGTCGTTAAGGTCGCTGGTTGCAAATCTGCCGCCGTCGAGTTGAACCATCGGGCGGAGTTCGGGCGGGATTACGGGGAGAACGTCTAAAATCATCCATTCGGGGCGGTTGCCGCTCTTTCTAAATGATTCGATAATTTCAATTCTCTTTACCGCACGAATTCTTCTTTGACCAGAACCGTTTTCAGCAATGATTTGCTTGGTTTCTTCGCTTTCCTTGTCAAGGTCGATTGCCATGAGAAGTTCTTTGATTGCTTCAGCACCGATACCAGTCTTAAAAGAGCCTTCACCGAATTGTTCTTCTTTTTCAAGTTTTTCTCTATCGCTGATAACTTGCTTGTATTGAAGATCGGTTGTACCAGGATCTAAAACTACGTGGCTAGCGAAGTACAATACGTGTTCCAAAGACTTGGGGCTCATATCGAGCATCAAGCCTATTCTTGAAGGAACACCCTTAAAATACCAAATGTGAGAAACGGGCGCTGCAAGTTCGATATGACCCATACGATCACGACGAACTTTTGACTTAGTAATTTCTACGCCGCACTTGTCGCAGATAACGCCTTTATAACGGATACGTTTATATTTTCCGCAATGACATTCCCAGTCCTTAGTCGGTCCGAAAATTCTTTCGCAGAAAAGGCCGCCCATCTCGGGTTTTTGAGTTCTATAGTTAATGGTTTCAGGCTTAGTTACTTCGCCGTAAGACCATTCTCTGATTTTTTCGGGGGAAGCTACACCGATTTGAATCGAGTCAAAATTGTTAAGTTCAAACATATTCTATATTCCTCCCTAATTATTCTTCATCCGTGATGTCGATATCGTCGTAATCTTCATCTTCTAAGCCGTCAACTTCGGGGATAGAAGTGTCGATTTCATCGTCTTCATCATCGAACATACCTGTAAAGTTGAGTTCATCGCCCAAATCGTCGTCAGTATCGCTGTCTTCAAATACAACTTCGCCAACGTCGGTTTCATCGATTTCTTCAATAGCAACTTCGTCTTGAACAACTCTTTCACGAACGAACGGCATATCGTCGATATCGCTTTCGATAAGATCTTTGATAGCTAGTTCTTCTTTGTTTTCAGTAAGAACTTTCATATCGAGTGCCAAAGATTGTAATTCTTTGAGCAATACCTTGAATGCTTCGGGGATACCCGGTTCGCTGATGTTAGTGCCCTTAACGATTGATTCATAAGTCTTAACTCTACCAACGATATCGTCAGACTTAACGGTAAGGATTTCTTGTAAGATGTGTGCTGCGCCGTACGCTTCAAGTGCCCAAATTTCCATTTCACCGAAACGTTGACCACCGAACTGTGCTTTACCACCGAGCGGTTGTTGGGTTACGAGACTGTAAGGACCAGTTGAACGCGCGTGAATCTTATCGTCAACCAAGTGGATAAGTTTGATCATATACATTTGACCAACGGTTACCCTATTTTCAAACGGTTCACCCGTTCTGCCGTCGTAAAGTTGAATTTTACCGTCAACTTCGCCGTCGGGGTTAACAATATTGTTTTCGCGGAGCAATTCTTTAATATCGCTTTCAGATGCACCGTCGAATACGGGGGTTGCAATCTTCCAGCCGAGTTGTTTACATACTAAACCTAAGTGAACTTCTAATACCTGACCGATGTTCATACGAGAAGGAACGCCGAGCGGGTTAAGTACGATTTGAAGCGGAGTACCGTCAGCCATAAAGGGCATATCAGATTCGGGAAGAATTCTTGAAATAACACCCTTATTACCGTGACGACCTGCCATCTTATCCCCGATAGAAATCTTTCTCTTTTGAGCGATGTAAACTCTAACGAGTTTATTTACGCCGGGAGAGAGTTCGTCTTTGTTAGCGCGGGTAAAGATTTTAACGTCTACAACGATACCGCCTTCACCGTGCGGAACTTTGAGTGAAGTATCTCTAACTTCTCTTGACTTTTCACCGAAAATTGCGCGGAGCAATCTTTCTTCGGGGGTAAGTTCAGTTTCACCCTTAGGCGTAACTTTACCAACCAAGATATCGCCACTGTTAACTTCAGCACCGATTCTTACGATACCGTCTTCGTCAAGGTCTTTAAGCGCGTCTTCACCAACATTGGGGATATCTCTAGTGATTTCTTCTTCACCAAGTCTAGTATCCCTTGCTTCGATTTCGTGTTCTTCAATGTGGATAGTGGTAAATACGTCTTCTCTAACGAGTTTTTCCGATAAGAGTATAGCGTCTTCGTAGTTATAACCTTCCCAGCTCATGAAACCAACTAAGATGTTTCTGCCGAGAGCAAGTTCGCCGTTTCTGGTTGAAGGACCGTCGGCAATGGTTTGACCAGCCGCAATCTTTTCACCCTTGTCAACGATAGGTCTTTGGTTAAGGCAAGTGCCTTGGTTGCTACGTTCGAATTTCTTTAAGATATATTCTCTATCCGTACCATCTTCTTCGGTAATTACGATTTTATCACTTGCAACAGTTTTAACAGTACCAGCGTTAACAGCGTTAACCATTACACCAGAGTCGTAAGCGATTCTTCTTTCAATACCAGTAGCAACGATAGCGTTTTCAGGACAAAGTAGCGGAACTGCTTGACGTTGCATGTTAGAGCCCATGAGCGCACGGTTGGTATCGTCGTTTTCCAAGAACGGAATAAGCGCGGTAGCAACTGAAATTAACTGTTTGGGCGAAACGTCCATGTAGTCCATTTTTTCCTTAACGTCTTCAGTAATTTCATCTCTGTGTCTGCAAGAAACACGGTCGTTTACGAAATACTTGTTATCGATAAGGGGTTCGTTTGCTTGTGCAACGATGTAATTATCTTCTTCGTCTGCGGTAAGATAATCAACGTGTTCGGTTACTTCGGTAATGATCTTACCGTCTTCACCCATTCTGTGTTCAATCTTTCTATAGGGTGATTCGATAAAGCCGAATTCGTTTACCTTAGCGTAAGCAGCGAGAGATGAGATAAGACCGATGTTTTGACCTTCAGGGGTTTCAATCGGGCACATTCTGCCGTAGTGAGAGTGGTGAACGTCACGCACTTCAAAGGTTGCTCTATCACGGTTAAGACCGCCAGGACCTAAAGCAGAAAGTTTTCTCTTGTGGGTAAGTTCAGCAATCGGGTTGGTTTGGTCCATAAATTGAGAAAGTTGTGATGAACCAAAGAATTCCTTAATAGCAGAACTTACGGGGCGCACGTTGATAAGACCTTGGGGAGAAACGTCTTTGGGATCTTGAGTACCCATTCTTTCTCTGATAACGCGCTCAAGTCTTGCAATACCGATACGGAATTGATTTTGTAAAAGTTCGCCAACTGAACGAACACGACGGTTACCTAAGTGGTCGATATTGTCAACGCTATTGATACCGAAAGCAAGGTCAAGGTTAACTGAAACGCTTGCAACGATATCGTCAACGGTAATGTGCTTGTGGTTGAGTTTTTCCATAAGCGGACGGAGAGTTTTTCTATCTTCCGCGCCGATGGTTTCAGGAAGAGTGCCTTCGGTAATTTCATAGAACTTAACGCAAGCGTTGATGAACTTAATTCTAGTTTCACGCGCCTTTTCTTGGTTCTTTCTATCTTCGGGTTTTTCTTCCCCTGCTTTGATTTCTTTTTCTTCGATGTAGAAGAAAGCGTTGATTTCTTTCTTCAAGATATCAGCAGTTTGTTCTACGCCACTTTCTTTTGCGGTTTCAGCAACTTGCTTAGAGAAAGTAAGCGTGGGATAATAAACGTAGTCGAGTAAGCCGAAAAGTCTGGGATTGATGCCAGTGCACGCTTCGAAACTTACTACGTTGTTTGCGATAATCTTGTGGTTTTCGCCATTGATTTCCGCAACGAAGTAATTGATACCAGCGTTTTGGATATCTTCTGCTTGAGCCTTGGTAATGATAGAACCTGCTTCAGCCAAAACTTCGCCATCAGGACTAACAACCGTTTCCGCAGACTTTAAGCCAACGATTCTTACGCCAAGACGCAATCTCTTGTTGAACTTGTATCTGCCCACTCTTGCAAGGTCATAACGACGGGGGTCGAAGAACAAATTCTTCAAATGTTGCTTAACTGCTTCATCCGTGGGAATTTCGCCCGGACGGAGACGACGATAAAGTTCGAAAAGGCTTTCACTTTCTGACTTGCAAGTGTCTTTTCCAACAGTATCGATAATCATCTTGTTATCGGTGAAAAGGTTTTTGGTGAGTTCTTCATCGCTGCCAAAACCGAGTGCACGAAGAAGAACGGTAGCAGTAAGTTTTCTAGTTCTATCAACGCGAACCCAGAGAACGTTTTGAGAATCTTGTTCGAATTCAAGCCAAGCGCCTCTCGAAGGAATAACGGTGGTGTTGAAAAGTTTCTTACCAGACTTGTCCACTTCCACGCCGTTATAAACGCCAGGAGAACGAACGAGTTGAGAAACGATAACTCTTTCCGCGCCGTTGATGATAAATGAACCGTTATCGGTCATAAGCGGGAAATCACCCATAAACACTTCTTGGTCGATAACTTCAGCGGTTACTTTGTTAACTAAGCGAACTTTAACGCGCAAAGGAAGAGCGTAGGTAGCATCCCTATCTCTGCATTCCTTTTCATCGTACTTGGGTTTGCCGTCAAGAGAGTAATCCAAGAAGTACATTTCAAAGTGGTCGGAATAATCCGTAATAGGTGAAAAGTCTTCAAGCACTTCGCCGATGCCTTCTTTAATGAAAGCGTCGTAGGAGTCCTTTTGGATTTTGACGAGATACGGAAGTTCAATCGCTTCTTTAATCTTGCTGAATGTCTTCCTAGTTACCTTGCCACATACAACTTCGGGTAGAATACGTGTCATTAAAACACACTCCTTAAAAAAATTTACAATTTTGGTCGACACAGTTTACAAAACCAAAAATATGGTGTATAATAAACTCGGTCGATAAAGGTTTTATCTTTTTTCGCCCTTGCCCTTTCCTTATAGGAAACACGGCAATTTTTTATTGATTTTTTCCAAAAAAGGCGATAAAAATCGATATTAACCTATCATAATGCATTATACAATAATATCTTAAGTCGTCAACAATGTCAAGCAAAAAAGCGGTTATTTTAAAATAATTTTGTTTTTTGCCGTTTTTCGACAATTTTTTCGTGGTAATAAGGTGTTTTTATGAGAATAGATAAATTCTTAAAAGTTTCAAGATTATTAAAGAGAAGAACTATCGCACAAGAAGCGTGCGATGGTGGTAGAGTATCCGTTAACGGTAGAGCGGTTAAACCGTCATATAATATAAAAATAGGCGATATCGTTGAACTGGGTTTTAACAGCGGCGCTGTCAAGTTTAAAATTTTAGACATTAAGGAAACCGTCCGCAAAGAAGATGCGGAAAAACTTTATGAAATTCTTCCGGAGTAAAATATGAACGTATCAGTTATTTTAGCATGCGCTGGCAAGGGCGAGCGCGCAAAACAAGGCAAGAACAAAATCTTTTATGAAATAGACGGCAAGCCGTGTTTTATGCACGCTTTAGATGTGTTTAAGGCTAACCCGAAAATTAGCCAAATCTTAGTTACGGCAAGCGAAGAAGATTTAGAACAAATCAAAGCGTTTGTTGGCGATAAAGGCACGGTTATTAAGGGCGGCGCAACCCGCACTGAATCGGTTAAAAACGCTCTCAAAAAAGTTACTGGAACTATCACCTTAATTCACGACGGTGCAAGACCTTTTATTAGCCAAAAAATTATTGACGATTGCATTGATAAAGCGTATAATTTCGGCGGTGCTATCCCCGTTATCCCCTGCCGCGATACGACAGTTAAGGCAGACGAAAAAAAAGTCAGCGAATATCTTGGAAAAAGCGGGCTTTATTCAGTACAAACTCCGCAAGGCTTTTTAACACAATCTATAAATTACGCGTACGCGTGCGCGGGCGAACAAATTTTCAACGACGACGGCGAAGTTTATAAACAATTCTTTGGCAACCTTGCGGTATTCGACGGCGATAGCAATAATATCAAACTCACCTTCCCCGAAGACTTTATTAGTAATAAAACCGACTTCCGCTTTGGCACGGGTTTTGATTGTCATCAACTTGTTAAGGATAGAAAACTCATTTTAGGCGGTGTAGAAATTCCACACGACAAAGGCTTACTTGGGCATTCTGACGCGGACGTTTTAACACACGCTATAATGGACGCTATGCTCTCTGCCCTATCACTTAGAGATATAGGCTACCACTTCAGCGATAAAGACCCTGCTTATAAAGATGCTTGCAGCATGGACCTTTTGCAAAAGGTTTTAGAAATGGTAAAAGACAAAGGTTATAAACCACACAATATTTCAGCAACAATTATGGCGGAAAAACCCAAATTGTTAAAAATTTTGCCCACCGTTACCGAAAATTTAGCAAACGCGTTAAATATTAATACCGACCAAATAGGCATAGGCGCAACCACAATGGAAGGCTTAGGGTTGGTTGGCAGAGAAGAAGGTATTTGCGTACACGCAACCGCAACCTTAATAAAAGAATAAACTATCCCCCACAATAGACCGCAAAACAAAACGGAGCGAACAAAATGTTCTCTCCGTTTTTATTTTTATATAGTTTTTTTCCTATCCACACCCCGCTGTCAACTTTTATTCCACTGCTCTTTCAATTTTATCCCACCGCACTTTTTACTCTACCGCACTTTTTACCACATCTTTTTGCAAATATATTCACTATTTACTGTTAAAGTATAGAATATTCTATATATTAAGTAATTGTATCGAATTTTCTATATAATTATAATTAAAGTTAACACTTTAGTTCGTGCTATAGTTAGTACTATAGTTAGTGCTATAGTTAGTGCTATAGTTAAAGTTGTAATTTTATAAATATGGCTATAGTTTAAATTATATTTTTAAAACTATAGTTATGATTTTAGCATAACTTTAGCAAACTAATATAAAAGTGCATTTTGCTCTAATAAAAATAAATATCACCATACTTAATAAACAAAAAAATATAAGATGAAAAATAAAGAACTTGAATTTAAGGACACGTTAAAATCATTTTTAAAAGAATATGACTTGACACAAACTGCTTTTGCGAGTATGATAGGAGTGAAACAAAGTCAAGTGTCAGAGTGGCTTAGCGGAAAAGCCAAACCTGGATACGAAAATCTACGCGCTATGGTTATTGCATTTGGTATTCCTGCTGAATACTTTTTGTGCTTAGAAAGCGACTGATAATAATTTATAACATAAAAGCACGCAAACTAAAAAGCGTGCTTTTTTATATAGTATTACAAGTAATAATTAAAAAATTACGACATCTTAAGACAATATTACTAGTAACAATTCGATTGAAGGAAAAACCTACTAATCGCCGTTACAAAATAAAAAGACACACTTCAATCGAAGTGTGTCTTTTTTATATCAAATCGGAATTTAATCTTCTTTTTAAGGAGGTAAGCAACTAAGATGATATTGCCAAGAAGTGAAATTCCGCCGATAACTGCACCTGTGATAGCAAGAATTTTAAAAACGTCGTCGACATCTTTAATAAAATTTTTAAAGCAACTTAGCGATTTTATCTTAATAACACGTGTACCTATTAAATTTTATTTAACCTTAATACTACCGATTAAAATTTATTTCACTATATCTATTGTATTTTACTACCGATTTAAGGCAATATTATATATTAAATTTAAAGTTATTTAAAATATTATACATCATTATATGATGTACTGTCAACCATTCAAAAAAAGTATTACTATAATAATTTATGATTGGTATTAGAATGACTTTATAGGGGGATTTTATGTTTGTTAAAGTAGAAGTAGGCAAAAGGCTAAAAGAGGCAAGGCGTATTGCGGGATACACCCAAAAACAAGTTGCTGATAAGTTGCTTATGACTCAACAGCAATACAGTCGATTTGAAAACGGAATATTTGAACTAAACTACGAACAAATTATTGCTTTATGCAAAATGTACGACATTTCTGCAGACTATCTTTTCGACTTGGAAAAATTCTAAACAAAGAAAACGCCCGTGGTCAATTGCCACGGGCGTTTGTTTATTTCTTTTTTTTCTTGTAGATACAAGTAAATCTCTGCCAACGGGCGCATAAGTTAGAAACATTATTTTGGCCCAACACTTTGGTCTACATTTAAAACGTATAAGAAACCGTTTGTTATTTTAACAAGCGGTTTCTATGTTTTTAACGCTATTTTGTTAAAAAATTTTTAAGAATGAAAAATTCCACTCTACCCTATTATAAGGAATTAAGGATTTAGATGCAAGTTGCAGTAGGCTAAACCTTAATAAATGTATTTAAGTGTGAAAAAGCAAGCAGTTCAAGGCTCGCCCACACAAACGGATGAGATTGACCGTCTGGTCATTGAAATCGTTTTTGTAAGGGCAGAAACGCAGAAATGCGCCGCTTATTCGCGCTTAAATTAGTTTTTTTCCTTCTTTGCTACGTCTACAACTTGCTTTCCGTTATAGTAACCGCACTTGGGGCATACTCTGTGAGAAGCCTTGAGTTCGTGGCATTGGGGGCATTCTGAAAGGTTGGGAGTTTCCAACTTCCATTGAGCGTATCTAGTATTAGTTCTTTGTTTTGAAGTTTTACTTTTTTGTACTGCCATTTTTATATACCTACCTATTTTTTACATTTACATTCCCCGTCGTTAAGGTTTGTTCCGCAACCTACACATATGCCCTTGCAGTCTTCGCTGCACAAGAAACTTACGGGGATATTCATCGCAATATAATCGTCAACGATAACGCTTAAATCTACGGTATCGTTTTTAAGCGAATAACCGTCAGGGTTATCCACTTCCAAAGATTCTCTAAACTCCACCAAGTAAGCGTTTGAAGTGTCCTTAAGACACCTAGTACATTCGCCCGACACGGTAAAGTCAATTTCCCCTTCAACAAAGCAAGAGTGATCGCCAGTTAAAGTTATCGTGCCGTTAATGCGCACTTCCCCGTCAATTTTTGCTGACGGAATATCAACGAGTTCAGTCTCCGGCTGATAAAGAAAGAAAAAATCACTTTGGTCTTTTCCGCTTCTTTTAAGTTTTCTAAGGTCTAAAATCATACTACCTCAACTTAATAAGCCATACAAGTATAAACTATTTGTCGCTTATTGTCAACGATTTTTCGCGAAAATTTATCTAAGATAAACAAAATTAGTTCTTTTGGGTAAGGTCTTTGGTTTCTCTTGCGATAGAAAGTTCTTCGTTTGTGGGAAGAACGATAACCTTTACCTTGCTGTCTTCAGCATTGAGATAACCGATACCTGAATCGTAAGAAAGGTTCTTTTCTTCATCGAACTTAGCGCCGCAGAATTCCATACCTTCCATTACTAAACGACGAATTCTAGGAGAGTGTTCACCGATACCACCGGTAAATACGATAGCGTCAGCACCGCCTAAAACAGCAATGTAACTACCAACGTACTTTTTAACTCTATACGCCAACATTTCGAGTGCAAGAATTGCTCTTTCATTACCTTGTGCTGCCGCTGCTTCTAAGTCACGAAGGTCGCTTGAAATACCGCTTACACCTAAAACGCCGCACTTTTTGTTAAGATAGCTAACAACTTCTTCGGGTTTCAAGTTAAGTCTTTCTCTCAAATAATCAACCGCTGCGGGATCGATATCACCACTACGAGTGCCCATAACTAAACCTTCTAACGGTGTAAAGCCCATTGAAGTGTCTTGACACTTGCCGTCTTTAACAGCAGAGATTGAAGAACCGTTACCTAAGTGGCAAACGATAATTTTTGCGTTGGGGTTGCCCAAAAGTTTAGCGGTTTCTTGGCTAACGAACTTGTGTGAAGTTCCGTGGAAACCGTACTTTCTGATTTTGTGTTCTTCGTATACTTCATACGGAATACCGTACATATACGCTTTTGCGGGCATGGTTGAGTGGAAAGTAGTATCGAATACTGCTACCATAGGAACGCCGGGCATAACTTCACGGCAGCTCTTGATGCATGCGATGTTACCAGGCATGTGGAGCGGTCCGAATACTGCGTTCTTTTCGCAAATTCTAATAACTTCATCATCGATAACAACTGATTCGTGGAAGTCTTCAGCAGAGTGGAGAACTCTATGACCTACAGCACTGATTTCACTGATGTCACTGAGTGCGCCGTTTTCTTTATCGAGCATAGCCTTAAGAACGAGTTCCATTGCTTCTTTATGAGAAGGCATATCTTGTTCGATAACGAGTTTTCTATCGTCGAAAGTCTTTTGAGTAAGAATACCGCCAGTGAACGTAATACGTTCGCAAACACCTTTCAATACTACGCTTTCATCTTCCATATTGATGAGTTGGTATTTGAGTGAAGAACTACCTGCATTGATAACGAGAATTTTCATAATTTATATATTTCCTTGTAAAGTTTTTTAACTGATTAAATTTTAGAAACAAGCGAGAAACTCTCCCCTGTTTCTAAAATATTTAAAGACATAGACACAAGTCTACCCTTTTAAGGTTGATATTTTAAGGCGTAGATACAAGCAAGACAAGGCTCGCGAAGCGTTTTGGGTGAGATTAACCTTTTTGGTTATCGAAATCAAAACGCAAAGCAGTAACGCAGTATTGCGAAGTATATACGGCTTAAAATTAGGCTTGGAGAGCAGTAATTGCTACCACCGCAATAATGTCGTCAACGTTGCAACCACGAGATAAGTCGTTGATGGGTTTTGCAAAGCCTTGGCAGATAGGACCTAAAGCCATGTAACCGCCGAATCTTTGAGCAATTTTGTAACCGATATTACCAGCGTTGATGTTGGGGAATACGAATACGTTTGCGTTACCAGCAACGGTTGAATCGGGTGCTTTTAACTTACCAACTTCGGGAGCAACTGCAGCGTCGAATTGGAATTCACCGTCGAGTTTAAGGTCGGGTGCAGCAGCCTTTGCAATAGCGGTTGCTTCTTGCATTTTGGGAACTGACTTGAAGAACTTATCGTCATTACCAGAACCTTTAGTTGAGAAAGAAAGCATAGCAACTCTAGGTTCGATACCAGCGATATTTTTTGCGGTTTCAGCAGAAGAAATAGCGATATCAGCGAGTTGTTGTGCATCGGGTTCGATGTTGATAGCACAGTCAGCAAATACTGCAACGCCATCGGGGTTGTATTTGTTTTCACGGTCAGCAACCATAATGAAACTGCTTGAAACGGTATTGATACCAGGCGCAGTTTTGATTACTTGAAGACCAGGACGGAGCGTGTTAGCGGTTGAGTGGCAAGCGCCTGAAACCAAACCGTCAACGTCGCCTGCTTTAAGCATAAGTGCGGCGTACATAGTGTAATCTTTCAATACGCCAGCCTTAGCAGCATCAACGTCAGCATATTCGGGAAGACCAGTTTTTTTGTTGATTTTGCCTTCTCTTGCTTTATAGAGCATTTCAGCGTAAGTAGCAGTTTTGTCGTAAGTTACGGGGTCAACTACGTTTACACCGGTAAGGTCAACGTCGGGGTTGTTTTTAGCGATTTCAGCAGGATTACCGAGAAGGGTAATTTTTGCAAGACCTTGCTTAACAACTTCGGCTGCAGCCTTAACTACTCTTGAATCTTCACCTTCGGGAAGAACTACGTGTTTGTTCATTGCAGATGCTTTTGCTTTAATATTTTCTAAAACGTTGGACATAATAAATTTACGCTCCTTTTTAATTTTCTTCTAATATCGTTTTGAAATTTCAATAAAATATTGTAAAATATTTATTGACTAATCTATTTTACAACATTTAACAAAAAAAGTAAATAAATATTTAGGGTTTTATATAAATTTATGAAAATTTGCGCTTGTATTGCCGAATATAACCCCTTTCATTTAGGTCATAAAAAACATCTTGACTATATAAGGCGGGAACTCGGTGCGGACAAAATTATAGTTATTATGAGTGGAAACTTTACCCAACGCGGAGAAATTGCCGTTTTGGATAAGTTTACAAGGGCACGCCACGCGATACAAGCGGGCGCTGATTTAGTGCTTGAATTACCTACCCCACTCGCTACCGCTAATGCTGAAATATTCGCAAAAGGCGCGGTTAATATCTTAAATTCTTTGGGCGTTATCGACGGAATTTGCTTTGGGGTTGAGAGCGGAGATAAGAAAGATTATATTCTTCTTGCGGACGCGCTCAACGACGAGAGTAGAGAATATAAAAAGGCGTTAAAGGCTGAACTTGAAAAGGGCGTATCTTTAGCCAAGGCGAAGTTTAACGCGCTTAAGAATTTAGGTAGAGATGAGTTTGACCAAAACTTAATATCTTCGCCCAACAATATTTTGGGGCTAGAATACACCAAGGCTATCTTAAAATTAAAGAGCAATATGGAAATTTATCCTATGCTAAGGGACGGCAACCACAACGATACCACGCTTAAAAAAGGCATAACCAGCGCAACTAGTATTAGAGAAACTTTGAAAACTGGCAAAAAACGCAAGGTTAAGAACTGTGTTCCCCCGTTCGTTTATAAAGATTTGGGGGCTTATCCGTTTGCGATTGAAAACTTGATTTTAGCAAGTGTTTATAAGCAAAGCACCAAGGAAATGGCTAAAATTTCCGACTGCACTGAAGGCTTAGAAAATAGAATTAAAGCATTTTCTAAAGATAATCAGGACTTAGAAACTCTCGTTGAAAAAGTGTCCACAAAACGCTATACTAAAACTAGAGTTAGGCGCATTTTAACCGCTAACCTTTTGGGTATTGATAAGTTTGATTTACAAGACTTTTTGGAAGAAAAACTCTATGCAAAAGTGCTTGCCGTTAAAGAGAGTTCTAAAGAACTGATTTCCTTGCTCGTCACTAACAGTTCTATCCCCGTACTCACTAGAAAAAGCGACGTGGATAAACTAAAAAAATCAGCAAAGCGCTGCTTTGAATTCGATATCTTAGCAAACGATATTTATAACCTTGTTTCAGAAAAAAAACAAAACGAAAATCATATGCTTATTATAAAATAAAAAAAGAAAGGTCGACAAAAATGTCGACCTTTCTTTTATCTTTAAACTTTTCAAGGATAATGAGTGTTCAAAAATAATTATAGATTCCATAGCATGCCCGTTAAAATTGCCCATCTCGGAATGACGTTGATAATTCAAAAACTATTTTAAGACATACATGCAAGTTGCAGTAGGCACCCCTATCGAAAAAAGATGAGATTAACCTTTTTGGTTATCGAAGTTTTTTGCGCAAGGCAGTAACGACCTGCAACGCAGTAGATAAGCCCTTAAAAATTAAACGTTGCCTTGAGACTTCATAGCCTCTGCCACTTTCAAGAAACCAGCAATGTTTGCACCAGCCATGTAGTTGCCGGGCATGCCGTATTCTTTAGAAGCGTCGTCGCATGCTTTGAAGATGCTCTTCATAATGCCGTGAAGTTTTTCATCAACTTCTTCAAAAGACCAAGAAAGACGGAGTGAGTTTTGGCTCATTTCTAAGCCAGAAGTTGCTACGCCGCCAGCATTTGCTGCCTTTGCAGGTCCGTAAAGCATACCGTTTTCAAAGTAAACAGAGATTGCTTCGGGGGTTGAAGGCATGTTTGCGCCTTCTGAAAGAACTTTACAACCGTTCTTAGCCAAAATTCTTGCGCTTTCGCCGTCGATTTCGTTTTGAGTTGCGCAAGGAAGTGCAATATCACAAGGAATAGTCCAAATACCTTTGCAACCTTCGTGATATTCAGCGTTAGGACGATAGTTAAGGTATTCTTTAATTCTCTTTCTTTCAACTTCTTTGATTTGCTTAACAGCATCTAAGTCGATACCGTCCTTATCGTAAATGTAACCGTTACTATCAGACATAGCAACGACTTTAGCGCCGTAAGTAGTAGCCTTTTCACAAGCGTAAATAGCAACGTTACCAGAGCCTGAAACGAGCACGGTTTTACCTTCGAAAGAAGTGCCGTTAGCCTTTAACATTTCGTTAGTGAAGTAGCAAAGACCGTAACCAGTTGCTTCTTTTCTAGCAAGTGAACCGCCGTAGTGTAAGCCTTTACCAGTAAGAACGCCTACCCATTCGTTTCTAATTCTCTTGTATTGACCGAACATATAACCTATTTCTCTTGCGCCAGTACCGATATCGCCAGCGGGAACGTCTAAATCAGCGCCGATATGACGGCAGAGTTCAGTCATAAAACTTTGACAGAAGTTCATAATTTCATTATCAGATTTGCCTTTGGGGTCGAAGTCAGAACCACCCTTACCGCCGCCCATAGGGAGAGTAGTGAGTGAGTTTTTGAAAACTTGTTCAAAGCCCAAGAACTTAATAATACCGATGTTTACTGACGGATGAAGTCTAATACCACCCTTGTAAGGACCGATAGCAGAGTTATATTGAACTCTAAAGCCACGGTTAACTTGAACTTTACCGTTGTCATCTACCCAAGGAACTCTAAAAATAATTTGTCTTTCGGGTTCAACGATTCTTTCCAAAACACCTGCGTCAACAAGGTCTTGTCTCTTTTCGATAACGGGTTCTAATGTAGAGAAAACTTCAGTAACCGCTTGAATAAATTCGGGTTCGTTGGGGTTTCTCTTTTCCACTCTTGCCAAAAGGTCAAGAATATACGCGTTTTTGATAGCCATTTTTATATCCTCCGAAGATAAAATCTCGTTTGTTTTGCTGAAATTATACACCATAAAAAGCAAATATGTCAATTGATTTTTTATAACAATTTTTAATAATACTTATAATTTAACATATAATTTTATAATTATAACTTATATATTGTTGAAAATATCGAACAATAAACAAAAAAGCAGTCCTTTTATAACTGCTTTTGATTTTTAAATTATAAAACTTAACCGCGCCGCAAATATGGCTTAAATGTTTTTAAGGGTTTAGATACAAGTTGGGCTAGGCTCGACTGCACAAAAAGATGAGATTGAACGTCTATCCCAAAACTATTTTAAGACATAGTTGCAAGTCAGCCGTGTAACCAAAGCATTTTATGCTGGGCGTGTACTTTCTGTACACAACCAAATAAAAGCGCAAGTTTTACGCGGATCACGCAGCAAATATGGCTTAAAACTAAAAGCATTGTTGCAAATCAACAAACACTGCAAACGCTAATAATAATACTAAACCGACTGTGTGAATTATCCCTTCTACCCTGCGGTTTATGGGCTTTTTAGTAATACCTTCAATCAAGTTAAACACTACCCTTGAGCCGTCTAATGCGGGGATAGGCAGCAAATTAAACACCGCTAAGTTTACGCCTATAAAAGAAGTGATGTTCAGTAAATTTCTAAAGCCGCCGACCTTTATCGCTTCGGCTGTAACCGAGATGGTCGTAACCGTGCCACCGAGTGAATTTATACCCAGCGCACCAGTTAAGAGTTGACCTAAAATTGTGAATATGCTAAGCGCCAGTTTGATTGAATACTCAAAACTTCTTGCAATAGTTCTAAAAAAGTTAAACTTTATACCCGTAGAATAAAGCCCGCTGTTAGTAATTTCGCCAGTTTCCGCGTTAGTTTCAACTAAAATGCCCAGTGCTGTAAGCAAAGTTTTATTATCTTCAACGTTCTTAAAATCGGTATCGGCGCGGAGCATTAAGTTAAGCGTTACTTCCTTACCGCCGCGGTAAACTAAAAGTTCAACCGTATCCCCCGCCTTTTTGTTCGCCACAGCGTCCATAAGGTCGGTTACGAGATAAATATTTTTACCGTCCGCCTTTATTAAAACGTCCTTTTCAATAAAACTGTTTTGTTCGGTATAAATAGGGTTTTCGGTCGGTGCTAATTTATACGCAACCAGTGCCGTTTGTCCGTAAATAGAGAACATCAAGATTATAGCGAGTAGCGCCAAAATAAAGTTCATAAGCGCACCCGAGATAAGCACTATAATTCTTTGCCACCACTTTTTGTTGTTAAACGCGGTTGGGTCGTCGCTTTCGTTATCTTCGCCACGGAAAGCGCAAAACCCGCCGATAGGAAGAATGCGGATAGAAAAAACTTCGCCGTTCTTTTTGGTTTTAGAAAAGATTTTAGGTCCAAAGCCGATAGCAAATTCTTCTATGCCAAACCCGAAGATTTTACCCGCAACGTAATGCCCAAACTCGTGAACGGTTATCATTACTAAAAGAATTAAAACCGCCAGCGCGATATATCCTATATAGCCCATTACTTCGCCAAAAGTGGCCATCAATAAATATTCCATTACACCCCGAAAAGTTCTTTTACGTAACGGCGACCGTACTCATCCGCTTCGATAAGTTCGTCAAGGTCAGTGTGGTGTCCACCGTAAAAGGCTTGAACCGTTCCATAAAGCGCTTTATATATATCGTTATAAGAGATTTTGCCTTGTAAAAAGAGTTGAACTGCTTGCTCGTTGGCAGCGTTTACCACCGCGGGATAATTTCCACCGAATTTTGCCGTGTCAACTACTAAGTTAAAGCACGGAAAACGCTCGTTATCAATCTTTTCAAAAGAAAGTTTAGAAAGCGCAGCAAAATCTAAACTCTTTAAGCCCGCGTCAAGTCTTTGCCCGCCAGACAGTGCAAGCGTTATGGGAAGTTCCATCGTGGGATAACTCATTTGCGCCATAACCGCTCCGTCAGCAAACTCTACCATAGAGTGTATGATACTTTCGCGGTGAATTATAACGTCTATTTTGTCAAAACTTGTATTATATAGCCATTTTGCTTCAATAACTTCAAAAGCCTTATTGACTAAGGTTGCGCAGTCAACGGTTATCTTGTTGCCCATAGCCCAGTTGGGGTGCGCAAGCGCATCGCGCGCGGTAACAGTAGAGAGTTGTTCTTTAGTCATATCTCTAAACGCGCCGCCGCTACAAGTCAAAATTATTTTATTAAACGGCGTTTGATAATCGAAATTTAGCGCTTGCCAAATAGCAGAGTGCTCGCTGTCGACGGGCATAATTTTTACGCCCTTTTCCTTTGCCTTTCTCATAACCAAGTCGCCGCCAACTACAAGGCTTTCTTTGTTAGCAAGTGCAATGTCTTTGCCCTTTTCAATCGCTTCAAGCACTGCAAGAATGCCCTTAAAGCCAACGAGCGCAACTAAAACAATATCCGCGTCGTCAATAATAGCGTTTTTAAAAGCATCTTCGCCTTGATAAAACTCTACGCCCTTGGGCATTTTTGAGCACACTTGCTTGTCCGCGCAAGATAATGAAGCAACCTTGGGTTTAAACTCGGTTACTTGTGATAAAAACTCGCCGACGTTATTACCGGCGGCGAGTGAAACTATTTCAAATTTGTCGGCATGACGGCGCACAACCGATAAGGCTTGCTTGCCGATTGAACCCGTACTCCCAATAAGTGCTATTTTTTTCATTTTTCTCCTAAACGAATAAGAATACTACGTAAATAAAAAGCGCAACGAAACTTATTCCGTCAATTCTATCCAAAATACCGCCGTGGCCAGGCAAAATGTTGCCCATATCTTTAATGCCAACCTTTCTCTTTATTGAACTTTCAAACAAGTCGCCAAGAATTGTAAGCACTGAAGATATTGCGCCGATTACAATAAAGAATAACCACTTATTATCAACGCCTAAGTGTACTCTACTACCGAATATTGCAAGCACCAAGATTGCGCCGACGATACCGCCGATAACGCCACCGATTGCGCCCGACCAAGTTTTTTTAGGGCTGAGTTTGGGACAAAGTTTCTTACCGCCGAAGAAACTTCCGATAAAGTAAGCAAATGTGTCAGATAAGGAACTACAAACAAAGCATAAAAGCAATGCGATAAAGCCTTCACCATAGTTAGAGCCAGCAAGGTCGTTACAAGAAAGCAAGGAAACTAGCGGAATGACAGGATAAAAATACCCAAGCATATTTGCTGCAACTATATCGTTATTTTTCTTTTGCATTTTGCAAGCGATACCAAAACCTAGTGCAAGAAGAAGCGCAATTGCTATAACCGAACCGCCCGAATGGCGTTCGATAATATACTCAAATACACAGTACATAGGAACTAAACCCACGCCGAAAGTTATCTGCGTGTTATAGTTGCCGTTAATAAGATAAGGTTTTAAGGCGCGCGTAATTTCAAAAGTGCCAACGATAGCAAAAAGATAAATCATCAACGCAAATAAGCGGTGATCCACTTCACGAAGAAGGAAAAATCCCGCTATAAATAATACGTATAACGCACCTGTAATAGTTCTTTTTAACATAGTTACACCTTAAATTTTGCCAAAACGGCGTTTTCTTTTTGAAAACTCTTCTAAAGCCTTATCGAACTCTATTTCATCAAAATCAGGCCACAACGCGTCGGTAAAATAAAGTTCGCTGTAAGCGCCTTGATAAAGTAAAAAATTAGATAAGCGTTTTTCCCCACCAGTTCTTATGATAAGGTCGGGATCGCCCGAGTCCTTTGTATATAAATATTCAGTAATCGAGTCAACGGTTACGCTTTTTCCGTCGTTAATTAGTTTATTGACCGCGTTTACAATCTCTTGTCTACCGCCGTAATTTAAGGCGATGTTAAGAATATGCTCCGCGTTGTTTTTTGTTGCTTGTTCAACCTTTTCAATCTCTTTAACAAGGTCAGGAGTGAGCGCACTTTTATCCCCCGCTACTATAAGCCTTATACCACTGCCCACAAGTTTTTTATAAAACTTTTGTATATAAAGTTTAAGAAGTTTCATAAGTTCATCAACTTCTTTTTTAGGGCGCGCCCAGTTTTCAGATGAAAACGCGTATAAGGTGAGCGCGTAAACGCCGCTGTTAAATGCGTGTTCTACAATTTTATCAACGTTAGATGAGCCTATCTTGTGCCCGTAAGAACGGTCCTTGCCGCGCGCGGTTGCCCAGCGCCCGTTTCCGTCCATTATTATCCCTACGTGGTGGGGAATTTTACTTTCACTCATTATACAGAAAGAATATCCTTTTCTTTTTCAACACAAAGTTTTTCAATCTTTTCGATAGATTCAGCAATAACTTTGTCTAAATCTTTTTCGCAAATTGCATGTTCATCTTCAGAAAGTTCTTTGTTGTTTTTCATTTTCTTCAAAGCATCCATACCATCGCGACGGATGTTTCTTACTGCAACCTTGCTGTCTTCTGCCATCTTCTTGATTTGCTTAACGAGTTCTTTTCTTCTCTCTTCAGTAAGCGCGGGGAAAGTAAGGCGGATAACTTTACCATCGTTTACGGGGGTAATACCAAGGTTTTCAGCAAGTAATTGCTTTTCAATTACTTTAAGCATACTTGCATCCCACGGAGCAATAACCAAACATCTACCTTCAGTTACTGAAAGGTTACCAACTTGGTTGATAGGCGTAGGAGTACCGTAGTAATCAACTAAAACTTTATCTAAAATATGGGGGTTTGCTCTGCCCGCACGAATAGTGATATATTCGCCGTTCAAAACAGAAACAGTTTTTTCCGTTTTTTCCATAGTTTCCATCATAATCATTTCAAATTGTTCGTTTTGTATTGCCATAATAATTTCTCCTTTCGTTATGGTAATTGTATATAATAAGTTTAAAATTTAACAAGTTTTAATTTATATATAAGCATTATTTGTAGTTTTTGTAGAGACAAAGGTTGAACAAGAAGGACAAGCCAAACGCCAGCAAGATAAGGCAAAGCCCGAGACAAGAGTATACATCTTGACAAGGGGTTTAACACAATATTGCGTAGCGTTTCGCGTGGACTTCTCAACCGTTTGGAGCGAAAAAAACTATTTATTTAATAAGAGTTCCTATTTTTTCGCCCGTTACCGCTCTCATCAACGCGTTTTCTTCAAAGAGCCCAAAAGATAGAACGTGGATATTGTTTTCCATACAAATTGTTATTGCGGTGGTGTCCATAGCCTTTAAGCCTTGAGCAATATAATCTTTATAAGAAACTTCGTCAAGTTTTTTAGCGTTGGGGTTGGTTTTAGGATCGCTATCGTAAATACCGTCAACGTTTTTAGCAAGAAGAAGAACTTCCGCATTGATTTCAGCCGCGCGGAGCGCAGCGCCAGTGTCAGTAGTAAAGTACGGATTACCAGTTCCGCAAGCGAAAATAACTATTCTACCTTTGTTAAGGTGTGACATAGCCTTTCTTAAAATGTAAGGTTCAGCAACACGAGTAATAGTGAGTGCAGTTTGAACGCGGGTAGGAACGCCCTTTCTCTCAAGCGCGTCTTGAAGCCCCAAAGCGTTAATGATTGTAGCGAGCATACCCATATGGTCAGCAGTAGTTCTATCCATTTCCTTGCCTTGTCTACCACGCCAGAAGTTACCGCCGCCGACGATAATGCCGATTTCAACGCCTAAGTTTTTAACAGCGATGATTTGGTCGGTAATAGAATCTAAAACTTGTTCGTTAATACCGTTGCCTTGTTCACCAGCAAGCGCTTCGCCCGAAAGTTTAATGATAACTCTTTTGTAAACTGCTTTTTTCATAAATGCCTTCTCCTTAACTTATCTTATTTATTATATACTATTTTTTTATTTTTGTCCATAGTAAAAACAATATCCGTTAAAAAAACCGACTTTTTTTAACATTAAACAATGTTTTTAGAGCCTAAACATAACAAAACACCGTTAGGAAACCTAACGGTGTTTATAGTTAATGAAATTATTTCTTCATTTGTGCTTCAACTTCAGCAGCGAAGTCGTCGCTTCTCTTTTCTAAGCCTTCGCCCATTTCGAAACGGGTAAAGCGTTTGATAGAAAGAGTTTTGCCCATCTTATCGCCATATGATTTAACGAGTTTTTCGATGGTCATTGAAGGATCTTTAACGAATGCTTGATTTACTAAGCAGAATTCTTCGTAATACTTCTTAACTCTACCTTCAACCATTCTATCTACGATAGCAGCGGGCTTACCTTCGTTAAGTGCTTGAGCCTTCAAGATTTCTTTTTCGTGTTCCAAAACTTCTGCGGGAACTTCGTTAGCGTTTAAGTACAAGGGTTTAGCAGCAGCGATTTGAAGTGCAACGTCGTGTGCAAGTTCTCTAGCACCGTCGCAAGTGCAACCTTCAACTTCTACTAAAACGCCAACCTTACCACCCATGTGGATGTAACTTTCAACAACGCCACAGTCAGTGGTGTATTTAGCGAAACGACGGATAGCGATTTTTTCACCGATTTTAGCGGTTGCTTCAACGGTAGCGTCAGCCTTAGCAGCAACTAAAGCATCGATATCAGCAACTTCGTTATCGCAAACGTATTCAGCAACGCTTGCTACGAAAGCCTTATATTGATCGCCCTTAGCAACGAAGTCGGTTTCACAGTTAACTTCAACTAAAACGCCGGTCTTGTCTTTAACTAAAGCAGCAACAATACCTTCAGCAGCGATTCTTGATGCCTTTTTAGCAGCGGTAGCCATACCCTTTTCTCTCAAAAAGTCAACAGCCTTTTCCATATCGCCATCAGTTTCTTTCAAAGCCTTTTGGCAATCAGCAACGCCTGCACCGGTCTTCTTGCGGAGTTCCATTACGTCTTTACTTGTAAACATAGTTATAATCTCCCTTAAAATCTTAAATTATTCAGCCTTTGCTTCTTCACTAGCGGCTTCAGCAACTTCTTCCATTTGTTCGCCTTGGTTTGCTTCGATAACAGCGTCAGCGATAACAGATGCGATAAGTTTAACTGCTCTAATAGCATCGTCGTTACCAGGGATAACGTGATCGATAAGATCAGGATCACAGTTGGTATCGGTAATTGCTACGATAGGAATGTTAAGTTTTCTTGCTTCTAAAACAGCAATGTCTTCTTGTGCGGGGTCAACGATAAACATTAAACCAGGAAGAGTTCTCATTTCTCTGATACCGCCAAGGTTGGTTTGAAGTTTTTCTCTTTCAGCCTTAAGACCGATAACTTCTTTCTTGGGGAGCAAATCAAATTCGCCCATCTTTTCCATGTTGTCAAGTTTGTTAAGTCTTTCAACTCTTGATCTAATGGTCTTGAAGTTAGTAAGAGTGCCACCAAGCCAACGACTGTTGATGTAGTATTGACCGCATCTTTCTGCTTCTTCTTTGATAGCGTCTTGAGCTTGCTTTTTAGTACCTACAAAAAGTACGCTCTTGCCTTTCTTAACGGTTTCAACAACGAAAGGATAAACGTCCTTTTCGATGAGTTCAACGGTTTGTTCAAGGTTAATGATATGAATACCGTTTCTTTCGCCGTAGATGTACTTCTTCATTTTGGGGTTCCAACGTCTGGTTTGGTGACCGAAGTGAACGCCAGTTTCAAGAAGTTGTTTCATAGTGATAACTGCCATAATAAAATACCTCCGTTCTGCCTCCTTGCGAACGCTTGATTAAGGGTTACATTTCCACGGTTTAATAGTTTTTTATGGAAACACGAAAACCCTTGCGATACACAAGTGCGAATTTTTGCTTGTATATTTTAGCACAAAACCGCTATATATGCAAACGATTTTATAGGGTTTTTTAAAGAATTTTAGTAAAAAACCAACAAAAAAGATGAAAATAGTTTTCGGCTTTTTTTGATATACAATATGTAGTTTTTTTGGATAAAATATTTATTAGTAAAGCCAAAATAAAACAAACAACAAGTTAGTTAAGTCTTGAAAAGTGCTTCGGATAAGATTTGCCTTATGATATTAAACTACAAATACGTTTTAGCAAACGAAGTACAATGCCGTTTATTTGGTTTACTTGCTTGATTTTATTCTAACTTGTAGTAAATTTTCTTCATATATTTGAATTGCTTGCTTGATTTTATTCTAACTTTTAATATATTTTTCATACTTGTTAGCCTACACAGTTTGTAACTGTGCACAACGTTTTACCCTGCCGCATAATCTCAACATTTATGTTTTTTGCATTATATTTTAAGCATTTAATTTGCACAGTTTCCAACTGTATAGATTTGTTAGATGATTTATTTATTTTTCTCTTTCCGAGGCGTATACACTCGACCTTCATTTTTTCTAACTCTAATTCATAATGAGTTTCTTATATATCTCCGTTTGCCCACACAGTTTGTAACTGTACAAAATGTTTTTACCTTTACACAAGACACTTCACGCCATTTATGGAGCAGTCTTTTAGTTAAACAATATTAAATGTTCATAGTTCAAAACTGTATATAATATTTTAATTCTACCGCATCACAGTATTTTCTGCTCTGGTTTTTTTAGCATTAAACCCAAATACTTTTTAACGATGTAAACTATTTAGAATTTATTAAAATTAACCTATCTCCCGTCTCTTTAATTTAATCTATACTTTAGTAAGTATTAGTCATACACGATAAATGCATACAGTTTCAAACTGTGTGCAACATTTTACCCTACCCTATAATCATAGTATTCGGTGTTTTTGTCTTATTCAATTTTTAATATTTAATCTACACAGTTTGTAACTGTATAGATAATTTTAATTTAATAAATTAAATCACTTGCCACCTTTTCACTGCATTCCGCAATAAACAATATTGGGCACACAGCTCAAAACTGTGTGCCCAATATTTGCTTGACAAATACAATTACAAACTGTATAATGTCAAGTATGAAGAAAGAAAATCTTAAAGAATTTAAAATTTTAGCAAATAGACTGTTCGAATTGAGAGAACTTTACCATTATACGCAAATGGACGTTGCGGCGGAACTTGGCGTTTCTTATCAATCATACCAAGCGTATGAGCGCGGAATTGCTGTACCCACTTTGCAAAACTTTATAAAACTTGCAAAGTTTTACGACGTATCGCTCGATTATCTTGTTGGGCGCGACGATATTTAAAAAAATAAAAAACACTCACCTTTTTTAAGATGAGTGTTTTTGTTTTATGATTGCTTTTATCTTTTTAATTCAAAATAAACGGTGTCGATTTTGGTTATCGAAATCAAAACACAAAGCAGTTAACGCAGTATTGCGCCGTTTATTTGCTCTTGCTTTAAGGGTTTAGATACAAGCAAGACAAGGCTCGCTCGTCAAAACTAATAAGCAATATCAGCACTTTGATAAAAACAAAGTGCAAGATTTTGCAATTGTTCTTCCTCTTCCCAAAAAATCTTTTGCTTCGCAAAATCTTTTTCGGGATACCCTTTTTTATTTTGGGTGAGATTAACCTTTTTGGTTATCGAAGTCAAAACGTAAAGCAGTAACGCAGTATTGCGCCGTTTATTCTCTCTTGCTTTAAGGGTTTAGATACAAGTGTGGCTAGGCTCGACTGCGCAAAAAGATGAGATAGAACGTCTGTTCATCGAAGTTTTTTGCGCAAGGCAGTTAACGACGCCACGCGCCGTAGATAAGCCCTTAAAGGTCAGTTTCTTCTTCCAACGCTTCTTCCTCTTCCAAAGCCTTGCAGAATTCTTCAAACACAGCGTCTAAGATTGCTTCGTCTTCTACGGGGAGAAGGTCAGCAGTTTCTTCGTCGTCGCCAGCGAGTTCAAAGATGATAAGGTCGTCGTCATCAATGCCGTCGATTTGTTCTGCGGGTTCAAAAGCAGAGTAATTTTTACCTTGATATTCAAGAGTACCTACAAAGTAGAATTTAAGTTTTTTACCATCGTCGGTGGTAAGTTCTACGATATCGTCTTCATAATCACAACCGCAGTCGCAATCACAATCGTGTTCGTGTTCATCACAGCCACAAGTGCATTTCTTTTCTTTTTCGCTCATAATAAGTCTCCTTTTTATTTAGATTTATTTTTATCGTTTAAAAATCCTTGTAGAATAGTAGCAGCAGCAAGGCTGTCCACAAATTGTTTGCGCTCTTGCCTACTTTTACCTTGTGAAATAAGCGTTTCTTCCGCTTCACAAGTAGAGCAACGCTCATCAACCGTAAACACTTCTAACGAAAGCGTTTCTTTTAGTTTTTCAATGAAAAACAACGCTTTTTGCGTTTGAATTGAAGGAGTTCCGTCAAAGTTGACGGGCAGCCCGCAAACGAGTGCCGTTATAGATTTATCCTTTACGTAAGCGCGCATTTTTTCCAAGTCGGTTTTCAAGTTCTTGCGAACGTAAGTTTCCACTGGGAGCGCGTACGAGTTAAAAGGGTCGGATACGGCAACGCCTATTCTTCTATCGCCTATATCAAGGCACAAAAATCTTTCCACGAATATATTTTACCATATTTTGTATAATAAATGCAATTGATTTAAAGAAAATGACGGAGAATAAGCAACATTTCTTTTCTCCGTCAATCAATTATTGATTTTTCTTTTGCGAACAGTTAGAAACTTCTTCCATTTTTTCTTTTACTTGTTCTTGACCGTCCCTAACCATTTGTCTAGCCCTTGCGGAATTAGTGGCAATAACCGCGCCACCGATAACGCCAAGGAGCATACCGAATAAAAACTTATCGTCCATAATTCCCCCTTTATCCGCTTTAAATATTATAAGCAAATTTTGTCGAATTATACGGAAAAAATTATTCTATTAGTTCTTTTATAAGAATAGTCGCCGACCTAAAGCCCCACTTATAAGTTTCTTCTTGGCGTGCCGCTAACCTATCACTGATAAGTTCAACAAATTCATCAAACAATTCACGCTGACGTTTATTGAGAGATTTGCGCAACTCATCATAAGTTTTTTCTTCTTTAAGTTCTAATCTGCTTTTAACTTTAATAACTTCATTATCTAATTCTAACATATATAATTCTTCTAAAACCGATCTCATAATACACCACCTGAAAGTTTTTCTTGTATAATAACATGTTATTGTTCACTATCCATTGCGCAAAACTTAGTTATTATTTTTGTGGAATATTTCCATATTTAGAATTATATAAAGAAATTTTCCACAAGTCAAGCATTTTGTAGAAATTTTCTTTATAATATAATAAAAATTTAAGGTGATTATATGTTTAAGTTAAAAGAATTAAGAAAAGAGGCTAATTTAACACAAGAACAACTAGCGAAAAAATTAGGTTTAAAGTACTTCAACATTGGTGATTGGGAGCGTGGAAAATGCGAGCCGTGCATTGGAGACTTAATTAAACTTGCACAAATTTTTAATGTTTCGGTTGATTATCTTATTGGCAATTGTGAAGACTATGCCCCTACCTTTCCCACATCAAACATTCCACAAATTACACTTGAAGAAAAAAACTTACTTAAATGGTACAATGAAATGAATGATACTCATAAAGAAACATTGCTTGATTTGGCTGAATCGCTTTATAATAAACGAAACATTTAACTTTTTAATATAAAAATCATTGAAATTCATAAACAAAAAAAGACTCTCATTTTTGAGAGCCTTTTTATTATTATGTTATATGGTTTTTAAGTGTGATAGATAAAAGTTAGGCAAGGCTAATTTTTTATAATTTATACCTTAATGATTTCTCCTTAAAGAATAAGGAGATTTAGAGGTTTTGAGGAGTTTGCGGGGTGTGGGGCAACTTCGGAAAAGAGCCCCACGTTTTTTGGTGCTTTTTTGCAACTCAAAAAAGTACAATGTAAATATTATTTAAACAAAAAAAGGGTCTCACTCTAGAGAGCCCTTTTTTATTACTTTTTGGGTAAAAATTAATACATGCCACCCATTCCACCAGCAGGCATAGCGGGTGCGTTTTTGTCAACGATGTCCGCAACAACTGCTTCTGTGGTTAAGAATACGCCAGCAACTGACGCTGCGTTCTCAAGTGCTGAACGGGTAACCTTAGTCGGGTCGATAATACCGCATTCAACCATATCACAGTATTCGTTGGTGAGCGCGTTAAAGCCGAAGTTTGCCTTATCAGCCTTTAATACTTCGTTAAGGATAACTGAACCGTCAAGCCCAGCGTTCAAAGCAATTTGTCTTAAAGGTGCTTGAACAGCCTTCAATACGATTTCAGCACCAGTCTTTTCATCTCCAGCAAGAGTTTCAACGTATGCTTTCAATACTTTAATAGTAGAGATAAGTGCAATTCCGCCGCCAGGAACGATACCTTCTTGAACGGCAGCCTTGGTTGCGTTAAGAGCATCTTCAATACGAAGTTTCTTTTCTTTCATTTCAATTTCGGTTGCAGCACCTACGTTGATAACTGCTACACCACCAGCGAGTTTAGCAAGGCGTTCGTGCAATTTTTCTCTATCGTAATCAGAAGTGGTTTCAGCGATTTGAGCCTTAATTGCTTGCTTTCTTGCTTCGATTGCTTGCGGGTTACCAGCGCCGTTAATGATTGTGGTGTTATCCTTATCAACCTTAACGGTACCAGCGCGACCGAGCATATCCATAGTTACGTCCTTAAATTCGTAACCGAGTTCGCTTGAAATAACAGTACCACCGGTAAGGATAGCAATGTCTTCAAGCATAGCCTTTCTTCTATCGCCAAAGCCAGGTGCTTTAACTGCTACGCAGTTGAATACGCCTTTAAGTTTGTTTACAACGAGTGCTGCGAGTGCGTCGCCTTCAACTTCTTCAGCAATAATAAGAAGTCTCATACCTTGTTGAGCAATAGGTTCAACGATGGGTAAAATTTCTTGAATAGAAGAAATCTTTTTATCGGTAATTAAAATTACGGGGCTTTCCAAAACCGCTTCCATTTTATCGGTATTGGTAACCATGTAAGCAGATGCGTAACCCCTATCGAATTGCATACCTTCAACAGTAGTGAGTTCGGTTTTCATGGTCTTTGCTTCTTCAATGGTAATAACGCCGTCTTTGCCAACCTTTTCCATTGCTTCTGAAATAAGTTCACCAACGGTGGGATCGCCCGCAGAAATAGATGCAACTTGGTTAATGCCGTTTTTATCAACGACGGGTTTAGAAATATTCTTTAATTCTTCAACTGCAGTTTCAACTGCACCTGCAATACCCTTTTTCAAAATAACGGGGTTTGCACCAGCAGCAACGTTCTTCAAACCTTCGTTAATCATTGCTTGAGCAAGGATAACTGCGGTAGTAGTACCGTCCCCAGCAACGTCGTTAGTTTTGGTTGAAACTTCTTTAACGAGCGCTGCGCCCATATTTTCAAAAGCGTCTTCAAGTTCGATTTCTTTTGCAATACTTACACCGTCGTTAGTGATAAGCGGTGCGCCGAATTTTCTATCGAGTACGACGTTTCTACCCTTAGGTCCAAGAGTAATTTTTACGGTATCAGCAAGAGTATCAACACCCTTTTGAAGTGCCTTTCTTGCTTCTTCACCGTGCTTTAATTGTTTAGCCATTTCTATTTAGCCTCCTTAATCTTCTACAACCGCCAAAATATCACTTTGACGGATAATGGTCAATTCTTTGCCGTCTACCTTAAATTCACTGCCGGCATACTTAGAGTAAAGGATAGTATCCCCAACTTTAACTTGCATAACGATTTCTTTCCCGTCGATAATTCCACCAGGGCCAACGGCTACGATTTTAGCCATTTGTTGCTTTTCTTGTGATGCTGACGGAAGAATAAAACCGCTTTGAGTTTTTTCTTCTTTTTCTAAACTTTCAACGACAACTTTGTCGAATAAAGGTTTAACCTTCATATTAAACACCTCCGTAATTTAGCACTCTCGCCTTTGGAGTGCTAAGTTTTATTATATACGCTAAAAATTATTTGTCAACGATTTATGACTTGATTTTTAAACTTTTTAATTTTATCGTGTTTTATTCGCGTTTTTTCGCGTTTTAAGAACGCTTGGGCTCGCAAGTAACGTTTACGCCCAACTTCTTTAAGGTCATTTCATCTGCAGGGGATAAAATTACTGAAGAGTGGAATTGCGCGCCCTTCAACTTTGAAAGTTGCGCAAGGGCAACTTTAGCCTTGTCGTCAGTTGCGGCACACACTGCAAGAGAAAGTAATATTTCATCCGTATGAAGTCTGGGGTTAGCCGAACCCATATGATTTACTTTCAATTTTTGGATAGGCTCTATAACGGTTGAAGATATAAGATAAATAGAATCGTCAATGCCGCCCAAAACCTTTAACGCGTTAAGCATAGTTGCCGCGCTAGCGCCCAAAAGTTCGCCGGTTTTACCAGTTACGATAGTGCCGTCGGTAAGTTGCATAGCGCACGCGGGCTTACCAGTAATGGTTTCCTTGTCTAACGCCGCCTTAACCACTGCGCGGTCATTTATACTTATATGCATCTTTTGCATCAATATTTCAATTTTAGAAATTGTTTCCTTACCGATAACGCCCTTTCTAACGTCGATAAGAGCAGCGTAATAACGGCGCAAAATTTCTTGCTTGGACGCTTCTTGGCAAACGCTATCGTCAACGATGCAATGCCCCGCCATATTAACGCCCATATCGGTAGGAGACTTATAAGGGCACTCGCCAAGCACTTTTTGGAGCATAGCCGAAAGCACTGGGAAAATTTCTACGTCGCGGTTATAGTTAACCGCCATTTGACCGTACGCTTCTAAGTGGAAGGGGTCAATCATATTCATATCGTTAAGGTCGGCAGTAGCGGCTTCATAAGCAACGTTTACGGGGTGAGTAATGGGTAAATTCCACACAGGGAAAGTTTCATACTTAGCGTACCCAGATTTAACGCCGCGCTTATTATCGTGATAGAGTTGTGATAAGCAAGTTGCCATCTTACCGCTGCCAGGACCAGGTGCGGTAACTATAACGAGCGGACGGGTTGTAACCACGTATTCGTTCTTGCCGTACCCGTTATCGGAAACGATTTTTTCTACTTCTGAAGGATATCCATCAATAGGATAATGACGATAAACTTTAAGCCCACGCATCTCTAATCTTTTTTGGAACGCGATTGCCGTGGGTTGTTCAGCAAAGCGAGTTAAAACTATGCTGCCAACGTAAAAACCTTGGCTTTCAAAAATATCTATTAAGCGGAGCACGTCTAAATCGTAAGTAATACCTAAGTCGCTACGCTGTTTATTTTTTTCAATATCGTTAGCGTTTATAACGACCAAAATTTCCGCTTTGTCCTTTAGTTGAGAAAGCATCTTGATTTTACTATCGGGTTCAAAACCAGGCAAAACTCTAGACGCGTGATAATCGTCGAAAAGTTTTCCGCCGAATTCAAGGTAAAGTTTACCGCCGAACATTTTAATTCTTTCTAAAATCTTCGCCGATTGCATTTCTAAATACTTCTTGTTGTCAAATCCTAGTTTTTCCATGGTAAACTTCCTTTTTATACGAGTAGGCTTGCGCCTTGTAATTTATTTATGAAAGCCAAAACGTCTGCTTTAGCAGTGGTTTCGTCTATATCGTATTCGTCTAAAATAACTTTAACCAACTCATCTTGCGTAGCACCTTTTTCAAGCGCGCGCCATAAAAGCACGCCCGTTTCGTTCAAAGTGATTACCGCGTTAAAATTCTTAACCGCGCCACCTACCGCTACAACGATAAAGTTACCCGCAACTTCACGGAGTATAAATCCATCTTTTACTTTCATAATTTTTCCCCCGACATAGTTTCATAAGACAGTTTCGCGGCTGAAATTTGAGTATTGCAACCGAGCGAATAAAGTTCTACCGAAGTTATCATTTTTTCTATCAACTTAAGCAGTTTGTCCATATCCCCAACCTGTTCTGGGCGTATGGTTTGATTAAGTATGGTAAGCAACATCTCTTTCGTGGACGCTTTTCTTATAGAATTTTCCGCCGCACGATTTAAGATGCAAATTGCCTTTAATTTTGCTTTTATATTGCTGTCTAAGCGGTGTTTTCCGTTCCACGGCGTGCCGTAAACGAAAAATTCACCGTCAACTTCTCTAACTATAGGCTTATCATCGTTAATCATAACCGCTCTATCGCCCAAAAGTTCACGCCAAAGTTTAGCGTGGGTGGACTTACCAGTGCCGCTGGGCGCGGTAAATAGATAAGCGTTTCCGTCAACCATAATAGCACTGCTGTGAAAGAGCAACGCGTTGGCGTTTTGAACGGCGTAAGCGCAGAGTTTTCTAAGAAGTGCAAGCCATTCCAAATATTCTTCGTAAAAATCACGAGTGCGACGGCGCTCGTTATCAATATCTTCTTTAGTGATAACCATAGAAAACTCAACGGGTTCGTCCCCGTTATATTCGTAAGCCGCGCACACTTTTTTGGTAAAAGAGTGGGATACAAGGGCTTCAAAAACGATATCGGCAATCTTATACTTAACCATTTTACCCCCTTTAGAAACGGTGGACGCACCAATTTCCCCACTATAAAATAAAAATTCGATTATTATTTTATCAAAGTGGTTGATGTTTGTCAATATAAATTTGATTTTTAAAAAGTTTTTATATATAATAATATTATAAATTACTTATAAGAGAAATTTATTATGAAATTTATCAAAAAACTTTTTGCGGTGATTTTGGCGCTCTCTATCACACTTTCGCTATTTGCGTGTGAAAACCGTGGCAGCGCGTTTGACTTTACTTGCTTTAATACTTATATCCATATTCAAACGGCAACAAAGCCCATTTCCAAAGACACCGAAAATAAAATTAAATCAACCTTTTTTGAACTGGAGAGCGAGTTTGATGCTAATAAAGAAAACTCTATCGTCTATCGCTTTAACAACGGACTTAAAAACACTCCTATAACGCTTAGCGATAAAGCGGTTGAAATTTTCACTCAAGTCGACACCGCTTACGCGTTCACTCAAGGCGGCTTTGACCCGACCGTTTATCCGCTTGTTAAACTTTGGGGGTTTGCGCCTTATAAACTTACCGTAAACTTTACCCCGCCCACAATCGAGCAAATTAATACTGCAAAAGCGAAAATCGGTTATGAAAAACTTTGTTTTGACAAAGAAAACAAAACGCTGACTAAGTTAGACGACTTTGTTAAACTTGACCTTGGCGGAATAGTTAAAGGTTATGCAGCCGACCTTGCCGCTTTAATCTTGCAAAATAGCGGTTATACCGACGGTTATGTTAGCGTTGGCGGCAGTAGTTTGAACTTACTTAAAGTGGACACGCTTTCCATCCGCCACCCAAGAAAAACAAACGAACATATCATAAAAGTGTTGTGCGGTAACGATAAAAATATATCCCTTTCCACCAGCGGTGATTACGAAAGATATCACTTAGGCGCGGACGGCAAAAAGTATTGCCATATAATCGACACCAAAACTGGTGCACCCACGACTACTGGTGTTGCAAGTGTAACGGTTATGGGTGTAAGCGGTGCGCTTAGCGATGCGTTTACAACGGCTGGGTGCTTACTTTCATACGATAATGATAATCACGAAAGTTCACCGCTAACTATTTACTTGAAAAATATTATTACCACCTACGACGGTGCAAAGGTTTTTGCAGTTATATCCACCGAAAATGATAAAATAATTTTAACCAACGCAAAAACCGATGATTTTACCTTAAACGATAACGATTATTTGATAAAAAGTTTATAACAAAAAAGCCACGGCAAAGGTGGTGCAACTTAGGGATTTACAAAAAACAGTAAATTTTTGAGCGACACCTTCAAGCGGGGCAAACAAGTAAAGACCACACATAAGGATAAAACCTTGTGTGTGGTCTTTCTTTTTGCGTTTAACCTTCTGCCGCGGGCAACATTACTTCAAGCATTGTTCTTGCACCGAGCCGAAAGGCATATACGAATATCGCCTCTTCCGCAAGACTCGCATACTCACTCCAACAATCATCAAACCGCTCTAAAACATCACGTTGATCTTCTGTCATACCCTTTAACAGGTCTTCGTGATGCCTAGCCATATACTCCATCAACTGTTTCATTTCGGGAGTATTGTTACGGCTATCCGATTGCGGGTTTATATTGCCGTGCCACAATTCTGCAAGCGTATTTTTCATATGCGCACCTCCTTGTAGCACAACACTATACCACAGGTCTGCGCATAAGTCCAGATAACAAATTGTGAACAAAAATATTATATTACGTTAGAAATTCTTTCGTAAATATTCCCTACTTTATGTGGGTTTATAAGCCTAGGACCTCCTTTGGATTCAAATAAATTATAATTTCCAAGAATATCTCCTTCCGTGAGGTCGGCGGGAAGTCCTACCATCGTGAAGTATATACCAGTTTTTTCTTGATTTTTACAGAATCCATATCCGTCTTTGATAGCTGTAACGATAGCTTCGTCTGAGTTGAGTAAGTGTAGATATTCATTCACATCAATTAATAGAGCTTCTATATTCTTGAGAATATCTAAATTAGTTCGCGCATTCAAGCTTTTTAGGTGTGCCGTTATTGATTTGAACTTCGCAGATTTTCTCATTTTTTTGAGGTGCAATTTGAGTTTTTCAAACGCATATTCTAGGGAGGTTCTATCCAAATAGGAATGTAAAAGTTCAACAATAATATCAACCATATGATCTACAATAATTTTGTCGTTCGATCCATAGTCTTCCAATATTGTGAATCCTTGTTTTAATAAGGATAGTTTTTCTTGGGTTCTCCTTACATCTAATCTCGTTGCTTGTCTTCTAAAAAGATCAGCTCGCTTTGCAACGATTTTAGGCATATATTCGTCGGTTGCAAAGTTTTTTTCCACGAAATCGAGTTCCTCGAAGGCGGAATCAAAATCAAATAAGCATCCTAAACTCTTGATTTTTTCAAGCCTTACATCTATCGAACTGGAATAAGCTTCTTGTAATTCCTTCAGAAATTCTAATGCTCGGTAATACTCGTTGTTCCTTATTAGATAATCCGCATAAACAATAGACGCTCTCAATTTTTCCTGTTCATCTCTAGAATATCTGATAGCACTTAGGTGCTCTTGTTCGGCCTTGAGGGGGCTGGAAACACCGTGTATGTAGGCTAGAACAAGATTGTTTTCATAAAATTTGGGTAATAACTCTTGACAGTGTTTTATGATTATAAATGCAGCAGCTGAGTCTTTACATCTAATATAGTCTTCAAGCGCCTTTGACAGGTAATACGTTACAACTCTTTCACCGTTATTTTTATACGTCATCGATTGTACTCGAAAAGGATCAGTGTTTTTGTTTGCGAGTGCATTTTGACCGTAACTCGTCATACGTTGCTCTTTAATCTTGAAATCTGGCAATAATGCGCGAACGTCTGAGAAGTGTAGCGAAAGAAAGTCGCGTGCAAAATCAGTAACTATAACCTGGTTATGAATTTTGAATTCATCTTCGCTGATGAAATTGCACTTACCTAATTCATTGATAGCTAATTTGACATCAACAGCAGATTCTAAGTTTTTACCGAGATAATAAATTATTTCAGGCAGAGACAATGCTACGCCAGCAACTGTTAATATATCTAGAACCTCTTTCGCTTGAATCGAGAGCTTGTCATATACATTTGCCATACAGAAATTAACCAGGTCATCTTTATGACTCAAAATATCTTCTTCGGTTTGTCCGTTATAAAGACATCTTATAAACCATTTTATCGCCAAGGGATTTGCGTGCAAGGTTTCACAAAATAATTGTTTCTTCCTTTCCTCAGTAAAGAAGCATTCGAAGCCATAAAGACCTAACAATACATCCGCATATGCTAAAACATCTGATTCTTTTAAGCCTTGCAGTTTGTAGCGGTGCTCCATTTCACCTAAGCCAATTCGAGAAGTGATGAGAACCTTCCCATATTCGGAGAAGTCATCTATAAATTCTCTAACATCGGCTGTGTTGATGGTTTCTAAATTATCAAGCACAAAAAGAGTGTTAAAGTTCTTTGCCAATTCAATAATGTAATCTTTTGTGCCAGCAGAGTCATCAGATCCAACGAACGGCATAAGTTTCTCGTAAAGTTGTGCCGTTGAAGTTATAGAGTTTTTAATCTCCGAGAATTCATAATCGGAAAGCTCATTAGTTTTGAGAGAAACCCAAATAATAAGTTCATAATCGCATTGAGGGTCATCCAACATATCATATAAGAGTTTGAGAGTAATGGCGGTTTTTCCAATGCCACCATCACCAATAATACTTAATACGTTTACGTTTCTTCTCCCCAATTGCTTTCTTATTTCGGCAATTTCTTGAGCACGACCGATGAAACTAGTCTCTTCATAATCCACAAGCGTAGGAAGATTTTCCATAATTCGCTCACTCTTTTTGAGGGTGGGCGGAGGAATAAGGGTTTCAGGGTGTTGTTCGATTTGAATTTTTGTGCTTGCAACATGTTCCCATGAAAAGCATGTGAGTCTTGTACTGATGTTCTCAAAAAGAGTTTTGACCATAGAGTAATCGTAGAAACCGAGAGGACGGGGATGCATTACTGAATTCCTAACGGGTATGATTTTCCCCAACTCTTGATTAAGAAAATGCTTTTGATCAGCATTGATTGATAATTTAAGGATATTATGATTGCAGATTTCTATGTATGCCTGTATATCTAAACCACGTAAAACTTTAAGTAAAGGATCTGTTTCAGTATCAACTTTTTTTGATCGTTCAATTAGCTGCATCGGCACATCGTCTAAAGCTATCTTTGCAGCAAAATTGGACACAAAATCTGCTTCCATAGAAATTATCATTGCATACATTTCGGTTTTCTTGCTCAATATGCTTTCGTTTAATATTTCGCTCATACATTACTCCTTTCTTCATATGTGATTGTTTTTTAGTGGCGTTTTTATCCGCCAAAGATAAATTATTTCTACATATACGTTCTCAAGATATTTCTTTTGAAAAAATAATCATCCTGCTTTTTTGATATTATAAGTATTGTTTAATTGCTTTTGCAATAATATATGCCAATTCAACGGGGACGGCGTTACCAATCATTTTGTAGCCAGTATCAACGTCACTATAAATAAATTCAAAGTCATCAGGAAATCCTTGAATTCTTGCACATTCTCGCACTGTTAGACGCCTATATAAATGTTCTTTTCCAGGAACAAAAATCCTTCTATTATGTTCTACAAATTTCATTTTAGGTGCTTGTGGATGCAATTGACATTGACGACCGCTAGCTTGAACTGTAAATCCTTGTTCGTTCCAATCACGAACCCTATTGCGGCTCATAAATATAGTGGAATAAGCACCGATAAAATATTCGTGGTTAAGAATGCTTAAGTTTTTGTTGGCTTTGTTTTTTGGTAAAGCGGGAACAGCAGAATCCGCTAGGTCACCAATGGCATCGCGTAATGTCTTCTTTTGCCATTCATTCGGCGTGGTTGGTTCAGGGAATTTAAAGTCAATACCTAAATCTCTTCTAAAACCGATATAAAAGACTCTCTTTCTATCTTGCGGCACGCCATAATCTGCGGCATTAACTAGTGTAATAGTAACATTGTAACCGCATTCTTCAAAGCATTTGATAATATTTTGTACTGCATCCGAGTGACGATTTGCAAGCATTCCAGATACGTTTTCAGCAAGGAAAAACTTGGGTTGTTTTTCTTTAAGAATACGAATATAATCAAAGAACAACTTACCTCTATCATCATCTATACCACGCAAGGCACCTGCCTCACTCCAGCTTTGGCAGGGAGGTCCACCAATAATACCATCAATATCATCAGGAAAATCAGTTTCTTTAATACTTCTGATATCACCCTTTATCAATGGAGCGGTATGGTTTTTTTCATAGGTAGCCCAAATGGTTTTATCAAACTCATTTGCCATTGCAATTTCAAATCCAGCTCGTTCAAAACCTAAATCCAATCCTCCTGCTCCAGAGAACAAACTAATTAATTTCATTTATAATATCCTCCATTTTTTCTCTATATTAACTCTTTTTTCTAGATATATCAAGTCCTAAAAGTTAATTATTGAAGGATCTTCGACTATATCAGCGGTTATATCATCAGTATTTTCTATATCCAATTCGTCTAATGCGGCAATTAAGTTATCGGCAACCTCATCTCCACCTACTGTCAGAGGTGAATCAAAAACTAATTCGTGACACAATTTGCCGTTTTCGACAAACCAATTCACATATACCGAAAGGGGTCTGTTGCCGTCATATTTATTTAGGAATGTTCGATAATTTAATGCCTTGCACGCAAAATAAACGGTTGGATACATATCGACATACTCCTCAATAGTATAGAGATTATCTATAATTTCTTGTGTTGTTCTAACGTCATCATTCATCAATATGTAATTTGCGACACCGCAATTTGGAATCATTACGCCATTAACACGAGCATCTCTTTTATCGCGTGAAATATGAGTTCCAGCATAAACATCAATGATTTGTTCTTGTGTTAATGCTACAAGTCCTGATAATCCGCCACCGGTCTTGTTTAGTAATTCATATTTCCAACCAAGAGTTATAGCGCCACGTTCCGTTTTGCCAGATGAACTCTTATAAATAAGTTTCTTATTTTCAAAAACATCACGAATTGAGTCGGTGGCCTGCATTATAATGTCTTCCCAATCATCACCGAAGAGAGCTTGCGCACGTTCGGCATTGGTTTTGTTCTCTATAAAATCCGCATTTTCTTTTTTGTATGTGATTTTAATTTCTATGAGCGTACCGTTTTCCGCTTCTGCAGCAACATAAATATCTGTCTTGGGTTCGCCTCTTAAACAGGTAGGTTTACCCGAATTAATGATAGTATAGTTATCACCTTGAAAGATAAAGGTGTTTCCTCTGCGTAAAAGATAAGCAATTGTACGTTCGGCTTCTCCAAATGTAGGCATATTTTATTCCTCCTCGTTTTTATCAACACTGGCTGCGCCACCACTTTGAACCCAATTATCTATTTCGCTAATGCGAAATTTCCATAAACGTCCAACCCTGTGGCAAGGTATGCTTTTATTATTAATCCATCTTTGCAAGGTATCCTTATTGATACCTAAATGTTCAGCAACTTCTTTACTAGATATCCATTTTTCTATCTCCATTTGCTATACCTCCTTAATAGAGAGATAATTAATTATATCACATTTTTTAATTTTTGTCTATATGATAAGATATATTTTTATATGTTTTTATATGCTCTCGCGATTTTTCTTATATGGAGAAACCGCACGCTTTATATAATTTTACAAATATTTTCTTTTTAGGTTTCCGTTCCTTCCGGGGAGCGGATTTTTTATTTTCTGAAGATTTTTCAAAAAGGGGCTTAAAAAATGCTGTTTTCGTGAGCTACCTATGAAAGATAAAAAATTCAAGTTTTATTGCTGTATTTGCCTTTTTCCGTGGCTTATCTATGAAGGGTAAAAAAATATTTTTTCAAAACCCTTCACTTTTTCTGCTTTCCCGTGAGTTTAGGGTGAGGGATATAAAAATCTAAGAATTTTTGCAAAATAGTTCACTTTTTGCTCCTTCTCGTGAGTTTGGAGTGAGGAATAAAAACTTTTTTGCACAAGGGGTTGACTTTTATCCTCTCTCAAGAGTTAAGAGTGGGGGCAAACAGCCCAGTTATGAAAATTATGTGAATTTTTCTAAAAAACCTTGAATTTTTGCCTTTCCCGTGAGTGTAGAGTGAGGAGAAAAATTTTCATAAGAAATTTCGCGGATTTTTTCCGAAATGCCATTCTCGTTTCCATTAGAAGGCAGAAAGGCACAAACAGAATAATCAAGAAAGGAGGTAACTCGATGAGCATAAAACACAATACCAAAATGAAAGGAGGTAGTAACAATGCAGGATTTTATGGCAGATCTGAAGGCGCAACGCATTTGGTTTCATTGGCATTGGGAGAAAGATAAGGACGGTCGCATGACAAAAGTACCGCACTCCGCAAATGGTGGCTCAACAGGCACAACCGCAAATTGGGCGCATACGTGGGTAACCTACGATGAGGCACTCGCCACCAAGGAATCACATAACGCATCGGGACTCGGCTTCAAGGTGCCGGACGGATACTTTTTCCTTGATGCCGATGATTATCCTCTTGATGCCCCCTTGATGCAAGAACTCTTGCAACGCTTCAACTCCTATACGGAATGTTCGGTCAGCGGTGGCGGTATCCATATCTACGGCAAATGCGATAGAGCCCAGCTCCCCTTTATAACCAATAAGGAAGGCAAGCAGAAGCTCGACCCTGCCTACTATATGAAAAATCCCCATAACCGCTTGGAACTGTATATTGGTGGTTTAACTGATAGGTTCGCTGTATACACCGGGGATATTGTGTGGGCAGAACCTTTAAAGGAATGTACCGAGGCTGTGCTTACTACCCTTGAAAACGATATGAAGCGTGAGGAAATACCGCAAACAAAATCCGTAAACGCTCCCGGCAGTTATCTTTCGGACGATTCGGTTATTATCAAGGCTTCGGCATCCAAGCAGGGAGAAAAGTTCAAAGCATTGTGGAGAGGAGAAATCCCCGATGGCAAGACCCATAGTGAAGCCGACCTCTCCCTTTGTACCATCCTCGCATTTTGGTGCGGTGGTGACACCGAGCAGATGGACAGGCTCTTTAGGTCATCCTGTCTTATGCGTGAAAAATGGGAGCGGGACGATTATCGTAGCGCAACTCTTGAAAAAGCGGTTAATGCAACCACGGAGTTTTACTCTCCTATAACCACATCTGCAGCCGATGATTTTGCCGACACCTCAAATCGACTTTATGAGCTTGACCCTGCCAACAACAAACGCTACAGCGGTGGTGATATCGGTTTCGGCAGACTCTTTGCGGATATGTATAAGGACATTGCGCGTTATGTGCCTCAACGCAAGAAATGGTACATATTCGATGGCAAGAGGTGGGTTGCGGATATTGGCGGTCTTAAAGCTATGGAGCTTGCCAAGGAGTTATCTGATGCCCTCATCGTATATACCGCAAGCATTCGTGATGAGACCCGCCGTACTGCCTTTTTAGAGGTGTGTAAGAAATGGGTACAACGTCGTTTCCGTGAGACCTACCTCAAAGAAGCACAAAGCGTGTATCCCGTCAGTATGGAAAAGTTTGATACTGACCGCTATCTCCTTAATTGTAATAACGGTACTCTTGACCTTCGCACTATGGAGTTCCGTGAGCATCGTCCCGAGGACTTCTTTACCAAAATCTCCAAGGTAGATTATATTCCCTCAGCAAAAAGCCCTCGTTTTGACAAGTTCATAGAGGAAATCACAAGCGGTGATAAGGAAAAAGCACGATTTCTTCAAAAAGCCTTGGGCTACGCCATTAGCGGTGACACACGCTTTGAATGCATTTTCTTCCTCTTCGGTGAGCTTACGCGCAATGGCAAAGGAACGCTTATGGAAAGCTGTCTCTTGGTGCTTGGCGATTATGGCAGAGCTGTGCGCCCCGAGACCATAGCGCAGAAAAACAATACGAACAGCCAATCTCCAAGCGAGGACATCGCAAGGCTTGCAGGCATTCGTTTTGCTAACATTTCCGAGCCGAGCAGAGGTCTGCTTTTGAACGCGGCACAGGTCAAAAGTATGACAGGCAACGATACTATGAACGCTCGTTTCCTTAACGAAAACTCCTTTGATTTCAAGCCACAATTCAAAATGTATGTCAACACGAACTACCTTCCCGTTATTACCGATATGACTCTCTTCCAAAGTGGGCGCGTGGTAATCATTCCGTTCAACCGACATTTTGAGGAATGGGAGCAAGACCGTACTCTCAAAGAAGAATTTTCCAAGCCGAACACACAAAGCGCAATCCTCAATTGGCTTGTTGAAGGATATAGGTTACTCCGAAAGGAAGGCTTGAAACAGCCTAAATCCGTTATTGACGCGACTTATGCCTACTATCACGAAAGCAATAAAATGGCGCAGTTTGCGGAAGAAAAGCTTGAAGAGGATATCGAAGGAGAAATTCGTACCTCGGCTCTCTACGATAACTACCGTCATTGGTGTGGCATTAACGGCTTCTTTGCCGAAAGTAATCGTAATTTTATTAACGAGCTTCGGAAGATGGGCACAATCGAACGTCGCAGACCCAAGACGGGTGGTGAGAAAACCACACTCCTTCTCGGCTATAAATTGAAAAACGAGTTTGAGGATTTTCTCGCATAACCGCTTGGGGCAGATGTGGCAGGTTTTTATAGTCCTTTCTCTTATAGAGAAAATATAGAACCTACTAAGAATAACTGCCACATCTGCCCCGAAGAAAAAACAAGGAGATTTTTTATGATTCTTATTCGTAGCCCTTGTGTGGACTAAAGCTCTGCTTCAAATATTTTCCCGGTGTACCGGGTAGGGGGTCTAAATCTCTACAGCTTTTATATGGACAGCGGGCTGGGGCAGCCACGCACAAAAACCGGTATTCAAACGGGGTATTAACCCCTATTCAAACAAACACAAAAAATTCTATTCAAAAAGGAGGTAACGAGCCTATGGAATCACCCAAGGAATGTTCTCACAAGACTGAAATCATCATTGACGGTACGGTCTATATTGTGGAATCGGTGAGTGCCGATGCCGCAAAGGATACTATGTACGGCAAGGTGAAAAAGCTCATTCTTGACCACGTAAAGTTATCCGAAAATTCAAAAGTATCTTAACAAAATGACTTGACTTTTTGGCGATAGTACGGGATAATACAGTACCGCTTGAAGGCTGTCGGAAGGAGGTAAAAATTGAATAACAGACAGCCTACT
>SVHH01000009.1 GCA_015055945.1 Clostridiales bacterium
TGTCGGGAAAATAAATTATGAAAGCCCCGACCTTTCACAAGGAGGAAAATAATATAGAAAAGAAAATTAGAAACCAAGAACAAATCGTAAATGGAAGAATCTTTTACGAACGTGACGAGAATTGGAATTGTGTAAGAACTCGTGAAGTAAAAATTGGAAAAACTACCTATTATATAATTTCTCGTCAAAACCCAAACGCCAAGACTTCGGCGTTTGATATAACCAAGAGATTGATTGAAAGTCAAGCGGAAAGTTTGACGGACGATTTATCTATAACAACAGAATCGCTTGAAGGTTGCAATTCGGGAGGTAAAAAACAATGAATTTGCAATCAAATAGAAAAATAAAACATTTAGAACAGCAGTACACAGCCCTTTATTGTCGTTTAAGCTCAGATGATGACCTTGAGGGCGATAGCAACAGTATCAAAAACCAAAAGTTATTGCTTTCGGACTATGCGAAAGAAAATAAGTTTAGGAATATTCGTTATTACATAGACGATGGATTTAGCGGTAGTAATTTTGAACGCCCTGCGTTTAAGCGTTTGCTTAACGACGTAGAAAACGGCGAAATTTCGACTGTTATCGTAAAAGATATGTCAAGATTTGGACGTGACCATATACTCGTGGGCTATTACACCAAGTATTATTTCCCCGATGCAGACGTAAGGTTTATAGCAATCTTCGACCAAATGGATACGGAAACAAACCCCGATGACGACATTATTCCGTTTAAGAACATCCTAAACGAAATGTACGCAAAAGATTGTAGTCGAAAGATTAAAGCCGTAAAACAAGCGAAAGGTAATTCGGGCAAACATCTTACATCTATCCCACCTTTTGGCTATATGAAAAACCCCGAAAATAAGGAAAAATGGATAATAGAACCTATCGGTGCGGCTGTCGTAAAAGAGATTTTTTCTCTTTGTATCAAAGGATACGGACCGACTCAAATTGCAAGACTTTTAACTGAACGCGGAATAGATACTCCCGTAGTTCATTTTCACAAACTTAAACTGCCAACACCTTTCAAATTAAAAGAAGATTCTAATATATGGTGTTCGAAAACAGTTGCACAAATTCTTGAAAATGAACAGTACCTTGGACATACCATAAACTTTAAGACTTATAGGAAATCATATAAATCAAATAAGTTTTTAGTAAATCCGAAAGAAAAATGGGTAATTTTTGAAAACACGCAAGAAGCAATAATCGACCAAGAAACTTTTGATACTGTACAAAAAATCCGACAAGGAAAAAGGAGACCTACAAATATGGGCGAAATGAATATCTTATCAGGTATGCTCTATTGTGCTGATTGTGGGAAGAAAATGTATCTTTGCCGTTGTACAACAACTAAACAAGCAGAATATTTTAATTGTTCTTCATATCGCAAGCAACAGAAAAGAACTTGTACGTCACACCAAATTACGGCACACGCAGCGATGGCGTTGATTAAAAACGACTTGAAGTACACAATTAAGTTTGCAAACGAAAACAAAGAAGAGTTTATGAGTATTCTTAAAAATTGCTCGGATGCGAAAAGCAAACGAGAATTGGCATCGTATCTTGACGGTAAAGCAAATGCAGAAAAGCGCATAAAAGAACTTGATAAAATAATTCAAAGCCTTTATGAAGATAAGGTTGCAGAAAAAATTTCCGAAGAACGCTATATGAGAATGAGTGATAATTATGAAGCCGAACAAAAGGCGTTGACCGAAAGGCTCAACTACTTAAAGGCAGAAATAGAAAAAGCCAAAACCCAATATGGCAACATACAAAGGTTTATGGCTATCGTTAAAAAGTATAGCGATTTTGATGAGATAACACCTGAAATCTTGCGTTCTTTCGTGGACAAGGTGATTATTCACGAAAAAATAAAGGTTAATGGACACTATGTTCACACAATAGAAATTATTTACAACTGTGTCGGCGCGATTGATTTGCCTGACTTCGACAGATTTTTAAGAGAAGAAAACTATATAGTATGAGAAAAGGCGTGGCATCACGCCACGCCTAACTCTTCAAAAGGATAGCGCTTACAGTAAAATCCCTATGGGATAAACTATAATTAGTAACCGTTTTCTTTTTTTATATATTTATTCTTCTTTCTTATCTTTTAAGTTAAGAATAGTTATACCGCCGAGCACCAAAACTATACCCAAAATTTTGAACACGGTTACGCCTTCGCCCATAAAGGCTAAGCCTATTACCGTTGCGGTTATCGGGTCGAGCATCGCCATAACCGACACCGTGCCCACACTTAAATTCTTTAGTCCCGTTGAGTATAATATAAAGGGCATTATCGTGCAAAGGATTACTAACCCTAACGCGTATCCCGCACCTTGCCAAGTGCCGAGAAGTGTAAAGTTGTTAAACAAGTTAGATGCAGGCACAACTATAAACATCGCGAACAAAAATGAGTAAAAGTTGATAACCAAAGCGTCGTATTTTTTTGAAAGGCTTTTAGTAAACACGCTATAAAGCGCGTAACCTAAACCACTTAGCACGCCGAAGATAACGCCTTCTAGCGAAACGCCGCTGTTGGTATCGAACACGCCCGAAACGCACGCAACGCCGACAAGTGCTAAAACTAGTGCGATAATTTTCTTGACCGTAATCTTTTCTTTAAAGAATATTGCTGCAATTATAAGTACAAAAACTGGCGCAGTGTTAAGTAGTAGCGACGGCACGCTTGCCCCGCCCAAAATATGTATTGCTCTAAAATAGCAAAGGCTGAATACTGAAATGCCAAATGCGCCCGAACATATAAAAAGCAACAAATCTTTAGGCTGAACTTTTAATAATCTTGGATCTTTTATTAGGATAATAAAAAAGAGAAAAAGACTTGTGAAAATGCACCTTATACCGGCACAGTCTACCGACGAAAAGCCTACCCTTTTAAGCCCATCTACGAATATTGCTATTATGCCCCACAAGATGCCCGATAGTAGTACGAACACCGTGGATAGCCCTTTGCTTTCGCCAAGTTTTATCACAGATTTTTCTCCCTGATATTTTATTTATTATTTTCGCTAAAGAGTAATTCAGCATAACGCCGCTTATTCGCGCTTAAGCCTTTTTGCTCATATAATCTTCAATAGCCTTTTTGATTGCTTCTTCAGCGAGAACTGAGCAGTGAAGTTTTTGTGAAGGAAGTCCGCCTAAAACTTCAACGACGCGCTTGTTAGTAACTTTCAACGCTTCTTCAACGGTCATACCTTTAATCATTTCAGTAGCGGTTGAACTGGTTGCAATAGCCGCTGCACAGCCGAAAGTTTTAAATTTTGCATCAACGATGATATTGTTTTCAATCTTTAACGAGATTTGCATAATATCGCCGCAAGATGCGTTACCAACCGTGCCGATTCCATCGGGGTTTTCTATTTCGCCTACGTTTTTGGGGTTTTTGAAAACGTCCATTACTTTTTCGTTATACATACTTAATTTCTCCTTCTGCTTTGAATAAGGGCGACATTTCACGAAGTCTTTGAACTGACTCTTTAATTACGTCAACCGCATAATCAACTTCTTCTAAAGTGTTGTGTTTACCAAATGAAAATCTAATTGAGCCGTGTGCTAATTCTTCAGGAAGCCCTAAAGCGAGCAACACGTGTGATGGCTCTAATGAACCAGACGAGCACGCAGAGCCTGATGAAACTGAAATACCCGCTAAGTCAAGGCTAAACAAAATTGATTCGCCTTCAATAAACTTAAACGAGAAGTCCGCGTTTGCAGGAAGTCTTTTTTCTCTTGAGCCGTTGAGTTTTACGAAAGGAACTTCAGCAAGTACGCGTTCAATAAAATGGTCGCGTAATTTGCTTACGTACTTAAAGTTTTCTTCCCTTTCTCTATCGGCAATCTTGAACGCTTCAGCAAAGCCCACTATCGCAGGAACGTTGGTAGTACCGCCGCGTTTCATTCTTTCTTGATGACCACCGGTTAAAATACTGTCAATCTTAAGTCCGTTTCTAACGTAAAGCGCACCGATGCCTTTAGGCCCGTAAATCTTATGTCCACTCATACTCATCATATCAACGCCAAGTTCTTTAACGTCGGTTTTAAGCACGCCAGCCGCTTGAACGGCATCAGTAAACATAACTGCCCCTTTAGAGTGCGCAATTTCAGCAATTTCTTTGATAGGCTCGATAGTGCCCACTTCGTTATTAGCCATCATACAGCCAACGAAAATCGTATCGTCGCGAATAATGGTTTTTAAGTGTTCTAAATCCACCAAACCATCTTCATCCACTTTCATAAACTCGATTTCAAAGCCTTCTTTTTTGAGCGCTTTTGCAGTTGCAAGCATAGCAGCGTGTTCTATCGGGCTTATTATCATATGCTTGCCTTTATTCATATATGCGTGTGCAATACCGCGCATTGCCCAGTTATCGCTTTCCGTTCCGCCTGAAGTAAAATATACTTCGTTAGGTTTCGCGTTTATAATTTTAGCAATAGCATCCCTTGCTTCGTCCACCGCTTTAACAGATTCTCTGCCGTAAGCGTGCTGACTGTTAGGGTTGCCGAAAATTTCAGTAAAGTACGGCGTCATCTTTTCAAACGCTTCTTTGCAAAGAGGCGTTGTCGCCGCGTGGTCAAAATAAATTGGCTTTTTTTCCATCAACAATCTCCTTTTAGTGTAATTCGCCTTTTATCATTTGTTCAATGGTCATTGAATCAAGCAGTTCGTTTATACCCTTATGAAGTCTTTTCCAAACCCCAGCGGACGGGCAACACTTACACTTACTATCTTCTTTAACACACTCTATAATTTCCATATCGTCTTCTAACGCCCTAACGATTTCACCCACTGTGATATCCTTTGGCGGACGGGCAAGAAAATACCCACCGCTTGCGCCGCGCGCTGCCGTTACGATATTTCTTCTAGAAAGCATACGCATAATGCGCTCTAAATATTTGCCTGAAACTGAAACGTAACTCTCCAAAGTGCTTGCTGAAACTGGCGTGTCGGGATAGTTTAGCCCTAAAAAATGACAAGCCTTAAGCCCGTATTTTGTCTTGGACGATAATTTCATCTTTACTCCTAATTGCTACCTTTTTGGTTGCAATTATATTATATACTTCACACGGTATATTGTCAATTAAATTATAGGAGTAAAACACAAAAAAATAAGCATCATAAAAATTGTTGACAACGCATAAAAATAATGGTAAAATGATATCAATCCGTAAGGGAGTAGTAACCGCGAAAGCGGAACAAGTCAACATCATGGCAAATCAAAACTGCCTGGCTTGTTTTAATTTACGAGACTTGCGTATAACTTTAACGGCTATACGGAGTTTTGTTTTTAAAGAGATTTATCCAAAGTAGCCTAAAAGTTACTTTGGATTTTTTTGTTTTAACCTTTTTATAACAAAAAATTTGGTTAAAAATTACTTTTATTATTGACAAATATATTTTTTAATTGATATAATTTAAAAACAATATATATAAAGGAGTACAAAATTGATACCACACAATGAAAGTCAAGAAACAGTTTTGACAAACCTACAAGTTGATGCGGCAAGCGGTTTAACTTCTAGCCAAGTAGCCGAACGCAGAGAAAAGTACGGCGAGAACAAACTCAAAGAACAAAAGAAGAAAACAATGATTCAACGTTTCTTTGAACAGTTCCAAGATGCAATGATTATTATCTTGCTTATCGCTGCGGCAGTTTCTCTCGGCGTTGCCATCTACACCACCGTTTCAACTGGACACTTTGACGTTGTTGAAATGATTGAACCTTTCCTTATTCTTGCAATCGTGTTGCTTAACGCTATTATGGGTGTTGCGCAAGAAAGCAAGGCGGAAAAAGCGCTTGAAGCGTTGAAGAATATGTCTGCTCCCCACGCTCGCGTTATTCGTGACGGCGTTGAAAAGATTATTATGTCAGCAGAACTCGTTCCTGGCGACATAATCAAACTTGAAGCAGGCGACTTCGTTCCCGCAGATGCAAGACTTATTAAGAGTGTAAACTTAAAATCAGAAGAATCAGCACTTACTGGTGAATCAGTTCCGTCTGAAAAGTTCGCTGACGCTCAAGTTAAAGAAAAAGCACCTATCGGCGACAGAACTAACATGGTTTTCTCTGGTTGCTCTATCACCTACGGTACTGCTATTGCAGTTGTTACCGCAACCGGTATGGATACCGAAATGGGTAAAATCGCTGGTATTTTGGCTAACGAAGAAGAATCTAAAACGCCCTTACAAGAAAAACTTGCTAAACTCGGCAAAATGCTCGGTTTCTTAGTTCTTGGTATTTGTTTCGTAATGTTTGCCGTTCAACTTATTAGAGACGGTTTCTCATTTGATAACATCATCGGCGGATTTATGTCTGCTATCTCTTTAGCAGTTTCTGCTATCCCTGAAGGTTTACCCGCAGTTGTAACTATCGTTCTTTCAATCGGCGTTCAACGCATGGTTAAAAGAAACGCTATTATTAGAAAACTTCCCGCGGTTGAAACTCTCGGTAGCGCGTCTGTTATTTGCTCAGATAAAACTGGTACTTTAACCCAAAACAGAATGACGCTTGTTAAGACTTACGTTGACGGTGGCGAAATTATTGACTTTAACGGTGCTGCTGAAGGTGAAACTTACAAAATGCTTTGCTACGGTTCACTTTGCTGTGATGGTAAGGTTGTATTTGAAGACGGTGCTGAAAAGCACATCGGCGACCCCACTGAAACGGCTATCGTTCTCGCAGCGCACAAGGCTGGCGGCGTTCAAGACGAATTAAACTCTCAAAGCCCCAGAAAAGCAGAACTCCCCTTCGACTCTGACCGTAAACTTATGACAACGGTAAACGTTATCGACGGTAAAATCATCGCAATCGTTAAAGGTGCTTTCGACGTTATCGCTAAAAAGACTATTAAGGGTGATATTGAAAAGGCAAAGGTTGCTTGTGATGAAATGAGTTCAAACGCGCTCCGCGTTTTAGCAATTGCTTATAAAGAACTCAAAGAAGTTCCCGCTAACCCCACTTTTGAAGAACTTGAAAGTGAACTTACCTTCGTAGGTTTAGTTGGTATGATCGACCCGCCCAGACCCGAATGTAAAGTTGCGGTTGCTACTTGCCGTAAGGCTGGTATTAAGCCCGTTATGATTACTGGCGACCACATCGTTACCGCTACTGCTATCGCTAAAGAACTCGGCATCTTCGTTGACGGCGACAAGGCTATCACTGGTGCTGAACTCGATGAAATGAGCGATGAACAACTCGATAAAGAAGTTAGGAACATCTCCGTTTACGCGCGTGTATCACCCGAAAACAAGATTAGAATTGTTAAAGCATGGCAAAAGAAAGGCGAAGTTGTTTCAATGACTGGTGACGGCGTAAACGACGCACCCGCTCTAAAGGCTGCCGATATTGGTTGCGCTATGGGTATCACTGGTACGGACGTTGCTAAGGGTGCTGCTGATATGACTCTTACCGACGACAACTTTGCAACCATCGTTGAAGCGGTTAAAGAAGGCCGTGGTATTTTTGAAAACATTAAAAAGGTTGTTGGTTTCTTACTTTCAACTAACCTTGCTGAAGTTTTGGTAGTATTTATTTCAACCGTAATTTTAGGCTCGCTTATCCCCGAACTCGGCAACCCGTTCATTCCTATCCAACTTCTTTGGATTAACCTTGTAACCGACTCATTGCCAGCAATTGCACTCGGTAAAGAAGCAGTTGAAAGCGACGTTATGTTTAGAAAGCCCAATCCTAAGAACGAAAGTTTGTTTGCTCACGGCTTGGCTGCTAAGATTTTCTTAAACGGTATTCTTTTAACTATTACCACTTTGGTTGGTTACGTGCTCGGTGCTTACTTCATGCCCCACGAAGCAGGACATCTTAACCACGCAGCAGGTAGCACGATGGCGTTTATGATTTTGGCGTTAAGCCAACTCGTTCAAGCGCTCAATATGAGATCTTCACACTCACTCTTCAAAGTTGGTTTCTTCTCAAATGCTACTATGAATTTATCACTTCTTATCTGTACGGCACTCACTGCGGTTGTTATGTTTATCCCTGGTGTAAACAACGTATTTGATATGATGTATCTTGACTGGTGGTTATACCTTGTAGGTCTTGGTCTTTCACTCTTCCCCATACTCGTTATGGAAATTGCAAAGGCTGTTGGCTTTATCAAGCATCATCACCCTGTTAAAAAATAATCTTAACTAAACTAAAACGCCGACGGAAAATTCCGTCGGCGTTTTTTCTTTTGCAAAAATATTAAGGAAAAACTTTTGGTTTAATTAAGCATATTTTCTTCTCCGCCAACCTTAAAAAACTTAATGGCGTTTATTCCTTTAGGGTCGCCGTAAAGGGCGGTGCAAAGGCGCAAATTCTCCTTTTCTAAGGCAGATACGCGCTCTTTTAATTCTTGATTTTCTTTTCTTTCTCGCATAGCAATTTTGGCAACCATTGCGTTTATTTCTTCTTTTAATCTTTCAAAGTTTTCTTCAGAAATAACTTGTTTTTCACACTTTGCGGAAAGTTTACTTATATCGTAACCTTCCATTTCTAACTGCTCGGTAATAGTTTTAATGAGTTGCGGTTTTTGTTTAACGGCGTTTCTAAACTTGTTTTGATACCTAAGCGCAACTTTAGCATCGCCTTCAGCAAGTTCCATAATGCAACTTCTTGCAGACCTTCCAAAAGTTTTTGCAATAAGTACTTTTTTTATCAACGCGCTTTCTTCTTGCTCGTCAAACTCTATAATTTTACCAACCGACAAAGGCTTGCCGTCAAGATATCTTTCACAAAAATCGCTGTCTTCCGCGCTTCGTTTTGCAACCGCGTAATATAGGTTTCTAACAGTACCCTTTGCCTTTCCAAACTTTTCACCGTAACTTTCAAAAACTTTAGAGAGCGACTCTCCCCCGCGAGTTTTTAAAAACTCAGCCAAGCCTAAAACGTCCTTTTCCTTATACCCGTAAATTTTATCCATATTCTTGCTCCTTTTTCTTTTTTGTAATAATCTTATTGACATAATAAAGTAAAATTATACATAGATATAAGAGATATGTATTATTATTTTTCAAGCGAAACACCCGCCGCCATTAAAGTAAACGGTGCTTTTTGCGGAATATTATCGAAAGAATTAAAACAAATTAATATCGACAGCCTTTCACCCTTTATTGAACTGTGTCCCGTTTCAACCTGTCAGCCGTGCACTAACTTTTTACTTGACAATAACTTTTTTTGCTGCCCACCCAAGAGTGTTATTTTGACCGATCTTAAAGGTGGATACTTAATTAAGTTTTCTCCACTAATTTTAAGTAGCGAATTTAAGATTATTGAGCAGCACAAATCTAGTAGTGCGCTAGTTACGGTATTCAATGAAAACGGCTTAAAACTTTCTATTGAAACCCCAAAAGACTTTTACGCGGAAACGGTTAATTTAAACATAAACCGAGCGGAAATCAAAGAATTTGACATCAACGGCGTACATTTTATAAGCGTACTATTTGAAAACGAAAATAAGTTTTTAGCCATCTATGAAGTAGGCAATAATATTAGAAAAATCTTTTTTAGACAGGTTAACGAATACTGTACGGACGGCGAGTTTTTCACTGTGGAAAACTTTTGTGATATAGCAAAGCATCAAGTTAAAACCTTTTGGGAATATAAAAACGGTGCTTTTTGTTCTTCAAAAAAAGAGTGTTCGCAGAATAAAGACTTTAACGCCGACAACTTAAATGAAAAACTTATCTCTTACAGTTTTTTAGAAGAATACTTAGCGGGATGTGAGTGGGATAAATTTTTATGCGGCAGCGTTTTAAAAAACAAAAACCGCTTAAGCGGTTTTTTAGGAAAATTCATAGGTATAATGCCACCCCCGCGATTTAGATGCGGTGATGAAATAGGGTTAATATATACTAAATGCGACAACTTATACTTTGTAGAGTATTTTAAGTTTTGCTTAGAGAATAGAAAAATTTGTAATATTATAAAGTGCGAATAAAAAAAGAAGTTAGGACATCCTAACTTCTTTAATTTTTTATTTAAGTTTTAAGCGATAGATGCTGAAACAACTTTTGCAGCGATTACGGTTTCACCGTTAACTGAAGCAACGGGAACAGTAATGGTGTGCTGGTTGTAGCAAACTTCTTGTGAGCCTTCAGCAGTGAAAATGCTAGTAGTTGCAACAAAATCACTTTCCTTAACAACGTGCTTGGTTAAACCGTGGTTGTTGTCAGGTTGGGTTTCGTCATACTTGCCAGTGTAGTAAACAACGTATTTTTCAACACTGCCTGAAGTCATAGACTTAGAAATTAAGTCGAGCGCGTGTTTGTTGTCTTCATTATCCATATCGATTTGAGCAAAAATGCAGAACCAACCGTTATAACCAGAAAGTGCTGAATCAGAATCACTTACAGGAATAAACCAAGTTGCTCTACCAGAGTTCATAGTTGCGTTACTGGTATCATAAGAACCATCGTAAGCATACCAAGTTCTCCATAAACCGATAGAACCTTTTTTAGCAAGAAGGTTTGAACCTGAAACGCCACCGCGTTCAAACTCGCCTTTTACTTGGGGCATAATCTTTTCTTGTGCTTTAATTGACGTACCGTCAACAAGGAAATCGCCCAACATTACTTGGTTAACAAAATTCGTTTGCTTATAGAAAACGGTGTTGTTATAGTAACCTTGTTTAACGTACTTGGTTACGTTTTCAACCGTTTTGGGCGCAAAGTGTCCGTAAAGGTCGATAGTTAAAGTAACGTTTTCAAAGCCAACATCAACTTCTTCTTCCGTTTGTTCATAGTTATAAACGGTAATGTTAAGTTTAATTTGAGTAATGTCTTCAGCGCAGCCTGCCATGCTAAAGCAAGAAACAATAAGCAAAGCGCTTGCGATAAGAAGGCTGAGAAGTTTCTTAAATTTCTTCATACTATTCTCCGAGCAATAATTTACTAATCTAAGGGCATACCCCTCTAATTTAAAATAATATACTATTATTTTACTTGAAAATAAAAGATTTGTCAATGCTTATAAGCACTTTACTTTCTCTTTTGTTATATTTTTTTGCTAATTTTGCACAAACAATATAAACTAGAGTTAAACTAAAGTTTATTTGTAATTAAAATAAAAATCCGCAAGATAATATCTTACGGATTTTTTGTTTGTTTTTGTTTTCTAAATAGTAATTATTCAGCAACAACAGTAGCGCCTGCTTCCTTGAACTTAGCGATCATAGCATCTGCTTCTTCTTTGGTTGCGTTTTCTTTAATTACTTTGCCGTTTTCAGCAAGAGCCTTAGATTCAACAAGACCTAAACCGGTTGCTTCCTTAATAACTTTGATAACACCAATCTTGTTGCCACCAACTTCTTTAAGAACTACCTTGAATTCGGTCTTTTCTTCAGCAGCAGGTGCTGCTTCAGCAGCGGGAGCAGCAACTGCAACTGATGCAGCAGCGCTTACGCCAAATTCTTCTTCTATTGCTTTAACGAGTTCGTTAAGTTCCATAACGCTCATGCCTTTAATTTCTTCTAACATTGCTTTAATATCTGCCATTTTTGTTTCCTCCTAATAATGGACTAATTTTTTAATTTAATATTTTGCTATTAAGCATTTTTTTCTGCAACTTGATTAAGCGCAATAGCGAGTGCTCTGGGAACACCAAGTAAAGCACTTGCAAGCATACCGTAAAGTTGTTGTTTTGAAGGGATTGCAGCAAGCGCCTTAACGCCCTTTTCATCCAATCTCTTTTCTTCAAAATAAGCGCTCTTTACAACAACCTTATCTTGATATTTCTTTGATGCATCTACAATAACTTTAGCCGCACCAGTTTCATCCGCGCCGAATGCAACAGCCGTAGGGCCGTTCAAGTCGTCGTTGAAATCGGTAATTCCTAAAGATTCAAACGCTTTCTTAATAAGGGTGTTCTTGTAAACCTTATATTCAACGTTGTTCTTTCTAAATTCACGACGGAGTTCGGTGTCTTCTGCTACGGTAAGACCGCTAAACTTAACGAAAACAACTGATTTTGCGTCTTGAATTTTTTCTTTAATAACACCAGCTAATTCTATTCTTGCCTCTTTGTTTGCCGACATTTGATTACCTCCTTGTTTTAATGAAAAAGCCCTTGTACACCAAAACGGAATACAAGGGCATAAAAACACTAGTTCTTATACTAAAATTTCCGCCTCGGTGGGTTTGTGATAAATCACAATTACATATACCTACTGTCTTGGGCTATTTAATTTACTATGTTAGTATATCACTTTAATTTAGTCTTGTCAACTAAATTTTAGCGTTAATTTTAACGCCGGGACCCATTGTGCTTGCTAACGCTACACTCTTAACGTATTGACCTTTTGCAGCAGCGGGTTTTGCCTTAACGATGGCTTCCATAAGTGCTTCGTAGTTTTCTTGAAGTTTTTCTTTGCCGAAACTCTTCTTACCGATTGCACAGTGAATGATTGCGTTCTTGTCAAGTCTGTATTCAACTTTACCTGCTTTGGTATCTTTGATAGCCTTAACAACGTCCATAGTAACGGTACCTGACTTAGGGTTAGGCATCAAGCCTTTCGGACCTAAGATTTTACCGATACGACCTACCAAACCCATCATGTCGGGAGTGGTGATGATTACGTCGTAATCAAACCAGTTTTCGGTTTGAATTTTTTGAATCATTTCTTCTGCGCCTACGAAATCTGCACCTGCTTCTTTTGCTTGGTCAGCCTTTTCGCCTTTAGCGAGAACTAAAACCTTAACTTCTTTACCAGTACCGTTGGGAAGAACGAGCACGCCTCTAACTTGTTGATCGGCTTGCTTGGGATCTACGCCTAAACGAACGTGAAGTTCTACAGTTTCATCAAACTTTGCTTTAGCAGTGTCAAGAACCAAACCGATTGCTTCTTCTACTTCGTAAAGCTTAGTTGCTTCGATAGCCTTTGCGCTATCAATATATTTTTTTCCGTGTTTCATTTAAATTTACCTCCTGTGGTACGTCCGAGCATTGCTACTCTCCCACTAATTCATTAATCTACGACTTCTACACCCATACTTCTTGCAGTACCAGCGATCATGCTTGCAGCTGCTTCTAAAGTATTTGCGTTAAGATCGGGCATTTTGAGTTTTGCGATTTCTTCAACTTGAGCCTTGGTAATCTTTGCAACCTTGTTCTTATTGGGAGCAGCAGATGCACTTTCGATACCACACGCCTTCTTAATAAGAACGGGTGCCGGCGGGGTTTTCAAGATGAACGTAAATGAACGGTCTTGATAAATCGTCATAACTACAGGGATAATAAGACCTGCCTGATCTTGAGTCTTAGCATTAAATTCCTTGGTAAATCCCGGAATGTTAATACCGTGCGGACCTAACGTTGAACCTACGGGCGGACCGGGTGTTGCCTTGCCTGCGGGCAATTGCAATTTCACGATAGCCGTAACTTTCTTTGCCATAATAGTTTCCTCCATTTGGTGGTAATATCGTTGCGCCAGTGCGTTTAAATTTAACGCAACTCCCACTCTTTATATAACGCTGAGCCTTGCCCTAGCGTAATACGCGTATAATATATAATGTTATTGAGCCGTTTCTTCAGTAACTTCAGTTTCAACAGCCACTTTCTTAACTTGAACGAAGTCGAGTTCAACGTCGGTTTTTCTGCCGAACATTTCTACGTTAACTTTAACCTTTTGGGTTGCTTCGTTAAGTTCTACAACCACACCGCTGAAAGATTCAATAGGACCTGATACAACGGTAACGGTATCGCCAACAGTGAAATCTACTGAAAGAGCAACTTCTTCAAGACCCATTCTTGCAACTTCAGCATCAGTGAGCGGCAACGGTCTGCCTTGCGGGCCTACGAACCCCGTTACACCTCTCGTATTAGTTACGAGATACCAAATGTCGTTTGAATAAATCATCTTCAAGAAAACGTAGCAAGGGAATTTCTTTCTTTCGACTAATTTTTTCTTACCGTTAGCCTTTTCTTCCAAGGTTTCTTCAGTAGGAATTTTAATCTCAAAGATATTTTCTTGCAAGTTGTTGTTTTCAATTAACTTTTCAAGGCTGTCCTTCACCATTGCTTCGTAGCCGGAGTAAGTGTGAATAACATACCATCTTCCTTGTTCTATTGCCATTTACAAACTCCTGCTATTAGGGTGTGATCAATTTTAACAATTCGGACAAGCCGAAATCGAACGCGGTTAAAATGACCAAGAAAACAACAACCACAGCAATTACAACGCCAGTTTGCTTGATAACCTTACCGAAAGAAGGCCAACTAACCTTCTTAAGTTCGGCAAAAATATCTTTAATCTTAGCGCCAATTTTTGCAAAAAAGCCAGGTTTCTTGTTTTTCTTCGCCTTTTTAACTTCTTTTTGCTTTTCGGTGTTTTCACTATTCTTTGTGAATTCGCCTTTCGCATCTAACTGATTGAGTTTCATTGCGATTGCCCCTTAATTTTCTAAGCCCCTTAGGGCTAAAATAATCGTGCGAAATTTATTATTTCGCTTCCTTATGAGTGGTATGCTTTTTGCAGAACTTACAATACTTTTGCATTTCCAATCTTTCAGCATCGTTTTTCTTATTCTTAAAAGTATCGTAATTTCTTTGCTTGCATTCCGTACAAGCCAAAGTAATCTTTGCTCTTGCGCCTTTTGCTGCCATAATGCACCTTCCGAACATCAAAAAATTACACCCCTTGAACTGGGATGCTGATTTATTTTACCAAATAATAATATATATGTCAAGTTTTTTACGCGTTTTTTGCAAATATTTTAAACAAAAACACGCCTTTTTTAAACCTTTTACTACATTTTGCAAAATTAAAAAACCCGACCACAATATATTGCGAATCGGGTTGTTTTTTTGTTTAAATTTTTAGGGTTTTTACCCCACTTTTTACTTGGTATTATATATATTTACTTAAAGGCGCGTAGATATCGCCCTTTTCTATCAAGTCGTTTATTGCGCTTTCCGTTAAATAACCAACTCTTTTTTGGTCGTCGTAAACTACTATCTCGTTCACGGCGTTTATATCTAATATCGAAAGCATTTTTTTAACCGTTGCGCTCTGGTGCAACGCTTGTCTTTTTATATCCATACCGCGCTTTAACTTTTCCACCGTCAATGCAGTATAAAGTTTAATATACCTATTCTCTTTATTCTTACCAAACGCACCGAAAAGCACGAACAGCAAAAACAAAAGTAGCGAAAGATTACACTCGCTAAACATAGTCAGGATAAAACCCGCCGCAAGCAAAATTGAAAAGACAACACACAAAATTTTTACTAGTTTTTGCGCTTTTTTCTCGCCGAACTTATCTTTTAACAGCGCAGAAACCACCCACCCGCCGTCAAGCGGTGCTGTGGGTATAAAGTTTACGAGCGCCATTGAAAAGTTGGCTTCCGCAACGACATCGGTAAATGCGTAACTTTCAGGATATATCCACCAAGTCGCAACAAAAAACAAGCCGATAGCAAGGTTTAAAAATGGACCTGCTAATGCAATTTTTATTTCATCTTGGGGCTTTAAGCCGTCTATATTACCCGAAACCACAGCCCCGAAAGGCATAAGCGTTATTTTATTTAGCCTATACCCCGCGTTTGCCGCAACGATAGAGTGCCCTAATTCGTGAATTACCGCGCACACGGTGTAGATTATAAATATAAAAATCTTGCCAGTGAGCGCGTAGTAAAACCCGAACACGAAAAACAGCGGATGAACGCTTAAGTTTATACCGCCCATACAACCGAATTATCAATTATTTGATAATCGGAAATAACCGAACCGTCGCTCGTAGTAAAGCACATAGTTGCTTGAGCACTGCAATATCCAACGGGGATATTATGATAAACGCTGTCGTTTAAGCCCGCGTAAGCAAAGTCTAGCCCGCCGAGCACTGACTTAAAGTTTTTACTGTGAGTAATTTCAATGGTATATTTACCGTCTTCACCCTTGGTTACTTGAGTAACCTTGCCGTCGCAAGAAGCATATACACTGCCCTTACCAGAAAGAGTTATAACGCCTTCAGATAATTGCATATTAGCGCCGTCGTCAAGCGCGATTACGGGCGCAAACTCGTCGTAAGTGCGCGCGTCCACTTGTACCGTGTTTTGATTGCCGAATACTCCGCGTAAGAACACGTTTATTCCGCTATCCGCATAAACTGCGTTGGTTAAAAATATAGTTGCAACGAGTAACCCTATGATAATCAATTGAACGCCGATTACCGAAACCTTAAACTTCTTTTTCTTTTCGACCACTTGTTCAATAGTCGGCTCGCTGAAATTTTCGTTTAATTCGTTTTGCTCTTCGGGTTGGTCGAATAAAGAAACTGCAGTTTCTTCTTGTTCTTCCATTTGCGCGTTTACCTTTTCAACCACTTCACGCTTTACTTGGTCGTGGTTGATTTTTTTTGCCTTGCGGCGTTTTTTTTGCGGTTTAAATGTTACGCTTACCGTGTTTACTGGAATTTCAAGCATAGTTGCGTATTGCAATTTATCGTTCATATAAATTCTCCTTTTTGTTCGTCTATAAATCTATATGAACGCTTGTGCTTGTTTATTACAAAAAAATCGACCGTCTTTTTATCAAAAACGGTCGAATTTATATTATTTTTATTATTGCGCTAAGAATTTTTTGATTAATTCCACACCCGACGAATAACTTGCGCCAGTTTTTTGTGCTTGTTCTTCATCATAAGACGTCGCACCGTTAGAAAGATTACGCTTGCTGTTGTAAATCATATACGGTACGGGGTCTGAGCAGTGCGTCATAATCGACAAGGGCGTGGGATGGTCGGGCGCGATTAAAACAGCGAAGTCTTCGCCCATACTTTCCAAGCCTTCAATCACAGCCTTAACAACCTTTTGGTCAATTTGTTCGATAGAATAAATCTTGTTTTTAGTGTCGCCGTGATGTCCGCATTCATCGGGGGCTTCCATATGGATATAAACGTAATCTAAACCACTCTTTAACGCATCTAAACAAGCCTTTGCCTTACCGTCAAAGTTGGTGTCGTAATTACCAGTTGCGCCTTCAACTTCAATAACGCGCATATCAGCAATTTTGCCTATACCTTTAAGAAGGTCAACAGCGGAAATAATGCCGCCCTTTAATCCAAATCTTTCTTCAAAATTTTGAAGTGCGGGTTTCGTTCCTTCCCCCCAAAACCAAAGTGAATTCGCGGGGTTTTTGCCATTTTCTATTCTCTTTTTATTTACTGGGTGGTCTTTTAATAGTGCGTGTGATTTTTCCATAAGGCGAAGAAGGTTTTTACCTTGTTCACTCTTAGGCAAGTATTCTTTTACGGGCTTACCAGTAATATCGTGCGGCGGAGTGCAATCGCCAGCGATAACGCCGTTTGCCATAACCAAACAATGGCGGTAACTTATACCAGCGTAAAGCGAATACACTTCATCGTTTAATTCTTTTGCAAGATATTCAATAAGTTCTTTTGCTTCGGCAGTAGAAATTTCCCCCGCGCTATAATCAATCATTGTTTTATCGGCGTAATTTTCTTCGTTAGACACGGTAACCAAGTTTGCGCGAGCGGTTACGTCGGTATCTTTTAATTCAATACCGATAGATGCCGCTTCTAACGGAGAACGCCCAGTGTAACATTCTTTAGGGTCATAACCCAAAACTGAAAGGTTAGCAACGTCGCTGCCAGGTTTCATTCCGCAAGGCACGGTGCGGCAAAGCCCAACTTCACTCTTTTTTGCAAGCGCGTCCATAAATGGCTTATTTGCGACCATAAGGGGCGTTTTATTGTCTAAAAACGGTTGGCGATAATCTGCCATACCGTCGCCTAAAATTACAACGTATTTCATTATAAACTCCAATCAATCGGCTGTATGCCGTGTTTAATTAAATATTCGTTAGTTTTTACAAAATGCCCGCACCCGAAAAATCCGTTATACGCGGATAATGGGCTTGGGTGTGCACATTCTAAAACAAGATGTTTATTCGTGTCGATAAGCGGTTTTTTACTGCGAGCGTTTCCACCCCAAAGCAAGAACACAACGTGCTCTTTTTGGTCGGAAATCTTTTTTATTATAGCGTCGGTGAAAAATTCCCAGCCCTTGCCTTTATGCGAATTTGCTTGATGGGCGCGCACGGTTAAAACGGCGTTAAGTAACAGCACGCCTTGCTTTGCCCAGCCAGACAAATTACCAGTATTTTTTGGTGGAATACCCGTTTCCGCATAGAGTTCTTTATACATATTGACAAGCGACGGCGGAACTTGAATACCGTCGGGCACGGAAAATGACAGCCCCATCGCTTGACCTTCGTTATGATAGGGGTCTTGGCCTAAAAGCACCACTTTAAGATTATCGAACGACGTGTACTTCATACTGTTAAATATATCGTACATAGACGGATAAACGGTGTGGTTAGAATATTCGGTTTTAAGGAATTCTCTAAGCGTTAGGTATTCTGGTGAAGAAAACTCTTGCGCTAAGATTTCATCCCATTGTTCAGTTATTTTTATCATAATGCTATAACAAGTTATCTTATTGAATATATAATACCATTTTCCTTTGACAAAATCAATTTAATTTAATATAATTAAAAAACATTATTTACCTATATAGGAGAAAACATGAACGTTTTTGACGTTATTTTAATAGGACTTGCACTATCCATAGACGCGTGCGCGATAACTATTTCTAACTGTGCAACCTATAAGGATACTCTAACAAAGAAGAAAGAATTATATATGCCCGTATCCTTTGCATTATTCCAAGGCTTAATGCCGTTAATAGGTTATTTGATAGGCTGTGCGTGCGCTTCGCTTATTTCGTCTTTCACAAAATATCTTACGGCGGCTATTTTCTTAATTCTTGCTATAAAAATTGTAATTGACATCATTAAGGAAAACAAAGAAGTTGTAATCACTAAAGAAGACGTTAAAAAGGAAAAAGCACCGTTTACCTTATGGCTAACCATAGTGCAAGCGGTTGCAACCAGTATTGACGCGCTCGCGTGCGGCGTAACCTTTATCGACTACACCTTGCCCGAAGTTTTCACAGCCATTGCTATAATCGCCAGCACGACTTTTATTCTAGTATTTGCAGCACTTTTCTTTGGAAAATCGCTCGGCAAACTTTTCGGCAAATACGCAGAGTGGTTTGGCGCAGGTATTTTATTTTTGCTTGCTTTTAAGTCACTATTGGAAGCAACTGGAATTGTTTAACGAAAAAACTAAAAGCCTTTCGAAATTCGAAAGGCTTTTTTATTTAACTTAAAGAGCGTTTTCTAAAAATATTTGCATTTATTATTACACCTATTACCATACTTATCATAATGATATAAGTCCAAAGCAAAAATACTATTATCCCCGCTAAACTTCCATAAAAGGCGTTGTAAGAGTTAAAAAGCCTTAAGTAAATTGCAAACCCAAGCGTTCCTAAAACAACGGCAAAAAGCGAAAATAAACTACCTAGTGCTACTTGCCCAACTTTAAGTTTTACGGGGCTTATGAAAAGATTTAATAAAATTATTATAACAAAACTTACTATTATTACGGAAAAAGCAATTGATACAGCGGTTAAAAGTTCCCTTAAATCGTCAACTAAAAATGAAAAAGAAAAAAGGTTTTCGCCAAAAGCGACTGCAAACGAACACACTAAAAATATCAAAAAAAGCACAATGATGGCAAAAAACGCAAACAAGTAGCGCATAGCACCCCTTTTCGACATTGATTTTTGCGCGTAAATATGCTCGCCGTCCTTACCCATTTGATTGAGTAGCCTTATGCACGAATAAATTGCGGAAAACACGAATAATAAAGTTGCACCCTTAGACGCGGTTTGCGCCGTGTTTATAATGCTTTCGCTTGCGGGGCGGAATTCTACTGGCAATCTTGATGCAAGGTCTTTAGTTATGTCCACTCCGAACACACCGAACGCGGTAAACAGCAAAAATACAAGCGGGATAACCGACGTTAAAAAGTAATACACCCACGCGCCCGCAACAGTGGTAAGCCGTTTTTCCGAAAGGGTTTTATTTATCCTTTTGATAAACTTTTTCATAATAAAAACAGTTTGCGTTATCCGCAAACTGTTTATACTTTTTTATATTTTTTGAGTGAAAATCTTAGAATAGATTTCTTTGTATTTGTCCTTGTAGAAAAGGTTAGTACCGCTAGTAGTTACCGATGCCGTTCCAGCCGCAACGCTCATCTTCAAAATTTCGTGCATAGGCACGCCTTGAATTAAGCCCACGCAAGCAGCCGCAACCATACAATCTCCAGCACCCACGGTTGAATTTACCGCAACCGACGCTGACTTGCAAAAATAACTTTCAGTTCCGTTGGTAAGCACCGCGCCGTCAGAGCCTAAGGACACCAAAACGTTTTTAACGCCCTTGTCGATATACTTATACGCCGCCCACACAATATCTTTAAGGTCAACAACCGATTCGCCCGCAAAGTTTTCTAACTCTCTAAGGTTAGGCTTTGCCATAAACAATTCACGGCTACCTATCGCCGCAAGCATATTTTCCTTTTCGGTGTCTACTATAACCTTAACAGATTTTGGGATAACTTTCAATACTTCGCCGTAAAACTCTGGACTTACGCCTTTAGGTAAACTTCCACTCATAACGGCAACTTCACAAGAAGGCGCAACTTCTTTTACCAAATCGATAAGCGCAAGTTGTTTTTCTCTTTCAACCGTTTCGCCCCTATCGTTTATTTCGGTAAGCATAGAGCGTTTATCGATAATTTTATAGTTTACTCTCGCGTTGCCCTTATTGTAAATAAACTTATGCTGAACTCCTTCCTTTTCAAGAACGTGTTCAAACATTCTGCCGTGATTTTCGAACATAAACCCAGTTGAAAAACTCTTTTCACCAAGTCTTGCCACACCCACGGCAACGTTTAACGCTTTGCCCGAATAAGTTTCCACCTTGCTGTCTATCTTGTTAAGCATACCCACGTTTAAACTATCCAGTTCAATAGTGCAGTCAATGCTCGGATTCGGACATATCGTAAGAATCATTTATACCATCTCCTATGCGCTTTTATTTATTAAGCGCGTTATTTGTTGGCTTCGGCAATAATTTTTTCTTGTGCGGAGAAGGGAACTTCTTCGTAAGATAAGAATTCTTGAGAATACTTGCCTCTGCCTTGCGTCATACTTCTCAAGTCAGTAGCGTACTTAAGCATTTCAACAAGCGGTGCTTCAGCGGTAATTTCTTGTAAGCCGTCAACCGTTTCCATACCCAAAATTCTACCGCGACGCTTATTCATATCGCCTAAAATATCGCCAGTGTAGTTATCGGGAACTGTAATCTTATATGAATAAATAGGCTCTAAAATAACTGGTTTTGCCTTTCTAACCGCTTCATCATAAGCGAGTTTTGCAGCGGAAACGAACGCAACTTCTTTACTGTCTACGGGGTGATATTTACCGTCGAAAAGCGTGCACTTTAAGTTAACCATAGGATAACCTGCAAGTACGCCCTTTTGGATGGCTTCTCTCAAGCCCTTTTCAACCGCAGGGATAAATTGCTTAGGTACTGAACCGCCAACCGTTTCGTCAACGAATTCAAATACACCGTCTGCCGCGCCAGATTCAAATCTAATATTAACAACGCCGAATTGACCTGCGCCGCCAGTTTGCTTTTTGTGTTTGCCTTCGCCTTCAGCCTTGCCAGTAATAGTTTCTTTGAAAGCAACCTTGGGGTCAGCAAGAACTGCTTCGCAACCGAATTTAGCCTTTAACTTCTTGCAAAGGATTTCTAAGTGAGTTTCGCCTTGACCGCGAATAACCGTTTCACCAGTATCTTTATCTTTTTCAACCTTAAAGGTAAGGTCTTCTTCTGCTAAACGGTTAAAACCTTGGAATACTTTGTCTTCTTCGCCAGACTTAGCCGCAGAAATCTTCATAGTAAGAACAGGCTTGGGGAAAACTATATCGTAATATTTAATCTTGAACTTTTCATCACAGAGTGTGTCGCTAGTGTTGGTGTTAACGAGTTTGTTAACCGCACCGATATCGCCCGCAACGAGTTCGTCAACGGGTTCTTGTTTTTTACCTTTCATAACGTAAAGCCCGTTGATGCGTTCCTTTTCGCCAGTAGTTGAGTTATAAACGGTCATACCACTCTTTAAAGAACCGGTAAACACTCTAATCATATTGAGTTTACCAACGAAAGGATCGGCAACGGTTTTGAATACTTGCGCAGAGAAAGGCTTGTCTTCTTCACAAACGATAGAATGAATTTCACCGTTTTCATCAGTAGCCATAACCGGTCTTCTTTCAAACGGAGACGGAAGAAGGTCAACTATTTCATACATAACGTTCAAAACACCCATGTTTTGAAGTGCAGAGCCGCCCATAATCGGAATAGTTTCACCAGCACAAAGCCCCGCTCTAATACCCGCAACTACTTCATCGTTAGTAAGAGTGCCTTCGTCAAAGAACTTGTTGAGAAGTTCTTCACTGGTTTCAGCAGCCGCTTCAATAAGCGCGTCTTTCAAAGTCTTAACGTCATCTTCCATGCCCGCGGGTACTTCCACTTGTTGTCTGCCGCCGGGAGAGAATTCAAACGCTTTACCAGAGATTACTGAAACGTAACCTTTCATCTTACCATCACGCATAATCGGTAAGTGAGTAGGAGAAATTTTTCTGCCGTATTTAGCGCGGAATGCTTCAACCGTGCCAACGTAATTGCTGTTTTCTTTATCAACACCGTTTACGAAAATCATAAGCGGAATATGGCGGCGCAAGCAATAATCAATAGATTTTTCCGCACCAACAGAGAGCGTGCCGTTAGCATCCGCAACGAGTATTGCTGAGCCTACCGCGCGCATTGCTTCTTCAAATTCGCCTTCAAAATCATAAAAACCAGGTACGTCTACGATGTTGATTTTACAGTCTTCCCAATATGTATAAGCACATGCTAAAGAGATAGATATACCCCTTTGCATTTCTTGATCGTCATAATCCATAACGGTATTTTTTTCAGTAGTTTTACCAAGTCTGTCAATTGACTTACCGTTAAATAAAATTGCTTCCGCAAGAGAAGTTTTACCACTTCCGCTGTGCCCTATTATAGCAACGTTCCTTATTTTATCAGATGTAATTTTGCCCATGATTATGTCCCCCTTAAATTTGTGTTACATGGTATACTATTATCGCCTGCTGCGATTATATTCATTATAAACCAAAAAGCAACACTTTTCAAGGGGGTTTTAAAAATTAGTTTGTATTTTTTTGTAAATTAGTTACTAATAATCATTATCGTCGAAAGCAGAAGAAAATTCGGCAGCGGAAATGCCCCTATTGTCATCGTTTCTAGGTTGGGGCTTGCACGGCGGCGGACACGGCGGGCGCTTTTGCGGTTTTTTAGGCGGCGGATAATCTTCACTACACCTAATATCAACCAAGATTACGTCCCCACCGATTTTAACTATTTTTCTATCTTCAATATAAATTTCCGTTTTATCAAAAACACGGAAAAGTTTGCAAGTTCTTCGTCCCGGCACGAAAATTCCTATAAGTCGCCCTTCGGGGAAAACTAGTTTTATATCCGTAACGCGCCCTAAACATCTACCGTCGGTTACGTTTATAACGTCCTTTTTGGTTAAATCTTTATAAGTTAGTTCCATAATACCAAGTTATGATTTTTGCGCCTATAAAATGCAAAAAGACAGCCGTTTTTAACAGCCGTCTTTGTACACTTCTATATTCTTATTGTGTTTCTTATTTCTTTTAGCGCAGTTTTTTCTAAACGAGAAACTTGCGCTTGGCTTATCCCTACCTGGCGGGATATTTCCGTTTGAGTTTTACCTTCGTAATATCTTAAATATATAATCTTTCTTTCTCTATCGTCAAGTTTATTCATAGCGGTATCAAGCGCCACTTTTTCCGTCCAGTTTTCATCAGTGCACTTTTCATCGCCCAGTTGGTCAACTAAAAGAAGTTCATCACCCGACTTATTATATACTGGGTCGTAAAGCGAAACGGTGTCGGATATAGCGTCTAGCGCGTAAACCACTTCGGATAGTGCAACGTTCATTTTATCAGCAACCTGCTCTAGTGTAACTTCTTCATCTTCTTTTTCAAGCTCCCCACGCGTTTTTAAGGCAAGGTAAGCGGTGTCCCTAATACTTCTTGAAACACGCATACTGTTGCCGTCGCGAAGAAGTCTTTTTACGTCGCCGATAATCATTGGCACGGCGTAAGTTGAAAATTTTACGCCGAAAGATAAATCAAAGTTATCAATGGCTTTAATAAGTCCTATACACCCCGCTTGAAAAACGTCGTCAATATTAACGTTTTTTAAGCGAAAACGCTTGATAACCGACAACACCAGTCGCATATTTGCTACGACAAATTCTTCACGCGCACCCTTTTCACCAAGTTTAATTCTTTGAAGAAGTTCGTTAGATTTTTCTTCACTTATCTTAGGCAGCGTTGCGGTGTTTATACCGCAAATCACAACTTTATTTGACATAAATCCTCCTTTATGTAACCTTGAAAAAAAGGAAAGATTTACATTAAGTTTGCGCAATTAAAAACTTTTTATACCAATTAAAAACGCTCGGTTTTACGCGAGCGTTTTTTTGGCTATTATTTTAACGATGCTACAACTTGTTCAATTGTTCTACCATCTGCAATATCGGCGTTGCCTTTAGTTTTCCATGTATCAGTATTGAACGAACCACCCGTGTTAAACATAGTACCACCACTATAAGCGTTTATAGTGGCCGTGCCTTGATACATACCACCAATTTGAGTCCAGGTTTGACCGTCGTCAGAAGAAGTAAATACAGTAGCGTAAACCACAGCCGTTTTATTAGATTCTAAAAATCCTTTTTGTAAAGTGTCCGTGGTCAAATAAATGGTCATTTCATTACCATTAGCATCACCCGTGTTAGTGTTGTCATCAAGGTTTTCACGCTTAATCATTGCCTTAACGGGAACTTCTTCTCCATTAATATTCATCTTTAAATTGCCACCAAATAAATTACCAAGTAACTCAACGTCATTTGTAGACGCGCCCGAAACGTTGCCGATATATGAGCTATTATGACGGTTGTTTTCGTCGTATTTATCCATTTGGTCAATAAGTTGGTTATAAGAGTCTTTTGCAACCACGTTATTAAGAATTGCCTTAAATTGCGTAAGTGCGCCACTTACTGCAATCTCACCTTCTTCGGGCAATTCTTCAGCAATTATAAATTCATAAAACATTACGGAGTTAAGAACTAAATTGCTTCTATTTGAAGTGTTTGAAAAAGCAAACTTTACGTCAAAAGTAAGATATTCTCCCTTAGGAACTCTATCTTCACGCGCTAGACCAATCAAGGTGTAGCCTATATTGTTATTATCGTATTGTTCGGAAGTATATTTAACCGCGTTAAAAGCGTAATCGTCAGTAGTTGAAGAGTTATAAACGGTTATAGACAGAGTTATGCTTGAATAAGCGTTATTTAAAAGCGTTTTGGTAGTGCTTAAATAAGTGCTTTGATACCCGTTAATAATTACTGAGCCGTCGCCAGATTTCTTCTCAACGTTTGTGATGTAAACGACCGTGCTTGCGGTTGACGGAGCAACCCATTTATATTCGGTAATACCCACGTTAAAGTTTGTGTCTTGATAATTAACAGTAGAATCAACGGTGTATTTCCAAGTTGCGTAAACGCCAGGCACAGACATAACGGCAACGAGCAATATCAAAACGAAAAGCCTAAACTTAAGTTTCATTAGCGCTACCCCCTTCTTCAGTAGACGAAGCATCGCCTTTCGTTTCAGTTTCGGGAACTAGTAAGGCCATTCTTTCTTAAGTTTGTTTAATTTACCATCAACGATAGGACTGATAATAACAGCACCAACAACTAAAAGCATGCAAAGCCAACCTGCGGGAGATTGCATAAAGAGAACAAAAGAGCCAATAAATGCAACTTTTTCACCCCTATAAATACCTTTCATTTGTTCGTATTTAACAGGGAAACGGTCAGCCGATTCAACAGCATCGCCTTGCAACAAGAACCATCTTTCATTAGGGTGTCTTTCATTAGGCTCTTCAATACCTACTATTCTATGAACGATAAGTATTTCGTCAACTTCGTAAACGACGATATCATAAAGTTTAAGTTCTTCTTCTTTGGGAAGTTTATAGGTTAAAATAAGGTCAAAAGTTTGAATTTGATCGTTTAATTGATTTTCAGTTAAATAAGTGTTTTTAGAGTGCTTTTTAGCCATTGAGCCAGTTTGAACTACTCTGTAAGTAGGAACTGAATCAAAATAAACTTCTTGAGTGCAGTTTATATAAATAGAACCAGAAAAAACAACCGCAAAAATGGCAACCAAAATAATCGTCAAAGCGTAATCACACACTTTGCCGAGTTTTGATTGTTTTTTAAGTTTTGATTTTTCATATTCACTTATAATTTTATCGTCTTCTGCCCCAAGTCTAATGAGTTTTGATTGCATTTTAAATATAATTGCAATACAAAATATGGAAAGACCTGTAAGTAGAACGAAAACTATAAGACACAATATGAAAGTATATATCTCATAATTAGTCATTTTTTTCTTCCGTCTAAAAAAAGCACATAAACCAGCCGTATGCAAATACGGCTGGCTCATACGTTTGTTTTTGTTGTTTAATCAATAAATTAGTTAACAGTACCGTCGGTTACACGAACAAGAATGTTACCAACAAGACCTTCTTTAACACCAGGATGTCCTTCAGGATCGTACTCAACGTGACCACCGAAAACGTCGTGTTCATGCTTGGTATCAAGAACGAAAGTTTGTGAAAGGCTAATCATACCTTCCAAATCTGTTTGGTTTAAGGTGTAAGTGAAAGTGCCGTTTGCTTCTTTAGTCCAAGTGAAAGGTTTATCAAGAGAACCGTTAGCAGTATTAGAGAAAGTGAAAATGTCAACGGGAGCAGCATTTTTACTAAAACTTCCGTCAGCACCTACTCTATATTGCATAGGAACGGTAGTGTCGAAGTAAAGTTCAGAGAGAACACCGTTTTCTTTAATTTCCTTAGGTGCGGTTTCAGCAGGGGTAAAGGTTACTTTCAAGAAAATAGCTGAATCATTGTTGCTTGCGAAAACGAGTTTTGCTTCGTGATCTGTGTTTGCTTGGTCAACGGTAAGAACCAAGTTAGATTCTACCTTATAAGTACCGTTTGCGCCAGTAAGTTCTGCGTCTGCAATGGTAACTTTTGTTTCTGCAAAAGCGTCTGCGATGTCGTTAGTACCAGCATATTGCCAGGTTGCGTATACGCCACCGATGGTTAAGCACATGAAAAGTGCTACGAGTAAACTGAGTTTTTCATAAAAATTCTCCTTTATAAAAAAGTACCTACATTATACCCCCGCAGTATACTTTTGTCAACACTTTTTATGAAAAATTTATTTACTGCGCCAACTCACTATTTTTCTAGTTATATTTCATAAATTCTTTCTTTAATCTGCCTATAATTTTTTTCTCTAAACGCGATATATAACTTTGTGAAATGCCAAGCATATCCGCAACTTCTCGCTGGGTTTTTTCATCCTTTCCTTTTAAGCCGTACCTAAGTTCCATTATTTCGCGCTCTCTATCGTTTAGTTTTGTTAGCGCAACGCCTAAAAGGTCGTTTTCTACCCCGTTTTCAATCTTTTTATAAACTATATCGCCGTCAGTGCCCATAACGTCGGATAGCATAAGTTCGTTGCCTTCCCAGTCGGTGTTTAGCGGCTCGTCAAAAGAAACTTCGCTCTTTAACTTTACCGTGCGGCGTAGGTGCATTAAAATTTCGTTTTCTATACAGCGTGATGCATAAGTTGCAAGTTTAATATTCTTTTCTAAATTAAACGAATTTACCGCCTTAATTAGCCCTATCGTGCCCACGGAAATTAAGTCGTCAAGGTCAACCCCAGTATTTTCAAAGCGGCGTGCAATATACACCACAAGCCTTAAATTATGCTCTACTAAATCATCTCGAACTTGCTTTTCCCCTGTAGATAGTTTTTCCAGCATTTTACTTTCTTCTTCGGTCGAATAGGGTTGGGGCAAAACTTCGCCACCACCGATAAATCTTAAAAGATTATCGCTTAAATCAAACAGTTTAAGAAACTTTTTTAGCCTTAAAATCCACTTTTTCATCGCCACTCTCCTTATAGAGCGCGGGGTGTAAAATCACGTCGTAACCATCCCCCACGCTATACTTTGAAATCATTAAGGTTACGTTATTAAATGTATTCTGCTTGTCCTTAATATATATCTTTAATTCATCCACTTTTACGCTTAAATTGTCGCTTTTGCCGTTTACTGTTTGAACGCTTATTTTTTCAAATCTAAAGTCGGTTAAACTTTCCACAAAATTAGCAAAGAAAAATCTTTTACTACACACTATTACTGGTAAATTATTATGATAAACGCCGTTTCCAGTATCAAAAAAACCCTTGCATAAAACTTGTTTTTTGTTTACGGTTAAACTTATATCAACTGTATTTGCCGCAATATCTTTTCTTCTATATATATGGTTTACAACACTGCCGAAAAACTTTAGCGCAAAATATACTGGCAAGCATATCAGCGCTGAAAAGGGCTCTATCGAATAGTCAAGGTTAAAAATATTGAAAACGCCTATAATTACCCCGCCTATTAAAAACGTATAACAAAAAAATACAGCGGAGTTTATAAAATATTCTCTAAAATTCCTATACTTTGCGGGTATCAATACTACAAGAAGTCCGCTAGCAATTTTGATTAAAAACGATATAACTTTTACACCGTCAACGAGCGGAAAGATAAGCGCAAAAACCGCACCTAAAATGCTTGCTAATATAAGCGAGCCCTTTTTATAGCGCGCACCCGTTAAAATAAACGTAGCGTTTAATATCATATAATCAATGAAAAAATTATTGATTAACACGTACTCAATATAAACGACCATATATCCCCCGCGTTAGAGCATTTTAACACGGAGAAAAACCCAAAAAATATAAGTTTATCTTGCTTTTTGCTTGTTTTTGTAGAATAAATGACAGTATAAATAAAAAAACACGCTTTTTATCCAAGCGTGTTTTTGTTATGTTTAATTCATAAATGCTAATATTATATCATTTTGCACGTACAAATACTCATCTTTAATAGTTAAAATATCGCCGTTTCTATCTAAATAGCGCATTTTCTTTTGCAAAACGTCTTTATAATCTTCATCAAAGTTAGCCGAATATTTTTCATTAAACTCTTTTATATTAAGCCCCGCCGCCGTGCGTAGTGCTAGCATAATATGTTCAAACTTAGCGTCTTCGCCTTCAATAATATCCGAAGAAATTTCCGGACTTTTGTTGTAGATTATAGCGTTCATATACTCGTCAATACTGAAAGTGTTGGTAAAGCGTCTGCCGTCCGCAAACGAACTTGCCGATACCCCAACGCCGATATATTCACCGCGCTTCCAGTAATTCATATTGTGTTTTGAATAAAACCCGTCCTTAGCAAAGTTAGAAACTTCATACCTAGAAAAGCCTTTTTCTTTTAAGTACGCTCTAATTCCGTCGTAAATATCAGCGACTTCATCATCGGATAATAATTCGCCGTTAAGATAATCGGTGTAGATAGGCGTGCCGACTTCGGGGGTTAACGCGTAAACGGATAAGTGGCTCACTCCGCCCGCAATTGCAAGGTCAACCGACTTTTTAACTTGGTCTAAAGTTTGGTCGTGAAGCCCCATCAATATATCCGCGCTTATATTTTCACCCTTTAAAAGGTTACAGCACTCTAAAAAGTCCTTTGCGGTATGTATGCGGTTAAGTTTTTTAAGTTGGGCGTCATAACCAGTTTGCAAGCCGATTGAAAAACGATTTATACCCACTTGCTTATAAATCTTAATCTTTTCTTTATCCACAGTGCCGGGATTTAATTCGATTGTGATTTCCGCATCTTTTCTAACGGTAAAGCACTTTTTTACTTGCCTTATTGCCCCAGCAATAAGATTTGCATCGACAACTGACGGAGTGCCGCCGCCGATATAGATTGTGTCTATAATCTTATCGGGGTATTGTTTTGCGCGCCCCATAATTTCACGGTACAAGCACGCAAAATAACTCTCCGCCTTGCCTAATTCTCTGGGGTACGATGCAAAGTCGCAATAAGTACATTTTTGCTTACAAAATGGAACATGAATATAAATTCCTGCCATAAATTACCTATCGTTATCAGTTTTAAGAATAGAGATAAACGCTTCGGACGGAATTTCAACCGTACCGATAGAACGCATCTTTTTCTTACCTTCTTTTTGTTTTTCCAGAAGTTTCTTCTTTCTAGTTACGTCGCCGCCGTAACACTTAGCCAAAACGTCTTTTCTAAATGCTTTAACAGTTTCTCTTGCAATAATCTTTCCACCGACAGCCGCTTGAATAGGAATTTCAAACATTTGACGGGGAATAACTTCTTTTAACTTTTCCGCAATTTGTCTACCGCGCTCGTAAGCCTTGTCCTTATGCACGATTATAGAGAGCGCATCGCAAATATCGCCGTTAAGCAGCATATCCATCTTAACCAAGTCGCTTCTTTGATAGCCGGAAACTTCATAGTCGAAAGATGCATAACCTTTCGTTCTTGACTTTAGACTATCGAAAAAATCGTAAATAATTTCGTTAAGCGGCAAGGTGTATTTTAACTCTACCCTACTCTTATCGAGATACACCATATCTTTATAAACACCGCGCTTATATTGACAAAGTTCCATGATTGGCCCAACATAGTCCGGCGGGGTTAAAATGCTTGCGTTGATTATAGGTTCTTCCATATAATCAATTTCAGTTACTGGCGGTAAGTGCGTGGGGTTTTCAATAACCATTTGCGTTCCGTCCGTCTTATAAACCTTATAAGAAACTGACGGCGCGGTCGTGATGATTTCAAGGTCGAATTCTCTTTCAATTCTCTCTTGAATAACGTCCATATGAAGTAGCCCTAAAAAGCCGCATCTAAACCCAAAGCCGAGCGCTGCTGAGTTGTCGGGCTCGATTGAGAGCGCTGCGTCGTTAAGTTTGAGTTTTAGGAGCGCGTCTTTTAAGTCGTTAAACTTACTTCCGTCTAAGGGGAACACGCCCGAAAACACCATAGGTAGTGCCTTTTTATAACCAGGGAGCGGCTCTGTGGCTGGGTTTTCCACACCAGTAATAGTGTCTCCAACCGCAGTATCTTCAATGCTCTTAATGCTTGCCGCAATATAACCAACTTCGCCCGCAGATAAACTGTCTTTAGGCTGCATTTTGGGTGAGAACACGCCGACTTCAGTTACGTCAAACTGTTTGTCGCTCATAAAGGTTTTAATCTTAGTGCCGATTTTAACCTCGCCGTCCATAATGCGCACGAAACATATTACACCTTTAAAATTGTCGTAATAACTATCGAAAATAAGCGCTTTTAGCGGTGCGTTTTCATCACCCTTAGGTGCGGGGATTTTTTCTATAACTTGTTCTAAAACTTCTTCAATATTAAGCCCGGTCTTTGCGGAAATTCTCGGTGCGGATTGCGCTTCAATACCCAAAATTTCTTCCACTTCGGTTGCAACTTCATCGGGGCGCGCGCTCGCTAAGTCAATCTTGTTGATAACGGGCATAATTTCCAAATCGTTATCGATTGCAAGGTAAGCGTTAGCCAAGGTTTGCGCTTGCACGCCTTGGGTTGCATCGACAATTAAAATTGCGCCTTCGCACGCCTTTAATGAACGAGAAACTTCATAAGTAAAGTCCACGTGCCCGGGGGTGTCGATAAGGTTGAAAATATATTCTTCACCATTTTTTGCCTTGTAGAACATTCTAACGGGCGTAAGTTTAATGGTGATACCACGCTCACGCTCTAAATCCATAGAGTCGAGAAGTTGTTCTTCCATATCGCGCTCGCTAACCTGCCCCGTTTTTTCCATAAGGCGGTCGGCAAGCGTACTTTTACCGTGGTCGATATGCGCCACTATACAAAAATTTCTAACGTTTTCTTTCTTTACTGCCATAAATTACCTAAAATAATAAGTTTAATTCTTTATTAGTATATAATAAACCCAAAAATAAATCAAGCAAATTAAAAACCGTGCAAAAAACATAAAGAAAAAAGCAGACTAAAAAGTCTGCTTTTTTAATTTATTCGGTAATAATTTTTATTAACTGCTTTCTAAAATCTAATAACGCTTTATCTATCTTTTTAATTTTTTCTACCATAACAAAGTCATCTACCATAACCGAATTTTTTGGCAAAATAGGTCTCCCCCTTTTTGAATAATATGGCTTAACCTTTTTACTTAAAACGTCGTTAATTGCAATAATTAAATCTTTCTTTCGCATTGTGGTTGGTGCACGCACCCCTATTTCTCTTGCATAATCTCTTAACTCATATAACGACTTATTCTCAAAACTTACCATATTACACCCTTTATTAAATTATATCAAAAAAATTTTATATAAGCAAGCGATACGACTTGATAAAGCCGCATTTTTAACGCCGCTTACTGATAAAATATTTATAAAGTAAGTGTTTTAGGGGGTTAGTTATGACTGTAAATGATGCGGTTGCGACAAGAATAGTAAAACTTCTTAGAGAAAAGAAAATGTCGCAATATAGATTAGAGCAAAATTCTTTTATTGCGCACGGTGCTATGAACAATATTTTAGCAGGCAAAAATAAAACCGTAACGCTTACAACTGTTTTACGCCTTGCCCGTGGTTTTAATATGTCGGTTGAAGATTTTCTTAACGATGAAATTTTCCATTCGGAAGAATTAGAACTTGAATAATGAAAAGAATACAAAAAGCAGACTGAAAAGTCTGCTTTTTTAATTTATTCGTATTGTAAATGCACTCTACATTTTGAACATAGGTATGCGCTTTTTCCAAAAAGCGTTTTCTTTAAGCCCTTTTTTAAGCAAAAGCGGTTGCCACATTTGGGACAATACACTATATCCATAGTTAAGGGGTCAAAGTCTTTCAAAAGAAAGGCTTTTTTGTTTTTATAAGCGCCCTTTTCTAAACTTGCTTTGCCGTAAACCCTAATCTTAAACTCGCCTATTTTGTTTACGACATCCGCCCACTTTCTCCACGCTCCGCGGTGGCTCATTCCACCCTTTACGGTGTGAAGAAGTTCGTGCACGACTGTGTTATAAATATCTTCGTCTTTAGTCAAAAACTTGTTTACGGTAACGTAATATTCATACCCTAAGCACTTTTTTGTTGTTGGTCTAAAATGCGTTCTTCCGTAATAAGAACAGCCCTTATTTTCACCAAAATAAATAGATTTTGATATAGGCACGCCGTAAGATATAAGTTTAGCAATGCTGTTTTTTATGACGTTTTCATATTTTTCGCTCACCGCGAAAAAATAATTTTCTTTCATTATTATAGTCATTTTAAGGGATTAGAAACAAGCAGTTCAAGGCTCGTGAGTGAAAACAGACGAGATTAACCTTTTTGGTTATCGAGATTGTTTTCACGAAACAGTTAACGCAGAAATGCGCAGTTTATAAAACCTTATCTGCCGAATTTTTTCATCAAAAGCGCCACCATGTCTTCATTAGACATTTGTTTCTTTTCATTTTCGCGCTTTCTTTCAGCATCACGGCGACCTTGTTTTCTTTCTTTATCCGTCTTTTGGTTGCCTACGTTAAGCCCGTGCGGAAGTTCGCTAGTTTTCATCGTGAGTGAAATCTTTTTCTTAACCGTATCCACGCCTAAAACTTTAACCTTAACCACGTCGCCAACCTTTAATGCATCAGACGGGTGCTTAATGTAGTTATCAGAAATTTGTGAAATGTGCACCAAACCGTCTTGATGAACGCCGATATCAACGAACACGCCGAAGTCGATAACGTTTCTAACCGTGCCGGTAAGTTCCATACCTTCTTTTAAGTCGGCAAGGTCCATAAGGTCGCTTCTAAGTATAGGCTTAGGCAAACTATCACGGATATCTCTACCCGGTTTTAAGAGTTCGCTTACGATATCTTGAACGGTCGGAACACCGACGCCACATTCTTTTGCAGCGTTTTCCCAGCCCTTAACTTCAATCTTTGCTTTAATATCGCCGATTTTGCCGAGCGCAACGTCGTCTAAAGTATAGCCAGTGAACGCCAAAAGTTTTTCAACTGCGGGATAAGATTCGGGGTGAACGCCAGTGTTATCTAAAACGTTTCCGCCAATAATTCTAAGGAAGCCTGCGCATTGTTCAAACGCTTTTGCGCCGAGTTTTTTAACGTTCAAAAGGTCTTCACGCTTTTTGAAAGGTTGTTTTGCTCTATAATTAATAATTTCTTTTGCAATACCTTTATTTAAGCCCGCAACGTAAGATAATAAACTTACTGATGCGGTGTTAAGGTCTACACCAACGCTGTTAACACAGTCTTCAACAACACCGCCGAGCACTTCTTCCAAGCGTTTTTCGGGCATATCGTGTTGATATTGACCTACACCGATAGACTTAACGTCGATTTTAATAAGTTCCGCCAAAGGATCTTGAAGTCTTCTTGCAATAGACACTGCAGAGCGTTGCGCGGGCTCGTAATCGGGGAATTCTTCCGCGCCGAGTTTACTTGCGCTGTAAACTGATGCGCCCGCTTCGTTAACAACCGCATAAGAAAGTTCTTTGTCAACTTCTTTAATCATATTTGCAACGAAGATTTCAGATTCTTTACTTGCAGTGCCGTTACCGATAGAAATTACCGATACGTTGTGCTTTTTTATTAACGCAAGCAAGATTTTCTTTGCTTCTTCAATTCTATTTTGGGGCGGTGTCGGAAAAACTACAGCCGTATCTAAAACGTTGCCTTCGCTATCAACTACTGCGATTTTGCAACCAGTTCTATAAGCGGGGTCAAGCCCTAAAACGATTTTACCTTTTAGCGGGGGTTGCAAAAGCAAGGGGCGAAGGTTAACTTCAAACATCTTGATTGCTTGTTCGCTTGCCTTTTCGGTGAGTTCGCTTCTAATTTCTCTCTCTATTGACGGAAAAATAAGTCTTGAGTAAGCATCCGCCGCCGCATTTTTAACGATTACACCACTTTCCGTATCGTTCTTAACGTAAACGTTACAAATTGCTTGTACAAACGCATCCGTATCAACCACTACTGAAACCTTCAAGCACTCTTCTTTTTCACCGCGATTAACGGCAAGAATTCTGTGTGAAGGAATTTTGTTGATTTTTTCAGAATATTCCGCATACATATCGTAAGTTTTGGCGTTTTCCGCTTCCAAAAGTTTGCAAGCAAGTTCGCCAACGTCCATAACTTTTTTACGGAGTACTTTTCTAAGTTCAGCATCATCACTGATTTTTTCAGCGATAATATCAGACGCGCCTGCAATTGCTTGCTCAGCCGTTTCTACGCCCTTTTCTTCATTGATAAATTCTTGGGCTTTTTCAGTAACGCTACTTGCCGTTTGCTCTAAAATAAAGTCGGCAAGCGGAGAAAGTCCTTTTTCAATAGCAACGCTTGCGCGGGTTTTTCTCTTTTGCTTAAACGGTCTATAAATATCTTCTGCTTCGGTTAAAGTTTCAGCGCCAGCAAGTGCGAGAGCGATTTCATCCGTCATCTTGCCTTGTTCAGTAATAGAATCAGCAATTTCTTGCTTTCTCTTGTCAAGATTTCTAAGATATTTAAGCCTATCGGCAAATTCTCTTAAAACTTGGTCGTCGCAAGACCCCGTTTGTTCTTTACGATAACGCGCGATGAACGGAATAGTATTGCCGTCATCGATAAGCGTAATAATGTTTGCCGAGTGGTCGGCGCGCAAGTTAAATTCTTTTGATAATTTTAAAGCGTAGTCCATATATTTTCCTTTTAATTATTTTTACCTTTTTTCTTTCTAATTTCTTTAATAGTTTTTTCGTACCCGTTGTCTTTGGGCTTATAGTAAACCTTGTCCTTTAGGCTATCGGGTAAATATTGTTGTTCTACGTAGCCGCCAAAGTCGTGCGGATACTTATACAAAGATTTTTGCTTTTTATCTTCTTTTGAAGCGAATTCGTAATTTTTAAGGTGCGGTGGAATATTATCGTCCTTGACGGTTACTGCATCTTCTTCCGCCGAATACATCGCGGTAACGACCGTGTTAGACTTTTCCGCTTCCGCTACGTAAATAACTGCTTCCGATAAGGGTATTAACCCTTCGGGTAGCCCCAACCTTTCATACGCGAGCAAAGCGTTTGTTGCAACCACCAACGCGTTGGGGTCGGCAAGCCCTACGTCTTCAGCAGAGTGAACGACCAATCTTCTTGCCAAAAGCAAGGGGTCGCACCCGCCTTTTATTAAACGCTGCATATAATAAAGCGCAGCGTTTGCGTCGCTCCCCCTAAGGCTTTTACAAAAAGCGGATAAAATATCGTAATACAAATTTTCATCAAAAGAAAGTGCCTTTTGTTGAATAGATTCTTCCGCATCTTTTAAGGTTACGGTAATTTTCCCAGTGCTATCTGGCGCAGTGGTAAGCGCAGCGAGTTCTAAAGCGTTATACGCAACGCGTAAATCACCTGCCGCAGCACGCGCAATATGTTCTAACGCATCCGTTTCGACGGTTAAATCATAATTGCCAAGCCCCTTTTCTTTATCGTTAATTGCACGGTTTAAGGCGGTTATAATATCTTTTTCTTTTAATTTTTTAAGTTCAAAAACCCTACATCTTGAAACGATAGCGGGCGTCATGGCGGCGAAAGGATTTTCGGTTGTAGAGCCGATAAAGATTATATCGCCGTTTTCTATCGCGGGAAGTAAACTGTCGCTTTGGGTTTTGTTAAAGCGGTGGCACTCATCTAGCAAAAGGTAAGTTTTTTTGCCGTAAAGTTTAGCGTTAGTTTGCGCTTCTTCAACCACTTTTTTAACATCCGCAACACCGCTGTTTACGGCGTTTAACTTGACGAAGTTTCCGTCCGTACCTTTAGCGATAACGTTTGCAAGCGTAGTTTTGCCGCAACCTGGCGGCCCCCAAAAAATACAGCTCCCAAGCCTATCCGTTTTGATTGCGCGGCGAAGCAGCCCCGTTTCAGAAACGATATGGTCTTGACCCAAAAATTCCGAAAGGGTGTTTGCGCGCATGCGTTCAGCAAGTGGAGCGTTTGTATTATTTTTATTTACCAAATCAAATAAATCCATAGAATTATTTTAACATATCCTATATTTTTTTTCAAGTTATAATACAATATATTATGACGAAAAAATTACTAACCGCAAAAGAGTTTTTGCTTTTTATCTTCCTAATAGCCTTTTCGCTAATTTTATCGGTGGGCGGGAACTTTTCATACGCGTGCATAGACGGAATTAAACTTTGGTTTGCGTGCGTTTTTCCATCGCTATTTCCATACCTTTTTATAACGGCAATTTTGACTAATCTATCCATTACCGCACGCCTTTCAAAAAAATTATCTCCTATAACTAAAAGGCTGTTTAACACTGGTGGAATAAGCGGTTTCGCGCTTATTATAAGTTTAATCTCAGGCTATCCGTTGGGCGCAAAAACAGTTTCCGACCTAAAAGAAAAAGGGCTACTAACCGACGCCGAAAGCGTGCGCTGTGCCGCCTTTTGTTCTACTAGTTCGCCTATGTTTCTAATCGGCAGTGTGGGTAGTATAATGTTTAACTCAAAAACCTTTGGCATAATGCTGTTTTTGGTGCATTTTATCTCGGCTATCCTTGTAGGTTTTATATTTTCGTTTTATAAGCGAAAAGATAAGCCTTGTGATAAATTTACGATGCCGTTACTAAAAAATAGCGACAATCTACTCTATGACAGCGCATATCAAGCGGTGATTTCCGTTCTTGTTGTGGGCGGACTTATAACAATATTTTACGTCTTGACCGAAGTGCTGCTTGCCTTTAATATTTTAACGCCCGCAATTAACCTTTTAAGCACAATTACACGAGATAAAAAGATTGCTGAAAGTTTAGTTTTGGGAGTTTTTGAGTGTACGCGCGCACTAAAGAGTTTATCACAAGCCCCGCAGCATATTTTAACCTTACCTATTGCCGCCGCGCTTTGTGGGTTTGGGGGCGGCTCGGTAATAGTTCAGTCGGTTTCATACTTAAAAAAGGCAAAAATAAAAACCGCCTTATTTATCCTTGCAAAGATAATTTCAGCGGTTATAAATTTTATAATAGGTTTAATTATTTCTTTAATTGTTCTTTAAGATCGGCTAAGATTTGTTTGGGCACGTAATTTGAAAAATCTCCACCCGAACCGATGATGTTTCTAATAGCAGTAGAACTAACGTGTGAAAGGGTTGCGGGCGTGGGGATATAAACGGTTATAATTTCGGGATACATATCTTGATTATAACGCGCCATAGTGTTTTCATACTCGTAATCTTTTTCATCACGAAGTCCCCTAACGGTAACCTTAACGCCCTTATTTTTCATATAGTCGGTGAGCATACCTGAGAAAGAATCGACTTCAACCTTAGGTTCGTTTTTATAGAGATTTTTAATGGTGTCAATTCTAACCTTATCGGAAAAAAGCGGAGTTTTATCCACGTTTACACCCACGGCAATAATAACCTTGTCAAACATTTCAAGGCATTTACTAACCACGAAATCGTGTCCGTTTGTAAAAGGGTCAAAAGTCCCCGCAAAAACGCAAACTTTCATATTTACTCTCCTTTTTCAAAAAACGTTAAGTGAATTCTTCCGTACTTTCTTGTGTCAACTATTTTTAAGCCAGGCACTTCGCCATTAAAAGGCTTTTCGTCTTCAAAAATAGCAACACCGTTATCACTGAGTGCTCTACTTACGCACTCTAAAATACTTTGCCCTAAGCCTAATTTATAAGGCGGGTCAATATAGATAAAATCAAACTTATCGGCGGTGTTTTTAATTAAAGTTAAAGCATCGCCGTTTTTTATTTCAAATTCTTCGGTAACCTTTAATTTTTCAAGATTTTTTCTTAAAACTTCGATAGAACGCTTGTCCAAATCGTTAAAAGTAACCTTTGATGCGCCGCGAGAGAGCGCTTCAATACCAACCGCACCCGAACCGCAAAATAGGTCGAGAAAAGTTTTGCCGTAAATTTTGAACTGCAAAATATTAAACAAACTCTCCCTAGCCTTATCGGAAGTGGGGCGGATATCCTTGCCCGAAAACTCGGTCAAAACCCTACCGCGATATTTTCCACCAACTATTCTCATTTGTCAGTGCCGTAAATCTTTTCGTGTTTTTGTCTAATCATTTCTTGTTGACGTTCAACCTTTTTAGCGCCCAAGACATACGGAATACCCGTACAACAGCAAATAAACGGAATAGAAAGCAAAATGTAAAAATAATTTCCGCCCAAAAGTTGCACGATTGCTTGCACCATCATATAAAGAAATGTGGATATAATTTGAAAGATATCGTTACTCGTCCCTGAATACATTAAAATAACGTCAATAATAACGCAAATAATAAGTGGAGCGCAAACGATAAGCCCGACAGCAAAACCTTTCCAAGGTGCGTATTCTTCAGCCACTTTTAATTCTCTATATTCGCCAGTCTCTATAATAATTCTTCTTTCAGCATCATTGGCGTTGCGGGTTTTAAGTGCCATTTCTCCATCCTTAAATGCCATAAAGCACACAATGACCGCATAAAGAACAAGGTTAAGCGCAAGTAAAATAAGTTTAAGCGCAAATTGGTCTTCTTCCATAGTCCAAACGCCCCACGCAGTGAGCGCCATACAGCCCAAGTAAATAAAAGGCAAAATTGTTTGTTTTAATAAATATTTCATAATCACCCCACGAGCAAGTTAGCCCCGTTATCTTAAGTAAATTTTTTCTGCCCTTTTGGCAGCGTTTGTCAAAATTTCGTAACTAATGGTTTTATGCTCTCTAGCAAGCCGCTCGGCATCATCCATAACGCACGCCCACCCATCAAGTTCGCCACGGTACGCGCTTACGTCCATACACCTATTATTAAAAAGTTCATCAGTTTCGGTGCGAAATATTCCGTCGGCATAACCACAGCGCACAAGACTTATATCAGTGTCGTGCTGAGCAATTTTACCACCGTACAACGCACGCTCACCAAACTTAAGTTTTTTAGTGCTTAAGACCGGTGCAAAAACCTTTAGCGCAGGCTTTACCGAAACCACATCACTGTCAAACGGTTTATAACCATAAAGTAAAATGCCAAACCTTACCATATCCATTTGCACGCCAGACAAAAACCCACCGCTTGCAGAAATATGACATGTTACTTTATTATTATAACCTTTAATCAAGTTATTTGCAAGTAAAAATTTATCAACCTGTGATAAAAGCGCATTTTTATTTTCTGGTGCAAAAAAGTGAGAGTATAATCCGTCTACTTCAATCCCATCTAAATTAAAGGCAAAATCGAGAAGTTTTTTAAGATTTTCTAAACCCTTTACCCCTTGCCTATTCATACCAGTATCATACTTTATATGAACTTTTATCTTTACGCCTTGTGATTGAGCGCAATTCGACAGCATTTTTAGGTGTTCTTTTTCGTAAACGGTTGCTGTAAGGTTAAGTTTAACAGCGGAAGAAACTTCACTCGGGAAAAATGGTATTAAACACAAAATATCCTTATCAATACCGCAAAGTCGTAATCTTTTTGCTTCTTCAAAAAGCGCAACCGCAAAGCAGTCGGCTGTGTTATATAGTATAGAAGAAACTTCTTCCGCACCATGTCCATACGCATCGGCTTTAACTACCGCACAAAACTTCACGCCCTTATTTAATTTTTTCTTTAATAAAAGTGCATTGTTTTTTATTTCGCCCAAGTTTATAACTGCTTTATTCAACATAGTGATATTATATGAAAAGCAAAAATAAAAACTGCAAAAACTAACAAAAAAGCCACTGATTTCTCAGTGGCTTTTTTTAATAGAAACTATTAGTTTCTGGGGGTTTTAAGTTGTGCTTGTGCTCGTTATCTTTTGCCCTTAGCGACAAATTGCCCGTTTAATATTAGGCTGTTATCACGATACTGTTATCCATATATTTATCCGC
>SVHH01000010.1 GCA_015055945.1 Clostridiales bacterium
TTTTCCTCCTTGTGAAAGGTCGGGGCTTTCATAATTTATTTTCCCGACAATTACAAGAAGAAAGAAGGGTTATTTTTTATTCTCGGACTCAAAGAAGTCATCATATCCGTCCATAATCTTGGCAAGACCTAAATCATTTTCAGCGGCTTCATCCATTAACGCTTTATATCCAGCTTCGATTAGTTGAACTTTGGTAAAACCGTATTGAGTTAAAAACTCGTTTATCTCTTCGGCTTTACTTCTCGGCATACTCGTTCCAAAGAACATACTTTTTGCCTTTCTTTCTTCTTTGTGCTTGTCCTCGTATCTCTTATCTTTTACGTATCTTTTACTTTCCATAATAATTCTCCTTAATCCTGTGAAGTGATTGCAGTAACAAGTATTCCAACACAGCTCACAATAAAATGACCTACAATCAATACTCCCGCAAGAGCAAATCTCATAGTCACGCCTAATACCTTCATAAATTTTGCCATAACTTCACATCTCCTTACTTAAAATATATTGTCGTATTGATACGACTTGTTATAATTATTATACTCAATGAGAAAGGCTTTGTCAATAGCTTTTGATAGGTAAAAGTAGAAAATTTTGGACAGCACGTAGTAATTACCGATATTTTAATCGGCTTTACTGTTATTATTAAATTTTTTCTTATATTCAGTTTTAGTGGCGTTTTCACGCTCAATTTCTTCTTCAATTTGTTGTAAACGGCTTTTACCTAAATTAGCGATAGGCTCATCTTTAGGAATAAACGCACCAACGATAGACGGCGCACGATGAAATGCTCGTGTAAACGCTTCGGGTTCTCGCTCTCGAAAAAGTGTGTAGGCACGACTCATTTTAGTGAACTTATCTTTATCTTTTGAGAGTTCTTGAACTTCTTTGTACAATAAGCCGTTATCTTTTTGTTGACGGTCAACGACCTCTTCTAAACGTTGAACTTCGGCAGTTAATACGACGATTTGATTACGTAGCCCGTTTTTACTAAAAGCAAACTTGCCTTGTTTGGCATCTGCTAACGCTTGGGTATAATCGGCTTCGGCGTTACGTTCTTCAACGATTTTATCTCGCTCGGCTTTCGCCGTTGAGATTTCTTTCATTGTGTCGATAAAATGCTCGTCTGCTTTTTGAACGGCTTTTTCCATCGTTTCTAATTCCGCTTGCACACGTTTTCCTGCGCTTGAAAGAATTTCAGTTGATTTATCCCACGCTTCATCTACGATACATTTAGCCTTAAACTCGGCAGTAGAGAGATGGGAAGCTACGCTTCCTTCTTTACCACGCTGTAAACCCCAACGCTTTCCGACTTGCTCGTAAAAATCCGTTTGCAGTTTAGATAACTCGTTGCGATTAAGTAAGTCTTTTGCGCAGAGCCGACCGTCTTTGATAGGGATAAGGTTTAGATGTAAATGTGGAGTTGTTTCGTCATTGTGGACAACGGCAGAGATTATGTTTTTTCTTCCGTAACGCTCTATAAAGAAATTAGTGCAGTCACGAAAGAACTCGTTTTGCTCATCTTTGTCTAAACCGTTAAAAAATTCTCTATCCGAGCCAAGCACGAACGAAGCCATTAGTACGGCATCTTTTCTCGGCGCTTTTGGTAGGTTTAATTCTTTTATCCGTTCGTTAATAAAGTCGGTGTAAGAACTATTCCTAAACACAAGCCGAAAATTATTTTTCGTTCTTGAACTGTCGATACAAGTGTTTGAGCCGACGTAGTTTTCGTCACGCTCGTTTTCATTTTCTATGGGGCAAATATCCGTTTTGTGATACTTCTCCATATGGCATACTAAATACGATATTTTGGTTTCCTCCTTTTAATTTTTTTTGGTCGTAAAATAGCCTCGCAGAGCACACTACTTTCAGGGAAAGTATAGTGTGCTATACTTTACAAGCCTTCTATAAAGTTTTGCTTGCCGTTTGCTTGACGCTCACGGCGGGTGATAATGATGATAATTTTTCATTTTTATATCCTCCTAAATTTAATAAAGCCCTACAATAGGTAGGCAGCGAAAACGCCCAAAACTTAACCTTTTGATAAAAATTTTTTTCTTACAAAAGGGCGCAAAAAAGTCGCTGATAAAAACTACCACCGACCTAAAGGGATAAAAAATCCGTACGAATCAAACACGCTTAAAACGTTTCTACCCGTACGGATTAAATATCCGAATATGAAGTTGTAAGAGTGTAGTACCTAAAAATTTGTACCACAAAATAGACCTATCGCCAAACCTCGTTTTTCAACGTCGGCGCGCCTACTTGAAACGTTGGTCAGTCATCTCAAGCCTTTCACTTCCTATGAGCGAAAGGACGGCGTATTGTCGTAAAAATTTGCACGACAATAAAACCCGCTTAAAGCCGTTTGTTTTCCTTTATTATAAAACGACTTCGGGTAAACGGGAGAACTTCTCCCACAAGCGCACGTTTGTACGCTAACAAAGCCTGCTGCCCCAAGCAGGCTAAATCAAGGGGAATAACCCCTTAACTATACATACCCACACAAAGCATATTCTAAACATATGTTCGTGTTTGTAATTCTATTTTATCATAAGAATCTATAAAAGTCAATAGGCAAATGTCCACGTTCTTGGACACCTGCCTATTTTTTTTGCTAGAATTTTAGCATTTCTTGTCGGTAATTTTATTTTGCTTAATTTTTCGACGAAACATCTACTTTAATCTCTTGAGTTTGTGTATTTTTTACTTTTATAACTGTAATATTATTCTATTCTCATCATTCTATATCCCACGCCGATATGCGTTTGAATATACTGTGGAGAATCTGGTTCTATTTCAATCTTCTTTCGAAGCGTTGCCATAAACACACGCAAGGACGCAACGTTGCTTTCCCAAGCCGCGCCCCAAATCTTTTGAGTTATAAAGGTATGAGTGAGAACTTTCCCTACGTTTTGAGAAAGCAAACACAGCAATTTATATTCAATAGGTGTTAAATGTAACTCGTTGTCGTTAATATATGCACAACCCGCGGCATAATCAATTTTAAGATTACCGTTTGTAAATAGTGAGTCCGATTGCATTGCTGAATGCAAGACAGACAATCTTCGTGTGGTAACACGAATTCTCGCAAGCAATTCTTCCACAGAAAACGGTTTGGTTAAATAATCATCAGCGCCTGCATCCAACGCTTCTATTTTATCATTATCTTCACTTCTGGCACTGATAACGATAATTGGCATTTCCGACCAAGTTCGTATCTTTTTTATTACCTCTATCCCGTCAATATCAGGAAGACCTAAATCAAGCAAAACAATATCGGGATTGTGTGAAGATGCTTGCATTATTGCGTTTTCTCCGTTTTGAGCGGTTAAGTATTTGTATTCGTGCGCCTTTAACGTAGTCGTAATTAAATTACGGATAGGCGCGTCATCTTCAACTATCAATATCAATGGATTATTCATTTATTTTTATCTCCCCAATAGGTAAAGTAAAGGTAAATATAGCGCCACTCGGCACGTTGTCTTTTACAAAAATTTCTCCGCCGTGCACGCTAATTATAGATTTACAAAGAGCAAGACCTAACCCGATGCTCCTACGGCTATCGGCTAACTTATTCGCTCCTATATAAAACATATCAAAAACACGCTCTTTTAATTCATCTGGAATACCTGCGCCGTTGTCGGCAATACTAATTATTGCTTTATCTTTTTGTTTTTCAGTGGTTATAGTTATCATTGAATCTTTCGGCGTATATTTTATTGCGTTATCAAGGATATTGATAATAACTTGAATAATTAAGCGTGTATCCATTTTTGCAAGCAAAAATTCATCTTTATGGACTACGGTTATTTTTTGTCCACCTTGACGCATATGAACGTGTTTAATAGCTTCAGCCACAACCTCGTCAATAAGTTCAGCCGTGAAGTTTAGATTCATTCTGCCTTCTTCAAAGCGAGTTATGGACAACAAGTTTTCAACAAGATTTATAAGCCACATTGAATCGTTGTAAATGTCGTTATAAATTGATAATTTAGTTTGTTCGTCAAAGGAAGATGCGTTCGAAATAAGATTGCTCGCATTTCCCGAAATAGCAGTCAACGGAGTACGCAAGTCGTGTGAAATTGCACGAAGTAGATTTGCGCGCAATTGTTCATTTTCGGCAAGCACTGCGGCAAGTTCTTTTTCTTTTGCGTTAAAAAGATTTTCAAGAGCTAACGCGCATTCGCCCACAAGTGATAATACAATACTATTTTAATTGCTCCGCCGTTATTTTCAAAACTTCTTCGTCGTCGCTTGCACGTTGTAATAACCGATTAGCATCAAAAAGAATTTTCGTTCGATATGCCGCTTGTGAAGATTGTTTCGTTTGGTTATGCATTTTAGACGCCAAACTACCCGTAATTAAAGAAGCGACAAACATAATTGCAAACGTAATAGGATATCCGTCACCGTAAGCCATTAATGAAAATCTTGGCTTTGTAAATAGAAAATTAAATATCAATACGCTTGCTACCGAAGAAAATCCCCACGCTAATTTACTGCTTGTAACTATAGATGTTATCAACACACCAAGAATGTAAAGCGTTATAATATTAGCTTCAGAAAAGCCAAGATGGGCAAAAAATAGTCCAATTAAAGAAGTAACTATAATTACTCCAAGACTTATTGCAAGGTCTTTGACAATAGACAAAGCATTTGTTTTCTTAAATAAAGTTTCTTTTTGTTCTCTTAAATCAGAATCAGCATCAGGAATAATATGAATATCTATATTCGTAGCAAGGGCAATCAATTTATCCGCAAGAGTAGGTTTTCGTATAATTCCCGCTCTTTTCGTTGCATTTCTACCGATAACGATTTTGGTAGCACCTGATGTTTTTGCGTATTCAGCCATTTGAAGCGCTACGTCTTCACCATAAACGGTCACAATCGTTGCTCCCATTCGTTCTGCAAACTTTATATTATTTTGTAATCGCTTTGCATTTTCCTCTGATAAGACTTCACTTTGGGAAGTTTTTATATACAACGCAGTAAGATTAGCGTCAAACGCTCTTGCCATTTTCGATGCAGTTTCAACAATTTTTGAATTGGAAGGAGCAGAAGATAGCCCAACTAAAATATGCTCTTTTTTCTTGGATTGTTTTTCCGCATTTTGCACCATACTTCATCTCCTTTTTATTTTTTACATTTCTATTATAACATATCTTTTCAAAAAAATCTATTACAACCTACGCTCCTTAATTATTTTATCCATCACAAAAGTCATCTTCATTGGAAATAACTACTTTCATTTTGCCACCTTTTTCTCTAACCTTTTTTATGTCTGAAAGGATTTCTTCGTCCGATGCATCTTCGTTATGTATGATTCGTGTCGGTTTTTCTTCATCTTCTCTAAAATACGGTTTATAATTTTCATTCAAAAATTTGTCAAGACGTTTCATAACGAAAAAACCGAATACAAAAATAGCCAATACAGTTATTACTAATAATATATCTCTTAATACTTCGTTTTCCATTATGTAACCTCCTTATAAGTTTGTATTTTTACCGCTTTTATATATTAAAGCATTTTTTTAATGCTTTATACTCTCCACACACGAGCAACGTTTTCTTTGATGTTAGTACAGTGTCAGGCGCAAACATTGCGTTTATTTTTCCATTTTCCTTAATCGCTATGATATTAACGTTATATTTCTTACGTATATCAATTTGCAAAATACTTTTACCTATCCATTCTTTTGGAACGGAAACCTCAAAAATCGAACAAGATTCATCAAGTTCTATATAATCAAGAATATGGTCTGCACTATATCGAATCGCCATCCAAGACGCAAGTTGCTTTTCAGGATATACTATTTCGTCAGCACCGTTACGTAATAGGAATTTTGCCTGCCCATCGCGTTCAGCACGGGAAACGACTTTTTTCGCCCCAAGTTCTTTCAATAAACAAGTAGTTTCAAGCGAACTTTGAAAATCCCCACCGATTGTAACGATACAAACGTCGTAATTATCCACGCCAAGCGAACGTAAAAATAATTCGTTTGTACTATCGCCAATTTGTCCATTGGTTACAATAGGCATAATCTCATTGACCTTTTCTTCGTCGTGGTCAACTGCCATAATTTCGTGTCCCAGTTCGTTTAATTTCATAGCGATATGCTTTCCAAAACGACCAAGTCCAATAAGCAAAATTGATTTTTTCTTCATATATCTTCTCCTTAACCTACCGTTATGTTGTCTATAGGCAACTTTGAAACTTGTTTTTTATTTCCACCTAAAGCCGCATATATAAGGGTTAACCCGCCAACACGACCAAAAAACATCAAAATCATCAATATTATTTTCGATATTATCCCAAGAGATGGCGTAATACCTAGAGTTAATCCAACCGTACCGATTGCCGATGCCGTTTCAAAAAGGCATGTCATAATTGGCAACCCTTCAATGGAACTTATTATCATTCCGCCAAGCACAAACAACGTTACGTACATCAAGAATATTGTAATAGCATTCTTAACAGTATCATCATCTATTCTACGTTTCATAAGTTCTGCATTGTCTTTTTTCTTGAATACGGATATTGCAGATGAAAATAATACCGCAACCGTAGTCGTTTTCATACCGCCTGCCGTAGAACCCGGCGAGCCTCCAATTAACATAAGAATTATCATAAGCAACAAGCCCGTTCCACTAATAGCGGTTAAACTTGCCGTATTAAATCCTGCCGTTCTCGGGGTTATGGCTTGAAATAAAGAAACGAGAATTCTTTCGCCTATCGGTAAAGTAGTAAACTCAAAGAAAAAGAAATAAACAAAAGGGAAAAGGATTAAAAGTCCCGTTACAAGTAGAACGACTTTACTTTGAGTTCTATATTTCTTTACTCTCCATTTATGTTTGCAAACGTCTTCCCATACAAGAAAACCGATACCGCCTATTATAATTAACAGCATAACAGTTATACTAATTATGGGTTGTGCAGAATAATTTGTTAGCGAACTAAAATCTCCACTTTTCGTCCCCATAATATCAAACCCCGCATTGCAAAATGCAGATACAGAGTGAAATATTGCCATCCAAATTCCTTCAACTCCATAATCTTTACAAAAGATAGGCAACATTATTAAAGCGCCGATTAGTTCTATAATAAATATTCCTTTTATTATAAAGCCAACTAAACGAACTATGCCGCCTACGCTTGGAGCAGATATTGCTTCTTTCATCGTGCCACGACTAAAAAGACCAATTTTTTTACCTGAAAGTAGCGCAAACGATATCGCTACCGTTACAATACCCATACCACCGATTTGGATTAAAATCAATATTATTATTTGCCCAAAAATCGTCCAATGCGTTGCCGTATCAAAAACAACTAACCCAGTCACGCATACAGCTGACGTTGATGTAAACAAAGAATCAATAAAGGAAGTCCATTCGCTCGATTTGCTCGATATTGGAAGGGAAAGCAAAAATGCTCCAATAAAAATTACTGCTGCAAAACCGAGTAAAATAATTTGAAAGGAAGATAATTTGAATTTTGTTTTAACTTCCATAAACGCACCTCTAGAATATCTTTCTTCGCTAATTATTGTACTATATTTTTTATAAAGAATACGTTATGATTTTTCTTGTCGGTATTAAGATTGTATAAAGAAAACTCTCGCCATTTAATAACGAGAGTTAAACAAAAAAATCAGACCCCGTAATGGAATCCGATTTTTCTCCGCTTGAAAGTGCAATTATATAATGTTTATAAAAATCCCTATGGGATAAGCACTTTTTAGTAACCGTTTTTTTGTTATAAAACTTTTGATAAAAATTCTTTTAATCTTTCGTTTTTAGGGTTATCGAAGAAGTTTTTGGGGTCGTTTTCTTCTTGAATTTTACCTTCGTTCATAAATAGAATTCTAGACGCAACTTCTCTCGCAAAGCCCATTTCGTGCGTAACAACCACCATGGTCATACCTTCGTTTGCAAGGTCTTTCATGAGTTCTAAAACTTCGCCAACCATTTCGGGGTCGAGCGCGGAAGTCGGCTCGTCAAAGAGCATAACTTCAGGCTCCATAGCGAGTGCACGAACGATTGCAATACGCTGTTTTTGTCCGCCAGATAAGGTAGACGGATAAACGCTTGCTTTGTCTTCTAAGCCTATGCGCTTTAGTAATTCAAAAGCCTTTTCTTGCGCTTGTTCTTTAGTTTTAAGTTTAAGGTTGACGGGGGCAAGGGTAAGGTTTTCTAAAACGGTAAGGTTATTAAAAAGATTGAAGTGTTGGAAAACCATACCGATTCTAGCGCGCGCCTTGTTTACGTTAAGAACGTGCTTTGTATAGAAATCTTTAATAGCCTTTTTATAAAGTTTACCTTCGCGCTTTTTAAGCAAGTCGTTTTGCTTAATTTCTTTAATTGCAGCGTCCCTAACTTGTTCTTCGGTTAAAGATTTATCTTGAGCGTATTTTTCTTTTATTTCAGCAAAAGTGTTTGATAATTCAATAATATCAAAGTGAAGATAAGGATCAACTGGGGTAAGAAGGTTATCGTGAAACCAAACTTCACCGTAAGTGGGTTCTTCCAAAAGGTTTAAGCAGCGGAGCATAGTAGATTTACCGCTACCAGACGGACCTATTACAACCACTTTTTCACCTTTTTTAATATCGAGTGAAACGCCTTTTAATACTTCTAACTTACCAAAGTTTTTATAAAGCCCTTTAATGCTTATTACTTTTTTGTCGTCGGGAGTGATATTATTTTTTTGCATCAGTATTCAATCTCCTTTCCATAAACTTAACAAGCAACGATATAATGTAAACTATTACGAAGTAGGTAACGGCAAGCATTATATAGGGGATAAAGTATTCATAAGTTGATTCTGCAATAGCCTTAAATGATTTAGTAAGGTCGGTAACGGCAATCAAACTTAAAACGGAAGTTTCTTTAATGAGTGAAATAAATTCGTTACCAAGCGTAGGTAATATATTCTTAAAAGCTTGGGGGATAATGATTTTAATCATTGTCGTAGTGTAGCCAAAACCTAAGCTTCTGCCCGCTTCCATTTGTCCTTTATCAACAGAGTTAATACCGCCACGCATAATTTCAGAAATATACGCTGCAGAGTTAAGCCCAAAAATAAGGCTTGCTTCAACAACGTCTTCCAAAAGTAAACCAAGGGCAGGGAAAACTGCAAAGTGTAAAAGCAATAATTGCACAACTATAGGAGTTCCCCTAAAAATTGCAACGTAGCCATCACAAAGTTTTTTAAGAATATTAAAAAGAACGTTTTTTGCAGGAACAAGTTTTACTACTGCAATAATGCTACCGAGTAAAAAACCTATAAGCAAACCAAACACTGCTATTAAAGCAGTGTTTGTTAAGCCTGTAAGAGTAAGTTTGTACCCTTCTTGTTCTATAAATTTTTCAACAAAAGTGTTCCACATAATTATTTATTCATTGAAGAAGTAATCATCAAAGAAGGTTGTTTGTCAAGGATTACAGCATTGATTTTGCCGTTCTTAAGGTCTTGCATTGCAAGAGCGCCAGTGTCGTAAGCCTTTGTTTCAAGGTTAGTAAAGCCATCGTAGCCAAAGTCAGCGTCACCTGCAGAATACATATAACCAGTAGTACCTTTTTGAGTACCTACTTTGAATTCTTTGTTTTGAGCTTTGAGAACGTTTTCAACGTCTTCTACGGTTTTGCATTCATCAAAAGTAGTGTCGCTTGCTAAAACTGTAATAACTTGAGCAGAAGTATAGTAGCCTTCAGCGAAGTCAACTTCTTCAAGACGCTTTTCAGTAACGGTCATACCAGCCATTGCCATATCAACTTCGCCATTCTTTACAGAAGGAATAAGTGCGTCGAATTCCATATCTTTAATGTAAAGAGTTTTGCCAAGCTTTTGAGCGATGATTGAAGCGAGTTGCATATCAACACCAGTAAGCTTTACACCGTTATACATTTCAAACGGGGGGAAGTAAGCGTTAGTACCAACGATGAGATAATCTGCTTTGTTTGCTGCAGTGGGTTCGGCAGGGTTGGTGTATTCGAAAGTAGCGTCGCCAGTAAAGAAAGAATCAATAACAGTAGCGAGTTCGCCAGTTTCTTCAAGGTCAGCAAGAATTGAGTTAACAGAGTCTTTTAATTCAGTGTTTCCTTTTGCAATAGCAAACGCATAAGTTTCACTTGTAAGTTCAATGTTCTTAACGTCAAGTTCAACCTTTTCGTTGTTGCAACCAGTAAGTGCAAATGCGGAACATAAAACAAGAACGCCGCAAAGCAAAATGCTTAATAATTTTTTCATAAAAATTTCTCCTTAAAAAGATTTTGTTTTTTGATTGTACGCTTATAATACATCATAAATTATAATTTGTCAACCGATTTTGAGTAAAAAAATAAAAATATTCAAAATAATTTGCATAAAAGCATTAAATATTGCATAAATAAATGAATATGAAATATTTTACCCGCATATTATGCGCATATTGATGAATATATGCAAAAAGCCCAAAACTATGGGTAAGTTTCGGGCTAATATATATAATGTTTATTTATAGTCAGTTCTACCTAAAAGATAGTCGATAGAAACGTTAAAATACTTTGCTAATTCTTTTAAGTTGTCAAGCGTTGGGATGGTGTTGTTACGTTTCCACTCTGATATGACGTTTCTACTAAAGGGCATTACGTTTGCAATTTGAGAGTGCTTAACGTTCTTTTCTTTGCGCAAAGCGTCGTATCTTTCATAAAAAGAGCAAGGGCTAACTGATTCGATAAAATCGTTTTCGTTTTTTTCACAAATTAAATATTCAAACGAAACTTTGAAAAAGTCTGCTATCTTTACAAGAATTAAAACACTTGGGATAATACCAAATGTCAGTGCATTTCTAATAGGTGTTTGACTAATGCCGCTCTTTTTGCAAAAATCAGTAAGGTCTAAATCTTCATCATCAAGCAAGTCAATAAGCCTACTTTTAAATTTTAATGAAATTCTTTCTGTGTCTTTAGATATTTTCGCCATAATTCTACAAAATAAGTCAAAAATCAGTCAGTTCTACCTAAGAGATAGTCGATAGAAACTTCAAAGTAGTCGGCAATAATTTCTAATGAAGATATATTTGCTACAAATTTGCCTTGCAACCATCTTGTAAGATAACTTTTATCAACGTGCCACTTTAGTGCTAACTTATAAGGTGTGTTTCCGTCTTTTTCAATAAGCGTGCGCAATCTATCTGCGAAATTAGAAGGTTTTTGGGCAGGGGTAAAACTATCATCTTCCGTATAGCCCAAAAGAAATTCTATTGAGATATTAAAATAATCGGCTATTTTTATTAAAGATTGAGTAGCGGGAATAATGCCAAAGTCTTTTGCTAAAGAAATTGCCCTAGCATCTACGCCTATTTGTTTGCAAGTTTTAACTTTTTCTTTTTCATCAAAAACTATCAATTCATTTATTCTGTTTTGAAATTCGACAGAATTGGTCATAACTCGACAAAATACCCCTTTATTCTTAGTTGCATTTATTTTATTTGCAATTAGTATTATGATATACTAACATTAGTATTAAATAGTTGTGTAAATCTTAATCACAACTAAGCAAAAAGGAGAAAAACTTATGAAAAAATTTGAAAGAACAAAAAACTATGACTTTGACGATTATTTTATGCAGCGCATAAACCGCGTTGAATTTAATGATTGCAACTTGACTTTAACGGTATCGGATAGAGTGCCGTTAAAGTTTTGCGGGGTAAACGTTGAGTTTGCCGCATTAAATGCGTTTAGAGATTGCGCTGATAAAACTCTATATTCTTTATTCGTAAATGAAGAAAACGGCGTAAATAAAGTAGAACTAAAGATTTTATGCGAAGAAGAATTGTGTGAATTATATTTTACTACAAAAGAGATAAAAGCGTAAAAAACAAAAACGGTTGTGAAATTCACAACCGTTTTTGTTTTTAATTAAAAATTATTTGCATTCGTCTGCTTTGCCTGCGCAACCAAGAACGTTGATAAGTTTATGCTTAACGATTTCTTTGATGTTTGCACGTGCGGGTTTTAAGTATTCTCTGGGGTCGAACTTGTCGGGTTTTTCGTTGAAGAATTGACGGATAGTACCAGTCATTGCCAAACGCAAGTCAGAGTCGATATTGATTTTGCAAACTGAAAGAGCAGCAGCCTTTCTCAATTGTTCTTCAGGAACACCGATAGCATCGGGCATTTTACCGCCGTTTTCGTTTACCATTTTAACGTATTCTTGGGGAACTGATGAAGAACCGTGTAATACGATGGGGAATCCGGGGAGTTTTTCAGAAACTTTTTCTAAGATATCGAAACGGAGTGCGGGGGGAACGAGAATACCTTCTTCGTTTCTGGTGCATTGTTCGGGTTTGAACTTATATGCGCCGTGTGAAGTACCGATAGCGATTGCTAAACTGTCAACGCCGGTTCTAGTAACGAATTCGATAACTTCTTCGGGTTTGGTGTAACTTTCAGCACCGTGTTCAACCTTAACTTCATCTTCAATACCAGCCAAAGTACCAAGTTCGCCTTCAACGGTGATGTATCTGCCGCGAGCAGCAACGTCGTGTGCGTAGTCAACTACCTTTTTGGTAAGTGCAACGTTTTCTTCAAAGGGAAGGTGTGAACCGTCGATCATAACTGAAGTGAAACCGCCGTCGATAACTGCTTTACAAGTTTCGAAGTCAGGGCCGTGGTCAAGGTGCAATACGATAGGAATATCGGGGCATTCTTGAACTGCTGCTTCTACGAGTTTAACAAGGTAAGTGTGGTTAGCGTACGCTCTTGCACCCTTACTTACTTGTAAGATAACGGGAGCGTTTACTTCTTTGCACGCTTCGGTAATACCTTGAACGATTTCCATGTTGTTTACGTTGAACGCGCCGATAGCGTAGCCGTTCTTGTAAGCTTGTTCAAACATTTTCTTAGAGTTAACTAAAGCCATTTTATGGACCTCCAAAAATATATAAATATAATTATTTTATCATATGAAAAGTGGTTTTATAGTTAAAGCACCACTTTTTGACAAGTACTATTATATAACTTTTTTGTCAAATAATCAAACAAAATTTAATTCTAACGCAAAAATACTTTATAAAAAACGCGTTTGGTTGTATAATAAATATGTAATATCGCTTAGGCAGGTGTTTTATGCAAGATTTAAGAGTAAATCAGTTGGCAAAAAATCTTATAAACTATTCGTGTAAATTGAAAAAAGGTGAAAAAGTTTTAATCGAAGCAAAGGGTATCGACTATATGTTAGTTAATGCGCTCGTTAAAGAAGCGTATAAAGTGGGTGCTTATCCTTTCGTGGAAATTTACGATAACAGAGTTACCAGAGAACTTATGCTCGGCAACAGCGTGGAACTTGCAAAGTTAAAGGCAAAGTTCGACAGTGCGCGCATGAGTGAAATGGACGCTTATATCGGAATTCGCGGTGGGGAAAACTGCAACGAACTCTCCGACGTGCCTGAAGATAAGGCTAAAATCGAGAGCGAATATTATTCTCATCCCGTTCATCACGAAATCCGTGTTAAAAAGACCAAGTGGGTTGTGCTCCGTTACCCCAACCAAGGTATGGCGCAACAAGCGGGTATGAGTACGGATGCATTTGAAGAATTTTACTTTAATGTATGCAACCTTGACTATTCTAAAATGGACAAGGCTATGGATGCGTTGGCTGTGCGCTTAAATAAAGCGGATAAAGTTCATATTATTGCAAAAGATACTGATATAACCTTTTCAATAAAAGGTATCGGAAGTAAGAAGTGTTCTGGTAGATGTAATATACCCGACGGTGAAATTTACACCGCGCCCGTCAAGGACAGCGTAAACGGCGTTATCACTTACAATGCTCCGTCAGTTGAAAACGGCTTTAAGTTTGAAAACGTTTCTTTAACCTTTAAGGACGGTAAAATCATCAAAGCAACCGCAAACGATAACCAAAAGGTAAACGCTATTTTCGATACGGACGAAGGTGCAAGATACGTTGGCGAATTTGCGTTCGGTGTTAATCCTTATATAAATAAACCTATGGGCGATATTTTGTTCGATGAAAAAATCTCGGGCTCTATCCACTTTACGCCCGGTTGTTGCTATGACGATTGCTATAACGGCAACGTTTCTGCCGTGCACTGGGATTTGGTGCAAATTCAAACCAAAGAATACGGCGGCGGCGAGATTTATCTCGACGGCGAACTTATTCGTAAAGACGGACTGTTCGTTCCTAGTGATTTACAATGCTTAAACCCCGAAAATTTAAAATAACGGCGTCAAAATAATTGACAAAGCCTTGTTTTAGGGGCTATAATGTATAAGACAAAATTTGAAAAATTTTAAGAAATATATTATTTGGAGGACATTAACATGTCAAAAGTAACAAAAGTTGCAATTAACGGTTTCGGTCGTATCGGCCGTCTCGCTTTCAGACAGATGTTCGGTGCTGAAGGTTATGAAGTTGTTGCTATCAACGACTTAACTAGCCCTGAAATGCTCGCTCATCTCTTGAAGTATGACACTATGCAAGGTAACTACGTTGCACAAGGTCACACCGTTGAATCTACTGAAGATTCAATCATCGTTGACGGCAAGGAAATTAAGATTTCTAAGTGCGCTAACGCTGCTGAATGCCCCTGGGCTCAATACGACGTTGACGTTGTATTAGAATGTACTGGTTTCTACACCAGCAAAGAAAAGGCTCAAGCACACATCGTTGCTGGCGCTAAGAAAGTTGTTATTTCTGCTCCCGCAGGTAACGACCTTCCCACTATCGTTTACAACGTAAACCACAAGACCTTAACTAAAGAAGACAAGATCATTTCTGCTGCATCTTGCACCACTAACTGTCTTGCTCCTATGGCTAAGGCTCTTAACGATTACGCTCCCATCCAAAGCGGTATCATGACCACCGTTCACGCTTACACTGGCGACCAAATGATTCTTGACGGTCCGCAAAGAAAGGGTGATAAGAGACGTTCAAGAGCAGGTGCTATGAACATCGTTCCTAACAGCACTGGCGCTGCAAAAGCAATCGGTCTCGTTATCCCTGAACTCAACGGCAAACTTATCGGTGCTGCTCAACGTGTTCCTACCGCTACTGGTTCAACCACTATCCTTATCGCAGTTGTTAAGGGTAAGGACGTTACCAAAGAAGGTATCAACGCAGCAATGAAGGCTCAAGCAACTGAATCTTTCGGTTACAACACCGACGAAATCGTATCTTCTGACGTTATCGGTATGAGATTTGGTTCACTCTTTGATGCTACTCAAACCATGGTTTCTAAGATTGATGAAGAAACTTACCAAGTACAAGTTGTTTCTTGGTACGACAACGAAAACTCTTACACCAGCCAAATGGTTAGAACCATCAAGTACTTCTCAGAAATTTAAAAAAACGAGTTTAAGCAAAACCCCCTATCAATTTAGGGGGTTTTGCTTAAACAGTTTATAAACGGCGCAATACTTCGTTAACTGCTTTGCGTTTTGATTTCGATAACCAAAAAGGTTAATCTCATCCAAAACGCTTCGCGAGCCTTGTCTTGCTAGTTTCTAAACCGTTTTTATTATTTTACAAACCGCATTAAATCAAAAAAGGAATTATTATGAGAAAGATTGATTTGAAAGACGTTAGTGAAAAGGTTAGGGAATTATTTATCGACGCGTGCGAAAACATCCCCGAAAACGTTCTCAACGCATTGAAAAAGGCCGCTCAGGAAGAACAATCTCCCCTTGGCAAACAAGTTATTGAACAAATCATTGAAAACGCTTATCTCGGCAGAGAAAAACATCTTCCCATTTGTCAAGATACCGGCGTTGCAGTTGTATACCTTACCATCGGTTCTGAAGTATGCTTTGAAGGTGATATTTACGAAGCCGTTAACGAAGGCGTAAGACGTGCTTACACTGAAGGTTTCCTTAGAAAATCAGTTGTTCGTCATCCTATCGACAGAGTTAACACCAAGGATAACACTCCCGCTATCGTACATATCAAGATGGTTCCTGGCGATACTTTCAAAATCGACGTTGCTCCTAAGGGCGGCGGAAGTGAAAATATGTCTACCGTTAAAATGCTTATCCCCGCTGACGGCATCGAAGGCATTAAGAAACTCGTTGTAGACACCGTTTTCCACGCTGGTGGTAAACCTTGTCCCCCTATCGTAGTAGGCGTTGGTATCGGCGGCAACTTCGAAAAGAGTGCACTTCTTGCAAAAGAAGCGCTTTTCCGTGAAATTGACGACGAAAGTGCTGATCCTATTGCAAACAAACTTGAAAAAGACCTTTTAGAACTTATCAACAACACTGGTGTTGGTCCTATGGGCTTTGGCGGAACTAGAACTTGCCTTGCTGTTAAGGTTAACGTTCATCCTTGCCATATTGCAAGTTTACCCGTGGCTATCAATATTCAATGCCACTCTGCAAGACACAAATCTTGCACGCTTTAATGGGAGGTTATCATGATTGAATTAAAAAGCCCTGTAAACCCTGAAGAAGTTAAGAAATTACGTGCAGGTGATGCTGTTAAAATCACCGGTATTATCTATACTGGTAGAGATGCTGCACACAAGCGCCTTTGCGAACTTTTAGAAAAAGGCGAAGCACTTCCTATCGACGTAAACAACGCTTGTATTTATTACGTAGGTCCGACTCCCGCAAAACCCGGTAGAGCAATCGGTTCTGCTGGTCCTACTTCAAGTTATCGTATGGACCCCTATTCAGAACCCCTTTTGAAAGAAGGCTTAAAGGTTATGATAGGTAAAGGTCCTAGAGATAAGGCTTTCAAAGAAATGCTCCCCAAATACGGTGCAGTTTATATGTCAGCAATCGGCGGCGCAGCAGCATCAATCTCTGAAACCGTTAAAACTTGTGAAGTAGTTACTTACGAAGATTTAGGCGCAGAAGCAATTCACCGCTTAGAAGTTAAAGATTTCTATGCAATCGTAACTTACGACTCAGAAGGAAACGACCTTTTTGAACAAGGTATTGCTGAATACAAGAAATAAAGCGCCTTCCACGGCGTTATACTCTCAAAAACCCCTTGACAATATGCATGCTATTGCCTTCGGGGCATTTTGAAAGTCTAACTTGTGTTATGCACTTTATTAAGTAAAATACTTTTTGGGTTAAATAGAACACAAAACACAAAAACCTTTGCAGTTAAATGCAAAGGTTTTTTAATATTTAAGGATATTAAAAATTTTTATGGAAATAAATTTGATATTTATTTTAAATTATGATATAATAAAAGCGAATAAAAAACAAAAGGGTATAAATATAAATTTATGGAAAAGAATTTAGACGTAACCGATTATATATACGAAGTATATAAAGAAAAAAGTTTTTCACTTGCGGCAAAAAAGTTCTTTGTTTCGCAGCCCGCGCTCTCTGCTATGGTTAAAAAGGTGGAAACAAGTCTTGGCGTAACTATTTTTGACCGTTCAACATCTCCCATAACCTTGACGGAAGCGGGTAAAATTTATATTAAGTCTATTGAAGAAATGCACTCACTTAGAAAGCGTTTGCAAGAAGAATTAAACGACATAGGCTCACTTAAAACTGGCAAATTAGTTTTAAGCGGTGAAAACTTTGTTTCTTCTTTTATTATGCCCAAGGTTATAATGAAGTTTTCTGAAAAATATCCTGGTATAAAGATTGAACTTGTGGAATCAAACTCACCGGACCTTCGCCAACTTTTGCTTACCGATGCAATAGATTTACTTATTGCGCACGATTTTGACCAAAAGTTATATTCTTGCGAACCGCTTTTTGATGAAATGGTAATTTTAGCAGTGCCTAAGCATTTAGAAATCAACAACGGCTTAGTAGATTGCGCACTCACCATTGAAGATTTGAAAAACGGTAAGCACGATAGGGAAGACTGCCCCGCAGTAAACCTTGCCGCTTTTGAAAATGAAGAGTTCTTGATTATGAAAAAGGGCAACGATATGCAGCGCCGCGCCCAAGTTCTTTGTGAAAAGGCTGGGTTTACACCAAATGCAAGAATTTATCTTGACCAACTTATTACTTCGTACAATATGGCTTGTTCGGGTATGGGGATTGCGTTCGTAACCGACACGTTGGCAACCAGTGCAAACGGCGAAAACTGTATTTATTACAAGATTAAAGGTGATGATACAACAAGACGTATGTACATAGGTTATAAAAAGAACCGTTATATTAGCAAAGCATGCGCAGCCTTTATAGAAATAGCAAAGGAAGTATTTGTAGATAAACTTCAGGGGTGAATATGAAAAACCGACTAGTTAGATTTTTGGCGTTAATTTTAGTATTCAGTATTTGTGTTTTAGGGTGTTGTGCATGTTCTTGTGCGGACGTTACTTATGACGAAAATGGGTTTGAATATAGAAAAACGAATTTTGGGTTTGCTTATAGTATTAGTGAAGGTGCTTGTACCGATAAGCAAATTGAAATTCCCAAAACATACAAGGGTTTATCTGTATCAGAAATAAATAATCATGCGTTTATGTCTAACGAAAAATTAGAAACGGTAAAAATTTCTAAAAACGTTGAAAATATACGCTCGCAAGCATTTGAAAATTGTAAGAATTTAAAAAGCGTTATTTTTGAAGAAGGTAGCAAACTAAAGAGCATAGGCGCTAGCGCGTTTGAAAGTTGTGTAAGTTTAACAAAGATTAACGTTCCAGAAAAGATAAAAACCATAGATGGAAACGCTTTTGAAGGTTGCGTTAATTTGGAAAGCGTGATTTTTGACAAAGAAAGCAAATTAGACAAAATAAACCACGCTACTTTTTTTGGGTGTGAAAAATTAAAAACTATACAAATTCCTAATAGGGTAACTTTAATAGAAAATCGCGCTTTTTATAACTGTAAAAGTTTACAAAGTATAGAAATTCCTAACAGCGTAGAATATTTAAACAATCAAGCATTTTCTTGGTGTGAAAGTTTAGAAAGTTTGAAAATCGGAAGCGGCTTAAAAAGAATAGGAGAAGAAGCGTTTGAAGGTTGCTCAAACTTGAAAAACATAGTTTTTGTTGCACCATACAGTATATCGGAAATTAAGTTCGCTGCATTTTCAAGATGTAGAAGTCTAGAAAGCATAGAAATTCCCGCAAGTGTTGAATTTATCAGTTCTTATGCTTTTTCTGGGTGCATTAACTTACTAAACATATCGTTTAGTGGAACGGTTGCCGAGTGGAATAACGTGGTTAAAGGCGAAAGTTGGAATGAATCAGTGCCCGCCCAAACGGTTAAATGTATTGACGGTATAGTGGAAATTTAATAAAACGATAAATTAACCCCGCGAAAAAGACGCGGGGTATTATTTTTTCCTTTCGTTATAAAAAATTTTTATAAAAGTTATAAATAGTTGTTTATTTACTTGTAAATAATTTTTATAAGTGTTATAATCAAACTAATATAATGTGTCGTTTAATTTTTAACGGCTAGAAAAGGTGAATTATGAAGACAATAGTTATTGGTGTAATCGGTGCAGACGTTCACGCAGTGGGTAACAAGATTATCGAATACGTTTTGAAGAACGAAGGCTATAACGTAGTTAATATCGGCGTTTTATCTTCACAAGAAGATTTTATCAACGCTGCTATTGAAACTAAGGCTGATTTAATTATGGTATCATCTCTCTACGGTCAAGGCGAAATTGACTGCCGTGGTATGAGAGAAAACTGCATCGAAGCAGGTATTGGCGATATTCCGCTTTTTGTTGGCGGCAACATCGTTGTTGGTAAGCAAAACTTCGATGACGTAAGAGCAAGATTTGAAGCGATGGGCTTTAACAAAGTTTACGGTCCTGGTGTTCCTATTGAAGAAACTTTGCCCGACATCAAAGAACTTTTGGGAGAATAATTAGATGAGCCGTTATCTTATGATAGATTTCGGTTCTACTTTTACCAAACTGACGGCGGTTGATACTGAAAAAGAAGATATTATTGCCACCGCAAGTCATTTTACAACTGTAGATACCGATATCACAATCGGGTATAACAACGCTCTTAAAGTTCTTGCTGAAAAGTTAGGGGAAGAAAATCCCAAGTTTGATAGAATTATCGGTTGTTCGTCAGCGGCGGGCGGTCTTAAAATGGCTGCTATCGGGTTAGTCCTAGAACTTACCGTGGAAGCGGCAAGGCGGGTATGCTTAGGCGCTGGTGCAAAAGTTGAACTTTCCTTTTCACACCACTTAACGAATGCGGACGTCGATAAGATTATTGAAAAAAAGATAGATATTATTCTTCTTTCAGGCGGAACTGACGGCGGTAACGACGAGTGCGTGTTGTTCAACCAAAAAATGCTTTGTGAACGCGGAATTAAAATCCCCATCATCTTTGCGGGTAACAAAAACTGCACGGATGAAATCAAAGCAATGGCTGAAAAATACGGCATGAACGAGTATTATTGTGAAAACGTTATGCCTAGACTAAACGTTCTAAACATTGACAACGCAAGGGATAGGATACGCAAAATCTTCTTAGAAAATATCATCGTTGCAAAGGGTATAAAGAAGATTGAAGGCGAAATCGACAGGTTAATTCTTCCTACACCCGAATCAGTGCTCCGCGCGGCAACACTTCTTGCCGACGGTTATATGCACGAAAGTGGTTTAGGCGAAATAGTTTTAGTCGACATCGGCGGTGCAACTACTGATATGTACTCAATTTGTTCGGCATCAGCAAAGCGTAGCGACGTCGTTATTAAAGGTCTAGAAGAACCTTACGCAAAGCGTACGGTTGAAGGCGACCTTGGTATGAGATACTCTGCGCTCGGCGTGTTATCTTCTTTAACTGAAGAAGAAATACGAATGATTGATGAAGACGAAGGCGTTGACCTAAAAAAAGAACTTCTTTACCGCCACGAACACGTAGACACCGTTCCAAATACCCCAGAGCAAGTTAAGATTGACAGAATTATGGGTAGAATTTGCGTGGACAAGGCTATAAGTAGGCACGCTGGCAGAATGGAAGAGATGTACACGCCTATGGGCATGCTCTATAACCAGTTCGGAAAAGACTTAAGTAAAGTAAATTTCGTTATAGGTACGGGCGGCGTTTTAGTTCATAACGAAAACCCCGAAAAGATTTTAAGCGCAGTAGAGTATTCAATAAACAAAGGTTTAGAACTTAGACCGCGCTCGCCGAGATATATGCTCGACAAAGATTATATACTTGCAGCAATGGGCTTGCTTGCGGAAATTGACCCGCTACTTGCTCTTAAAATAATGAAAAAACATATTGTTAAAATATAAATGGTGAGATTATGATACAAAATAAAAAGATTAGTGAAAAAGACTTTTTAGCAGAAAGAGAACAAGTTTTAGCAACTTGGAAAACTGGTAAAGATTACCATCTTGATTTTGATGAATCAATACCTTTCTTAAAGAGTATTCCCGAAGAAAAGAACTTTGCGGATAAACTCGCTAAGGCTAAAAAATTAAAATCAAGAACACTCGTTCAACCGCGTGCCGGCGTGCCCGTTGTGAATAAGCACATTGAACTTTTACAATACTTGGAAGATGCAGGTGCAGACTTCTTACCTAGCACAATAGACTCGTATACCCGTCAAAACAGATACGTTGAAGCGGATATGGGTATTAAAGAAAGTATTATGAACGACCGTGCACTTCTTAACGGTTTTCCGTGTGTAAACTACGGTGTTACCGGTTGTAAACAAGTTTTTGACGCGGTTAAAGTTCCCCTTCAAGCAAGACACGGAACTCCCGATGCAAGACTTCTTGCTGAAATTATCCACGCTGCTGGCTGGACTTCTAACGAAGGCGGCGCAATCTCTTATAACCTACCTTATGCAAAGAGCATTTCTTTGGAAGATTCTATCAAATACTGGCAATATTGCGACCGTTTGGTAGGTTACTATGAAGAAAACGGCGTTCACATCAACCGTGAACCGTTTGGACCTTTGACTGGTACGCTCGTTCCGCCGTCAATCTCCAACACTGTTGGTATTATCGAAGCGCTTCTTGCTGCTGAACAAGGCGTTAAGAATATTACCGTTGGTTACGGTATGGGTGGTAACGTTATTCAAGACGTTGCTGCTATCCGCTCACTTCAAGAACAAACCGAAGAATATCTTGAAAAATTCGGTTATAAAGACGTTGTCGTTACAACTGTATTCCATCAATGGATGGGTGGTTTCCCGCATGATGAAACCGAAGCGTTAGGGCTTATTTCTTTCTCGTCAACCGTTGGCGCACTCTCTGGTGCAACCAAGATGATTACTAAAACCCCGCACGAATCAGTTGGTATTCCTACTAAGGAAGCAAACGCACAAGGTATCAAAGCATCTAAGTTTATCACTAGACTTCTTTGCGACCAAAGATTCCCCGACTGCAAAGAATTAAGAGAAGAAATTGAGCAAATCAAGAAAGAAGTTGATTGCCTTATGGACGCTGTTTTGAAAGTTGGCGACGGCGACCTTGCTCAAGGCACTGTAAACGCTTTTGCTCAAGGTCTTATCGACGTACCTTTCGCACCCAGTAAATACAACGCTGGTCTTATTCTTCCCGTTCGTGATAACGACGGTTGCATTAGAATTTTTGAATTCGGTAACCTTGCATTTACTGATGAAATCAAAGAATTCCACCGCAAAAAGATTGAAGAACGTGCAGCCGCTGAAGGTCGTCCCGTATCTTTCCAATTTACCATTGACGATATTTATGCAGTAAGTTTAGGTAGGATTGTTGGGCGTACTTCATACGTTGAAATCTAATTTTAAGCCAAACAAACTGCGCAATACTGTGTTAACACCCTTGTCAATATGCATGCTATTGCCTGCGGGTGTTGCCTTGTCTTGCTTGTTTCTTTGTCTTAAAATACTGCTGATGAGCCTATCCACGCTTGTATCTAAACCCTTAAAACTCAATAGAACAGCAAGTACGCTCCCTTCACAAAGTTTAACTTTCCTTGTATTGCTTGTTTCTTTGTCTTAAAATACTGTTTGGCTTTCCTTGTTTTAAAATACATATTAAAATTAAAAACTATTAACTTACAAACAATCAAATTTTTAGAAGGTATAAATTATGAAAATTATTGACGTTATTCTCACAAAATCATATACGGGTTTCTATTTTGACGACCAAAAGGCTATTAAGCAAGGTGCTGGACACGACGGCATTTTCTATATCGGCGAACCTGTTACCGAAGGCTTTACAAGTATCCGTCAAGCGGGTGAAGCAATTTCCGTTCAACTCGTTTTAGAAGACGGTACAGTAGGTTATGGCGACTGCGCTGCAGTTCAATATTCAGGCGCAGGCGGACGCGACCCCTTGTTCTTAGCAAGTGATTTTATTCCTTTCATAGAAGAAAAAATTAAACCTATGCTTATCGGTGAAGACGTTTCTTCTTTTCGTCCTTTAGCAGAAAAATATGACAAACTTATCGTTGACGGCAAGCGTTTACACACCGCTATCCGTTACGGTATAACTCAAGCGCTCTTAAATGCTACTGCAAACGCTAAGAGAATTACTATGGCGGAAGTTATCCGTGCAGAGTATGACGTTGAAGGTAAAACTTACGAACCTATTCCCGTATTTACTCAATCGGGCGATGATAGACACGACAACGCTGACAAGATGATTATCAAAGAAGCAGACGTTCTTCCGCACGCACTTATAAACCACGTGGAAACCAAACTTGGCACTAAGGGCGAAATTCTTCTCGAATACATTGCATGGCTTCGCGACCGTATCTTAAACCACAGAGTAAACGCGGACTATAACCCCGTATTCCATATTGACGTTTACGGAACTATCGGTTTAGCGTTTAACTATGACGTAGATAAGATGTTTAATTATCTTTTAGAATGTGAAAAGACCGCTGCTCCCTTTAGAATTCGTATTGAAGGTCCTATCGATACTGGCGATAGAGAAGGCACCCTCCACTATGAAAAAGTTCTCACCAAAATGCTTGATGATTGCGGCAGCAAACTTCAAATCGTTGCGGACGAATGGTGCAACACTTTAGAAGACATCAAACTTTTTGCTGACGAACACGCTGGACACGTTCTTCAAATCAAAACTCCCGACCTTGGCGGTGTAAATAACGTTGCTGAAGCAATCATTTACTGCAACCAAAAGGGAGTAGGTAGTTATTGCGGCGGTACTTGTAACGAAACCGACCAATCAGCAAAAACTACTACTAACATTGCAATTGCATGCCGTGCAATTCAATGCCTTGCAAAACCTGGTATGGGCGTTGACGAAGGTTACATGATCGTTAAAAACGAAATGAATCGTGTTATTGCATCAGCAAATAAGCGTTCATAAACGGCGCAATACTACGTTTACTGCTCTGCAAAAACGACTTCGATAACCAAAAAGGTTTATTTCATCCAAAACAAAAAAGGGTATCCCGAAAAAGATTTTGCGAAGCAAAAGATTTTTTGGGAAGAGGAAGAACAATTGCAAAATATTGCACTTTGTTTTTATCAAAGTGCTGATATTGCTTATTAGTTCTGACGAGCGAGCCTTGTCTTGCTTGTTTCTAAACGCTTATTACATAAACAAGCGTTAAGCGCAATATAGCATGTTGACAATAAAAGCAAATTATTATGAAATATTAAAAAACTTGCCTTACACTATAGAAGCGTAAGGCAAAAAGTATATATGGAGATGAAATTATGAAGATAGGGGTCTGTGGCTCTCTTGAATCAAACGATGCACTTATAACGGTTAAACCTAGTGAAAAACAAGAAATCGTTATCAAAAGTATCGTTTACGATTTTTTCCACGAACAAATTGAACAAGTTATTAAAGACACCTTAAAAGAAGTTAATAAGGAAAATTTAAGCGTGCTTTGTGAAGATAAGGGCGCGCTTGATTACACCATAAAATCAAGACTTTTAACGGCGATTAAGCGTATGGAGGAAAAATAATGAGAAGAAGTTTACTCTTTATGCCGGGCAATAACCCTGCTATGCTCCAAAATTCCGACGTTTTTGAAGCGGATGCCGTTATTTACGACTTAGAAGATGCCGTTTCAGTAACTGAAAAGGATGCCGCAAGGGTACTTGTTGCAAACTTTATCGGTGCAAGAAAGGCAGCCTTTCCGATGGAAATAGTAGTTCGTATCAACGGACTTGACACTGATTTTTACGCGGAAGATTTAAATGCCGTAGTAAGCGATAAAATCGATACGATAATGCTCCCAAAAGCAACGCTTGAAACGCTTATTGAACTCGATAAGATTTTAACTGATATTGAAAACAAGAAAAATCTTACCAAAAAGATAGGGGTTATTCCTATTATTGAACTTGCTTGTTCGGTTTTAGAAATTGATCAAATTGCAAAAGCGCCCAGAGTTAACGGTATTCTTTTGGGGGCGGAAGACTTGACTTCCGACTTAGAAGTTTCAAGAACCAAAAAGGGTGATGAAATTTTATACGCCCGCCAACGCGTAGTTATGGCTTGCGCAGCGTATAAACTCGATTCTATCGACACGCCTTTTACCGACACTAACGACGAAGACGGACTACAAACCGACAGTAATTTTGCTTTGGGGCTTGGTTTTACTTCAAAAGCGGCAATTCACCCCAACCAAGTTGGCGTTATCAACTCTACTTTTGTTCCCACAATGGATAAAATTAAGTGGGCACTCCGCGTAGAACAAGCAAACAAAGCGGCTTTAGAAAAGGGCTTAGGCGTATTTAGTCTTGACGGTAAGATGGTTGACAAGCCCATTATTGAGCGCGCAAAGAAAATTTTAGTTAAAGCAAAGCGTTATAATCTCATTTAAGTATTATGAAAAACATTTTAGGTAGAGAAGTTCCCCAAGGCTTTAAGGCATTTAACGGGAGCAGTGAATATAAAAAAGTACAATTTAATAGAATTTCTAAAAAGAAAACTTCTGACGGCGTTATTATGCTCGACAGTTACGCCGATTTATTCGATAAGTTGGGTATTACCGACGGTATGACCTTATCTTTTCACCACCATTTAAGAAACGGCGATTACGTTCTTGACGAAGTGTGCAAAGAGATTAAGAAAAGGGACTTGAAAAATATGGGCTTTGCACCCAGTTCAATTTTCCCCAACTATTCTTCTATGGTTGAACTTATTGAAAACGGCAATATCACCAGCATTTCAACCGACTACGCTAACGGACCTGTTGCTGCGGCTATTTCTAACGGCAAGTTAAAAGATTTGTTCGTTATGTATACGCACGGCGGCCGCCCCGTTGCAATAGAGAGCGGCGATCTTCGCATTGATGTTGCAATTTTGGCAGTTCCCACCGTTGATAAAAACGGTAACGGTACTGGTGAAATAGGTAAGAGCGCGTGCGGGAGTTTAGGTTATGCGGTAAGTGATCTTATGTATGCGGACAAAGTAGTACTCGTAACCGATAATTTGGTTGATAGCATAGAAGAGCCTTTCCTTGACGGAAAATACGTTGATTACGTGTTGAAAGTTGATGCTATCGGCGATCCCGCGGGTATCGTTTCTGGTACGACAAAAATTACCAAAGACCCCGTAGGGTTAAAGATTGCGCGCCTTGCGGCAGCAGCACTTGATAAAATCGGTTTGATTAAGGACGGCGTTTCAATGCAAACTGGTGCGGGCGGAACTTCGCTTGCAGTTGCATCTTTCGTAAAGAAAATGATGCAAGAGCGTGGTATTAAGGGTAGTTTTGCTTCGGGCGGTATTACTGGATATTTTACCGATATGCTTGAAGAAGGCTTGTTCGATGAACTTTATGACGTTCAATGTTTTGACTTGTCAGCAGTTCAATCAATTGCTAAAAATAAAAATCACCACGGAATGAGTGGCAGTCGTTACGCAAGTTGCTTTGACGATAACGTCGTTGACAAACTTGACTTTGTTATCTTGGGTGCAACAGAAATAGACCTTGACTTTAACGTAAACGTAACTACCGACTCACACGGACTTATTATGGGTGGCTCGGGCGGACATAGCGACACTGCACACGGCGCTTTCGTTACGGTTATCACAACTAATCTTATCAAGTCTCGTATGCCTATCATTAAAGAAAAGGTTACCACGGTAACCACACCTGGTGAAGACGTTGATATTTTGGTTACCGAACGCGGTATTGCCGTTAACCCCAAAAGACAAGATATTTTGGATAAATTAAGTAAAAGCGGGCTTCCCGTTTGCACTATTGAAGAGTTGCTTGAAAAAGCGTACGAAATCACTGGCACTCCTTCAAAACCCGTTCAATCAAAAGAGCCCGTTGGCGTTGTGGTTTACCGCGACGGAACGGTTATCGATACTATTTATAAGATATAAAAATGGAATTAAAACAAGCGATTTTACAATCGGAAATAGTTGCGGTTAAATCTTTTCTATCAAAGTTTGATTTGCAGTATAGGGAAGACTCAACTTACACCGTTTATATGGAAGATAACGGCGATATTGTCGGCACGGTTTCACTTGTCGACAATCTTATCGTATGCCTTGCCGTTGATAAAAATATGCAGGGTGAAAATCTTGCCGTAACGCTTGTTAATCACGCCGTAACAAAACTTCGTGAAGAAGGAATTTTCGGGTATAGAGTGTTCACTAAGCCCGAATACGAGTCAGTATTTATCAATATGGGCTTTAACCTTTTAGTTAAAACGGAAAAGTTTTGCGCGTTAGAAGGCGGTCAATCTAATATTTTAAACGAAGTTGAAAACTTAAAAGTAAAGGTAGTAATGGACCTTGGCGGGTTTTATGAAGATAGCGCTGCAATAGTTCTTAACGGCAACCCCTTTACACAAGGGCACTTATCGCTTTGCGAATACGCGCTTACAAAACACCGCCGCTTAATTATTTTCGTTTTAGAAGAAGATTTATCTGAATTTTCGTTTAAAGAACGCTTTTCACTTGCATTTTTAGCAACCCGCCAGTTTGGTGATAAAGTGTGCGTGCTTCCGTCAACTAAATACGTCGTTTCGAAAACGACTTTTCCCGATTATTTTCTTAAAACCGTAGATGAAAAAACCGAGGCGTTTGCCGAATACGATGCTTTGATATTCAAGAACTTCTTTATGGAAAAGTTAGGCATAGCAAAAAGATATTTCGGCAGCGAAAAAACCGATTATATGTCGATATATAACTCGGTTATGGAACGCGTTTTAGGGGATAGTGCCGAGTTTGTTGATAGATTTACAATAGACGGCAAAGAGATTTCCGCTAAAGAATTTAGAACGCTTATAAAGTGCGGTAAACAGAAAGAAGCACTTGAACTTATCCCCGTATCTTGCCGTGCGGTAATGAATATGATTCTTACAGGTAAAAAATGGTAGACGATAAAATTCTCTTATCAAGAGAACTACGCGCGCAAAAAATTAAGGAATTGTCGCAAAAAAGCGACACCGTTACCGTAAAATCTAACGTTCCCGGTTGGGCAAAGAACATTGACAGTGCGCATATTTTGTCGGCATATTTTATAAAACGCTGCACAGAACTTGGCGTTTACGATATAGAACGCTTAGACGGTGCGGACGGTTTAACCTATTTTGGCAAGACGGCTGACGGCAAAACCTTAAAAGAAAAGACGGTTAATTTAGAACAAACGCACCCTATCGGAAGATTTATCGATATAGATATAACGTTAAAAGGGGAAGAAAAGAGTTTATCAAGAAAAGATATGCGCAAGTGTTATCTTTGTGATAAGCCAGCCTTTATTTGCGGTAGGGAAAAAACTCATACTACCAGTCAATTACTAAGTTTTTTCAATGATAAAACCCAAAGTTATTTTGACAACTTAATAGAAAATATAATTAAAGAGAGTATGCTTGAAGAACTTAACTTAGATAATAAGTTCGGGCTCGTAACTCCCACTTCAAACGGCTCTCATACCGACTTAAATTATTCGGTTATGGTAAATGCAATAAACGCTGTAAATACTAGGCTAAAAGATGCGTTTTTTATAGGGTTTAAGGCGGAAAAAACGGATAACCTTTTAGACAAGTTAAGACCTATCGGCATTGAGAGTGAAGAGAAAATGCTCAAAGTAACCGACGGCGCAAACGCTTATAAAGGGTTTATATTCGTGGGCGGTGTGCTGCTTGCGGCTGCGGGGTTATGTCTTAAAAAAGGTAAACCGTTTAGCGAAATTTATAACGCCTGCGCAAGTATTTGCGCTGATTTATCAGCCCCCCTTTCAACTTTTGGCTATGCTGCTTATAAAAACGGCTTTGGCGGAGTTAGAAAGCAAGCAAAAATGGGTTTTCCAGCCGTAAAAAAAGCAAAACAATTGCTTGAAAACAATTCACTTATTACAGTGCTTAAAAATATAGTTAAAAGTATTGATGATAGCGTGCTATTAAAGCGAGCAAAAAGCGTTGAAAGGTATGAGTATTTTAAAAACCTTATTTCAAACTGTGCTGATGGACGGGAAAAACAAGTTACAAAAGAGTGTATTGAAAACAATATTAGCATAGGCGGTGCGGCGGATATTTTAATCGCAGCGCTAATGCTTAGAAAAATAGAAAAAACTTTTTATTTTGAGGGATAAAATGATTAAAGATAAGCCTTTGACCACTGACTTAGTGGGTGATAAAACGCTTAAAACTGATGAAAAGATAGAGTTTTTTGGTCAAGTTGATGAACTTTCCGCGTTTATTATGGAATTTACGCACCACGTAGAAGACAAAAAACTTGAAATGGAACTTAGAAAAATAGTCAATCTTTTGTCGGTTATGCTTGCTGAAGTTGCGGGCGGGTACGGACACGTTGGCGAAATGCACTTAAACGAACTTATGGAAGTTGTGAATGAATATAACCAAAAAGCAGGCGCGTTTAAGGGTTTCGTTTTACCTGGTGAAACGCATATGGGTGCAAAAGCGCATATAGTTAGAACTATCGTGCGTAGAGCCGAAAGAGCGTACGCAAGGGTTTATGAAAAGTACGGCGGAAGTGCAATTATTTTCGAGTACTTAAACAAACTTTCTACTTTGTTTTTTGCTATTGCAAGAATTTATGATGAACAATAATTAAATTGAATTTTGGATATATCCAACGAAGTTGCGCTTTATAAACCAAGCGCAGAAAGCAAGGGAAGCACGGTGAAATTCCGTCGCAACGGTCATTACGGTTAAAGCCCGATAACTTGCTCGTTGGTGGGCGTTTTCTCTCTTGGGCAGTGAAGAAATGGGGAAATGCTAAATATATTGTATGCGCCCAAGTGGCGCATTTTTTATTGCTTTATGCAAACGGGCTTAGCCCAAAATAATTAAAAGGAGAATAAAAAATGAAAAAATTAACTAAACTTTTTGCATTTATGCTTGTTTTAGTAAGCATGATGACTATGTTTGCCTGCCAAAACCCCACTACCGATAACGGAGATAGAGAACCGTCTGATGCGGACGTTATTATGACCGTGTCAGCCGCGGAGTTTGACCTTGAAGGTAAAACTTTGAAAGATTATATGGATCACCTTGTAGGTAAGGGCGAACTCATTTATACACTTGCCGACGGTATGATTACCGAAATCAACGGAACTAAGAACGGACTTAACTCTTACTGGATGCTCTACACCGACGATACTGAAAACTCTAACACCGCGTGGGGCACTTACGAAGTAGGTGGCAAAACTTACGCATCAGCAGCGGTTGGCGCTACTGAACTTGCATTAAAAGACGGCTGCACTTATATTTTTACCTATCAAACTTTTTAACAAATGAAAGCGACTAAAGATTTAACCATAATCGGTTTATACACTGCCTTGCTGATTGGTGGTCAAATAGCGCTTGCAGGCATTTCAGGCGTGGAAATAGTTACGCTTCTTATCACGGCGTTTGCATTTTACTTCGGTGTGATAAGGGGCACGGTGCTCGCAACGGTCTTTTCCGTTATGCGATGCTTTGTGTTTGGTTTTTTTCCTAATATTTTGATATTATACCTTGTGTATTATAACTTGTTTGCGGTTGTGATAGGCTTAATAGGTAAGGCAATGAATAGAGAACTTAACTTAAAAAAGCATATTTTAGTAGTGCTTGCAGTTGCTCTTTTGACGGTAATATTTACCTTGCTTGATAATATCATTACCCCGAACTTTTTTGGTTACAGTATAGATGCTGCAAAAGCCTATTGGGTAGCATCGCTAACCGCCGTAATTCCACAAACTATATGCGCGGTAATAACTGTTGGACTTCTCAATATGCCGCTAGTTAAACTCTTTGATAAATTAAAATTAAACAAATAAAAAAACGCTCCCTTTTTTAAGGGGGCGTTTTAACTTTATCTTTTAAGTAAAAGTAGCGTTTTGAGTGTTATTACCACACAAGCAGTTAAATGCGCCAGTCGTAGTCGAAAGTAGCGCTAATAGTAACAGCAACTGCGTGGTGTTTATAGTATTGTTACTAGTAAGCAACAACAAGAGTGCAATTAAAACTATATTGTTTGAACTCAAATTGTTTACCCCCTTATAAAAATAAAGTTTTTTACTATAAAACATAATATGCGACAAATATCTTGAAAATTCCATCTCCAAATTATTATATGATGTGTGTACAATCATTATGGAGGTTCATATGAAAGAAGTTTTATTAGACAGAAGATTACAATCTATGGTCACGGAATACGTGCCAAAAGGGGAAATTTTAGACGACTTGGTGTGCTTTTTCTCTATATTTTCCGATTATACAAGGTTAAGGATGATTTCCGCGCTTGCCATAAGCGAAATGTGCGTAAGCGATATATCCGCACTACTTTGCTTAAACCAAACAACCGTTTCACACCAACTAAGGCTACTTAAAAACTTAAACGCCGTAACAACCCGCCGCCAAGGCAAAGTAGTGTTTTATTCGCTTAGAAACGAAGTGCTTAACGACGTGCTTTTAAAAGGGGTGGAATTTTTAGGCTATTAAACCTTTGTAAAACACTGATTATTTTGCATAAGGCTATTGACAACATCATAAAATGATGTTATAATGAAATTAGAAAACATAATTAAAGGGGGGTAATATGTTAAGTAAAAGAAAGAAAACTACTTTAATAGTTATGGCAAGCATTTTAGCGGGTATTCTTTTAACCGTATGTATTATTTTCTTTCCGAGACCAGTTTCAATGCACTTACCTAAAGAAGAGATACTAAAGGTGGAAATGCATGATATGAGTACTGGCGAAATTCACGAGTTGCCTACGGAACAAATTTCTAAATTTAGTGAAAAATTGAATTCTATTTGGTATATGAATAGAATTAATTTTAGTAAACACTATAGATATACGCCAGTAAATTATGTTATAACTTATGAAAGTGTTAATATTAGGCTTAGTGATTGTGGTATATCAGTTTATACTATAGAAGATGATGGTTCTATAGATGAATTTACGGTTAATAAAGATTTTTATCTTGTATTTCCTATAGAACAGTATAATGGACTGCATGCTACTTTTGTAGATTGGTTGAATTAAAAAGTTATTTTAATGAACGTTAAAAAGGCTTTCCCTTGAGTGGGTGCGAATTAGGGATTTTGCATCCCTGGGAAAATGGCATAGTCGTTAATTCGGCTATGCCGTTTTCTCGTTTATAGGCGTGGTGGGTATTTCACCAATGCCGTTGTATATGATTTTAATACGCTGAACCCTGTGTCCCTCAACCTTTTCTGCCTTGTAGACGAGGATTTTCTCAACGAACACACGGATAAGTTCCGCATCGAGTTCCTTGATGTCCGTATACCTTCTAACCATCGAAAGGAAGGTATCAATGCCAAGGGACTCGTTTTTTGCGTTTGCCATAAAGCTCTGCAGTTCCGCAATGCGATGTTCCAACTGCCTCTGTTCGGCTTCATAGGTAGCGGTCAGCTTTGCAAAACGCTCATCGGAAACCTTGCCCTCAATGTTGTCTTCATAAAGCCTTTGGATTATGCTGTCGAGCTTGGAAATACGAGCCTTGGCTGCCT
>SVHH01000016.1 GCA_015055945.1 Clostridiales bacterium
AAAAACTTTGTTACGAGTTTTCTGGTGAATGCGACGGCTCAACCTATTACGTTTATATCGATGCTATACATGGTAGACAAGTTGAGATGTTTAAGGTTATAGAGTCGACTGAAGGCACTCTCTTAATGTAAGCGCGAATAAGCGGCGCATTTCTGCGTTGCTGCCCTTACAAAAACGATTTCAATGACTAAAAGGTCAATTTCATCCGTTTTTGTGGGCGAGCCTTGAACTGCTTGATTTTTCACGCTTAAATATATAAAAAAATAGTTTTTATACAAATTAAAATCTAACCCCCGAAACAATTCGTTTCGGGGGTTTAGTGCTAGTATGAGATATTTATTTTTAGTATTTTTTGCTTATTTTTTTATTCTTCAAAGCGTTCGTAAACTTCTTTAGCGTATTCTCTAGGGGTTTTATTCATTTTGTGCTTAAACGCGTAACTAAAATAACTTTGTGATGAAAATCCGCATTCGTACGCTATTTCAGTAAGGGTATAATCGGTGGTAATAAGCATATTTGCCGCCTTTTTTATGCGCTGTTCTTCAACGTATTCGCGAAGCGTTTTACCAGTTGACGCCTTAAAAACGTTATGGAAATGGATAGGGCTAAATCCCGCGCGGTGCGCAATAGTTTCTAAAGATAAATCAGCCGTAAGGTTTTCTTTAATATATTTAATAGTGTCTTCGATAGCCTTATAGTTGTTGCTCTTTATTTTGCCGTGCAGCGTTTGCTTTTTTGAATCTTTAATCAGCGTGTGAATAAGTTCTAAAATAAGGCTGTGTAAAATTATTTTGTCCGCGTCTATTGCACTGTCATAATATTTGCACAAATTTTGAAAAATTTCATAGTATTTTTCACGCTTATTTGTTTTTACGTAGTTGGGAATATACATAAGGTTATCGTAAAGCGTGCCGTCCGTTACTATAAAATGTATATAATAGCACTTAAACGGCAGTTTCGTATGGCGAATTTGACCTGGTTTTGCGCAAATAATCATATCTTGTTCAATAGCCATTTTGTCAGTGTTTATATAAGAAACACCGCCCTTTTCAATAGGGATTTCTATTTCAAACATAGTCGTTTTTCTGTTTTTCGTAATAACCCTGTTTTTTACAGCCAAATTTGAATTGTAAATGCCTATTGATACAACGTCGGGCAACTTTATTTCCATAATAAACATCCTTAATGATAAGATATCTAATAAATATAATAAGATAAATATATATTTTCAGTAAAATATATTATATAATAAAAAAGTAGTAAAGTCAATAAAGGAGCAAAAATATATGAAAATCACCTGGCTAGGGCAAGCGGGGCTGCTGTTTGAAAAAAACGGCGTTAAAATTATGATAGACCCTTACCTATCGAACAGCGTAGAAAAAATAAACCCTAAAAATTATAGGCGCGTGCCCGTTTTAGAGAGTTTGTTTGATATTCAGCCCGATATTATGATTTTTACGCATAATCATCTTGACCATTACGACCCTGAAACTGTTAAAAACTTCATAACCGATAAAACAAGCGTAACCGTACTTGCTCCGTCTTCAGTATGGACGGAAGTTCGCAAAATCGGCGGAAATAACAACTTCGTTCAGTTTAACCGCTATACCGAGTGGACGGAAAAGGGCATAAAGTTTAGCGCAGTTAAAGCCGAGCACAGCGATATAACGCCTATCGGCGTAATAATTGACGACGGCGAAAAGAAGTATTATATCACGGGCGACACTCTTTATAATAAAGAAATCTTTAATGATTTACCAAAAGATATCGACGTGGTTTTTCTTCCCGTAAACGGCGTTGGCAATAATATGAACGCTATTGATGCTCAAAGGTTTTGCGAAGTGGTGAAGCCCAAGTACGCAGTGCCTATTCACTTCGGCATGTTTGATAGTTTAACTGGCGAAGAATTTTCTTTTAATAAAAGGGTAATTCCTAAAATATATAAGGAGATAGAATTAAAATGAAAGTAGTTGACGTTAAAACTTTCGTGGTTGATTGTTTCAGAACTAACTGGGTGTTCGTTAAAGTTTATACTGACGAAGGAATTAGCGGTGTTGGCGAAGCAACGCTTGAGTATAAAGAAAAGGCGCTTGTGGGCGCAATAGAACACATAAAAGAATATTTAGTAGGTAAAAATCCCTTAAATATTGAAAAGCATTGGCACGATATATACCGCGATGCATATTGGCGCGGCGGCGCGGTTTTGATGTCTGCGCTTTCTGCCGTTGAAATGGCGCTTTGGGATATTTTGGGTAAGAGCCTTGGCGTTCCCGTATATCAACTTTTGGGCGGAAAGGTTAACGAAAAGGTTAGAATTTACGTTAACGGTTGGTTTGCTGGTGCAAAAGAGCCTGAAGAATTTGGCGAAAAAGCAAAAATTGCAGTAGAGCGCGGCGTTACCGCTATGAAGTGGGATCCGTTTGGAAAGAATTATCTTAATATTTCTAATGCTGAACTGGATAAAGCGCTTCGCAATATCAGAGCGGTAAGAGAAGCCGTTGGCGATAAGGTTGACTTACTTATTGAAGGGCACGGAAGATTTAATATCCCCACTGGCATAAAGATTGCAAAAGAACTTGAACAGTTTAAGCCCATGTTCTTTGAAGAACCCGTTCCGCCAGATAATCTCGATGCATTAAAGGCTGTGCGTGATAAATCTCCAGTTGCAATTTCTGCAGGCGAAAGACTTTACACTCGCTGGGATTATAGACAAATGTTTGACAAAATGGCGGCGGACTATATTCAACCCGATATTTCACACGCGGGCGGAATTATGGAACTTAAAAAAATTGCGGCTGAGGCCGAAAGCAGATATATTCCGTTTGCGCCGCATAATCCGTCTGGACCGATTGCAAACGCCGCAACCTTGCAACTAGCAGGAACTTGCCCGAATTTTGAAATTCTTGAAATTATGTACTCTGACGTTGAATGGAGAAAGGACGTTACTAACGAGTGCTTAGAATATAAAGACGGCTATATAACAATCCCTGATAAACCGGGGCTTGGAATAGATATTAACGAAGAAGAATGCTTAAAACATCCATATCAACCGCATACGCTTCGTCATTATACGGGCGCTTTAACCGATATAAGACCCGCAAAAACAAAATTCTATTTTTAAGGAGAAAAGATTATGAAAAAATTTGAAGTAAAAGACCATATGCCAAGTTTTTTGCCCGAAGATTGCGACTGGAAATTAGTTTGGGCGGATGAATTTGACGGCACGGAACTCGATACTACTAAATGGGGTTTCCGCTTAAATTACTGGGGAAAGAAGTTTGATGGATACACTGATAAAGGCGTTGTTTTAGACGGTAACAGCCACGTAGAACTTCATCGCACGGAAGTTGACGGAAGATACGTTTCACCCCAACTTCAAACCGGTTCAAATTCTTTCGATTTTCTTATTGAAAAGAGAGAAAATCCTTGGGGACAAGCGGGTATTTGGCCTTTAGGCGAACTTGAACCCCCTAAATTCGTTCACCGTTACGGTTATTATGAATGTCGTTGTAAGTTCCAAAAAGATCCCGAAACAATGTGGTCGGCGTTCTGGTTGCAATCTCCTTCAATCGGCGCGCGTTTTGAGCCCGAATGGTGCGGTATAGAAAACGATATTATGGAATATTTCCACGAAAATAGAGCGCATACTACTAACCTTATGGGTGGTTACGGCAGACAGTTTACAAGGGGCGGCAAGGTTAAGTACGACCTTGAACAAACTGAAGACGGCTGGCACTATTTCGGTATGGACTGGAGAGAAGACGGTTACACCTTCTACTGCGACGGCAAAGAAGTTATGCGTTGTACCGACCACGTTTCACACGTTCCGCAATTTATTTTGCTCACGACCGAAGTTCAAGGCTATCGCTCTGGAATAAACGGTAACGAAGACGGAAAATGGAAACTTTTGGGCGGGAAAGGACTTGTTGACGAGCCGCCCTTCTTAATTAAAGACAAATTCGTTGACGACGCGTTTATCGTAGACTTTGTAAGAGTATTTGATAGAGTGGAGAAATGATTTTATGAAAAAAGCAGTTCTAGTAACGGGCGCTTGCATGAATACTGGGGTAGCAATCGTCGAAAAGTTTTGCAAGGAAGGCTGTCAAGTTGTATTTACTGGAAGGGATGAACAAAAAGTTAGCGCGGCACTAGCAAAATATAAAGAAAAATATCCCGATGCTCAAGTTTTGGGTTATGCGATAAATTCTTTAATAGATGAACGCACCGTAGATGAAGAAGCCGCAAAAAAAATGTTTTCTTATTTTGATGAAAAGGGCATTTTTATTGAAACGCTTGTGTTAAACGCAGCCGACCAAGGATTAAACATCGTTGCGCTTGAAAATCCGCTTACCGATTTTATGCGCGTTATAAATACTAATATGACTTGGAATTATTGCCTTTGCGAGCTCGCCGTAAAAAGAATGAAAGATAACGGCGGCGGCAATATCGTGTTCGTTAACTCTAACACGGCTTATAGGGCTATCCCAGATAGAATTGCCTATTCTGCGTCAAAGAGTGGACAACTCGGTATGATGAGAGCAATGGCGTTAGATTTTGGTAAGTATAACGTAAGGGTTAACGCGGTACTTCCCGGTATGATAAAGACTGAGCGTTGGGTTAAAAACCCTGATTTTTATAAAACCGTTCCGTCAAGATTTACACCTATCGGTGACGTAGCCGTTGGTGAAGACGTAGCCGATGCCGTTTGGTATTTTGCAAAGCATGCAAGAAATACCACTGGAGCAGAACTCGTTGTTGACGGCGGCAATACTATTCAACTTTATCCTATTATAAAAAACGATAACTAATTTTATAAATTTATAAAGTAAAAAACCTTGTGATTATTAGCAAGGTTTTTATTTTTATAAGTCCTTGATTTAAGATGTATAAAATGTTATAATAAAACTGCTATTTTAACCAACGCATAAAACTAAAATCGGCGGGGGAGAAGATGAAGTTTATACACTTATCAGATTTACATTTA